>CAMFGZ010000009.1 GCA_945952105.1 uncultured Rhodospirillaceae bacterium | reverse complement strand
GCGCAACGCCGCCGCATGACGATCTCTTTTAATGGTTGCTGAGCGCAGCGAAGGACCTGACGGAGCGATCGAAGAACTCCGTTGCTGGCGTGAGATCCTTCGCTTCGCTCAGGATGACATGAGTGATTTACGCCTTGCGAACGCCGCGCACGCCGTCGGCCAGGGCCTTGATGTAGGCAAAGACGCCCGGAACCAGTTCGGGCTTGGCCTTGCCCTTGTCGTCGAGGCCCGCCTTGACGTGGTCGATGATGGCGGTGCCGACGACCGCGGCATCGGCATGGCGCGCCACGGCCGCCGCCTGCTCGGGCGTGCGGATGCCGAAGCCCACGCCGACCGGCAGCCTGGTGTGGCGCTTGATACGCTCGACATGGGTGCGCACGGCTTCTTCCGTCGCCGACTTGGTGCCGGTGATGCCCAGCACGGACACGAAGTAGACGAAGCCCGAGGCGAACTTCAGGACGGCCGGCAGGCGGACGTCGTCGGTGGTCGGCGCCGTCAGCAGGACCGTGTCGAGGCCGTTGGCCGTCGCATGCGGCTTCAGCTCATCGGCCTCTTCCGGCGGCAGGTCGACGAGGATGAAACCGTCGACACCGGCCGCGGCCGCGTCCTTGCAGAACTTCTCCGGGCCGCGCTGGTAGATCAGGTTGTAGTAGCCCATCAGCAGGATGGGCGTGTCGTTGTCGCCGGTCTCCTTGCGGAAGCGGCGGACCATGTCGAAAGTCTTCTCGACCGTCATGCCGGCCTTCAGCGCACGCTGGCCAGCGAGCTGGATCGACGGTCCGTCGGCCATCGGATCGGTGAACGGCATGCCGAGTTCGATCAGGTCAGCACCCGCTCCCGGAAGGCCCTTCAGGATCTGGTAGCTGATCTCCGTGTCGGGATCGCCAGCGGTGATGTAGGTAACGAGCCCGGCGCGCTTGTCGGCCTTGAGCTGGGCGAAACGCTTTTCGATGCGGCTCATGGTCAGATCTTCATCCCGAGGCGCTCGGCGATCTGCGGGACGTCCTTGTCGCCGCGGCCGGAGAGGTTGAGCACCAGCAGATTGTCCTTGGGCAGGGTCGGCGCGAGCCGCATCGCGTGCGCGAGGCCATGCGAGGATTCGAGCGCGGGAATGATTCCCTCCAGCTTGCACAGGAGCTGGAACGCCTCGACCGCCTCGTCGTCGGTGGCCGAGACGTATTCGACGCGGCCCATTTCCTTCAGCCAGGAATGCTCGGGCCCGATGCCCGGATAGTCGAGGCCGGCCGAGATCGAATGCGCCTCGGTGATCTGGCCTTCCTTGTCCTGCAGCAGATAGGTGCGGTTGCCGTGCAACACGCCGGGCCGGCCTCCGGACAGCGACGCGGCATGCTCCTCGGTCTCGAGGCCGCGGCCCGCCGCCTCGACGCCGACGATGCGAACGCCCGGATCGTCGAGGAAGGGATGAAACAGGCCCATCGCGTTCGAGCCACCGCCGATGCAGGCGACCAGCGTGTCGGGCAGGCGACCCTCCACTTCCATGATCTGCTTGCGCACTTCATCGCCGATCACGCATTGGAAATCGCGGACCATCGCGGGATAGGGGTGCGGCCCCGCCACGGTGCCGATGCAGTAGAATGTATTCTCGCAGGTCGCGACCCAGTCGCGCAGCGCCTCGTTCATCGCGTCCTTGAGCGTCGAGGCGCCGGCCGTCACCGGCCGCACCTCGGCGCCCAGCATCTTCATGCGCGCCACGTTCGGCGCCTGGCGGCTGACGTCGACCGAGCCCATGAACACGACGCAGGGAATGTCGAACAGCGCACAGGCCGTGGCCGTCGCGACGCCGTGCTGGCCCGCGCCGGTCTCCGCGATCACGCGCGTCTTGCCCATGCGCTTGGCGAGCAGCACCTGGCCCAGCACGTTGTTGATCTTGTGACTGCCGGTGTGATTGAGCTCGTCACGCTTCATGTAGATCTTCGCGCCACCCAGCTTCTCGGTGAGGCGCCTGGCGTAATAAAGCGGGCTCGGCCGGCCGGCATATTGCGTCAGCAGATACTTCAGTTCGCCCTGGAACTGCGGATCGGCCTTGGCCTCGTTGTAGGCCTTCTCCAGGTCGAGGATCAGGGGCATCAGCGTCTCGGCGACATAGCGGCCGCCGAAAATGCCGAAATGCCCTCGCTCGTCGGGGCCGCTGCGGAAACTGTTGGGTGCGCTGGGCATTGCTCTTCCTGTCGGGACGGGCCGGCTTAGCAGTCCCGGCAGGGGTCGGTCAAAAGCCCTAGTTTTTCTTCTTCCTGACGGCTTTCGCCTTGGGGGCTGGCTTGGCCTTGGGCTTGGCCGTCCGGGCCGCAGGCCTGGCAACGGCCACGTGGGCCGGCGGTGCATCCTCCTCGACCTCGACGATCACCTCGATCTCGACCGGGATGCCGCGCGGCAGCGAGCCCATGCCGACCGCCGAGCGGGCATGGCGACCCTTCTCGCCGAACACCTCGACGAAGAGATCCGAGCAGCCGTTGATGACCTCGGGATGGCTGCCGTATTCCGACGTGGCGTTGACCATGCCCAGCACCTTTACGATGCGCTTCACGCGGTCGAGGTCGCCCAGCTCGGCCTTGAGGGCCCCGAGGATGCTGAGGCCGGTATCGCGCGCGAGGCGATTGGCCTGCTCGAGCGAGAAATCGCGCCCCACTTTGCCCACCGGCAGCGGCTTGCCGGGCAGGCCCGGTCCCTTGCCGGCCATGTAGACCAGGTTGCCGGTGCGCACCGCGTTGACGTAGCTGCCCAACGGCGTGGTCGGTTCGGGGAGCTCGATACCGAGTTCCTTCAGCCGCTCTTCGATCTTCATGCCGCCTGCTCCTTACAACGCTTTTACCGCGCCAACGAACGCGCGGATCAGTTCAATCGATTTCACACCGCGGCTCGATTCCACGCCAGAAGAAACGTCGACGGCGCGCGCACCCGTCACGCGCACGGCCTCCGCGACATTGCCCGGATTGAGACCGCCCGCGAGAAACCACGGCAACGGCACGGTGCGGCCCGACAGGATCGTCCAGTCGAAGGCCGTCGCATTGCCGCCCGGCAAGGTGCCGTCGGCCGCATCGAACATCAGGCGATCGGCGATGCCGGCATAGGCGGCAATGCCGCGCTCGACATCGGCCGGGCTCGCGACCTTGATGGCCTTCATCACCGGCCTGCCCGTTCGCGCCTTGAGCCCGGCGAGCCGTTCAGGCGTCTCGGACCCGTGGAGCTGCAGCATGTCGATCGCGCCCGTCGCCAGCCGCGCATCGATCAGTGAGTCATCGGCATCGACGAACAGGCCGACGCGCACCACGCTCCTGGGGACGCGCGCGCCCAGCGACTGCAGCAGGTCGAGCGATTCGATGTGGCGTGGCGAGCGCGGAAAGGTGACGAAGCCCACGAAACCGGCGCCGGCCTCGACCGCGGCATCGACCGTCTCGGGCGTCGACAATCCGCAGATCTTGGCTTCGACGGTCATGGCGCGAGGCTCAGAGATCGTTGACGCCGGCCTCGCGCGCGATCGCCTCGGCGGCGGCGCGCGGGTCCTGGGCCTGGTAGATCGGCCGGCCGACGACGAGGTTGGAGGCGCCGAGATCGACCGCCTGGCGCGGCGTCATCGCGCGCTTCTGGTCGTTGGCGGCGCTGCCGACGGGACGGATGCCCGGCACCATCAGAACAAAGTCGGGGCCGCATCGCTTGCGCAGCGCCGCGATCTCGAGCGGCGAGCAGATCACGCCGTCGAGGCCGCTCTCCTGCGCGAGCGCCGCCAGTCGCACGACCTGGTCAGCCGGGTCGGCGTTGACTCCGGTCGCTTCCAGGTCCGAGCGGTCGAGCGAGGTCAGCACCGTCACGCCGAGCAACTTCGGCCGCGCGACGTTCTGCTTCGTCGCCTGCGAACCGGCTTCCTCGACCGCCGCCTTCATCATCTCGCGACCGCCGCCGGCATGGATGGTGACGAAGGTCGGCGCGAGGTCGACCACCGCGCGGATGCCGCCCGCCACCGTGTTGGGGATGTCATGCAGCTTGAGGTCGAGGAAGAAGCCCACGCCCGTCGCGCGGACGGGCATCGGGAAGGCGTAGCGCACGCCCGGCGCGCCGTGCGCCAGGAAGAATTCAAGGCCGAGCTTGATGCCGCCGACGGCCGGCTTCGGCCCCCCGGCGATGCTCTGGATCAGCTTGGTGGCGTGCGCAAGATCGGTGGTGTCGATGCTGCAGTAGACGGGATTGGCGCGGGTCTTCATGGCGGGCGCAACCTAATGGCCGCGCCCCTCACCAGCAATCAGGAACTGCGCACCCGGCGTACCGCGTCTTTCCACCCGGCATAGCGGCGATCGCGCGCCGCGCTGTCCTCGACAGGCTTGAAGGCCCGATCGAGGACCCAGGTCATGGCGAGGGCCTCCAGCGAGGGCCAGAGGCCGGCCTTCAGGCCCGCCAGGAAGGCCGCGCCAAGAGCCGTGGTTTCGGTCACTTCCGGCCGCTCTACCGGCGTGCCCACCGTGTCGGCCAGCCGCTGCATCAGCGGATCGTTCACGACCATTCCGCCATCGACCCTGAGCTCGTCGATCTGCGCGCCGTCGCCACGCATCGCCTCCAGCAGATCGCGAGTCTGGTAGCAGACCGAATCGAGGGTCGCGGCGGCGATCTCGCCGGGACCGGAATCGCGTGTGAGGCCGAGAATCGCGGCGCGCGCCTCCGGGTCCCAATGCGGCGCGCCCAGCCCGACGAAAGCCGGCACCATGTAAACGCCATGGCCTTCCCTGGCGCTCGCGGCGACCTTCTCGACGTCGGAGGACTTCTCGATCAGCTTCAGCCCGTCGCGCAGCCATTGCACAGCCGCGCCCGCGATGAAGATGCTGCCTTCGAGCGCATAGGTGCGCCGTCCGTCGAGCTGGTAGGCGATGGTGGTGAGGAGCCGGTGGCGCGAATGCACGGCGATGCTGCCGGTGTTGAGCAGCGCGAAGCAGCCCGTGCCGTAGGTCGCCTTCACCATGCCGGGCTTGATGCAGGCCTGACCCACGGTCGCGGCCTGCTGGTCGCCGGCCATGCCGAGGATGGGCACCGGCGCGCCCAGGATCTCGGCATCGGCAACGCCCAGTTCGCCCGAGCAATCGACCACCTTGGGCAGTAGCGAGGCCGGCACGCCCAGGATCCTCGTCAGCTCGGCATCCCAGGTGCCCTTGCGGATGTCGAGCAGCAGCGAGCGGCTGGCATTGGTGGCGTCGCTCGCATGCACCTTGCCGCCGGTCAGGCGCCACAGCAGGAAGCATTCGATGGTACCCGCCGCCAGCGCGCCCTTCTCCGCCGCGGCGCGCGCACCGGCAACGTGATCGAGGATCCACGCGATCTTGGTGCCCGAGAAATAGGGATCGAGCAGGAGGCCGGTGCGGTCGGTGAAGAGCTTCTCGTGCCCGTCCTTCTTCAGCGCGGCGCAGCGGTCGGCGGTCCGGCGATCCTGCCAGACGATGGCGTTGTGGATCGGCTTGCCGGTGGCGCGATCCCACACGACCGTGGTCTCGCGCTGGTTGGTGATACCGATGCCAGCCAGTGCCTTGGCGTCGAGCTTGGCCTTGGCCAAGGCGCCGCGGCAGACTTCCACTGTCGCCGACCAGATTTCCTCCGGGTCGTGCTCGACCCAGCCCGGCTTGGGAAAGATCTGCGGCAGTTCCTTCTGGGCCGAGGCGACCGGGCGGCCACCATCATCGAAGACGATGGCGCGGGTGCTGGTCGTGCCCTGGTCGATGGCAAGGACGTGGCGGACAGGCATGGCAGATTAGAGCACACCAGCCTTTGGCCGGCATCTTCGTCTTTTCTGGACCTCGCGCCTTCAGCTTCGCCGAAGGCGCTTCAGTGAGCGCGGTCGATGGCGAAGTCGACCGCCTCGAGCAGTGCCGACTTGAGCGGCGTGCTGGGGAACAGGCCGAGCGCATCGCGCGCCATCGCGCCGTAGTGGCGTGCGCGCTCCAGCGTATCCGACAGCGCGCCGTGACGCTCGATCAGGCTGTAGGCCTGTTCGAGATCGCCCTCGCGCTGGTCGAGCTTCTCGATGGTGCGCTTCCAGAATTCGCGATCGACGGCGCCGCCGCGCAGAAAGGCGAGGATCACCGGCAGGGTGATCTTGCCCTCGCGGAAATCGTCGCCGACCGACTTGCCGAGCTTGGCCTCGCGGCCGGAATAGTCGAGCGCATCGTCGACGAGCTGGAAGGCGATGCCGAGGTTCATGCCGAAGCTCTGCAGCGCCACCCGCTCCGGGCCGTTGCGGCCGGCCACCATGGCGCCGACCTCGGCCGCCGCGGCGAAGAGCTTGGCGGTCTTGGCCTTGATGATCTCGAGATAGGTCGCCTCGGGCGTGCTGATGTCGCGCTGGCTTACGAGCTGCAGCACCTCGCCCTCGGCGATCGTCGATGAAGCGTTCGACAGCACGCCCAGGATGTCGAGCGAGCCGACCTCGACCATCAGCTCGAAGGCGCGCGTGAACAGGAAGTCGCCGACCAGCACCGAAGCCTTGTCGCCGTACACCGTGTTGGCGGTCGGCTTGCCACGACGCAGCGCGCTCACATCGACGACGTCGTCATGGAGCAGCGTGGCGGAATGGATGAACTCGACGCAGGTCGCCAGCTTGATGTGGCGATCGGTGCCTTCGCTGTAGCCGCACAGCCGCGCGGCCGCGACCGTCAGCAGCGGACGCATGCGCTTGCCGCCGGCGCCGACCAGATGATTGGCCAGTTCGGGGATCAGCGGGACCTGCGACCGCATGCGCGCTACGATCTCGCGATCGACCCGCCCCATGTCGTCGGTGCAGAGCGCCAATAGCGGTTCGAGGCTGGGCGACTTGCGCTTGCCTTCGAGAGAGACGACGGTTGCCATGACGGGAGACTAACTCTCCGGTGAAGCCTGTTATTGCGACACAATGTCGTGAGAGATGAGTAGCATGGAATCCGCGCCGACCGAAAACACCGTGATGGGCGGTCGCGTGAAGCTCTTGCAGCCACGGCGCGGATACCGGATCGCCGTCGACGCGGTGCTGCTGGCGGCGGCGGCCGATGCTGCAGCCGGCGAAAGCGTGCTCGATCTCGGAGCCGGTGTCGGTGCCGTGGGCCTCTGCATCGCCGCGCGCGTGCCGGGCTGCCGGATCACCGGCATAGAATTGCAGCCGGAGCTGGTTGCGTTGGCCGAGCGCAATGCTGCCCTCAACCATGCCGGGGATCGCGTGAGAACGCTCGTTCACGATCTGGCACGGCCGCTCCCACCCGGCCTCGGCCCGTTCGACCATGTCACGACCAACCCTCCCTATCTGCCGGCCGCCGTCGCCGATCCGTCACCGGATCGCAGCAAGGCGCTGGCGACCGTCGAATCGAGTGCCGACCTCGTTCGATGGCTGGCGGTTGCCACCGGGGCACTGAAACCTGCAGGGACCCTGTTCGTCATCCATCGCAGCGATCGGCTGGAAGAGATCGTCGCGATCCTGGCTCGGCTGGGCTGGGGCGACATCACCGTGAAGCGTTTGCCCCCGGCCGCCCGCGTGCTGGTTCGCGCCCGGCGCGCCCCCGACCTGAACCGGCGGGAGGCCCAACCACTGGTGCTGCACCGGCCCGAGGGCGGGTACACCGAAGAGGCGGAGGCCATCCTGCGCCACGGCCACCCGCTTGCCTTCTAGAAGCGCCGCCGCGACAGTGCCCCGCATGTTGGACTGGATCAGGAATCGTTTTCGCCGCGGGCCGGTCGTGCCCGTCGTTCGCCTCTCCGGCGTCATTTCGAGTGGCGGCCTGCTGGGCGGCCGCGGCCTGTCGATCGAATCAGTCTCGCCGCTTCTGAAGCGCGCCTTCGAGACGAAGGGTGCCAAGGCCGTGGCCCTCGCCCTCAACTCGCCCGGCGGCTCGCCCGTCCAGTCAGCGCTGATCGCGCAGCGCATCCGGCTGCATGCCCGCGAAAAGAACCTGCCCGTCATCGCCTTCGTCGAGGACGTTGCTGCCTCTGGCGGCTACTGGCTGGCCTGCGCCGCCGACGAGATCATCGCCGACCCCAGCTCGATCGTCGGTTCGATTGGCGTCATCAGCTCGGGCTTCGGCTTCCAGGACCTGATCGCGCGCATCGGCGTGGAACGCCGCGTCCATACGTCGGGCGAGAACAAGTCGATGCTCGACCCCTTCCGGCCCGAGCAGCCGGAAGACGTCGAGCGCCTGAAACGGCTCCAGGCCGAGATTCACGACGGCTTCAAGGACTGGGTCCGCGAACGGCGCGGCAGGCTCCTGAAGGGCGACGAGAGCTTGCTGTTCACCGGCGAGTTCTGGACGGCCCGGCGCGGCCTCGACTACGGGCTGGTCGACGGGTTCGGCGAGCTGCGCGCGACGTTGCAGGCGCGCTACGGCGACAAGGTGCGCCTGCCCGTCATCGGCCCGCGCCGCCGCCTGCTGTCGCGGTTCGGCCTCCAGACAGACATCGGTGGCGGCATCGACACTATCGGACCGGCCACGCTCGCCGCTCTCGAAGAGCGCGTGCGCTGGCAACGCTTCGGACTCTAGGAGAAGTCGAGATGAACCTGCGAAATCCCGTCGTTGCCGAGGACCTCGCCGCCGTTCGCCAGTGGTTCGACACGCTGTCGAAACATTGCCGCGCCGTCGACTATGAAGGCGCGCGCCGGATATTTGCCGACGACATGATTGCCTTCGGCACCTTCACCGACTTCATGCACGGTCGCGAGCTGGCCGAGCAGAAGCAGTGGCGCAACGTCTGGGGTACGATCCGCGAGTTCCGCTACGACCTCTCGAAGATCGAGGCCATCGTTTCGGCCGACCGGCTCACCGCCGTAGGCATGGGCGTGTGGCAGTCCTACGGCTTCCATCCCAACGGCGACCGCTTCGACCGGCCGGGCCGCACCACGACCGTGATGGGACGCAAGGCGGTGGGCGATCCGTTCGTGGCCACCCACACGCACATGTCGCTGTTCCGCGGCACGCCGGAGCGCAGCTACGGCAACTTCGCAAAGAGCGAAGTCGTCTGAGGTTCAGCCCGCGCTGGTGAGCTTCAAGCCGACGATGCCCGCCACGATCAGGCCGATCGAGGCGAGGCGCGGCAGGTCGGCCGATTCGCCGAACAGGAAGATGCCGAGGATCGCCGTGCCCACGGCGCCGATGCCGGTCCATACCGCATAGCCGGTGCCGACGGGCAGCGTCTTCAATGCAATGCCGAGCAAAATGACGCTCACGAGCATCGATCCCGCGGTGAGCGCCGTCGGCACGAGACGCGTGAAGCCTTCGGTGTATTTGAGACCGGTCGCCCAGCCGACTTCGAGAAGACCGGCGATCAACAGAATGAGCCAAGCCATGGAACGCACCCTTCGCAAGAAGCCGGGTCGTCCCGACGCTTGCCCTCCGGAAGGCGGGGTCGTCCCCGCCGGGCGCAAGGTCACTTAGGCAGATAGAGATGACGGCGCAAGACGTTACGGCGGCGTAACTCTTAACCCTCCTCCCCATTCACATGGGGAGGCGAAGGATGCATCACACCGGATCCTGCGCGCCCTTGCGGTCGACGATCATGCGGTACTGATCGGGCTGGCGATGGACGGCGAAGTTGAAGGTCGTCGTCTTGTAGCTCTTGCCGGCATCGAGATCGCAGCGATGCACGATCAGCTCGTCGCCGTCGCCCGCGGCGCGCGCCACGACCTTGCCCGAGGGCGCGACGATCATGCTGTCGGCCAGCGACGGCACGCCTTCCTCGGTGCCGCCCTTGGCGACGCCGACGACCCAGGTGCCGTTCTGGTAGGCGCCGGCCTGCATCGAGAGCTGGTTATGGAACCACGAATGCTCGTCATGGTCCGGCGACGGCGCATTGTGCAGCGGCGTGTTATAGCCCAGCAGCACCATCTCAACGTTCTGCAGGCCCATCACGCGATAGGTCTCGGGCCAGCGGCGGTCGTTGCAGATGCACATGCCCATGTTGGCGCCGAACGCCTTCACGACCGGGAAGCCGAGATTGCCGACCTCGAAGTAGCGCTTCTCGAGATGCTGGAACGGCCGTTCGGGCTCATGCTCGGCATGGCCCGGCAGATGCACCTTGCGGTACTTGCCGACGATGCTGCCGTCGCGCTCGACCAGGATCGAGGTGTTGAAGTGCCGGATGCGCCCGTCCTCGTTGGCGAGCTCGGCATAGCCGAGGCAAAAGCCCATCGCGAGACGCTTGGCTTCGGTGAACAAAGCCGCCGTCTCGTTGGACGGCATCTCCTGCTCGAAGAAGGAATCGACCTCGGCCTGGTCCTGCATCCACCAGCGCGGAAAGAATGTGGTGAGCGTGAGTTCGGGGAACACCACGAGATCGCAGCCCATCCGCTTGGCTTCGCGCAGATGGGCGATCAGCCGTTCCACCACGTCACGGCGATTATGGCTGCGCTGGATGGGACCCATCTGCGCCGCACCGACAGTCAGAAAACGCGTCATCGTCACCTCTTCGGCGACGAGTATAGCCCCTAGGAGCCGATGCGCTTCACGTCGTTGGTGAACTCAGCCGAGCAAAAAGTGCCGCCCTGGAAGAGATCTCCGACCGGATCTGGTCCGATCTTTGCCTGCTCCGCCTCGGCGTGCGCCCGATGATCCTCGGCCTTGTCCTGCGGACGATAGCCCAGCTTCTCGGCGCGCGAATTGTCCCACCAGCCGGCGGCATTGTCCGACGCGCCATAGAAGATCTCGTAGCGGAGGTCGGGATGATCGAGGCCAATCCGGAAGAGCTGCACGAGATCGCGCGGCGAGATCCAGATCGAGAGACGGCGTACGTCGAGCGGCACGGGGCCGACATTGCCGATGCGCAGGCATGTCACGCCGATCCCATGCTTGTCGGAATAGAGCGAGCCCAGCGATTCGCCGAACACCTTGCTGACGCCGTAGCGGCTGTCGGGCCGGACCGTGAGGTTGGTGCCGATGCGCTTCTTGCGCGAGTAGAAGCCGATCGCATGGTTGGACGAGGCGAAGATGATCCGCTTCACGCCGGCTTCGCGCGCCGCCTCGAAGACATTGTAGCAACCGATGATGTTGGCCTGCAGGATCTGGTCCCAGGTGCCCTCGACCGAATGACCGCCGAGGTGGATGACGCTGTCGGCGCCCTTCAGCACCGCGGCGACTTCGTCCGGCTTGGTGAGATCGGCAGCAACGAAGGTTTCGCCCGGCTGAAGGTCAGCAGGTTTCACCCGGTCACTGAGCACCAGGCCGGGATAGAGTTTGGCCAGCAACGGCCGCGTCATGGTGCCGATGCCGCCGGCGGCGCCGGTGAAGACGATACGGCGATTCTTAGCGTCGGCCATTCCTGTTTCCTCCTGCCAGTTTTCGATAGCGTTCGAGCGAGCGTGTGAGATGGTCGCGCATGGCGCGCCGCGCTTCCACGGGACCTCCGTCGGCGATCGCCGTCACGATGCGCGTATGCTCGACCTGGATGCGTTCGAGATAGAGACGGCGCTCGGCCGGCGTGTCGACCTTCAGCCGCACACTCTGGCGCGGGATCACGTGGCTGCCGAGATAGGCGAGAAAGCGCGGAAACTGGTCGTTGCCGGTGGCCTCGGCGATGGCCCGATGGAAGGCGAAATCCTCGGCGACCGCGCCCTCGCCACGTTGCAGGGCGGCGTCGACGTTGCGCAGGGCCGCGCGAATCGGGGCAAGCTGCTTTCGGCCGGCACGTTCGGCGGCAAGGCCCGCCGCCTGCACCTCGACCGCCAGCCGCAGTTCCATGACGTTCAGGATGTCGGACAGCGAAGAGGCGCGCGGCGGCACGATGCGGAAGGGCCCGGCCGCCGGATCGGCGACATAGGCGCCGGAGCCACGACGCGTCACCACCAGCCCGTCGGCGCGCAGGGCGGCCACGGCTTCGCGCACCACGGTGCGGCTTACGCCCAGCTCTTCGGTCAGCGCCTGCTCGGTCGGCAGCCGCGCGCCGGGTGCGAGCCTTCCGCCGCGAATGTCGGCGCTCAGCCGCGCCATCACCTGCTCGGCAAGATTGTTGGCGATCTCTCTGTCGGCCATCGGCCAGATGCTAGCCGCCGCCAAGTTGTCAGACAATTCAGGAATACAAGCGCCGGAATTGCCGACCGCCGTGCAGAAGCTAGTTTTCGGCCAGTTCCAGCATCACGTTCAGCAGCACCTGCGCGCCCGCGGCGAGGTCGGCGGCTTCGGTGTGTTCCTTCACGTTGTGGCTGAGGCCGTCGACGGATGGCACGAAGATCATCGCCGTCGGGCAGAGGCGCTGCATCATCTGCGCGTCGTGGCCGGCGCCCGAGGGCATGCGGCGTGTGCTGAGCGACAGCGCCCTCGCGTGACGCTCGACCCGGTCGACGAGGCCCGCATCGAAGATCACGGGCTCGAAGCGCGCCAGCACCTTGGCCTCGACCTCGACCCGCTCGGCCTTCGCCACTTCGGCGATGTGCGCGGCAACACGTGCTTCGGCCTCCTTGAGCTTCGCCTCGTCGGTGTTGCGCAGGTCGACCGAGAAGATCGCCCGGTTGGGCACAACGTTGATGAGGTTGGGCCGCAGCGCCAGCGCACCCACCGTGGCCACCTGGTCGCCGCCCATCTCCCGGGCGAGCTTGCGCGCGAAGAGATTGACCGAGGCCGCGAGATAGCCCGCGTCGCGGCGCAGGCGCATCGGCGTGGTGCCAGCATGGTTCGACACGCCGGTCACGGTGTACTCGGTCCAGGAGATGCCCTGCACGCTCTCGACGACGCCGATCTGCACCTTCTCCTCGTCGAGGATCGGTCCCTGCTCGATATGCAGCTCGACGAAGGCGTGCGGCTTGAGCGCGCCGGGCTTCACCGGCCCGAGATAACCGATGCGGCGCAGCTCGTCGCCGACCGAGGCGCCGTCCTTGTCGGACGCGGCGTAGGCTTCGTTCAGGCCGATACCGCCGACATAGACGAGGCTCCCCATCATGTCCGGCTGGAAGCGCGCACCCTCCTCGTTGGTGAAGAAGGCGACAGCGATCGGCCGGCGCGTCGTCACGCCGGCCTCGTTCAGCGTCCTCACGACCTCGAGCCCTGCCAGCACGCCGTAATTACCGTCGTAGCGCCCGCCGGTGCGCACCGTATCGATGTGGCTGCCAGTCATGATGGGCGCCAGAGTCTCCCGACCGGCGCGCACGCCGATCACGTTGCCGATCGCGTCGACCGTCACGGCGAGGCCCAGCGCCTTCATCCAGCCCACGACAAGATCGCGGCCGAGCCTGTCGTCATCGGTCAGCGCCAGCCGCGCGCAGCCGCCTCCTTCGATCGCACCGATGGACGCCAGCTCGCCGAGAGCGCCGAGGAGGCGCCCTTTATCCAGTCTCAACATGAATTCTCCAGTCTTACCAAGACCTTAGTCGTTCACAGGATATCGGGCAAAATATCACGGCGGCTTGATCCGGATTGCCTTGCCAGCGCCATCGGCCGGGGTCACTTAGAAAGCGATGGCACGCTTCCTCGTCCTTCTGCTCGTTTTGCTGGCAAGCCCGGCTTTTGCGCAGACTGTCGTGCAGACCGACAATGTGCGCTCCGAGCTTCTGTCCGAAGTCTCGACGGTCAAGCCAGGTGAGCCGTTCTGGGTAGGCCTGCGCCAGACGATGCGGCCGAAGTGGCATACCTACTGGAAGAATCCCGGCGAGTCGGGCCTGCCGACGGAAATCGCCTGGAAGCTGCCCGAAGGCGCCAAGGCCGATCCGATCGTCTGGCCGGCGCCGACGCGCTTCGATATCGGCGGCGTCATCAATTACGGCTTCAAGGACGAGTCGGTGCTGCTGGTGCGCATCACGCCGCCGGCCAATCTCACAGGGCCGCTGACGGTCGCCGCCGAAGCCAACTGGCTGGTCTGCGAGGATGTCTGCATCCCTGAGGAGGGCAAGTTCGAGCTGGTGCTGCCGAGCGGCGCCGCGACGACGCCGGCCTCGCCCGAAACGCGCACCCTGTTCGAGCAGGCGCGCCGCGCGGTGCCGACGCAGAGCCCATGGCCCGCGCGTTACGGCGTGTCGAAGGCCGGCGATCCGACCCTGCTGGTCGAGGCCAGGGGCCTGAAGGCCGACGCGGTCGGCGACATCTATTTCTTCCCCGCCGAATGGGGCCCGGTCGCCACCATGGCCCGGCAGAATGCCACGGTAACTGCCGAGGGCATCCGCATCCCGCTGAAGAAGGGGGACGCCAAGTCCGCGATGCCCGCCGAACTTGCCGGCACGCTGGTCCTCACGGAGAAGACCGCCGACGGCAGCGTGAAGCAGGCTTTCGATCTCTCGGCCAAACTCGATCCCGCCTTCGTGCCAACTGGTTCCTCGGTGTCCCTGGCGAACGCGGTGGGCGCCGAGGAGATCTCACTGGTGCAGGCGTTGCTGTTCGCCCTGCTGGGCGGCCTGATCCTGAACCTGATGCCCTGCGTCTTCCCGGTGCTCGCCATGAAGGCCGCGGCCTTCGCGCGCCTCGCCGGTCACGAGCAGAGCGCGATGCGCCGCGACGGCATCGCCTACACCGCCGGCGTACTGGTCTCGTTTGCCGCCATGGCGGGTGCGGTGATCGCGATCCGCTCGGCCGCGGGCGAGGTGAGCTGGGGCTTCCAGTTTCAGTCGCCGGTCTTCTCGCTGCTGATCGCCTATCTTTTCTTCGTCGTCGGCCTGAACCTCTCCGGCGTGTTCGAGGTCGGCGGACGCCTGGCCGGTGTCGGACAGGGACTGGTCTCGCGCGGCGGGACCACCGGCGCCTTCTTCACCGGCGTTCTGGCGGTGATCGTGGCGACGCCCTGTACCGCGCCGTTCATGGCCGCGGCGCTGGGCTTCGCGCTCAGCCAGCCCGCGCCCGCCACCGTGGCGGTGCTGCTGGCGATGGGCCTCGGCCTCGCCCTTCCCTACCTCGCGCTGTCGATGACGCCGGCGCTGCAGCGGCTCATGCCGCGACCCGGTGCCTGGATGGACCGGCTGCGCCAGTTCCTCGCCTTCCCGATGTATGCCTCCGCCGTCTGGATGATCTGGGTGTTGACCCAGCAGACCGGTGCCGACGGCGTGCTCTACGCTCTGGGCGGCATGATCCTGATCGCCTTTGCGATCTGGCTGCTGCGGATCGGCAGCGGCGCCTCGGCCGGGACCTGGCTGCGCCGCGGTCTCGCCGCCGCCGCAGTGCTGCTCGCCTTCGCCGCGACGCTCAAGCTGGACGACAGTCCCGCGACCGCCGCCTCTGCGTCGGGCGGCGCACAGGCCGGCGTCAACTTCGACGGCTGGGAGCGTTTCTCGCGCGCTCGCATGGCCGAGGCCGTCGCCGCCGGCAAGCCGGTGTTCGTGGACTTCACCGCCGCCTGGTGCATTACCTGCCTGGTCAACGAGCGGGTCGCGCTCGAGGTCCCCGCCGTCCGCAAGGCCTTCGAGCAGGCGGGTGTCGTCAAGCTCAAGGGTGACTGGACCAATCGGGATGCCGAGATCACCGGCGTCCTGAAGGAACTCGGCCGCGCCGGCGTCCCGCTCTATCTCTTCTGGGCGCCGGGGGCAGACCGGCCGAAGATCCTGCCGCAGGTCCTCACCGAGTCGCTGATCCTGTCGGAACTGTCGTCAATCCAACAAGCCAAGCGCTAGGAGGTCATCATGTCGAAGCTGAATGTCCCCCGTCGTACCCTTTTGCTGGGCAGCGCCGCGATCGCCGTCGCCCCGGCCGGCGCTTTCGCCACCACGAGCCCCGACATCGGCAAGCCCGCGCCGCAATTCAGCGCCGTGGACAGCAACGGCAAGACCTGGTCGCTGGCCGACCTCAAGGGCAAGATCGTCGTGCTCGAGACGACGAATCACGATTGCCCGTATGTTCGCAAGCACTACACCGCCAACAATATGCAGGATCAGCAACGCGAAGCCGCCGCCAAGGGCGTCGTCTGGCTGACCGTCGCCTCCTCGGCCGCCGGCGAACAGGGCCATGTCACGGCCCAGCAGGCGAACGATCTCACCAAGAGCCGCAACGCCGCGCCCGCCGCCGTGCTGCTCGACCCGCAGAGCAAGGTCGCGCGCGCCTACGGCGCCACCGTGACCCCGCACATGTACATCATCGATGCCAACGGCACGCTGGTCTACAAGGGCGGCATCGACTCGATCCCCTCGTCGAGCGTTGCCGACATTCCCAAGGCCACACAGTATGTCCGCGTGGCGCTGGGCCAGGTGCAGGCCGGCCAGCAGGTCGCCGATTCTTCGACGCGCGCCTACGGCTGCATGCTGAAGTATCCGAAGACCTCGACCTGACGCACCGGCCATGCCGCACGACGGCTGGTATCCGAACGACGAGGACCCCCCTTCATCATCACGGCCCGCCGGCACGGCGGACCGTTTTGGCCGCGACGGCCCTGCTGCCGTTCGGCGCCGCCATCGCGCAGACGGTCGATGCCGCCCGGCGCATTACCGACGCGGCCAACCGCTTCCTGCTTTCGCTCGACGACGGCCAGCGTCAGAAGGCGATGATCGCTTTCGACTCGGGCAATCGACTCGACTGGCACTACATCCCGCGCAGCCGCCCGGGTCTCGCCCTCGGCGAAATGCGCGCCAGCCACGCCGACGCGGCCCGCGCCCTCTTCGCTTCGGTGCTGAACCAGCGTGGCCTCGACGAGCGGCAACGAAAGGCTGCGACCATCGCCAACCGCTCGTTCGGCGAGATCGTCGCGAGCCCGCAACGCGAGCAGCATCTCGGCAACCCGAAGGGCCTGCTGCTGGGAGAGATGACCGGCGCCCAACACACGCTGGTCGAGACCCTGCTGGACCGTTTCCTCGGCACGCTTGCCGCCGACCCGCTGGCGCGACAGAAGCAGCGCGTGATGGAGCAGGGTCTGATGGCGTTCCGCTTCGCCTGGGCGGGCTCGCTGACGTCCGGCGAGGCGCATTACTTCCGCGTCCACGGCCCGTCGCGCTGATCGAGCACGACAACACCCAGAACGACGCCAATCACATTCACGCTGTCTGGCGCGGCTTCACCGCCGATTTCGGCCGTGATGCGCTGGCCGATCACTATCGCCAGCAGAAGCACCGCTGAGGCGAGCTAAGCGGCAGGCGCCACGGGGGGCACCTCGGAAGTCGCCACGGGGGTCGCCACGGGGGTCAAACGCGCACCGGGAGGGACTTGCGCCACCGGGACGTGGGTACCGTGCACGAGCCGATGGATGAAACCCAGCTTTTCGATCGCCGGCTGCGATAGGACGAAAGGATAGAGGTCGGGCTGTCCCATCGCGCGGTTGAGGCTGTTGAGCGCCAGCGAGAGCGGCAGCCAGCTGTCGATGAGCTGGCCGATCTCGGTCGCGCGATAGGGATCGAAATCGACACTCGCGTCCAGCTCCTCGCCCTTGGCGAGGCGGGGCTGGGTCGAGAGGCCGAAGGCCCTCGCGATCTCCAGCGTGTCGACGATGTGGAGATAGTGCGCCCAGGTCTCGGCGAAATCCTCCCAGGGATGCGAGGTCGCGTACTGGCTGACGAAGTTGTCCTGCCAGTTGGCCGGCGCGCCGTTGGCGTAGTGGTTCTGCAGGGCCTGTCCGTAATCCAGGCTGTCGTCGCCAAAGACCGCGCGGCAGGCGTCGAGCTGGCCGCCGTCGCGCACCAGACGATCCCAGTAATAGTGGCCGATCTCGTGCCGGAAATGCCCGATCAGTGTGCGGTAGGGCTCATGCATGGCGACGCGGTTCTGTTCGCGTATCGCGTCGTCGGCCTCGGCCAGCGCAAGGGTGATCAGCCCGTTGTCGTGACCGGTCATGACGCGCGGCGCCTGTGGCAGTTCGGCCAGGAAGTCGAAGGCGAGCCCCGCTTCCGGCGATTCGGCCTGGGTCGGAGTCGGCAGCTTCAGGCGCAGCAGGGAATAGAACATCCGATGCTTGGCGATCTCGATCTTCTGCCAGTTGGCGAGGTTGTCGGCGATCGACAGGTCCGGGATCATCCTGTTGTGCCGGCAGGAGAGACAGAAGGTTTCAGGCGAGTTCGCCTCGACCAGCCAGTTGCAGGCCGCATGCTGGGCATTGGCACAAAACCGGTAGAGTACGTCCGGCGACGCCAGGGCGCGCCACAGCTCTCCTTCCGGCTCCAGCGCCGACACCGTCGCGACCTCGGGGACGTATCCGAGCTTGTGCCCGCATTTCACGCAGACATCGTTCTCGAAATACAGGATCTGCTGGCAGCTCTGGCACTTGAAGAGTTTCATGGCCGCACAACGCCGGACCCGCCCCATTGTTGCCATGCTTTCCGGTCGCAGGCGCAAATCGTCAAGAACGTGTTTCAGGAACTTTACGTGCACCCCGCTCGTTCAACAGGCCTCATTGGGGAGGTGTGCATGGGCGCGAAGTCTGAAGCTCGGGATGTCGCGCCGCCTGACGAGCCGGCCGCCCCGCCTGCGGTCCTTGCCCACGGCGGGAAAGTCCTGCCCGCCGTCACCGTCGACACTTACAACGAGGAACTACGCGACGAGGAAGGCTTCGTCGGCGACCGCGCGAGTCGCCGCGCGTTCCGCGCCATCCTGGCCGACTGGCGGGACCGCCTGCGGGAGCGCGGAGATGATCCGTTCGGCGATCTGCCGACGGAGGAAATCACCAAGTCCAAGCTCGACAAGATGCTGGCCAGCGCCGATCCGGTTTCGGCGGGCCTCGTGCATACGGTCGTCGAAGAGTTCGCGGGCGAACTGGCGACGGTCGTGCGCCGCTTCCTGCGGCTCCCGAGCTGGAAAGGCACGCAGCGCATCGTGATCGGCGGCGGCATGATCGCGAGCCGCATCGGCGAACTCGCCATGGGACGGGCCAGCATCATGCTGGCGGCCGATGGCGTGACCATCGAGCTTGTGGCCATCCAGAACCATCCCGACGAGGCCGGGCTGATCGGCGCGGTGCATCTCGCCCCGAGCTGGGTGATGGCGGGACACGATGCCATCCTCGCCGTCGACATCGGCGGCACCAACGTCCGCGCCGGCGTGGTCGAGCTCAATGCCGGCAAGCGCGGCGAGATCAAGGAGGCCGACGTCTGGAAGCGCCAACACTGGCGGCATGCCGACGACGGGCCCGAGCGCGACGAGGCGATCGAGAAGATCGGCGCGATGATCAACAAGCTGATCGAGCGGGCCGAAGACGAGAAGATCAAGCTCGCACCCTTCATGGGTATCGGCTGTCCCGGGCTGATCGACGATCACGGCTTCATACTGAAAGGCGGACAGAACCTGCCGGGCAATTGGGAGGGAAGGGATTTCAGCCTCGCGGCCGCTCTTTCCGCCCACCTGCCCAAGGTCGGTGGCCACGACGTCTTCATCCTGATTCACAATGACGCCGTCGTTCAGGGGTTGAGCGAAGTCCCGAACATGAAGGACGTCGAGCACTGGGGCGTCATGACGATCGGCACCGGGCTCGGCAATGCGCGGTTCACCAACCGGGAGTGAAATCGCTCGAACCCGTTTCGTGCCAAGCTTCAGCCAACGACCTCACCCTGAGAGCTTGTGAACGTATTGAGCAAGCTCTCAGGATGAGGTGTCACGAGGTTCGAGGTAAGTAGAAAGCCCTATCCCATCTGATATCCGGGCGTGGACTTCGAGATGGAGATCTCGGACTCGTCCATGTCGTCGATGATGCCGTCGAACAGCGGCGTGGTGAGATAGCGTTCGCCGGTGTCGGGCAACATGCAGAGGATGACCGAGCCGGCCGGCGCCTTCTCCGCCACCTTCAACGCGACGGCAAAGGTCGAGCCGCCGGAGATGCCGGTGAAGATGCCCTCCTTCTGTGCCAGCGCCTTGGCGCACTTGATGC
This sequence comes from uncultured Rhodospirillaceae bacterium, assembly GCA_945952105.1. Taxonomy (GTDB): domain Bacteria; phylum Pseudomonadota; class Alphaproteobacteria; order Reyranellales; family Reyranellaceae; genus Reyranella. Next base: position 149,093 of record CAMFGZ010000009.1, on the reverse strand, counting down.
CCTCGGGGCCCGGAACCGGCAGCAGCTCGTCGTAGAACTTGCAGTCGATCGACTCCTGCAGCACGAGCGGAATGAAGTCCGGCGTCCAACCCTGGATGGGATGGGGTTCGAAAGCCGGATGGCTGACCGCGGGCGAGCCGTCGTCGGCGCGCTCCTGCACCTTGCCGCTGCCGACGAGCTGGGCGTTGGCGGGCTCGGTCAGGATGATCTTCGTCTCCGGCCGCTCCTTGCGCAGGACGCGGGCGACGCCCGTCACGGTGCCGCCGGTGCCGTAGCCGCTCACGAAATAGTCGAGCCGCTGGGCCTTGAAGTCGGCCAGGATTTCGCGCGCCGTGGTGGCCTCGTGGATCTCGGCATTCGCTGCGGTCTCGAACTGGTGGGCGAGGAACCAGCCGTTCGCCTTCGCGAGCTCGACCGCCTTCTGGTACATGCCGAAGCCCTTCTGCGCGCGCGGCGTCAGCACGACCTTTGCGCCCAGCATGCGCATCAGCTTGCGCCGCTCGATCGAGAAGCTGTCGGCCATGGTAACGACCAGGGGATAGCCCTTCTGGGCGCAGACCATCGCGAGGCCGATGCCGGTATTGCCGCTGGTTGCCTCGACCACGGTCTGCCCGGGCTTCAACGTGCCGTTGCGCTCCGCCGCCTCGATGATGTTGACGGCCAGGCGATCCTTGACCGAGCCGCCCGGATTGAAGGCTTCGGCCTTCACGTAGATCGTGACGCCCTTGGGCGCCAGCGCGTTGATCCTGATGCAGGGCGTGTCGCCGATCGTGTCGAGCACGTTGTCGTACAGCCGACCGCGACCCGCGGTGGTCCTCAATCCGGTGCCCATGACTTCCTCCTCTTGCATGAGCACAAAGTCTACGCGCTTCAGCCTGTACGGGGAACCACGGTAAGATCGCGCCGACTTTCGGGGAGACCTTCATGAAGCGCAGAAGCTTGCTGCTCGGCACGGCCGCGACGGGCGTCATGGCGATCGCCCGGCCGGGCTTCGCCCAGTCGGATATGCTGCCCTCGTGGAACGACGGTCCCGTCAAGCGGGCACTCCTCGACTTCGTGGCGCGCACGACCACCGTCGGCAGCCGCGACTGGGTGCCGGTAGCCGAGCGTATCGCCTGCTTCGACAATGACGGAACCCTTTGGACCGAGCAGCCGGTGTATTTCCAGGTGGCATTCGCGCTCGACCGAGTGAAGGCGCTGGCAGCGCGCCATCCGGAATGGCGCACGCAGGAGCCGTTCCGCTCCGTGCTGGCCGACGACCGGGCAGCGCTTGCCGCGCTGGGCGTCAACGCGATGATCGAGGTGATCGCAGCGACACATAACGGGATGACGACCGAAGACTTCACGAAGACCGTCGTGGACTGGCTCGCGACGGCGCGTCATCCTCGTTTCAAGCGGCCCTATACCGACCTGGTCTATCAGCCGATGATCGAGCTGCTGGCGCTGTTGCGCGCCCACCAGTTCAAGACCTTCATCGTTTCCGGCGGCGGCCTCGAGTTCATGCGGCCGTGGACGGAGCGCGTGTACGGCATCCCGCCGGAACAGGTGGTCGGCTCGTCGGGCGTCACGAAGTTCGAGCTGAGGCCCGACGGCATGCCGGTCCTGATGAAGGAGGCAAAGGTCGAGTTCATCGACGACGGGCCGGGCAAGCCCGTGGGCATCGACCGGTTCATCGGCCGTCGCCCGGTCCTGGCCTTCGGCAACTCCGACGGCGACCAGCAGATGCTGGAATGGACGGCGGCCGGCGGCGGCGCGCGTTTCATGGGCCTGGTGCATCACACCGATGGCGTGCGCGAATACGCCTATGACCGCCCCTCGCCGGTCGGCCAGCTCGACAAGGCCTGGGACGAGGCCCTGCGCCGCGGCTGGACCATCGTCGACATGAAGAACGACTGGAAGGTGATCTATCCGTTCGAACTGAGGTGACGAAGCGCGGGCACTCCACGGCGCCACAGGAAGTGCGCGAGGTTTTCGAGCGCGACACCCAGCATCACGATCATGAACGCTCCGAGGGGAGCCGCATAGAATCGCGTGGGGTACGCGAGCACGGCCTGCGCGAAGAACAGGCCGACAAAGGACAGACAGACCAGATTGAGGGCAAGACGCTTGTCGCATGCCGGTGTGCCGCACGTTGCGGCCCCGCCGTTCGACAAAAGATGGATCGCCAGCACGAGCGGCAGGAACAGCCAGGGCGGAGGAAAGTAGTCCGGAATCCTGTTCCTCAGGATCGACCATGACTTTTCCATGTAGATGCGGATCACCTCGACCGGGTCTTCCGCCCATCGTTCGAAGTAGAGCGTCCACATCAGGCGGAAATAGCCCTTGGACAGATACTTCACATCGGGCGCCACCCGGGCGGCGGCCTCCCGGCCAACGGCGTCGTCGTAGCGGATGCCGAACCTGTTCGGCACCGTGCCAAGCCCGATATAGAGCGTATGCGCCAGTCCATGGGTCGCCACCAGTTCCGCCGGGGCGACGGGATAGATCCTGTCGCGAAGGCTCACCGTGAGGCGTGCGGCTTGTGAGGCCAGCACCGTTGCCAGGGCCACGAACAGCAAACCGGCGATCCTCCGCCGGTCCCGCCGGTCAGCCACCGCAATCCAGCAAAGAACGCCCAGTGTCACGACGAGCGTCATCTGAGCGATCGCCTCCCGGACGAGCGAGGCGAATCCCAAGGCAAGAAAGCCGAGTGCAACGAGCCCAACGCCCGCGACCGGCGAAACCCAGCGCCGCCAGCGCGCGATCAGCGCCAGGGGCAGGATCGGCTGCATGGCGGTGAGACCGATGAACGCCCAATGGGGAGACGTCCCGAACCATTCGAGGAAGACGTACGGACCGAAAAGCAGAAGCACGATGGCCGATACGTACGATCCCAGCACCAGCAGCAGGGCCGCGAGCAGGAGGAGCCCGGCGAGATTGACGATCAGATTGAGGTGCGCGACGTCGAGCACGAGCATGGAGCGATCGGCCGCGAGTGCCCAAAGGCCCAGTACCAGCGCATGGCCCGGATCGTCGGCGAGCGCCAGGTCCGAGATCGGAACGAGCTTGCCCTCGTCGCAGATCACCAGCAACGCGCCGCTCCGACGCGCGCATTCGGCGCTCTCCAGCCAGACATTGGTGGCTTTCCAGTCCGAAGCCTCATCTCCGCGGTAGCGTTTGGCCGCCTCGAACGACCAATCGACCTGGGGCCAGAGGACGAGCGCAATGCAGGCAACCAGGCCCAGGACCTGCAGTAAGCGCCGCCAGGTCTGGCTCAGATGCGCCGATTCAATCCAGCGGCTCCAGATCGGGGTGGTGGTTGGATCACTCATCATCATCGAGGCAACGGCAGAGTCCGGGAGTGATATCGGAACCTCCTTCCCGACGCCACGGGCCGGCATCCCATCGGCCGTCCAGCGGACGCGGTAGCGATCTAGCGCCGGAAGGGCATGAACAGGAAATCACGGACGGTGCGCGGTTCGGGCGTGTCGTCGAGGCCGACCGCCGGCCATTCCCCGGCGCGTGGGAAATAGGCCGTTCCGAACAGAACGTCCCACAGCGGCGTCGAGGTACCGAAGTTGTGATTGATATGGCGTGCTTCCCGCGAGTGGTGGATGCGGTGAAAGCGGTTGTCGCAGATCAGGTAGCGCAGCGGGCCGATATTCAGGCGGGCGGACGTGTGGATGAAGTAGGAATGCGTGTTGGCCAGAACGATGACCAGCCACGGCACGGGCCCCGAAGCGACGCCGAGCAGGATCGATAGCGGCATGGTGACGGCGGTGAACTGGAACAGGTCCTCGGCGACATGATGGTAGCTCGCGGTCGCACTCATCTCGGTGATGGAGTGGTGGACCTTGTGGAACCGCCACATCCAGCCGAAACGATGCTGGGCGCGATGCATCCAGTAGTAGAAGACGTTCCCGACCATCGCGATTCCAAGCGCCGCGATCAGCCAGCCGACGACCCTGAGCGGCAGGGACTGCGATTCCGTGAGCGGCCGCAGATCGAGGAAGGCCAGCGGCTTGACGTCCAGGAAGCCGGCGCTGCCCTCCATGGCCTTCAGCACCACGGTATTGACGGCGATGGCGACCGCCAGGAAGGTACCGGCCCTCAAGTAGGATTGCAGAGAATTGCGCGTCCTCGGCACCAGCAGCTCGGGCAGCAGATAGAGGAAGCAGGCGCCCGCCGGGTACATCAGCCGGATGAGCAGCGAGTTCACCAGGCCATAGGCGACCGAATAGGCGTCGGCGAGGAACGCAAGCATCTCACCTGTAATATCGGTGGCCGAACCCGCCGCCAACACACGCGATAGCAGTGCATGTGAAGCGAGCAACCGTGATTAATCTCCGCCGTCATGACATGGCGAACGACAAGACGCTGGGCGGCGGTGGCCGCCTTCAATCTCGCGGCGATCGTCCTGCTACTGGGAGCCGCCGAAGTCGGCGTGCGCCTGACGTCCGGCGCGGACCGGACCGACCAGGACGACCAGCTCCCGATGTGCCAGGCCGACCCCGTCACCATCTGGCGCTACAAGCCGGACGTCCGGCTCGTCTACCGTGCGCCGGAGTTCGAGATGCACGTCCGGACCAACGAGGAAGGGCTGCGCAGCGGAGCGATGTCCGCCGGGCCCGAACCCGTCCCCACGGTCTTGTTCATCGGGGATTCTTTCACATTCGGCTGGGGTGTCAGCGAGGCCGAGCGATATACCGACCTGATCGGCAAACGGCTCGGCGGCGTCCGCACCGTCAACGCCGGCCACTGGATGTACACGTTCGACCAGCAGCTTCTCCTGTTGCGGCAGCTCATCGAGCGGCATAGGCCCGCAGTGGTCGTGCAGGGCTTCTACTGGATGCATGTCCGGTCGCTGTTCAACCACCAGCTCGAACGGAACGCCGACGGCAGCCTGCGGGCGGTGCTCGACCCCAAAATTCATGTCGATCCGCGCGGCGTGCTGAAGTTCCGGTCGGACTGGCTGGAGCGACCTCCGCTCGGTTCCCAGCTCGTGGCTCTCGTGGCGCGCGCGGTGCTCAACCGCGACCTTCGGGAACGGGCGGCCGACTGGGTCGACTATATGCGCCCGGGTTCGACGCGCGACGCGGCCCTGTGGGCGGAGACCGACGCACTGATCGGCGAGACCGCCCGCCTGTTGCGCCAGGCGGGCATTGCGTACGTGCCCTTCCTCATCCCTGCCAGCGTGGAGGTCGGTGGAACGTACTGGAGCCATGTCGGCTGGATGGGATCGACGCCGCCGCCCGGCATCGACGTCACTCTACCCGCGGCGCGCTTTGCCGCCATGCTCCGACGCCATGGCGCCGAGCCAGTCGAACTGGCGGCCGCCCTGCGCGAAGCCGGCGGACCGGCGCTCTACTTCCCGCAGGACGGTCATTGGAATGCGGCGGGACATGCGGCCGTGGGCCGTCTGCTGGCTCCCGCCGTGCACCGCGCGCTTTCAGGGCACGGAAACTAGCCGTACGGGTTGCGCAGCGTACCGATGCCGTCGATGGCGATCTCGACGACGGTGCCCGCCTTCATCGGCAGCACACCCAATGAGGTGCCGCAGGCGATGATGTCGCCCGGCACTAGGGTCATGTCCTGGGAGATGCGGCTGACCAACTCGGCCGGCGCGAAGATCATGTCGTCGATCCGGTAGTTCTGGCGCTCGCGCCCGTTCACCAGCGTGCGGACCGTGAGCGATTGCGGGTCGAGGCCGGTCGCGACCACCGGGCCGAACACCCCGAACCCGTCGAAGTTCTTGGCCCGCGTCCACTGCGCGAAGGACGGGTCGCGCTGCAGCAGCTCCATCGCCGTGACGTCGTTCACGCAAGTGTAGCCGAGGATATGCGAAGCGGCCTCTTCCACCGACACGCAAGAGCAGGTCCTGCCGATCACGATGCCCAACTCGCCTTCGTAGGCGACGCGGCCGTCATAGGATTTCGGCACCGGGATCGGCCGCCCGTGCGCGGCGAAGCTGTTCGGTGCCTTCAGGAAGGTGAGCGGCTCGGCGGGGATTGCCCAGCCGTTCTTTTCGGCGGCGGCGCGGAAGTTGTTCCAAAGCGCCACCATCTTGGTGGGCTCGGTCGGCGTGAGCCAGCGCGCCTCGGCCGCGGCAATCTCCTCGCCGGTCGCCGCGCCAGGTTCGAAGATCGTGCCCTGGTGAAGGCGAATGGTCTCGCCGTCGAGGACGCCGACTCGCGGACGTCCGTCCAGTTCGATGCGTGCCCAGAGCGTCATGCCGCGTCGGCGATCCGTTTGCCGGTCTGGGAATCGAAGAGGTGGATATGCCCGGGCTCGGCCTTGAAACGGCGCTTATCGCCGGGCTTTGCCAGGACGTGACCGCCCTGCCGCACGGTGACGACCTCGCGGGCCTCGCCGAACCGGCCGTGCAGCAGCGTGTCGGCGCCCAGCGGCTCCGCCAGCTCGATCTCGAACTCCAGCGGCCCATCGGCGGCCGGATGCAGATGCTCCGGCCGGATACCCACGGCAACGGGCGTACCGGCGCTCGCGGTGGTCGCAACGGCGATCGGCAGCGTCACATGCGCGGTGCCCGTGCCAGCCAGCTCGACGGCCCGGCTTCCCGCCGAGACCTTGCCGGCCAGGAAGTTCATGGCGGGCGAGCCGATGAATCCCGCGACGAACACCGAGGCGGGCCGTTCGTAGACGTCCATCGGCGTGCCGATCTGGTCCGCAACGCCGGCGTTCATGACGATCAGCCGGTCGGCGAGCGTCATCGCCTCGACCTGGTCGTGGGTCACATAGATGGAGGTGACGTCGAGCTCGCGCTGCAGGCGCTTGATCTCGAGGCGCATCTGCACCCGCAGCTTGGCGTCGAGATTGGACAGAGGCTCGTCAAACAGGAACACGGCGGGTTCGCGCACGATGGCGCGGCCCATGGCGACCCTCTGGCGCTGGCCGCCCGAGAGCTGGCGCGGCCGCCGCTGCAGGAACGTGCCCAGCTCGAGGATCTTGGCGGCCTTCTGCACCCGCTGGTCGATCTCGGCCTTGGACAGGCCGCGGATCTTGAGGCCGTAGGCCATGTTCTCGTAGACGCTGAAATGCGGATAGAGCGCGTAGTTCTGGAACACCATCGCGATGTCGCGATCCTTGGGTTCCAGCTCATTCACGACGCGATCGCCGATCGCAATCTCGCCGCCGGTAATCCGCTCCAGCCCCGCCACCATGCGCAACAGGGTGGACTTGCCGCAGCCGGAAGGGCCGACGATGACGATGAACTCGCCATCGGCGATCTCGATGTCGACGCCGTGGATGACCTCGAGCTTGTCGTAGCTCTTCCTGACGCCGCGCAGATGGACTTGCGCCATGCCTTACTTCTCCGTTTCGACCAGGCCGCGCACGAACTGGCGTTGCATGAACACCACGACGAGGACCGGCGGCAGCATGGCGAGCATCGCCATGGCCATCAGCAGGTTCCAGCTCGGCACCGAATCGACCACGTTGGCCTGGCGCGAGACCGTCATGACGACGGTGTAGTAGCTTTCCTTGGTCGTGATCAGCAGCGGCCAGAGATACTGGTTCCAGCCATAGATGAACTGGATCACGAAAAGGGCCGCGATCGAGGTGCGGCTCATCGGCAGCAGGATGTCCCAGAAGAAGCGCATCGGCGAGGCGCCGTCGACGCGCGCCGCCTCGGTGAGTTCGTCCGGGACGCTCAGGAAGAACTGGCGGAACAGGAACGTCGCCGTTGCCGAGGCGATCAGCGGGATGATGAGGCCCGAGTAGGAATCGAGCATGCCGAGCGACGCGACGACCCCGTAGGTCGGCACGATGCGAACTTCCACGGGCAGCATGAGCGTGACGAAGATCGCCCAGAAGAAGAACATCCGGCCCGGAAAGCGGAAATAGACGATGGCGAAGGCCGAGATGATCGAGATGGCGATCTTCCCGATGGCCACGCCCAGCGCCATGATCAGGCTGTTGGTCAGCGTCATCATGACCGGCGTGCTGCCGACGCGGCCATACCCTTCGGTCAGGACCTTCGTGTAGTTCTCGATCAGATGGGGGCCGGGCAGCAGCGGGATCGGCGACTGCAGCATGGTCTGCTGGCTGTGCGTCGAGGCGACAAACGTCATCCACACCGGGAAGGCGATGATGGCCAGGCCGAGAAGCACGACGAAATGGCTGAGCGCCGTGAGGAAGGGCCGGTTCTCTACCATGTGAGTATGGGCATCAGTAGTGCACCCGGCGCTCGATGAAGCGGAACTGCACGAAGGTCAGCGCGATGACCACGACCATCAGGATCACCGATTGCGCCGAGGAGCCGCCGAGATCCTGGCCGCGGAAGCCGTCGTTGAAGACCTTGAACACCAGGATTTCCGTGGATTTGCCCGGCCCGCCCTTGGTCAGCGAATCGACCACGCCGAAGGTGCCGAAGAAGGCGTAGATGATGTTGACGACGAGGAGGAAGAAGCCGACGGGCGACAGCAGCGGGAAGATGATGTCCCAGAAGCGCCGGCCGGGGCCCGCACCGTCGATCGCCGCCGCCTCGATCAGCGACTTCGGGATCGACTGCAGGCCGGCCAGGAAGAACAGGAAATTGTAGCTGATCTGGTTCCACACCGCGGCGATCACCACCAGCAGCAGGGCCTGGTTGCCGTTGATCACGTAGTTGAACTCGATGCCGACGCTCTGGAGCATCCAGGCCACGATGCCGACCGAGGGATTGAACAGGAAGCCCCAGAGGACGCCGGCGACGGCGGGCGCCACGGCATAGGGCCAGACGAGGAAGGCCTTGTAGGCGGTGGCGCCGCGGACGACGCGGTCGGCCATCACCGCCAGGAGCAGCGAGAGCGCAAGCCCGATCGCGGCGACCAGGAAGCTGAACACCACCGTCAGCCGCGCCGACTGGTAGTAGCCGGGATCGTTGAAGAGATGGATGAAATTGTCCAGGAACACGAACTTCGTGTTGCCGCCGAAAGCATCCTCGACGAGCACGGACTGGTAGATCGCCTGGCCGGACGGCCAGAAGAAGAAGACGAGCGTAATCAGGATCTGCGGCCCGACCAGCAGGTAGGGCAGCCAGCGTTCGTTGAAGGTGACGCGCTTTTCCATCGAGCTAGACCGTGGCCCTCCCCCTCCCGGCCTCCCCCGTATGACGGGGGAGGGGATTTGAGGGGCCAGCCTTCCCCTGCTCAGCCTCCCCCGTCAAACGAGGGAGGCGGTCCGAAGGACCCGAGGGGGAGAGCAACGGCAAGGCTTTACTTGTTGGCCGCTTCGAAGCGCTTGAGCTGCTCGTTGCCCGCCTTCACGGCGTCGTCGAGCGCGGTCTTCGCGTCCTTCTTGCCCGACCAGACGTTCTCGAGCTCGCCGTCGACGATGTCGCGGATCTGCACGAAGTTGCCGATGCGAAGTCCTTTCGAATTGGCGGTCGGCGGGTTGAGCGTCAGTTCCTGGACGGCCACCTCGCGGCCCGGGAACTTCTTGTAGAAACCGTCCTTCTCGGTCGCCTCGGCCGCGGCGGTCGTGATCGGCACGTAACCCGTCTCCTGATGCCACTTGGCCTGCACCGGCGTGCTGGCCAGGTAGCTCAGGAACTTGGCGACGCCCTTGTATTCCGCGGCCGGACGGCCCTGCAGCACCCACAGGGTGGCGCCGCCGATGATCGAGTTCTGCGGCTTGGGCGCGACGTCGGGCGAATAGGGCATCATGCCGATGCCGAACTTCGACGAGCCGCCCAGCGCCTTGTCGATGCCCGCCGCCGAGCCGGACGAGGCAATGTGGAAGACGCAGTCGCCGGACGTGAACAGCGCCGTCGACTTACCCTCGCGGCCGCCATAGACGAAGGTCTTGTCCTTGCCCCAGTCGGCCAGCATCTGGATGAACTTCACGCGCGGCGCGTCGTTGAACTTCAGCTCGATGTCGGTGCCGCCGAAGCCGTTGTCCTTGGTCGCGTACGGCAGGTTGTGCCAGGCGCCATAGTTCTCGATCATCGTCCAGGTCTGCCACTGCGGGGTGAAGCCGCACTTGGCGCCGGCCGCGACCGCCTTCTTGGCCATCTCACCCAGCTCCGGCCAGGTCTTCGGCGGCTTGTTCGGATCGAGGCCCGCTTTCTCCAGGAGCTCCTTGTTCCAGTAGAGGACCGGCGTCGAGGAGTTGAACGGCATCGACAGAAGCTTGCCGTCGGTCGTGGAGTAGTAACCGTACACAGGCCCGATATAGGCCTTGGGATCGAACGGCTCCTTCGCGTCCGCCATCAGCTGGTACACCGGATAGACGGCGCCCTTGGCGGCCATCATGTTCGCGGTGCCGACCTCGAAGACCTGCACGATGTGCGGCGCCTGCTTGGCGCGGAAGGCCGCGATCGCCGCCGTCAGGGTCTCGGTGTAGGAGCCCTTGTAGACCGGGTTCACCTTGTACTCGGTCTGGGACTTGTTGAAGCCTTCGGCGAGCGCATTGACCGTGTCGCCCAGGTTGCCGCCCATCGCGTGCCAGAACTGGATTTCGGTTTGCGCCAGGGCCCCCTGCGCGCTCGCCAGAACCGCCGCAACCGCGACGGAAGAGAGCAGAATCCGTGTCATATCGAACAAAACCTCCCAATGAAGCTCCGCCGCTGTATCGGCGGGCTGCGAGACTGCCGTGTGTCTTATTTGTTTCAGTCTGATGACAGTCCACCAAGACTGCGCATCGAACGCAACCCCCAAATGGTCGATATCAACGGAGCGCCGCCAGGATCACGTCCGGCGCGTCGCTGATGACGCACTGCACGCCCATGCCCACCAGGGCGCGCGCCACGTCGCCATCGTTGATCGTGTAGACGCTGAGAAGATAACCGGCCTTGCGGATCTCGACGGCCCGCACGGCCGTCAACCGCTTCCCGTTGGTGTTGATGCCGTCGGCCGACACTGCCTCGGCGCGGGCCCGCCAGTCGTCCTTGACCTCGTCGATCAGCAGGGCGCGCGCGAATTCGGGTGCCGCGTCGCGCGCGGCGGCGAGCGAGGCGTCCTTGAAGCTGGACAGGAGCGGCGCCGGCAGCTTGGCGGGCCACAGATCGCGCAGGGTCGCCACCGTCACTCGCGCGGTCTCGGCCTCACGGCCCTCGCAGGGCTTGATCTCGACGTTGCAGCCGAGGCCCAGCTCGCCAAAGCAGGCGATGGCCTGCGCGAAGGTCGGCACCGACGGCGGCAGTTCCGCTGCGGTCATCTCCGAGGCCAGCCGGTCGACCCCGGTCGTCCGCTTCAGCGACGAATCGTGCATGACGATGGGCACGCCGTCCTTCGTCAGCTTGACGTCGATCTCGACCCAGGTCGCGCCGCGGCGATGGGCTTCGCGGAAAGAATCCAGCGTGTTTTCCGGCGCGTAGGCCATGGCGCCGCGATGGCCGACGACTTTAGGCAGTTGCAGCATGTACGAATCCAAAGCTAACTCAGGTAGCCGCAATAGCCGAATGCCCCGATCCATGTCGACCTTCCCCGATAAATTCCGCCTCGACGGCCGCACGGCCCTGATCACCGGGTCGGTGCGAGGCCTGGGCTGGGAAATGGCCAAGGGACTGGCCGAAGCGGGCGCCCGCGTGCTGCTGCACGGCCGCTCGCACGAGCGGCTGGCGCCCCGGCTGGCGGAGTTGCGGGCCGCCGGACGGGCCACCGACGGCGTCGTGTTCGAGATGGCCGACCGCACCGCCATGCGGCTGGCGCTCGCCGGCGCCGGTCCCGTCGACATCCTGATCCACAATGTCGGCGAACGGGACCGCCGTCCCTTCGCCGAGATCGAGGCCGGGGATTTCGCGCGGCTGATCGATACCGACCTCTCGGCCGGGCAGGCGCTGATCCGGCTGGTCGTGCCGGGCATGATCGAGAGGGGCTGGGGCCGGCTGATCCTCGTGACATCGATCGCCGCCACGCTGGCGGCACCGGGCGCCTCCTCCTACATCGCGGCGAAGGCGGGGCTTGCCGGCCTCTGCCGCGCCCTGGCGGCCGAACTCGGCGACAAGGGCATCACGTCGAACACGATCTCGCCCGGCTTCTTCGCGACCGAGACCAACGAGGCGCTGATCGCTTCGTCCGCCGGGGAGCGCATGCGCCTGCGTTGCCCGGCCAGGCGCTGGGCCGACCCGTCCGAGATCGCGGGTGCCGCCGTCTTCCTTGCCTCCCCGGCCGCGAGCTACGTCAACGGGCATACGCTCACCGTCGACGGCGGCGTAACCGCAACCTACATGGTCTGATGAAAATACGGGATTTCCTGGTCGGCATACTGACCCTCGGCTTCGCGCTGCCGGCGTTCGCCGCCAGCCCCGACGCACCGGCGATCGACGGGCGGCATCTCGGCCTCACCTGGATGATCCCATTCGCCGGCATCCTCCTGTCGATCGCCATCCTGCCGCTCGCGGCGCCAGGCTTCTGGCACCACCATTTCGGCAAGGTTTCGGCCGTCTGGGCGGCCCTGATCGTCATTCCCTTTGCCGTGATCCATGGTGTGCCCAGCGCCGTCTACGAAATCATCCATCTGCTGTTGCTCGACTACATTCCCTTCATCGTGCTGCTGCTGGCGCTGTTCACCGTGACCGGCGGCATCCACATCAAGGGCAACCTGCACGGCTCGCCGTCGATGAACACCGCGCTGCTGGCGATCGGCACCGTGCTCGCGGGCTGGATGGGCACGACCGGTGCCTCGATGCTGCTGATCCGGCCGATGATCCGCGCCAACGACGATCGCCGGCACAAGATCCATGTCTTCGTGTTCTTCATCTTCCTGGTGTCGAACATCGGCGGTGCGCTGACGCCGCTCGGCGATCCTCCGCTGTTCCTCGGCTTCCTGAAGGGCGTGAGCTTCTTCTGGACGACCACCCACCTCTTCAGCGAGATGCTGGTCTGCGCCATCGCGCTGCTGGCGCTGTTCTATGCGATCGACAGCTACTGGTATCGCAAGGAAGGACGGTTGCGGCGCGACCCGACGCCGGACACGCCGGTGCGGATCGAGGGCGGCGTGAACATCATCCTGCTGGCCGTGATCGTCGGAGCGGTGCTGGCGAGCGGCACGTGGAACCCGGGCGTCCACTTCACGGTCTTCCATGTCACGCTCGAATTGCAGAACCTCCTGCGCGACCTCGTGCTGCTGGCGATCTGCTTCCTGTCGCTGCGCCTGACCTCGCGCACGTCGCGCAGCGAGAACGGCTTCAGCTGGGGCCCCATGCTGGAGGTCGCCAAGCTCTTCGCCGGCATCTTCATCACCATCGCGCCGGCGATCGCCATCCTCAAGGCCGGCAAGGACGGAGCGCTCGCGCCGCTGGTGGCGCTCGTGACAGGGCCCGACGGGCAACCCAACGACGTCTGGTACTTCTGGCTGACCGGCATCCTCTCGAGCTTCCTCGACAATGCACCGACCTATCTCGTCTTCTTCAACCTGGCAGGCGGTAATGCCGATATTCTGATGAGCACGCTCGCCAGCACGCTGGCGGCGATCTCCTGCGGTGCGGTATTCATGGGCGCCAACAGCTATATCGGCAACGCGCCCAACTTCATGGTCAAGGCGGTCGTGGAGGAAGCCGGCATCCGCATGCCGAGCTTCTTCGGTTACATGGCCTGGTCCTGCGCCATTCTCCTGCCGCTCTTCGTGGTGCTGACGCTTGTCTTCTTCCGCTGAACTGCTGAAGCGCCTTTCGGCGCCCGAGGTTGCCGAGGGCCTCGCCTCGGATCCGGCACGCCTGGCGCGACTGGCCAGGCTGCTGCTCTTCGGCGGCGAGACGCTTCGCGCCGTCGACCTGGCGAACAGGGCGCGCCGGCTCGCACCCGACGATCCCGAAGTCGAACGGATCACCAAGCTCGTCCTCGGCCGAAGCGTGCCGGACTGGCACCGCTCGATCCTCGCCGACGAGGCGCGGAACGCCGCCTACGATGCAGCGCTGCGGCGCACCGTGCGCGCCGGATCGCGCGTCCTCGATATCGGTGCGGGTTCGGGCCTCCTCGCGATGATGGCCGCGCGCGCCGGCGCCGCCGGGGTCGTGAGCTGCGAGATGAATGCCGCCATGGCCGGCGTGGCGGCCGAAATCGTCGAACTCAACGGCTACGCCGATCGCATCACCATCGTCGGCAAGCATTCCCGTCAGCTCGCCATCGGGACCGACCTGGCGGAGCCCGCCGACGTCCTCGTATCGGAGATCGTGACCAACGACCTGCTGGGCGAAGACGTCCTGGGATGCATCGAAGACGCCGTCGGCCGGCTGACGCGACCCGATGCCATCATCATCCCGTCGCACGGTGCCGTGCGCATCGCCCTGGCGCACTACGGCAATCTCGCCCGCAAACAGTTCGCCTCCGTCCAGGGGTTCGACCTGTCGCCGATGACGACCTTCGACGGGCGGCTGGATCTGTCGGCCGGCAACGAGAATCTCGTCCTCAGCAGCGAGCCTGCCGATCTCTTCGCCTTCGATTTCGCTTCGGGCGGGCCGTTCGCCAACCACCGGGCGTCCGTCCCGCTGACCAGCACGGGCGGCACGGTGAACGGCATCGTGCAATGGATCTGGCTCCGGATGGACGCCGAGGGGACATACGAAAACAGGCCCTCTCCGGGTGCGTCGTCGTGCTGGGGCGTGATGTTCCAGCCCCTGCCCGTCCCCCTCGAAATGCGCCCCGGCGAGACACTAACGGTGCATGGCGGGCGGGACCGGACGTCGCTCTGGATGTGGGTCGAGCCCGGGCGGTAGAGTTCCGGAAAAATCGTCAGCGGTTTCAACGGGATAGCGGACAAGAAACCGCAGAGAGGGCCAGGAGTTTTGCTCTAGACTGGAAGCCTTCTCCCTGCCTTCTCCCGGTTGCCGCCGCATCGGGGAGCCAAGCCTCCGGCGAAAAGCTGTAGAACGACCCGTGGCCCACGCCGTAAGTGCCTCCTCCTACCGTTCCGACCGCATGTCGCCCGTCGCGCTCGCGCTGGCGATCCTGCTGCATCTGCTCGTGGTGGCGGCGCTGTGGTGGCTTTCGCAACAGAAACCACCAGGGCCACCGGTCGAGGAAGCGATCAACGTCACCTTCGAGGAACCCAAGCCGCCGGAGCTTCCGCCGCCTCCACCGCCGCAACCTCAGCCTCCCGCACCGAAGCCGCAGCAGGTGCCGCTTCCCCAGGCGCTGCCGCCCGACTTCCCCGTGATCCGCCCGCCGGCGCCCGTCACGGCGGACAAGCCGACCCAGGCGCCGCCCACCGACCAGGTGTCCAAGGAGCCGCCCGCGCCACCGCCGCCGCCCGAGAGCAAGGAGGAGACGATGCTGCTGCCGGAGCCGGAAGTCGCGCCGCCTCCGCCGACGCCTCCGGTCGAAGCGCGGGTCGAGCCGTTGCCGGCACCGCCCCCGGCTCCCACGCCACAGCCGGCGCCCGCCGAGAAACCCGCGCCGGAACCGCCGACCGAGCAGGGGCTGAAGAAGGCACCGACGCCGCCACCGCCCCCCACGCAAGCCGCGCCCTCCGCGCAGCCGCCACCGAAGCCGGCCGAGCCCGCGCCGACGCCGAAGCCGATGCCGCAACAGCAGCAGGCGCTGGCGACACCGCCGCGTCCGCCGGTTCCCGCGCCGAAGCCGGAACTGCGGCCCTCGCCGCTCTCGACCTCACCGACGAAGCGGCCGCCTTCCGCCTCCACGGCCGAGCCGCCGTCACAACACACGTTCGTCAATCCCGCGGACACCTATGCGCGCGCCCGGGTCGCGGACAATTACCTGGCCCAGGTCCTGCGCAAGATCGTGGGCTACCGCTATCAGTCGAATACCCAGAAACGCCAGGGCGTGACGGTCGTCCGGATCGTCATCGCGCGCGACGGCCGTCTGCTCGACGCCACCGTCATAAGTTCGAGCGGCGAGCCGGAGTTCGACAACGGCGTGCTGGCCGGCGTGCGCGCTGGCGCGCCTTACACGCCCCTGCCGGACAACATCAAGGGCGCCAGCGCGCCCTTCGATCTGCCGCTGGTGTCGATCCGGCGATAGAGTCTTCTGTCTCATTCGCCATACCGCTCCACCGCCTCCTCAAGATGAGGGTGGGATGTGATCCGCGCTGAATCGCCCGCGGGGGACGCGCTGCGCCGTCGACGGGAACAGGCCCGCCATCGGCGGGCTCAGCGTTCGTATCCCATCAACTCGAAGGTCTCGCGGCACGATTCGTAGATCGCCTTCTTCTGCCGGTCGTTCAAGATTTCCGCCGCCGGTCGTCGGTCGGCGCGCTGCACCGTCTTGGCGCGCGGCAGCGGGCCGTCGAAGCGCAGCCCCGACTTCGCCAGCACCGCCTGGAACGATCCGGGCAGGTCCTCCTGCCGGATGATCTCGTCGAGCGCGAGCTTGCCGTCGATCGTGTAGAGATCGCGATTGTCGATCTCTTCGTTTGCGATCAGGTCCTCTAGCACCGGCTGGAAGTCGGCGGCGGCCCTCCCCATGAACCACATCTTCCAATAGGCCTGCGAGACCGCCTTCTCGTAAGGATGCCGTTCGATGGTCCACTTGTGGGCCTTCTGCCAGAAATCCTCGCCGAGCATCTGGCGCGCCAGGCTCGCCGGCATGTGGTTGTAGTACTCGTTGCCGGTGGGATGCCCCTTCATCATCTCCTGGTAGTCGGCTTCATCGCCTCTCTCGAGGACGCCCTCGGGCGCGCCCGCCGGCGCCGGTCCGGTGCGGAAGTTCTGCGGTCCGCGCCAGCCGTGGGCCTGGCGGATCTTCTCGTCGTCGGGATGGATCGGCGTAATGATGTCGGCCGCGCCGCAGAGGCTGCTCAGCACCAGTTCGATGGCCGTCCCCGCCGTCTTGCGTGTCTTGATGAAGATGAACCGGTGTTCGAATGATGCGATCATGCCTGGCATGCCTCTCTGCTCGTCTTCCGCCTGCGCCCCGGGCAGATCCCTCCGCCGCGTGAGGTCCGGGCCGGTCCAGACCTGGGCCTTCCTGCTGGCGAAGCTCAGCCTGTTCCTGGTCGCCGCGCAAGCTATGGCGCAGGCCGGAGCGGACAACCTCCAGAACACGTCCAACGATCCGCTGACGCCCAAGATGGCGTTCGAGTTCCACAATTACGCCCAGCCGGTGCTCACCGACCGGCCGTCGAGCGGCGCCGACCAGGGCTACTTCCGCTTCGTCCTGCCGCATGCGTTTTTCGGCGTCGACCAGATGATGCGCGCGTCGATGCCCGTGGTGGCGAGTTCGTGGGATCCGGAGCGGGCGATCAACGGCGTCGGCGACTTCACGATCTTCAACCTCGCCGTCCACTATTTCGGCAGCGTGAAGACCGGCATCGGCCCGTTGCTGGTCGTGCCGACGGCGAGCTCGCCGGCGCTCGGCACCCGGAAATGGCAGGCCGGCGTGGAGGCGGTCGTGAGCGCCCCGCATGCCTGGGGCCTGACGACGCTCCTCGCCTCGTGGCAGCAGACGCTCGACGGCAGCGGCCTGCAGACGGTGACGGCGCAGCCGCTGCTGTTCTTCAACCTTCCCGACCGTTTCTATCTGCGCTCGACGGGGATCGCGTCCTTCACCCTCGGCAAGAACGCCGTGGTGCCGGTCGGGCTGGGGCTGGGCCGCGTGTTCGAGCTTCCCAACGGCGCCAGCATCAATACCTTCGTCGAGCCGCAATACTCGGTGATCCAGAACGGCCCGGGCGTTGCGGCCTTCCAGGTGTTCGCCGGCCTCGTCATCCAGCTTCCCGTCAGGTTCCGTTGACGGGAACGACGCCCAGTCACACCACCAGGAAGTTCTTCAACTGCCACAGGCGCCCTCGCTTCTGCTCCTTCGGGTTCCTACCCGCGATCTCATGCATCGACATGATCGCTGGTCGCACGAGGTAGGCGCAGCGGAGCGTCGGCCGGCACACGACCTTCTTGCCGTCATGCCCGGTCGGGTAGTCGGCGATCGAGATCGATTCGTTGGGCGTGGCGATGTAGCCGTGGAACGGCCCCTGCCGCGGGCTGGCTGCCTGCTCGACGCCACCGCCATCCGTTCGAGCGGCGAACCTGAGTTCGACGATGGCATGCTGGCCGGCGTGCCCTGCACACCGCTGCCGGACAACATCAAGGGCGCCAGCGTACCGGTCCGGTTTGCCGCTGGTGTCGATCCCGCGTTAGCCGCAGACTTCCAAGATGGGCTATTACGGCATGAGCCGTAAGTGATCGCATGACCGTATCTGGAGTTGAACATGCTGCGCATGCCGTTGTTTTCGAGGGTCGCTGCTGCCGCTTGTATGATTGCACTGGTCGCGCCGTCGGCCGACGCCTGCACGTCGTTCCTCCTGCGGTCGGCGGACAACGGCTTCGTCTACGGCCGGACCATGGAGTTCGGCCTGCCTCTGCAATCGCAGCTCATCGTCGTGCCGCGAAAGCTCGACTTGAAGGGCACCGGCCCTGACGGTACCGCTGGCGCCGGACTCGCCTGGACGACCAAATACGGCGCGACCGGCGCCAACGGCCTTGGCCTGTCCATCCTGATCGACGGCATGAACGAGGCCGGCCTGGCGGGCGGGCTTCTTTACCTGCCGGGCCTCGCGGAGTTCCAGGCGGTCGCACCGGCCGACGCCAGGAATTCCATCGCCTCCTACGAACTGCTGCTCTACGTGCTGACCAGCTTCGCAAACGTCGCCGAGGTAAAGGCAGCACTACCGAAGATCAAGGTCAGCCGCGCCCCGCAGGCGGTGTTCAAGGCCGCCGTGCCGCTGCACATGACGCTGCACGACGCCACCGGCGCCAGCATCGTCGTCGAGTACATCGGCGGCGAGCTGAAGATCCACGACAACCCGACGGGCGTGCTCACGAATGCACCGGGCTTCGACTGGCACATCGCCAATCTCGGCAACTACCTCAATCTCTCGGCCTACGACCCCAAGCCGCTGCAGATCGGCTCCCTGACGATCGCACCTCCCAGCACCGGCTCGGGCGCGCCCGGCCTGCCCGGCGACATGTCGGCGCCGGCCCGCTTCGTGCGCGCCTTCCTCTATTCACGCGCCGCGCCGGTCCTGCCGACCAGCACCGAGTCCGTCGGCAATGCCTTCCATATCCTGAACAACTTCGACATCGCGCCCGGCATCATCCGCACCGAGGCCGACAGCAAGGCCGGCGGCGGCGTGGCCGGCATCGAGACGACGGAATGGAGCGTCGTCGCCGACACCAGGACCAGGCGCTACTACCTGCGCACCTACGCCGACAGCCAGTCGCGCATGATCGACCTGACCAGGGCCGATCTCGACGCCAAGGCGATCCGCGTCATCCCGATCGACAAGCCGGGTGCCGTCCTCGACCTCAGTCGGTGACGGCACCGTTCGCACATCACACCACCCGGAAGTTCTTGAACTGCCAGGGGTCGGACTTGTCGAGGTCCTCGGGGAAGAGTTCGCCGCGGCCCTGCAGCGGGGTCCAGTCGCTGTACTTGCCGACGACCGGGCCGAGATAGGGCATGCAGATCTCGAGGTTGCGTGCGAAGTCCATCTCGTCGGCCTCGACGATGCCCTCGTTGGGGTTCTCGAGCGCCCAGATGATGCCCGAGAGCACCGGCGCCACGACCTGGATCGAGGTCGCGTTGTTGTAGGGCACGAGCTTGCGCGCCTCCTCGATGTCGATCTGCGAGCCGTACCAGTAGGCGCCCTTCTTGTGCCCCATCAGCAGCACGCCGAGCTCGTCGCGGCCCGACGTCACCTCGTTGACGATCAGGCGCTGGCGCTTCTGCTGCTTCAGGTTCTTTCCCGCGAGCTCGTGCATCGACATGATCGCCTGGTCGCACGGGTGATAGGCGTAGTGTACGGTCGGCCGGTAGACCGCCTTCCTGCCGTCATGGACGGTGAGGTAGTCGGCGATCGAGATCGATTCGTTGTGCGTGATGATGTAGCCGTGGAACGGCCCCTCGATCGGCGTCCAGGTGCGCACCTGCGTCAGCAGGCCCGGCCGGTTCAGGTAGATCGCCGCGTCGCAGCCGAACGTATGGCGCTTGCCGTCGGGCGGCAGCGCCTTCTCGTGCGTGCCCCAGCCCATCTCGGCGGGCTGGCCGCCTTCGGAGACAAAGCCGTCGATCGACCAGGTGTTCACGAACTCGCCGACTTCCTTCGGCTTGGGCGAGACCTGCGTGTCGCGCTCGGCGATGTGGATCACCTTCACGCCCAGGCGCTGGGCGAGCTTGCCCCAGCCCTCGCGCGTGGTCGGCACCGGCGTCTTCACACCGGTGTCGCGCGCGACGTTCATCAGCGCCTGCTTGGTGAAGTGCGAGACGAGGCCCGGGTTGGCGCCATGCGCCACCACCGCCGTCGAGCCGCCCTTGAAGCGCGACTTCAGCTTCAGCATCGTGTCGCGCAGCGCATAGTTCGAGCGGCGCGAGACCGACAGGTTCGGGTCCGAGTAGCCGCCCGGCCACGGCTCGATGCAGGTGTCGAGGTAGAGGACGCCCTTCTTCTGGCAGAGTTCGATCAGCGCCGTCGAGGCGACCTCGACCGAGAGATTGACCAGGAAGTCGCCCTGGCCCAGCCGGTTGTCGAGGGTCGAGCGGACGTTGGATTCGGTGAGGCGCTTCTCGACGAACTCGACACCGAAGCGCTCGGCCTCCTTCTCGCCGCCGCGCATGTCGTCGGTGATGATGGTAATCTGCTCGGGCCTGATGTTGATGTGGCGCAGGATCAGCGGCAGCACGCCCTGTCCGATCGAGCCGAAGCCCACCATGACCATGCGGCCATGGAAATCGAGATACTTCTTCGCGGCAGGCTTGCGTGCGGTCTTCTTCGCCATTTCAGCGTCCCCGTTCCATTCGATCGCAGTCAGTAAAAACAGCAACGGGGCCTTTCTCAAGGCCCCGTCGTTCCGTACGCCTGAATTGTGTCAGTTCAGATGCAGACCGCCTTGAGCGGCGCGAAGCCGTTGAACGCGACCGAGGAGTAGGTCGTCGTATAGGCGCCGGTCGAGAGAATCTCGACCTTGTCGCCCGGCTTCAAAGACAGAGGCATTTTGTACTCCGTCTTTTCATAGAGGATGTCGGCCGAATCGCAGGTCGGGCCGGCCAGCACCACGGGGCCCATGCGCGTGCCTTCGCCGGGCGTGCGCAGGCGGTACTTGATGCTCTCGTCCATCGTCTCGGCGAGGCCGGAGAACTTGCCGATGTCGAGGTAGACCCAGCGCTTGCGGTCGCCCGCCGCCTTGCGCGAGACGAGCACGACCTCGCTCTGGATCACGCCGGCATCGCCCACCATGGAGCGGCCCGGCTCGATGATGACCTCGGGCATGCGGTTGCCGAAGTGGCGCACCAGCGCGCGGGTCACCGCCTCGCAGTAGGCGTCGATGCCGCTCACCTCCGCCCGGTAACGGGCGGGGAAGCCGCCGCCCAGGTTGACCATGCGCAAGTCCACGCCCTCTTCGGCCAGCGCGAAAAACATCTGCGAGACCTGGGCCAGCGCCTTGTCCCACTGGTCGAGGTCGGTCTGCTGGCTGCCGACATGGAAGGAGATGCCGTAGGCGTCGAGGCCCCAGTCCTTGGCCTTGCGCAGCAGATCCTTGGCCATCTCCGGCGCGCAGCCGAACTTCTTGCTGAGCGGCCACTCGGCGCCGCCGCAATCGACCAGCACGCGGCAGAACACGCGGGCGCCCGGCGCGACGCGCGCGAGCTTCTGCAGCTCTGCCTCGCTGTCGAAGGCGAACAGGCGCACGCCCTGCTGGTAGGCCCAGGCGATGTCCTTTTCCTTCTTGATCGTGTTGCCGAAGGAGATGCGGTCCATCGAGACGCCGGTCGCCTGGACCATCTCGATCTCGCCGCGGCTCGCCGTGTCGAACTTGGAGCCGGCCGTGGCCAGACGAGCCAACACCTGTGCGGCCGGGTTGGCCTTCACGGCGTAGAAGATGTGCGCTGTCGGCAGCAGTTCGCGCATGCGCCGGAAGTTGCCCTCGACCACGTCGAGGTCGATCACCAGGCACGGCGTCTCGGGCTGCTGCTCGCGGAGGTAACGGAAAATACGCTCGGTCATCGCTGGGGGGTTCCCCGTAGGAATAGTCAGTCTGTCGGAAAGGGATCGAACACGACGTACGGCGCCAAGCGTGGCGCGATACGTCAGCCGATACTCGACTGAGCTAAAATCCGTTTATGCGGCTGAGCGAGGAAGGAGGCCCGAGCAAGGGTCGGGCAAATGACATAGTAGCGGGGAACGCGCCCCGCGCGGTAAGCAACCATCTCAGAAGCTCCTTCCCGGACCCGGCTAAAGCCGGCACTGCCAAAAAGAACACTTTCCGTCGTTGCGTAACCACAGAGGGCCAGCGGCACGTGCGTTGGGCGTCTTGTACGGGTGCTATCTACAACTAATCGACCTGGTTACAAGGAGAATCTGCCCCGCCTCGGAAATTTCCAGCCCTCTAGTGGTGGAAAGATCACAGGAGGGCGTCAGACGCGTGGCAGCGACGAGCCGGGCAGCTTGATCGACGCCGCGAGGACGGTGAGCGGCACCAGCATCACCACCGAACCGATGAGCGCGGTCCGGACATCGAAGAAGTTGGCGATCTTCCCCCACAGCAGCGCGCCCAGCACCATGGCGCCGAAGAACACCATCTGGTGAACCGCCATGCCGCGCGCGCGCATGTAGTTGGGCAGGATCATCTGAACCGAGGCGCCGTTGTTGGCGATGACGGTGATCCAGCAGGCGCCGTTGATCGCGACGACGGCCCCCACCACGAGCGGCGTCATGGCCAGTGCCGCGACCAGCGTGGCGGCCGCCGAGATGCCCATGGCCCAGATGTTGGCCCGGTCGGGGCCGAGCAGGCGATTGACCAGGGGCAGCGAGAAGGCCGCGGCGACGGCGCCCGTGCCGAACACGCCGTAGAGGATGCCGAAGGTGAACTCGTCGAGGCCGAGTTCGAAGCGGCCGATCACCGGAAGCAGCGTTCCCATGGCAATGCCCGGCACGAAGAAGCAGAGGCCGCGGGCGAAGATCGCCCGCAGTTCGGCCGAGCCGCGGACGAAGGCGATGCCGGCGCGGGCTGCCTGCCCGAAGGTCTCGCGGCGCTGGGCGGCGCGCGCTTCGGCCGGCCGCTTCCAGGCCCGCATGGCGAGGATCACGCCCACGTAGGTGAAGGCATTGATGGCGAACAGGAGGAACACTCCGACCAGGCTCAGCAGCAACTGGCCGATCACCGGGCCGATCGTGCGCGCGAGGTTGAAACCGGCGCTGTTCAGCGCGATGGCGGGACGAAGTTGCGGGCCGGTGACGATCTCCGGCACGACGGCGTGCCAGGCCGGCGCATTCATCGCGTTGCCGAGCCCCATGCAGAAGGACAGCGCCAGCAGGTTCCAGTGGTTGAGCAGGCCGAAGAAGGCCAGGGCCGCCAGCGTCGCGGCGACGGCCATCATCCAGACCTGGCAGCAGATGATGTAGCGGCGGCGGTCGAAACGATCGGCGAGGATGCCGGCGAAGAAGCAGAACAGGAACATCGGCAGGGTGCCTGCCGCGGCCAGCAGGGCCACGAAGATGGGCTCCTGCGTCAGGCTGGTCATCTCCCAGGCCGCACCCGTGGTCTGCATCCAGCCGCCGACGTTCGACATCAGGTTGGCGATCCACATCGCCAGGAACGACCGGTTGGCGAGCGGCGCGAAGGCGGAGGGCGGCCTTTGGGGCGGCTGTGGAGGCGCCGTCGCGCTCACCCCGCCAGCGCCTTCTCGTAGATGCGGTGGGTCTTGTAGTGCACCCCGCCGACCGAGCGGATGATGTTGTTGGTCGCCTTGTTGTCCTCGAGGATCCAGCCCAGCTCGGCCGAGGTCTTGCCCAGCCGCTTGCCGTTCGCGCGCAGGTGATCGATGGCGATCATCGCCAGCCCGGCGCCCAGCAGCGGATGGTTGCGGAACTTCTTCTTCACGCCCATCAGCGGCACGCGCGTGCTGCCGACGCCGGCGATCTTGAGGCGCCACAGGAGCTTGGCGAGCTTCACCGGCCCCAGCTTGCCGTCGAATTCCTTGACCGCCTCGTAGAGGTTGGTGAGCGCCACGATGAAGGCCACGCTCTCGTCGTCGACGTCCACGAACACGGCCAGTTCGGGCACGATCACCGGGCCGAAGGCCTTGGAGGCATGGTCGATCTCGGCCTGGGTGAAGGGCACGAAGCCCCAGTTGTCGCTCCAGGCATCGTTGAAGATGTTCACCAGGGTGCGGACCTCGGCGTCGAACATCTTCATGTTGGCGGTGCGCACCTTGACCCGGCCCTCCAGGCCGCCACGCTTCAGCAGCTTGGCGCCAATCGTCTCGGGCGCGTTCTGGACGTCGTAGTCGTAGGAGAAGACGTCCTTGGCCTTGGCATAGCCGCAGGCCTCGACCCGAGGTCCGGCGTAAGGGGGATCGTAGGGCACCATCAGGACCGGCCGGCTGTCGAAGCCGTCGATCAGCAGGCCGACCTCCTCGTTGACCGAGAGGCTGAACGGGCCGGTCGCGCGCTTCATGCCCTTGGAGAGCAGCCAGTCCTCGGCCGCCTCGAACAGCGCGGCGAAGATCGCCGGATCGTCCTCGGCGGCGAGGCAGCCGAAATGGCCGGTACTGTCCTGGTAGCGTTCGAGATAGGCGCGGTCGATCTGCGCGGAGATGCGGCCGACCACCCTGCCCGCCCGACGCGCCAGGAAGAAGCGCACTTCGACATGCTCGAACAGCGGGTTCTTGCCCGGCGTGAAGGCCTCCATGCGCTCGAGGTCGAGCGGCGCGATGTAGCCCTTGTGGCCGGCGTAGAGCCGCTTCGGAACCGCGATGAAGGCCTTCAGGTCGGCCTTCGAGTCGACCGGGCTGACGATGATGTCGGACGAAGCCATTGCCGCCTCAAGCTGCCAGCGCGGCCGGCGCGCCGCTGTTGAACACCAACCGGCCGTCGGGCTCGCAGCCCGTGAGGTCGGCCTTGAGAGCGCGAATGTCGACGGTGATGCGCCATCCCGTGATCTCGCGCTCGATGCCGATCAGGTGGTAGCGCGCGCGGCCGTACTTGCTGCCGGGCGCCGCCGATGCGGAGGTGACGCCGACCACCGGCACCGGCCCCTGCGGTCCCGCGATGCGCGCGACCTCGCTGCGATGGTTGTGGCCGTGCAGCACGATCTCGCAGCCGACACGGCGGATCATCGCCTGGAAGGCGGCAGCGTCGGTCAGGCGCTTGAAGCGCGACTCGGTGGTGAGCGGCGGATGATGGATCATCACCACGCGGCAGAGACCCTCGCGTCCCAGTTCGGCGAGCAACTTCCCGGTGGCGGCGATCTGGGCGTCGCCCAGCGTGCCGGTCGCCAGCAAGGGCGGCTTCGGCAGGCCGCTGTTCAGCCCGACCAGCGCGACCGGCCCGCGCCGGCGCAGCATCGGGAAGACCTCGAAGTCGGCCGCGGGCGGCTGCCCGTCACCCGCCATGTAGGCGCCCCAGCGACCGAGCCCCTCGCGCCACAGGGTGGCGACATAGACGTCGTGATTGCCGGGAACGACCGTGACTTCATCGGGCGCGCCCAGCCCTTCCAGCCACGTCGAGGCGCGGGCGAATTCATCGGGCAGCGAGATGTTAACGAGGTCGCCGGTCAGCGCGATATGGTCGGGCTTCCGCGCCTTGATGTCGGCGACGATCCCGGCCAGCGCTTCGGGGCGGTGAAGCTGCACGCGGTTGCGCCACCAGTTGTAGTAGCCGGTGGCTCGCTTGCCGAGGAGATCGAGCGCGCGCGCCTGCGGCATCGGCAGATGCGGGTCGGAGAGGTGCGCGAGGGTGAACATGGCAGGCGCGCCCTAGTGGGCGCCGCCAACCACGCGGAGCGTGCGGTCTTCGAGAACGCCAAACTGACGCGCGATACCGGTCATGACCTCGACCATGTGCTCGAGCTGTTCCTTGGTATGGACCGCGCAGACCGAGCAGCGCAGCAGCGAGACGCCGTTGGGCGTCGCGGGCGGCACGGCGACGTTCACGTAGATGCCGGCATCGAGCATGGCACGCCAGAAGCCGATGGCGATCATGCGGTCCGGCAGGTGCACGCCGACGACCGGCCCATGCTCGGGACCCAGCTTGAAGCCCTTGGCGGCGAGGCCTTCGTAGAGCGTCGCCACGTTGGACCAGAGCTGCGTGCGCAACTCGGGCCTGGCCTTCACCACCTTGAGCGCCTGGCGCACCGACGCCACGATCGACGGCGGCAGCGAGGCGGTGAACATGTAGGAGCGCACGGTGACGCGCAGGATGTCGAAGTCGGGATCGTCCGAGACGCAGTAGCCGCCGATGGCACCCAGCGTCTTGGAGAAGGTGCCGACGATGAAGTGGCAATCGTCGATCACGCCCGTCGATTCGCAGAGGCCGCGGCCGTTGTCGCCCAGCGCGCCCAGCGAATGGGCCTCGTCGACGATCACATAGGCCTTGTACTTCTTGCAGACATCGATGAACTCGCGCAGCGGCGCGCTGTCGCCCAGCATCGAATAGATGCCTTCCAGCACGACCACGCGATTGCCCGGACGGTCGCCCAGCCGGCGCAGGCGCGCCTCGAGGCTCGACGGATCGTTGTGCTTGAAGCGCACGACCTCGGCCTGCGTCATCTTGCAGGCGTCGTAGATCGAGGCATGGCTGTCGGCGTCGATCAGAAGCTGGTCGCCCTCGCCCGCCAGAGTCGAGATCAGGCCGAGATTGGCCTGGTAGCCGGTCGTGAAGACCATGCAGTGCTTCTTGCCGTAGAACTCGGCGATCTCCTGCTCCAGCGCCACGTGTTCGGTGTAGCTGCCGTTGGCGATGCGCGAGCCGGTCGTGCCAGTGCCCTCGGCACGGATCGCTTCGATGGCCGCTTCCATGCAGCTCGGATCGAAGGTCAGGCCGAAATAGTTGTTGGTGCCGACCAGCAGGGTCTTGCGGCCATTGATGATGGCTTCGGTCGGCGACAGAACCCTTTCCATGCGAATCTGGAAAGGGTCGTACCCGGTGGTCCGAACGTCCCGATAGGCCTCGAGCAGGCCCTCATACCGATCGAACAGGCCCATGGCTAACGCCGGGCGCAGAGCTTCTGGATGGTGTCGGCGAGCTGATCGACGGTATGGATCTCGGCCACGACGTTCATGGGGATCGAGATGTCGAAATGGTCCTCGAGCTCCATCACCATGTCCATGATGGCGAGCGAGTCGATGGTCAGGTCCTTGGCGATCACCGTGTCGCCCGTGATCGGGCGCTCGCCGGTCTGGAAAGGCGCGAGGTGACGGCAGATTTCACGAATGACCTCACCACGCGACTGGCCGACGATGCGGGCGCGTTCGAGGGTGTCGGTCATGCCGTCGGTTTCGACGATCATTTGATGGGCAGTGCGCAAAACGCTCTCCAAGGCCCGGGGGTGGGCGGCCATCTTGTGCCAGAAACAGCGATTCCTAGTGAAATGACAAATTGTTACGCCGTGTTTCACGCGTCCTATAGCCAGTGCTTGGCGCGATACCACAAGATCGTGTCGCGGAAGCCGGACGTCAGGTCATAACGTGGCTGGAGGCCAATCGCTGCGGCCAGGCCGCGATCCCGGACCGACCAGTCGGGGTGGAAGATCTCGTTGACCTTCCCTTGGGTCAGAATCTGGGGGCCGGCCCCCAAACCCTGTCGCATCTCGTTCCACCCTGCGAGACAAGCCATGACGCCCCGCGGGACCGAGATCCGCAAGGCTCGGCGGCCCAGCGCCTCACCCGCCGCCCTCGCCATGTCTTCGTAGGTGTAGACCTGGCCGTCGTCGATCTCGTAGGTCCCGTTGGGAGGCGGCCGCTCCACGGTCAGGGCCAGCGCCTCGGCAAGGTCTGCGACATGGATCAGCGACAGGCGGGCCGACGGCAGGTGGGGCTGCGGCGCAATACCCGAGTTAACCGCTCGGAAATAAGCCAAGGTCTCCCGATCGCCCGGTCCGTACACCGCCGGCGCGCGCACGATGGCCCAGCGACCGCTGCGGGTGGCAACGACTGCCTCGCCTGCGCGCTTGCTCGCTCCATAGGCAGAAAGCTGTGGCTCGCGAGCGGCCAGGGACGAGAGCAGAACCATGTGGGCGTCCGGTGCCAGCGCCGACAGGAGGGCACCACTGTCCCGGTTCACCGGCAGGAAGTCGGCGGCCCGCCGGGCCTTGATCAGCCCGGCTGCATGGATCACCGCGTCCGCACCCCGGACGAGCTGGCGCAGCGCTGCCTCGGAGGAGAGATCGCCCAGGACGAGATCGGCATCGACGCCGGCCAGCGACGGCAGCGGGGTCCAGCGCCGGACCAGGATCCGCAGCCGCCAGCCACGGCGGGCGAGAGCAGCGACGAGATGGGGACCGACGAAGCCGGTGGCCCCGGTGACGGCGACCAGCTTGCCCATGGCGAGCGGTCAGGCCGCCGCGGGCTTCGGCGCGTAGAGGCCGGCGAGGTAGTTGGCCTTCGTCCGGGCGCGCGACAGCTTGCCGGAGGAGGTGGTGGGCAGGCCAAGCGTCGGGGGCACCAGCGCCACGTCGCAATCGACGGCGATCGCCTCACGCACCGCGCCCGCCACGTCGCGCGCCAGCGCGACCCGCGCCTCCTCGCCCGACACGCGCGCCAGCACGGCCACGACAACGCGCTCGCCCTCGCCGGTATCGATCGAGAAGGCCGCCGCATCGCCGTTCTTCACAACGCGCTTGGCCTCGACCGCCCATTCGATGTCCTGCGGCCAGACGTTGCGGCCGTTGACGATGATCAGGTCCTTGGCGCGGCCGGTGACGACGATCTCGCCGTCCAGCATGTAGCCGAGGTCGCCGGTGTCGAGCCAACCGTCGGAAAGGACTTCGCGGCTGGCCTCGGGCTCACCGAAATAGCCCGGCATGATGCTGGGGCCCGACACGAAGATGCGGCCGACCGAGCGGTCGGACAGAACCTTGCCCTCAGGATCGCGCACTTCCAGCTTGTGGCCCGGCAGCACGCGACCGCAGATCACGAAGCGGCGCGCCTTGTGGTCGTCGGCCGGATCGGCGGCCGGCACCGCGCGCTGCGCCTCGGCCAGCGCCGTGCGCTCGACGGCATCGGTGCGCACGCCGGTATCGTGAGGGCAGAAGGTGATGGCGAGGCAGACCTCGGCCATGCCGTAGCTCGGGATGAAGGCCTTGCTGTCGAAGCCGAACGGCTCGAAGGTCGTCGCGAAGCGCTCCAGCACGTCGGCCCGCACCATGTCGCCGCCGATGCCGGCATGCCGCCAGCAGCGAAGATCGAGATCGGCCGGGACCTGGGTCGCGCCGCGGCGCACGGCGAGGTCGTAGCCGAAGCTCGGGCTGTAGGAGATCGTGCCGCGATTGCGCGAGATCAGGTTCAGCCACTGCATCGGCCGGCGCGCGAAGTCGCGCGGTGTCAGGTAGTCGATGGAGATCTGGGTCGAGAGCGGGGCCATCAGGAAGCCGATCAGACCCATGTCATGATAGAGCGGCAGCCAGCTGACCGCGCGGTCGCCCTCGACGACGCCGAGCCCGGCCGGTCCGACCATCCCGGCCAGGTTGGCCATCAGCGCCCGCTGGGTGATCTGCACACCGTGGGGATGCCGCGTGCTGCCCGACGAGAACTGGATGTAGCAGAGGTCGTCGGCACCGAGCGGCCGCAGGTCGACCGGCTTCTCGGGCAGGGAATGCAGCATGTCCATGCCGCCATGGAGGCGTACGGCCGGAAATTCCCGTGCGGCATCGGCGAGATAGCCCGCGAGATCGTCGAGCCCGACCGCGGCGACCGCGCCGGACGCCGCGAACTGGCGGCGAAGCTGATCGAGATAGGCCTCTTTGCCGCCGATACCGACCGGAATGGAGACCGGCACGGGGAGCAGGCCGGCATACTGGGCGCCGAAGAACGAGTCGAAGAAGCCCGGCCAGGTGTCGGCCGTGATCAGGATACGCTCGCCCCGGGCAAAGCCCGCGCCGATCAGCTTGCGGGCGATGACCTGTGCCCGCTCGCGGATCTCGCGCCACGGCAAGGCCGAGAGTTGCTCACCCTTGGCATTATAAAAGGTCACCCCGGTCTCGCCCTTCGCCGCATAGTCGAGCATCGCAGGCACGGAGGCGAAGCCGGCGCGATGCAGGGCGAGCGTGGAATTGCGGGTGGGCAGCAATTTCATGGGAAGGCGGGTCTCCTAGCAGAGGGGTCAAAACCCCTCAAGGCGTGGGCCTACGGCCATCCGGCCCAAGTTGACACACCCGGACCCGGATAAGATAGTGCCGGGCCCTCGCTAAAACCCGGCGTTTCCATTCCGGAATCGCTGAAACGGCGGGGGTTTTTTGGTTTTTGAGGGAGGCTAGCTGTGATTACGGCTGTTATGCCGACGTACGGTCGCAAGGACGTCGTGTTCGAACGCGGAGAGGGCAACTATCTCTACGCGGCGGACGGCCGACGTTACTTGGACTTTACCTCCGGCATCGCCGTGAACGCGCTGGGCCACTGCCACCCGCACCTGGTCAAGACCCTGACCGAGCAGGGTTCCAAGCTCTGGCATACGTCGAACCTGTTCCGGGTCGGCAACGGCGAGAAGCTGGCCAAGCGGCTGGTCGAGAATTCGTTCGCCGACACGATGTTCTTCTGCAATTCCGGCGCGGAAGCCATCGAGGGCGGCATCAAGCTGATCCGCAAGTATCAGTACATGAACGGCCAGCCCAAGCGGTACAAGATCATCGCCTTCCAGGCGGCGTTCCACGGCCGCCTGCTGAACGCGCTCGCCGCCACCGGCAACGAGAAGTATCTCGAAGGCTTCGGCCCGCCGGCGCCCGGCTACCGCCATGCGCCGCTCAACAACACCAACGTCGTGCGCGACATGGTGGATGACGAGACCGCCGGCATCCTGGTCGAGCCGATCCAGGGCGAGGGCGGGATCCGCGCCACCACCCCGCAGTTCCTGAAGGACCTGCGCTCGATCTGCGACGAGTTCGGCCTGCTGCTGTTCTACGACGAGGTCCACACCGGTTTCGGCCGGACCGGCAAGATGTGGGGCTACGACTGGTCGGGGGTGAAGCCCGACGTCGCGGCGATCGCCAAGGGCATGGGCGGCGGCTTCCCGATCGGTGCCTTCATGGCAACCGAGAAGGCGGCGGTCGGCATGGTCCCGGGCACGCACGGCTCGACCTATGGCGGCAACCCGCTGGCCACCGGCGTCGCCAACGGCGTGCTCGACATCCTCCTGCAGCCGGGCTTCATCGACGGCGTGCGCGAGCGCGGCGAGTACCTGAAGGGCAAGCTCGAGGAACTCTGCAAGAAGCACCCCAAGGTGTTCGTCGAGCAGCGCGGCATGGGCTTCCTGCAGGGCCTGCAGTGCGCCCCGTCGGTCCCGGCGGGCGACATGGTGAACAAGCTGCAGTCGCTCGGCCTGCTGGTCGTGCCGGCCGGCGAGAACGTGGTCCGCATCTTCCCGGCCCTGATCGCCGACAAGGCCGCGCTCGACGAAGGTGTCGCCATCCTCGAGCAGGCCGCCCAGTCGTTCGAGGCTGCGTCCAAGGCCGCCGAGTAGGCCGCCCATGACGACGCCCAAGCACTTCCTCGACCTCGACCAGGTCGATCCCAGGACGCTTCGCCAGATCCTCGATCACGGCAAGGCGATGAAGAAGGCGCGTTCCAACGGTGGGCACGAGAAGCCGCTCACCGGCAAGACGCTGGCCATGATCTTCGAGAAGCCCTCGACACGCACCCGCGTGTCGTTCGAGGTCGGCATGCGCGAGCTTGGCGGCCAGACGATCATGCTGGGCCGCACCGACACGCAGCTCGGCCGAGGCGAGACCATCGCCGACACCGCGCGCGTGCTCAGCCGCTACGTCGACATCATCATGATGCGCACCACCGTCGAGGATAAGCTCCTCGAGATGGCGAAGTACGCGACCGTCCCGGTGATCAACGGCCTCACCGACAAGACGCATCCCTGCCAGCTCATGGCCGACGTCATGACCTACGAGGAGCATCGCGGCCCCATCCAGGGCAAGTCGGTGGTCTGGTCGGGCGACGGCAACAACATGGCGACGTCGTGGATTCATGCGGCCGTGCAGTTCGACTTCGAGCTGCGCATTGCCTGCCCGACCGAGCTGAAGCCGCCGGCCGACGTGGTGCAGTGGGCCGAGAAGTCGAAGGGTCGCATCTCGATCGGCCACGATCCCGAGAAGCTGGTGAAGGACGCCGATTGCGTCGTCACCGACACCTGGGTGTCGATGGGCGACGAGGATCCGGACAGCCCGAGCGCCGCGCGACGCCACAACCTGCTGCGCGCCTACCAGGTCGACAAGCACCTGATGAAGCAGGCCAAGAAGGACGCGATCTTCATGCACTGTCTCCCCGCCCATCGCGGCGAGGAAGTGACCGCCGAGGTGATCGACGGCCCGCAGTCGGTCGTGTTCGACGAGGCCGAGAACCGCCTGCACGCGCAGAAGAGCATCCTGGCCTGGTGCCTGTCTTGAGTTCCTCATCGGGAGGAATTCCTTCCGATGACTGGGACCGCGTCCTTCCCTTCCAGCTGGACGCGCTCGGCGTGCGCGGCCGGCTGGTGCGGCTGGGCCCGACCCTCGACGAGGTGATCGAGCGTCACGGCTATCCGCTGGCCGTGGCGCGGCCGCTCGCCGAATCGATGGTGCTGTGCGCCACGCTCGCCACCTCGCTGAAGTACGACGGCATCTTCACCCTGCAGATCAGCGGCGACGGGCCGATCAAGTTGCTCGTCACCGACCTCACCAGCGACGGCGCGCTGCGCGGCTACGCTCAGTTCGATTCCTGGAAGCTCGCCATTGCGCTGGGCAGCGGCAACGAGGACGCGCCCGACGGCTACGTGCCGAAGCTGTTCGGCCAGGGGCGCCTCACCTTCACCGTCGACCAGGGCCAGCACACCGAACGCTACCAGGGCGTCGTGCCGCTCGAGGGCGCGACCCTCGCCGATTGCGCCCATACCTACTTCCGCCAGTCCGAGCAGCTCCCGACCGGCATCAAAATCACCGCCCGTCGCAGCGGCGGAACCGACGGCCACCACTGGCGTGCCTCGGCGCTGATGGTGCAGCAGATGCCGGAGTTCGATGCCGGCCGCCTCGACGTCGATCCCGAGCAGCGCGAGGACGACTGGCGCAAGGCGGTGATCCTGATGGCCTCGGCCACCGAGAAGGAAATGCTCGATCCGGCCCTGCCCGGCACGACCCTGCTGCATCGCCTGTTCCACCAGGAACAGCCGCGGGTCTTCGAGCGCCGCGCCTTCGCCGCGCGCTGCCGCTGCAGCCGCGACCGCATCGACCGCGTCCTGCGCTCGATCCGGCGCGAGGAGCTCGACGATCTGCGCGACAAGACCGGCCGCGTCGCGGTGAAGTGCGAGTTCTGCTCGACCGAATACGCCTACGACGACGCCGATCTCGACAAGGTCTACGCCCCGGCCGGCTGAGACACGATCAGCCCGAGAGCCGCTTGTCGTAGAACACCGACCACTTCACGTCGGCATAGTCGAGCACCGGTCCGCAGCGCGTGAAGCCCGAATTCTCGTAGACCTTCCAGGCGGCGTGATGGCGGTCGCCGGTCTCCAGCACCAGGCGCTTCAACCCTTCCGATCGCGCCAACGCCTCGATGCGCGACACGATCTGCTCGCCGATCTTGCGGCCGCGATGGGTCGGCCGCGTGTACATCCGCTTCACTTCGCCGATCCCGTCGCCATGCCGCTTCAGCGCCCCGCACGCGATCGCCGCGCCGTCGTCGCGGGCGATGAAGACCGTGGTGTCTTCATCGGCCATCTGCTCGACGGTCAGGTGGTGACAGTGCTCGGGCGGCGTCAGCTCGAGCAGCACCGCGTTCAGTTCAGAGACCAGCGCGCGGACCTCGTCCTGCAACGGCGTCTCGACGGCGATGGTGACGGACATCGACAGCAGGCTCCCTCATCAGCCGTGCGGCACCAGCACCTGGCGCACGGTGGCGACGTCCTGCAGGCGGTCGAAGCCCGCGTTCAGCTCGTCGAAGCCGATGCGCTGGCTGACCATGCGGTCGACCGGCAGCTTGCCCTGCTGGTAGAGCGCGATGAAGCGCGGGATGTCGCGCACGGGCACGCAGCTTCCCATGTAGGAGCCCTTGATTGTCTTCTCCTCGCTGACCAGCCCGCTCTGCTTGAACGAGAAGTCGGCGGAGATCGGCGACAGGCCCGCCGTCACCGTCGTGCCGCCCCAGCGCGTCACGAGATAGGCGGTCTCCATCGCCTTGATGGTGCCGGCGAGGTCGAAGGCATAGTCGACGCCGCCGTTGGTGAGGTCGCGGACCTGCGTGACGTGATCGGCGTCCCGGGCGTTCACCGTGTCCGTCGCGCCGAGCTGGCGGGCGAGGCCGAGCTTCTCGTCGGAGAGGTCGATCGCCACGATGCGGCCGGCGCCCGCGAGCACCGCGCCCATCAGGCCGCTGAGGCCGACGCCGCCCAGGCCGACGATGGCGACCGAACTGCCGGGCTCGATCTGCCCGGTATTCACGACCGCGCCCACGCCGGTGACGACGGCGCAACCGAACAGGGCCGCCACGTCGAGCGGCAGGCTGCGGTCGATCACCACGATCGAGCCGCGATCGACCACGGCATATTCGGCGTAACAGGAGACGCCGGAGTGATGGTTCACCGGCTTGCCGTCCAGGTGCAGACGGTGGTTGCCCGACAGGAGCTGGCCCGCGGCACGCGGGCTGATCGAGCGCTCGCAGATGTAGGGACGGCCTTCGAGGCAGCGCCGGCAGCGGCCGCAGCTCACGTTGAAGGTGAAGCAGACATGGTCGCCGACCTTCACGTCGTGTACGCCCGCGCCGACCTCGACGATTTCGCCCGAGCCTTCGTGGCCCAGCACGATCGGCACGGGCCGCGGCCGGTCGCCGTTGATCAGCGACAGATCGGAATGGCAGAGGCCGCCGCCGCCCACCTTGACCAGGACTTCGCCTTCGCCCGGCGGATCGAGATCGACCTCGACGACATGGATGGGCTTGGACTTGGCGAAGGGGCGGGGCGCACCGCAAACCGTGAGAACGCCAGCTTTCATCTTCATGCGATTCCTCCATCGACCCGGACCAGCGATCCGGTGGTGAAACTCGACCGGCCCGACGCAAGATAGAGCGCGGCGGTCACGATCTCCTCCGGCTGGCCGCTGCGCTTCAGCGCCGCCGTCGGATTGGCCTTGTGCTCGTCGGGCCATGCCTTCGACACGTCGGTCAGGAAGCGGCCGGGCGAAATCGTGTTCACCCGCACCTTCGGCGCGTACTCGAAGGCGAAGGCCTCGGTCAATGCGTTGAGCGCCGCCTTGGCGCCAGCATAGGGCGCGATCTGCGGCCGCGGGCGCAGAGCGCCGGCGCTCGAGACGTTGATGATCGAGCCGCCGTCGCCCGCCGCCATGCGACTGCCGACCAGCGACATCAGGCGGAACGGCGCCTTGAAGTTCAGCGACACGATGCGGTCGAAGAGCTGCTCCGAGGTTTCCAGCGACGAGGGCGCGAGCGGCGAGGACCCGGCATTGTTAACCAGGATGTCGACCTTGCCGAAGGCCGCGTAGGCGGCGTCGACCATGCCGTCGAGCTCCTGCCAGTTGGCGACGTTGCAGGCATAGGTCGCGGCCTTGCGGCCCATCGCCTTGACCTCGGCCGCCACCTTCTCGCAAGTTTCGATCTTGCGGCTGGTAATGAAGACGTCGGCGCCGTGGGCGGCGAAGGCCTTCACCATCTGGTAACCAAGGCCGCGGCTGCCGCCGGTGACGAGGGCGACCTTGCCCGTGAGATCGAAATAGTCCGCCATGAACGCTCCGCCCTGCAATTTGTCTTCAGTCAAAAAAGGATCATGGCAGGAGCATAGCGCCACTTCCTTGCTTAGTGGCATGTCACTTGCTTAGTCTGTCTTCGGAGCGAAACAGCAGGCCGTCATGAGCATCCACGTCGCGCTGCATCATCGGACGACCTATCGGTACGACCGACCCATCGAGCTGGGGCCGCACATCGTGCGCCTGCGGCCGGCGCCGCACAGCCGGACGCCGGTCCTGTCCTACTCGCTGAAGATCACGCCGACCCAGCATTTCATCAACTGGCAGCAGGATCCGCAGGGCAACCACCTCGCCCGCCTGGTGTTTCCGGAAAAGACCGACCTGTTCGAGGTCACGGTCGACCTCGTGGCCGACATGTCGGTCATCAACCCGTTCGACTTCTTCCTGGAGCCCTCCGCCGAGACCTGGCCCTTCGCCTACGATGCCTCGCTGGCCGAGGAGATCGCCCCGTTCCGCAAGCTGGAACCGCTTGGGCCGAAGCTGAAGGCGTGGCTCGACAAGGTCGACCGCAAGAAGCAGCGCACCATCGACTTCATCGTCGGCCTGAACGCCCGCCTGCAGCAGGAGATCGGCTACATCGTCCGCATGGAGCCCGGCGTACAGACCTGCGAGGAGACGCTGGGCCGCGCCAAGGGATCCTGCCGCGACACCGGCTGGCTGCTGGTGATGATCCTGCGCCACCTGGGTTTCGCGGCGCGCTTCGCTTCGGGCTACCTGATCCAGCTCGTGGCCGACGAGAAGCCGCTCGACGGGCCCGCGGGCACCAGCCACGATTTCACCGACCTCCACGCCTGGTGCGAGGTCTACCTGCCGGGCGCCGGCTGGATCGGCCTCGATCCGACGTCCGGCCTGCTGACCGGCGAAGGCCATATTCCCCTCGCCTGCACGCCCGAGCCGTCGAGCGCGGCACCGATCGAGGGCGCGCTCGAGAAGGCCGAAGTCGAATTCGAACATTCGATGACGGTGGCCCGCGTGCGCGAGACGCCACGCACGACCAAGCCCTACACCGAGGAACAGTGGGCGACCCTGCTCAAGGTTGGCGAGGCCATCGAAAGCGACATCGGCAAGCATGACGTGCGCCTCACCATGGGCGGCGAGCCGACCTTCGTGTCGGTCGACGACATGGACGGGCCGGAATGGAACACGCTGGCGCTCGGTCCCGAGAAGCGGAGGCTGGCGGGCGTACTGTTCCGCAAGCTCGCGCACCGCTTCGCAACCGGCCCGCTGCTGCATTTCGGACAGGGCAAATGGTATCCCGGCGAGCAACTGCCGCGCTGGGCGCTCGGCTGTTACTGGCGCAAGGACGGCGAACCGATCTGGCGCAACCCGCAACTCTACGCGCTGGAATCCAAGCCGGTCGGCGCCACCGTCGAGGCCGCGCACCGCTTTGCCCTCGCCTTCGCGCAGCGCCTGCAGCTCGACCCCGACTATCTTTTCCCGGCCTACGAGGACACCTGGTACTATCTGTGGCGCGAGCGGCGCCTGCCGAGCAACGTCGTGGTCGACGAAGCCAAGGTGAAGGATCCGCTGGAACGCGAGCGCCTGGCGCGCGTGTTCGAGAAAGGCCTCGAAAGCTCGGTCGGCTACGTGCTGCCGGTAATTCGCGATCATAACGGGCGCGGCAACGGACATGGGCACATGCCACGCTGGAAGAGCGGCCCGTGGTTCCTGCGCTCGGAGAAGTGCTACCTGATCCCCGGCGATTCACCGCTGGGCTACCGTCTGCCGCTCGACTCGCTGCCCTGGGCGCTGCCGGGCGACACCGACATCATCATGCAGCCCGATCCGATGGCGCCGCATCCCAACTTGCCGCCGCTCGACGCCTTCCGGCGCGCGCCGGTGCTGCGCCGCCAGGAGCCTGGCCTCGCATCCGATGCAGCCGGCGACGCCGAAGCTCGGCGCGAGGCGTGGCGGCGGGCACTGGCACCGGACCAGGGACTCGGTCCCGCTGTAGGAACCTCCGCCGCCGGGATCGTGCGCACAGCGATGGCCTTCGAGCCGCGCGACGGGCATCTCCACGTCTTCATGCCGCCGACGGAGCGCATGGAGGACTATCTCGACCTCGTGACGGCGCTCGAGGACACGGCCGAGGAACTCGGCCAGCCGGTCTTCCTCGAAGGCTATACGCCGCCCAACGATTCGCGGGTTCTCAACTTCAGCGTCACGCCCGATCCCGGCGTGATCGAGGTCAACATCCATCCCTCCGCCAACTGGACCGATCTCGTCGAGCGCACGGAGATCGTCTACGAGGAGGCGCGCACGACGCGGCTGGGCGCGCAGAAGTTCATGATCGACGGTCGCCACACCGGCACCGGCGGCGGCAATCACTTCGTGCTGGGCGGACCTTCCGCGGCCGACTCGCCGATGCTGCGCCGGCCAGACCTGTTGAAGAGCCTGCTGGGCTACTGGCTTAACCATCCCTCGCTCTCGTATCTCTTTTCGGGCCTGTTCATCGGTCCGACCAGTCAGCATCCGAGGGTCGACGAGGCGCGTAACGATGCGCTGCACGAGCTGGAGATCGCCTTCAAGCAGATCGCCCCGGGCCGGCAGACGCCGCCGTGGCTGGTCGATCGCGTGTTCCGCAACCTGCTCGTCGACGCGACCGGCAACGCGCATCGCACCGAGTTCTGCATCGACAAGCTCTTCACGCCCGATTCCGCCGCCGGCCGCCGCGGCCTGCTGGAGTTGCGCGCCTTCGAGATGCCGCCGCACTGGCGCATGAGCGTGGCGCAGCAGGCGCTGCTGCGCGGCCTCGTCGCCAAGTTCTGGGACCGCCCCTACGAGCGCCCGCTCAGCCGCTGGGGCACGCGCCTGCACGACGACTTCATGCTGCCGCACTTCGTCTGGCAGGATTTCAACGACGTGCTCTCCGATCTGGGCGAGGCAGGCTATGGCTTTTCTCCGGATTGGTTCGCGCCGCATTTCGAGTTCCGTTTCCCTCGGCTGGGCGAGACCGCGCATCGAGGCCTCGAACTGGAACTGAGGCACGCGCTCGAGCCGTGGCATGTGCTGGGCGAGGAGCCCGGCGGTGGCGGCACCGTGCGCTACGTCGATTCGACGGTCGAGCGCCTGCAGGTCAAGGTTGCCGGTTTGAACGACCAGCGCCACGTCATCGCCTGCAACGGCTGGAAGCTGCCGCTGCGCGCCACCGGAACAGCCGGCGAGTATGTCGCCGGCGTGCGCTATCGCGCCTGGCAGGCGGCCAACTCGCTGCACCCGACGATCGGCGTGCATGCCCCGCTCACCTTCGACATCCACGATACGTGGAGCGGCCGGTCGATCGGCGGCTGCACCTATCACGTCGCCCATCCGGGCGGCCGAAACTACGATCGAGTGCCGGTCAATGCCAACGAGGCGGAAGCCCGGCGCCGTGCCCGTTTCTTCGCGATCGGACATACCGGCGGAACGTCGCCGGAACCCCGTCCGCTGGACAATCCCGAGCATCCGCTGACGCTCGACCTGCGCCGCGCCTAGGGCTTATATTTCGCCCGCCCGAAAGGGCATCGTCCTCTCGTTCCCACTTCTGTTTGCGGGCCCATGGAGTCGTTGCGCGGCCTCTCTTCCTCGCCGGCAAGCGCGTACGACGAACTGGTCACCGGCCAGAAGTCGATCCGCTATCACTGGCAAGGCATCCTGAGCGTCATCCGCGCACTTCCGGGCGGGCTGGGCGAACGGGTGGAGAGCGCACGGCGTCAGCTCGATGAGTCGGGCGCCACCGTCAACCTGCTCGACGATCGCGCCGCGGCGCGCTGGAACTTCGACCCGCTGCCGCTCGTCATCGCGCCCGACGAATGGTCCCAGATCGAGAGCGGCCTGATCCAGCGCGCTCGCCTGCTCGACAAGGTGCTGGCCGACGTCTACGGCCCGCAGACGCTCCTGAAGGAGCATCTGCTGCCGCCGATGCTGGTTCACGCCAACCGGCATTTCCTGCGTCCCGCGCAGGTCACCGACGGCGCCGAACCGCAACGCCACCTCTGCCACTACGCCGTCGACCTCGTGCGCCTCAGCAACGGCCGCTGGCACGTGCTGGCCGATCATACCGAGTTGCCGGCCGGCGCCGGCTACGCGCTCGAGATGCGCCGCGTGCTCGCGCGCAGCCTGCCCGAGGCGTTCCGCTCCATCCCGGTGCGCCACCTGCGGCCCTTCTTCGACCGCTGGCACGAATCGCTGCGCTCGGTCGCGCCGGCCAGCGTCAGCCAGCCCAACATGGCGCTGCTGACGCCGGGCTCGCTGTCGGCCACCTACTTCGAGCACGTCTATCTCTCGCGCGTGCTCGGCATCCCGCTCGTCGAGGGCGGCGACATGGTGGCACGCGACGGCCAGGTCTCGATCAAGACGCTGGCCGGGCTTCGCCCCGTGCATGTGCTTCTGCGGCGCCTCGACAGCTCCTTCGCCGATCCGCTGGAGATGCGTGCCGATTCGGCGCTCGGCGTTACCGGCCTCGTCGAGGCCACGCGAAGCGGCAGGATCGCGCTCGCCAACGCGCTCGGGTCGGGCGTCGTGGAGACGCCGGCGATGATGCCGTTCCTGGAGCGGGTGAGCGAACGCCTGCTCGGCGAGCCGCTGGCATTGCCGTCGCTCGACGTCTGGTGGCTGGGCGAGCCCACTGCGCTGAGCTTCGCGCTGGCCAACCTCGACCTCATGATCGTGCGCCCCTGTCTCGGCCAGGACCGCGAGCCGATCATCGTCGGCATGCTTGAGCCGGCCGAGCGAAAGGCGCTGGTCGAGCGCATCCGCGCCCAGCCCGGCCAGTTCGTCGCTCAGTATCCGATGACGCCGTCGCTGACGCCCAAGTGGGACGGCAAGTCGCTGGTGCCGTCGGCGGTCGTGCTGCGCGCCTATGTGGTGGCCGACCACGACACCTATCATGTGCTGCCAGGCGGCCTCGCGCGCGAGCCCGACGGCGACACGGCACTGCGTTCGCTGGGGCGGCTGCACGGCACGCTGAAGGACGTCTGGGTCCTCGCCGAGGACGCCGCCGACGTGCAGCTCCCGCCGATGCGGCGCTTTCACCAGCTTGCCGTCGAGCGCGGCAGCGCGGACCTGCAGAGCCGCGTCGCCGACAATCTCTTCTGGCTCGGCCGCTACATCGAGCGCCTCGACAACGACGCGCGCCTGCTGCGCACCACGGCGGCGCGCGTGGCGCAGGGCGCCGTCGGCCCGCGCGACGCCGCCGAGCTGCGGCTGCTCGGCCGACTGCTCGACCAGGCCAACCTGATGGACCACTCGTCGGCGCTGGCGCCGCCGGAGAGCGCCCTGTTCCAGCAGGGGCTGGCGGCCGTCGCCGCCGACGACCGCGGCCTCGCCACCGTGCTCGACGGCATCCAGCGTCTCACGGCGACGATGCGCGACCGCTTCTCGATCGACATGACGACGGCCGCCGGCCCGGAGATGATCGAGGTGCGCAAACGCCTGCTGGCGGCACGCGGCAACCTCGATCCGCTGCTCGCCGCGCTCGACGAGATCGTGCGCTTCGTCGCCACGCTCTCGGGCCTCGCCCAGGAAAACATGACGCGCGGCACCGGCTGGCGCTTCCTCGACCTTGGCCGCCGCCTCGAACGCGGGCTGCACATCCTGAACGGCGCATTGGGACCCTTCACCCTCTCGCCGATCGACTGGGACGCCTCGATGCGTCTCGCGCTCGAGCTCTGCGACAGCACGATCACCTACCGCACGCGCTATCTCGGCCAGCTCCAGCCGGCGCCGGTGCTCGATCTCGTCATCCTCGACGACGCCAATCCGCGCGGCCTGGTGTTCCAGCTTCGCGCCATCAAGGGCCATCTCGACTACCTGGCGCGCGCCTCGGGCGTCACGGTCGCCGCGCTGCCGGACTCGCTGGAGGTCGACCTCGAAGCGGTCGTTAAGCAGTTTGGCGGCGACGAGCAGGCCTGGCGACACGAAGGGCTGGCGCTCGCCATGCTGCGCGACGTCGCCTCCGATACCGAGCAGCAACTCGACAAGCTCTCGGAAGCGATAACGCGCGCCTACTTCTCGCACGTGCCGGCGGCGCAGGCCGTCGGCTCCTCGGGCGGAGACTGACCGTGCACTACCTGCTCTCGCACCGCACGACCTATACCTACGCCAGCACGGTGGACTCGGCGCATCACATCGCCCACCTGCGCGCGCGGGACTTTCCCGGTCAGAAAGTCACCTCGATCAGCATCGTGACCAGCCCGCTGCCCGCGCTGGCGATGCAGCATGTCGATCACTTCGGCAACCTCATCGACATCTATCGCATCGACAAGCCACACACGCGTTTCGACATCGAGGTGCGTGCCGAGGTCGAAGTGCGTTTTCCCGACCCGCCGCCGGCCGCCTCGACACCACCGTGGGAAGAGATCCGCGCGACACTCAACGGCGACGGCTTCCCCCGGCCCGTCGAGGCGAGCGAGTTCGTTCACGAATCGCCGCTCGTGCCGAGCGTCGAGGCGTTGCGCGCCTACGGCGCCACGTCCCTCACGCCGGGGCGGCCGATCCTCGAAGCGGCGCGCGAACTCACCTCGCGCATCAAGGCCGATTTCGAATATCACCCCGGCGCCACCGACATCTCGACGCCGCTCGCCGACGTCTTCGCCGGCAAGGCAGGGGTCTGCCAGGATTTCGCGCATGTCGAGATCGCCGCGCTGCGCGCCCACGGGCTCGCAGCGGGTTATGTCTCGGGATACATCCGCACGATCCACTCCCAGGAGGAAGTCGCGCTGCGCGGGGCCGATGCGAGCCACGCCTGGGTCGCCGTTTGGTGCGGCGAGGACGCCGGCTGGGTCCATCTCGATCCGACCAACGACCTGATCGCGCACGAGGATCATGTCGCCGTGGCCTGGGGCCGCGACTTCTCCGACGTGAGCCCCTTGCGCGGCGTCATCCTGGGCGGCGACTCCCACTCCTACGGAGTCGCCGTGACGCTGGTGCCGACGGGCTGAGCTTCGCTCAGCCTAGAAAGTCTTTGGTCCAGCGCGCGTAGTCGGCGTCGCGCGTGACCTTCTTCATCAGCTCGGGGCTGGCCACGCCCTGCAGTTTCGACGGCTGTACGCCCTCGCGCAGCGCCTTCAGCGTCTCGTAGGTCGCCTTGACCGCCGCCGCGAACGGCTGGTGGCCCTGCAGCGCGATGCGGACGCGCCGCGCGCCCAGATAGGCGAGGTCCGTGAGGTCGCCCGACACGCCGCCCAGGATGATCGGCAAGGTCGTCGCCTCGGAGATCGCGTCGAGTTCGGCGCGGGTGCGCACGCCCACGAAGAACAGGGCATCGACGCCCGCCGCCTCGTAAGCCTTGCCGCGGGCGATCGCGTCGTCGAGGCTCGTGATCGTCACCGCGCTGGTGCGACCGGCGATGCAGAGGTCGGGATCCTGCCGGGCGCCGAGTGCGGCCTTCATCTTGCCGACGCCCTCCGCGATCGAGACCAGCCGCGGCGCCGTCGTGCCGTGCGGCGTCGGCAGGTCGGTGTCCTCGAGGCTCATGCCCGAGACGCCCGCGCTCTCGAGTTCCTCGACGGTGCGGCGCACGTTCAGCGCGTTGCCGTAGCCATGATCGGCATCGACCATCAGCGGCAGGTTGCCGGCCCGGTTGATGCGATAGGCCTGCCCGGCGAACTCAGTCAGTGTGAGGACGATCAGGTCGGGCGCCCCCAGCACGGTCAACGAGGCGACCGAGCCGGCAAACATACCGATTTCGAAACCGAGATCCTCGGCGATGCGCGCGGAGATCGGATCGAACACCGAGCCCGGATGAATACAGCGGTCGCCCGCGAGCAGTGCCCGGAAACGCTTCCGGCGATCGGTCCAGTGCATGACGAATATCCCCCTCGTTACCTTCTCCTTACCAAACGAGAGGGCTGCCATGCAGCGGTGGATTTCGACGGGCAAACAGGACCATGCCGGCAACCTTGCCGCTGACGCGGGCCGAGGCGTAGCGTGGCGGCAGG
This sequence comes from uncultured Rhodospirillaceae bacterium, assembly GCA_945952105.1. GTDB lineage: Bacteria > Pseudomonadota > Alphaproteobacteria > Reyranellales > Reyranellaceae > Reyranella. Next base: position 105,581 of record CAMFGZ010000009.1, on the reverse strand, counting down.
AGCGCTGTGAACGTGCGCGGCAAGCGCTCCCAAAACAAAGCGCACGGGGGAAATACCATGTTCGACGTTCTCGACCGGCAGACCAAGCTGACCGGCAACCAGAAGAAGATTATCGCCGCGGCGGTGATCGGCGATGCGCTCGAATTCTTCGACTACTTTCTCATCGGTTTCGTTCTCGCCTTCCTGATCGGACCCTGGAAGCTCACCTTCGGCCAGTCGGCCATCGTGCTGCTGTCGTCGGGCATCGGCGCCATCTTCGGCGCCTACATCTGGGGCTGGCTCGCCGACCGCATCGGCCGCCGCAAGGTGTTCATCGGCACCGTGCTGAACTTCTCGATCGCCACCGGCCTGCTCTATTTCACGCCGGAGAACGGGTGGATCTACATCACCATCATGCGCTTCTTCGTGGGCTTCGGTGTCGGCGGCCTCTACTGCGTCGACCTCCCGCTGGTCCAGGAATTCGTGCCGGCGCGCAAGCGCGGCTGGGTCGGCGGCCTCGTCACCTGCGTGATCCCGCTGGGCGTCGGCCTCGGCGCGGTGCTGGGCGCCTTCATGGGCGCCGACCAGTGGCGCCTGCTGTTCGCCATCGGCGTGCTGCCCTCGCTCATGGTCCTGCTGGTTCGCCTGTGGGTTCCGGAATCGCCGGTCTGGCTGGTTCGCCAGGGCCGCTACGAGGAGGCCCGCAAGTCGCTGGCCTGGGCACTGCAGATGAAGCCGCAGGACCTGCCGCTGCCCAAGACGCCTCCGGTCGAGCCGCCCAAGGCGAGCTGGGCCGAACTGTTCAAGTATCCGCGCAGCCTGCTCGTCTCATGGCTGGGCAATGCCGGCGCGCAGACCGGCGTCTATGGCGTCACGCTGTGGGCGCCCTCGCTGTTCGTGCTGCTCCTCAAGGTGACGCCGCAGGAAGCCGCCAAGATGATGATCCTGCTCACGGTCATGGGCTTCCTTGGACGTCTGTCTTTCTCTTACCTGTCCGACAAGATCGGAAGGCGAGCGGGCGGCGGCCTGATCGGGCTCGGCGCGGGCGTGCTGATCATCCTCGCGGGCTACAATTACAACGCCACGATCATGGGCATGTCGGCCTTGTGGCTGATCCTGGCGCTGGCCTTCTTCTTCGCCGACGGTGGCTTCGCGATCGTCGGTCCCTACGCGGCGGAAGTCTGGCCCTCGCATCTGCGGACCACCGGCATGGGCTCGGCCTACGGCTTCGGCGGCATCGGCAAGATCATCGGGCCGCTCGGACTGGCGCTCATCGTCGGGTCGAACAACTACCTGAAGCCTGACGTTCCACTGCCGCAGATTCCGACGGCCTTTCTCTATCTGGGCTGCTGGTTCCTGATGGCCGGGGTGGTCTATTATTTCTTCGGGCTGGAAACCAAGGGCAAGTCGATCGAGCAGATCGACAAGGAACTGGCGACCGCTTGATGAAAACCCACGTTCGAAGAGGTTCATCTTGGACACGCTGATCCCGTCTGAAGTCGATCTTGCCGGCGATCCGGCCGTGATCTCGCGGGCCGAGGCCGTTCGTCCGGCCGTCGAGGCCGCTTCGAACGAAATCGAGGAGACGCGCCGGCTGCCGCCGGCGCTTCTCGACAAGCTCCACGAGGCGCGGCTGTTCCGCCTGCTGCTGCCGCGCTCTTCGGACGGGATCGAGACCGATCCCATCACCTTCTTCCATGTGATCGAGACGATCGCCCGCGGCGACGCCTCGACCGCCTGGTGCCTGAGCCAAGCTGGCGGCTGCGCCATGTCGGCCGCCTATCTCGACCTGCCGGTCGCGCGCGCGATCTTCGGCGACGATCCGCGCGCCGTGCTGGCCTGGGGCCCCGGCCCCAGGGTCAAGGCCGTCGAATGTGAGGGCGGCTACAAGGTGACGGGCGTCTGGGCCTTCGCTTCGGGTGGCCGCCACGCGACTTGGCTCGGCGCCCACTGCCCGATCTTCAAGGCCGACGGCTCGCCGCGCCTCGACGAGAACGGCCGCCAGCAGGAGCGCACCATGCTTGTGCGAACCGGCGACGTCCAATGGACGGACATCTGGAACACGGTCGGCCTGCGCGGCACGGCCAGCGACCAGTTCGCTCTCACCGACTTCTTCGTCCGCGCCGACCATTCGATCACCCGCGAGTTCGAGCTCGAATGCCGCGAGAGCGGCCCGCTCTACCGAATGGGTGCCGGCACCTGCTACCAGGTGGGCTTCGCGGGCGTGGCCTGCGGCATCGCCCGCGGCGCGCTCGATTGCTTCCTCGACGTCGCGCGCAACAAGGTCCCGCGCGGCCTCAAGAGCCCCATCCGCGACAATGCGGTGGTCCAGTCCAACCTTGCTCAGGCCGAGGTCAATCTCCGCTCGGCCCGCGCCTTCGTGCTGCAGTCGATGGCCGGCATATGGAAGGATCTGTCGGCCGGCAACACGATCAGCGTCGAACAGCGCATCACCATCCGCATGGCCGCGACCAACGCCATCCACAAGGCGAAGGACGCCGTCGACTTCGCCTATAACGCCGCCGGCGCGACGGCGATCTTCGGGAACCATCCGCTGGAGCGCCGCTTCCGCGACATCCACACCGTGACCCAGCAACTGCAGGGCCGGCTTTCCCATTTCGAGACCGTCGGCGCCTGGATGATGGGCGCCGAGGCCGACCTTACCTTCGTCTGATCTTACGGAGACCGACATGCCGCTGGGCCCCCTTCAGCACTACACGATCGAGCCTTCGAACCTCGAAGCCACCAAGGATTTCTACTGCGACGTGCTCGGGCTCGAGAACGGCGACCGGCCGCCGCTCGGCTTCCCAGGCTACTGGCTCTATTCCGGCGGCGTTGCCACCGTGCATCTGCTGGGCGAGCGCAAGCCGCGCGATGGCATCGTTGTGCGCGGCACCGAGAAGAAGTTCGAGGACACCGGCCGCTTCGACCACATCGCCTTCGCCGCCAGCGACCTGCCCGGCGTGCGCAAGCGCCTGCAATCGAAGAACGTGAAGTTCCGTGAGCAGATCGTGCCGCGCACCGGCGCGGCGCAGATCTTCCTCTACGATCCCGACGGCGTCGGCGTGGAACTGAACTTCCCGGCGGAAGAGGTCCAGGCGGAAGCCAGGGCCTAGTGCTTCTCTCGTTCGAGATCGAGAAGGTCGAGCCGCTCGCCGACGGCGCACCGTTCGGCGAGGTCGGCGCCTACGAGCGCGTCATCGGCGTCGCCAGGGGCGAAGTCGATCCGGCGCTGCCCGGCAATCGCGGCATCGCGCTGATCGACAAGGCGCCGCGCAACGCAGCGGGCAAGGTCGAGTACGCGACCAGCGTCTTCATCCTGCGGCCCAGGGACCCGGTACGCGGCAACGGGCGCATCCTCTACGAGGTGAACAATCGCGGCCGCAAGATGCTGTTCGGCAACATCGCCGACGGCCCGCAGGGCGTGAACGATCCCAAGACGCTGGCCGATCTCGGCAACGCCTTCCCGCTGCGCCTCGGCTACACGATCGTGTGGTCGGGCTGGGATCCCGACGCGCCGCGCGCCAACATGGGTCTCGCGCTCACCGCGCCGGTCGCGACGGACAACGGCCAGCCGATCGTTCAGACGGTCCGTGAGGAATGGGTTTCGGGGACGCGTATCGGCGTGCTGGAAGCGTTCAAGCTCTCGCATGAGGCCGCGACGCTGGAACAGCCCCGCGCCCGCCTCACCGTCCGCGAGCGCGCCGACGACGAGCCTCGCGAACTGCCGCTGAACCAATGGTCCTTCGTGGACGCGCGCTCGATCAGGCTGCGCGAAGGCACCCAGGCCAAGCCGGGGTTTCTCTACGAATTCCACTACGAAGCGAAGAACCCGAAGGTCCAGGGCCTGGGCTTCGCGGCCACCCGCGACGTCGTGAGCTGGCTGCGCCATTCGCCGGAGGCGGCGAAGGCCACGGGTCGGCCGATCACGCATGCGCTGGCCATCGGCTTCTCGCAGGCCGGGCGTTACCTGCGCAATCACATCTCCGAAGGCTTCAACCGCGACGAACAGGGACGCCGTGTGTTCGACGGCATCCTGAGCCACATCGCAGGCGTCGGCCGCGTTTTCTACAACACACCCTTCGCCCAGCCGGCGCGCACCAACACCCAGCACGAGGATCACGGTTTCCCCGAGAACGAGTTCCCGTTCTCGACGGCGACGCAGAGCGATCCGCTGACGGGCAAGAGCGGCTCGCTGTTCAGGGGCGATGGCAGCGACCCGCTGTTGATCGAGACCAACACCTCGACCGAATACTGGCAGAAGGGCGCGTCGCTGCTGCACACCGACCCGCTCGGCACGAAGGACGTAACCCTGCCGGACAACTCGCGCGTCTACATGGTCGCCGGCACGCAGCATGGCGGTCGCGCCGGGGCGACGACCGATCCCGGCCCCAACCTCAATCCGCGCAACCCGCACAATCCGATGCCGGCGATCCGCGCCCTGCTGGTCGCGCTCGACGAATGGGCCGTCTCGGGCAAGACACCGCCGGCCAGCCGCGTGCCCACTCTAGCGGCCGGCACGCTTGTCGCGCCGGACAAGACCGGCTTTCCCGCCGTACCGGGCGCCGCGATCGTGCGCACCACCAACACCGTGTCGCCGCCGGGCGACTGGGTGAGGCCCGGCCCGTCCGACAAGGTCTATCGCACGCTGGTGAGCAAGGTCGACGCCGACGGCAACGAGGCGGCAGGCATCCGCCTGCCCGACATCGCCGTGCCGCTCGCGACCTACACCGGCTGGAACGAGTACAAGCCGCCGTATCCGGCGGGCGAGATCGCCGACCGCGACGGAAGCTGCCTGCCGTTTCCCGTCGACAAGGCCGCCCGCAACGCTTCGGGCGATCCGCGGCCCTCGATTGCAGAACGCTACAAGGACAGCGCCGACTACGTCGCCAGGGTCCAGGCCGTGGTCACGCAACTGATGGCCGACCGGCTGCTGCTGGCCGAGGACGCCGACCGCTATCTCGACCGCGCGCGCAAGGAACCGCGCGTCGCGCCGTAACGAACAGCCTCGAGGGAGAGCAGGATGGGCAAGAGAATCGCAGTCGTCGGCACCGGCGCATTGGGCGGCTATGTCGGCGGCTATCTCGCGCATGCGGGCCACGACGTCACGCTGATCGACTTCTGGCCGGAGAACATCGAGATCATCCGCAAGCGCGGCCTAGAACTCGATGGCGTGACGCCGGAAGAGAAGTTCACCGTCACCAAGGCCAAGACCATGCATCTCACCGAGATGCAGGACCTGTCGCGCCAGAAGCCGATCGACATCGCCTTCGTCTCGATGAAGTCCTACGACACCGAATGGGCGACCGCGCTGATCAAGCAGTACCTCGCGCCCGACGGCTACATCGTGTCCCTGCAGAACTGCCTGAACGAGGAGCGCATCGCCGGCATCGTCGGCTGGGGCAAGACCGTCGGCATGGTCGCCTCGCTGATCTCGGTCGACATGTACGAGGCCGGCAAGATCCGCCGCACCGTCTCCAAGGGCGGCGACAAGCACACCGTGTTCCGCGTCGGCGAGGTCCATGGCCGTATCACCAAGCGGGTCGAGGAACTGCGCGAGATGGTCGGCATGATCGACAGCGCCAAGACCACGACCAACCTGTGGGGCGAGCGCTGGTCGAAGCTCTGCCAGAACGGCATGAAGAACGGCGTGTCGGCCGCCACCGGCATGACCGGCATCGACTGCGACCGCAACGACGCGGTGCGCCGCTTCTCCATCAAGCTGGGTGGCGAGGCGGTGCGCGTCGGCCAGGCGCTCGGCTACCACATCGAGAAGATCGGCAAATTCGAGCCCGAGTTGCTTGCGCGGGCCTCGGAGGACGACAAGGCCGCGCTCGACGAGGTCGAGGCGATCCTGCGGCCGGGCTCCAACACCAACCCGAATCCGCGCGCCGACATCCAGCGCCCCTCGATGGCGCAGGACATCATCAAGGGCCGCCGCACCGAAATCGAGTTCATGAACGGCTACATCGCCGAGCGCGGCAACTATATCGGCGTGAAGGCGCCGACCCATGCCAAGCTCACCGAGATCGTGAAGAAGGTCGAGCGCAAGGAACTGCAGCCGTCGGCCGCGCTGCTCGGAGGATAATTTTTCCTCATTCTGGCGGGGCAGGTAGCAAGCCCTGCTCCGCGCCGCCGCCTATTTTGACAATCTGCTCTGTGTAATTGACGGAACCGCGCGGCCATATATCCGGTCCGCACGGCGAGACTCGGCCCAGATACTGCATGGCTCCTCCTGTGCCTCAAGGCGAAGGGGGTTTTTGTGATTAACGCAAATTATCGACGGTTTTTGACGCGCACGGCCGCGTCGCTCGCGTCCGTCGCGATCCTGGCCGGTGGCGCCGCAGCGCAGGCCCCCGTCACCAAAGGCGGGACGCTGATCTATCTCGAGCAGCAGGCCCACACGAACCTCTATCCGCCGGCCGGCGGCTTCTATCCCAACGGCGGCGTACTCAACCAGATCACCGACAAGCTCACCTACCAGAATCCAAAGACCCTCGAGATCGAGCCGTGGATCGCCGAGAGCTGGACGGTCAACGCTGACGCGACCGAATACACGTTCAAGATCCGGCCGGGCGTCACCTTCTCGGACGGCACGCCCCTCGATGCCGCGGCCGTCGCGAAGAATTTCGACACCTACGGGCTCGGCAACAAGGAACTCAAGCAGCCGGTCTCCGAGGTCATCACCAACTACAAGGGCAGCGAGATCGTCGATCCGCTGACCGTGAAGTTCTTCTTCACCAAGCCGTCGGTCGGCTTCCTGCAGGGCACGTCGGTGATCGGCTCGGGCCTGGTCTCGTTGAAGACTCTGGCCCTACCGTTCGACGCGCTGGGCGACGCCACCAAGATCATCGGTTCGGGCCCGTTCGTGGTGAAGAGCGAGGTGCTGGGCCGCGAGCTCGTGATGGAGGCGCGCAAGGACTACAAATGGGGTCCGGCCAAGCTCGCCCATCAGGGCCGCGCCAATCTCGACGGCATCAAGTACGTCGTGACCCCCGAGGACAGCGTGCGCATCGGCGCGCTGCTGGCCGGCCAGGCCAACGTCATCCGCCAGGTGCAGGCCTATGACGAGAAGCAGGTCCAGTCGAAGGGCTTCGTCATCTATGCCGCCCCGACGCGCGGCGTGAACAACACTGTCGTGTTCCGGCCGGACAATCCCCTGGTGTCCGACATCCGCGTCCGCAAGGCGCTGCTGCACGCGACCAACGCCAAGGAGATCGTGGCGACACTGTTCTCGGCCAACTATCCGCAGGCCAAGTCGATCATCGCCTCGACCGCACAGGGCTATGTCGACCAGTCGGCCAAGCTCGCCTACGATCCGGCGCTGGCCGCCAAGCTGCTCGACGAGGCCGGCTGGACGATCGGCCCGAAGGGCCTGCGCCAGAAGGACGGCAAGGAGCTGATCCTCTCGGCCTACGAATCGCCGCCGCAGCCGCAGAACAAGGAGACCCTGCAGCTCGTCGCCCAGCAATGGGCCAAGGTCGGCGTGAAGCTGAACGTGCTCGCGGGCGATGCCGGCAGCCGCGTCGCCGACAGCCTCGATCCGGCCAAGACGCCGGTTGCGCCGGCCATGGTCGGCCGCGCCGATCCCGACGTGATTCGCAGCCAGTACTATCCGACGACGCGCAACGTGCTGCTGCAGAAGGGCGGCGTCAGCAACAAGGTCCAGAACTTCGTCGACGAGAAGCTGAACAAGCTTCTCGAAGAGATCGCCGCCGCCACCGATCCGGTGAAGCGCATCGCGCTGGTGGGAGAAGTGCAGGCCTATGTGATCGACCAGGGCTACACGATCCCGATCTTCGAGGAGCCGCAGGCCTTCGCGGCTTCGCCGAGGGTCAAGGATTTCACCTTCGAGGCGGTGGGCCGCCCAAGCTTCTACGCGACCTGGATCGCGCCCAAGTAGGCGCGGGGGAACCGATGGCGCGCTATCTCCTCGGCCGGGTCGGGCAGGCACTCGCCGTCCTGGCGCTCACCTTCACGGCGGCCTTCCTGCTGCTGCAGGTGCTGCCGGGCGACGCGATCATGATCAAGTTCATGAGCCCCGACATGGGTCTCACGGCCGATCAGATCGCCGAGATCCGCGCCTCCTATGGCGCGGACCGGCCGCTGTGGGAACGCTATCTCACCACCGTCGGCAATTTCCTCACCGGCAATTTCGGCCTCTCAATCCAGGCCGGCGTGCCGGTGAGCCAGCAGCTCGAGACCAACCTGCCGCCCACCCTGCTGCTCGCCTCACTCGCCTTCGCCGCCGCGCTGGTCCTCACGATCATTCTGGCCACCGTCTCGAACATGGTCGGCATGGAATGGCTGCGGGCCGGGCTGCAGTCCCTGCCCTCGCTGTTCATCTCGGTGCCGGTCTTCTGGCTCGGCATCATGCTGATCCAGATATTCTCCTTCCAGCTCGGCCTCGTCTCGGTCATCAGCCCCAGCCCGGTCGAGAAGCTGGTCCTGCCGGTCCTGACGCTCGCCATCCCGATCTCCGCGCCGCTGGCGCAGATCCTGATGCGCAACGTCGACCAGGTACTGGCACAGCCCTTCGTCGCCGTGGCGCGCGCCAAGGGCGCCTCGCGCAACTGGGTGCTGTGGAGGCATGTCGCGCGCAACGCCGTCATGCCGACGCTCACCATCGCCGGCGTCCTGTTCGGCGAGCTGCTGGCCGGCGCCGTCGTCACCGAAGCCGTGTTTGGCCTGAGCGGCCTGGGCGGCCTCACCTACCAGGCCGTGGGCAACCATGACACGGCTGTCCTGCAGGCCATCGTCGTGATCTCCGCCCTTGCCTTCGTAACGATCAACCTGGTCGTCGACCTGCTCTATCCGGTGCTCGATCCCCGGCTCGGTTCGAAGTCGGGAGCACCCGCATGACCGTGGAAGCCGCAAGCGCCGCCGCCGACCTCCAGCCCGGCTGGCTCAGCCGCCTGAAGCGCGTCCCGCCCACCCTGGCGCTGGCCTGGGCCGTGGTGTTCGTCGTGCTCGCCTGGGCTGCCCTGCCTTCGCTCTTCACCGGCTACAGCGGCACCGAGGGCGTGCCGGGCGAGCAGCTGCGTCCGCCCAGTGCCGAACACATACTCGGCACCGACGGGCTCGGCCGGGACGTCTATGCCCGCATCGTCTATGGCGCACGGCATTCGCTGTCGGGCGCCTTCGTCGCCGTCACGGTCGGCCTCCTGTTGGGCACCCTGCTCGGCCTGATCGCCGGTGCGCGCGGCGGCTGGATCGACGCAGTGATCATGCGCCTGGTCGATTCGATGCTGGCCGTGCCCTCGCTGCTGCTGTCGCTCAGCATCATCGTCCTGCTGGGCTTCGGGACGATCAACGTCGCCATTGCCGTCGGCGCCGTCTCCGTCGCGCGCTTCGCCCGCCTTGCGAGGTCCGAGGTCGTGCGCGTCCGGCGCAGCGAGTACGTCGAAGCAGCTTTCGGCAGCGGCGGCACCTTCTGGGCTGTGCTCTATCGTCATGTGCTGCCCAACTCGCTGACCTCGGTGATCGCGCTGGCCGCCCTCCAGTTCGGCTCGGCCATCCTCGCGATCTCCACCCTCGGCTTCCTGGGCTACGGCGCGCCGCCGCCCACCCCGGAATGGGGCCTGCTGATTGCCGAGGGCCGCAACTACCTCTCGCGCGCCTGGTGGCTCACCGCCGCGCCCGGCATCGTCGTCGTGCTGGTCGTGCTGTCGGCCGACCGCATCAGCAAGGCTCTCGGCAGGACCGCGCCATGACCGCCACCCCCATCCTCCAGGTCGACGATCTGGCGATCGCCTACAAGACCGGCGATCACGAGCAGCGCGTCGTACACGGTGTCTCGTTCAGCGTCGCGCCCGGCGAGGTCGTGGCGCTGGTGGGCGAATCCGGCTCGGGCAAGACCACGACGGCGCAGGCGACGCTCGGCCTGCTGGCCGGCAACGGCCGCGTCGAGAGCGGCACCATCCGCCTCAACGGGACAGACATCACGAACTGGTCGCAGAAGCGGCTGGATTCCATCCGCGGTGCCGTCGTCAGCCTCATCCCGCAGGATCCCGGCAGCTCGCTCAACCCGGTGCGCACCATCGGCTCGCAGCTCGCCGAAGTCCTTCAAATCCACAAGCGCGGTGACCGCAAGGCGATCCAGGCACGCGTCATCGAGCTGCTGGAGAGGGTCGGCCTGACGCCCGCCGAGATGCGCGCCAAACAGTATCCGCACGAGCTCTCCGGCGGCATGAAGCAGCGCGTGCTGATCGCCATCGCCGTGGCGCTGAAGCCCGCGCTGATCGTGGCCGACGAACCGACAAGCGCGCTCGACGTCACGGTGCAACGGCGCATCCTCGACCTGATCGACGAGCTGCGCCGCGAAAGCGGCACGGCCGTGCTTTTGGTGACGCACGATCTCGGCGTCGCCGCCGACCGAGCCGACCGGCTGGTCGTGCTGCAGCACGGCCGCATCCAGGAGCAGGGGCCCGTGAAGGACGTGCTGGCCGCGCCGCGCAGTGCCTACACGCGCCGCCTGCTGGCCGACGCGCCTTCGCTCGGCAAGCCCCGGCCCGCGCGGCCTGCGGCCGAGGGCGACGACTTCGCCATCGAGGTCACGGGCCTCACCCACGATTTTCCGGTGACGGGCGGCGAAGCGAAGTCGTTCCGCGCGGTCGACAATGTGTCATTCAAGGTCCGGCGCGGCACCACGCACGCGATCGTGGGCGAATCGGGATCGGGCAAGACCACCGCCATCCGCAGCGTCGTGGGCTTCATCAAGCCCACCGCCGGCCGCATCCTGATCGACGGTGTCGACCTCACCACCCTGAAGGGTGAGAAGCTGCGTCAGTTCCGCAAGCACATTCAGCTCGTCTACCAGAACCCCTATGGTTCGCTCGATCCGCGCCAGACCATCGCGCGCATCGTCGAGGAGCCGCTGCTCAACTTCGAGCCGATCCCCGCGGCGGACCGTGCCCGAAAGGTGCGCGGCATGCTGGCCAGAGTCGGCCTTTCCGAAAGCTTCCTCGAACGTCATCCGCGTGCTCTGTCGGGCGGCCAGCGACAACGCGTTGCGATTGCCCGCGCCCTCGTGCTCGACCCGAGGGTGCTGGTGCTCGACGAAGCCGTGTCGGCGCTCGACGTCACGGTGCAGGCGCAGATCCTCTCCCTGCTCGACGAGCTGCAGAAGACGCTGGGCCTCACCTACCTGTTCGTGTCGCACGACCTCGCGGTGGTGCGGCAGATCTCCGATACGGTCTCGGTGATGCACAGGGGACGGCAGGTCGATGGCGGTCCCATCGAAACCGTCTTCGGTCGCCCCGACAGCGCCTACACGCGCGAACTCATCGAAGCGATCCCGGGCCGGAGCCTGCCGCCGGTCCTTGCCGTCCCGCCCGAACTTCCGCCAAGGTTGAGCCCATGACCACGTTCCCGATCAAGCGCCTCGGATTCTTCACCCGCCTGCTCGATCAGGTGGACGCGGCCGAACGCTATCGCCTCGCCACCGAACAGATCCGCCATGCCGAGAAATTCGGCTTCGATTCAGCCTGGATCGCCCAGCATCACTTCCACGAGGGCGAAGGCGGCCTGCCGGCACCCTTCGTGTTCCTCGCGCACGCCGCGGCCCACACGTCGCGCATCCGGCTCGGCACCGGCATCGTCACGCTTCCCCTGGAACTGCCGATCCGCGTCGCCGAGGACGCGGCCGTCACCGACCTGATGAGCGGCGGCCGTCTCGAAGTGGGCGTCGGCCCCGGCGGCAACCTCACCGCCTTCACCGCCTTCGGCCTCGAAAGCGACCAGCGCCATACCCTGTTCGACCATAACCTCGCCACCTTGAAGACCGCCTGGTCGGGCGGTGCGCTGGCCGGCGGCGACAAGCTCTATCCGTCGAGCCCGACCTTGGTCGACCGCGTCTGGCAGGCGACCTTCACTGTCTCCGGCGCCCGGCGCGCGGGACTGGCGGGCGACGGACTGATGCTGTCGCGCACCCAGCCGCGCTCGCCCGACGCGCCGAAGGCGTCCCTGGCTGACATCCAGAATCCGATGCTCGATGCCTATCTCGAGGCCCTGCCCAAGGGCGTGGAGCCGCGCATCCTGGCCTCGCGCACGATCTTCGTGGCCGACGATCACAAGGAGGCGATGCGCCTCGCGGAGATCGGCCTGTCGCGCATGCGCCACCGGCTGGCCGCAACCGGCAACTTCACGTCGGGCAGCCTGGTCGGCGACCTGATCGCTGCGATGGACGTGCATATCGGCACGCCCGACGAGGTGATCGCCTCGCTTCAGGGCGATTCGACCCTGCAACGCGCGACCGACCTCACGATGCAGGTTCACTCGATCGACCCGCCGCATCCCTATATTCTGCGGTCGATCGAACTGTTGGCCGAGAAGGTGGCGCCCGCATTGGGCTGGGCGCCCGAAGTCAAAGCGGGGACGAGACAAGTCGCATGACAGACGTGATCGACAGCCTGGTGGGAATCGCGCCGGGCTCCAGGCTGGACGCGATCCGCGCCCAGCGCAGCGAGGCGCGCAAGCACGCTCAGGCGAGCTACACGTCGCTGTTCGAACCGGCAGACCTTGCGGGCGTCAGCGCCGACGAGCGCCATGCCATCGCGGCGTTCGTGGCGGGCCTGCACGGCGAGCCGAAGACGGACGCCTTTTATGCCACCAAACTGCCGGCCGCCTTGCGCGCAGCCGTCGCCGCCGAAGTCGCGGCTGCCAGGACGAAAGGCCCCTACGGTCACTTCCCCAAGGGCCCACTCTCGGTCGAGGACGCGCCGGGTCCGAGTTGGAAAGTGAGCGACGCAGGACGCGCCGCACTCGGCCCGCGCCTGTCAGCCGCCTTCGCGCACACGCACATGCTGGTGTTCCATCCGCGCGATGCGTCGGCGCCGTCGCTGCAGTCGCTGCTCGATGCCGGCTGGTCGACCAACGACATCGTGACGATCTCGCAGCTCGTTTCCTTCCTGTCCTACCAGATCCGGGTCGTTTCCGGCCTGACCGTCCTCGCGAGCACGCTATGAGCACCGACAAGACCCTGACGCCGCCGCCGCACACCGAGCCGGTCGTCTTCACCCGCGACATGCTCGACTGGCTGCCCTGGCTCGAGCCGATGGCCGAAGCCGACATGACCGAGCATCACATCAAGAGCCTGGTCGACGCGGCGCGCGTGAAGTCGCCTTACTTCCGGCTGCTGGCGCGCGATCCCGACGTGCTGGAAGCGCGCACGCGGACCGACAAGGACATCTTCTACAATCCCGAGGCCGGCCTGCCGCGTGCCGAACGCGAACTGGCGGCGGCGGCGACGTCGCGCCTCAACGGTTGCATCTACTGCGCTTCCGTCCACGCCCGCTTCGCCGCGACCTATTCAAAGCGTGTCGACGACGTGCAACGCCTGCTCGACGAAGGTGTCGAGGCGAAGCTCGACGAGCGTTGGGAGGCGATCGTCGCCGCCTCGGTGGCACTGACGGCGCTACCCATGACCTTCGGCAAGGAGCATGTGGAGCGCCTGCGCGCCGTCGGCCTCGACGACGCCGCCATCGCCGACCTGATCGGCGCCGCCTCGTTCTTCAACTGGGCCAACCGCCTGATGCTCTCGCTCGGCGTGCCGGCGACGCAGGCGAAGTAGGAAGCGAGCTCTTCAGCAGGTCATGTCGAACTTCAGCATGACCTCACCGTGAGGAGCGCTCCCCTTGGAGCGCGTCTTGAAGGGTGGGCACGCGCACCTCGTCTGTTGCTCATCCTTCGAGACGGCCCTTCGGGCCTCCTCAGGATGAGGGGGTGTAGGTTGGAACACACCAAGGCCCCCCAAAGAAAAACGCCCGGCGGATCGCTCCGCCGGGCGTTTCGTTTTCAGGCCATCCTCAGTACGGCAGGCCGTAATATCCCGGATTGCCCCACTCGCCCCAATCCCAGTCGTTGTCGACGGCATTGTCCATGCCGGTCGGGCTGTAGGGATCGTCGGCAAAGTTGGTGCGCATCGCCGTGGAGATCATCTGCTTCGACGCCTCCTTGATGTAGGCGTTGTAATTGTCCTGCGTGCCCATGTAGAGGCAGCCGCACATGGTGGGATCGGCGTAGAGCCAGACCGGCTTGCCCTGGTACGTCTTGCGGACCAGCTTGTGCGGCGGCAGCTTCTTGAACGAAGCCGCCTGGCCAGGCGTCTTCAGGGACACGACCTTGAAGCCGGAATCGGCCAGCATGTCGCGCTTCGACTCGGTCTTGGGCATCTGGCCCTGGCAGGCCGCCACCAGGCTGCCGATCGCCAGCACGGCGAGAATGGACCTCACAGGCTTCATCATGTCCCCCAAATCTCCGGACCTCAGGCCGCGGCCTTCAGGCCCGCCTTCGCATCTTCTTTGATCATGTCCGCGCCCTTCTCGGCAACCATGATCGTGGGCGCGTTGGTATTGCCCGACGGCACGGTCGGCATGATCGAGGCGTCGATGACCCTGAGGCCGGCAATGCCGTGGACGCGCAGCCGGTCGTCGACGACGGCCATGGGATCGGATCCCATCTTGCAGGTGCCGATGACGTGATAGGTCGTCTGGCCGTTGCCGCGGGCGAAGCTCAGCCACTCGTCGTAGCTCTGAATCTTGTCGCCCGGGGTCTTCTCGAAGGCGATGTACTTCGACAGCGACGGATGGGAGACGATCTTGCGGGCGATCTGCATGCCCGCGACCGTGGCGTCGCGGTCGGTCTGCGCCGACAGGAAGTTCGGCCGGATCGCGGGCTCGCTGCCGGGAATCGCCGACTTGATGTGGATCGAACCGCGCGAGTCGGGCCGGCACTGGCCGATCACGACGGTCATACCGGGCTCGCGCTCGAGATCGCGCTTCTGCGCCGTGTCGTAGCTGGCGTGCGCCATGTGGAACTGCATGTCGGGCGACTCGAGGCCAGGCCGCGTGCGCACGAAGCCGTAGACGACGCCGGCAGTGAGGCTGAGCGCGCCGCGGCCGGTCGTGTAGTATTTGATCACTTCCTTCACGAGGTTCACGCCGCGCGTCTTCTCGTTCAGCGTGACCGGCAGCTTCACACGCCAGTTCATGCGCGGCGCGAAGTGGTCGCCGTAATTCTCGCCGACGCCCTTCAGCTCGTGCTTCACCTCTATGCCGTAGCGGCGCAGCAGCTCGGGCTGGCCGATGCCGGAATGTTCGAGGACGCCCGGCGACTGCACCGCGCCGCACGAGACGATGACCTCGCGGCCACACCGCGCCTCCTGCTTCTGGCCGTGCACCGTGTAGGCGACACCGACGCAGCGCTTGCCTTCGAGGATGACGCGGTCGACCAGCGCGTCGGTCACGATCTGCAGGTTCGGGCGATTGCGGATCGGATCGAGGAAGGCGCGCGCCGTCGACCAGCGCTTGCCGTCCTTCATCGTCACCTGGAAGTAGCCGAAGCCTTCCTGGTTGCCGTTGTTGTAGTCCTTGTTGCGCGGGTAGCCGCTCGCTTCGGCGGCGTCGATGAACGCGTCGCAGAGTTCGTTGGTCTCGCGCATCTCCGCGACGTTCAGCGGACCGCCCCTGCCGCGGCTGTCGTCGCCGCCCGCCTCGTAATTCTCCGACTTCTTGAAATAGGGAAGGATCCGCTCGTACGACCAGCCGCGATTGCCGAGCTGTCCCCAGGTGTCGTAGTCGAGCGGCTGGCCGCGAACGTAGAGCATGCCGTTGATCGAGCTCGAGCCGCCCAGCGCACGGCCGCGCGGACAGGGAATGCGGCGGTTGGCCATGCCCTCTTCCGCTTCCATCTCGAAGTTCCAGTTGAACTGCTTGTGGTTCAGCAGCTTGGTGAAGCCGGCGGGAATGTCGATCCACATCGACTTGTCGCGCGGACCGGCCTCGAGCAGCAGCACCTTGACGTTGGCATCCTCGGTCAGCCGGTTGGCCAGCACGCACCCCGCGGAGCCGCCGCCGACGACGATGTAATCCCAATTGGCCATGACGCTTCCTCTCTCCCTTTGGAGACAGTGTAGCGCGTCTGTAACCGGGCGCGACTCCCTCTCAAGGGAGAGGCGAGTATGCCGAAATGCCTAGCGCAGGTGGCAGGAGACCTGGTGTCCCGGCGCGATTTCGCGGAGCGAAGGAACCTCCACCTTGCAGCGAGGCTCGGCATAGGGGCAACGGGTATGGAAATGGCAGCCGGACGGCGGCTTCACCGGACTCGGCACATCCCCCTGCAGCACGATCTTCTTGCGCTTGATGGCAGGGTCCGGCACCGGCACGGCCGACAGCAAGGCCTCGGTGTAGGGGTGCTGCGCATTGGTGAAGATCGAGCGCGTGTCGGCGTACTCGACGATGCGGCCGAGATACATAACCGCGATCTGGTGGCTGATATGCTCGACCACCGCGAGATTGTGCGAGATGAACAGGTAGGACAGGCCGCGCTCGCGCTGCAGGTCCATCAGCAGGTTGATGACCTGGGCCTGGATCGAGACGTCCAGCGCCGACACCGGCTCGTCGCCGACGATCAGCTTCGGCCCCAACGCCAGAGCGCGGGCAATGCCGATACGCTGCCGTTGGCCGCCCGAGAACTGGTGCGGGTAGTTCTTCATCTGCGCCGGACGCAGGCCGACGCGCGCGAACAGCGCCGACACCTGCTCCTGGCGCTCCTTGGCATTGGCCACGCCATGGACCAGCAGCGGCTCGCCCACGATGTCGCCCGCCGTCATGCGTGGATTCAGCGAGGAAAACGGATCCTGGAAGATGATCTGCATTTCCCGGCGATAGGGACGCAGTTCCGCCTTGGACAGGCCGATGATCTCCTTGCCTTCGACCTTGATCGAGCCCGAAGTCGGCTCGACCAGGCGCATGGCGGCGCGGCCGGCGGTGGTCTTGCCGCAGCCTGACTCGCCCACGAGGCCCAGCGTCTCACCGGCGCGCACGGTGAAAGTCACGCCATCGACGGCGTAGACCTGGCCGACCGTACGGCGCAGCAGGCCCTTCTTCACCGGGAAGTGCTTCTTGAGGTCCTTGACCTCGATGACGGGGGGATTTGCGCTAACCATTTGTGTGCCAGCAAGCCGCCCAGTGACCGGGCTGCTTCTCCTCGTACGCGGGACGTTCGCTGCGGCACTTATCGTCCGCCTTGCTGCAACGGGGCGCGAAGGCGCACCCGGGTGGCAGGTCGAACAGCGGCGGCACGATGCCGGGGATTTCCTGCAGGCGCTCGTTGGAACGATCGGTCTGGCCGCGCATCAGGTCGAGGCGCGGAATCGAGTTCATCAGGCCGACCGTGTACGGATGGAGGGGCCGGGCGAACAGCTCGCCCACCGCCGCTTCCTCGACCTTGCGGCCGGCATACATGACGATGACCCGATGCGCCGTCTCGGCCACGACGCCGAGATCGTGGGTGATCAGGATCACGGCGGCGCTGAATTCCCGCTGCAGGTCGACGATCAACTCGAGGATCTGCGCCTGGATGGTGACGTCGAGCGCCGTGGTCGGCTCGTCGGCGATCAGCACCTTCGGATTGCAGGCGAGCGCCATGGCGATCATGGCGCGCTGGCGCATGCCGCCGGAGAGCTGGTGCGGATACTCCTTGGCGCGCTGCGCGGGTTCGGGGATGCGTACCAGGTCCAGCATCTCGATCGCCCGCTTGAGCGCCGCCTTGCGGTCCATGTCCCGATGCAGGATGAGCGCCTCGGAAATCTGCTTGCCGATCGTCATCACCGGATTGAGCGACGTCATCGGCTCCTGGAAGATCATCGAGATCTCGTTGCCGCGCACGTCGCGCATCTCCTCCTCGGAGATCTTGAGCAGGTCGCGTCCGGCCAATTTGATCGAGCCCGATACGATGCGCCCCGGCGGTTCCGGGATCAGCCGCATCAGCGAGAGTGCGGTCATGCTCTTGCCGCAGCCGGATTCGCCGACGATGGCCAGAGTCTCGCCGGCGGCGACCTCGAAGTCGACACCGTCGACCGCCTTGACGATTCCCTGGCGCGTGTAGAACCACGTGCCGAGATCGGACACTTCCAGAAGAGAACTCATGTACGCTGTCTCGGATCGAGGATGTCGCGCAGGGCATCGCCCAGCAGATTGGTGCCGAACACGGTGAGGCTGATGGCGACGCCCGGGAAGATCACCAGCCACGGCGCCGTGCGGACATATTCGGCCGCCGATTCCGAAAGCATGCGCCCCCAGGACGGGTAGGGCTCGGGAATGCCGAGGCCAAGGAACGAGAGCGATGCCTCGGTGAGGATCGCCGAGCCGAGCTGGGCTGTGCCCAGCACGATCAGCGGCGCCAGCGTGTTGGGCAGGACGTGCCGGACGGCGATCCGGATCTCGCCCATGCCGATGGCCCGGGCCGCCTCGACGAAGGGCTGCTCGCGCAGCGACAGCGTGCTCGACCGCACGACGCGCGCCACGCTGGGCACCAGCGGGATCGCGATCGCGATGATCGTGTTCTGCAGCGACGGTCCGAGCGATGCGGCCATCACCAGCGCCATCACGAGGAGCGGCAGCGACTGCATGATGTCCATCAGGCGCTGGGTGGCGAGATCGAGCCACCCGCCGATGAACCCGGTGATCAGTCCGATGGCGACACCGAGGACGCCTCCCAGAAGGGTCGCCCCGACGGCGACGGCGAGCGAGATTCGCGCGCCGTAGACGATGCGGCTGAACATGTCGCGGCCCATGAAGTCCGCGCCCAGCCAATAGGTGCCGCCCGGCATCGCGAGCGACGCCCGCGAGTTCGTCGACAGGGGATCGTGCGGCGCTATGAAGTTGGCGAAGAGCGCCGTTGCGACGAAGAGCAGGACGAGGACCGCTCCCACTGCGCCGAGAGGATAGCGCCGGGCGAGGAAGCCCGCCTGACCCCAGAAGCCCGATACGTTGGCGCCGGCCTTGGCCAGAGCCGCATCATGGTCGATGACAGCCATGGGCGCCTCAGTCCGCGTACTTGATGCGAGGGTCGAGGGCCATGTAGGCCATGTCGACCAGGAAATTGACGACGACCACGCAGAAGGCGATCAGCATCACGAGGTTCTGCACGATCGGATAGTCGCGCCACAGGATGGCCTCGACGAGGAAGCGCGCGACGCCGGGGATATTGAACACCGTCTCCGTCACGATCAGGCCGCCGACCAGGAACGCCGCCTCGATGCCGATGATGGTGACGACCGGCAGCAGGGCGTTGCGCAACGCATGCTCGTAGTTGACCGAGGTCTGCGAGGCGCCTTTGGAGCGCGCGGTGCGGATATAGTCCTGCCGCAGCACCTCGAGCATGGATGATCTGGTGAGGCGCATGATCAGGGCCGAACTCCGGAATCCGACCGCCGCCGCCGGAATGCTGAGCAACAGCATCTCGTCGATGAAACTTCGGGGTTCGTTGGTGTAGATCGGGATCATGCCGAACCACTGGACCGACGCCATCAGGATCAGCAGGCCGAGCCAGAACGAGGGAAGCGACAGGCCGCTCAGGCTGATGATGCGGAGCAGATAGTCGATGCCCGAGTTCTGGCGGACGGCGCTGATGACGCCCAGTGGCACACCCAGGATGACCGAGAAGAAGAGCGCGAGCCCCGCCAGCTTGGCGCTGATCGGGATGCGCGGCGCGATCTCCTCGAGGGCGGGCCGCTCGGAGACATAGGCGAAGCCCAGGTCGCCGCGGATCAGGCCGCCGATCCACTGCAGGTACTGGTCGAAGATCGGCCGGTCGAGACCAAGCTCGCGCGCGATCTTGGCCTTCTCCTTGGGATCGGCGATGCCCGCCGAATCCACCAGGATGTCGGCGATGTTGCCGGGAACCAGACGCAGCATGACGAAGATGAGCACCGACATTCCGAAGAGTGTCAGAACCATCAACAGTACGCGGCGGGTAAGATACGCTCCCATCCTCGTCGTGCCTCCGTCCGGCTGGCCGGTTTACTTGTCGAGCCAGACGTCTTCGAGACGCCAGCCGTTGTAGATGCTGTTGTGCTGGAGAACGAGGTTCTTCACCGCGGGCGCCCAGCAGGTGTTGGCGACGCCATGCGTGATCGGCGGCCGCGCCGCGTCCTTGAGCAGGGCCTGCTCAATCTTCGAAACCAGGGCCTTGCGCTTGGTCAGGTCGGTCTCGGCGGACTGCTCGTCGATCATCTTGTCGATCTCGGGGTTCTTGTACCCCGTGTAGTTACGATCCGACGTGCTGTAGAAATTCTCGTAGAACACGCCGTCCGGATCGTCGAGGCCGGCGCCCGTCAGGTTCATGCCGACCTGGTAGTTCTTCTGCTGGATCTTGTTGTACCAGATCGTGGTGTCGATCGGCTCGAGTTCGGCATCGATGTAGATCTGCTTGAGCTGGTCGATGAGGATGACCGCGGGATCGCGATAGATGGCGATGTTGCGGGTCGCCACCTTGATCTTGAGCGGCTTGTCGGGGCCGTAGCCCAGCTCCTTCATGATCCCGCGCGCGACCTCGCGATTCTTCTCGATGTCGGATCCGAAGCCGGGCAGCTTCTGCAGCTCGTCCTGAGTCATGCCCCAGACGCCGGCCGGCGGCGGCAGCATCGTCGCGCCGCGCAGATCGTTGCCCTGGGTCAGGATGTCGCTGAATGGCGAGCGGTCGATCGAATAGACCAGCGCCTCGCGCAGCTTGGGATTGTCGAACGGCGGAGCGTCGCGATTGACCAGCAGGTTGCTGTGGACGTTCGTCGGCCGCGCCTCGCAGATGGCATCCGCTTTCTGACTCTTCACGTCCTTCAGCAGCGGGAAGGTGATGTCGGAGTCGAACGTCAGGTCGAACTCGCCGGCGACGAAGCCCAGCACGCGCGTGCTGCGGTTCGGCACGATCTTGAACTCGACCGCGTCGAGATAGGGGCGCCCCTTCTTCCAGTAATCCGGATTGCGCACCAGTTTGATGAACTCGTTGCGCTTGAAGTCCGCGACCTTGAACGGGCCGGTACCGATCGGCTTGGAGCGCATGACCCGCGCTTCCACATGGCACGGGTAGACCGGCGAATAGCCGGCCGCCAGCATCGACAGGAACGAGGGCTGCTGGCGCTCCAGCGTGAACGTCACCTCGTTGTCGCCGTTGGTCGTGACGTCCTTCAGGTTCTTGTACCAGACCTTGCGCGGGTTCTTGCGGATCATCTCCTGTTTCTCGTCACCCCGCAGGGCATCCCACGTGCACTTCACGTCCTTGGACGAGAAAGGCTTGCCATCGTGCCACTTCACGCCGCTGCGCAGCTTGAAGGTGAGCTTCGTCTTGTCGTCGTTCCACGACCAGCTCTCGGCGAGATCGGGCACGATCTTGTCGGGGCTGTTGATCTTCTCCTTCGGATCGAAGAACACGAGATTGTTGAACACCGCCATGAACGGCATGTTCGTCGAGATCGTCGCTTCCTCGTGGATCGAGGCGCTCGGCGGATTGTCGCGATGGGTCACGCGGAGAGTCCCACCCTGCTTCTGAGCGAAGGCGGGAGCAGATACAACGACGGCGGCCGCAAGGCCGCCGACAATGATTGCCAGGCGATTACGCATTTTCATCCTCCCAGAGGCACGCTCGTTGGCGTGTTCGTTCTTCCCCGTTGCCCGACAGGCTATCACATCATGTGCGATGTCCAAGCCTTAATGCGCCGGCCCCTTCAGTTCTATCTGATTGCCTTCCGGATCATGGAAATAGACCGAGGGACCGGTTCCTTCCGCACCGTAGCGTTCGACGGTTTCGCCGACCGATATCCCGAACCGCGCGAGTTGAGTGACGATGGCGTCACGATCGAAGGGCTGCACGCGGAAGCAGAGATGATCCATATTGGGCGCGCCCGCCTCGACCCCGCTCGCGACGAGATCGAGCATCGACGCACCGGCCCGCATCTGGACGAGGCCCTGCCGTTCGATGCGGCGCTCCTCCCTGAACCCCAGCGCCTGCTCGTAGAACCGCACCATGCCGGCGAGATCGCGCACACGCAGCACGACATGATCGATGCGTTCGACATTGATGGTCATGGCGCATAGCCTCCTTCGGCCGAGAGAAACGATCGAATGGAGGAGACAATGGCGTTTGCAGTCAATGCCGCAAAGACGCGCCTCAAGAAGAACGAGTTGTCGATCGGCATCGGCGTGCGGCTGGTGCGCAACGTCGACGTCGTGAAGGTCATGAAGGCCGCAGGCTTCGACTGGCTGTTCATCGACCTGGAACATGGATCCATGTCGATCGAGACGGCTTGCGAGATCGCGATCGCCGCACAGGATTCCGGCATCGCACCGATCGTGCGCGTGCCGTATGGCGAACTCACCATGGCCACGCGCGTCCTCGACGGCGGCGCGCTGGGCATCGTCATTCCACATGTCGACACGCCGGAAGAGGCGAAGGAGATCGCCGACAAGCTGCGCTATCCGCCGCGCGGCCATCGCTCGGTGGGCGGCGGCCAGGCGCAGTTCGACTACGAGCCGATGCCACTCGGCGAAATGACGGCGAAGTCGGACGAGAACACGCTGATCGTGGTGATGATCGAGACGCCCAAGGCGGTCGAGAACGCCGAGGCGATCGCGGCGGTGCCGGGCATCGACTGCCTGCTGGTCGGCTCGAGCGACCTGTCGATGGAAATGGGAATCCCGGGCGACACCGGCAACCCGAAGGTCCAGGCCGCCGTCGACAAGGTCGTCGCCGCCTGCAGGAAGCACGGAAAGTTTCCAGGCATGGGCGGCGCCTATACCGAGGAGCTGCTCAAGATCTACACCGACAAGGGGATGAAGTTCATTCTTGCCGGCAACGACCTGCCGATGCTGACCGCCGCGGCACGCGGCCATCAGGCGAAGGTGCGGGCGTTTCAGAAATGACAGCGAAGCTGTCATCCCGAGCGTAGCGAGGGATCTTTATCTATTCTGCACCGCGCGCTAGGGCGTTGCCCTAGCGCTTCCCCTCGATCTCGATCTCGACGAGATGGGGCTTGCCGGACTTGAAGGCGGCTTCGATGGCCGCCTTGATGTCGTCGGCCTTGGCGACGTAGGTGCCGGCGACGCCCATGCCCCTGGCGAGATCGACGAAGCCCATGGTCGGGCCCGTCAGGTCCATGTGCATGTAGGGCTTGTTCGACTTCACGTCGAAGCGCGCGCGGTAGGCGTCGATATTGTGCTTGAGCACGCGGTACTCGCGGTTCGCCAGGATCACGAACACGATCGGCAGGTCGTGATGCGCCGCCGTCCAGAGCGCCTGGATCGAGTACATCGACGAGCCGTCGCCCGACACGCAGAGGATCGGCCGCTTTGTCTGCGCGACCGCGACCCCGATGGCGCCGGCCAGTCCCTGGCCGATGCCGCCGCCACGGCCGCTGTAATAGTCGCCCGGTCCCTTGAAGGTGAAGGCCTTGAAGAGATCGAGGTTGGCGGTGATCGTCTCATCGACGACGACGACATCCTTCGGCGAGCCTGCGCGAATCTCCGCCATGGCGCGCGCCATCGAGGTCGGCGTGCGCGCCCAGGCCTTTTCGACGCGCGCCTTCTGTGCCGCATCGTCATCTGCCTTACGCGCCTTCATCGCGTCGTTGCGCTTCTTCGCCGCCGCGGCATCGACGTCGGTCAGCGCGGCCTCGAGCGCTTCGATCGCCGCGCCGGCATCCGCCACCACGCCGGCATCGAGCGCGAAATTGTGAGCAAGCCGCGACGCGCCCGCCTCGATCTGCAGCACCTTGGTGCCGGCCGCGAACGGCGAACCGGCAGCGTACCAGACTTCCTCGAAGAAGGGGCCACCCACCATCAGCACGAGATCGTTGCCCGCGAGCTGCTTGGCGATGCCAGCCGCATCGAAGGCCAGCGTGCCGCAATAGGCCGGATGATCGGTCGGGAACGAATTCTGGCCGCGCAGCCCCTCGAACCACACAGACGCGCCGAGCTTCTCGACCAGCTTGACCAGCACCTTGTCGGCCCCGGCGCGGGCCACGTCGTCGCCGGCGACGATGGCCGGGCTCTTCGCGGCCGCCAGCAGCTTGGCCATCGCGGCGATGCCCGCCGGATCGGGACGCGTCGCGGCATAGGAATGGCCGGGCTTGCCGGCCGGAATGGACGTCTCCTGCTCCATCACGTCGATCGGCAGCGCCACGAAGACCGGGCCGGCCGGCGCCTCGTTGGCGATCTTGAAGGCGCGCTGCAGGATCGGACCCAACTCGTCGGCGCGCTCTACCTGCACGCTCCACTTGGTGACGGGCGCGGCGATCGACGCGAGATCGTGGCCGAGGATGGGATCGCGCAGGCGCATGCGAGTGTCCTGCTGGCCGGCCGTCACGACCATCGGCGAATTGTTCTTGAGCGCGCTGTAGATCGCGCCGATCGCGTTGCCCAGGCCGGGTGCCACGTGGAGGTTCACGAAGGCGGTCTTCCCGCTGGCCTGCGCATAGAAGTTTGCGGCACCGGTCGCGACGCCCTCGTGCAGGTGCACGATATATTCGAGCTGCGGATAGTCGGGCAGCGAATCGAGCAGCGGGCTCTCGGTCGTGCCCGGATTGCCGAAGATTCGATCGACGCCATGATTGATCAGCGTCTCCAACAGGACCTGACGACCGCGCATGTTTCTCTCCCTTTGCTTTCTACTTTGCCCGCAACGCGTCGAGCGCCCGGTCGACAAACCCAAGACGGTCCTGGCCCCAGAAGCGCAGGCCGTCGACGATGAACGTCGGCGCCCCGAAGACCTGCAGCGCCTCGGCCTCCTGCGTAAAAGTCCGGTAGGCCGCCTGAACCTCGTCACTCGCTTCGGCCTGGTTCAGCTCACGGCCGTCCATCCCGTTCTCCTCGGCGATCGCGATCCGCACGTCCGCCGAGGCCGTGTCGCGCTCCTCCGCCCACAAGGCGCGCAGCAGCGCGTGGCTCAGCCGGAAGGCATCGAGACCGCGAAGCTGCGCGGCGATCACCATCCAGCCCGGCCGTTTGTTCCAGTCCGGATCGACGACCTGCTCGGGATAGTATCGGGGCTTGAGCGCCAGCGGCATCTGCAGGTAGCGCCGCCAGCGGTCCAGTTCCTCCTCGTGATACGAGCGGCGGGCCGGCGGCCGTGTCCGCAGCGGCACGCCACCGGTCCGCGGAACGATCTCCTGGAAATCGAACGGCTTCAGGACCAGCCGCACCTTGTGACGCCGCACGATGTCCTCGAGCTGAGGCCCCATGAGATAGGCCCAGGGCGAGGACAGGCTGTAGAAGCACGGCAGTTCAATCATGCGGGCGGCCCTGCTAAGAAAATGCGTGGAGGGTCAGAAGCACGGCATGGACGGTGTTGTCGAGCGGCATTCGGCGGGCCTGGACGAACTTGAGAAGGTCGCGCGCCACGACCTGGCGCGGCTGAACTATCCGGCGGCCAACTGGGTGCCGGAGAAGACCGGGCCCGACGGGAAACGCGTGCTCGACGTGCTGGTGGTCGGCGCCGGCATGTGCGGCCAGACCGTCGGCTGGGGCCTGCTGCGCGAAGGCATCCGCAACATCCGCGTGATCGAGCGCAACACACACGGCCACGAAGGACCGTGGAACACCACGGCGCGCATGCCGATCCTGCGCTCTCCCAAGCACCTCACCGGCCCCGATCTCGGCGTGCCCTCCCTCACCTTTCGCGCCTGGTACGAGGCGCAGCACGGCGCCGCTGGCTGGGAGAAGCTCTACAAGATCCCGCGCCTCGACTGGCTCTCCTACCTTCTATGGGTGCGCAAGGTCGTCGACCTGAAGGTCGAGAACGGCGTGTCGCTGCTCAAGGTCGAGGCCGCGGGCGATTTCCTGCAGGCGAGCCTGTCGACCGGCGAGACGGTGCTGACCCGCAAGCTCGTGCTCGCCAACGGCCGCGATGGATCGGGTGGCTTCCGCTGGCCGTCGCTGCCCTCGTTCGATCCGGAAGATCCGGCCCGCGCCGGCCGCGTCTTTCACACGCTCGAAGAGATCGACTTCGCGACGCTCAAGGGCAAGCGACTCGGCATCCTGGGTGTACTCGCGACGGCGATCGACAATGCCTGCACGGCATTGGAAGCCGGAGCGGCGGAAGCGATCTGCTACGCGCGGCGGCCGCACCTGCCGCAGGTCAACAAGTCCAAGGGCGTGTCCTTTCCCGGCTTCCAGCGCGGCCAGGGCATTCTGGACGACGACTGGCGCTGGAAGATTTATACCTACATGCTGGCCGCGGGCTCGCCGCCGCCGCACGAATCGGTGCTGCGCGCGCAGAAACTGCCGGGCTTCGCCTTCCGCTTCGCCGAACCCTGGCTCGACATGATCGTCGACGGCAACGGCGTCACCGTGAAGACGTCGAAGGCCGCGGAGCGTTTCGACGCTGTGCTGGTTGGTACCGGCTTCGACGTCGACCTGGCGCGCCGGCCGGAACTCGCGTCCTTCGCCGGCAATGCGACCCTGTGGGGCGACCGACGCTCCGCCGAAGAAGCGCAGTCCAATGCCGAGGCGGCGCGCTACCCCTATCTCGGCTTTGGCTTCGAACTGGTCGAGAAGGTGCCGGGCCGCACACCGCACATAAGCGACATCCATCTCTTCAACTGGGGCAGCATCCTGAGCCACGGCGCGCTCGCGGGCGACATTCCGGGCCTGTTCGTCGGCTCGACGCGCCTCGTGCAGGCGATCTCGCATGCGCTGTTCCGCGAAGACGCCGAACGGCACGTGCAGAACATGTTCGCGCAGGAAGACCCGGAACTCGCACCGACCGACTATTTCGTGCCGCGCGAAAAGCGAACCGGCACGCTCTGACAGGGAGAGAAAAGATGCAGGCGGATTATGTCGTCGTGGGCGCGGGATCGGCCGGCTGCACCGTCGCCTCTCGCCTCAGCGAGACCGGCGCCTCGGTGATCCTGCTCGAGGCCGGTCCCAGCGACTGGCATCCGATGATCCACATTCCGGCCGGCATCCGCTCGCTGATCCGCAATCCGCTGGTGAACTGGAACTTCACGACCGAGCCAGAGAAGGGCTCGGGCGACCGCCGCATCGAATGGCCGCGTGGCCGCACCCTGGGCGGCTCCAGCTCGATCAACGGCATGCTCTATGTGCGCGGTGCACCGGCCGATTTCGACGGCTGGGCGCAGATGGGCTGCCGTGGCTGGAGCTACGACGACGTGCTGCCGTTCTTCATGAAGTCGGAGCAGTACGTGCAGGGCGGCGACAAGGAGGTGCGCGGCCAGGACGGCCCGCTCAAGGTTGAGGATTACCGCACCATCCTGCCCCTCACCCATCGTTTCGTCGAAGGCGCGCAACAGGCGGGCTTCCCGTTCAATCCCGACCTCAACGGCAAGACGCGCCAAGGCGTCGGCTATTCGCAGATGACCCGGCGCGGGCGCTGGCGCGGCTCGACGGCGCAGACCTATCTCCGCGAGGCGCGCGGCCGCCCCAACCTGCGCGTCGAGACCGACGCCCAGAGCGGCAAACTGATCTTCGAGGGAAAGCGCTGCGTCGGCGTCACCTTCCAGCGCGGCGGCAACCTCACGGAAGTGCGTGCCAACCGCGAGGTCATCGTCTCCGGTGGCGCCGTCAACTCGCCGCACATCCTGCAAATATCCGGCATCGGCCCGGCCGCGCACCTGCAGTCGCTCGGCATTCCGGTCGTGCACGATCTCGCCGGCGTCGGCTCGAACCTGGTCGACCACTACGTCGTGCGGGTCGTGCATCGCGTGAAGGGCGCGGAGACGGTCAACGAGGTCTCGCGCTTCCCGCGCGTGCTACCGGAGATCCTGCGCTTCGCCCTGACCGGGCGCGGCGCGCTGACCTTCGGCGTGACGACGGCGCAGGTCTTCTGCGACAGCCGCGAGGGCCTCGCCTCGCCCGACCTGCAGCTCCTGTTCACGCCGGGCAGCACGCACCCGCTGAAGTTCGGGCAGCTCGACGAGCAGCCGGGCATGAGTTGTGTGGTCTGCGTGGTGAAGCCCGACAGCCGCGGCACCATCATGGCGGCCTCGCCCGATCCCTTCGCGCGACCGCACATCAAGCCCAACTACCTGTCGACGCATACCGACGAGCTGGCGCTGCTGGGCGGCCTCCGCCACGTGCGCAGCATCTTCGCCGCGCCCGCCCTGACCCAGCACAGCCTGGGCGAAATCCAGCCCGGTCCGGACGTGAAGACCGATGCCGACCTGCTGGCCTATGCCCGCCGCGCCGGCAACACGCTCTATCACCCGGTCGGCACCTGCAAGATGGGCGAGGACCCGCGCGCCGTCGTCGATTCGCGCCTTCGCGTGCACGGAATCCAGGGGTTGCGGGTCATCGACGCCTCGGTGATGCCGACACTCACCACCGGCAACACCAATGCCCCCACGATCATGATCGGCGAAAAGGGCGCGGCGATGATCCGCGAGGATGCCGCGGCATGACGCGCCTGTTGGCCCGTTGAGCAAGACGGACTTCCGCAAGACGCTGACGGCGCTCTACACCGCGCCCGCCGGCCGGTTCGTCGAGATCGACGTGCCGCCGCTCGGCTTCGTGAAGATCGACGGCGCAGGTGATCCCAACACCGTGCCCGCCTACCGGCAGGCGATCGAGTGGCTCTATCCGGTGAGCTACGCGATGAAGTTCGCCGCCAAGGCGATCGGCAGGGACTATGTCGTGCCGCCGCTGGAAGGCCTCTGGTGGGCCGACGATCCGGCGGACTTCGTGGCCCGGCGCAAGGAGCGCTGGCGCTGGACCATGATGATCATGGCGCCCGACTTCATCGAGCGCGCGACCTTCGAGGCCGCCGTCGATAAGACGAAGAAGAAACTAGGAGATGCTCCGTCGAGCCTGCGCCTGGAAGCGCTCGTCGAAGGAAAGTCACTGCAGACGCTGCATGTAGGCAGCTACGACGACGAAGGTCCCACCCTCGCCTGCCTGCATGACGAGATCATGCCAATGCAAGGCCTCACCTTTGCCGGCCCTCACCACGAAATCTATCTCAGCGATCCCCGCAAGACGGCGGCAGAAAAACTCAAGACGATCCTGCGTCAGCCGGTGAAGCCGATCTGACGCAAGGGTCCTTCGGCTTCGCTCAGCGACATTGGTGTTTGGATCGGCGCACAGCGCCAACTCAAAGACCAGTGTCACCCCGAGCGTGGCGAGGGACCTTTCGCTTCTTAAAACGATCAGCGAATCGGCGGCGCGTACTGCAGCCCGCCCTGGGTCCACAGCGCGTTCTGGCCCCGCGGAATCTTGAGCGGCGAGCCCGCACCGACGTTGCGGTCGAAGCTCTCGCCGTAGTTACCGACCTGCTTGACGATGTTGTAGACCCACTTCTCGTCGACCCCGAGCGCCTTGCCCATGCCCGGCGTGACGCCCAGGATGCGCTTGATGGCGGGATTGTCGCTCTTCAGCATCTCGTCGACGTTCTTCGAGGTGATGCCGTACTCCTCGGCCTCGAGCATCGCATACTGCGTCCAGCGCACGATGTCGGCGAACTGGTTGTCGCCGTGGCGCACGACCGGTCCCAGCGGCTCCTTCGAGATGACTTCCGGCAGGACGATATAGTCGTCGGGATTGGGGGCGTTGGCGATGCGGGTCGCGTAGAGCCGCGCCTGGTCGCCGGAATAGGCATCGCAACGGCCGCCGAAGAAGGCGCTGCGACTCTGGTCCGGATCCTCGAACAGGACCGGCTTGAAGGTCATCTTGTTGGTGCGGAAATAGTCGGCGATGTTGAGTTCCGACGTGCTGCCGGTGAGCACGCAGATCGAGGCACCGTTCAGCTCCTTGGCGCTCTTCACGCCGAGCTTCTTCGGCACCATGAAGCCCTGGCCATCGTAGTAGGTGACGCCGACGAAATCGAGGCCGAGCGCGGTGTCGCGCGTCAGGGTCCAGGTCGAGTTGTTCGACAGGAGGTCGACCTCGCCGTCCTGTAGCGCGGTGAAACGCTGCTGGCCCGACAGCGGCACGTACTTCACCTTTTCCGAATCGCCGAACAGCGCCGCGGAGACGCCCCGGCAGATGTCGACGTTCATGCCGGTCCATTTGCCCTGGTTGTCGACCATCATGAATCCGGCGATGCCGCCCACGGCCACGCCGCAGATGAGCTGGCCGCGGGCCTTCACCGCATCGAGGTCCTTGCCGGCCATCGCCTGACCCGCCGGCAGCGCCAGCACCGCACCGAGCGCCATCGCGGCAAACATCTTCTTCATCGAACGTCCCCTCTTACTGTCCGGCTCACTCGATCTTGGCGCCCACGGTCTTCACGACATCGGCCCACTTGGCCCGGTCGCGCTTCACGGTCGCCTGGAACTGCTCGATCGTTTCATAGCGTGGCGTGTTGCCGAGCTCGACCAGCTTCTTCTGGACATCGGGATCGGCCAGCGCCGTCTTGAGGGCGAGGTTCATCTTGAGTGCGATTGCCGGATCGAGGCCCTTGGGCGCGAAGAGGCCGAACCAGGTGTAGCTGTCGAAACCCGGCAGGCCGGCCTCGTCGATCGTCGGCACGTCGGGGATGGCCGGTACGCGCTGCTTGGTCGACAGGCCCAGCAGCCTCATCTTGCCGGCCGCCGCCTGTGGCATGGCAATCTGCACCTGGGCGAAGATGCAGCAGGTGTCGCCGTTCAGCACCGACTGGATGGCATCGGGCGAGCCCTTGTACGGCACGTGCACCATGTCGAGGCCTGCCTTGGCATTGAACTCGGCGAAAGCCAGGTGCGTGCCGGCGCCGTTGCCGGTCGAAGCGTAGTTGTACTTGCCGGGCGCGGCCTTCACCTTGGCGATGAAGTCCTTAACGTCCTTGGCGTCGATCGCCTTGGGATTGATCGCCAGCACGTTCGACACGTCGACCAGGGTCGAGATCGGCGTGAAGTCCTTCTCCACGTCGAACGGAAGCTTGCTGTAGAGCGCGGCATTGATGCCATGCGTGCCGGCCGTGCCCAGCAGGAAAGTGTAACCGTCGGGCTTGGCGTTCGCGACGAAGTCGGACGCGACGTTCCCGCCCGCGCCCGCCTTGTAGTCGATCACGATGCGCTGGTTGAGCGCCTTGTCGAGCAACGGTTGCAGCACACGCGCGACCACGTCGGTACCGGAGCCCGGCGGGAACCCCATGACGATCGTGATGGGCCGCGTCGGCCAGTCCTGTGCCGCCGCCGGGAAAACGGCGGATGCCGCACAGAGAAAAAGCGCCGTGGCGCCAGCCAGGAATCTGCGCACTGTGGTCTCCTCGATGTTCGATACTATGCTTATGCAAGAAACGGGGAAAAGCCATGGGTTACATGACCGACGAGCGCCGCATGATTCAGGAGACGGCGCGCGCCTTCGTCATGAAGGAAGTGCTGCCGGTCGCGAACAGGCTCGATCCGGAGAAGGGCGACATCCCGCCGGAGCTGATCCAGAAGCTCGCGGACATGGGCTATTTCGGCATCGTGATCCCCGAGGAATATGGCGGCATGGGCCTCGGCGTCTTCGAATACTGCCTGATCACCGAGGAGCTGGCGCGCGGCTGGATGAGCGTCGCCTCGATCATCGCCCGGGGCAACGGCCTCAGCGCCGGCCGCGGCATGACCGAAGCGCAGAGGGCCGTCTTCCTGCCCCGCGCCGCCCGCGGTGAATTCCTGGGCGCCGCGGCCATGTCCGAGCCCAATGTCGGCTCGGACCTCGGCAGCATTTCCTGCCGCGCTCGCCGGGACGGCGACGACTGGGTGGTCACGGGCAACAAATACTGGTGCACCTTCGCCGACGGCGCCGACTACATCATGCTGGTCGCCCGCACCTCCGACGCGCCCGATCCCAAGCGCAAGCATGTCGGCCTCTCCTCGTTCCTGATCGAGAAGCCTCGCGGCACGCTGCCACCCGGCGTGAAGGGCGCGCCGATCCCGAAGATCGGCTACTTCGGCTGGAAGACCTGGGAACTGGCCTTCGACGAATGCCGCCTGCCCGGCTCGGCGCTGATCGGCGAGGAAGGCCGCGCCTTCTACTACATATCCGCGGGCCTCGAACGCGCCCGCGCCCACACGGCCGCCCGCGCCATCGGCCTCGCCCGCGGTGCGCTGGAAGACGCCACCACCTATGCGCAGGAGCGCCGCCAGTTCGGCCAGGCGATCGGCGACTTCCAGAACACGCGCTTCCGCCTCGCCCGCATGGCGACCGAGATCGAGGCGTCGCGCCAGCTCATGTATTTCGTCTGCGACGAGATCGACCAGAAGCGGCGCTGCGACAAGGAGGCGGCAATGGTGAAGTTCCACGCCTCGGAGATGGCCGAGAAAGTCACCTCCGAGGCGCTGCAGGTGTTCGGCGGCGCGGGCTACACGACTTTGCATGCCGTCGAGCGCTACTGGCGCGACGCGCGCCTCACCAAGATCTTCGAGGGCACCTCGGAGATCCAGCAGCGCATCATCTCCGACCACCTGCTCGGCAAGCAGAAGGCCTGACATGGACGTCGACACCTTCATCCAGACGGCACCCGCCCTCCGCTTCGCCTTCGCCATCAAGGCGAAGGTGGGGCCGGTCCAGGATCTCGGCCAGACCGCGCGCGGTCATCGCCGCATCATCGACATCCTGGGCGGAGAGGTGCACGGTCCCCGGCTGGACGGCGAGATCCTGCCGGGCGGAGCGGACTGGCAGATCGTGCGACCCGACGGCACGATCGAGGTCGTCGCGCGTTACACCATCCGCAGCAAGGCGGGTGCGATGATCTATGTCCAGAACGAGGGGCTGCGTGTCGCCAGCCCCGAGGTGCTGGAGCGCATGACGCGAGGCGAGACGATGCCGCCGGGCAGCTACCATTTCCGCACCGCCCCGCGCTTCGAGACGTCCGAGCCCGCGCTCAAATGGCTGGAACGTGCGACTTTCATCGGCGTCGCCACCCGCGCGCCCGACAGGGTGGCCATCGGCTTCCACGAGGTGTTGTAGCGTCGAAGACCGAAACTCATCCGACATCAAACGACAGCCGTCGTCTCGACCGAAGCGCGGAGCGCGGAGTGGAGAGGCGACGGCTTATCAGCGACGTCGTTTCCTAGGGACGTTCCCTCTTGCGGCAGACCGCGGCGACCTCGGGCGCGATCAGCGACGCAAACCTCGCGGCACCCTTCGAGGAGAAGTGCTCACCATCGGCGAAATCGTCTGGCGTGAACTGCTTTTCATCCAGTGCGACGTAGGTGTCGCCCAGCGTCGCTGCCTCGCGCTGCAGCAGGCCGTTCAGCCGCGACAACAGCATCTGGAGGTCGGCGACCCTGAGATAGGTGCCCCACAGGCCGCCGCGTCCGCCGGACTTGTCGAGAGACGCGAAATCGAAGATCTCGCCGATCCAGATGGTCGCGATGCCGCGCCCGCGATTGATCGACGAGATCGTGCGGACGTTGCGCAGGAAAATCGCTTCGAGAGCCGGATCGGGTTCGGCGCTCACCCGCCCCGGCGGCCTCGGCGGCGCGCGCGCCGTATCGAAAGCGAAGGCCGCGAGCCGGCCGAGCAGGCGAAGCAGAGGCGAGGCCTGCGGCAGCAGATGCTCGATCCTGCGCGCCTCCAGCGCATCGACCAGCAGCGGTGTCTGGTAGGTCGCGAAGCCCGGATCGAGATCGCTGATGTGCGAGCTGTTGATGTCCGTCCCGCCGACGTAATAGACGGCGCAGTCGGGCGTAACGCCGTAGGCCAATTGATAGAAGGCCGTGCGGATCACGATCTGGACGGTGCTGTTGGCGGTGGCGCCATGGTTCAGCACGGCAAAGCGATCGCCGTTCAACAGCCCTTCCAGACGCTCCGGCCAGGTCTCGCCGTCGCGCACGGCGAGGTCCTCGGTCGTCGAGCCGCCGAAGACGGCAACGACGGTCCTGTCACGCAGCTCCTGCGGCGTGCGCTCGCGGCCGCGCAGCCCCTGCGAATCGACATGATACTTGCCGTGGGAGCTCCGCGACGTCGGCACGTTGATGGCCTGCAGCAGCGGATGCCAGGTCCGCTCGACCTCGCGCGGACCACTGCCAGGCAGCAGGTCGCTGTCCGCCAGTTCGTGACGCGTCATAGCCACGGAGCCGAGCCCCAGCCCCAGTTCGAGCGTCGCCAGCGACAGAACGACCATGGTGATGCGCGGCCACCGCGCACAGGCGATGCCGAGGCTAAGCAGGAGCGCGAGATAGGCGAAGTACCAGCTGCGCGGCGAGCCCGGCATGAGTTCGGCGGCGAGCCGGTAACGCCACACGAAGCCGACCGTAATGACCGCCAGCGCCAGCGACACCAGCACGGCGATCGTCCGCTCGAAGCGGTAGGGCCGTGCCAGCCCGACGTGAGATGCCAACCAGCGGATCATGTGTCGGCGGGGATATCACGCCGCTCCGAACCCGACAAAAGGCGGGCGTTCAGCGCCCCAGCAGGTTGGCCCGGACGTTGGCCCAGAAGCCCGGATCGCGCGGCGCCGAGCGGCTGGCGGCCGCCATCTTGCGGTAGAGATCGCCCAGCGACCGCTTGCCCGCTTCGGCCCTGAGCCGCGTCCCGTCGGCGCCGGGCTCCAGGGTCAGCTCGCGCGTATGGAAGACTTCGAGGCCCGGCCGGTGGCCGATGCTGACGACCGATGTCTCGGGCAGCTCCTCGATCAGGAGATTCATCACGTTCTCCTGTCCCGCCTCGTCGAGCGCCGACGTGGCCTCGTCCATGAAGATCCAGTCGGGCTTGTGGATCAGCACGCGGGCGAACGCGACGCGCTGCTGTTCCCCACCGGACAGGATGTGGTCCCACCGCTCGGTCTCGTCGAGCCGGTCACGGAGATGGTCGAGGCCGACCTTGTGCAGCACGTCCTTCAGGACGTCGTCGGTGATGCCTTCCGGCGCGACCGGGTAGTGCATCGCCTCGCGCAGCGTTCCCAGCGGGAAGTACGGCTTCTGCGGCATGAACGTGATGTTGCCGGTAGGCAAATGAATCGCGCCGCGACCCCACGGCCAGACGCCCGCGACCGCGCGCATGATCGTGCTCTTGCCGCTGCCCGACTTGCCGCGGATAAGCACCCGCTCGGCGCGCTGGATCTCGACTTCGGCCTCGGCCACCAGCATCTCGCCGCTCGGCCGGGCCACACCGAGTTCGCGCATGATCAGCCGGTCCGATTCGGCCGCCGGATGGACGACGATCCGCTCCTCGTCCGCCACCTCGCTGCTTTCCTCGAGGTCGGTGAGCGCCACGTGCAGGTGGACAACGCGATCGGTCGAGGCGCGCCACTCGGCGAACTTCGGGAAATTGTCGATCAGCCACGACAGGGCCCACTGTACGCTGGAGAAGGCCTGGGCCGTCTGCATCAGGCCGCCCAGCGCTATCTCTCCGCCGAGATAGCGCGGCAGGGCGACGATGAGCGGCACGATGGGCGCGAGGTAGGCCAGCGAGCTGGTGAGCAGCGACAGGTTGCCCTGGCCGCGCGTCTGGACGTTCCAGGCCGAACGAAGGTCGAAGAGCGAGCCGCGCAACCGTTCGCGCTCGTCATCCTCGCCGCGCATCAGGGCGATGCCCTCGGCATGCTCGCGCGCCCGCGTCAGACCGGAACGGAAGTCGGCCTCGCGGCTCTGGCGGACGTTGCCGGCATGGATCAGCCCGCGTCCCAGGAAGTACGTCAGCAGCGAGCCGACCAGCGCATAGGCCACCGCGGCCCAGACCATGTAGCCCGGCAGGTTGAATTCGAGTCCGAAGAGCTTGATCGGCAGCGTGCCCGACAGGATCCACAGCACGCTGAGGAAGGTGAAGAGCTGAAGCACGCACTGCAGGATGCTCTGCGCGAACTCGACCGCGTATTCAGTCGAGATGCGGATGTCCTCGGCGATGCGACCGTCGGGATTGTCGACCTCGTCGGCCAGCATGCCGAGCTGGTACTGGCGGCCCGAATGCAGCCAGCGCTGGACGGTGACGTGCGACAGCCATGACCGCCAGTTGATCTGCAAGCGCCGCTTGACGTGGAGCTGGATCGCCACGGCCACGCCGGCCGACACGACGATGGCCGCGAGGATCCAGAGCAGCTGCATGAGCTGCCCGACGTCACGCTTGTCGAGCGCGTTGAAGAAATCCCTGTTCCAGATGTTCAGCCACAGCGCGATGCCGACATTGGCCGCGCCGAGCACGACGAGACCGCCGGTCAGCGACCAGGCGACGGCGCGGTATCCCGGCGCCGTCCAGTAACCACTGGCAACGGCGGCGAAGGCGCGCAGGGAGCTATGCGGTGTATCCAATCAGTCGCGGAAGCCCGGATCGATCCGGTCGAGCTTCCGCAGGAGAGCCGGCCAGTCCAGCAGGCCAAACGGCCGGCGGGTCTTCGGCTGATAGTTCACATAGGTCGCGTCGACCACATCGGCCGGGACCTCGATGAGCTTGGTGTTGCACGACATGGCGGCGATCTGCGTCCTGCAGCTCAGCTCCAGCCGGTGCATGGCGTTGAACGCCTCGGGAATGGTCGCGCCGGTCGTCAGCAGACCGTGGTTGCGCAGGATCATCGCGTTGTTGTCGCCAAGGCTCTTCACCAGCGCCTCGCGGGCCGCCAGGTCGAGCACGACGCCGTCGAAATCGTGGTAGCTGATCTTTGCGAATCGCATCGAGGTCTGCGTGTTGGGCAGCAGGCCACATTCCATGGTCGAGACCGCCATGCCGGGCCAGGTGTGCGTGTGGATCACGCAGCCGACGTCGGGCTTGGCCATATGGATGGCGCTGTGGATCACGAAGCCGGCTCGGTTGACGCCGTATTCCAGCCCGCCGTTGAACTCCGGCCGGGCGAGGATGTTGCCTTCGTGGTCGATCTTCAAGAGGCTCGACGCGGTGATCTCTTCGTAGAGAAGGCCGTAGGCATTGATGAGGAATGCATCGTGCTCGCCCGGCACGCGAACCGAGATGTGGTTGGCGATCAGATCCGACATGCCGTACAGGTCGATCAACCTGTAGCAGGCGGCGAGATCGACGCGAGCCTGCCATTCTTCGGGCGAGACGTTCGACCGGAGGTTGGCAACCTTGGAAGTCTTGAGGGCGTGCACGGTCATGGAAACGCTCCAGGAATTAAACGGTTCCGGAACCTACTCCCCGGCGCCCCCGACAGTCCATTGACGGGTCAGACGAGACCGCGCGCTGCGAGATAGGCGCCCAGCGCCAGAAGCCCTGCGAAGAACCACAACCGGAAGGCCTGCGGTGAGAGCCGGGCGCGCACCGCCTGTCCCAGTCGCATCCCCAGCAATGCCACCACGACACCCGCCATGGAGGGCCACGCCAAGTCCAGATGGAGTTCGGTCCGACCGGCCAGCGTTACGGCGAGCGCCACAGTGGAAACCGTGAACGACAGGCCCAGCGCCTGCACGAGTTCATCCTTTGTGAGACCGATCGCCTGAAGGTAGGGGACGGCCGGAATCACGAACACGCCGGTGGCCGCGGTGATCGCCCCCGTCGTGGCGCCGGCCGCCGGCCCCATCCAGCCTTCAGCCTGGACCGGAACACTGAGCTTCACGGCCGCCAGGCCGAACGAGGCATAGACCATCAGCGCAATGCCCAGGGCCAACGCCCCGTAGGGACCGCCAAGCCCCGAGAGGAAGGCAGCCCCCGCCCAGGTGCCGAGACAGACGCCGAGGTTGAGCGGCCAGAGCCGCCGCAGCAGGGATCTGAGGCACGGTCCCTCGACCATCTGCCAGACATTGGTGACGAGCGACGGCAGGATCAGCAGCGTCGCCGCCTCGACGGGCGAGAGGACGATGGCCAGCAGGCCCATGGAGATGGTGGGCAGTCCCAGGCCGATGATGCCCTTGGTGAAGCCTGCCAGCAGGAAGACCGCGAGGACGAAGGCGAGAGTCGACAGAACCATGCCCCACCCTTGAACAGAGGCGCGACGGCCCGCAATGTGGAGGATACGGTATCAGCCTTCGTTTTACCCGAAGGCTCAGGGATCGACCTCATGCGCTTCGACTTCACCGACCTCCGGCTCTTCCTCCACGTGACGCAGACCGGCAGCATCACGCGCGGGGCCGAGCGCGCCCATCTGGCGCTCGCTTCCGCGAGTGCGCGCATCCGCGGCATGGAAGCGGTGCTGGGCGTCCCGTTACTGAAGCGCGGCCGCCGTGGCGTGGAACCGACCGATGCGGGTCGCAGTCTGCTCGACCATTCCCGTATCGTGCTCCAGCAATTGGAGACGATGCGCGGCGATCTCGGCACCTACTCGCGCGGCCTGAAGGGCAGCGTCCGTATCGTGGCCAACACGTCGGCCCTGTCGGAGCATCTGCCCGCGCTTCTCGCCCACTTCCTCGCCGCCAACCCCACGGTCGACGTCGACCTGGAGGATCGCGAGAGCCCGGCCATCGGTGCCGCCATCAAGGCCGGCGACGCCGACATCGGCATCGCCTCACAGGCCGCCCTCGTTCCCGGACTAGAATGCCAGCCCTTTCGGACCGACCGTCTCGTGCTCGCCGTGCCGGCGGACCATCGGTTGGCCCGCAAACGAAAGGTCAGCTTCGCGGACCTGCTCGAGCTCGATTTCGTCGGGCTTCCGCGCGGCACCGCCCTCGACGAACACGTCGCCATGCAGGCCGCCCGGCTCGGCCGCGCGCTGCGGCTGCGCGTCCGCGTCAAAAGCCTCGATGCGGTCTGCGCCATGGTGGCGGCGGGTGTCGGCGTGGGCATCGTGCCCGAGACGACCGTGTTGCGGCATCGGCGCAGCCTGCCGATCGCCGCGCTGCGACTCACCGAGAGCTGGTCGCTTCGGGAACTCACCCTCATCGTGCGCGACTCCCGTCGCCTGCCCCGCCCCGCCCGCCTCTTGTACGAGGCCCTGCGCCGGAAAGGCTGATTGTCCGCTACCAGCGCAGCAAACGGTGCCCCAGCAGAGCACCGAGAAGGATCACCGGCACCGCCGCCAGCGGATACCAGGTAAGGACGAAGAGCGGCGAGTCGTCGAAGCAATGAAACGCGTAGAGGGTCGCCGCCGCGGCGGCGGCCAGCGCGCCCGAGGCTGCCCCGGCGAGCGCGGGAGAGGCCGGCGCCGCGCGGCGCAGCGCCAGCAGCAGTCCCGCGAGCGGCGCGAGCGCAAAGAGCGGGATCGCGGTCAGGCAGACGAGTGCATTGCTGCCGACCAGCCGGGTTCCCCAGGTGCCGGACGGCGCCATGATCAGTTCGATCGCCAGACCCGACAGCGCGACGAGCGCCAGCGCGGCGACGCCCCGGCGCCACGACCTCGAGGCCAACGGCCGTGCCAGGGCGATGCAGGCGCCCGAGGCAGCGAACAGGGCGACCAGCACCAGCACGAGCTTGAGGTCGAAACGCCATGTCGCGAAAGCGGCCGCCAGGTCCACGCGAGGACCGAACTCGACGGCGAAGATCGCGAGGGACACCAGGGAGCCGAGCGCGACGGCACGCACCACGGAGCGTCCGAGCGGGGCGGAGGAACGCGCACGGTCCGCGACCAGGGAGGCGACGAGTTGCTCGGTCTTCATGTCCTGCCCTTGCGATAGGCGTGAGCAAGGGAGCGAAGGGCGCGATGAAGCGCAACGCGAACGGCCCCCTCGCTCAGCCCCAGGCGTACCCCCACTTCCCGGGCACTCTGTCCCTCGATGGAAATTCCTTCGACGATACGGCGCTGCCGATCCGGCAGTCCCGCCAGCATCTGTCGTGCATCCAGCGCACTTCCCTCTTCCGCCGCCTCGGGCGCGGCCAGGGTTTCGGCATGATCGTCTATGTCGATGTGATCGGTGAAGCCGCGGCGGCGCAGATGGTCGACCAGCTTGTGGCGCGCGATCGCCCGCAGCCATGGCTGGAGCGGCTGTGTCTCATCCCAGGTATCGCGCTTCAGGTGCATGGCCAGCAAAGTCTCCTGGACGATATCCTCACAATCCGCGCGCGGCCGTCCCGCCGCCGCCAGTCCCCGCGAAGCAACGAGCCGCAGCCAGGCAGCGACGAGGACCAGCAGGCGCCGATACGCCTCGTCGTCCCCCTTCCGGGCCGCCCGCATCAGTGCGGAGAGATCTTCCGGTTCGGCCAACGAGTTCACTCATTCACATGTTCGTGCGGGAGCGCCCGAACATTACAGCTCCTCCTCACGAAAAAGAAACCGTCCGACCTGTAACGGCGATGGCCGGGCCTCCGAATGACCCCTTGCGAGCCAATGTTGGTTCGCGAGCAAAGGACCCGACCATGAGCAATCGCACCACCGCTGCAGCCCTCGCCGCCGCCGTCGCCGCCGCGACCCTGATGTCTGCGGGCGCCAACGCCCAGACCGCCAACGCCGACAAGGAGAGGTGCTACGGCATTTCGATGGCCGGCAAGAACGACTGCGCCGCCACCGGCAACAACTCCTGCGCCGGCCAGTCCAAGGCCGACTACGACGCCAAGGCCTGGAAGTACGTCGCCAAGGGTTCGTGTGGAACCATGGAAGTCACGCTGAAGGACGGCATGAAGCGCAAGGGCACCCTGGCGCCGATGTAAGGACCTGCGGCATGGCGGCGGATCGCTCCCCTCGTGCGGGTGCCGGGCTCAAGCCCCAGCATCAACGGCACATTCTCGACGGCCGGCCCGACGTGGGCTGGTTCGAGGTGCATGCCGAGAACTACATGGGGGCCGGCGGTCCGCCGCATCGCTTTCTCGAGCGCGTGCGGGCTCTCTATCCGGTATCCCTGCATGGCGTCGGTCTGTCGATCGGATCGGCGGGTGGCCTCACGCCGGGCCACCTCGGCCGTCTAGGGGCGGTGGCCGAGCGCTATCAGCCGTTCTTGATCTCCGAGCATCTCGCCTGGTCGACGCACGACGGCGTCTTCCTGAACGATCTGCTGCCGCTTCCCTACGACGACGCCACGCTTGCGCTCGTGATCCGGCATGTCGACGAAGTGCAATCGGCCCTCGGCCGGCGAATCCTCATCGAGAACCCCTCGACCTACCTGCGCTTCAAGGGCGAGGAGATGGAAGAGACCGAGTTCCTGGGCGCCCTTGCGCGGCGCAGCGGCTGCGGGCTGCTGCTGGACGTCAACAACGTGGTCGTATCCGCCGCCAATCGTGGCTTCGATCCGCTGGCTTATCTCGACGCTTTCCCGGTCGAGCATGTCGGCGAGATCCACCTCGCCGGCCACGCCGTGCTGCAAGACAGCGACGGATGCCTTCTCGTCGATACGCACGACCGGTCCGTGCCGCCCGAAGTGTGGGACCTCCATCGCCGGCTGATCGAGCGACTGGGCCCCCTGCCGACGCTCATCGAATGGGACGCCGACGTGCCGGCCTGGCCTATCCTGGAGGCGGAGGTAGCGCAGGCCGAATCGGTGCTCCGCCACGGCGATGAGTTGCGTGCCCATGCCGCCTGACATGCGCCCGCTCGCCCACGCCCAACAGAGTTTCAGGCGTGGCGTGCTGCAGGCCCGCCTGCAGGTGCCCGCTGCCGTGGCCGGACTGCCCGGCCCCTCGCGCGAACGACGCTTCAGCGTCTATCGCAACAACGTAAAGGCAAGCCTGGTCGCGGCGCTGAAGGCGAAGTTCACCGTCATCGAACGTCTCGTCGGTGAAGAGTTCTTCGAAGCGACCGCTCTCGTGTTCGTCGAGCGGCACCCTCCCCGTTCCCCCGTCCTGGCCGAATACGGAGGCGGGTTCGCGTCTTTCCTGGAAGTCTTCGAGCCCGCCGCTGACCTGCCCTATCTGCCGGACGTCGCCCGCCTCGAATGGGCACGCCATCGCGCCTTTCACGCCGCGGATGCCACTCCGGTCGCGATCGATCGCCTCGCCACCCTCGCGGCCGATGACCTCCATGACACGCGGCTGACACTGCATCCCGCGACTGCCGTCGCCGCTTCGCCATGGCCCATCGTCTCGATCTGGACGACCAACACCTTCGACGCGGAAACCCGGCGGATCGGGCCGGACCATGCGGGCGAGATCGCCCTGATCACACGGCCGCAGGATGACGTTCTCGTCAATGTGCTGCCGCCCGGCAGCGACCTTCTGATCGCAGCTCTCCGAGAGGGCCGCGCCCTCGGCACGGCGATCGGCCAAGCGCCCGCCAGCCTCGACCTTGCGCGGACGCTCGCCCTGCTCTTCCGCGCCGGCGCCGTCGTCGGCTTGCTCAAGGGGATATCCGAATGATCGTGCTGCTGCGACGCCTCGACATGCTCCTCGCGCGGATTCCGCACGAACTGATGGCGCCGCTGGCGCGTCTCTCGATCGGCACGATCTTCCTGCGATCAGGACTGCTCAAGCTGGAGGGATGGGCCAGCGGGACCACGCTGGCGCTGTTTCGCGAGGAGTACAGGCTGCCGCTCGTTCCGCCTGAAGCAGCGTCATGGATGGCGACAGGTGCGGAGCTCAGCCTGCCGATCCTGCTCTTCCTAGGCCTCTTCACGCGCCCGGCCGCACTGGCCCTGCTCGGCATGACGCTGGTGATCGAGATTTTCGTCTATCCCAATGCCTTCGACACGCACGGCGTCTGGGCGGTCGCGCTGCTTTATCTCGCCAAGTTCGGCCCCGGCAGCCTCGCGCTCGACCGGCTTCTCGCCGGACGACCCGCGGCTAGCGCTTACGGACGGGCTTGAGGTCGGACGCGATCGGATAGGCGGTCGTCGACTTCACCCTCTCCATCGAAAAGCGCGAGGTCACGTTCTTGAGCGGCATCGTGTCGATCAGTTTCTTGTAGAAGGCGTCATAGGCCTGCATGTCGTGAACGGCGACGCGCAGCATATAGTCGATGTCGCCGGCCATGCGGTGAAACTCCATCACCTCCGGCATGGCGGTGACGGTGCTGGCGAACTTGGAGAGCCAGGCCGAGGAATGATCGCCGGTCTCGATCGACACGAACACGGTGAGCCCCACGCCGATCGATTCCGGCGAGATCAGCGCCACCCGCTTCAGGATGACGCCGGATTTCTCCAGCCGCTGGATGCGCTTCCAGCAGGGACTTTGCGACAGGCCAACCCGATGGGCGATCTGCGCAAGCGAGAGGCTCGCATCCTCCTGGAGGAGCGCCACGATCTTCCTGTCGATGGCATCCATGATCCCAATATCCGTAAGCAGAGGTCCGTCAGTCTAGACCGGAAGCGACTCCAGGCGAACCGGAGCTCCCAGCCGCTCGCCGAGGACGACCGCGAGGGCGTCGACGTCGCCGTCGACATGCCCGCCATAGCTCGCGAGCCGCGGATGGGCGCCCTTGAACCAGGAAATTCGCCAGGCGCCCGCCTCGCAAACCAGCGAGCCCACGACGCGACCTTCCGCGGAGATCGTCCACAGAGCGGGCTCTTCGTAGGCTGCCTGGAACAGGCGCACCGCCCGGGCGACAAGGGTGCTGGCGAGGCTGAGCATGTCCGGACTCTACGGGCCGGGTCATGACAGCAGCAATGAAACGGTCGGTCGAATCCGCCCATGCGGACGGCAGGATTAGCTTCAAGGATCGCGGCCGGGAGAAAATTCACCTCCCTCTCATGACGAAGGCCCAATGCGCGATTATTGGGACGCGATCTCCCACGATCTTATCGCATATGAAGCAAGGTCCCTCGCTACGCTCGGGATGACACCGGTTGCTTGATCGGCGCACCGCGCGAATTCAACAAAGTCGTCATCCCGAGCGTAGCGAGGGACCTTTCACTCTCCTCAAGAACGCCAGCTATTTCGGCCGTTCGATCCATCGAAGCAACGTCTAAGGCCGCACCGCCGGCGTCTCGAGCGGCAGGCCCTTGGCGCGCTCCATGAGGTAGAGTTCCAGCGCGACGTATTCGGGCGCGTCGAGTGGCCAGGCTTCGGCACGGATGCCGACCAGGCAATTGCGCAGCCGCCGCTTCAGTGAGCCCAGCGCCTGCCATTCCAGGCGATAGATCGGATAGCCCGTGGGATGCGCCTCGGGGATGGCGATGCCCGCCAGCTTCTTGCCGGCATTGTCGTCGTGGCAGATGGCGCAGGAGAGATTGAGCTGACCCTGGCGGCGACGATAGATCCCCTCGCCTTGCGCGCGAAACGCGTCGAGGATCGGACCATAGGGCGGCGCGATGGGCATGCCGCGCGACTGGTGCGCTACATAGGCTTCGAGTGCCAGCAGGTCGCGATTGTCCGGCGGCAGCCGGTCGGCCTTCTGGTTTTCGGCGCGG
The DNA here is from genome assembly GCA_945952105.1 of uncultured Rhodospirillaceae bacterium. GTDB lineage: Bacteria > Pseudomonadota > Alphaproteobacteria > Reyranellales > Reyranellaceae > Reyranella. The sequence continues at coordinate 61,819 of CAMFGZ010000009.1, read as the reverse complement.
CAGAGGTTGATGCGGCCTTCGAGGTCGACCGGCCTTTCGGCGCCTTGCGGGATCGCCGGATAGCGTGTGGCGACGCCCTTCATGCTGGTTGCCGCGGCGCCGTGGCAGTCGGCGCAGGACTTGTTCTCGGCGCCCACCGGCTTCGCCCAGAGCTGGCTGCCGAGCTGCACGAACAGCATGCCGGGATTGGCGGTGTCGTCGTCCTGCATCTTCTGCAGGGCCTCGCCCATGTCCTGGTAGCCGGAGCGCCGCTTGTCCGCAGCGACCTGCGCCACCGCCCAGGACGAGGCGAACACCAGCACGAGCCCCAGGACGAGCAGCCGCCGGGTCATTCGACGGCGATGGCGACCCGCTCCTCGACGGCGAAGCCCTCGTCGCCGGTCCAGCGCAGGATCACCGTGCCGCTCTCGTTTGCCTGAGCGAAGAAGGAGACGAACGGGTTGGCGGCGATCGCAGGCGACATCTCCATCGCGAAGATCTCGGCGCCGTTCCAGGTCGCGGTGAACCGCTCGATGATGTTGCGCGGGATGATGCGGCCGTTGGGGCCGGGCCTGAAGCCCGTCTCCATCGGATGCAGAATCAACGCCTTGATCTCGACGATCTCGCCGCGCCTGGCCGTCTTGGGGGCGTTCACCAGGATGTTCGACATCAGGTCGACTCCTCGAGGCAGGCGGCCAGGGTGACGATCACATCGGCGCCGGCGATCCAGAACCTGCCGTCGCTGGTCTCGGCGACGGCGACGATGCGCTGGCTGTCGCCCAGCTTGATGCGCGTGCCGACGACGGCCTTGCCGTTACGCGGTCCGAGGCGGGCGGAGAAGACGTTGGGCTGCGGGTTCTTCTCGTTGAAGACATGGATCGCCCTCACGTAGTCGGCCGTGGTCATCGGGCTCTCGACCGTCACGGTAAGCGGCACGGTATTGCCGTTCTCGACCAGGGGCGGCACGTCGAGCTTCACGCGGCCCTCGATCGGCGTCGCCGCGCCGACAACCCTTCGGATCGCCTCGGCCATGGCTTCCTGCGTCGCTGACGCGGGCACGAGCGGCAGGACGATAACGGTGGCGGCTGTGCCGGCAAGGAAGCGACGTCGATCCATTCAATCCTTCAACGTAACGAGATAGGCCACCACATCCTCCACCTGCTCCGCGGAGAGGAGGGTCTTGCCTTCGAAAGCACGGGCGACCCGCTGCAGGCCGTCGGTCCGGTAATAGGCCGGCATGATCGTGTCGGCATTGAGACGCGACCCGTCCACGATGCGCAAGCGCAGCTGGCCCTCGGTCCAGCGCGAGCCGGCACCGGCCAGGCTCGGTGCGATGTCGCCCTGGAAGCGCTCCCCGGCGATCGGTCCGGAATGACAGAGGAGACAGAGGCCGACGCTGCGGTTGGCGACGATCGCCCGCCCGCGCGCGGCGTCACCTGGCTTGCCCGTGAGCGAACGGGGGATCGAATCGTCGACGATCTGCGGCGTGACCGGCTGGGCTGCGATGGGGCACGCGATAAGCAGAAGAGCGAGGACCACGAGGATCCGCATCGCATCACCCGAAGGTCTCGGCGGTGATGGTGCGGAACCAGCTCGACGCATAGAGCGCCTCCTGCCCGCGCAGGCCGCCCACGGCAACGAGCGGGCTGGTACCGCCGGCACCGGGAATATCGGTGAGCTGGCCCTTGTCCGGGCGATAGACGCCCGCGATCGAGATGCCGTAGTCGGCCGCGAGGAGGCTGTAGCAGGTGTTGATCAGGATCGGCTCCTGCGGCTTGTCGCCGGCCAGCAGGCGCACCAGCGCGGCGGCACAGACCTTGGCCTGGGCATTGGCCGCGAAGGCCGACTTGGGCATGCCGCCCATGATCGCCGCGTCGCCCAGCACATGAATGTTGGGCCGAAGCGTCGATTCGAAGGCGACGGGCTCGACCGGGCACCAGCCGGTGCGGTCGGCGACGCCGGCCTGGGCCGCAATCGCGCCGGCCCTTTGCGGCGGGATCACATTGGCAACGGCAGCCTTGTGGCTCGCGAACTCGGTCGTGAGCGTGAGCGTCGCGGGGTCGACCGACGTCACCTTGCCGCCTTGGCTGAGCGGGACCCATTCGATCATGCCGGGGTAGAGCTCGGCCCAGCCGTTCTGGAACAGGCGCTGCTTCGAGAAGGCATCCTTGGCATCGAGCAGCAGCAGCTTCGACTTCGGCTTCCAGATCTTCAGCCAATAGGCGATCAGGCTGGCGCGCTCGTAGGGGCCGGGCGGGCAGCGGAAGGGATTGGGCGGCGCCGACATGACGACCAGTCCGCCATCCTCCATGGCCTGCAGCTGCCGGCGCAGCAGCACGGTCTGCGCGCCGGCCTTCCAGGCATGCGGCATCTTCTGCGCTGCCGCTTCGTCGTAGCCGGAGATGGCGCCCCAGTTGAAGTCGATCCCCGGCGTCATCACCAGCCGGTCGTAGGAGAGCTTGTTTCCGTCGGCCAGGGTCACGCTCTTCGCTTCGGCATCGACCGCGGTCGCACTGGTCTGGGCGACGGTGACGCCGGCGGCCTTGATGCCGGCGTAGCCGAACTGCTGCCGGTCGATCTCGCGCAGGTTGGCGAGCACGGAATTGCTGAACGGGCAGGACGTGTAGACGGGATTGGGCTCGACCAGGGTGACGTCGAGCGCGGGCTGCAGGGCCTTCAGCGTGCGCGCCGCCGTGGCGCCGCCGAAGCCGCCGCCGATCACGACGACCCGGGCCTTGCCTTGCGCCGACACGACCGCGGGCGCGAACGTCGCCGCCAACGCACTTTTCAGGAGCATGCGCCGACCACTTCTCACGCCGCGTCTCCTTTCCTGCTAAAAATCATACGGACTTGCCCGTGTTGCGAGCAAACCACGCACCCCGTATCTTCGGTCGAAATCGAATTCCGACAAGACGTACGGGGGCTGCGGACATGAGGCGTATTTGGGTGCTTGCCGCGACGGCGGCCTTGTTGTGCCTGGGACTCACCGGCTGCATTCCCCGGGCGACGCCCGTACTCGCGACGCCCGAATACTCCCAAATGGTGAGAGCGCTCGCGAAGCCGCCTGCGGATCGCGCGCGGCTCTACATCTTCAGCGGCAACGAATGGGGCGGCTATCCGATCTATTCCTTTCGCCCGCACTACATCTCCGGCGACGTATTCATCGACGACGTGAAGATCGGCAGCGTCAATCCCGGCGAGGTGATGGTGATGGACATCGTTCCCGGCAATCACGTTTTCCGCTGGCAGGAATTCAACCGTACCCCCGGTTGGCTGGCGACGATCACGCCCCTGCAATTGAACGTCGCGGAAGGGACCGTCTTGTTCCTCAGCACCAATCTCACGAAGGGAGCGGCCATGGAAGGTGGCGTGATCGACGTCACCAAGGTCGTCATGGCCCGCGACGTCAGGGTCGTGCGGCCGTCGTCCTGTCCACCGACGATCTGCCTGTAGGGCGAAACGCATCGTCCTACTCCGGCTGGGCGGCGAACCAGGCCGCAATGGCCTCGGTCTGCCGGTCGTCGAAGCCCTTGGCGATGCGGCCCATCACGCTCGAGGGCCAGGCGCCGCTGCGATACTCGCGCATGAAGGTGACGATATCCTCGGCCTTGCGGCCGGCGATACGCGGGATCACCGAATCCGCCACCTTCTTCGGCGCGTGGCACCCCGTGCAGGAACTCGCGCCCGGCGGCGCGTCGGCCGCCGAGACCGGGCCTGCCAGCAGTGCGATACCAGCCAGGCCCGACAGCAGCGACCGGACCATCAGGCGCCTTTCTTCAGCTCGTGATGCATCAGCGGCAGATTGCGGACCCGCTTGCCCGTCGCCTTGGCAATCGCGTTCAGAACGGCGGGCGCCGCGACGGCGATGGTCGGTTCGCCGACGCCGCCCCAGAAGTCGTTGGTCGGCACGAGCACCGTCTCGACGTCCGGCATCTCATCCATGCGCAGCACGTTGTAGCTGTCGAAGTTGGTCTGCTCGACCGCGCCGTCCTTCACGGTGATCTCGCCGAACAGTGCCGCCGACAGGCCGTAGACGAAGGAGCCCGCGACCTGTCGGTCGATCTGCGCCGGGTTGACCACATGGCCGGGGTTGGTGGCCGCGGTGATCTTGTGGATCTTGAGTTGGCCGTCCTGGCTCACCGATACCTCGGCGACGCCGGCGACATAGCTGCCATAGCCCATGACCTGCGAGATGCCGTGGAAGCGACCCTCGGGCAGCGGCTTGCCATAGCCCGCCTTGTCGCACGCGGCCTTCAGCACCGCCGCCCACTTGGGCTTCAGGTACTTCAGCCGATAGGCGAGCGGATCCTGGCCCGCCGCTTCCGCCAGCTCGTCCATGAAGCATTCCATGTAAACGGCGTTCTGATTCACGTTAACGCCGCGCCAGAAGCCCGCCGTGATGTGCGGATTGCGCATCGCATGGTCGATCAGCAGGTTCGGCACGTCGTAGCCGTAGGTTGCCTCGGCGCCGGACTGCATCAGGCCCTGGAAGGTGGCCGGATCCATGCCATTCACCAGGTTCTGCGGCAGCAGCGACGCCAGGATCGACTGCCCGGAGATGCGGATGTGCAGGCCGACCAGGTTGCCCTGGGCGTCAAGACCAGCCGTCATCTTGGCCATCGTGGTCGGATGATACTGGCAGTGCGTCATGTCTTCTTCGCGCGACCAGATGAGCTTGATCGGCGTGCCGGGCATCTCCTTCGCCGCCAGCACGGCCTGGCGGACATAGTCCGAGCGGCCGCGCCGGCCGAAGCCGCCGCCCAGCATCAGCTTGTAGACCTCGCACTTGGCGACCGGCAGGCCGGCCGCTTCCGACGCCGCGGCGAGCGCCGCCTCGCCGTTCTGCGTGCCGCACCAGACCTCGCACTTTTCCGGCGTGTAGCGCGCCGTGGCGTTCATCGGCTCCATGGTGACATGGTGCTGGTAGGGGAAGCTGTAGACGGCCTCGACCTTCTTGGCCGCGCCCTCGATCGCCTTCTGCGCATCACCCGCCTTGTTGCCCACGAAGGCTTCCTTGGCGTCGAGGCCTTCCTTCAGCATCGCATTGATCGTGTCGGTCGAGACCTTGCCGAGATCGCCGACGTCCCAGTTGGTGGCGACGGCCTCGAGCGCCGTCCGGGCCTGCCAGTAGGTATCGGCCACGACCACGACGGCGTTGCCGTCGATCGCGAAGATCTTTTTCACGCCCGGCATCTTCTCGGCCTTGCTGGCGTCGAAGTCCTTCAGCTTGCCGCCGATCACCGGGCAGGCACGCACCGTGGCGTTCAGCATGCCGGGCATCGTGTGATCCATGCCGTAGAGCTGCTTGCCAGTGACCTTCTCGACCGTGTCGAGCCGCTTCAGCGGCTTGCCGGCAATCTTCCAGTCCTTCGGATCCTTGAGCTTCACTTCCTTGGGTGGCTCGAGTTCGGCGGCCGCCGCGGCGACCGCGCCGTAGGTCACCGTCTTGCCCGAACCCTTGTGCGTGATGACGCTGTTGGCGGCGCTGCAGTCGCCGGCCGGCACGTTCCACTGCTTGGCCGCCGCTGCGATCAGCATCTCGCGCGCGATGGCGCCGCCCTCGCGGACATATTGCTGGCTTTCGCGGATGCCGCGGCTGCCGCCGGTCGAGAAATTTTTCCAGACCCGGTTGCGCTTCAGATTTTCGCCCGGCGTCGGATACTCCCAGGCGACCTTGTTCCAGTCGCATTCCAGTTCCTCGGCCACGAGCTGGCAGAGGCCGGTGAGCGTGCCCTGCCCCATTTCGGAGCGGGCAATGCGGATCACAACCTTGTCGTCGGGATGGATGACGACCCAGGCGTTCACTTCCTTGACGGTCTGGGCGTGCGCCACGCCATCGTCGAAGGGGAGCTTGAAACCGAGCGAGAAGCCGCCGGCGACGGCCGCACCGCTGACCAGGAAGCCACGACGGCCGAGGGATGTGTGGATCATCATGAGTCGTCCCTCCCTCAGGCTTTCGCTGCGGCGTGGATGGCGGCACGGACCTGCTGGTAGGTGCCGCAGCGGCAGATGTTGGTCATCGCCTCGTCGATGTCGGCATCGGTCGGGTTGGGCTTGGCAGCGAGCAGCGCCGTCGCCGCCATCACCATGCCGCTCTGGCAGTAGCCGCACTGGGGCACGTCGAGTTCGACCCAGGCCTTCTGGATCTTGTTCAGCATGCCGTTCTCGGCCAGCGCCTCGATGGTGACGACCTTCTTGGTGCCGACCGTGTTCACCGGGACATGGCAGGCGCGCACCGGGGCGCCGTCGATGTGCACCGTGCAGGAGCCGCATTGCGCGATACCGCAGCCATACTTGGTGCCGGTCAGGCCGAGCTGCTCGCGCAACACCCAGAGAAGCGGCGTGTTCGGGTCGGCGGTGTATTCGACCGCCTTGCCGTTAACGTTGAGAACAGCCATCCCAGTCTCCCGTTATTCCGGAAATATGGAAATAGCGTAGCCGAGCGGCGCTTCACCGCCTAGCAGCCGAGCTGCACTCACGGATGTTTGATGCGTCAGCGCACGCTTGCTTCAAAAACGCGCCGAAAGTTTCCGCCCAGCAATTTTGCCGTTTCGTCCGCGTTGAATCGCGTGCGCAGGGCGGCGGCCAGTTGTGGCAGATCGGCGTAGCTCGGCATCGCACTCGCGCCGACAAGGCCGAGCTGGTCGGTGCCGAGGCCGACATGATCGACGCCGACGATGTCGACCATCCTCGCGAACCCGTCCGTCGCATAGGCGACGATGTTCGGAAAGTAGGAGGAGACCGGCCAGATGCCGATCACGCCGCCGGTCGCCGCAATTGCCTTCGCATGATCGGGGAGGATGCGGCGTGTCCAGGCGGCGGGCCGAGTAGTGAGCGACGTATGCGACAGGACGAGCGGCCTTGTCGTGACCGCGGCGGCTTTCTTCACCAGTTCGAACGTGCCGTGCGCAACGTCGACGACGATGCCCATCGTGTTGCAGCGACGGATGACCTCGGCCCCGAACGTCGTCAGACCGTCATGAACGGCGGGCTCGGTCTGGATGTCGCCCAGCTCGTTGGGCCGGTAATGCGTAAGCTGCAGATGGCGGAGCGCCCAGCGCTCATAGGCTTCATCGAGGCGCTCGATCCGGCCTTCGAGGAAGTCGGCGCCTTCCGAGGCGACGATGAGCGATGGCTGGCCCGCGCGCGCCGCACGCAGATCGGCCGACGTGCGGACGATCGGCATGCCCTGCTCGCGCGCCAGGGCATGCAGCGCCGGAAACGAGCGTTGGCTGAAGGCGTAGAGTTCTCCCGGGCGAGGATCGCGACTGGGCCGCAGGCGTCCGTCGGTGAGCTTGATGATCGGCGAGTCCGAGACGACGGCCAGCGAGATCACCGACATGCCGCCCTGCCGCATCGGCTCGGCAACGGGGGAGGAGGCGCCGCGACCGAAGCTCGTCTGCAGCAGATTGCCGGCATGACTGTGCAGGTCGACCGCCATGCCGTCGGTCGCCTGGGCCATCGCCGGCACCGGAAGACAGAAGAGCGGGCTCGCCGCCATCAGCATGCGGCGCGTCACGCCCTTCACCGCCTCGGCGTCGTGCAACTGGTACCGCCAGCCGCCGGCCTCGGACGAGACGTGCCAGGTCCCCCTCAGCTTCAACGTACCGTTGGCGGGCTTCATCTGCTGCCGCGCCAACACCTCCACGACTGCCAGTGGATTGTTGGGCACGCAACCCTGGCAGCAGCCGGGCTCGGCCATGAGGAGGAAGCGATCGTTGCCGCCCCACAGGTTCGCCCCGAGGGCAAAGCCCGTGATCTCCACGCGCTTGCCATTGGCTTTGTCAGCGCGTGGTTTCCCGAGGTCGTTCCACGAGAGGCGCATCGGCAGCTCTAAAGTTTTGGTGGCGGGTAATAGGGGCGATCGCCCAACGCATGCACACGCTTCCAGAAATCAGGACCCGACGCCTTGCCGACTTCGTCGAGATCGGCCGCCTGACGCCACAGGCTCCACGATTCGGGATGCAGCCGGCTCGCTTCCGCCATCTGCAGATCGCCCTCGGCCGCGCGGCCGTTCGCACGCAGCCAGACGCCCAGCCGGAAACGCGTCCGCGCCTCGGCGATCTCCGGCGTCACCTTCGGCAGGTTTGCGCGCGCTTCCTCGGCCGGCAGCGCATGCGCACCGCTCGTCACCCACGCGCGGATCGCGTCGAGATAGGCCTGTCGCGCGGCGAGGCGTTCGGCCTGGTCTTCCGGGCTCATCGTGCGCGTCTTGAGATCCATGCGCCGGAAATGATCGGTCGAACCGGCATTCTCCGGCGGCCGCGCGATGCGGCCCTGCTCGTCGATCCAGATCGCCTGCGGCACGTTCACGAGATTGTAGAGGTCTTCCAGGCGATGCTCGGCATCGATCAGCTGCCAGTAGGACGACTTCGCCTGCTCGATCCACGGACGGGCATGCTCGGCGCCACGACTCTCCTGCGCCACGGCCACGACCATGAAACCCTTGTCCTTCAGTTCTTCATAGAGGGCCTGCCACACGGGCAAGTCAAACCGGCAGCCTCACCAACTGGCCCATGTGGCGAGGAACACCTTGCGGCCGCGCAACTGCAACAGCGATCGCGGCACGCCGTCGAGGTCCGGCAGGACAAAGTCCGGCGCTTCGAGGCCTTCGAGCGCGGCGTTGCGTTCCTCGGGCGGCGCACCGAGTGCCCACACGTCGCGCGCTTCGCTCGCGACCACGGGGCCGCCGAGCTTCGTCCAGAAGGCTTGCAGATCGACTTCGTTGGGAGCGATCGCCGATGCCGGCAGCGGCACGCACAGATCGTCGCGGCACATGCCTTCGGGCTTCAAGGTCCAGCCCGTGACGCGCTCGGCGTCTACGGGACTCATCCAGAGACCGTCGTGCGTAGCGACGTCGTGCTCTTCCGTTGGCATGAGGATCTTCGCCATGCCGCCAGCGAAGCACCTTTCCCGGCGGCGGGAAAGGTCCCGGCCGCCCCTTATGACGACAGTCCGTGTGCTACTTCACAGGTCTTACTTCGGCGTCGAGATCGTCACTTCCTTCGAGGTGATGAACTCGAGCAGGACGGGCACGCCCTTCCTGGTCTGCTCGATGCCGCGCTTGATCGCCGGGATGATGTCTTCCGGCCGGGTCACGCGTTCGCCGTAGCCGCCGAAGGCCTTGGCCATGGCGGCATAGTCGCCCGAGATGTCGGTCGAACGGTACTTCTCGGTCGACACCTTCATGATGTGCAATTCGATCGCCATCGAGAAATTGTTGAGCAGGATCGACATGATCGGGATGCGCTCGCGCACCGCCGTCTCGAAGTCCATGCCGGTGAAGCCGATGGCGGCATCGCCCCACACGTTGATGCAGAGCTTGTCCGGGCAGGCGAGCTTGGCGCCCATCGCGAGGCCGAGGCCGTAGCCCAGCTGAGTGGTCTTGCCCCAGCCGATGTAGGTGTGCGGCGCGGTCGTCTTCCAGAACGGCGAGAGCTGGTCGCGCGGGCTGCCGGCATCGTGGGTGATGATGGTGTTCGCCTTGTCGACCGTGTGCTGCAGGTCCCACAGCACGCGATAGGGGCTGAGCGGCGCGTCGTTGCTGGTGAGCTTCGGCATCCACTCGTTCAGCCACTCGTCGGCCATCGGCTTGATCTCGGCCACGACCGGCGCGGCGTCACGCTTCTTCCCGCCGACGAGCCTGCTGCACTCGTCGATCATGGCGCGCAGCGCCAGCTTGGCGTCGCCGATCAGCCCGTACTGGGCGCGCACGTCCTTGTTCAGGTGGTTGGGATCGAGCGTGGTGTGGATCACCGTCTTGCCCTTCGGCATCGAGATGCCGAAGTTCGTCTCGGTGAAGGAACAGCCGATGCCGAACAGCACATCACAATTGTCGAGGAAGTAGCGAACCTGCTTCGGATAGGCGCGGCCGCCGGAGCCCAGCGACAGCGGATGGGTCTCGTCGAAGCTGCTCTTGCCCTGCAGCGAGGTGCAGACCGGAATCGCCAGCAGCTCGGCCAACTCCTTCAGCTCGTCATAGGCCTCGGCCCAGTGCACGCCGTGACCGGCATAGATGACCGGGCGCTTGGCCTCGACCAGCACCTTGGCGGCTTCCTTCACCGCGGCCGGATCGGGACCGTACTTGGTCGCGACGACCGGCACGTAGGTCAGGGGCTCGGGCGCCTCCTCGACATTGGCCTCCGCCGGAAATTCGATGATGACCGGCGCACCGCGGCCATTGCGCAGCAGGCTGAAGGCCCGGCGCATGATGTTCTCGATGTCGGCGCCGGAGGTGATCGGCTCGGCATGCTTGGCGACGTGCGCCATGGTGATGGTCGAATTGAAGTTCGGCGGCACGTGCGCGATGCGGCGCGGATAGCCGGCCGGGATGACCAGCAGCGGCACCGATTCGCCGAACGCCTGGGCCACGCCGCCGTAGGCATTCTCCGAGCCCGGGCCGCTCTGCATGCAGAACACGCCCATCTTGCGGCCCTTGGTCAGGCGCGACATGGCGTCGGCCATGTGCAGGCCGATGCGCTCCTGGCGCACGATGATCGGCCGGATGTCGATCGCGGCGCAGTGTTCGATCAGGTGATTGACGGGATAAGCGAAGAGATACTCGACCCCTTCCCGCTTCAGTATTTCGGCGACGGCCGGGCCGGTCTTCATCTTCGTTTTCTCCCTTTCTTTGCCGGGGCGCAACTCCAGTGGCGCGCCCCGGCTTTGTCTACTTGTTGAGTTCCTTCATCGCGCTGTCGAGGCCGCCCAGGGTCAGCGGGAACATGCGGTTGCCGCTCAACTGCTGCAGCAGCTGAATCGACGGCGTGTAGCTCCAGTGCCGCTCGGGCACCGGGTTCAGCCAGACCATGCTGCGGTAGGTGTCGGACACGCGCTGGATCCAGGTCTGCCCCGACTCCTCGTTCCAGTGCTCCACCGAGCCGCCCGGATAGGCGATCTCGTAGGGGCTCATCGAGGCGTCGCCGACGAACAGGACCTTGTAGTCCGGCGGATAGGTATGGAGCATCTGCTGCGTCGAGAAGGTGTCGACGTGGCGGCGGCGATTGTCCTTCCACAGCTTCTCGTAGAGGCAGTTATGGAAGTAGAAGAATTCAAGGTGCTTGAACTCCGAGCGGGCCGCCGAGAACAGCTCCTCGCAGACGCGGATATGCGCGTCCATCGAGCCGCCGATGTCGAACAGCAGCAGCAGCTTCACCTTGTTGCGCCGCTCCGGCACCATCTTGATGTCGAGATAACCCGCGTTGCGCGCGGTCGAGCGGATCGTGTCGGGCATGTCGAGCTCGACCTCGGCGCCCTCGCGCGCGAACTTGCGCAGGCGGCGCAGCGCGATCTTGATGTTGCGCGTGCCGATCTCGACCGTGTCGTCGAGGTTCTTGTACTCGCGCTTGTCCCAGACCTTGACGGCGCGGCCCTCGCGGCCCTTGTCCTGGCCGATGCGCACGCCCTCGGGATTGAAGCCGTAGGCGCCGAACGGCGAGGTGCCGGCGGTGCCGATCCACTTGCTGCCACCCTGGTGCCGCTTCTGCTGCTCCTCGAGACGCTTCTTCAGAGTCTCCATGAGCTTCTCCCAGCCGCCCATCGATTCGATCTGCTTCTTCTCCTCTTCGGTGAGAAGCTTCTCGGCGAGCTTGCGCAGCCATTCCTCGGGAATCTCGGCGGCGACGCCCTCGGCGGGCAGCGCTTCGAGACCCTTGAAGACGGTACCGAACACGCGGTCGAACTTGTCGAGGTTGCGCTCGTCCTTCACCAGCGCGGCGCGCGACAGATAGTAGAAGTCGTCGACGCTGTAGTCGGCGACTCCCTTGTCCATCGCTTCCATCAGGGCGAGGTATTCCTTGATGGAGACCGGCAGCTTGGCGTTGCGCAGCTCGAGGAAGAAGTTGATGAACATCGCGTTCTCCTCTCAGCAATAACTACTGGCGCTGCTCCCGCCGCGCCATGAAGGCCAGACGCTCGAACAGGTGCACGTCCTGCTCGTTCTTCAGCAGCGCGCCGTGCAGCGGCGGGATCAGCTGCTTGCTGTCCTTGGAGCGCAGCGACTCCGGCGACATGTCCTCGACCATCAGCAGCTTCAGCCAGTCGAGCAGCTCGGAGGTCGACGGCTTCTTCTTGAGGCCGGGCACTTCGCGGATGTCGTAAAACACGTTCAGCGCCTCACGCAGCAAGTTGCGCTGCAGGTCGGGGAAGTGGACGTCGACGATCTGCGTCATCGTCTCCCGATCGGGGAAGCGGATGTAGTGGAAGAAGCAGCGGCGCAGGAAGGCGTCCGGCAGTTCCTTCTCGTTGTTCGAGGTGATCATCACGATCGGGCGCTGCTCGGCCTTGATCGTCTGCTGTGTCTCGTAGACGTAGAACTGCATGCGATCGAGCTCGAGCAGCAGGTCGTTCGGGAACTCGATGTCGGCCTTGTCGATCTCGTCGATCAGCAGGATCGGGCGCGTTTCGGACGTGAACGCTTCCCACATCTTGCCGCGCTTGATGTAGTTGCCGATGTCCTTCACGCGCTCGTCGCCGAGCTGGCTGTCGCGCAGTCGCGAGACCGCGTCGTACTCGTAGAGGCCCTGCTGCGCCTTGGTCGTCGACTTGATGTGCCACTCGATGATCGGGGCGTTCAGCGCCTTGGCGACTTCGTGCGCCAGCACGGTCTTGCCGGTGCCCGGCTCGCCCTTGATGAGCAGGGGACGCTGCAGCGAGATGGACGCGTTAACGGCAACGCGCAGGTCGTCGCTGGCAACGTAGGAAGCGGTACCGGTAAATTTCATGGTGCAAAATCCAAATTTCACTGTTGTTTAAACCACCCTAGAGGGGCGGTTTCAGGCCAGCAAGGCCATGCGAGCAGGTCAGCCGCCCGCGCGCACGATGAAGTAGACCAGAGCGGCGCAGGCCAGCAGGACGGACATCGCAAGGCGGCCCGAGGCGAAGCCGAGACGGGGCGCGGGCGCGCCCGGCTCCACCGCCTGGTCGAGCCGCTTGCGGCCGGTGATCATGGCCCCGACCAGATTGTGCCGCTTCCAGACGAGATAGAGGACAACGGCCGCGACATGGATCGCGACCAGGATGAGCAGCACGTTGATCCACCATTCGTGGAAGGCGGTCGCGCGCTCGACCCACTTGTCCGCGACCTTGAGGGCCAGCGGCCCGTTCACCATGCCGGTGTCGGTGTCGGCCGTGAAAAGGCCGGCCACGACCTGGGCCAGCACGGCGAAGATGAGGACGACGACCATGGCGCCCCCCATCGGATTATGGCCGATGTCGCGCGGTCCTTCCTTGCGGAAGAGGTGCGCGACATGGGTGAGCGCCGCTCCGGGGCCTTTCAGGAAGCTGGAGAAACGCGCGGTGCTGCTCCCGACGAAGCCCCAGACGATGCGGAAGAGAATCAGCGTCAGGATGGCGTAGCCCGACCAGAAGTGAAGCTGCATCCAGTCGCCGCCGGCGCGGCCGCTGAAATAGGACGTGGCCATGAGGATCACGAGCAGCCAGTGGAACAACCGGACGGGAACGTCCCAGACGAGGATCTTGTCGTTCTTGCCCGGCATCGGTCGTCATCTCCTGTGCAGGCGGCAAGCATAGTCGAACCGCGCGCCCGATGGGCAGGGATTACGCCACACCACCACACGCAGTCGTGATGGCTCGCGGCCCACCTGCCCGTTCGCTTTCCGCGCCAACCTCTGCAACAAATACTCTTCGGCGAGACATAAATTGTCGGCCGACCGTAATTCAAAGGGGATGGTCGTATGAGGAAGACTTTGGTTGTGGCGTTGATCGGCGCCCTGGCGGCCGGTGCGATGGTGGGCGGCGCGACGATCGCGATGGCCCAGGGCGACGTGATTGCCCAGCGCAAGGAGAACCGCAAGCAAACGGCGGCCGCGATGCGCGCTATCAAGGCGATCGTCGATGCCAAGGGCCCGACCGCCGGCGCGGTCGAGCAGGCCGCGAAGCTCAAGACGCTCGAGGCGGCCTTCGTGAAGATGTTCCCGGCCGGCTCCGACAAGGGCGAAACGCGGGCCCTTCCGGCCATCTGGACCGACTGGGCCGGCTTCGAGGCTGCCAGCAAGAATGCCGATGCCGCCTACGACAAGCTCGCGACGGCCGCCGGCTCCGGCAACGCCGAAGCCCTCGCGGCAGCCTTCGCCGATACCGGCAAGACCTGCGGCGCCTGCCATCAGAAGTTCCAGGCCAAGGCCAACTAGGCGCCTGCCGGCTTCGAGAGACGGTTTCGGAGAAACCCAAGGCGGCGGTTCATACCGCCGCCTTTTTTTGGCGGGAAAGACTCCGCCGCTCAGGCGGCCGCGCCGCTGTGGCCGGGCTCGGTAAAAGCTCGCTGGACGGTCGACTCCGCTTCGAAGCGCCACGTACGCGAAGCATTCATCGGCGAAAGACGCAGCCGGTCGCGCATGTTCATCCAGCGCTCGAATCCAAAGGCGACATCAAGGGAATCGAGAACCGGCTCGCGCGCCCTGGGTTCGAGAGCGTCCAGTTCGACGGCAAACCAGACCGCGACACGTTCCCGGAGCAGCCGGCGGAGATGCGCGATCCCGAGGCTTACCGCCGGCGCCACACTCCGCACGCGCTCGGCGAAGTGCCAGACCGGCAGCCATTGCTCGAAGGTCTGGGCCCGGTCCGACACGAGCAACGCCGCGCGCCTGGACAGCGGCACCGCCCGGTCCACGGGACGATCGGGATCGAAGGCGCGGCTGACCGACAGATCGAACGCGGCCTCATAGAGGTCCGCGAGATTGGGGAAATGCTGGAAGAGGGTGGATCCGGGAATTCCGGCAATGGCGGCGATGACACCTGAGCTGGGCTCTACGTCACCGGCCTGGATGAGATCGAGGGTCGTCTGGATCAGCGACTGTCGGATCCGCTCCCCTCGGACGATGCGGCTATCCTGCGAGTGCGAAACATCAACGGGGAATCCGACAATCTTCATGGAAACCGACTGGGCAAGTTGTCCTATCAAAAACTTAGCACCCCCGGTATTTCCCGTAACTTGCAAAAATGCATATCTAAATTATCTAAAATCCCTATTTGCCTGCATTTATCAACTTCCAGATAGGCATTTTTGCTGATCTGACATTGCATTTCCGCCGCAATATACGAAACTGTCCTGATGATGTTCCGCTCCGTTCCGACTTCCGGACAAGAATTTGAAGACGCCAGAAATACGAAAGGCCGGTCGCTTGGGGAACGACCGGCCTTCCTTATAAGCCCGCCTGGGTGTGGGGTATCGAAGCCTTGGGGTGTGTGGGAAGGGGCTTCGATGAGCGGCTTGGGAGGCCGCCGGCGGGCTGTGTGAATTCTTGGGTTGGAGCGCTGGGTCGAAGCGCTGCCTCTTGGTCGTCGTCAAAAACCTTCAGCGGTGCAATTTGAGGCCGGTAGCGACCTCATGAAGAGACTGTAACAGCGCCCTCACGCGACAGTTAGTTGCAAAATTGCATATCTGCGTCCGGACTGTCGAGTAAAAGCTCAATAATTCCTACAAGAATCCAGCGCCAGATAGTCGAAAAAGGGAATGCAGGGATCGCGCACATTAGGCGGGAATCGCGGCTTTCACCAAGTTTTTCAATAGGCAGCGCGCACTGGAAGCGTCTGGCATGGCCGCTTCCTGGTGCAATTATCCTGGGTTCTGTATTCGATCGAGAACCGGCCTCAGGTGCCGGAGGAAACGATCGGGATCCTCGCTCATCGGGAAATGCCCGAGGCCTGGCATGATGATGCATGTCGCGCCCGGCACCATCGAGGCGACCTCCTCGGTCTCGGCCGGCGAACAGGAATAGTCGTATTCCCCGGTCAGCAGGAACAGGGGGCAGCGGCGCGTGTCGATACCCGCGATTCGTTGGCGAAGGTCGCCGTCGACCTTGTCGGTCCAGTGACAAGGCATCGGCGAAGGCAATGACGAACGCGGTGTAGAAATCCCGCGTCAGACGATACTCCTCGCGCTCGAAACCGTGCGGCGGCGAGGACTTGCCGTGCCGCGGCATGTCGAAGGCGATGACCCGAAAATTCCTCGTCACTTCGGGATCGTTCAGGACACCGCGATACTGCCGGCCATCGGAACCAGCCGTATGCAGGCAGACCAGCGGTATCCCCTCGCCCGCCTCCTCGAAATAGATCCGGTAGCGCCGGCCCTCGAACTCGAGCGAGAGATAGCGGCCGACGATTGCTTCGAGCGCGGAAGTCATTGCGCCACCCCGTTCGAAGGAGCCAGCGCCCGCGGCGCTTCGAGCACCGCCTTCAGGTAGAGCAGGTTGGCCATAAGGGGCTGCAGGTCGCCTTCGAACTTCATCAGGCCCCGCCGCACCAGAGCGAGCAGGTCGTGGTCGCCCGGCGCCGGGCGCGCGAGCCAGAATCGTTGCCAGTCCGCCTCTTCGGCGCGCAGGGCAAAGCGCCACGACGGCATGACGAACGGCCCTTCCTCGACCTTCTCGATCCGCCCCCGCAGCACATGGACCAGCCAGGACCGGGGACGCGCTTCGACCAGGAACGCGCCCGTCAGATGACGTCCCCGACGCACCAGAGCCTCGTCGTCGTTCACCAGGCCCGCAAGTTTCTCGAGCATTGTTTCCCCTCGTCCTTCCCGGTCCGCGCCTGCCGGGTTTCGTGTTTCGGCCTCAATTCCATGCTAGATGATCCGTTGTTCCGCCAATACCCGCCGCGCCATCCGGGAGCCTGTCCGTGCCTTTCGTTCGTTCCGCCCGCGCCCTCTTGCCCCTCGCCGGGGCCGCCCTGATGCTGGCCGCCTTGGCCCAGCCCGCTGCCGCCGGCATGGAAGAAGCGGTCAAGGCGCTGCAGGCGGGAGATCCCGTGGCGGCGGAGAAGGAATTGCAGGTCCTCGCCAAGGAGCGCGATCCGCGTGCGCAGTTCCTTCTGGGCCTCTACATCTATGGCAACGCCGAATCGAAGTTGTTCGACATCAGCAAGGCGACTCCGTTGCTGCTGGATGCCTCCGAGCGCGGCTATCTCCCGGCAATGATTCCACTGGCTGGCGCCTATGCCGAGGGCAAGGGCGTGCCGAAGAGCCTCTTCGAGGCTTACAAGTGGTGCGCGATCGCCGAGCGCTGGAACGTGCCCAACGCCAACCTGGCGCTCGAGCAGGCGGCGCGCGAGCTTCCGGCCGACGAGATCGAGAAGGCGAAGGCCGCGGCGCTCGCCTACACGTTCAAGACGAAATGATCGCGGCGCGGCTGGCGCTCGCCGCGGCACTCGTTGCCACGGGCGCCGCCGCACAAGCCCAACCCGCCGATGCCTCCGACGTGGCCGCTCCTTTGCGCCCCGCGGTCATGGCGTATCGACAGGGCAATACCGCGACCGCCGAGCAGGCGCTGCGAGCGCTGGGTTCGCAGAATGCCGACGCCGAAGCGTGGCTGGGCGCGATCCTCATCGAACGCGGCGCCAAGTCCGACGGCCTGAGACTGATCCAGCGGGCGGCCGAGGCCGGATCGGCGGAAGGCCAGCACCGGCTGGCCCTCGTCTTCGTCAACGGCGATGCAGGCGTGCCGCGCAATCCCGCGCGCGCCGTGGAGCTGTTCGAAAAGGCGGCAGCCAAGGGCCATCGCCGCGCCCAGCTCAATCTCGGCCTGATCTACCTGCGGGGCCAGGGCGTCCCGCGCGACCTGATCCAGGCCCGTGCCTGGCTGGAACAGGCCGCCGCCGACGGCGATGTCTACGCAACCTACGCGCTGGGCCGCGCCATGGCGGAGAATGCGCCCCCTGCCTCCGCCGATCCGACGCGCGCCGCCGATCTTTTTCGCAGGGCCGCCGAAAAGGGCCACATGCTGGCCGCCCTGCGTTACGGCCTGGCCCTGGCCGATGGGTCTGGGGTGAAGCAGGATCCGGCCGCGGCGCAACGCTGGCTGGTCCAGGCCCAGCAGAACGGTGTGCCCGAAGCGGCGCTGGCGCTGGGCGACATGGCGGTGCGCACACCCGCGACGCGTGACAAGGCCGCCAACGAGAAGATCCTGCAATCGGCGATCAGCTGGTACCAGGCGGCAGCCAATGCCGGCGTGCCGTCGGGCCAGTTCAAGCTCGCCAATGCCTACCTCGCCGGGTCCGGCCTGCCGCGCGATCCGGTCCAGGCCCAGTTCTGGTACGGCCGCGCCGCGCAGCAGGGACTGCCCGAGGCGCAGCAGGCGCTGGGTGTCATGCTGCTCACCGGCAGCGCCGGCACGAGCGATCCGGTGGAAGCCTTCAAGTGGCTGTTCCTCGCGGAGCGCGGCGGTCATCCGGAGGCGCGCGCCGTCCGGGAGAAGGCGGGAGACAAGGTATCGGACCGCGATCGCAAGCGCGGCGAGGCCCTGGCCCAGGCGTTCAAGCCGACCTCCGAGCTTCCGCTCGACGAAGGTCCGCCGCGCCTCGTACCGGTTCGCCGCTGACGTGGCCCGCCGTGGAACCGCCGGCCGTCGCGCGCCAGACGCGCCCTGACATCACCCTCGCGGTCTGCCGCGGCGCCTGCCGCCTGATGCGCCAGACCGGCCGTACCGTATTGCGCGAACTGCCGCTGCCCGATGGGCGCCGCGCCGACATCATGGCGATCGCCGGCAGCGGCGAGCTCACCATTGTCGAGGTGAAGTCTTCGATCGAGGATTGGCGCGTCGACCAGAAGTGGCCGGACTATCTCGCCTGGTGCGACCAGCTCTACTTTGCCGTGCCGGTCGACTTCCCGCAGTCGCTGATTCCCGACGAGGTCGGCCTCATCGTGGCCGATGCCTATGGCGGCGAGATCCTGCGCCATCCCGCGCGCCATCCGGTGGCCGCGGCGCGGCGAAAGGCCTTGCTCATCGATTGCGCGCGCCTCGCGGCGGAGCGGCTGTCGCGTCTCGAGGATCCCGAGTTCGTCGACTTCGCCTGAGGCTCCACCGGGTATCGAGGGCCCGAGGCTCAGCCGGGCATCGGGCGAGACGGGGTGGAAGCGGTGCCGCCCGGCGCCTGTCCACGGCTGGCCTCGGCCATGCGGATGCGCGCATAGGCCATCACCTCGGTCGGCGGCCCGACCCTTTCGACCCGGCCATCCATGACCAGCGCCACGCGATCGGCGATGGCGAGCGGCGCGAGGCGGTGGGTGATCATGATGACGGTGCGGCCGCGCGAGTTGGCCTTGAGCTGCCGCAGCAGCTGCTCCTCGGTGGCGGGATCGAGCGCGCTGGTGGCCTCGTCGAGGATCAGGATGCGCGGATTGCGGATCAACGCCCGCGCGATGCAGAGCAACTGGCGCTGTCCCGTCGAGAGGCCCTGCCCGCGTTCGCCCAGCACGGTATTGTAGCCCTTCGGCAGGCGCTGGATGAAGTCATGGGCGCCCACGAACCGCGCGACGGCGACAACGCGGCCGGGATCCTTGTCCGCGACGCCCATGGCGATGTTCTCGCGCACCGAGCCGGTGAACAGCTGCAGGTCCTGCGGAACCGCGCCGATCTGCGCCCGCAATTGCGCCGGCGAGATGTGGGCGATGTCGGTGCCGTCGACCAGCACGCGGCCGTCGCTCGGACTGACGAGGCCCTGCACGAGATTGGCGATGGTCGTCTTGCCCGAGCCCGACGGCCCCACGAGACCGATGATCTCTCCCGCCGCGATCGCGAGATCGGTCTCGCGCAGGATCGGTTGTCCGCGATCGTGGGCACGGTAGGTGACGCGCTCCAGCGCGATGTCGCCCACCAGCGCGGGCATCGGTGCGAATTCGCCCGGCGGTGCCTCGGGCGCCTCGCGCATCAGCTCGTCGATGCGCTTGAAGGCGGCGCCCACCGCCTGAAGCTGATGCCAGGCGCCGGCGAGCTGGCGCATCGGTTGCAGCGCGCGAACGGCCAGCATGTTGGCCGCGATGAGCGCGCCGATCGTCAGGCGATGATCGGCGATCTCGCCGACGCCGATCATGACGATCACCAGCGACGCGACGAGCTGCAGCGTGCCTGAGGCACTGGCGGCGAGGTTGGCGAGGTTGCTGGCGCGCAGGCTGGTGCGGGCCGATTGCTCCACCCTGGCCTGCCAGCGCCTCTCGACCTCCGCTTCGAGGCCCAGCGCTTTGATGGTGGCGGCATTGGTGACGGTCTCGGTGAGCGTCGAACTCTTGGCCGCGAGCGCCTGGAAATTCTCGTCGGCCAGCCGCCGCTGTGCGCGATGGCCGGCGAGCGACACGCCGACCAGCACCGGGATGGCCAGCGCCGCGACGAGGCCGAGCGTCGCACTGATCGCGAAGGTGGCGACGAGGAAGATCGCGACGAACAGCAGGTCGATCGCCAGCACCGGCATCTGGCCGGTGAAGAAGCCGCGCAACACGTCGAGCTGGCGCAGGCGTTCGGCGATGACGCCCGACGGGGTCCGTTCGAAATGCCGGAAAGGCAGCGCCATCAGATGATGGAGCACCTCGGCGCTCATCAATGCATCGAGACGTGCACCGGTCCTTGCCGACAGCCACCCGCGCGCGACGCGCAAACCGAAATCGGCGGTGTAGGCAACCAGCATGCCGGCGCAGAGCATCGCCATTACCGGCCAGATCCCGTCAGGCGCATGGCCGCCGATCACCGCGTTGACCACCAGCATCATGAAGAGAGGCGTGAGAAGGCCGAGCACGTTGATGAAGAAGGAGGCTGCGGCGAGCTTGACCACGACCGGCCGCACCCGCGCCCAGAGCGGCGCATACCATTGTTCCGACGGGCGCGGCCCCAGGGGAGGACGCAGCAACAGGGCACGCACGCCAAGGGCACGCGCCTCCCCAGCCGTCGATTGCCAGACCCGTCCCTCGACGACATCGAGAACGGTCCAGCTGTTCGCGCGGCCCGAGACCACGACATGGGCCACGCCGCCGGCCCCGACGATGGCGAAGGGGAGCTGCAGTTCGTCGAACGGCCGGGCGGCAAGATCGATCGTCTCGCCTTCGAGGCCGAGCCGCGTCGCCACCGTCAGGAAGGAGGCTTCGTCGAGGCCGGACGCGGGAACGGCCACGAGGCGGCGGACATCGGCTTCGCTGACCGGACGGCCGACCTGCTGGGCGATGTAGAGCAGCGCCCTCATGAGGGAATCGACGCGGAGATGGCCCGCATCGTCCCATCCGGGCTGCTGGAAGCCGCCGTTCTCGAGAGGGGCCATTCGCCAAGGGTATCAGAAATGCCCTTGGATTCAATTATCTAGGGGCATTCCCTAAAGCAAAAGGCGCGCATCCTGCGATGCGCGCCCTGCTTTTCGAAGGATCGGAGCCTAGCGGGCGCCGAAGGCGCGCTTCAACTCGGCCACGAGATCGGTGCGCTCCCAGGAGAAGGCGCCGTCCTTCTCGGGCTTGCGGCCAAAATGGCCGTAGGCCGCGGTGCGCTGGTAGATCGGCTTGTTGAGCTGCAGCGAGCGACGGATGTTGGTCGGACGCAGCGGGAAGAGATCGGACAGGACCTTCTCGAGCTTGCGCTCGTCGACCTTGCCGGTGCCTTCGGTGTTCACGTAGAGCGACATCGGGTCGGCCACGCCGATCGCGTAGGCGACCTGGATCAGGCAGCGGTCGGCGAGACCGGCGGCCACGACGTTCTTCGCGAGGTAGCGCGCGGCGTAGGCAGCCGAACGGTCGACCTTGGTCGGATCCTTGCCGGAGAAGGCGCCGCCGCCGTGCGGCGCGAAACCGCCGTAGGTATCGACGATGATCTTGCGGCCGGTGAGGCCGCAATCGCCATCGGGACCGCCGACGACGAAGTTGCCGGTCGGGTTGACGAAGAAGTCGGCTGCCTTCTTGGGCATCCAGCCCTTCGGCAGGGACTTCTCGACGTGACCGGCGATCATCTCGCGGATCATGCCCGAGTTGTACTTCTTGCCCTTCTTGTTGGCTTCGCGGTGCTGGGTCGAGACCACGACCTTGGTCGCGCCGACGGCCTTGCCATCGACATAGCGCACCGTCACCTGGCTCTTGGCGTCGGGCTGCAGGTCGCCGAGCTCGCCCGAGCGGCGGGCCTTGCTCAACACTTCGAGGATCTTGTGCGAGAAGAAGATCGGAGCGGGCATGAACGAGCCCTTCTCGTATTCCTCGCTGTCGCGGCAGGCGAAGCCGAACATCAGGCCCTGATCGCCGGCACCTTCCTGCTCGCCGAGATTCCCGCCCTTCTTCTTGGCATCGACGCCCATCGCGATGTCGGGCGACTGGCCGTGCAGCAGAACCTCGACGTCGGCGCCATGGAACGAGAAGCCGTCCTGGTCGTAGCCGATGTCGCGCACGACGTTGCGCGCGATCTCGCCGATCGCCTCACGGTTCACGACGGTGTGCTTGCCGTACTTCTTCATGTACGGCTCGGAGGCGCGGCCTTCGCCGGCGACGACGATCTTGTTGGTGGTGACCAGCGTCTCGCAGCCCAGGCGGGTGTTGGCGTGGCTGTCGTCGGCGTGGCCGAGCTTCACGTCGTTGGCGATGAACGCGTCCAGGATCGCATCGGAAATCTGGTCCGCGACCTTGTCCGGATGGCCTTCCGAAACCGACTCACTGGTGAAGATGTAGTCCTTGAGCGCCAAAGATCCCTCCCAAAGTTCACACTGGACTCCGGGCAGGGCGGTGCTTCCGCCAACGGCCGGCTTAGCCTTTATTTTCGCGGTGGCAAGTCGTCCAAATCCGTCCGCGGCGACCCCGCCCATCGGGGTCGCGGTTCGTTAAAAACGCCAAAAGCCGGTGAAAATCAAGAGGATCGCACGGCGATTTCTGCGACCTTCAGGCTCGGGCCTGCCGGCCCTTCCGCGCGCCCACCGTCTCGGCATGGCTGGCCGCGCCGACGGCCTTCACCATCTCGAAGATGCGCTTGCGCACGCGGCTCTCGCCGATCTTGTAGTAAGCACGCACGAGTTCCAGGGTTTCGCGCTTGATGAGCGGATCCTTCTCCTGCTCGAACGGCGTACCGGCCTCGCCGAAACCGCCCTTCTTGCCGCGGCCCGACATGGGACGGCCGGCCAGCGCGTTGGAGGGCATCTCATCGAAAAAATACGACACCGGCACGTCCAGCACCTTGGCGAACTCGAACAGGCGGCTGGAGCCGATACGGTTGGAGCCCCGCTCATACTTCTGGATCTGCTGGAAAGTGAGGCCGACCGCCGTCCCGAGCTTCTCCTGGCTCATGCCGAGGAGCGTGCGCCGCTGGCGCATCCGCGCTCCGACGTGAACATCTACGGGATGCGACTTGGCCATCAGTTCCCTACTCCTTCGGGGTACACAAACACGAGACACCCGCCCTACGGCACAATCGTGGCCGAATGGCGGGTAACAGGTTGCCGTCAAGTCCAGATGTGCAGAAATGCATATCTACACGCGCAAGCTGCATATTACTTAAGTTGCCCAAAATCCAAATGCAAGCCGAACATGGTCGTTAACGGCTTGAATTTCCTATTATTTCATTCTTCGTGAAACGCGCGACGCCCATCAGGAGCACGCCCGCCAGCAAGAGCAGGGCGAGAAGCGTTCCATCACCCCACCGACCGTAGGGCGTCGGATTGCGGGCAGCGGGGATACGATGGTCGATGACCCCTTCCTGCTGCATGTCGAGCGCCGCCAACACCCGGCCATAGGCATCGATCACCGCGGAAACGCCAGTATTGGCCGCCCGGATCATCGGCAGCCCCTCCTCGACCGCGCGCAGGCGGGCGCTCGCGAGATGCTGGTACGGGCCGCTCGACAGGCCGAACCAGGCATCGTTGGTCACGTTCAGCAGCCAGCGGGGCCGCGCTCCCGGGCCGGTGACGGCCGCCGGGAAGATCACCTCGTAGCAGATGATCGGCGAGAAGGACGGCAGGCGCGGCAGATCGAGCGTCACCCGGGAGAGGCCCTCCTCGAAAGAGCCCCGCCCGATGAAGCCGGATACCGGGGCGAGCTGCTTGTGGAACGGGATGTATTCGCCGAGGGGAACCAGATGAACCTTGTCGTAGGTGGCGATGATCGCGCCGGCATTGTCGATCACCAGCAGGGAATTCCAGACCCCGTCCTCGCGATTACCGGTGCCGCGCGCCGCACCAGTGAGCAGGTAACCGCCGGGCGGCACGGCTTTCGCCATCACTTCCAGCGCGGGCGACCCCGGCTCGACGATGAAGGGCGGCGCCGTCTCGGGCCAGATCACGGCCGCCAGCCCGTCGAAGCCGTCGCGGCGACTCATCTCGACGAGCTTGTTCAGCTGACGCGCCCGGTTCTCCGGCCGCCATTTCTCGGCCTGCGGCGTATTCGGCTGAACGATGCGCACCAGCGGTCCGTCGCCCATGTCGACGGGAGTCATCAGCGACTGTCCCGCGAAGCCCGCGCCGCCGACCACGACAAGCGCGAGCAGCGCGGCACGCCAGCCCGCCGCCGGCGCCGCGAGAATCATGAACGTCAGGAGGCCCAGCCCATAGACGCCGAACAGTGCCGCGCCCTGCAGGAGGGGGACCGCGAAGGCCCAGACATGCGCCAGGGGATTCCACGAATAGCCGGTGAAGACATGGCCGCGCAGCCACTCCGCGACCGTCCAGGTCATGGCGAGCAGCAACAGGCGGGCATACCGGCCGCCCAGCGCCGGCCACCGCTGCGCCACCCATTTCGCGGCGCCCGCGGCCATGCCGGGAAAGAAACCGAGCAGAGCCGCCAGTCCAACGACGATGGGCGGCCCCAACGGACCATAATCGGCGGGCGGGACGAAGAAGGCTTCGACGATCCAGTAGGAGCCGACGGCGAAATGGCCGGTTCCCCAGGCCCAGCCGCGCAAGAGGGCACTTTTCGGCCCGGTTGCCGTGTCCCACAGCCGGACGAACGCCACCACGCCGACGATGGCGAGCGGCAGCCAGTAGAGAGGAGGCATGGCCAGGGCGGCGATCGCACCGGCCAGGAAGGCGACGCCCGCGGCGCGCCAGCCCTTGAGGGTCATCGTGTCATGCGACGGTCAGGCGGCGGGGGCCGTCGTGGGCGGCCGCACGCGGAGGCGGCGAATGCGCCTGGGATCGACATCGAGAATCTCGAACTCCACCCCCGATGGATGACGAACCACCTCGCCGCGTTCGGGGATGCGGCCGAGCAGCGAGAAGATTAACCCGCCCACCGTGTCGATTTCGCGTCGTTCGTCTTCCGAAAGAACCTTGCCGATCTCCTCCTCCAGGAGTTCGATCGGCGTGCGGCCGTTGACGTCGATCGTGCCGTCGACGCGACGCGCGACCGTCGGAGTCTGCGCGACGTCGTGCTCGTCCTCGATCTCGCCCACGATCTCCTCGACGAGATCCTCGATGGTGAGCAACCCGTCGGTGCCGCCGAACTCGTCGACGACCAGCGCCATGTGCGTGCGCGAGCGGCGCATGTCGAGCAGCATGTCGAGCACCGGCAGGGTCGGCGCCACGAACACCACGCGGCGCAGGATGTCGCGCAGATTGAACTTCTTCGACGTGCCCCAGTAGGCCAGCACGTCCTTGATGTGGATCATGCCGATCACGTCGTCGAGCGACTCGCGATAGATCGGATAGCGCGAATGCGCTTCCGCCTGGATCAGCCGCACGACCTCGTCGAGCGGCGTGTCGGCGGCGATGCCCACGATGTCGACGCGCGGGACCATGACGTCGGCGACCGTCTTGTCGCGCAGCTTCAGGATGTTGGACAGCAGGACCCGCTGGTCGTCGCTGATCGGGGTGTCGCTCTCCGGCGTCTCCTCGATCAGCTCCTCGATGGCTTCACGAACCGCTTCGTTCTTCTCCTTCCGGCGCAGGCGCCGCAGGATGGCGCGCAACAGCCCGCCGCTCGAGGGGACGACATCGGACGCCGGCGATGTGACCGGGGTCGTCAGAGGCTCAGTCGACGAAGCCGGGCCGATGCCCGGCTTGGTACTGTGCGCTGTGGAATCAGGCATGGGCGATAAGATAGGCTATCGGCCCTGCGTTGCAATGGAAGTTCCCGATGCGTTCCTGCAAGCTCCCGTCCGGTGCGGAAATGCCGGTGCTCGGCCTCGGTACCTGGCGCATGGGCGAAAGCGCCCGCCGGCGTCCGGAGGAACTCGATGCCCTGAAATACGGGCTCGATCTCGGCTATCCGATGATCGACACCGCCGAGATGTACGGCGAGGGCGGCGCCGAGGAGATCGTCGGCGACGCGCTGCGGGGCCGCAGCACCCTCCCCTACGTCGTGAGCAAGGTCTACCCGCACAACGCCTCGCGGGCCGGTACGATCGCCGCCTGCGAGCGCAGTCTGAAGCGGATGCGGCTGGAGCGGATCGACCTCTACCTGCTGCACTGGCGTGGCGGGGCGCGAATCGAGGAGACGTTCGAGGCTTTCCACAAACTGAAACAATCCGGAAAGATCGGCGACTTCGGCGTCAGCAATTTCGACCTCGACGACATGCAGGACGCCGCCCGACTCGACAAAGGTCTGACCGGCACCAACCAGGTTCTCTATTGCCTCTCCCGCCGCGGGCCCGAGTTCGACCTGCTGCCCTGGATGCGCAAGCGTTCGATCCCGCTGATGGCCTACTCGCCGCTCGACCAGGGTGGCTTGCTGCGCAAGGCGCCGCTCAAGAAGATCGCCGACGAAGTGGGCTGCACGCCCGCACAACTGGCGCTGGCCTGGTTGTTCGCCCAGCCCGGCGTCGTCACGATACCGAAATCATCGAGCCGCGACCGTGTGAAGGAAAACTTCGCGGCGCTCCAAGTGAAGCTCACGCCCGAAATCCTGCACGAACTCGACCGCGCCTTCCCCCCGCCAAAGGCGAAGCAGCCGCTGGAGATGCTGTAACTCGGCGAAGGCTTATCTATCGCTCCAGATACGGATCGGCGATCCCGAGCCTGGCCAGCACGCGGCGCTCCAGCGCTTCCATGCGTTCGGCGTCTTCGTCGCCCGTCTCGTGGTCGTAGCCGAGAAGGTGAAGCGTGCCATGCACGACGAGGTGCGTGAAATGGTCGGCGGGCGATTTGCGCTGTTCGCGCGCCTCGCGCCAGACGGTCTGGCGGGCCAGCACCATGTCACCCAGGAAATCGCGCTCGCCCGAGGGATACGACAGGACGTTGGTCGGCTTGTCCTTCTTGCGGTCGCGCGCGTTGAGGAGGCGCACGCCCTTGTCGTTGTCGAGCGCGACATTGAGCGAGCGTTGACCAGTGCGTCGCGCGCCGGCGAAAGCGGCCCGCGCCGCGCGCCGCGCGAGTTTCTCCGCCTCGGGCAGTTTCTCCAGCCACGCCTGGTCCAGCACGACGACCGTGCAGCGAAGCGTGGGGTCAGCCTTTGGCTTTTTTATCGCGCGCGTCATAGGCATCGACGATGCGGGTCACGAGATCGTGCCGCACGACGTCCTGGGAAGTCAGGCGCACGAAGCGCACGCCCTCGACGTCGGCAAGCGTCTCGACCGCATCGTTCAAGCCCGACTTCTGGTTGTTGGGCAGGTCGGTCTGGCTGGGATCGCCGGTGATGACCATGCGCGAGCCCTCGCCCAGGCGGGTCAGGAACATGCGCATCTGCATCGGCGTCGTGTTCTGCGCTTCGTCGAGGATGACGTAGCAATGGGCCAGCGTACGGCCGCGCATGAAGGCAAGCGGCGCGATCTCGATCTCACCGGACTCCATGCGATGCGCGATCTGCTCGGCCGGTATCATGTCGTGCAGCGCGTCGTAGAGCGGCCTGAGATAGGGGTCGATCTTCTCCTTCATGTCGCCGGGCAGAAAGCCCAGCCGCTCGCCCGCCTCGACGGCGGGACGCGACAGCACGATGCGTTCGACCTTGCCCGCGAGCAGCAGCGAAACGCCCATCGCGACGGCAAGATACGTCTTGCCGCTGCCGGCAGGGCCCAACGCGAACACCATGTCGCGCTCGCGCAGCGCCGCGAGATAGCCGCGCTGGCCGGGCGTGCGCGCCTGGATGGTGCGCTTGCGCGTGCGGATGCTCTCGCCGTCACCGCCGTCGGGGCCGCTCTTGGCAAAGCGCACCGCGGCATCGATGTCGGCACTCTCGATCGAGAGGCCGCGCTTCAACCGTTCGTAGAGGCCGGCGATCGCCTTCTGCGCCACGGCGGCATCGTCGGGCGTACCGGAAATGGCGAGCTGGTTGCCGCGCGCGCTCAACTGGGCATTCGTGAGTTGCTCGATGCGCACGAGATTGCGATCGTGATTGCCGTAGAGCACGGCAAGCAGCGCATTGTTGTCGAACGTCATGCGCCGGACGTCGGCGGCCCGGCTGCCGGTGGCCTGATCGCTCACGCGGCCACCTCGTAGTCGCCGGTGACGATCTCGCCCAGCAGGGAGTTGGCATAGCCCTCGATCAGCCGCACATCCACGATGCGGCCGAACAGGCGTGGATCGCCCTGTGCGTAGACCGATTGCAACCACGGCGTCTTGCCCATGATCTGCCCCGGCTTGCGGCCAGGCTCGGCGAACAGCACGGGCACGATGGTGCCTGCCTTCGATTCGTTGAATGCGCGGGCCTGCTGGCCGAGCAGCGCCTGCAACGCGGCGAGGCGGGCGACCTTCACGTTCTCGGGCACCTGATCGGTCAAGGCTGCGCCGGGCGTGCCCGGCCGGCGGCTATAGCGGAAGGCATAGGCCGACGCGAAGCCCACCTGTTGGATGAGCCGCATCGTGTCGTCGAAGTCGGCATCGCTTTCACCGGGAAAGCCAACGATGAAGTCCGACGACAACGCAAGGTCGGCGCGCGCGTTGCGCAGCCGGTCGACGATGCGGAGATAGAGGTCGCGATCGTGGCCGCGGTTCATCGCGTCGAGGATGCGGTTCGATCCCGACTGCACCGGCAGGTGCAGGTAGGGCATGAGTTGCGGCACGTCGCCATGCGCGGCGATCAGGTCGTCATCCATGTCGCGCGGATGGGAGGTGGTGTAGCGCAGCCGCGCGAGCCCCGGGATCTCGCCGATCGCCCTGACGAGACGCGCCAGCGACCAGGTCGAACCGTCAGGTCCCTCGCCGTGATAGGCGTTGACGTTCTGCCCCAGCACCGTGAGTTCGAGTGCGCCCGCGGCCACGAGTTGCCGTGCCTCGGCCAGTACCGCCGCCACGGGCCGCGAATATTCCATGCCGCGTGTGTAGGGCACGACGCAGAAGGTGCAGAACTTGTCGCAGCCTTCCTGGATCGACAGGAACGCCGAGCCGGCCCGGATGCCCTGCGGCGACGGCAGATGGTCGAACTTGCTCTCGGGTGGAAACGCGGTGTCGAGCACGCCGGCGCCCGGCACGCGCTTGCCCGTGCCCGTTCCCGTGGCGGCCGACTTGCGCGCGACCTGCGCCAGCAATTCGGGGAAGCGGTGATAGGCCTGCGGCCCCACGACGATGTCGACGGCCGGCTGGCGACGCAGGATCTCCTCGCCCTCGGCCTGGGCGACGCAGCCTGCGACCGCGATCGTATAATCCCGGCCCTCGGCGCGGCGTTCGGTCTTGAGGTCGCGCAGCCGTCCCAGCTCCGAGTAGACCTTCTCCGAGGCGTGCTCGCGAATATGGCAGGTGTTCAGCACCACAAGATCGGCCTGGTCGGGCGCTTCGGCCAGCGCATAGCCCAGCGGCCGCAGGACGTCGGCCATGCGGTCGGAATCGTAGACATTCATCTGGCAGCCATAGGTGCGGATGAACACGCGCTTGGGCTGCCCGTCGGTGCGGACGTCCGTCATCGGTCTCCGGTGCTGGAACGCGCGGTTTCTATCACCGCCGCCGATCAGGGTCGAGGGCTGGCGGGAGCCGGCTCGGCCAGCGGCGGCAGCAGTTCCGGGCGGCCCGAATTCGCCGCCTGCACGCCGCAGGACACCTGCCGGAAGCAGTGTTCCGCGAGCTTCTTGCGGTCGCCCAGCCGGTCGATGTCGGTCGGCGGAAAGAAAGTGACGACCGCCTCGGTCTCGCCGAGGCAGACCATCTGCCAGAGGTGCGGAACCAGCTCGAGATCGCCGAACCAGGCGAACAGGGGCCGCCAGTAGCGGCCGAGCGGGATGCCGTCGAGGCGCGTGTAGGAGATGGCGACAGGCTGCACCACGATGGGCCGTTCGTCGCGCCGCAGCTGCGCCACGGCGAAAAGGGCGCTGCGGAACGGCAGGACGCGCGTGCCGTCGCTGCTGGTCCCTTCGGGAAACAGCAGGAGATTGTCGCCGGTGTTCAGCCGTTGCAGCATCTCGTCGCGGCTGTTGCTGGCCTTGCTGGAGCGTCGCTCGACGAAGATCGTGCGCTGCGCCTTGGCCAGCGTGCTGAAGAAGGGCCAGGTCGCGACTTCGGCCTTGGCGACGAAGCTTCCGGGAATCAGGCCACCCAGCACCTCGATGTCGAGATAGGAGACATGGTTGCAGACATAGAGAGTCGGCGTGACGGCCGAACGCTCTCCGTTCACCTTCACCTTGATGCCGAGGATCGTGCAGACCGTGCGGTGATAGATCACCGGCATCCAGCGCACGATCGGCGTGATGCGGAAAGCAAGCGCCAATAGATGGAACGGCAGCAGGACCAGCGTGAGCAGCAGATAGCTCAACAGCCGAAAAGCGCCGCGCAGGGGAGAGCCGATCCAGGTCGCGGCGGCGGGAGCGTCCGCGGCGCTACTCACGCATCCCGCGTTCGTAGTGCCGGATGTACTTCTCCGTCACCAGCTCGGTCTTCACGATGATGAAGACGTCGGTGCTGTTGAATTCGTGGTCGATCACGGCACCGTCGCCGACGAAGCCGCCGAGCCTCAGGTATCCCTTGATCAGCGGCGGAACGCGCGCCATCGCCTTGCGCGGGTCGTAGCTGCCCGGCTCGAGCATATCCATCTTCACGTAGCGGCTGGGCAGCGCGCGCACGCGGATATCCGGCGGCGCGAGATGGTGGTGATGGAGGTAGGACAGCGCCTGGGCGTGCTGCTCCGGCTCGATGCCCGGCAGGCTGGCACAGCCGAACATGACCTGGATGTTGTAGTGGTAGGCATAGAGCGCGATGCCGCGCCACAGCATCTGCATGGTCGCGGTGTTGCGCGCATCCCTGGCGATGCAGGAGCGACCGAGTTCCAGGACCTCGCCCGGATAGTCGATCATCTTCTGGATGTCGTACTCGGCCGAGGAATAGAAGCGGCCCATCTTCAGCGCCGCCGACCGGCGGATCAGGCGGTAGGTACCCACGATGCCTTCCGGCCCCTCGCCGCGGCGGCGGTCGAGCACGAGCAGATGGTCGCAGACCTGGTCGAACGGATCGAAGTCGCGGCCGAGCGCCTTCATTTCCTCGGACGCATGCGCCGCCATTTCTTCATAGAAGACGCGGAAACGCAGGGCCTGCGCCGCTTCGATTTCGGCAGAGGTCTGCGCCAGGCGAACCTCGAAATCGCCAGCAACGACCTTCACGATCTCCGCATTGGAGACCGGCGGTCCGAGAAGCTCGGCTTCGCTGTCAACGCGGTCGATGCGCATGAACAATCCGCAAGGGGGCCGCCCCGATCATGGGGCCATTATCGGGGTGGCGCCGATCCAGTCCACTTATTTTTGGCGGTCGGATTTCCCGTCCAGGGGAACGCCGTAGAGTTCGAGACGATGGCCGACCAGCCGATAGCCGGCCTTTTCGGCAATCTTGCGTTGCAGTTCCTCGATCTCGTCGTTGTGGAATTCCACAACCTTGCCGCTCTGGATGTCGATCAGATGATCGTGGTGCTCGTCCGGCGTCTCCTCGTAGCGCGCGCGCCCGTCTCCGAAGTCGTGCTTCGCAAGGATGCCCGCTTCCTCGAACAGACGGACCGTCCGGTACACGGTCGCGATCGAGATGTTCGGATCGATCGTCGTCGCGCGACGATGCACGGCTTCGACGTCGGGATGATCCGACGCTTCCGACAGGACGCGAGCGATCACGCGTCGCTGGTCGGTCATCTTGAGGCCGCGCTCTGCGCATAGGACTTCGAGTTTGGATTTCCGGTCTGGCATGTCAGCCCACCCTACACTGGCAGGCGTTCGGGGTATAGTTGGACATGTCCATACAGGCCGACCATGACATCGACATTACCGGCGAGGTCTGCCCCATGACATTCGTCCGGACCAAGCTCAGGCTCGAACGCATGCAGCCCGGGGAAACCCTTGCCGTCCGGCTTCGCGGCGAGGAGCCATTGCGCAACGTGCCGCGCGCGGCGCGCGACGAAGGCCACGCCATCCTCGCCATCGAAGCCGATGGCGATGCCCAAATCGTGATCATCCGGCGCGCTTGATCAGGTGAGATTGAGACGCATGACGAAGGCGTCCGCGGCCGCTCGTCCCACACGTGGATAATAGCCGGCACGTTTACCCACGACGCCGAACCCCCGTGAATCATAGAGCGTACGCGCGCCCGGATTATCCGCACCGACTTCAAGGAAAAGGGTCAGGGCACCACCGGCGCGGGCATGCCCGATCACGGCATCGAGGAGCCGGCGGGCGGCCCCGCGGCGGCGATGGCCCGGATCGACGGCGACGGCCAGGAGTTCGGCCTCGTCGCCCACGACGCGACAGAGGGCCATGCCGACGTCGACGCCGGCCTGCGTCAGCAGGAAGCCGGCATTTCCCGGCGACGAGAGCAGGCCCGCAAGATCCTGCCGCGTCCAGCCGCGCTCGCCCATGGGCTCGAACGATTGGCGATGGAGACGCGCCGCCCGGTCGAGATCGAGCGCGCGCAGTCGGACAAGCGTGAAAACGTCTTCCATCACTCGACCGTGCGGCGGGCGCCATCCGGAAGGGTGATGTTCACGCCCCGCAGATACAGGGGCCGGGGCAGGCCTTCCTGGCGATTGCGATCCCGCCAAGCGTCGACCCCGGCGCGTTCGGCGAGGCCGCCGAGGACGACGGGATCGGGCGGACCCTCGTGGGCAACTGCATCGAGGCCGGCGGCCAGCAGCGAACGGACCAACGGGCCCACATCCTTGCCGACGATCACGCACGCGTGTCCGGCAAGACGCACCGCGAGATCAGCCGCGGTCGTCGCGAACGGTGCCGGCTCCTCGCCGATCGCGCAGAACCAGTCCCCGAGCTTGGTGTCGACCGCGGCGACGACCAGCCGGTCGGTCGCCGGGGCCTGGGCCCGCAATACCGTCGTGGTCGGAATGCCCGCCAGGGGGATGCCGAGACCGACCGAGAGGCCGCGCGCGGCCGACAATCCGACGCGCACGCCCGTGAAGCTTCCCGGGCCGGTCGTGACGGCGATCAGTTCGAGCTGCCGGCGAGCGACGCCGGCCCGGTCGAGCGCGGCGGCGATCGTCGGCAGGAGACGTGCCGCCTGCTCGCGTCCCTCTTCCAGGAGACTCACCAGGGAAACGCCGTCGCGCAGGATCGCGACACCCTGCCCACTCACGGCGCAATCGAAGGCCAGAACGGTGCTCACGGACGGCGGCCGCGCAGGGTACTGGCGCCGGTGGAAGCGGCTGGGCATTGTTGTGTCATGAAGCTCGACATTGTTGCGATCGCTCCGCCTGACTTCGACGTCGACGTGACGCTGGCCTATGCGACGAATGCAAATCTAACGGGGAGGCCGGTGTATCGAAACGCCGAATGCTGGCTGCATCGCGAGGCCGCCGAGAAGCTCGCCACGGCGATCGGCCTCGCCCGCCCGCTCGGATACCGGCTGCGCATCTTCGATGCGCTGCGGCCAGTGGAAGCGCAGTGGGCATTGTGGAACGTCAATCCCGACCCGGAATTCATCGCCGACCCTCGCCGCGGCTCGCCCCATTCGCGCGGCGTGGCGGTGGATCTCAGCCTGCTCGACGAACACGGCCGGGAGCTCGACATGGGGACCGGGTTCGATGCCTTCACGCCACTGTCGCATCACGGCCGCACCGACATCTCCGCGGAGGCGCAACGCAATCGCCTGCTGCTCATGGGCCTGATGACGTCTGCGGGCTGGGATTTCTACCGCAACGAATGGTGGCACTATCAGCTGTTCGACGCCCGGCGCTATCCGCTCGTCGCCGACGCCGACCTGCCGCGCCCGATGATGTGATCCGGCGCCTCAGAAGCCGGAGAGCCGCGCCTTGTCGAAATCGCGCAGATCGTTCTCACGCATGATCTGGCGGACGAACTGCACATAGCCCTGTCCGCGCTCGGAGTAGCGAAGCAGCGAACCGATCAGCCGGAAACCGTCCGGGTTCTCGCCGCGGTCGCGCATCGCCGCCCGCTCGCTGCGGAAACCGGCATAGGCAGGATGGGTGTTGAGGTTAGCGATATAAGCTTCCGTCGACTCGCCGACATCGGCGAAAGGCTGCGGCATGCCGGCACCGGGTTTCCACGGGACCGAGACGCTGTGACGGCCGACCGCCTGGATCTGGCCGTACAGGGCGTTGCCGGTGCGCGCGGCGAAGGACGTTCCCCAGCCGGACTCGACGCCGCCCTGGGCGATCGCCATCGACGGCGGGACGATGTCGACGCGCCGGACGAGCTCGTCGATCTTGTCGGCCGACGTGTCGTAGCGATCGGCGAGATCGTCGAGCCAGATGCGCTCGATGGCCGTCAGCATCTGCGGGGTCTGGTAGAGCTTGTCCCGCAGATAGAGGAGCTGTTCGCGATCGGCGAGGACGCGCTGGTTCACCTCCAGGATCACCGGCAGCAGCGCCGTGATGAACAGCATCTTCCGCTCGGGGCCGTCCTTGTTGCCGAGGTCGGCCGGCACGCGGTCGACCTTGTAGGGCGGCACCGCCTCGCCCTGGCGGATGTCGGTCAGGGTGTAGGAAACGTCGCGGAAGAAGCCGGCCAGCTCGTCGGCGGTGCGCGGGCTGATCGCGCGCACCTGGACCTGGCGGCGAACCGCATTGCCGGGAGCGGCGAAGCGGCCGTGGGCGCCCGAACCGTCGCGGGCCGAACGATCGACAACGTCATCCGGCTCGCTCACCTCGTGTCTCACGAACATGAGGGCGGCCGGTTCGGCGTCCAGCACCAGGAAGTGCGGCGGCTCGGCTTCATGGGCGTAAGCGCTGCCGACACCGACGAAAGACAGGTAGGGCGCCACGTCCATCGACGGCAGCGGCTCGTAGCAGGCGACACCTGTCGCCAGCATCGCCGCCCAGGCGGCGGGAAAAGCATATTGGCGCCCGCGCTCGATCGCGGGCCATAAGGTCAACTGCATGCCACACTCATCATTCATTTGCTCGCACGAACGGCCGGACGCGCGGCCCCAGGGGGGCCGCGAACGCCATCACAACGCGTACGCTTTGAGCTGAAGCGGCCTACTGGGCCGCCTGGACTTCCACCACTTCCGGCACGTAGTGCTTCAGAAGGTTCTCGATCCCCATCTTCAGCGTGGCCGTCGAACTCGGGCAACCCGAGCAGGATCCCTGCATGTGCAGGTAGACGATGCCATCGCGGAAGTCGTGAAACACGATATCGCCGCCGTCCTGGGCGACCGCCGGCCGGACGCGCGTGTCGAGGAGTTCCTTGATCTGGGCAACGACCTCATCGTCGTCCGCCGCCGCGGCAGAAGACGCCTCGCCGTCGACGATCACCGGATCGCCCGACGTGTAATGCTCCATGATGCCGCCGAGGATCGACGGCTTCATGATCTGCCAGTCCCGATCGGCCGTCTTCGTGACGGTCACGAAATCGGAGCCGAAGAACACGCGCTCGACACCCTCGATCGCGAACAGCCTCTTGGCGAGAGGCGACGGCGTTGCGGCCTCGATGGTGGCGAAATCCGCCGTCCCCTTCTCCATGACCACGCGGCCTGGCAGAAACTTCAGGGTCGACGGATTGGGCGTCTGCTCGGTCTGGATAAACAAACCTACCTCCGGTTCGAACGCTTCACGGGGGACCCCGCTCGGCATCGCTCAGGCTGGGGAACAGGACGTCTCCATCCCCACTCGATGACCTCGGACGTAGGAACCACGGTCAAGCCGATCAAGATGATTCTGGAGGGCGGCTGTATAGATATTATGGAATATATTAAAATTATTATTTATTTTCAGATATTTAGATATAATTCCCTGAAATGTAACCTTTGTCACGAGTTTCGACACAAAGAAGCTTTCGACGCAGATCGCCGCAGAGAAAGACCGAAACTTCGCGCACGGATCACGAAATGGCGTCGATCTCCGCATCGGTGAGGGCGCCCGGCACGATCGTCAGCGGGATGCGAAGCTGCGCGCCCGCCTTGCCGGTGAACGCGGTCACAAGGGGACCAGGTCCGTCCCCGCTCGAGGCGCTGCCCAGCACCAGGACCGAGATCGATCGGTCTTCGACGAGAAGCTTCGCGAGCTCGTCGCGGCTCTTGCCCTCCCGAATGTAGATCGAAGGCGGCTGGCCGGTCAGCGAGACCGCCACATCGGCATGCCGCGCCACCACCTCCTCTGCCTGCTGACGGGCTTCCTCGCGCATCAACTCCACGACGGAGCCCCATTGCTGGCCTTCCGGCGGGTCCATGACGTAGAGCATGGCAACCCGTCCGCCCGTCCGCTTGGCACGGCGGCAGGCGTAGCGAAGCGCATTGCGCATCTCGGGGCTTTCGTCGACCACGACAAGGAAGACACGCTCGTCGGACTTCGGCTGCACACTCATGAACCGCTCCCCCCTCTCCTAGAGACGCCGCATGACGGAGCCGCCGATCCAGCCGACCAGCAAGGCCATCAGGATGGCGCCCACCCCGTACAAGGCTCCTTCGTGGCTCGCCCACCCCGCAAGCTGGGCACTGAAGCCGACCTTGCCGACAGGCAGGGGCCGCGACACCGCCGCGACGATCTTGCCCTCGCGCAGGAGATAGACCCGAACGTCGTAGACACCTTCCGGAAGACGCGACGGAAACGGCAGATCGACGCGGAACAGGCGACCAGCCTGCACCGTGACCTGGCCGATGGCCGCGGGATAGAGGCCTTCGCGCCGCTTCACCTCGACGAGGCCCGCGCGAAAGCGCGCGAGATCGGCGGCGTCACGCGGCGTCGCGGGCTTGACGCTCGCCAGCCGGTCCTCGAGCGACAGGATCTCGCCGCCGGCGCCGCGCGCAAGGAGGCGTTGCAGGGGCTGGCTGGCGGCGATCGCATAATAGGCCGGCACGTCGTCGAACGACTGGCGCCCGGTGTTGAGCCAGATGCCGAGGAAGCGCTGCTTTCGCATGACCGTTTCGCGCGCCGCCGGCCCGGCCACCACGACCACGATCTCGCCGGGCGGATCGAACATGCCGAACATCAGGATGCTCTCGCCCTGGAAGGCCGAGGTGATCGAGACGCGCGCCAGCGACAGATCGACGATCAGGTCCGGCGTCGTCGGCTCGTTCGGCACGGAGGGCGGCACCGAGGGCGGCGCGATGACGTCGGGCGGCCCGCCGATGCCGGGCGCCGGGCGCGCCCCCGGCGCCGGCTCGACCCGGGGACCCTGCGCCAGGGCTCCGGCCGCGCTCGCACAGAGCGCGAACGCGACGCCAAGGGCGGCCAGCATGCCCGCCCGCATCAAGGCAGCACCTCCCGGCTTCCGAGCGAATAGAGCGAGCTCGGCGTGCGCAGCAACTCGGTCAGGAGTTCCGCCGCCACCGCCAGGATTAGCAGCGACATCAGGGCCCGCAACGCCACGCCCGGGAGCTTGGCCGCGATCCGGGCGCCGATCGGCGCTCCGACGACGCCGCCCAGGATCAACAGCAGCGCCAGCACGACATCGACGGTGCCGTTGGTTGCGGCCTGCAGGAAGGTGACGTTTGCAGCCACGAACAGGATCTGGAAATTCGACGTGCCGATCACGACGGCCGTCGGCATGCCGAGCAGGTAGATCATCGCCGGCACCAGGACGAAGCCGCCACCGACGCCCAGGATGGCCGACAGGATGCCGATGACGAAGCCCAGCCCGAGTGGCAGCAAGGCGCTGATGTAGAGCTTCGACTTGTAGAAGCGCAGCTTCAGCGGCAGCCGGTGCACGAGATAGTGGGTATGGAGCTTGCCGCGCGGTCCATCGGGATTGCGCCGGCGCCTGAAGTAGCTTCGCAGGCTCTCGAACAGCATCAGCAGGCCGATGGTCGAGAGCATCACGACGTAGAGTACCGCGATGACGAAATCGATCTGGCCGATGCGCTTCAGGTAGGTGAACAGCCAGACGCCGCCCGACGACCCGAGCATGCCGCCCGCCAGGAGGACCAGTCCCATGCGCAGGTCGACGTTTCCGCGCCGCCACTGCACCTGCAGCGAGGAGATCGAATTGGCCACGACCTGGTTGGCCTGGCTGGCAACCGCGACCGCGGGCGGAATACCGACGAAGATCAGAAGCGGCGTGGCGAGAAATCCGCCGCCGACGCCGAACATGCCCGACAGGAGCCCCGCCGCCGCGCCGAGGCCCAGCAGCAGGAATACGTTCATCGAAAGCTCGGCAATGGGGAGATAGATCTCCACGCTGCAGCCTACTTCAGCAGGATGTTGGTGATCTCGCGCAGCTGTGTGCGGGCACGCAGCAGATAGAAGCCCTGCGCGAGCAGGTGATTGGGAATCAGCAGAGCATCGGGATAGCCGTTCCAGACGATCCACGGGTCGAGCTGGGCGGCAATACGGAAGGTTTCGACCGTGCCGTTCCATGCGTTCGTCAACTCGCGGTCGCGAATCACGTTCTGGAAGTCGGAACCGAGGTCGCGCAGCAGCAGATAGTAGACGTAGAGGCGCCCCTTGTTGAAATAGAAGATGTCGTCGCACCTGGCGTCGAACAGGTCGCCCGCCTTCTCGATCACGTGCTGGTCGATCGCCGCCGAGTCCGAGCCGAGGTCGTTGGCGATGCGGTCGAGCAGGGCCTGGAGGTTGTCGGCGCGGCGCTCGAACACCGCCTGCCCGGTACCCAGCCGCTTGTTGTAGGCCATCAGCTTGTCGCGGCCGGCGCGATACTTCTGCGCCGAGGTCGCCGACGGCAGCAGCGAGACGCTGGGCTGCCACAGCCAGATGTTGGGCTGCTCGTTCAGGAAGCCGCGCGCCTGCTCGAGGTCGCGATCGGTCTGGCTCGACCCGCGCGTGCGCCCGAGCTGGTCCATCAGCTCAGTGCTGAACCGACCCAGCGCCGACATGATGCCGCGCTGGTAGTTCGGCATGTTGTCGAGCAGTCCCGAGGGCATGAAGAACGGCATCATCGGCGTCCAGGTGTGGACGTCGACCTCCCGCGTGACGAGATCGGCGGCCGTCGCGACCGCCTTGCTTTCGCCTGGTGCAACGCCGCGGGCCGTGAACTGCGGATCGTCGTCGATATCCTCGGTCACCAGGGCCCCGACCGGATAATAGAGGACGACCAGCAGCAGCAAGATGCGCCACGTCCACTTCCAGGCCGTGCGTCCGCCTGACGATGGGAGGCCCGACGATGCGACGGAAGTCGAACGGCCCGGTCGCCAGGTCCGCACGCTGTCCCAACGCCGTCGCCACCAGGAAGATGAAGCCGACGAAGGCGCGCTGTAGTCCGGCTCGAATGTCATGGCACATCTTACCATTCGCCTCGTGACGAAACAGGGGCGCCGCCTGCTAGAGTGCGTCAAATGTTTTGAATGGAGTGGGTGGAATGGCTCTCGATCCGGAATCCCAGCGGCTGATCGACCTGATGGCGGCGGCGAATCGTCCGGCCTGGAACACGCTGAGCCCTCAAGCCGCCCGCGAACTCTATCTTTCGCTGCGGCCCGGCGCGCAGGGCCCGCGCCCCTCCCACGTGACGGTCGTGGACCGCACGATTCCGGGTCCAGCCGGCAACCTGCCCGTACGGATCTACCGGCCCGCGGCGGCGGCGGCGGACGCCAAGCTTCCGGCGCTCGTCTATGCGCATGGCGGCGGCTGGGTTTTCGGCAATCTCGACAGCCACGACGTGCTCTGCGCCCAGCTTGCGATCGAAGCCGGCATCGTGGTGTTCCACGTCGACTATCGCCTGGCGCCCGAGGCACGCTTTCCGGGCGCCTTCGACGATGTCGTGGCGGCGCTGAAGTGGGTGGCCGCAAACGGGGAGTCGGTCGGCATCGATCCGACGCGGCTCGCCATCGGCGGCGACAGTGCCGGCGGCAACCTCGCCGCCGCCGTGTCGATCTGGGCGCGCGACCATGGCGGGCCGAAGCTCCTGATGCAGCTTCTCGCCTATCCCGTCACCGACGCCGTGGCGCGCGCCGACTCCTACAAGCGCTACGAGGACGGATACGGGCTGAACGCCGTCACCATGGAATGGTTCTTCGACCACTACACCCCCGACAAGGCGAGCCGCGGCGACTGGCGCGTCTCGCCGATACGCGCGGCGTCGCTGGCCGGCCTGCCGCCGGCGCTGGTCGTGACCGCCGGCTACGATCCGCTGCGCGACGAGGGCCGCGCCTATGCCTGGCGCCTGCAGCAGGAGGGCACGCAGGCCGACCTGGTCGAGTTCGGCGGCATGCTTCACGGCTTCCTGAGTTCGCCGATGCTGCTGCACGGCGCACGGCGCGGCACGACCCTCTGTGCCGCCGCGCTGCGCGAAGCCCTGGTCCTGCGCAGCCAGTGAGCACGGCACCGTCCGGTCGCGCCGCGCCCGTCGGCATGGCGCTGCCGGGCCTGGTGATCGCCGTCTGCATGATCGGCGACACGCTGCTCTATGCCGTGCTGCCGCTCTACCATGAGGAGTTCGGGCTCTCCCTGGCGATGGTCGGCGTGCTGTTGTCGCTCAATCGCTGGATCCGCCTTCTGGCCAATTCCGGCGTCGCCCATCTCGGAGAGCGCCTCGGCCCGCATGCGCTGATGATCGCGGCCGCCGTCGGCTCGGCCCTCTCGACAACGATCTACGGGCTGGTCGAGAATCCGACGGCGCAGATCCTCGCACGCATCCTCTGGGGCATCTCCTACGCCTCGCTCAATCTCTCGACGCTCGCCTATGCGGTGAGCGACCGCGCCAATGCCGGCAAGCGGGTCGGCGCCAGCCGCGCGGCCATCGGCCTCGTCCAGGCCATGTCGCTGGTCGGCGGCGCCTGGATCGTGCTCGAGCTGGGCGCGCGACCTGTCTTCCTGATCTATGGCGCCGTGACCCTGATCGCGCTCGGTGCTGCGATCGTGCTGCCGCGCCTGCCGCCCGAGCCGGCCGCGAAGAAGGGCTTCAAGCTGCCGGTGCCGCATCGCCTCGAAGTCTGGGGCTTTGTCATGGGTTTCGCCGGCGACGGCGTCTTTCTGTTGACCCTCGCCTTTCTGATGAAGGACTCGATCACCTCGGTGGCGGCGGTCATGGCCACGGCGCTGCTGCTGGCGCTGCGCTGGCTGGTCGAGGTCACGACCGGTCCGATCGGTGGCTGGATCGGCGACCGCTTCGGCGCACGCCGCATTGCCATCGCCAATGCCGCGGTGCTGGTCGCGGGCTTCGTGCTGATCGCGGCCGACCATGAGCTGGTGGGTGCGCTGATGATCGTGATGACGCGCGGCATGTTCAACACGTTGATTCCCGTGCTGGTGATCGAGCGCGGCCACGGCACGGTCCTGTCCAGCCAGGCGAGCTATTCGACCTGGCGCGACTTCGGCGCCGCCGTCGGCCCCCTCACCGCCCCATGGCTGTTCCTCAATGTTGCGCAGACCCCGCTCTACGCGGTGCTCGCGCTTGCTTTGGGTATCAGCGGCTACTTCTGCCTGGTCCGAAGATAGGCTGGATTGGACCAATCTGATTCCAATATTCTTGCAAACGGAAACATATCGGCCCATATAGCGCCGATGAGTACCGCATCTTTCTCCGCCACCCTGAATTTGCTCCGCGCCACCGCGCGCCTCGAGGAGCGCTTCGCCGGCGAACTCGGCTCCGTGCACGGGCTCGCCCTCAGGGAGGTGCTGCTGCTGATGCACCTGGAACGCGCGCCGCTGAATCGGCTGAGCCGCGTCGACCTCGCCAAGCGGCTGCATGTCAGCCCCTCGACAGTGACCCGCCTGACCAGTCCGCTGGAGAAGCTGGGCTATGTCGGTCGCGAGGCCGATCCTCGCGATGCCCGGCTCGCCTATGTCGTGCTCACCGAGACCGGCCAGAAGCGGGTCGGCGAAGCGCGGACGACGCTGGAGCGCATGGCCGCCGACCTGTTCCGCGACCGCTGGACCAGGTCCGAGATTTCAACCCTGGCCGACCTGCTCGGCCGGCTCACCGCCGGCCAGCCGGGAGACCTCGCATGATCCACCTGATCTGCGGCTCGACCGGCGCCGGCAAGACGACCTACGCGGAAAAGCTGCGCGGCGATCTCGGCGCGCTGCACCTGTCGATCGACGACTGGATGGTCACCCTGTTCGCGCCGGATCGGCCGCCGAAAGGCAACTGGCCGTGGATCGAGGAACGCCTGCTGCGCTGCGAGCGACAGATCCTCGTGACGGCGCTGCAGGCGGCTTGCGTGGGGGTGCCGTCGATCCTCGATCTCGGCCTCCAGCGCGCCGACCAGCGGCGGCGCGTCGCCGAGCAGGCGACCGCCGCCGGCATCGGCGTGCGCCTCCATTTCCTCGACGTCGACACCAGCGAACGCTGGCGCCGGGTCGAGCAGCGCAATGAACAACAGGGCGAGACCTTCCGCGTGAAGGTCACCCGCCCGATGTTCGATTTCATCGAGACGATTTGGCAACCGCCGACGGCGGAAGAGATGTCGGCTTTAGACGGCGTGCGCGTCGCAGCCTAACGAGTACGTCAATTGTCGACTGGAACGACGCTGTCGTTCACCCTTTTATCGTCTTCTCCGCAAGCCAGGTCTTGATCAGGGATTGGTAAGGCACGTCGCGCTTGTTAGCCGCCACTTTGATCTGATCGAGAAGCGTCACCGGCAGCCGCAGGGAAATCGACGTTGTCGACGGCTTGAGATTTGGCAAGCGCACGCGTTCTGCCTTGCTCCAATCGACGAATTCGCTGGAATCATGCGTCTCCCAGAAGCGACGCTCTTCGGCTTCAGTTCGGAATTTCGGAATCGACTTAGGAGCCTTGCTCATAGCGTACACGTTCCTTGCGATGCATAGCCCGCGCTGAAATCACCCGGATCAATCGGCCGTTCTCGCGAAGCGTGAAAGTCACATGAAGAAGTCGGTCATCGTCAGTTCGACCCAAAGCATGCAGCCTCAGCTCATGGCTGCTGTGCCGGACATCTTCGACGATCAGCAGCGGATCATTGAAGAAGATCTGCTCCGCTTCGCCTTGGCCAACGTCGTGCTTATCGGCAGTCTGGCGGCGATTGCCCTCATCCCAATCGAAACCTTCGATCTTCGAGAGATCAATCATCTCTGTATATTACCATAATATACATAGAGTTGGAAGGCGAAGCCGCCACCGCCATATGAACAGGCCTCTTGGCAGATCCCTACCTGAACACATCCTTGCGGTGACGCACCTCGGCGAACACCGCGACGGGATCGCCGCCGGCGAGGCCGACCGCGGCCTGGACCGCCGGGACGTCGACGCGCAGGAACGGGTTGGTGGCCTTCTCCTCGCCGAGCAGCGACGGCACGGTGGCCTCGCCCCTGGCGCGCGCCGCGTCGATGGCGGCCGAGCGCGCCTTGAGTTCCTGGTTGCCGGTCTCGACGGTCAGCGCGAAGCGGGCATTCGACTGGGTGTATTCGTGGGCGCAATAGACACGCATCTCATCGGGCAGCGCGCGCAGGCGGCTGAGAGACCTCCAGAATTGCTGCGGCGTGCCCTCGAACATGCGGCCGCAGCCCAGCGCGAACAGCGTGTCGCCGCAGAACAGCGCCTTCTGTTCGCGGAAGGCATAGGCGATGTGGCCGCTGGTGTGACCCGGCACGAAAAAGATCTCGGCCTCGGCCTCGCCCAATCGGTAGCGGTCGCCATCGTCCACCTCGACGTCGATGCCGGGGATACGGGCGCGATCCTGGCGCAGGCCCACGATCGTGCAGCCGGTCGCCTTCTTGATCTCCATGTTGCCGCCCACATGATCGCCATGGTGGTGGGTGTTCAGGATATGGGTGATCTTCCAGCGGCGCTTTTCGGCCTCCGCGAGGACCGGCCCGGCCACGGCGGGGTCGACGACGGCCACGGCGCCGCTCTGCGGCTCCCGCATCAACCACACGTAATTGTCGTTGAGGACCGGGATACGGACGATGTCTAGCGTTGTGCTCATGATGCAAGGCTAGCAGAGCTGGCTTGCACCGGCCATGGCCTGTCCGGCCGGCTTTCTGCTAGAGTTGCGGCATGTGGAGCGACGTCCTCGACCTTGAGGAATTCTACGGCAGCACGCTGGGCCAGATGACCCGCCGGCTGCTGCGGGCCCGCCTGCGCGAAATCTGGCCGAACGTGCGCGGCGAGACCGTGCTGGGGCTCGGCTATGCACAACCGCTGCTGCGCCCCTTCATGGAAGAGGCCGGACGGACGCTCGCCTTCATGCCGGCCCAGCAGGGCGTGACGCGCTGGCCGCGCGAGGGCCGCAACCTCGCGACCCTGGTCGACGAACTCGACCTGCCGCTGCCCGACCGCTCGGTCGACCGCGTCGTGCTGGTCCATGCCGTCGAATGCACCGAGCAGCTTCGCCCGATGCTGCGCGAGATCTGGCGCGTGATGGCCGATGGCGGCCGCATGGTCGTGGTCGCGCCGACCCGTACCGGCTTCTGGTCGCAGATCGACCGCTCGCCCTTCTACCAGGGCCATCCCTATTCGACCGGCCAGCTGAACGCACTGCTGCGCGCCAACATGTTCGCGCCGCTGCGCCAGACGCGCGCGCTCTACATGCCGCCGACGCGCTCGCGGTTGATGATGCGCATGGCCCCGACGATCGAGCGGTTCGGCCAGCGCTGGCTCGGCCGCTTCGGCGGCGTCAACGTCATCGAATCCGGCAAGCAGCTCTATGCCGGCATCGCAGAACGCAGCCAGCCGCAGGCGGTCGTCGCCGCACGGCCGAAGCTGCGCGTCGCCAGTTCGCGTGACACCCCGCAAGTCGCCGGGGCCGCGCGCAACGCCGAGGATGGCGAAAAGCCCGCCTCCTGATCTCCAGGAAGAAAGAACGACATGTCATTTTCTCCGCGCGTGATCGCGCTGATTGGTTTTGGCGAAGCCGGTACGGCCATCGCGCGCGGTCTTGCCAGCGAAGCCGGCTGGCGAGCTCCCTCGAAGCCCGGCGACAATGCCCCGCGCCGGCTCATCGCCATCGA
Source organism: uncultured Rhodospirillaceae bacterium (assembly GCA_945952105.1). GTDB lineage: Bacteria > Pseudomonadota > Alphaproteobacteria > Reyranellales > Reyranellaceae > Reyranella. The sequence goes on along the minus strand of CAMFGZ010000009.1, from coordinate 17,004 downwards.
CACCGCACTCGACAAGGACCCGCGCGGCACGGCGCTGGGCAAGGTCGCACGCGGCCTCGATGTCGCGATCAGCGATAGCTACACCGAGGCGCTGGGCGAAGCCGACCTCGTGATCTGCGCCGTGCAGGGCGAGCATGCGCTCTCGGCCGCGCAGTCTGCCGCGCCGCTCCTGAAGAAGGGCGCGCACTATCTCGATCTCTGCACCATCACCGGCAAGATGTCGGACGAGGACCGCACCGAAATCGAAAAGGGCGCCGGCCGCTACGTCGACGTCGCCGTGATGGGCGGCTTCTTCAAGCAGGGCATCAAGGCGCCGATGCTGGTCGCCGGCGAAGACGCTGCCGACGCCGTGGCCTGGATGAACGCCAACGGCTTTGTCGCGACGCTGCTCGGCCCCAAGCCCGGCAGCGCCTCCTCGGTGAAGATGATCCGCAGCACGTTGGTGAAAGGCATCGAGGCGCTGGGCGTCGAGGCGCTGGTCGCGGCGCAGCGCCAGGGCATCCTCGACGAGGTGCTGGGCTGCCTGGGCGACGCCGATTCGATGGGCCTCGGCGGCTTCATCACCATGCTGGTGCAGACCCATGTCGTGCATGCCCATCGGCGCTGGGAAGAGATGGGGCTGGTCGCGCAGACCCTGCGCGAAACCGGCGTCGATCCGCTGATGACCGAAGCCATCGAGAAGAGCCATCGCCGCACCGTCGACGCCCATATCGCGCCGGCCGACGGCCAGGTGCCGGGCCTCGAGGATGCGCTGAAAATCCTGTCGGAGAAGGTGATCCGTGGCCGATGAAACCCAGACCGGTGAAGTCTTCGACAGGTTGGTGACGCTCCTCACCGACGCAAAGGCGAAGTTCCGAGTCATCGAGCACGCCCACGAGGGCAAGTCGGAAACGATCAGCGCCATCCGCGGCAACCGTCCCGACCAGGCCGCCAAGGCCATGGTGCTGGACGTGCGCGGCGGTGGGGGCGGCAAGCGCCATGTGCTGGCGATCCTGCCGGGCAGCCGCAAGCTCGACTTCGCCGCCGTCGCCGCGCTGTTCGAGGCGCGCAAGTGTGGCTTCGCCTCGCCGGACACGGCGCAGGCGCTGACCGGCTGCGTCATGGGTGCGGTACCGCCGTTTGCGCCGGATCCCGCGATCTCGATCGTCGTCGAGGAAGACCTGCTGTCCAACGAAACGCTGTTCTTCAACGCCGGCCGCCTCGACCGTTCGATGGAACTCGACACGAAAGATTGGCTGGCGATCGCGAGGCCACGCCTCGCCCGGATCGCGACGCGTGACTGATAACTGGCGCTTCGGCCCCGCGACCGAAGACGATTTCGAACCTTTGCTGGCGATCCGCACCGACGTGATGCGCGAACACCTGGAACGCGTCGGCCGCTACACGCCCGAGCGCTCCCGCACGGTTTTCCGCGGTCATTTCGACGAGTCCGGCACGCGGCTGATCCTGCTGGAGGGCACCCGCGTCGGCTGTGTCGGTTTCCGCCGGCATGACCATGAGATCAGAATCGACTCGTTCTACCTCGAACGCCGCCTGCACGGCTCCGGCCTCGGCACGGTGATCCTGAAAGCGCTGCTGGCCGAGGCCGACGCGGCCGGTCTCCCCGTCCGCCTCGAAGTGCTGAGCGGCAGCCAGGCCGACCGCCTCTACCTGCGGCATGGCTTCGTGAAGCTGCGGGAAGACGCGATAGAAGGGTTTTACGAACGTCCGGCCCGCAACCCGATGATCCCCGCCCTGATGCCGCGCGGCCCTGGCCATCAGTTCGTCTTCTATGGCGACGCCTGTTCAGGCGTCGCCGGCGCTCTCCACGAACGTACCTTCGCCGCTATCAATGCGTCCGTGCGGCGCCTCCAGCCCTCGCCCGAGTTCATCCTGTTCCTCGGCGACGAGATCGCGGGCTACACGCAAGACTCCGAGACGTTGCGCCGCCAATGGCGGCACTGGCTCGACAAGGAGATGGCCTGGCTGGATCGGAGCGCGATTCCGATGTGGCAGACGACCAGCAACCACGCGACCTACGACGCGATGAGCGAGGACGTGTTCCGCGAGGTTCATCATCATTTGCCGCGCAACGGCCCGCCCGGACAGGAAGGCCTGTCGTATTGGGTGCGGCGGGGCGACCTGCTGCTGGTCTTCGTCCATACGCTGTGGACGGGCCTGGGCGGCGAAGGCCATGTCGAGACGGAGTGGCTCCGCAACGTGCTGCGCCAGCACACCGATGCGCGCCACAAGATCGTCGCCGGCCATCATCCCGTTCATCCGGTCAACGGTTTTGCCGGGGCCTATCAGCGCGATCTCGGCCCCGAGCACGCCGCGGAATTCTGGAACGTGCTGAGCGAGCACGGTGTGCTGGCCTACCTGTGCGGCCACATCCTGGCCTTCGACGTGCAGGTCCATCGCGGCGTGCTGCAGGTTTGCACGGCCGGCGCCGGCACCGCGCACCGGATGCCGGAGGGGATCGAGTATCTCCACGCGGTGCAGGCCGCGCTCGATGCCGAGGGCCTGCGCTATCAGGTGTTCGACGCCGAAGGCAGAGTCCGGGAGACGCTGTCGTGGCCGCTGCGCGTGCCGCCAGTCGAGAGATGGGGGGTCGCGGAAGACCTCGTCATCGGCCGGGGCACGAACGCCGCCTTCCGCTTCACAGGCCATTCCGCCGACGCCGGCACGAGTACGGCTCAGACTTTCCTTGCCGCATTCCAGCCCGGCATCCGCGCGGCGCTCTGGATCGGCCTCAGCGGGCCCTCGCAGCGGCTGACGGCGATTCTGGAACCGGAGCCCGGCCGCAGCCCACACTACTGGCTTGGACCCGCCGTCGCTGCCGATGCGCCGTTCGACATCCAGGTGCTCGTCCATCCCGGCATGGGCCCCGGCGGCCTGCTGTATCGTCTTACGGCCGACGCGCCCTGGACTTCCCTGTCGGCCGCCTCCGCCTGGGGCGCGGAGCGTCTCGAGTGGCCAGGTTGCTGGAGCCTGGGCAATGGTCCGGGGGGACCGGACGACCGCGCATTCCTCGGCCGTGATCTCGCGGTCTCGGCCACGACCGTCGAAGGCGATCGCCGCCCGGCTAGGCCCGCCTCAGCATGAACACAGCCTGTTCGCCGATCAGGTTCGCAAGCAGCGGCGGCAGGGTGATACGGCGGCTCTTGTTGTTCAGGACAATGGCGCGCTCGATGCGTACGCCCATCGTCCGGCAGAGCGCGCGGAAATCGTCGATGCTGCAGAGATGGATGTTGGGCGTGTCGTACCACTTGTAGGGCAGCGAGGTCGTCTCCGGCATGCGGCCGCCGAACACCAGCCGCAGCCTCACCTGCCAGTGGGCGAAGTTGGGAAACGACACGATCGCGTGCTTGCCGACGCGCAGCATCTGCTCCAGCACCTGGCGCGGTTCGCGCGTGGCCTGCAGCGTCTGGCTAAGGATCACGTAGTCGAACGCATTGTCGGGATAGTCGCGAAGATCGGTGTCGGCATCGCCCTGGATCACCGACAGGCCGTTGGCCACGCAGGCATTCACGCCGGCCTGACTGAGTTCCATACCACGCGCATCGACCCGCTTGAAGTTCATCAGGTAAGCCAGCAGCGAGCCATCGCCACAGCCGACATCGAGCGCCCGCGTGCCCGGCTCGACCATGTCGGCGATGAGCTGAAGATCGACGCGGATCTGCGCGCTCACGACAGGCCTCCCAGGCCGCGCACCGACGCGGCACCCTTGAGAAAGCCGGAGAGCGTCCGGAACATCTCGGGCTCGTCCAGCAGGAAGGCGTCGTGGCCCTTGTCGCTGTCGACCTCGACGAACGAGACGTTGGCGGCCGCTGCGTTCAGCGCATGCACGACCGCGCGGCTCTCGCGCGTCGGGAACAGCCAGTCGCTGGTGAAGCTCATCAGGCAGAAGCGCGTGGCCGAGCCCTTGAAGGCATTGGCCAGCACGCCGCCATGCGCGCCCGCAAGATCGAAATAGTCCATCGCACGCGTGATGTAGAGGTAGCTGTTGGCATCGAAGCGATCGACGAAGGTCGAGCCCTGGTGGCGCAGGTAGCTCTCGACCTGGAAGTCGGCGTCGAAGCCGAAGCCCAACGCGTTGCGGTCCTGCAGGGCGCGGCCGAACTTGCGCTGCAGCGCCTGCTCGGAAAGGTAGGTGATGTGCGCGGTCATGCGGGCGACCGCGAGGCCGCGCGCCGGATTTGTCTGATGCAGGCGATAGTCGCCGCCCTTCCACTCCGGATCGGCCATGATCGCCTGCCTGCCGACCTCATGGAACGCGATGTTCTGCGCCGAATGATGCGCGGCGCAGGCGATCGGCACGGCCGAGAAGACGCGCTTGGGGTAGCTCGCCGCCCACTCCAGCACCTGCATGCCGCCCATCGAGCCACCGATGACGCAGAAGAGATCGGGAATGCCGAGATGGTCGATCAGCGCCGCCTGGACCCGCACCATGTCGCCGATGGTCACGACCGGGAAGCGCAGGTTCCAAGGCTGGTCGGTCGCAGGATCTCTGGCCTGCGGCCCCGTGGTGCCCATGCAATGGCCGAGCACGTTTATGCAAATAATGAAGTAGCGGCCCGGATCGAGGACCTTGCCGGGGCCGATCAGGCTTTCCCACCAGCCGTCCTTGCCGGTGACGGGATGCCGGTCGGCGACGAACTGGTCGCAGGTCAGGGGATGGCAGACCAGCACGGCGTTCGACTTGTCGGCGTTCAGCTCGCCATAGGTCTGATAGGCCACGCGATAGGGGCCGAGATCGACGCCGCAGTCGAGCCGCAGCGGCCGGTCTGTGCCCAGGACCGCGTGGCGGCACTGGGCGAGCGCCTTGCGCTCGGCATCGGTAAGGTCGTTCAGCACTGCCCTCTCCCGCGACGGAGCCAACGAAAAGCCCCCGACCGGAAGGACGGGGGCTTTTTCGAGCACTCCGACCTTTTAGCGATGTTTAACGTGGTCGCAAGCCGGTCGGCCCAAATTCCACGGAGAAGTGTCTATACGGTTGCCCGCGCCGCGAGGCAAGCCTCTTGCGGTTTGTTTGCCTTTACGCGGGCCGTCCGGACGTAGTATCGCCGCTGCGCACAGGAAAATAACGGCCTTATGGACGCTCCCAATCTCGAAATCTTGCGGCAGGAAATCGATGCCATCGACACCGACCTGCACGGCCTGATCCGCCGCCGCTCGGAAGTCGTCGGGCACATCTCCTCAACCAAGCCGTCGGGCGGCCTCGCGCTGCGTCCCGGCCGCGAGGCCCAGGTCCTGCGCAAGCGGCTGGCGGCGCATGACGGCACATTCCCGCCCGGCGCCGTCTATCGCATGTGGCGCGAGATGATGAGCGCCTTCACGCTGATCCAGACGCCCGGCTTGAAGATCGCCATCTGCCGTCCGACAGACCAGCCTGGCTACTGGGACCTCGCGCGCGATCATTTCGGGTGCCAGATCCCCTTCGTCGCCCACGATACGCCAGCCGGCGTGCTGGCGGCCGTGCGCGCCGGGCCGACGACCATCGGCGTCGTGCCCGCGCCCATCGAAGCCGACTCCGCGCCGTGGTGGCCGCTTCTCGCCGGCAAGGACACGACGCTGCCGACCGTCGTCGCCCGCCTTCCCTTCCTTTCCATGCCGAACGCGCGCGCACGCGGGATTTCGGCTTTCGTGCTGGCCCGCATCGACGCCGAGCCCAGCGGACTTGACCGCGCGCTGGTGGCGATCGAGGCGAAGAACGGTCTCAGCCGCGACCGCATCGCGACCGCCCTCGCCAAGGCGGGCCTGCCGGCCTTCACCTCGGCGCTGGACCAGGTTCTGGCGGGCGTGCATCACTATCTCGTCGAGGTACCGGGCGTGATCGCCGACGAGGATCCGCGCCTGCGCGAACTCGAAACGGCCCTCGGCCTGGAAAAGGGCTGTGCGGCGGCGATCGGCGCCTATGCCGTGCCGATCGACGCCAAGCCGTGAACTGAACTTTCAGAGGAGACTGGCATGAGCGCGCTCACCCCTCGTCCGGGCATCATGAAGATCGCGCCCTACGTGCCGGGCAAGGACTCGATCGACGGCAAGGAGACGATCGCCAAGCTTTCCTCCAACGAGGGCGCGCTTGGTCCTTCGCCCAAGGCAATGGCGGCCTATGCCGAGGCAGCCGCCGAACTGCACCGCTATCCCGACGGCGACACCAGCAAGTTGCGCAAGGCGATCGGCCGCCACTTCGGGCTCGATCCTGCGCGCATCGTCTGCGGCGCGGGCTCGGACGAAATCCTGAATCTGCTGGTCCGCGCCTACTGCGGGCCGGGTGACGAGCTTCTCTACAGCCAGTACGGCTTCCTGATGTACGCGATCAACGCGCTGGGCGTCGGCGCGACACCGGTCGCGGCGCCGGCCAAGGACTACGGCAGCGACATCGACGCGCTGCTGGCCGCCGTGACGCCCAAGACGCGCATCGTCTGCCTCGCCAATCCGAACAACCCGACCGGTACCTACGTCACCAAGGACGACGTGCGCCGCCTGCATGCCGGCCTGCCGAAGAACGTGCTGCTGATCATCGACGCGGCCTATGCCGAGTATGTCAGCCGTAACGACTACGAATCGGGCGTCGAACTGGTCGACCAGGCCGAGAACGTGGTGATGACTCGCACCTTCTCGAAGATCTTCGGGCTGGGCGGCCTGCGGCTCGGCTGGATGTACGGACCGGCCGGAATCGTCGACGTGATGAGCCGGCTGCGCCAGCCGTTCAACGTCAACTCGGCGGCGCAGATCGCGGGCATCGCCGCGCTCGACGACATCGCCCATACCGACGCCAGCCGCACCAACAACGACATCTGGCTGCCGTGGCTCAGCACCGAGCTGAAGAAGCTCGGCCTCGCGCCGCTGCCCAGCGTGGGCAACTTCCTGCTCGTGGGCTTCGGCTCGAAGGAGCGCGCCATCGCGGCCAACGACTGGCTGATGAACGACGGCCTGATCCCGCGCCTGGTCGCAGGCTACGGGCTGCCCGAGCATCTGCGCATCACCGTCGGCACCGAGCCCGAGGTGAAAGCGGTGCAAGCTTCACTCGCACGCTTCGTGGCAGCGAAGAAATGAGCGAACCTCTATTCAACAAGATTGCGCTGATCGGCATCGGCCTGATCGGCGGCTCGATCGCGCTGGAGGCGCGCAAGCGCGGCCTCGCCAGGCACATCGTCGCGGCGACGCGCAGCCCCGAGACCGCGGCGCTCGCCAACAAGCTGAAGCTCACGGACCATTGCGGCACCGACCTCGCCGAGGCCTGCAGGGACGCCGACCTGGTGATCGTCTGCACGCCCGTCGGCGCCTGCGGCCCGGCCACCAAGTCCGTTGCCGCCGCGCTGAAGCCCGGCTGCATCATCTCGGACGTCGGCTCGGTCAAGCAGACCGTGATCGCCGACATGGCGCCGCACATTCCCAAGGGCGTGCACTTCGTGCCGGCCCATCCGGTCGCCGGCACGGAGAACTCCGGCCCCGAAGCGGCATTGCTCGACCTGTTCCAGGGTCGCTGGTGCATCCTGACGCCGCTGCCCGACAGCGACGCGGAGGCGGTGGCGAGGCTCGAGGCCTTCTGGAAGGGACTGGGTAGCCAGGTCGAGCGCATCGACCCCAAGGATCACGACCGCATCCTCGCCATCACCTCGCATCTGCCGCACCTGATCGCCTACACGATCGTGGGAACGGCCGACGATCTCGGCGGTCACCTCAACAGCGAGGTGCTGAAGTTCGCCGCTGGCGGCTTCCGCGACTTCACGCGCATCGCCGCCTCCGATCCCACCATGTGGCGCGACGTGTTCATGAACAATCGCGAGGCCGTGCTCGAAGTGCTGCAGCGCTTCCAGGAAGATCTCTTCTACCTGCAGCGCGCCATCCGCTGGGGTGAGGGCGACAAGCTGTTCGACCTGTTCACGCGCACGCGCGAAATCCGGCGCGCGCTGATCCACCTGCACCAGGCCTAGAGGCTTGAGCCCCGCCACGGCGAAGCCCGCCACGAAGCCAAGGTGGGTCTTCGGCTACGGCTCGCTGATGTGGAACCCGGGCTTCGCGACGCCCGAGACGCAGGCCGCTCGACTGCAGGGCTGGCATCGCGCCTTCTGCATCTACTCCGAACACTATCGCGGCACACCGCAGAAGCCGGGCCTGATCCTGGGCCTGTTACCGGGCGGCTCCTGCCGCGGACTGGCGCACCGACTGCCGGCCGCCACCTACGAAGAGGTGCGCCGCTACCTGATCCATCGCGAGATCGACAATGACGGCGTCTACGAGGAGACGGTGCGGCCGATCCGCCTCGATGACGGGCGTACGGTGCCGGCGCTGGTTTACCTCGCCGATCGCTCCCATCGGCAGTTCGCCGGCAAGCTGCCGGCGAAGGAGGCGCTGAGGCTGATCCGCCAGGGCCATGGCGCCACCGGCAGCAGCCTCGAATATGTCCAGAACACCGTCGAACATCTCGGCGAGCTGGGTCTGCGCGACCGCTCGCTCGAGATGTTGGCCCGTGACGCCGCGAGTGGCGCCGCGAGCGATGCCACTAGCGGCGCGCGGCCTCGGTCGCGAACACCGACTTCACGACGAAGCTGAGTTCCTCGCGGGCCTGCTCGACCGACAGGTTGAGACGCTGGCGCAGCACGACCCAGCTTTCCGGCGCGATCGCGAGGGCCAGTGCCGTCAGCGTGCGCTGGCGCGATTCGGCCGGCAGCGCGCCCAACTCCGGCGCGAAGGCCTGCGACAGGTTCGCGGTATTGGCGCTGTAGATCTGCGAGATCATGTCGGCGGCTTCCGGCGAGCGGCGCTGCAGAGTCTCGACGAAGGTCCACATCGGGCGAAGCTGCTCGTAGCGGTCGGCGCACTGGTTGATCATGTCGGCGATGCGCTGCTCGACCGGCCCCACGGCCGCCAGTTCCTTCGATTCGCCCACCAGCGCCGCCAGCACGCGGCCGAGGACGGCGACGTAGAGTTCGGCGGTGTCGGCGAAGTGCTGGAAGACGGTGCGCGCGGAGACACCCGCCATCTGTGCAATGTCGCGCACGATAGGCGCGACCTGTCCCGCCGTGGCAAGCGCGAGCGCCGACGCCACGATCGATTCGCGCGTGCGGGCGACGCGGTCGCCTCGACCGGCTGTCTGAAGCTGCTTCGTCGTGTGCAGGGTCTGACCGTCCATTTCCTGACTCCCCAGCGAGTGTTCGCCATCTGATCGGCAACTTTGCCGATACTATCGTTCCTGAATGCAAATCACTACATATGAAGCTACTAGTGCACCGTCATTTCAAGTGCTTCGATGCGCTATAAAGGCGCTATCGACGTAAGTTTCCCGTAAGCCGACGGTGCCCCGATGTCCGAGAAAAACTTTGCCCCCGCTTCGCTGGCCGCTCAGGCGATGGGCTGGGTCGACCCGATCACCCGGGCCGTGGTGCCGCCCATCCACATGGCCAGCACCTACCTGCGCGACGAGGACAACGCCTACAGTTCGGGCCGCATCTACGCGCGGTCGGACAATCCCACGTTCGATCATGCCGAGGCCACGCTCACGGCGCTCGAAGGCGGAGCGAAATCGCTGATCTTCTCCTCGGGCATGAGCGCGGCGACCACCTGCTTCCTCGCTCTCTCTCCCGGTGACCATGTCGTGACATCGAAGGTCATGTACTGGGCGCTGCGCAACTGGCTGATGACCTTTGCGACGCAGTGGGGCCTGAAGGTCGAGTTCGTCGACACCGACAAGACGGACCAGGTGGCGGCGGCTGTGAGGCCGGGCGTCACCAAGCTCGTCTGGATCGAGACGCCAGCCAATCCGACCTGGAGCGTGTCCGACATCGCGGCGATCGCGGAGATCGCGCACAAGGCCGGCGCGCTGCTGGGCGTCGACTCGACGGTGGCGACGCCGGTGCTGACGCGGCCCATCGAGCATGGCGCCGACATCGTGATGCACTCGGCGACCAAGTACCTCAACGGCCACTCCGACATCATCGCCGGCGCGCTGACCGGCGCGCGCGACGATGCTTATTGGGCGAAGCTGCGCACCATCCGCTCGCAGCTCGGCACCATCCTGGGCCAGACCGAGGCATGGCTGCTGATGCGCGGCATGCGCACGCTGTTCCCGCGCGTCGCCTGGGCCTGCAGGTCGGCGCAGAGCCTCGCCGAGAGGTTCGCCGAGCATCCGATGATCGAGCAGGTCCTCTATCCCGGCCTGCCCTCCTTCGCCGGCCATGCGGCGGCGGCGAAGCAGATGACGGGCGGCTTCGGCGGCATGCTTTCGGTGCGGGTGAAGGGCGGCGAACGCGCGGCCATCGCCACGGCGGCGCGCGTCGGCCTGTGGAAGCGCGCCACCTCGCTGGGCGGCGTCGAGAGCCTGATCGAGCATCGCGCCAGCATCGAGGGGCCGGGCACGCCCTGCCCGCCCGACCTGCTGCGCCTGTCGGTCGGCGTCGAGGAGAGCGGCGACCTGTTCGACGATCTCGACCAGGCCCTGAAGCGCGCCCACAACGCTTAGCGTCGCTTCATTGGAGCGCGCCACTCCCGTGGCGCAATCATGATCTTGAGCGCCACTGGAGTGGCGCGCTCCGATGATCGTCGTCCCTCGTACTTAAGCCGTCGTACCGAACACCGAGCCCAGCCCCGCGCCGATGCGCTCGTTCATCATCTCGATCGAGCCGTCGGTGTAGGCCGCGATCTTGGCGCCCGCGAGGTGGCGGGCCAGCGGATGGTCGGCGCGCAGGCCGTTGGCGCCCATCGCCTGGATGCAGTCGGCGATGCGCTGCACGGCCATGTCGGTCGCGAACTTCTTGGCATGAGCCGCCGGCAGCACGGCGTCGGCGCCCTCGTCGATCAGGCGCGCGGCGCGATAGCAGAGCAGGCGTGCCGCTTCGAGATCGGTCGCGGCATCGACCAGCTTCCAGCGCACGCCCTGATGCTCGATCACCGGCTGGCCGAAAGTCCGGCGCTGCTGCGTGTAGCGCACGGCCGTCTCCAGCGACGCCTGCAGCATGCCGCAGCACATGGCCGCGACATAGGCGCGGGCGCCGTTGATGCCGGCGAGTGCCGCCTTGAAGGCCTTGCCCGGCGGATGCAGCACCGCCTCGTCGGGCGCGAAATAGTCGACCAGGCGGAAGCCACCGACGCCGATCGCGTGGCCGCCATGCAGCTCGAACGGCTTCTCGCGATGGAAGCCCGGCCGTTCCGCCTCGATGGCGAGGCAGATGATGCCGCGATAGCCTTTCGATTTGTCGGTCTGCGCATAGGCCACGGACAGCCCCGCGACCGCGGCGTTGGTGATCCAGGCCTTGGCGCCGTTCACCTTCCAGCCGCCCTCGACGCGCACGGCCGCCATCTCCAGGCCGCCAAAGTCGCTGCCCACGCCAGGCTCGCTGAGCCCCGCGCAGCCGATCAGGTCGCCGGTCAGCATGCGCGGCAAGAGACGCGCGACATGCGCCGGTTGGCCGTCGCGCGCGAAGCGCGCACAGGCATTGTGATGGTTGATCAGCGCGAAGGCGAAGGCGAAATCGTGCTTCGCGATCTCCTCGAAGGCGCGCAGCTTGCAAGAGAAGGACATGCCCTGCCCACCATGCTTCTTCGCCAACTCGATCGTGTTGAGGCCGATGGCGCAGGCCGCCTTGATGGTCTCGAGCGGATAGCGGCGTTCCCATTCCCAGCGCGCGGCGTTGGGTGCCACATGCTCCTCGGCAAATGCGCGGGCGCGCGCGACGACGGCGCGCTCTTCGGGCGTGAGGACTTCATCGAGCATCTTCCTGAGATACACGATTGGACCTCGGGCGCAACCGCGGGCTAGAATGACGTCAATGCGGGTGTAGCTCAGGGGTAGAGCGTCGGCTTCCCAAGCCGTAGGTCGCGGGTTCGAATCCCGTCGCCCGCTCCAATTTCAGTCCTGCCCTACGAGGGCTAGTCGGCGCCGGGTTTCGCTGCTGCAACATGATGCAGGAGCGGATCAGATTGGTGAAGCGCAAGGACATTAATTCCTGAAGGGAATACATCGTAGTCCCGCGCCGCCAGCCATTCTCGCAGCGCGGTCGCGTCGACCTTGATAGCCTCTATCAGAAGTGCCGGCCTGTAACGCGCAATCGCCTGCGCCGCGCCTTCGAGCGCTTCCAGCTCCATCCCTTCGATGTCGATCTTGATGAAGTCGATTCGAGGCAAATTCAGCTGGTCGATGGTGATCGCCTGCACCGGCCGGAGATTGTCGTCCGAGTAGTCGATTTCCTGACCGATGAATTCGGCGCCCGCCGATCGCCGCAACTCCAGGCTTCCGAAGCTGCCGGGCGCCAGATAGTTCGCCTGCGGCACTCGCATGACGCCCGGCTTGTCTGCAATCACCGCGTTCAGCGCGGTGGCGTTGAAGCAGTTGTTCAAGGCGATGTTCCCCGCCAGGGCATAGTAGAGCCGCTCCTGCGCCTCGATCGCCACGACCGTCCCCCAGCCGGTCATGCGCCTGGACCACTCGATCGTGTGGACGCCGATGTTGGCACCGCAATCGATCGCCAGAACGCCGTCGCCGAAATACTTCCGCCGCCAGTCGAGGATGGAATGGGCGAGCGAGACCTCTTCGTGGTCGAATGCCCCGTATTCGAGGATCTGGTAACCGACGCCAATACCAGCGTCCGGAGATCGCATGCGATAGTCCAGCCGCGAAACGATCATGGTTCCATGATCCGAAGCAGCAAGCACAAAGGAAAGCTTACGAGTCGGAGGAACGACACGCTCCTGCTCCGAATGGACGGCGGCCTGCACTCCGCCAGCAGGCTCTGAAGGCCGCGGCCGCACCGCTCGAGCGGCGACGCCCGATCTGCCCTGTTGGTGCAGGGTCCCGCTCGCCAGTTCATCCGCCATGCGTTCGAAGACGCCCCGCCAGTCACCGTCGGCAGTCTGGCGGAACAGACGGACCAACGGATACCAGGGGCTGTCATCACGATCGATCAACCATGTCCACTGGGGAACGGCCATGAGGGCCACCCAGACGGGGCGACCCAGTGCGCCGGCGAGATGCACCATGGACGAGTCGACGCTGATCACGAGATCGAGACTCATGATCGCCGCCGCCGCGTCGAGGAAGGTGTCGGGGCCGGAATCGAAGCCGTTGCCCAAGGTGGCGACTGTCATGCCGGCGGGCAGCCGTTCGAGCTGGTCGAGCCCGTTATGGGATTGCAGGCTGACAAGATGCACGCCGGGTACGCGCGCCAGCGATGCGAAGGCGGCCAGTGGCGCCGATCGCCGGTGATCGATCCGGTTGGCGGGATTGCCCTGCCAATTGATTCCGATCCTGAAGCCGTCGGTCGGCATCCGCTCACGCCAGAACGCAATGCGCCCAGCGTCCGCGGCAAGATAAGGAACGCGAGCCGGGATAGTCTCGACCGTGGTTCCGACCCGACCGGGCACGCTCATCAGCGGGCAGTGGAGATCGAAGGGCGGCAAAGGATCTCCGCGCGCGACGATCGTGGCTCCTCCGGCCAGGCTGCCAAGCAGGCCGACAAGGGGAGGCTGCACTTCGAGCACGACCCTGGCGCCCCGCTCGGCGAGCATCGGCACGTAGCGACAATACTGGATCGTATCTCCCATGCCCTGCTCGGCATGCAGCAGGATCGTCTTGCCCTCAAGGGACTCCGGGCCTTGCCAAAGCGGCTGGCCGAAGGTCCGCTTGAGCGGTTGGACTTCCGCGAGTTGCCAACGCCACTCGTACAAGGGCCACCCGTCGCGAAAATTCCCCAGAGCCAGCTCGAGCGCAGCTTTGCCGAGCCGTGCCCGCGCTTCTTCGGCATCAAGAGCGATGGCCCGGTCGTAGCTCGCGCGCGCTTCTTCATGGCGCTGCAGGTTCACGAGCGCATGGCCGCGGCTGGTGTGGGCATCGGCATGATCGGCCTGCAGATCGATCGCCCGATCGAAGCGGGCGACCGCCTCGTCGTCCCGCTTGAGGCTCATCAGGGCGAGTCCCTGATTGTAGTAGGCGTCGGCGTAATCCGGCCGTAGCGCCGCCGCCCGGTCGTAGCTGGAAAGTGCTTCCCCGAACCGTCCCAGCGACAGCAGGGCGCTGCCGCGGTTGACATGGGTCGGAGCATGCTCCGGACTGAGCGCGATCGCCCGGTCGTAGCAGGCGACGGCCGCGTCGAGATGGCCGAGGGCCTTCAGCGCATTCCCCTGGTTGAAGCGGGCGATGGAAGACTTGGGATCGAGGGCAACCGCCGCGCCATAGCTCGCCAGCGCCTCCTCAATGCGTCCGAGATTCTCGAGCGCCGTGCCCCGATCCGTCTGGGCGTCGGCGGAGGACGGATCGAGCGCCACGGCCGCGTCGTAGCTTGCGAGAGCGTCCTCGTATCGCCCGAGATGCTGCAGCGCCAGCCCACGGTTGACGTGGCTGGCAGCCCGACGGGGTTCGAGCGCGATGGCCCGATCGTAGCCCGCGACCGCCTCTTCGTATCGCCCGAGGCCGAGCAGTTCGGTCGCCTGGTTATACCGGGCAATCGCATCGGCCGGATTGCGATCTGGCAGGCGTTTACAGTCGCGCATCGTGAGAGTAGCGTTCCCCCCGCGCATGGCAGTGTGGGGGTACAATTGGACGCTGACAAGCCAGCCGGTCGCTCGCCGGATCAATCCGAAAGCACTCCGCAGTCCAGGAGGCCTGGGCTGGGTGCCTTGACGGCCATGGCTGCCAGCGCCCTTCTGTTGCCTGGCGCGGCGATGGCGCAAGGTGCCGCCGGACGCCCCACCGTCGCTCCCCCACCTTCCCCTCCACCCGCAGTGGCACCACCCCCACAGGCTCCGCTGACAAACGTCCTGCCAACGCCGAACGCCCTGGAGCAGCGTGGCACGATTGCGACAAGGAATGCTCCAGCCAAGACGGCTCCTTCAGAAACGAAAGGGCAGTCCATAACCACGCTTACAGGCCCGGGCAGCACTCCCAGGACCGCCCCCTCCCAGACGATCGTGCCGGGCGGACCGATCGCTCAGGGCGGTACCGTCAGCGCAAGCGACCTCACGATCACCGGCAAAGGTGCTTCTGGCGGCGGCCAGAGAACCGCGCCATCGTCCACCGCCGCACCGCAACCGGCTTTGCCGAGCCCTGGCACCCGCTAGAGCGGCAAGCGGGCCGACCATGGCGGCGCGACCTCGACCAGCACACCGTAGTTGCCGAGGTTTCACCCGTCACACGCGAGGCTGTTGACCCACTGGCCGCCCCGACCAGCACTCATGCCATCCAGTCCAAGGCGCGATACGGCGCGTAAACGTAGTGTCCGACTTGTCGTCATGGGACGGCATCTAGATCAGGCCCAACGCCTCCGAACCTTTCCAGTTCTCGGCACCGTTCCTGACCACACGATTTCCCATCCCTTCGGCTTTGGCGAACGACGTCCTTGAGGCTCACCGGAGGATTCGAGTGGGCCGCGGCACATGATTTGATGGTGAAGTCGCTTTGCAATGGGCAAGCGACCAGCATCGCTTTTAGCCCCGCAGTGGGCCTTGTGTTGGGTCCGAAAATGACGCTAGCGTAACGTAATTTTCGGGCGGGAACGTCGTGATGGATGGGATGGCACCGGTCGCGGCCAGCGGCGACTTCGCGGCCGATGGGGCTGCCTTCTCCGCCTATTGGCGCGACGCGGCGCAGCGACTCGCGCGACTGCCGGCCAAGCCGAACCGCGACAACGCCACCTACGAGCAGGCCGAGTCCCTGAAGCAGGCCGCGCGCGACGCCCGCTTCACGTTCCTGCGCCGCCATGCCGCCGCGCTCTACGACAGGCTGACCGACGGCCGGCGAAAGTTCGTGCGCATCGAGCGGCTGGTCTACGACGCCGCCGCCCTCGTGCCCGGCCTCGCGCCGACGGCGGCGCAGGTCGCGGCCGAAGCCGAGCTGCGCCAGTCCGAGAAGGACGGCGTCGAGATCGACCAGGGCATTCTCTGCAACCAGTTCCTCGCCGATCCCGAGTGCGGCCTGCATCTCTGCCACGCCATGTTGCTGCCGCGCGAGGAGTCGGGCGAGGCGCTGGCGAAGTTCCAGCGCGACGGCACGCTCGACCTCGGCTGCGCGCGGGTCGAGCGCCAGGGCAAGGCGGCGGTGCTGCTCCTGTCCAACCGGCGCTTCCTCAACTCGGAAGACAACGCGACCCAGGCCGCGACCGAGATCGGCGCCGATGTCTGCATCCTCGACCGGCAGAGCGAGGTCGCGGTGCTGCGCGGCGACGTGGTGCCGGAGGGCAAGTATGCGGGCCGCCGCGTCTACAATGCCGGCATCAACCTCACGCACCTCTACTACGGCAAAATCCCGTTCCTGTGGTTCCTGATCCGCGACATGGGGTTCGTGAACAAGATGTTCCGCGGCCTCGCCCGTCCCGACGTCGCGCCCGACGAGGTCGCAGGCGATTCGATCGAGAAGCTCTGGATCTCGGCGGTCGAGACCTTCGCCATCGGCGGCGGCTGCCAGATCCTGCTGGCGACCGACTTCAACATCGCCGGCCGCGACGCCTACATGACCCTGCCGGCGCGAAAAGAAGGCATCATCCCGGCGATGGCGAACCTTCGCCTCTCGCGCTTCGTCGGCGACCGGATCGCACGCCAGGCGATCATGTACGAGCGCCGGATCGAGTGCGATTCGGAGATCGGCCGCATGATCTGCGACGAGGTCGTGGAACCGGGCGAGATCGACGCGACGATCACGCGCGTGATCGACCGGCTCACCGGATCGGGCGCGGTCGGCGCCATCGGCAACCGCCGCGCGCTGCGCCTTGGCGTCGAACCGCTCGACACGTTCCGCCGCTACGCCGCGCTCTATGCGCGCGAGCAGGCCTGGTGCCACTTCAGCCCGGCGCTGATCTCCAATCTCGAACAGTACTGGAACGCCGCGAACCGGCGGGCTTAGGTCGCCCTTACAAAAACGACCTCACCCTAAGGAGCGCTCCGCAGGAGCGCGTCTCGAAGGGTGGGCACGCGCACCACGTCTGTTGCCCATCCTTCGAGACGACGTGCTTCGCACGTCTCCTCGGGACGAGGGTGGTGGTTAGAGCGTTTCACGTTTTGACGTGAGCATATCCGGCGTTTTGGATGTAGCTG
>CAMFGZ010000008.1 GCA_945952105.1 uncultured Rhodospirillaceae bacterium | reverse complement strand
GCATCGCCGGAACCGTCGAGG
The DNA here is from genome assembly GCA_945952105.1 of uncultured Rhodospirillaceae bacterium. Classification (GTDB taxonomy): domain Bacteria; phylum Pseudomonadota; class Alphaproteobacteria; order Reyranellales; family Reyranellaceae; genus Reyranella. The sequence continues at coordinate 196,798 of CAMFGZ010000008.1, read as the reverse complement.
TCATGTCGGCGAACTTCACCCTGAAGTCGCCCGTCCAGCCGGCGCAGCTCTACGCACCGGGCTTCGTCGAATGATCGCGGCCGCCGGTGGCCCTCCAGCCGCCCCTCCGCCGGCGGCGGACGTGGCGGCCATCGATCTCCGCGGGGTGAGCAAGCACTACCCCGGTGCGGCGGGAACAACGGTCCATGCGCTGGGACCGATCGACCTGCAGATCCCGACCGGCAGCTTCGTCGCCGTGGTCGGCCCTTCGGGTTGCGGCAAATCCACCCTGCTGCGGCTGGTCGCCGGCCTGGAGATGCCCGACGGCGGCACGATGATGCGCTACGGCACGTCGCTGGATGCGCCCTCCCACGAGGTCGGCATCGTATTCCAGGAGCACGTGCTGTTCCCCTGGAATACGGTGCTGGAAAACGTCCTGCTTCCGGCCGACGTGCTCGCGCTGCCCAAGGCGGCGGCGCGGGAGCGCGCGCTGCGCCTCCTGGAGATGACCGGCCTCGCCGCCTTCAAGGATCATCGGCCCCAGATGCTGTCGGGGGGCATGCGCCAGCGCGCGGCACTCTGCCGGGCCCTGCTCGCCGATCCGCGGCTGCTCCTGCTCGACGAGCCGTTCGGCGCGCTCGATGCGCTGACGCGCGAAGAGCTTTCGCTCGAACTCTCGAGCCTCTGGCAGGATCTGGGACGCACCGCTTTCCTGATCACGCACGACATCGAGGAGGCGATCCTGCTCAGCGACCGTGTGCTGATCATGTCGCCTCGACCGGGGCGGATTCGCGCCGACATCGAGATCGATCTGCCGCGCCCGCGCAATGCCGACACGGCGAGGCTGCCGCGCTTTCAGGAGCTGAAGCAGCAGATCCGCGACATCATCTTCGATCGCAGGGCCTGACCGATGAGTGCGTCTCCCTCCTCGTGGCTGGCGGGCCGCGCCACCATTCCAGCGGTCTACATCGCGCTTCTCGTCGGCTGGGAAGTTTCCGTCCGCCTGTTCGCGGTCCCCGCGTGGATCCTGCCCGCTCCCACCGAGATCGCCAGCACGGCGCTGAAATGGGCGCCCGAACTCGGCCTTAACAGTCTCGTCACGCTGCGCGAGACGCTGGTGGGCTTCCTGCTCGCCATTGCGCTGTCGCTGCCGCTGGCCGTGCTCATCGCCCTGAACGCGACGGCCCGCAGGCTCCTCTATCCGATCCTGCTCGGCCTCCAGTCCGTCCCCAAGGTCGCGGTCGCCCCGCTGATCATCCTGTGGCTGGGTCTTTCGGAGTGGCCAAAGATCGTGATCGTGGTCCTCGTGTGCTTCTTCCCGATCCTGGTCAATCTGATCGCCGGCCTGGAGGCGGCTCCTCGAACCATGCTCGACCTGATGCGGTCGCTGGGCGCGTCGCAGCACATGATCTTTCGGCGCCTGCGCATTCCCGTCGCGCTGCCGCACTTCTTCACGGGCTGCAAGGTGGCGGTGACCTTCGCCGTCATCGGCTCGGTCATCGGCGAGTTCGTGGCGGCGCAGGAGGGGCTCGGCTATCTCATCCTCATCTCGACGTCGCAGTCGCAGACCCCTCTCGCCTTCGCCGCCATCGCGCTGCTGACACTGCTGAGCATCGCTCTCTTTCACGGCATCGAATGGATCGAGCGCCGGGTGATCGACTGGACGCCCTGAGCGTGGCCGTGCAAATCCTGTCGCGGAAGGCCGGTCCCGCCAGGGATGAACGGCAGCGGCGTCGGGGCCGCGCCCTTGCCAACGGAGGAAAGATGGTCAGCGGCAAGCCACGTGGCGAAGGCACTCCGGGGTCCGCGGACACGAAGCCGAAGCGTCAGGGGCGGCGGCCGACGGCGAATGCCCGGGCCGCCCGCGACCAGGTCGATGCGATATTTTCGCAGTGGCGCACCGAGCGGCCCGATATCGATACCAGCCCCGTGCAGATCTACGGCCTCATTGCGAGGATCCAGATGCAATGCACCGCCTTCATCGAGGAAGCTCTGGCTCCCCTCGACCTGACCCGGGGCACATTTGACGTTCTGACGGCCCTGAGGCGCGCCGGCACGCCCTACTGCCTCACGCCCAAGCAATTGGTCCAGTCGCTGCTGCTGAGTGGGGCCGGCCTGACGAGCCGGCTGAACAAGCTCGAATCCCAGAATTTCATCGCCCGGCTCGCCGAGCCGAGCGATCGCCGCACGCTGCGGGTGCAACTCACCGCAGCAGGCGAAACCGTCATCAACGAGGCCATCCCGCGCGTCTTCGACGTTCAACGCAGCCGCCTCAGGATACTCGGCGACGACGGCCAGAAGCGGCTGCTGGCAGAACTTTCGCGCTTTGCCGCCGCGATCGACGACTGGCCGGGCTAGCCCCTGCCGTCCGGCCGGGGCGGCGGAGGCCCGAGGTCAGCCGTGCTTGTGCTGCGCCTTGTCGAAGGCCTTCTTCTGGTCGCCCGAGGCTTCCTTCTGGTGCTTGGCCTTCCAGTCCTCGTAGGGCATGCCGTAGACGATCTCGCGCGCCTTCGGATCGGCGATCTCGATGCCCTGCTTTCCCGCCTCCTCGCGATACCAGCGCGACAGGCAGTTCCGGCAGAAACCCGCTAGGTTCATCAGGTCGATGTTCTGGACGTCGGTGCGCTCCTGCAGGTGCGACACCAGGCGCCGGAAGGCGGCGGCCTCGAGTTCGGTGCGGGTCTTGTCGTCCATGATGCTCTCCTGAACCACGGGCTAAAGGCGTGTCCGGGGATATAGGCTCAGGCCGCAGTATAAACCAGCCGGCAGCGGCGAGTTCGGGGCGTGCACCCTGCCCTCCTTCAGATGATGCGGCAGCAGGTGACTGTGGGGGCCGGCTGGCGAGCGGCCGCCCGGCGGCGGGATCGGCTGGTGGACTTCGAGCGTCGCGAAAGCCGAGGCGAAGATGCGCGTGGGGCTGGCCTTGCCGATCGCCGGGCCGGCGGGATTGTCCGCCGTCAGCAGCGGCTTGCCGAGGCCGGCGCCCAGCGCGCGCCGCGTCTCCTCGTCGTCGGTGCGCAATCGCACCAGCATGTCGATGTGAGGTACGCCGATGCCGAGATCGAACGTCACCTCGTCCAGCGCATGGATCACCGTCCGGCCGCTGGCGGGACGCGCCGAGCAGAAGGCGATCTCGCGCGTGCGGCCGGTGTCGTCGATCAGGGCGAAGGGCGTGACGCCGTCGAGGTCGCCGACGCGCAGGGCTCCGCGCCGGCTCGAGACCGAAAGCCGGTCCGCATCGACCACGAGATCGGGTTCGCTTTCGTCGTACTGGAATTCGCCGATGGCGCCCCAGGTCCCCACGCTCCAGCCGTTGGCGGCCTCGGCGAGATGACGCTGCACGAGCGCGCGCGGCTCTTCGGGAAGTTCGACACAGTTCATGAAAGAGCCTTTCCGACGGCGGTCGAGATCGCGGGTGCCAGCCGGCGCCCCCAGGCGCGCGCATCCTCCGGCGTGCCCATCAGGTCCTGCCGCACTTCGAGCGAACAATGCGGCAGCGCCCGGGGCCGTGCATGGGCGGTCAAGGTGTACTCGTAGGAGGCGCGCGCCGAATAGGGTTCGTTGTCGCCCACCACCAGCGACTCGTCGCGCCGCAGTTCGGCCAGCAACGGTTCGGGCAGGCGCGGATCGTCGTTCCACAGCACGCCGACATGCCAGGGCCGCACGAAGCCCTTCATCACCGGCGTGAAGCTGTGCATCACCAGCATGCTGACCCGGCGGCCACCTTCGGTCATCGCGTCGAGCAGGCGATCGACCTCGCGGTGATAGGGCCAGAAGCAGGCCTCGGCCCGCGCGTCGACCTGTTCCTTGGTCAGGCCCCTGTTGGCCGGCACGACCGTCTCGTCGCTGATCTCCGGCGTCGAGCCCTCGCCGCCCGGCCAACGATTGCAGTCGATCACCAGCCGCGAATAGCCGGAGGCGACCAGCGGCGCATCGAGGGCCTTCGACAGTTCGATCGCCGAGTCGAGGCCGCCGATGTCCCAGCCGATATGGCGTGCCAGTTCGCTCTCGGGAATGCCGAGGTCGCCCAGCGCCTGCGGCACGGCCTTGCTGGCGTGATCGCAGAGCAGCAACAGCGGCGCCCTGCCCCGCTCGTTGTAGACGGAAAACGGCGGCGGATCGCCCGGCCGGAGCAACGGTTGCATCGCGCCCCTATAGTGCGAAGATCGGGCAAATGAAAGATGCCGACGCCCGCGCCCTGTTGCGCGCCCTGTTCGATGCCGCCCTCGCCGCCGCTCGCCCCGCCACCTGCCTCGCGCCCTATATCGCGAAGCTGCAGCCGCCGAAGGGACGGACCATCGTCATCGGCGCCGGGAAGGCGAGCGCCGCCATGGCGCGCGCCGTCGAGGACCAGTGGCCGCATCCGCTCGAAGGGCTGGTGGTCACACGCTACGGCTACGGCGAAACCTGCAAGCGCATCGAGATCGTCGAGGCCGCGCATCCCGTGCCCGACGACAAGGGCCGCCAGGCTGCCGGCCGCATCCACCAGCGCGTCCAGGGGCTGAGCGCCGACGATCTCCTGCTCTGCCTCATCTCGGGCGGCGCCTCGGCATTGCTCGCCCTGCCGGCCGAAGGCCTGACTCTGAACGACAAGCAGGACGTCAATCGCGCACTCCTGAAGTCGGGCGCCAACATCGTCGAGATGAACACGGTGCGAAAGCATCTCTCGGCGATCAAGGGCGGCCGCCTCGCCATCGCAGCCCAACCGGCGCGCGTTCTGTCCTGGCTGATCTCCGACGTGCCCAACGACGATCCCGGCGTGATCGGCTCCGGCCCCACCGTCGCCGACAAGACGACCTTCGCCGACGCCCTCGCCGTACTCGCCAAGTACGGGATCGAGCCACCGGCCGCCGTGCTCGCTCACCTCGAGGAGGGCGCAGCCGGCCGCATCGAGGAGACGCCCAAGCCCGGCGATCCGCGTCTCGCCAACGTCGAGACGATCATGGTGGCGACGCCCAAACGCTCGCTCGAAGCCGCCGCCCAGGTCGCAAAGGAACACGGCGTCGAAGTCGTCATGCTGGGCGACAATCTCGAAGGCGAGGCGCGCGAGCTGGGCGCCGCGCACGCGCGTCAGGCCATCGAAAGGGCCAAGCGCGGCGGCAAGCCGGTGGCGATCCTGTCCGGGGGCGAGACCACCGTCACGGTGCGCGGCAAGGGCCGCGGCGGCCGCAACGTCGAATACCTGCTGGCGCAGGCCATCGCTGCCAACGGCACCGCCGGCATCTGGGGCCTGTCGGCCGACACCGACGGTGTCGACGGTGCGGAGGAAGTTGCCGGCGCCATCTTCACCCCCGACACGCTCGCCCGCGCACGCGCCAAGGGGCGCGACCCGCAGGCCATGCTCGACGACAATGACGGGCACGGCTTCTTCGAACTGTTGGGTGATCAGCTCGTCACCGGTCCGACGCGAACCAACGTCAACGACTTCAGAGCAACCTTGATCGCGCCATGACGACCTATCCCGGCTCCTGCCACTGCGGTGCGATAGAAATCGCGCTCATCTCCGACAAGAAACCCGAAGAGATGCGGGTCGGCCGCTGCGCCTGCAGCTTCTGCCGCCGCCATGGTGCCCGCACCATGGGCGATCCGTCGGGAAGCGCGGAATTCCGCAGCGCTTCGGGCGCCCTCTCCCGCTACCGCTTCGGCCTCGGCATCACGGATTATCTGCTTTGCGCGAGGTGCGGCGCCTATGTCGGAGCGGTGATGCCAGAGGAAAGTGGCGCCATCGGCATCGTCAACGTCAACTCCCTCGACATCCGCGACACCTTCGATGCTGCACCGCCGTTGCACCACTATGACGGCGAGGACGCGGCGCGGCGGCGCTCCCGGCGCCGAAAGTTCTGGATGCCAGCGACCGTCATCGCCTAACGTCGTTCCATGGCCATTCTCGGAGTGATCGCCGACGATTTTACCGGCGCAACCGACATCGCGGGCATGCTCGTCAAAGGCGGCATGCGCACGATCCAGACAATAGGCGTGCCGGCAAAAGGCACCATCCCCGACGACGTCGATGCCGTCGTCGTGGCGCTCAAGACACGTTCGATCCCCGCGCCCGACGCGGTCGCCCAGTCGCTCGACGCGCTGAAGGCGCTGCAGGCGGCGGGCTGCGTGCGCTTCTTCTTCAAATACTGCTCGACCTTCGATTCCACCGACGCCGGCAACATCGGTCCGGTGGGCGATGCGCTGCTCGATGCGCTGAAGGCGAAGCAGGCAATCTACTGCCCTGCCTTTCCGGTGAACGGCCGTACGATCTTCTTCGGCCATCTCTTCGTCGGCGACGTTCTGCTGTCGGACTCGCACATGAAGCATCACCCGCTGACGCCGATGACCGATGCCAGCCTGGTGCGCGTGCTGGCGCGGCAGACGCCGCACAAAGTCGGCCTCGTTGCCCTCAAGCAGGTCCAGTCCGGCTCGGCCGTGCTGCGCGAATCGCTCGACAGGCTTGCCGCCGACGGCGTGCGCCATGTCGTGGTCGATGCCGTGGCCGACACCGATCTCGGCATCATCGGCGAGGCGATCGGCGACGACACGCTCGTCACGGGCGGTTCGGGTGTCGCGCTCGGCCTGCCGGCCGCCTATCGCCGCCGCGGGCTGATGGAACATCGCTCCGGCGCGGATACGCTGCCCAAGATCGACGGTGCGGCCGCGGTGCTCGCGGGCTCCTGCTCCGCGGCAACCCTGGGGCAGATCAAGGCCTTCAAGGGCGCGCATCTGGCACTCGACACGGATGCGATCTGCGGCGGGGAGGACGTTGCGGGCAAGGCTTTGGACTGGACCAAGGGCAAGCTCGGCAATGGACCGATCCTGCTGTCCGCCAGCGACACGCCCGACGCCGTAAAGGCGCTGCAGGCGAAGTACGGCATCGAGAAATCGAGCCAGGCGATAGAGAAGACGATGGCGGCACTGGCGCGCGGCCTCGTCGGCGCCGGCGTCGGCCGGCTGGTCGTCGCGGGCGGCGAGACCTCGGGCGCTGTCGTCAGCGCGCTCGACGTCACCGCGCTGCGTATCGGGCCCGAGATCGATCCCGGTGTGCCGTGGACGGCGTCCGTCGGCGCGAAGCCCCTCCTGCTCGCGCTGAAGTCCGGCAATTTCGGCGCCCCCGACTTCTTCACCAAGGCATTCGACAGGCTATGAGCACGGCTGAAACCAAGACACGCGAGCAGATCTGCGCGCTCGGCGCCAAACTCGCCGCACGTGGCCTTTGCCCCGGCACCTCCGGCAACATCAGCGCCCGCATCGCCGACGGCTGGCTGATGACGCCGACCAACTCCTCGCTGGGCGAGCTCGAACCCGGTCAGCTCTCCAAGATCGACCTCTCGGGCAAGCATGTCGCGGGCGATCCGCCGACCAAGGAAGCGCTGCTGCATCGCTCTGTCTACGACGTGCGACCGAAGGACGGCGCCATCGTGCATCTCCATTGCACGCATGCCGTGGCGATCTCCTGCCTCGATCCCTCGTGCCACCACAATGCCGAGACGACGTTGCCGCCGATCACGCCCTACTTCGTGATGCGGGTCGGCAAGCTGCCCCTGGTCCCCTACTTCAAGCCGGGCGATCCCAAGCTGGCCGACGCCATCCGCGACTATGCAAAGGGCCATCGTGCGGTGCTGCTGGCTAATCACGGCCCCGTCGTCGCCGGCACTTCGCTGTCGGCCGCCTCCGCTTCCATCGAGGAGCTTGAGGAAACGGCCAAGCTCCACCTGCTGCTGCAGGGGTTCAAGCCACGCCTCCTGTCGGATGCAGAAGTGCGTGACGTCGAAGAAGCCTATCCTTCCTGATCGGAACAAGAATGCCCAAGCTCGCCGCCAATCTTTCGTGGATCTACCAGGAAGTGCCGTTCCTGCAGCGCTTCGGCGCCGCGGCCGCACACGGCTTCAAGGCCGTCGAGATTCTGTTTCCCTACGAAGCGCCCGCCGCCGAGATCGCGGCCGAGTTGAAGAAGCACAAGCTGACGCAGGCGCTGTTCAACCTGCCGCCGGGCGACGCCAGCAAGGGCGAGCGCGGATTGGCCGCCCTGCCCGGCCGCGAAGCCGAATTCGATGCTGCCATCGACAAGGCGCTGGAATACGCCCAGGTGCTGGAGTGCCGGACCCTGCACGTCATGTCGGGCATGATCGCACCCGGCGCCGACGTGAAGGCGATGCATCGCACCTTCGTCTCGAACCTGAAGAAGATCTGCGACCGCACCGCCAAGAACGGCATCACCATCGTGCTGGAGCCGATCAACCATCGCGACATTCCCGGCTACTTCACCAACACCACCGACCAGGTGAAGGCGATCATCGAGGAAGTCGGCGCGCCGCACCTGCGCCTGCAACTCGACCTCTATCACCTGCAGGTGACCGAGGGTGACCTGCAGAAACGGACCGAACGGCTGTTCCCGATCACCTCGCACGTGCAGATCGCCGGCAATCCCGACCGCAACGAGCCCGACATCGGCGAGGTCAATCACCTCTACCTCCTCGATGTGCTCGATCGCCTTGGTTACGACGGCTATGTCGGCCTCGAATACAAGCCCAAGACCACCACCGGCGCCGGCCTCGGTTGGGCCTCCAGATACGGTATCAAGGCCTGACCCATGACCGACAAGAACACACCCGTGGTCGCTTTCGTGGGCCTGGGCTCGATGGGCCTCGGCATGGCGAAGAACCTGCTGAAGCACGGCCACAAGGTTATCGGCGTCGATCCCAGCGCCACCGCACGCGACGCCTTCCTGGCGGCCGGCGGAACGACGGCCGCATCGCCGGCCGAGGCCGCGAAGACCGCGGACGTGGTGATCGTGGCCGTCGTCAATGCCCAGCAGGTCGAGTCCGTACTCTACGGCGACGGCGGCGCGGTATCGGCCCTGCGCAAGGGGGGCCTCGTCATGCAGTGCGCCACTTGCCCCGCCGCCTTCATCCGCAAGCTCGACGAGCGTCTGGTGGCAAGCGGCCACGAACTGCTCGATGCGCCCATGTCCGGCGGACGCGCCCGTGCGGAATCGGGCGAGCTCACCTTCATGTCTTCCGGCAACGCCGGCGCCTTTGCCGCGGCCGAATCGATCCTGTCGGCCACCTCGGCCAAAGTGTTCCGCCTCGGCGACAAGGCCGGCATCGGTTCGCTTGTGAAGACCGTGAACCAGCTCCTGGCCGGCGTGCACATCGCAACGGCGGCCGAAGCCATGGCGCTCGCCGCCAAGGCCGGCGCCGACACGCGCGCGGTCTACGAGGTGATCTCGGCCAGTGCCGGCAATTCCTGGATGTTCGGCAATCGCGTGCCGCACATGCTGGACGACGACTATTCGCCCCTGTCCGCGGTCGAGATCTTCGTAAAGGATCTCGGCCTGGTGCTCGACACCGGCCACGAGCTGCGCCTGCCGCTGCCGCTGGCCGCCGCCGCGCATCAGCTCTTCATCGCGGCCGCGGGTGCCGGCCATGGCAAGCTCGATGACGCCGCCGTCGTCAAAGTTTACGAAGCCGCAGGTGACTTCAAAGTGTCGTCGCCTTTGAAGTAGACTGGCGACATGCGCCGCAACCGCTTCACCAAGATCGTCGCCACGCTGGGCCCCGCCTCTTCCTCGCCGGAGCGCCTGCGTACCCTGTTCGAAGCCGGTGCCGATGTCTTCCGGTTGAACTTCAGTCATGGCCAGCACGAGGACCATCGGAAGCGGGTCGAGCAGCTGCGCGCGCTCGAAAAGGAATACAAGCACCCGATCGCGATCCTGATGGACCTGCAGGGCCCCAAGCTGCGCCTCGGCACCTTCGCCAAGGGGCCGATGGAGCTGAAGAAGGGCCAGAAGCTGCGCTTCGACATGGATCCGGCGCCCGGCACCGCCAAGCGCGTGCCGCTGCTGCATCCCGAGATCTTCAAGGCCGCGAAGCCGGACGGCCTGCTGCTGGTCGACGACGGCAAGGTCCGCCTGCGTATCGTCGGGCATGATGCCGAGACCATCGATACCGTCGTCGAGGTCGCCGGCACGATCAGCGACCGCAAGGGCGTCAACCTGCCCAACCTCGTCCTGCCGATGTCGCCGATGACGCCGAAGGACCACAAGGACCTGGTGTTCGGCCTGTCGCTCGGCGTCGACTGGGTGGCGCTCTCCTTCGTGCAGCATGCCCACGACATCGCCGAGCTGAAGAAGCTGGTCGCCGGCCGCGCCGCCGTGATGGCCAAGCTCGAGAAGCCGCAGGCGATCGAGCATCTCGACGAGATCATCGAGCAGAGCGACGGCATCATGGTCGCGCGCGGCGATCTCGGCGTCGAGATGCCGCCCGAGGCGGTGCCGCCGCTGCAGAAGCGCATCCTCGCCGCCTGCCGCGTCGCCGGCCGCCCGACCATCGTGGCGACGCAGATGCTGGAGTCGATGATCCATTCGCCGACCCCGACACGCGCCGAAGTGTCCGACGTTGCGACCGCCGTCTATGACGGCACCGACGCGGTGATGCTCTCCGCAGAGTCGGCGTCGGGCGACTATCCGATCGAGGCGGTCACGATCATGGACCGTATCCTGAAGAGCGTCGAAGGCGACCCGCTCTATCGCCGCCTGATGGATGCCAGCCGCCACGAGCCCGAAGCGACGACCGCCGACGCGATCAGCGCCGCCGCACGTCAGTGCGCGCACACGCTCTCGGCCGCCGCCATCGTCACCTACACCAACACCGGCTCGACGACCCTGCGCGCCGCCCGCGAGCGGCCGGACGTGCGCATCCTCTGCCTCACGCCGGTCCTCGACACTGCGCGGCGCATGACGCTCACCTGGGGCGTCCATCCCGTGCAGACCGAGGACGCTCACAACTTCGCCGACATGGTCCAGCGCGCGGTGCGCGTGGCCCGCCAGCAGGAGATCGCCAAGGAAGGCGAACGACTCGTCGTCACCGCCGGCGTCCCGTTCGGCACGCCCGGCGCAACCAACATCCTGCGCATCGCCTACGTCTAGCGCGTGCCGACCTCTGACATCGTCAGAGGCCTTCAGCTTTATGTGAATCAAAAACACACCTCATCCTGCGGAGCCGCGCCTGCGCGGCGTCTCGAAGGATGGGCTCCAAACGTGGTGCTCGTGCCCACCCTCCGAGACGCGGTCCTGCAAACCGCAGCCCAGGGTGAGGCCGTTGTCTGGGACTTCAAAACACGGAACACCGCACGCCGCGCGCATGATTTTCGTCGAGGGATGATTGCGAACCGTTCGCCGTAGTGTCTCGTGAAGACACAACGAGAGGTTCCATGCCCCGCCGCAATTTCGCCACTGTCGACGCCCTGCTTGCGCTCGCCTGCGTCGTGATCTTCGCGGGCGGAGCGCTTGCGCAGATCGTCACCTCGACACCGAACACCACGAATCACGCAGCGCCTCCGCAAGCGGGCGACACGTCCACCGCGTCCGGAGACCGGCCGTGAAGCGCCGCCGTCTCTCGCTCGGATGGATCGATTTCCTGGTCATAGCCGCTTCGATCCTGACCTTCGCCGCGGTCGCGAGCGCCACGATCGGACACGGCTGACACAATCGATCTTGGTATCGCCTCAGTCCGGTCCCGGCCCCGACTGAAAGTGGAATCATAAGCAACCATTCCAGCCCAGCCGAAAACTCCCAAGAGGCCACTATGAAAACCGGCCGCAACAAGCCCCGGGCCATCGCCATTCCCTATGAGTATCGACGGATGCGCTTTTCCTGGGTCGATCTGTTGGTCGTCGTGGCCGCCCTGCTTACCCTGGCGGTCGTCGTCGACGCCGCGACGGGCCATGCCAAGGCAGCGCCCGTGTCGAAGTCTTCCCTGATCTCACCCGAGGTCAGTCAGCTTCCGGACGATCCGGGTCTGATCAAGGCCAGGATTCGCCTGGCGACCGGCCTGTAGGCGTCGGGCCTATATCTTCGGGCGCCGGTCGATGACCCGGCGCGCCTTGCCCATCGATCGCTCGATCCCGCCCGGCGCCGCGACCTCGACCTCCGCCGTGAGACCGCACATGCCCTTGAGGCGCTGTGTCAGCCCGGCGACGGAACGGGCCTTCTCCGCCTCTCTCTGAGTCTCCCGCGCCTCGACACGCACCAGCAGGTCGTCGAGCGCCCCGGTGCGCGACAACTCGATGATGTAGTGGCCGCTCAGCGCCGGGTCGCGCAGGATTTGCTCCTCGACCTGGCTGGGGAAGAGATTGACGCCGCGAACGATCAGCATGTCGTCGCTGCGGCCGGTGATCTTGGCCATGCGCCGCATCGACGTCGCCGAGCCCGGAAGGAGCCGCGTCAGGTCGCGCGTGCGATAGCGCACGACGGGCATCGCCTCCTTCGACAGCGTCGTGAACACCAGTTCGCCCGGCTCGCCATCGGCCACAGGTAGGCCGGTCATCGGATCGACGATCTCGGGATAGAAATGATCCTCCCAGATCGTCGGCCCGTCCTTGCTCTCGACGAACTCACAGGCGACACCCGGCCCCATCACTTCGCTCAGCCCATAGATGTCGACGGCGTCGATCCCCAGCCGCCGCTCGATCTCGGCGCGCATCGCCTCGGTCCACGGCTCCGCACCGAAGATGCCGATCCGCATGGCCGTGTCGCGCGGGTCGATGCCCTGCCGCTCGAACTCGTCGGCGATCGCCAGCATGTAGGACGGCGTCATCAGCACGACCCTCGCACCGAACTCCCGGATGAGCTGGACCTGCCGTTCTCCGAAGCCGCCGGACATGGGCACGACGGTGCAGCCCAGCCGCTCAGCGCCGTAGTGCGCGCCCAGCCCGCCGGTGAACAGGCCGTAGCCATAGGCGTTGTGGATGATGTCGCCCGGCCGCGCGCCGCCCGCATACAGCGAGCGTGCCATCAGCTCGCCCCAGGTGGCTATGTCCTTCGCCGAATATCCCACCACCGTCGGCCGCCCGGTCGTGCCACTCGACGCATGGACCCGCACGCATCGTTCGCGGGGGATTGCCAGCATGCCGTAGGGATAAGCGTCGCGCAGGTCGCCCTTTTCCGTGAAGGGAAAGCGCGCGAGATCGTCGAGACTCGCGAGTTGGTCCTGATGGACGCCGGCGGCCTCGCACTTGGCACGATACGGCGCCTGGTTGTCGTAGGCATGACGCAGCGTGCCGCGCAGCCGGTCGAGCTGCAGCGCCCGCAGTGCATCGAGCGACAGGCCGAACTCGGGAAAGAGCGTCCCGGTCATTTGCTCTCGAAGCCCAGCCGGCGATAGGCGTAGCCGAGGCCGATCAACGCCGCGCCCAGGCCCAGGAACGAGAATACGCGCAGCAGGCCCTGCAGCCCCGCCATGTCGATCAGGAACACCTTGGCGACGACGATGCAGACCAGCGCCATTCCGGCGTGCCGCAATGCCGCCGCCTGCCGCAGGAAGCCCAGCGCCAGCAGGGCCACGCCGAACAGCAGCCAGACGATCGAGTAGGCGTAGAGCTCGAGTCCGTGCGCCCCGAAGCCGCGCCGCTCGAAGCCCGGGTCGAAGAAGTGGCGCACCTCGAACGAGACGTAGGCAAAGGCCAGGATCGAGGCCACCGCGCCCACGACCATGTCGAGCCGCCGGTCGGGCTCGACACCCTCTATCCAGTGCCGCGCCAGGGCCGCCAGGGCGGCCGGGATCGCGTAGGCGACCAACAGACCGTTGAAGATCGGCAGCCGGCCGACATCGGCTGGCTCGACCACCGGGTTGGCGACCAGCACTTGCAGGAAGAGCACCACCACGGCCGTGAGAGCGGCGCTGAGGCGCCATGCCCACAGTGCCACGACGTCGCCGTCGAGGCGCGTCTTCCACAGGGCCGCCAGGGCGAAGGCGCCCCACACGAGCACGTAGAAGGAGCGCTCCACGAAGCCCGCATCCGGCACCATCATGCTGGCCGGCTGGAAGACGCTGCGGACTTCGAGTGTCAGCAGGACGAAGGTGAGCAAGGCGGCGACGGCCTCGACCGAGCGCACCAGCCGCACGTCGCCGGTCGGCCGCAGGAAGCGCAGCGCCACGACCAGGGCGGCAATGGAGATGCCGTAGCCCCACAGCATCCAGTTCAGGATCGGCGTGAGGCCGATCGGATATTTCAGGATCTCCGGATTGACGATGAAGCGTACGACCACGATGGCGAGCAGCGGCCAGCACAGGCGGCGCAGCGTCACCAGCCCGAGCTGCGCGGAGATCGCGGCGACCGCAGCCAGTTCGACCGCATAGGCGACGGTGATCCATTCGCGGTCGAGTTCGAGCGGGATGGCCGCGCCGATGAAGAAGGTCACGCCGGCCGCCAGGAAGCCCAGCGCCTCGGTGGCGCCCGGCATCGTCTCGCGCCAGCGCGTAAGGCGCTCGGCGCCCACGAAAAACGGCACGGCGAGGCCGATGCTGATCAGGCCCCAGGGCACGCCCGGCATGCCCCGCAGCACGTACCAGGCAAACAGGAAGTGCGAGAGCGCCGCCGACACCGAGAGGGCCGCCCAGAAGCCCGGTCGGGCGGCGTTCCACAGGAGCGCGAAGGACGCGGCCGCGTAGAGGCCGCCGAAGCCCGTCACCAGCCAGCTGAAGCGGCCATCGCTCCAGTCGGCCGTCAGGCCATTCCCAGTCCACCACCACAGCGCCAGTGCGGCCAGCGACAGGGAAGGCGCGAGGCCGCCGGCGAACTGGAAGCGCGGTGTCCAGCGGGCGAAGGCGAAGATGCCGATGCCATGCACGGCGAGGGACAGCCAGCCGGCCGTCTGCTGCCCGCCATCCTGCGCGATGGCAATCACGAGCAAGCCCCCTGTGGTGGCCAGCGACGCCCAGACGAGCGCCAGCACATCCTTAGGGGGATTCTCGCTCTCCTGCATGCGCCGCCAGGTCGCCCAGACAAAAAGGCCGGCAACCGCCACGAGGAAAATCCCGACCCAATGGAGTTCGGACTGGTCGGGGTCGGCCAGCATCCAGATCACGGTCCACAGCGCCGAGCCTGCCAGTACGCCCCATCCCAGCACCCACCATCCGCGAAGGCGGATGACAGCCAGGGTGCCGGCCGCAATGGCCAGCAGGTAGCCGAAGAGGACCGGCGTGTTGGGCTGCTCGCTACCGATGATCGCGGGGCAGAGGAAGCCGCCCACGAAGGCCAGGGCGGCGACGAGGATCCCGTGCCGCAGCGACAGGCCGATCGCGAAAGCCGTGAGCGCCGCCGCGCCGCCGCCGGCCGCGACCTTTGAGATCATTCCGTAGAGCGCCACGGCCGACAGGAGCGCTCCGTAGAGCGCCGCGACGCCGGCCGCTGCCAGGGCCTGGGAGACGCGATCGTCGCTCGGCCGCAGCCGCTCCGCCCCGGCGATCAGCGCAAAGCCGAACAGAGCCGCCAGGATGACGCGCACCTCGGGCGAGAGATACCCCTCCTCGATCGAATAGCGGACGAGGAAGATGGCGGCGAGCGCCAGGGTGATCGCGCCGACCCACAGGAAGGCACGCGCGCCCAGCCTTTGTTCCCAGCCTGCTCGCGCCGGCTCGACGGCCGGGCGGGCGGGTGGCTGAAGCGATGTCGTGGCGGCGACCGGCAAGCCCTCGCCGATGACGATTGCCTCGGGCTCCGCCTGCTGCGGCGCCTCCGGCTCCGGCACGAAGGGTGGCGCTGGAGGTGGAGGCACTATGGCCTCCACCGGCGTGGCCTCTGCGGGCGTTGCCTCGACAGACGATCGAATTGGCGGCGACCCTCCCGCAGCGTACTGACGGCGGAGCGCCGCCAGTTCCGAGGAGAGACGCTCGTTCTGCGCCCGCAGGGCCGAGGTGCGGACCAGCGCCATGATGGCGATCAGCGGCGTACCGAGCGCCCAGGCGATCCCGACGAGGATGAGGAAGATTTCTTCCACGAAGGCTCCGGGATCGCCTTGCCCTGGTCCCTACTCCGCCGCGACGCGGGCAGCCTGCGAGGCGAAGGCCGCGCGGTTGTCGCGGGCGACGATGCCGCGCTTCACCACCAGCCGGTGGTTCTCCTTGCGCGCCGCGCGCTTGATGTCGGCCAGGGCGTCGCCGTCGCAGACCACGAAGTCGGCGACGTTGCCTTCCTTGATGCGGCCATGGTCGGCAAGTCTCATCAGGTCGGCCGCACTCGCGGTCGCGAAGAACAGCGAATCGCGGCTCGAAATGCCGATGTCGCACATGAATTCGAGCTCGCGCGCATTCTCGCCGTGGCGGTTGTGCGGCGTGCCGGCGTCGGTGCCCATCGCGATGCGGCCGCCGGCCGAGTAATACATCCTGGTCGCGGCGATGTGACGGTCGAACACACGCCGGCTCTTCTCGATCACATAGTCGGGGATCGAGCGGTCGCCCTCGTCGTAGCCCTTGAGGATGTTCTTCACGGCCGCGAGCGTCGGCACCAGCCAGACGCCGCGCTCCTTCATCTCGCGGCAGCATTCCTCGTCCATGAAGATGCCGTGCTCGATGGAATCGATGCCGCCGCGCACGGCGTTGAGGATGCCCAGCGCGCCCTGCGCGTGGCTGGCGCAACATTTGTGGAAGCGATGCGCCTCCGAGATGCCGGCCTTCATCTCCTCGGCGCTGTAGTGGGCGTCCTCCGGATTGACGCCGGCCGTCATGACGCCGCCCGTGGCCATGATCTTCACCAGGTCGGAGCCGGCATGGACCTGCTCGCGCACCGCCTTGATCACCTCGTCGACACCGTCGGCGACGCGGCCAACGCGATTGCCGTGACCGCCGGTCATGCAGATCATGCGGCCAGCGCAGCGCATCGTCGGGCCGAGAAAACGCCCGGCATTGTAGGCGTCGCGGATCGCAAACTCGATATAGTCCTTGCCGCCGCAGTCGCGCACCGCGGTCACGCCGCCCTCGAGCGTCTGGCGCATGAACTCCATGCCGCGCACTGTCAGCTGAGCCGCGCTCAGGCGATCCTGCACGGCACCGGGATTGCCCTCGGCCCCCGACAGGGAATGGACGTGGCAATCGATGATGCCGGGAATCAGCGTCGCGCCCGAGGTCTCGACCCGCTCGCCGGCGAAGCCCTTGAATTCGCCCGCCGGGCCGATGCGCTTGATGCGGCCGCCCTCTTCCAGCACCGCCTGCCCGTCCTGCACCTTCTCGCCGTCGAACAGACGGCCGCCGACATACAGCGTGGCCATGAATTACTCCCGATTTGAAACGTGGAATGACTTTGCCTCTCCCCTTCCGGCTGGGCAAGGACCGGCCGAGTTGCGCCAGCTGCTTTGCACGCACGGAGAATCTGGCAGGGAAAAAATGAATCTGGAGAGAAGCGAGCCCCACGCAGCGGGGAGGTACGCTGCGTGGGGTCGACCGTTCGCTCGCACCTGTGGGAGCCGCGAGGGCGAACCGTCTCGGCGCCCGCTTCATGCGCCGACGCCGCACTCGGGGAAATGCAACGCCCCTCGATAGTGATGCGATTCGCTGACGGCGACCTTACGCGGCCAGTGCATCAAGTTCAGGTGGAGGGCCGGCCGCAGCCCAGGGGATCGGTGCCGGCGCCGCTATCGCCGCCCAAAGCCTTCAGCCGCTCGATCTCGCTGTCGATGCCGACGATGTGCGGGTTCCACTTGCGGGCCAACTCGAAGGCCGCGATCGCCCGCGCGTTCTCGCCCATCTCGGCACGGATCATGCCGAGGCCCGAATAGGCACCGAAGTGGCGCGGCTCGCGTTTCACCGTCTCGCAGATATCCGCGAGCGAGGCGGGAAAGTCGCCCATCAGCCAGTGCGCCGTCGCGCGCTTGTTCCAGGCCTCGGAGAGATCGGGCGCCGTGTTGATCAGACCCGTGAAGGTCTCGATCGCGCTCTTGAGTTCCTGCTGCTGCATCTCGGCCATGCCGCGCATCATCGTCGCGCGCTGGCCCATGTCGGGGACCATCACCCACTGTTCCCAGATCGCCGCTTCCAGTGACCGGATGGCGGATGGATCGGTGGCGGTCTGCAGCCTGGCAAAGAGTGTATCGAGCACGGTGCCGCTCCCGGCGCTCTGCGCCTGCACGTTGATCGCGAGGATCACGCTGAGCAGGGCCGCAAGGCAAGTGCGAAGAACGGTCATGGTCCTCCGTCGGGTCCGTCAGTCGAGAGCGGCTGGCCTCGGCCCACCGGTGGCCCAGTCGAGCAGTTCGACCGTATGTGCAATCGGTATGCCGGTGCCCGAAGCGATGTTGCCGATGCAGCCGAAATTGCCGGCGGCGATCACGTCGGGTTTCACGCTCTCGATGTTGGCCACCTTGCGGTCGCGCAGGCGGCGCGACAGTTCTGGTTGCAGCACCTGGTAGGTGCCGGCCCAGCCACAGCAGAGATGGCCCTCGGGCACGTCCTTCACGACGAACCCCGCGTCGCGCAGCAGCTTCTTCGGCGGTTCGTTCAGCTTCTGGCCGTGCTGCATCGAACAGGCCGAATGGTAGGCGACGGTCAGCCCCTTGGGCTCGACGTTCACCAGGCCGATCTCCAGCATCAGTTCGCTGACGTCCCTGGCGAGCCTGGCGACCTGCAGCGCCTTCTCGTGCCATTCCGGCTCATCGGCCAGCATATTGCCGTAGTCCTTCACCGTCGTGCCGCAGCCCGACGCGTTGATCACGATGGCATCGAGGCCCGCGCCGTCGATCTCCCGCAGCCAGGCGGTGATGTTGGCCTTGGCCAGCGCGATCGCCTGTTCGTTGCGGCCAACATGCAGCACCGAGGAGCCGCAGCAGCCCGAGCCGGCGACGTTCACGACCTCGATGTCGTGGCGCGTCAGCAACCGCACGGTGGCTTCGTTGACCTCCGGCGCCAGCACCTGCTGGCCACAACCCGGCATCAGCGCCACGCGCTTGCGGCGCAGGCCCTTCGACGGAAAGGTCTGCGGCCGGTCGACCGGCGACGGCGGCGGCACCTTGTCCGGCACGGCGTCGAGCATGGCGCGCAGGCGCCGCAGGAAGGTGGCGCCGCCGGGATCGGGGCTGGTCGCCGGCAGGAGTGGCGCCAAGGGCTTGGCGAGGCGGCCCAGCACCATGGCCCAGCGGAACGCCGCCGGCCGCGGCATCAGCCAGGCCAGCAGGTTGCGCATGAAGCGATCCGCCGGTGTTCGCTGGTAACTCTCCTCGATGCGATGCCGGCCGTGATCGACCAGGTGCATGTAGTTCACGCCCGAGGGGCAGGTCGTCATGCAGGACAGGCACGACAGGCAGCGATCGACGTGCCGGACCTCCTGCTGCGTCGGCGCCCGGTCGCCCTCCAGCATCGCCTTGATGAGATAGATGCGGCCGCGCGGACTGTCGCGCTCGTCGCCCAGCAGGACGAAGGTGGGACAGGTCGCGGTGCAGAAGCCGCAATGCACGCACTTGCGCAGGATGTGCTCGCTGCGCGCAGTCTCGGGATCGACAAGCTGGGCCAGGGTGAAGTTGGTTTGCACGTCAGCCCATCCGGCCTGGATTGAAGAGACCCTTGGGGTCGAAGCTTTCCTTGACCCGCGTCGCGAGGGTCGCGAGCGCAGGCGACTGCGGCTGGAAGACCGGCACAGCGGCACGCACGGTCTCGGGCGCGCGGATCAGTGTCGCATGGCCGCCGGTCGTGCCCAGCGCGCCGCGCACGATCGTGTGGTCGGCGTCGCTCGACGGCGGCAGCGCGAGCCAGATCAGCCCGCCCGACCAGTCGTAGAAGGCCTGCGCGTCGAGCCGCTGCGCCTTGATACGGGCCAGGATTGCCGGGCCTTCGGTCGGCGGGCAGGAGATTTTCCAGATCACGGCGTCGGCGGCGGCCTTCAGCGGGACGACGTCGCGCACCTCGCGCCAGAAGGCGCGGCTTTCCAGCGTGCCCAGTTCTTCCATCGCGGCGCCGGCCTCGGCCATCAGCTCGCGCAGGCCCTTGAGCCGTGCCTCGACCGAAGGCGCCACGCCTTCAAGCCGGAGCGCCGTTCGGCCCGGCAAGTGAGCGGCGCCCGAGACTTCGTGCGGGCTGCCCATCGCCGCGCACATCGCCCTCACCGCCGCCGCGTCGTCGAGGCCCAGCAGCATCAGCGTCGCGGTCTGGTCGGGCGCCGGGAGCACTTTCACCGAAACCTCGTCGAGCACGGCCAGCGTGCCCCACGATCCCGCGACGACCTTGGAGAGATCGTAGCCGGTGACGTTCTTCATCACGCGGCCGCCGGACTTGAAGGCCTCGCCGCGCCCGTTGACGCCGCTGAAGCCCAGCAGGTGATCGCGCGCAGCGCCTGCCGAGAGACGGCGCGAGCCCGCGAGATTACCCATGACCGTACCCACCAGGGTGCCCTGCCCCGCCTCGCGGCCCAGCAAGGGCCCGAGATCGGGCGGCTCGAAGGCCAGCATCTGGTTGCGCTGGGCCAACAGCGTCTCGACCTCGCGCATCGGCGTGCCGGCGCGCAAGGTCACGACCAGTTCCTCCGGTGCGTAGTCGACGATGCCGGAGATGCCCGAGAGATCGAGCACCTGGTCGCACTTCATCGGCTTGCCGAGCGCGAGCTTGCTGCTCTCGCCACGCACGTCGAGCGTCACGCCGTCGTTCAGCGCCCACTCCACCGCCTGCCGCAGCTCCTTCGCGTCGCGCGGCTTGATCGTACCGGTCATCGAATCAGAACCGCGGAATATCGGGGAACGGGATGTTGTTCTGCGTCACGACAAGGCGGCCCAATTCGGCGCAGCGGCGCAGCTTGGGGAAAACCTTGCCGGGATTGAGCAGGTGGTCGGGATCGAACGCACATTTGACCCGCATCTGCTGCTCGAGGTCGATCTCCGTGAACTGCTCGCCCATCAGGTCGCGCTTCTCGATGCCGACGCCGTGCTCGCCGGTCAGCACGCCACCGACCCGAACGCAGAGCCGCAGGATGTCCGCGCCCAGCTCCTCGCAACGCTTCAGCTCGGCGGGATCGTTGGCGTCGAACAGGATCAGCGGATGAAGATTGCCGTCGCCGGCATGGAACACGTTCACGACCCGCAGGCCGTACTGCTTAGAGAGCCGGCGCATCTCCGCCAACACCTCGACCAGCTTGCCGCGCGGCACCGAGCCGTCGAGGCACATATAGTCAGGCGAGATCTGACCGACGGCCGGAAACGCGGCCTTGCGGCCGGCCCAGAACAGCACCCGCTCCTGCTCGTCATGGCTCACGCGAATCGTCGTGGCGCCGCGGCCCTTCGCGATTTCGGCGACGCGCTCGACCAGGTAGTCGACCTCGACCGGCGGCCCGTCGAGCTCGACGATCAGCAACCCCTCGGCGTCGAGCGGATAGCCCGCGCCGACATAGGCCTCGGCGCATTTGGTCGCGTCCTTGTCCATCATCTCCATGCCGCCGGGGATGATGCCGGATGCGATGACGGCGGCGACGCAGTCGGCGGCGCCGGCTTCGGTCGGGAAGCCCAGCAGCACGGCACGCGCCGTCGAGGGCTTGCGCAGGAGCCGCACCGTCACCTCGGTGACGACGCCCAGAAGGCCTTCCGAGCCGGTCATCAGGCCCAGCAGGTCGTAGCCGCCGGAGTCGAGATGCTTGCCGCCCAGCCGCACGATCTCGCCGTTCATCAGCACCATCTCGATGCCGAGCAGGTTGTTGGTGGTGAGACCGTATTTCAGGCAGTGCACGCCACCGGAATTCTCCGCGACGTTGCCGCCGATCGAGCAGGCGATCTGCGAGCTGGGATCGGGCGCGTAGTAGAAGCCCTCATGCTCGACCGCCTTGGTGACGCCGAGGTTGGTGACGCCGGGCTGCACCCGCGCGCAGCGATTGGCGTAGTCGATCTCGAGAACGCGGTTGAACTTGCCCATGGCCAGCAGGATGCCGTCGCCGATCGGCATCGAGCCGCCGGACAGCGAGGTCCCGCCGCCGCGGGGCACGACCTTCACCTTATGGTCCTGGCAGTAGCGCAGGATGGCGGCGACCTGGGCGGCGGTCTCGGGCAACACCACGACCATCGGCATCTGCCGGTAGGCCGACAGGGCGTCGCACTCATAGGGACGCATGCCGTCGAGATCGTCGATCACGCCCTCGCCTGGAACGATGGCCCGCAGCGCTGCGACGATATCCGAGCGGCGGGCGAGAATGGCGGGATCGAGCGGCGGCATCTCCATGCTTCGCTCATACGCCAAATGAAAAAGCGGCGGAAGCCGAAGCCTCCGCCGCTTTTTTCCATCAAGACGCCGAAGCCGTCTTCAGCCCTGGCGGGCCTTGAAGCGCGGGTTGGTCTTGTTGATCACGTAGACGCGGCCCTTGCGGCGCACGATGCGGCAGTCCTTGTGACGGAGCTTCACCGACTTGAGAGAATGACGGATCTTCATGGCCCTAACTCAACAAAAAGCCCCGGCCGTGCCGGGGTGAATTCCGAAAGCGGGCGGAAAATACGGATCGAAGCCGCTCCCGTCAACCCATTGATTTTCAACCGAACTTTCTCGGCCCGTTTTGCGGCGCCTTGCGGGATTTGTCAATGATCACAAGGGCTTGGCGGGCGAAACCGCCCCAATGGCGCGCCCTATTCCTCAGACTCCGTGCTGAACTCCAGCGGATGGCCGGCGCCGCGGGCCAAGTCATTGGCCTCCGAGGCCTTGGATTCGGCGATGTCGCGCGTGTAGGTCGCCACGACACAGGCGCCGCGCTGATGGGCGGTCATCATCACGACGTAGGAATGGTCCTCGGTCATCCGGAAGACCGCCTTCAGGACGACGACCACGAATTCGCGTGGCGTGTAGTCGTCGTTCAACAGGATCACCTTGTAGAGCGGCGGCTGCTTGGTCTTGGTCCGCTCTACAGCCTGGGGCTTGGCGTCGATATCGCTCATCGATTTCCCTTCCGTTTCCGTGAGGGGCACCAACGAGCGACAGTCTCACCCCACCGGCATCGTCTCGGCAAGAGGCGCGAGCTTCACGACCTTTGCATACCACGCGTCGAGCTTGGGGTGGCCCGGACGCCACGGCTCGTTGGCGTAGCGGAAGTCGAGATAGCCCAGCGCGCAGCCGATCGAGATTTCGCCGACCGTCGTCAGGTCGCCCAAGGAGTCGGCCTGGTTCTCCAGCTCGGCGAGCGCGCGCGTGACCTTGCCCTGCTGCAGGGCGATGTAGCTCTGGCGGCCCTCGTCCTGCGGCAGCGCGATCTCGCGGCGGCGCGGCTGGGTGGCATCGAGGATGCCGTCGGCCAGCGCTTCCTGCGTGAGCGCCTTCCAGCGGGCCGGGCCGACCGGCGGGAACAGTTTCGGCGCTGAGCCGATGCTGTCGAGGTATTCGCAGATCACCGGGCTGTCGTAGATCGAAACGCCGTCGTCGGTGATCAGCGTCGGTACCTTGGAGAGCGGATTGACCGGCAGCAGAGCGGGATCGGTCGTGCCGATCTTCCAGCGCTCGATCTTGTCGTTGAGACCGCGCGCGATGGCGCAAGCCATCACTTTGCGGACATACGGACTTGCAGCGGAATAGGCGATCTTCATGGCGGTCCCCCTTGAGATTCGTCGGATCGGCGCGCACGTTATCGCGCATACCGGGAGCAACGCCATGACTTTCCAGACCGAGAAACTCGGCCCCCACATGGCCGCTGCAGTCAGCGGCATCGACCTCAACAAGCCGGCCGACGAAGCCACCCAGGCGGCACTGACGGACGTGCTGCACGACAATCTCGTGATCTGCATCCGCAGCCAGCACCTCGCGCCGCCGGCCTTCCTCGCGGCCATGTCGAAGTTCGGAACGCCGATGCAGCGCTTGCAACTCACCCGCACACCGGAATGCGCCGAGGTGAACATCATCTCCAGCGAAGACCGCGACGTGCTGGGCGACGGCAAGAAGATCGTGAACGGCGCCAACTGGCACACCGACGACAGCTTCATGCGAGCCCCCTGCTCGCTCACCATGCTCTACGGCGTCGAAGTCCCGTCGCGCGGCGGCGACACGCAGTTCACCAACATGTACGCCGCCTATGAGGATCTGCCGGCCGAGACGAAGGCGCGCATCGATCCGATGCGGGTGATCCACAAGTACCATTCGAGCCGCAAGCTCAGCCGCATCTCGACGCGCCCGGCCGAGGAAATGGCCGCGATGCCCGAGGCGACGCATCCGCTGGTGCGCACCCATCCGGAGACCGGCCGCAAGTCGCTCTATCTCAATCCCAACCGCATGGAACAGATCGAGGGCCTCGACCGCGCCGAGAGCGACAAGCTTCTCGACGAACTGATCGCCCATGCGACACAGCCGAAATACCAGTACCGCCATGTCTGGCGGCAGGGCGACATCGTGATCTGGGACAATCGCTGCACGATGCACAAGGCCAATGCCGACTATCCCGAAGGCGAACGCAGGCTGATGCACCGCGTCATCGTGGCGGGCACGGAGCCGTTTTAGAGCCTCATTAGAGCGCGCCACTGGAGTGGCGCGTTCCGCTCATCAGGCTTCGAGCAGCACGCAATGCTCTGGCGAGAAGGAGAGCGTGACGTCCGCCCCTTCCGGCAGGAGGTTGGTCGGCGGGCGGCGCACGATGATGGCGCCGACCGGACTGTCGACGACGTATTGCACGAAGTCGCCGTGGAACAGGCGCTGTCGCACCTTGCCCGGCACATGGTTCTCGCCGGGCAGCGGCTCCAGTCCGATATAGGCGGTGCGGACGGCGACCTCTGTCTCGCGGCCGTGCGGCTTGTGCGGCGCCATGACCTTGAGCGCGGTGCCACCGTCGGTTACGAAGGTGCCGTCGTCGGCGAGCCTGCCCTTGATCAGGTTGGCCGAGCCCACGAAGTCCGCGACGAAGCGGCTGCGCGGCTTGTTGTAGATTTCCTCCGGCGTGCCGATCTGCTCGATCACCCCCACGTTCATGACGATCACGCGGTCGGAGATCGCCAGCGCCTCTTCCTGGTCGTGCGTGACATAGACCGAGGTGATTCCGAGCCGCCGCTGCAGCTCGCGCAGTTCCACCCGCATCTCCGCACGCAGCTTGGCGTCGAGATTGGAGAGCGGCTCGTCGAACAGCACGACGTTGGGTGAGAAGGCAATCGCGCGGGCCAGCGCGACGCGCTGCTGCTGGCCGCCCGACAGTTTCGACGCGCCGCGTTCGGCGAGATGGCGCATCTGCACCAGGTCGAGCGCGCGTTCGACGTTGGTCTTGATGTCGTCCTTGCCCTTGTTCCGCACGCGCAACCCGTAGGCAACGTTGTCGAACACGCTCATGTGCGGCCAGATCGCGTAGGACTGGAACACCATCGACACGCCACGCTGCTCGGTCTGTACGTTGGTGCGCGTCGCAGCGTCGTAGACCGCCCGGCCCTCGATGCTGATGCTGCCGCCCGTCGGTTGCTCGAGGCCGGCAATGGCGCGCAGGGTCGTGGTCTTGCCGCAGCCCGAGGGGCCCAGCAGGGTGAGATGCTCGCCCCGGCCGACCGTGAAGCTCACCCCGTTCACCGCGACCTGATCGCCGTAACGCACGACCAGATCCTGCACCTTGATACGCGTCTCGCTCACTGCAACTCCTTGGTCATGCCGCGTGCCACGCGGAACAGGATCACCAACGCCACGACCACGGTGAAGGTCTGGATCAGGGCCATCGCCGCCGTAAGCTCCGTGCCGCTGGCGGCGAAGGCGCTGACGATCGACGGCGCGATCACCTTGGCGTTGGGGCCCATCAGGAACGCCGAAGCACCCAGTTCACGCACGCAGGCCATGAAGATCAGCAGCCACGCCGCCAGGATGCCGGGCTTCAGCAGGGGCAAGGTGACGGTCCGCATCTGGTAGGCCCAGGAAGCACCGCAGACGCGCGCGCACTCCTCCAGGCTCTTGTCGATCTGCAGCACCACGCCCGCCAGGGTGCGAACGCCGAGCGGCAGCATCACCGTGAAGTAGGCCAGCGCCAGCAGCCACAGGGTACCGTAGATGCCGATCGGGATGTTGAGCCACGCCCACAGCAGCGCCAGTCCGAACACGAGGCGCGGCACGGCCTGCGGAAACATCACGAGATATTCGATGGCGCCCCTGCCCCGTAGTTGCGAGCGGTAGATGATCCAGACCAGCAGCGCCATGATCACCACGCCGACCGTGGCGACGCCCAGACCCAGCATGATGCTGTTGAACAGGGCCGTCCGCACCGGCCCGAGCGACAGCGCGGTCTCGTAGTTCGCGAGTGTCCACTGCGCCTGGCCGAGAAGAACCGTTGCAAAGCGCTGCAGAGAGGTCATGAGAAGCGCCGCGATGGGAAAGACCACCGCCAGCGCCACGTAGAGCGCGCAGACGCTGAACAGCACCCAGGCCAGCCTGCCCATGTCCATCGGCCGCGGCCGGAACGCCTTGCCGCTGATGGTTGTGAAGGTGCCGCGACTGATCATCCGCCTGTAGAAGGACAGCATCAGAAACATGACGGCGAACAGCGACAGGCCCATCGCCGAAGCGCGGCCGTAGTCGGGGGGATAGGAAAGCGTCGAATCCCAGATCGCCGTGGTGATGACGTAGATTCGCCCGGGAATGCCCAGCACGAGGGCGGCGGCGAACGAGCCCAGCATCTCGGCGAAGACGAACAGCATGGCGCCCAGCACGCCCGGCATCACCAGCGGCAAGGTCACGGTCAGCATGGTGCGCAGCTTGGAGGCCCCCATCACGCGCGCCGACTCTTCGAGCGCCGGGTCCATCGACTTCATCGACGCCGAGATCATCACGAAGGCGACCGTGCCTTCGAACAGCGCCATCACCCAGGCGATGCCGAAATGGGTGTAGATGTCGGCAATGTCGCCAGTGCCGCCCACCGCCTTCCACATCTGGTTCAGGAAGCCGCTCTTGGGCCCCGCGATGACCGCCCAGGCAAGCGCGCCCACCAGCGGCGTCATGTAGTACGGCAACTCCATCAGCCGCTCGAGCTTCTCCCGCCCCGGCACGTTGGTGCGCGTCAGGATCCAGGCGAGCACGAAGCCGATGAAGATGGCCATCACCGTGGCCATCACCGCGATGATCAGCGTGTTCCAGACCGTCTTGAGGTCTTCCTCGAAGATCGAGATGTAGTTGGCGATGCCGAACTCGACGGGCGGAAACGCCATCGGATCGCCGACGTTCAGCGACTCCTCGACCAGGAAGACCATCGGAAGCAGGACCAGGAAGCCCACGATCGCCAGGACCGCGAGCGTCGTCAGGGACTGCCAGTTTATGCGAGGGCGCAGAACGCCCCCCACACCAAACGCCTGAGGACCATCAGCCAAAGCCTAGCGCCCGGTGCCGACGATGCGGTTCCATTCCTTGGCGAACGCTGGACGGTCCTTCTCGAAGGCGTTCCAGTCGGCCGGCGACAGCAGCTTCATCTTGCTCAGCGGCACCGTGTCGGCGCCACCCGGGGGCGGCACATCCGACCGCGGCGAGTGAAGCAGCAGAGCGTCGGCAAGGGCCTTCTGTCCGACCGGCGAGAGGAACCAGTCCATGAACAGCTCGGCAGCGTTGGGATGCGGCGCCTGGTCGACGATGCCATAGGTCTCAGGCACGGCCGGCACGCCGGTCTCCGGGAAGACGAAGGCGAGCGGCGCACCCTTGGCCTTGAACTCGATGTAACCCGAATACTGCGCGCCCATGATGACCTTGTCTTGCCCGTCGACCAGCCGACCGTACTGCTGGACGTAGGAGTCAAAGGCGCGCGGCTTCTGCTCGCCAAACTTCTTGAAGTAGTCGGCGCCCAGGATCGGCATCAGCATGTACCAGACGCCATGCTGCAGGCCCGAGTTCGAGACCTTGACGTTGATGCTGTCCTTGAATTTCGGATCGAGCAGGTCTTCCCACTTCTTGGGCGCGTCGGCGGCCGAGACCTGGTTGGGATTGTATGCGATGCCGGCCATGATGACCGAGCCCCATGTCCAGAAACCCTCAGGCTGGCTCTTCGCCTCCTTCGGGAAGAACTGCATCTCCGGCGAGACATACTGGCGGAAGCCACCCTTCCGCTGGAAGTCCAGGATCATGCCCATGTCGGAGAGCTGGATGACATCGACCAGGTACGACTTGGCCTGCCGCTCCGAGAGCACCTTGGCGTAAAGGGCGCCGGCCTGCAGGCGCACATAGCTGGTCTTGATCTCGGGGAACATCTTGTTGAAGGCCGCTAGCAGCTTCACCTGACCGGCTTCGGGATCGGTCGAGTAGAGCGTGAACGCCCCCTCGGCCTTGGCCTTGTCGATGTTGGCGCAGGTCTTGAAGCCCTCCATCTGCCTGGGGTTGTCGCAGAGCTTGGCCTGGGCATACGCCGGAGAGGCAACGACCCAGGCCATAGCGCACAGGGCCGCGGACGCGGCAGCGATCAGCTTCATTGTTTCCTCCGATTGGCTCTTATTTGCAGCGAGCGTAACGACCGCTGCCCGGAGGTTCAATCGCTGTGTCAGTCGTCGCCTTGATACGCTGACTGCACCGTCACGTATCCCGCCGCGATGTCGGCGGCGAGCGATGCTGCAGAGCGAAGTTTCGGATCGCCATGCCCTCCACCGCCCGGCGTGCCGAGCGAAACCGTGTCGCCCTTGTTGAGCACATATTGTTTCTTGGGATCGGTCTTCTCGCCATTGATGCGCAGCTCGCCCGGCGCGCCGTCCTTGCCGCCCTCGATGCCGAAGGCCGGAAAGAGAGTCCGCTCCGCGAGGAACGACACCGCGATCGGCGTCTCGCTGCGGCTCTCGATCAGGATCTCCTGGCCCAGCCCGCCGCGATGACGACCGGCGCCACCGGAGTCGGGACGCAGCTTCTTGTGGTGGAAGCGCAGCGGCGCGATGTGCTCGCTGATCTCGATCGAGGTCGAGCTGACGTTGGACGGCCACGAAAGGCAGGTGACGCCGTCGCGCTGCGTGTTGCCGCCCATGCCGCCATTGTAGAAGAACATGTTGGCGTAGGGCTTGCCGCCTTCGCGCACGCCCGACTGGTTCATGCCCCACATCGGCGAACCGCAGGCCGCCATCACGCGCTCCGGCACGATCTGGCCAAGGCAGCCGAACACCAGCATCGGGATGTAATGGCCGATCAACATGCGCGAGCCGCCCGGCGCGGGGAATTGCGGATTGACGATGCAGCCCGGCGGCGCGGTGAGCGTGATCGGCCGCCACGCGCCTTCGTTGTTGGGCAGGTTGGAGTTGGTGCAGACCTTCACCCCATACATGCACATCGCATTGGTGTAGCACATGGCGCAGTTGATCGCGCGATCGACCTGGGCGTCGGTACCGGCGAAGTCGATCAGGATCTCGTCGCCCTTGATCGTGAGCGCCATCTTGATGGTGATGGGCTTGTCCATGATGCCGTCGGTCTTGAGTTCGCTGTGATAGGTTCCGTCCGGCAGTTCGAGAATCGCGGCGCGCATCGCCGCCTCGCAGCGGCCCTGGATCTCGCGCGCGAGATCGGTGAGATCGGGCAGCCCGTAATTCTCCATCAGGACCAGAAGGCGATCTTCCATGAGATCGAGCGCTACGATCTGGGCATAGAGATCACCCATCGTCTGGTCCGGCGTGCGCACGTTCTTGCGGATCAGCGCCACCAATGTCTCGTCGGTCTTGCCGGCCGCCATCATCTTCATCGGCGGGATCTGCAGCCCTTCCTCGAAGACCTCGCGCGGCTCGGGGCTGCGGATCTTGCCGCCGATGTCGGGCACATGCGCCGTCGTAGCACTGAACGCGATCAGCTTGCCGTTGCGGAAGATCGGCTTGGCCAGCGTCACGTCAGGCAGGTGGCCGGTGCCCAGCCAGATGTCGTTGGTGATCAGCACGTCGCCGGGCGAGAGCTGATCTTCCGGGAAGTGACGCAGGAAGTGCTTCACCGTCTCCGGCAGCGTGCCGATGAAGCTCGGGATGCTCTCGCTGGCCTGTACCAGCGATTGCCCCGTCGCATCGGTCACGACGCAGGAGAAGTCGTAGCTTTCGCGTACCAAGGTCGAGAAAGACGTGCGAACCATCGCCGCCGCCGCCTCGTCGACCAGCGAGATCAGCCGCCGCCACAGCAGTTCCAGTTCGATGGCATCGAAGGTGCGGCTCATGGGAACGCCCTCATGGCTGGGAGCGCGCCACTCCAGTGGCGCTCATGGGAACTTGCAACAGACGAAGATGCGCCACTGGAGTGGTGCGCTCCCAGCAAAGACATCAGTTTGCCTCCGCCAGGATGGAGCCGTCGTCCAGCAACCGCGCCTTGGAATTCGGCCCGACGATGAAGGTGCTTTCGTTTTCCTCGAACACGGCAGGGCCGTCGATGCTGACGCCGGGTTCGAGCGCGTAGCGGTCCCAGACCTGCGTCGGCAGCGTTTTGCCCTCGTCGGGGAAGAACACCGGCCGCGTGCCCTTGAGCGCGGCGGCCGAGGCGTGACGTGGCAGTTCGAGCTTGCCGCCGGTGCCGGGCATCGGCGCGCTGACCGACAGGCGCAGCGCCACGAACTGGATCGCGGCACCCGGCGGCGTGCGGGCAAACAGGGCCTTGTAGGCGGCCTCGAAGGCCACCTTCACCGCGGCTTCGCTCAGCTCGTCCGGCAACACGACGGTGATTTCGCTGCCCTGCCCGATGTAGCGCATGTCGGCGAGACGCCGCACGGTGCGTCCCTCGACGTCGGCGCCGGTGAGGCGCAGCACGTCGAGCGACTCCTTTTCCAGGCCGGCGAAGATGCGTCTTGCCGCGGCGAGATCGGCGCCCGCCAGAGGCGTCGTGAAGCTCGCGACGCGATCGACACGCGCGGGCGCCATCAGCATGCCGATGGTGCTGCCCGCCCCCGCGCCCGGCGGGCAGACGACGCGGCTGACGCCCAGCTTGCGCGCCACATGCCAGGCATGGACCGGCCCCGCCCCGCCGGTCGCCAGCAGCGCATATTCCGACGGCACTCGGCCGCGCTCGGCGATGGCGACGCGTGCCGCGCCAGCCATGTTCTCGTTCACCACGTCGTGCACGCCGAAGGCCGCACGGCCCGGCTCGACGCCCAGCGCGCCAGCGAGCTTGCCGAACGCCGCATTGGTCGCCACGGCATCGATCTTCATCGCGCCGCCCAGGAAGAAGTCGGCGTTGAGGTAGCCCAGGGTCAGATCTGCATCCGTCACCGTCGCCTCGCTGCCGCCGCGGCCGTAGCAGGCAGGCCCGGGCTGCGCGCCGCTGCTCTCGGGGCCGACGTTCAGCGTGCCGAGGTCGCTTCGGTGGGCGATCGAGCCGCCGCCGGCTCCGATCTCGATCAGCTCGACGGTTGCGATCTGGATCGGCAATCCCGAGCCGCGCAAAAAACGCTTCTCGCGCGCCGCCTCGAAGCCCCACGCGACCAGCGGCTCGCCGTCGTCGACCAGCGCCAGTTTCGCGGTCGTCCCGCCCATGTCGAAGGCCAGCACGCGTTCCAGCCCCGCATTGCGCCCGAACCAGGCGCCGGCCAGGGCGCCCGCCGCGGGGCCGCTTTCCAGCAATTGCACCGGCGCCCGCTTGGCCTCGCTCACATGGGTGAGACCGCCGTTGGACAGCATCAGGAAGAGCCCGCCGGGAATCCCCTCGGCGCGCAACGCCTGCTCGAGCCGCTCGAGATAGATCTCGGCGAGCGGCCGCACATAGGCATTGGCCACCGTCGTGCTGGCACGCAGATACTCGCGAATCTCCGGCGCGATGTCGGACGAGAGCGAAATCGACAGGTTCTGGAAGCGCTCGGCGACCGCGGCGCCGATCTTCCGCTCGTGCGCCGCATTGGCATAGGAATGCAGGAAACAGATGGCGAGGCTCTCGACGCCCTGCTTCACCAGGTCGGCGACCTCTGCGAGGGCCGCGTCGACATCGAGGGGAATCTCGACCGTTCCATCGGGAGCCAGCCGCTCCTTTGCCTCGCGGCGCCAGGCGCGCTGCACCAGCGGCTTGGGCATCTCGATGAAGAGATCGTAGAGTTCGTACTTGCGCTCGCGCGCGATCTCCAGAACGTCGCCGAAGCCCGCGGTCGTGAGCAGGCCCGTCTTCGCGCCCTTGCGCTCGATCAGCGCGTTGGTGAACAGCGTCGTGGCATGCACGACGCGGCCGATCTCCTGCGGCTTCGCCCCGGCCTTCTCCAGCACCCTCCGCGTTCCTTCGAGGGCGCCGCGGGCCGGATCGTCCGGCGTCGTGCTTTCCTTCCAGATGACGGCCCGCCCGGTGCGCGGATCGTGGATGACGAGGTCGGTGAAGGTTCCCCCGATGTCGATCCCCAGGGAAAGCGGCGCACTCATTACACGTCCTTTGCTTATTCGGCCTTCACATTGCCCTGCTTGGCGACCTTCGCCCAGCGCTCGCGGTCCTTGACGATGTAGGCCGCAAAAGCATCGGGCCCCTGCCCGATCGGCTCAAGCCCCTGTTTGGCCAGGGTCTCGGCATTCTTCGGGTCAGCCATCGCCTCGAGAAACAGTTTGGCGAGCGCGCTCTTGATGTCGGCCGGCAAAGCGGCTGGCCCCACGAGTCCGAACCAGTTGTTGATGTCGAGCGCCGGAATGTCCTTGGTGAGCAGCGGCAGCTCGGGCGCCAGTGCCGTCGGCTTGGTCGAGGCGAGCGCCAGCACGCGAACCTTGCCGCCGCGGGCCTGCCCGATCAGTTCGGAGACGTTGCCGAAGAACAGATCGACATTGCCCGCCGCCACGTCGGCGATCGCCGGTGCGCCGCCGCGATAGGGAACGTGGATCAGCTTCAGGCCGCCGGCCTCCGCCGCCAGGAACTCCGCGCCGAGCTGGTTGGTGGAACCGAGACCGGTCGAGGCGTAGCTCACCTTGCCAGGATTGGCCTTTGCGTAGGCAACGAACTCCGGAATGGTCTTGAACGGCGCATCCATGCGCACGATCAGCGCCATCGGCACACCGACCAGATTGCAGATCGGAGTCAGCTCCTTGTCGAGGTCGAGCGGAATCTGCGAGCCCGGCACCACCGGCCCGACCGCGAGCTGGCCCATGATGCCGATGCCCACCGTGTATCCGTCGGCCGGAGCCTGCGCTACCGCCTTCAGGGCGATGAAGCCGCCGGCACCGGTCTTGTTGTCGACCACGACGGTGTAGCCATGCTGCCGCTGGATGGTCTCGGCAGCGATGCGGGCGGCGATGTCTGCCGTACCGCCGGGCGCATAGCCCACAAGGATCTTGATCGGCTGCTTCGGCACCCATTGCTGGGCGCGCGCGGATGTGGCCGCAAGAACGAGCGGAGCGGCGAGCAGGCTTCGACGAAACATCACGACCCCCAGTTCCCAATTGCGGAGCGTCAGGCAAGGGCCGTGCCGGGTCAAGGCAGCGTGCTTGAGATGGAGCGGTCTTCGGGTAGTCTCCGCGCGCATGCCTCTCGCCCAACCCGCCGCCGATGTCTGGACGCTGGTCGCCGACGTCGCAGGACAGACGCCCGATGCTCTGGCCCTTCTTCAGGGCGACCGGACGATTTCGTTCCTCGAGTTGACCGAAAGCGCGCGACGCGCCGCCCAGGGGCTCGCCGATCTCGGTGTCGGCGTCGGCGATCGCGTCGCGCTGTGGTTGCCCAACGTGCCGGCCTATCCGATCCTCTATCTCGCCTGCGTGCGGCTGGGCGCCATCGCCGTCGCGGTGAACACCCGCTATCGCGCGGTCGAGGTCGCCGACATCGTGGGGCGCTCCGGTGCCAAGGTGCTGGCCTGCGCGCCCGGCTTCCGGCGCATCGATTTCCTCTCGATCCTTGCCGGCATCGAACCGGACGCGCTCGACAGGCTCGCGGCCATCGTGACCGTCGGCGACGAGCCGGTAGCGATCCCGTCCGCGATCGAACGGCTACGGAGAGTTCCCTATGAACGCCTGCTGTCGAGGCCGCGACTCGGCCTGAACAACGCCCGGGCGAGCGCCCCCTGCAACATCTTCACGACCTCCGGCACGACCAGCGCGCCCAAATTCGTGCTGCATCGCCAGGGCGCGATCGCGAGCCATGCCCAGCAGGTCGCGCGCGCCTTCGGCTTCACCGCGCCCGATACCCTGTCGCTGTCGATCCTTCCCCTGTGCGGCGTCTATGGCTTCGACCAGACGATGGCGACCCTGGCCGCCGGCAAGCCGTGCGTGCTGGTCGAGTCCTATGAAATCGATGAGATCGCGCGCCTGATCGCGCTTCATCGGCCCACGACGTTGTTCGGCAGCGACGACATGTATGCGCGCCTGCTCGATGCCGTGCCGGGCGACCGTCCCTTCCCCTCGGTGAAGTGGGCAGGCTACGCCGCCTTCAATGCCTCGCTCGACGGCATCGCCGAGACCGCCGAGACTCGCGGCCTGCGCCTGTGTGGCCTCTACGGCATGAGCGAGGTCCAGGCGCTCTACTCCCTGCAGCCGATCAACTCCGAGGTCGCATTTCGCAAGAAGGGCGGCGGCGTCCCGACCTCGCCGCTCGGTCATGTCCGCGTCCGCGATCCGGAGACCGGCGAACTGCTGGGGGTCGGCCAGCCGGGCATGCTCGAATGCGCCGGCCCTTCGCTGATGGTCGGCTACTATGGGAACGACGCGGCCACCGCCGAGACCGTGACCACCGACGGCTATGTCCGGACCGGCGACCTCGCCGAACTCGACGGTCGTGGCGGCTTCACGTTCCTCAGCCGCATGGGCGACGTGCTGCGGCTGTCGGGCTTCCTGGTCAATCCGCTGGAGATCGAGACCCACCTGCAGAAGCTGTCCGGCATCGCCGGCTGCCAGGTCATCGCCGTACCTCGCCCCGAGGGCGTCCGCGCCGTCGCCTTCGTGATCCTCGACTCGGGCAGGACGCTCGACGAGGCCGCCGCCATCGCGCACTGCAGGCACGGCCTCGCCAACTACAAGGTGCCGATGCGCGTCTTCGCGGTCGACGACTTCCCCAAGACACCCTCGCCCAACGGCTTCAAGATACAGCGCGCCCGCCTGCGCGACATGGCGCTGGAACGGCTTTGAATATCGTCATTGGAGCGCGCAACTGGAGTTGCGCGCTCCATCGATAGTCTTCGTCTCACTGCCCCGTGAACTTCGCCGGCTTGCGCTTCTCGGCGAAGGCGCGCGCAGCTTCCTGGAAGTCTTCCGAGAGATAGAGCCGCTCGGGCGCGGTCTGATGCATGATCTCGCGCGTCATGCGGTCCATGTACCTGCGGCGCGGCAATGACGGGCTTCCAGATGACCGCCCTGGTCAGCAGGTCGGCGGAATGCGTGCCCGCCCCTGCGGTCCGCCGAGCCGCAGGAACTCCTCGCGGCTGCGCAACTGGCGCTGCTTCACGTCGGCGCCGCTCGAGAAGGCGCGGCCGCGGCCCGTGATGATCGCGATCTGCGCCTCGTCCTCCATGTCGAAGCGATGCAGCGCGTCCGAGAGGGCGCCGACCAGTTCGTCGTTGAAGGCGTTCAGCTTGTCGGGGCGATTGAGCGTCAGGGTGACGATCTCGCCGTCCCGCTCGTACTCGACGAGGGGACCTGTCTGGGTTTGGGTCATCGTTCCTCCTGAAGCGGAGCATTTGCCCCGCCGGCCGGAAATGCAATGCTGCCGCTTCGAAAGGGAGAGAAACGATGGCCAAGCGCAAAAGCGTCAACTACTCGGGCTACAGCCACCAGAACCCGATTCCCAATGCCAGCCGTATCGGCAACATCGTGATGTCGAGCATCATGAACGGTACCGAGCCGGGCACCCGCAACGTCCCGCCCGACCTCGCCACCCAGGTCGGCAACATCTTCAAGCACATCAGGCTGTGCATCGAGGCGGCAGGCGGCACGCCCGACGACATCATCAAGGTGAACTTCTGGATGAAGCAGCCGTCCACCGGACGAGCCGCGCTGAACGACGAGTGGGTGAAGATGTTTCCCGACGAGGCCTCGCGCCCCGCACGTCACACGCTTCAGCTTTCGGGCGACAGCCCGCACCACGTGACCTGCGACTTCACCGCCGTTATCGGCGGGTGACGACAAGAAGCGAAATCCTAAAACCCGTCCGTTCTAACGCCCCGGAATCCTGAGGTTGGCGACCGCGGAGCCGACGAAGATCTGCGGCCTAGAGGGTGTCCGGACGCCCATGGTCTTCTCGAGCGCCTGAACGCAGGCACGCGTGGCCTGGGCGAGTTGGTTCCAGGTCGTGGCGGCGTCGAACTGCTGAAGGAGACACTGGTCGTAGTAGGTGAAGCGGTCGCCCTCGCCGCAGCCGAAGCTCACGCGATCGGACGCCGCGGCCGTCAGCACAACGCGGTTGGGCTGGCGCATGGCCGACGTCAGGAAGACGCCGCTGTGGCAGGCCGAAACCACGACCACCGTCGGCAGCGCGCCGCAACCGGCGTCCAGGGCATCGTCGAGCGTGCCCGGCTGGATCAAGCCGTTGGCCTGGCGCAGCACGACACCGTCTTCGGTGCCATGGCTGGTGATGAAGGCGAGGCAGGCTTCCGCGCCGCCCGCATTGCGCAGGGCATTCGAGACGTTCGCGGCGCTGGCGACCACCGCCGAGGGATTGCGATCGGGATCGGAGGTCAACAGGTGAATGTCCCGCACGCCGCGCGCCATCAGCCTGTCGCGCAGGGCGTCGACACCGTTGTCGAAGGCAGGGCTGTTGTTGTCGCCGGCGATCAGGACCGCATGCCAGCGTGCCGCCGGGATACTGGCCGGTAGCGCCGCAGGCGTCGTTGCGCGACCGTCGGGAGGCGCGGCATCGGAGTCCGGTGTGCAGGCTACGAGCGAGGCCAGCAACGCGACCAGGGCAACGACGCGAACCAACATGCCTTCCCGCTCCCGCTCGTCAAATCACGCCTGCGGCTTGGCTCCGACGACCCTCAGCGCCATGTCGGTATAGAGCTTCGCCATCTGCTCCTCAGCGAGATCGCCGCCCGGACCGTACCACATCGAGACGTGGGTGCACTGGTCGAGCAGCGCCATGGCGATCGCCTTGAGATCGTGTCTGCCCTCGATGCGCGGCGGGTCGAAGACACCGCTCTCCACGCCGCGCGCCAGGATGGTCACGACGATGTCGCGGATGGCTCGGCGGCTGCGGCGGATATCGGCTACGCGTGCCGTGTCGAGCCATCCGATTTCCCGGTTGGCGACGAGCGCCTCGATGCGCAGCCGGCAGTGCCGCATCACATAGACGCGGACGAAGGCGGCGAGTTGCGCACGCGGATCGGCTCCCGCCCCCGACACCGCCTGCTGGCACAACCGCTCCAGTTCGCCCTGGGTCGAGGCGATGATGTCGTGCAGCAACTCGTCCTTGGACTTGAAGTGATTGTAGAGGGCGCCCTGCGTGAGGCCGCAGGCCTTCATGATGTCCCGCACCGTGACGACCGGGTAGCCGCGCTCCGCGAACTGCGCGAAGGCGGCGGCGCGGATGGCCTCGACCGGCGGCCGCGCTTCGCGTTCCGCGGCCTCCGGCAGCCCCTCGCCGGCGCTGGCGGTCTTGCGCTTGCTCATCTCGATGCTCCGGCCATGTTGGCGACGATCGACCAGGCGAGATCGGCCGCCGGCTTCACCAGCTTGCCGGACTCGGCGGCCCGCACGTTCGACGCAGTTCCGTCGAGCGATCGCGCATAGACGCCCTGACGGATGCAGGACACGCGAAACAGATTGTAGGCCATGTAGAATTCCCAGAGCGCGGCCTCTGGCGCGGCGCGCCCGGCGAGCTCGCTGTAGTGGCCCACCATCTCCGCCTCGGTCGGAAGGCCCAATTCACCGAGATCATGCCCCAGCAGGCCGTTCCACTCCTTCGGCGTGCGCCACAGCATGCAGAGATAGGCGAGTTCGGCCAGCGGATCGCCCAGCGTCGAGATCTCCCAGTCGATGATGCCCAGCACGCGGGGCTCGCTCGGATGGAAGATCATGTTGTCGAGACGGAAGTCGCCGTGCACCAGCACCGTCTCGTCGTTCGCCGGCAGGTTGGCCGGCAGCCACTCGAACAGCCGGTCCATCGCTTCGATCTTCTCGGTCTCGGACGCCTTGTACTGTTTTCCCCACCGCGAGATCTGGCGGGCGACATAGCTGCCGGGGCGGCCGAAGTCCGCAAGACCGAGCGCGGTGTAGTCGACGCGGTGCAGGCGGGCTAGCGCCTCGAATTTGGCGCGATAGATGGCGAGGCGCCCTTCCCTGGGAACATCGGGCAAGGTCGGATCCCACAGAACCCGCCCGTCGCAATATTCCATTATATAGAAAGGAGTGCCCACCACGCTTTCGTCGTCGCTCGACGCGTAGGCGCGGGGCGTGGGCACGTCGGTACGGTTGAGGGCCGCGATCACGCGGAGCTCGCGGTCGACCGCATGGGCGGAGGGCAGCAACTTGCCCGGCGGCTTGCGACGCAGCACATAGCGGCGTCCCGCGCCGTCGG
Organism: uncultured Rhodospirillaceae bacterium; assembly: GCA_945952105.1. Classification (GTDB taxonomy): domain Bacteria; phylum Pseudomonadota; class Alphaproteobacteria; order Reyranellales; family Reyranellaceae; genus Reyranella. Next base: position 158,777 of record CAMFGZ010000008.1, on the reverse strand, counting down.
TCAGGCGATAGGTCGGGTTGGACTGGCCGCCCCGGAACTGCTCCACCGTCAGCGGCGGCGTGAACTCCTCGACGTTTGCGGCCATGAACCTCGCGAGCGGCTGCTCGTCGAACCGGTGCTTTTCCTGCACCGCCATCGTGCCGATGAAATCGTCGCCCCGCCGTGCCACCCGGAAAGCCTCCTGAACGAGCGTTTACATTGGCCAGGAGTTTGCTCGTACGATGGGGTACACGCAATATCGACCAACGGGGAACACGGCCGCTTGGAATCACTGCTGTCGACATATCCACCGGGCGCCTGGGCCGCGTTGCTTGCGACCGGCGTCCTCATCGGGCTGCTTGCCGGTTTGCTGGGCGTGGGCGGCGGTGTCGTCGCCGTGCCCATCCTCCTTGAAATCTTTGAATATATCGGCATCGGAGAGCCGCTCGCTGTGCCCTTGGCCGTCGGCACGGCGCAGGCAAGCATCCTGATAGCCTCGGTCACAGCCGTCGGGGCCCACTGGCGGGCCAGGACAATCGATTTGGATCTGGTTCGGTCCTGGTTGCCCGCGCTGATGCTGGGGGCCGCGATCGGCCTGGTCCTCGGTCCCCTGGCGCCCACACGGGTCCTGACGACCCTCTTCGCCGTGGTCGCCGCCGGGCTCGCCATCAAGATGGCGGCGGGAGACCGCCTAATTATTGGGCAGCGCCAACCGGACCGACCCTTCTCGTATATTGCTCCGGCCGTGGTCGGTGGCCTGGCAGCCGCCGTCGGCGTGGGCGGCGGCACCCTGAGCACTCCCACCCTGACGCTCTTCTCATTTTCCATCCGAAGGGCGATCGGTGCAGGTGCATTGTTCAATCTGGTCATCGCCATTCCGGCGACCATCGTGTTCCTGCTGATCGATCGGCATACGCCGGGCCGTCCCTTTGATGCGCTAGGCGATGTCGCGTTGTTTTGCGTTGCGACCCTGTCGCTGCCCGCGCTCTTTGTCGCGCCGCTGGCCGCCCGATGGTCTGCAAGGGCGCCGGTGTCTTTGCTCCGGCGCCTGTTTTGCGCCTGTCTCGCCATAATCGCAGTCCGTATGCTTCTGCGCTAGTGCACTTATCACTTGTAATGCACTTGGCACTTGGGCAAAGCGGCCAAATCGTGTTTAGCTGGTGGCGGTCCGGGGGTTCGGACCCAACAGCACACTGAAGACGACGCGTTTCTGGGGAGGCATCGTTGAATCGATTCCTGAGCAAGGACTTCTTGTCCGGGCTGATGTTCATCGGCTTTGGATTGATCGCCCTCTATTTCGGGCAAAAACTCGCACTCGGCACGCCGGTGCGCATGGGACCAGGCTATGTGCCGCGGATGCTTTCCCTGACACTTCTGGGTCTGGGACTGCTGGTCTGCATCATCGCCGTCGTGAGCGGCAGCGAGCCGGTCGAGCGTCCGAAGTGGAAGCCGATCACCCTGGTGACTCTCGGCATCGTCTGTTTCGCGCTTCTCTTCGAGCGCGCCGGCCTCATCCCCGCCCTCGTGGTTCTGATCATGATCGCCTCCCTGGCCGGCGAGGAATTCAAGCTCACCGAGGTGCTCGGCAACATCGTCGTCCTGTCCGTGCTGTGCACGCTCGTCTTCAAGGTCGGGCTGGGCATGAACATCTCCATCGTGAGCGGAGTCTGGTGAGATGGAACTTCTCGACAATCTCGCGCTGGGCTTCAGCGTCGCTTTCTCGTTCCAGAACCTGACCTACGCGCTGCTGGGCTGTCTGCTCGGCACACTGATCGGCGTTCTTCCCGGTATCGGCCCCGTGGCGACCATCGCCATGTTGCTGCCGATCACCTTCCACCTGCCGCCGACCGCGTCGCTGATCATGCTCGCGGGCATCTACTACGGCGCGGCCTACGGCGGTTCGACGACATCCATCCTGGTGAACCTGCCGGGTGAGGCGTCCTCGGTCGTGACCTGCCTCGACGGCTACCAGATGGCCCGCAACGGGCGCGCCGGCGCGGCACTCTCGATCTCCGCGGTCGGCTCGTTCTTCGCCGGCACGGTCGGAACGTTCATCATCGTGATGTTCGCCGAACCGCTGACGCGCATGGCGCAGAAGTTCGGTCCTGCCGACTACTGCTCGCTGATGGCCCTCGGCCTCGTCGCGGCCGTCATCCTGGCCAGCGGCTCGGTCGTCAAGGCGATCGCGATGATCTTCCTCGGGCTGCTGTTCGGCCTGGTCGGCACCGACGTGAACACCGGCGCCCAGCGCTTCACCTTCGACATTCCGGAACTGTCCGACGGCATCGACTTTGCGCCGATCGCCATGGGCCTCTTCGGTATCGCCGAGATCGTGGTCAACCTGGAGAGACATCTCACCCGCACCGGCGGCACCATCAAGGTGACGTCGCTGTGGCCGACCATGGAAGAAGTCCGGCGTGCCGTCCCGGCGGCCCTGCGCGGCACCTTCCTCGGCGCGGCGCTGGGCGTTCTGCCCGGCGGCGGTCCGACGCTTGGCGCCTTCTCGTCCTATACGCTCGAAAAGAAGATCTCGAGGAATCCCGGCCAGTTCGGCAAGGGCGCGGTCGAGGGCGTCGCGGCACCGGAGGCGGCCAACAATGCCGCCGCGCAGACCTCGTTCATCCCGATGCTCACGCTCGGCATCCCGTCCAACGCCGTCATGGCGCTGATGGTCGGCGCCATGATCATCCAGGGCATCCAGCCGGGGCCCGAGGTCATGACCAAGAAGCCGGATCTCTTCTGGGGCATGATCGTCTCGATGTGGATCGGCAACGCCATGCTGGTGATCATCAACCTGCCGATGATCGGCATGTGGGTGAAGCTGCTGACCGTGCCGTACCGCTTCCTGGCGCCGGCCATCCTGCTCTTCTGCTGCATCGGCGCATACAGTCTGCAGAACAGCACGTTCCACGTCATGCAGGTCGCGATCTTCGGCATCCTGGGCTACGTCTTCGTCAAGCTCGGCTGCGAGGGTGCGCCGTTCCTGCTGGGCCTGGTTCTCGGACCTCAGATGGAGGAATACTTCCGGCGCGCCATGCTGCTCTCGCGTGGCGATGCCATGGTCTTCCTGCAGCGGCCGATCAGCCTCGGCCTGCTCATCACGACGGCGCTCCTGCTGCTCCTGATGGCCTTGCCCAGCTTCAAGAAGGCGCGCAAAGAAGCCTTTGTCGAAGAGGAGGGCTGACGCCCTCCTCCAAGGAATTCGGAGGAAGACCATGTCGGACCTGCCCAAGCGAGTGACGATCAACGAGGAGGGTCCTCGCGAGGGCTTCCAGTCCGAGAAGAAGATGATCCCGGTGGCCGACAAGGTCCGCCTCATCGAGGCGCTTGCGGACACCGGGTTGGAGCACATCGCCTGTGTTTCCTACGTCAACCCGAAGCGCGTGCCGACCATGGCCGACGCCGAGGAGGTGGCGAGCAGGATCAACCTCAAGCCCGGCGTGCAGTACAGCGCGCTGTGGCTGAACCAGCAGGGCCTCGAGCGCGCGCTCCGGGGCCCTTTGCACGTCGACGGCGGGGTCCGCGTCACCGCCTCCGATACCTTTTCGCGCAAGAACATCGGCAAGTCGGTCCCCGACGCCATGGTCGAGCAGCGCATGTCGCTCAAGACCTTCAAGGATCGCGGCATGCCGGTCGAGTGGGGCACCATCCTCGGCGCCTTCGGCTGCAATTACGAGGGCGAGCTTTCGACCGACCTCATCCTGCAGCGCGTCCAGCTGGCGCTCGACGAGGCCGAGTTGGCCGGCTTCAAGCTCAAGGGTATCAAGCTCACCGACGCGATGGGCTGGGCCACGCCCGCCTCGGTCGAGCGCCTGATCGGCGCGGTGCGCTCGAAGTGGCCCGATCTCGAAATCTCCCTCCACCTGCACGACACGCGCGGCACCGGCGCGGCGGCGGCCTATGCCGGCCTGCGCATGGGCGTCACCCGGTTCGACGCCTCCGTCGCGGGACTTGGCGGCTGCCCCTTCGCGGCGACCGACGGTGCGGCCGGCAACATCTGCACCGAGGACTTCGCCTTCATGTGCGAGGAGATGGGCGTGGAGACCGGCCTCGACATCGAGCGCCTGATCGACGTCGCCAAGCTCGCCGAGGAGATCGTCGGCCGTCCCCTGCCCGGCCATGTGATGCGCGGCGGCACGTTGAAGGCGGCGCGCCGCAAGGTGGCCGCGTGAACGCGGAGACGCTGGCCGGCATGGTCCCGGACTCGACCTACGTCGACGTCAAGGACGTGCCGTGGCAGCCGACGCGCTTCCCCGGGATCGAATGGAAGATCCTGATGGAGCAGAAGGAGACCGGCCTCTCGACGGTGCTGATGCGTTGGGCGCCCGGCACCCGCCTGCCACGGCACGAGCATGTCGCGATCGAGCAGACCTACGTTCTGGAAGGATCCTTTGCCGATCACGCCGGCGTCTGCCGGGCCGGCAACTATGTCTGGCGCCGGGCGGGAAGCCGCCACGATGCCTGGACCGACGAAGGCTGCCTTATGCTCGCGGTGTTCCTGAAGCCCAACACTTTCTTCGATTAGAACCAGCCCGCGACCTCTGCTAATGCTCCCTCGCAGCCGGCCCGTACGTGCCCGGCGCGAGGGAGGATAAGGTCACATGTCAGGCGTTCTCGAAGGCATTCGCGTACTCGATTTCGGCCGCTACATCGCCGGTCCGTTCTGCGGCACCATGCTGGCCGATCTCGGCGCCGAGGTGATCCGCGTCGAGAAGCTCGAGGGCAGCGAGGATCGCTGGGTGACCCCGGTCGTCGAGGGCGGCGAAGGCGCGATGTTCCTCCAGATGGGGCGGAACAAGCTCGGTCTCACCCTCAACCCGATGAAACCCGAGGGCCGCGAGATCGTGAAGAAGCTGGTCGCGACGTCGGACGTCGTGATCGCCAACCTGCCCTACGAAGACCTGCAGAAGATGGGCATCGACTACGAGACGATCTCGGCCATCAACCCGCGCATCATCCTCGCCACGACCTCGACCTTCGGCTCGGAAGGCCCCTACAAGACCCGCGTCGGCTTCGACACGATCGGCCAGGCGATGTCCGGCGCCATGCACCTCTCCGGCGACGGCGAGACGCCGACCCGCATGAACGCCCCGTTCGTCGATTTCGGTACCGCGCTGCTGAACACGGTGGGCGTCCTCGCCGCCCTCATGGACCGCGCCAAGAGCGGCAAGGGCCAGAAGGTCGAGACGGCCCTGCTGCGCACCGCCATCAACATCACCAACGGCCACCTCATCGAGCAGGCGATGCTCGACCTCAACCGCATCGCCACGCTCAATCGCGGCTTCACGGCCGGCCCGTCGGACACGTTCAAGTGCAAGGATGGCTGGATCTACGCCATGACCATCGGCCAGCCCCTGTTCGTGCGCTGGTGCAAGCTGATGGGCGACGCCACGCTGGCGGCCGATCCGCGCTTCAAGGACGACCTCGCCCGCGGCGACAACGGCGAGGCCCTCTCTGCCATCATGCAGACGTGGTGCGACACCCGCACAGTCGCCGAGGCGCTGGCCGCTTTGGAGGCCAACCGCATTCCCGCCGGGCCGGTTTACACCCCCCAGCAGGCTCTGGAAGACAAGCACGTCCAGGAGGCCGGGTTCTTCCATCCGATGGAATATCCTGGCGCCAAGATGGCCGTGCCCGTGCTTCAGGAGCCCGTGAAGCTCTCCCGCACCCCCCTCACCATCCGCCGCCGGGCACCGCAACTCGGCGAGCACACGGAACAGATATTGCAGGAACTGGGCTACGATCCGTCCGTTATTGCCCGGCTCAAGGCCGACCGGGTCGTCTAAGGGGGATCCGCCGGCCTCCCCTTGCGTATAAGGGGGACCAGGAGGCACCGATGAAGCGTCGTCTGATCCTCGCACTGATGCTCATGGGCTGCGGTACCGCCGCCGCCCAGGCCACGTCGGATTTTCCCTACGGCCCCAGCCATGTTTTCGCCGCTTTCCGGAACGGCGAGCGGATCGGCACGCATACGCTCACCTTCCAGCAGAACGGCGACAAGCGAACAGTCACGACCTCGATCGATTTTTCGGTCAAGGCGCTCGGCCTGACGATGTATCGCTACATGCATCGCGGCCAGGAAATCTGGAACGGCAATACCTTCGAATCGATTTCGACCCAGACGGAAGACAATGGCACCAAGTACGGTGTGAAGGCCCGTCATGACGCCAACGGCGTGTCGGTGGTTCGCGAAGGCGGCGGCGCGCCGAAACTGGCGTCGAACGATGTCGGCTTCCAGCAGGGCAATACCGCCCGGCAGACCACTATGCCGGCGAGCACTCTTCCCTCCACGCACTGGAACCTCAATCAGGTGAAGCAGTCTGCGATGCTGAATACGCAGAATGGCGATCTGGCGAAGATCCAGATCACGCCGCGGGGCCGCGAGACGATCAAGACCGCCAACGGCACCCTGCAGGCGACCCGCTACAGCTACACCGGCGACGTCCAGATGGACCAGTGGTTCGACGACAAGGGCCGCTGGGTGAAGGCGGCTTTCAAGGCTTCCGACGGATCGACCATCGAGTACATACTGCAGGAATGACCCCTGCGGATCGTTTCGCGAAGCTGCCCGAACTCCTGGCCGACGATGGCGACCTGCTGCGACGCGGCCGCTGGTTGAACGTCGAGTGCCGTGTCGACATCGGCCCCGAGCCCTTCCACCTCACCCTCCGCGAAGGCACCCTCGCCGCGCTCGATCGCGGCCCGCGACTGATGCGGTCGACGGTCTTCACGATACGCGGCACCGACGAAGCCTGGCGGCACCATTGGCAGAGGATGCCCGAACCCGGCTGGCACGACCTGTTCGCCCTCACCAAGCGCGGCGCGGCCTCGTTGGAAGGCGACCTGCGGCCGCTGCTGCAGAACCTGCAATATTTCAAGGACCTGCTGGCATTGCCGCGCCGTCTGCCGGAGGCTTCCTGACATGGCGCCGGTTCTGGACCCCATGGTTGGCCGCTACGTGCGGCTCGACATCGACGGCACGCCGCACCGGATCTACTTCGAGGAAGCCGGCGAGGGTATCCCACTCGTCTGCCTGCACACGGCCGGCGCCGACAATCGCCAGTTCCGTCACCTGCTGGCCGATCCGGCGATCACCAGCCGCTATCGCGTGCTGGCCTTCGACATGCCCTGGCACGGCAAGTCGACACCACCCACCGGCTGGGAGAAGACCGAGTACCGGCTGACGACGGCCTCCTACACCGCCGCCATCCGCGCCTTCTGCCAGGCCATGGAACTGGACAGGCCAGTCGTCATGGGCTGCTCCATCGGCGGGCGCATCGTGCTCAATCTCGCCATCGCCCACGCGGCCGAATTCCGTGCACTGGTCGCCCTGGAGGCCGCCGACTTCCAGCAGCCCTGGTACGACACGGCGTGGCTGCACCGTCCTGACGTCCATGGCGGCGAGGTCTGCGCCGCGCTGATCTCCGGCCTGATCGCGCCGCAGAGCCCGCCGGTCAGCCGCCACGAGACGCTGTGGATGTACATGCAGGGCGGGCCGGGCATCTTCAAAGGCGATCTCTATTTCTATCGCGTCGACGGCGACCTGCGCGAAAAGGTGAAGTCGATCGACACCAGCATCTGCCCGCTCTACCTGCTGACCGGCGAGTACGACTTCTCCTGCACCGCCGAGGACACGCTGCGCACGGCGGCGCAGATTCCCGGCGCCGAGGTTCAGGTCATGAAGGAGCTCGGCCATTTCCCGATGAGCGAGAACCCGGCGAAGTTCCGAGAATACATCCTGCCGGTGCTGGAGAAGATCGCGGCCATTCCGCCGTCCTGAGCTCGGCAGAGGACCTCACATGACGACCAGGGCGCTGCGTGGCTCGCGCGCCAGATCCTTCGCTTCGCTCAGGATGACAGGTGGGCCCTACTCCCGGCGAAGACGGTGCCGCAACGCCGAACAGTACCAAGGTCAAAAGATCGACCCTCAGAGGATCTGGAAGACCTCGTAGACCGGACCGGCAGGTTCGCGGCGGCCGGTCGAGACGCAGACGATGCGATTGAGGAAGCGATACTTTTCCGAGGCCGTCTCGAACCACGGCGTGGCGCGGAAGTAATACTGGCTGGGATCGACCTTCTCGCCCTTGTTGAGCTGCTCGATCACCCAGGCCGGACCGTGCCGCATGCCGCGATAGCTCATATAGACGAGATGCCCGTCGTCGGTCTTGAGCGTGAGCCGCACGTCGAGCTGCAGGATGCCGTCGCGCCGCTGCAGCAGCCAGTCGCCGGCCGGCGCCGGCAGCACCGTGCCGCGCAGTTCCTCGCCCTCGAAAGTGCCGCCCGTCACCGTCGCGATGCGGCGGCGGCCATAGGGTGTCTCACCGACGTCGGTGAAGTTCGGATCGACCTGGAGGGTCAGCGTGAAGAGATGGGCTGAACGCAGAGTCGGTTCGGTCATACTGTTCCTCAAATCCTGGCCGTCCGGCCTTCCCAATAAGGGGCCCGGAGTTCGCGCTTCATGATCTTGCCAATCGTGCTGCGCGGAAGCGAGTCGCGGAACTCGACGGCGACGAGTCGCTGCGTCTTGCTGAGCTGGCCGTTCGCCCAATCGCGCAACGCCTCCTCGCTCATGATGGCGCCGTCGCGGCGCACGCACAGTGCCATCGGCGATTCGCCCCACTGATCGCTCGGCACGCCGATCACCGCGGCATCGGTTACGTCCGGATGCTTCAGCAGCAGTACTTCGATGTCGGCGGCATAGACGTTGAAGCCGCCGGAGATGATCATGTCCTTCTTGCGATCGAGCAGGATCAGGAAGCCGTCCTCGTCGATCCGGCCCATGTCGCCGGACTTGAAGAACAGCCGGCCGTTCTCGTCGTACCAGAACAACTCGCGCGTCTTGTCGTCCTGCTTGTAGTAGCCCTTCATCATCATCTCGGCGCGGCCGGCGATCTCGCCGACCTCGCCGCGCGGCAATTCCTTGCCCTGCTCGTCGAGTATCCTTAGCTCGACGCCGAAGCCGGGTGTGCCCACCGTGTGGAGCTTGTCCGGGTGCAGGTTGGCTTCGAGCATGCAGCTCCCGCCGCCTTCGGTGAGACCGTAGATCTCGATCAGCCGGCCAGGCCAGCGCTTGACGCAGTCGGCCTTGACCTGCGCCCGGAGCGGCGCGCTGGTCGAAAGCTTGGTCTTGAAGGCGCCGAGGTCGTATCTGTCGAAGTCTGGATGCGCCAGGATACGCTGGTATTGCACCGGCACCAGCATCGCATGAGTCACGCGCTCGGACTGGGCGAGCTCCAGGAACTTCACGACGTCGGACTTGCGCATCAGGATCGACGTGCCGCCGACGCCCACGGTCGCCAAGAGCGCCACCAGCGTGGTGTTGGAATAGAGCGGCGTCGACACGAGCGAGATCGTGTCAGGACCGTAGTCGAAGGCAGGAAACCGGATCGGAAGCTGGCTGCGCAGGGCATGCGAGTGGAGGATGCCCTTGGGCAGGCCGGTCGTGCCCGAACTGTAGATGATGTTGAAGTCGTCGAGCGGTTCGATGGCCGCGGCGAAGGGCGCGTCGCTGGCGGGCGCCAGCCACGCCTCGAAATCCCGCCAGCCCTGCCGCGCGAAATCGTAGGCGATGCGGCCGCCCTCGACGAGCTTGGCGAGCCGCGCCTCGTAGGGCTCGACCAGTGCGCGATACTGGTCCGACAGGAAGAGCACCTTGGCGTCGCAATCGTCGAGCATCTTCTCGAGCGCATCCGCTGCCGCCATGGTCGACAGCGGCACCACGCAGGCGCCGGCGCGCAGCCCGCCCATGAAGGTCTCGAGATATTCGATCGAATTGGCGGCAAGGATGGCGATCTTGTCGCCGCGCCCCAGCCCCATCTCCGACAGGCGACGGGCGATCCGGTTGACGCGCCCGTCGAATTCGGCCCAGCTCCGCACCACCCCGTCGCACTTTACTGCCGGCTTGTCCGGATGGTTTCGCGCATGGCGCGCCACCAGCGCCGGGATCGACGTGAAATCGGGAATGTCGTCGATGACCGGCTGAGGAACGACAGGCTGGCTGGCGGGCTGGTCCGGGCTCATGAGCCGCGACTTACTTCTTCGGCTCGACCGTCTCCACCGGACCGCCGGCCTTCTTCCAGGCGCCGAAGCCGCCTTCGAAATGCGCGACGGGCGTCAGGCCCATGTCCTGCGCGGTCTTGGTGGACAGCGCCGAGCGCCAGGCGCCGGCGCAGAAGAACACGAACTTGTTGCCGGTCTGGAAATAGTCCTTGGCATACGGGCTCTTCGGGTCGATCCACATTTCCAGCATGCCGCGAGTCACGTTGATCGCGCCGGGGATCGTGCCGTCGCGCCACAGTTCGCGCGGATCGCGGATGTCGATGAAGGTGACGCCGGGCTGGCCGTGCATCTTCATCGCTTCGGCGAGCGGCAACGTCTCGATCTGGCTGTTGGCCTCGTCGACCATCTGCTGGACCGTCTTCTTGATCTCGAGCGGCATCAAACCCTCCCTGCGCTGCACCTTCGGGCCTTGGTAGCATTTTGGCCCGAACAGGCAAACGACAGCGACGCCGAAGCCGGCTACTTCTTCCTGGCCTTGCCCTTGGCCTCGGGAATGGCCTTCATCTCCTCGAGCCAGATGTCGGGGCTGCCGTCCGACGGCGCGCGCCAGTCGCCGCGCGGTGACAGCGAACCGCCCGACGAAATCTTCGGCCCGTTCGGCACCGCCGATCGCTTGAACTGGTTGGTGAAGAAGCGCCGCAGGAAAAGCGCCAGCCACTTGCGGATTTCCTCCAGCGTGTAGGCGCGCCGCGTTCCCTCTTCCATATTGGCGGGCCAGGCCCCCTTCCCGATGTCGTGCCAGGCGTTCCACGCCAGGAAGGCGATCTTCGACGGGCGATAGCCCAGCCGCGTCAGGTAGAAGAGGTTGAAATCCTGCAGCGCATAGGGACCGACGAAACTCTCGGTCGCCTGCACCACGCCCTTCTCGCCGGCCGGAATGAGCTCGGGCGAGATCTCGGTGTTCAGGATGTCGTGCAGGATGTCGGCGGTCTCGGCGCTGACGTCGCCGGATGCGGCGACGAAGCGGATCAGGTGCTGGATCAGCGTCTTGGATACAGAACCATTGGGATTGTAGTGGGACATGTGATCGCCCACGCCGTAGGTGCACCAGCCGAGGCCGAGCTCGGAGAGGTCGCCGGTGCCGACGACCATGCCGCGCTGCTGGTTGGCCAGGCGGAACAGGTAGTCGGTCCGCAGGCCCGCCTGCACGTTCTCGAAGGTGATGTCGTAGACCTTCTCTCCGCGGCCGAACGGATGACCGATATCGGCCAGCATCTGCGTTGCCGCCGGCTTGATGTCGATCTCCGCCGCCGTCACGCCCAGCGCCTTCATCAGCCGCCAGGCATTGGTGTGGGTTTTATCCGACGTGCCGAAGCCCGGCATCGTGTAGGCGAAGACGTTTTTGCGGCTGAGGCCGAGGCGATCCATCGCGCGGCAGATGACGATCAGCGCATGGGTCGAATCGAGGCCGCCCGAGACGCCGATGACGGCATTCTCGGTGCGGCTCGACTGCAGCCGCTGCGCCAGGCCCTGAACCTGGATATTGTAGGCCTCGTAGCAGTTGTCGCGCAGCTTGGCGGGATCGGACGGCACGTAGGGGAAGCGCTCGATGGGCCGCTCCAGCGCGACGCTGTCCTTCGGCGGATCGAACGCGAACGGCAGCGTCCGGAAGCGCTCGACCCGCTCCTTCTCCTGCAGCGCGCAATCGGCGAAGCCGTTGTAGCGCAGGCGCTCCTGCCGGATGCGGCCGACATCGACGTCGGCCTGGATCATCGTCGACTCCTTCTCGAAGCGCGATGATTCGACGAGCTGGTCGCCCAGCTCGTAGATCGCGGCATGGCCGTCCCAGGCGAGATCGGTCGTCGACTCGCCGGGCCCCGACGCCGAATAGGCATAGGCCGCGACCGCGCGCATCGACTGGCTGCCGCACAGCAGGCGCCGCGCCTCGGCCTTGCCGATTGTGATGTTGCTGGCCGACAGGTTCACCAGCAACTCGGCGCCGGCGAGCGCGGCATGGCTCGACGGCGGAATCGCCACCCACACGTCCTCGCAGATCTCGACGTGGAAGGTGAGGTCGATGCCGGCCGCCTTGAAGAGCAGGTCGGTTCCGAACGGCACGGTCTCGCCCAGCAGCTCGATCTCGTGGCCGAGCACGTTGGCGCCGGAGATGAAATGCCGCTTCTCGTAGAACTCGCGATAGTTCGGCAGGTAGGTCTTGGGCACCACGCCCAGCACCTTGCCGCGATGGACGACGACGGCGGTGTTGTAGAGGCGACCCGAGACGCGCAGCGGCGCGCCGACGATCAGGACCGGGAAGAGCTTGCGCGAGGCTTCGACGACGCGGGCGATCGACCGCTCGACCTCGTCAAGCAGCGCGTCCTGCAGCAGCAGGTCCTCGATGGCGTAGGAGGACAGGCCGAGTTCCGGGAACACCATGACGGCGGCCCGGGCCTTGTCGCCTCGCGCGGCGAGCTTCAGTGTCTCGCTGAGATTGTAGGCGGCATCGGCCACGCGGGTGCGAGGCACGCAGCACGCCACGCGCACGAACTCGTGGGAATAGAGAGAATAGAAATCGGACATCGGAACTCCAGCCATCGCCTACTGGTGCCCCGGCGGGGTTTTCCAATCAAGGGCTGCTGGAAAGAAGGGCGATGGTGGGCGCGACAGGGATCGAACCTGTGGCCACTGCCATGTCAAGACAGTGCTCTACCGCTGAGCTACGCGCAGAAAACGCTGCTTTTACTGCCAATTTCTCTGCCCAGAGAGGGCGCAGTCACGCTGGTGTCACAGTGGGATCGAGAGAATGGCAACGTTTCGGAAGCGTCGAGGGAAGTGGCAGGTTCAGGTCAGGCGGGAGGGGCAGCCCGCCCTATCCCGAACTTTTACACTTCGAAAGGATGCCCTGACCTGGGCTAGGGATATTGAGGCCAAGCAGGAGCGCGGCTTCACGGCTGTGGATAACCGGGCACTCCGCAGCTCCACCGTGGACAATCTCTTGGAGAGGTACGTCCGGACAATCACCATCACCAAGCGAGGGCGGGCCCCTGAGGCGGCTCGGATCAGCCGCATGCGCCGGAGCGCGGTCGCCAGACTGTCCCTCGCTGCTGCGACCCCCGACAAGTTTGCCGAGTACCGGGACCAGCGGCTGACCGAGGTCGCCCCGGCTACCGTTCGGAAGGAAATGGCCCTCTTCCACCACGCGTTCCGGATAGCGCAACACGAGTGGAATCTGCCCCTTACCGCCAATCCACTGGCAGAGCTGAAGGCTCCACCTCAGGGCCTGCCCCGGAATCGCCGACTCACCGACGAGGAGGCGTCGCGGCTGCTGGACGCGTTTGCAAAGGTCAGGAACCGGCTGGTCCCGGCAGTCGTCCGATTTGCGCTGGAAACGGCCATGCGCCGGGGAGAGCTACTGAGGCTGCGCTGGGAGCACGTTAACCTCGCTCGCAGGACCGTTCTCATTCCTGAGACCAAGAATGGTCACCCCCGAACAATTCCCCTCAGCAGCGCCGCTATTGGCGTCCTGAACGACCTTACCTGGCAAGACAGCGGACTCGTCTTCCCGCTGACGGCAAACGCGCTTCGGCAGTCATGGGACCGCTCCTGCCGGCGGGCCAAGGTCCTAGACTTCAACTTCCATGACCTGCGGCACGAGGCCATCAGCCACCTGTTCGAGGTCGGGCTAACGGTGCCGGAAGTAGCCCTGATCAGCGGCCACAAGGATGTGCGGATGCTGTTCCGATACACGCACCTGAAGGCTGAGGATGTGGCCAAACGTCTTGCAGTGATCGAAAGGGCGGAGACTTCCTGACCACACTTATTACGATTATTTCTCCCTATCCAAACAGTACCCGAAAACTCTTCTGCAAAACGCACTACACAAACTCCATCCACTACCCTGCTTACTATTCGACGTGGTTCAAAGTGGTTCAAAGTGGTGCAACCCGGGGTCGATTGATTCAAACAAAAACCTTGCTCTGGCGATTCCGGAGGAGTCTAACAGCGACGTTCCAATGACCGCCAAGGAGCGTCACATGACCGCCAATAACGACTTCTTTACCGCTGCCGAGCTGAGCCACATGCTCGGCCGATCCCCCCGCACGCTTCAACGATGGCACTCCAATCGGCAAGGGCCTCCACGGTCAAAGATTGGAACGCTGATCGTCTATCGGCGCTCGGCGGTTCAAGACTGGATGCGTGCACAAGAGATCGATGGAGGCACGCGATGAGCACCCCTCCTGCCACGGCCAGCGATTGGCTTCGTGAAATGTATGGCTCAGAAGCGCCAGGCTTCCTGGTCCTCTGGGAAAAGACCACGAAAAGCACCGTCTCGTTCCCAGCCAAGAGTCTCGACATCGCGAGCGAGGCCGCGCTTACCATCGGTTCCGTGGGTGAAGTCTACTATGGGCTTGGCCTCCAAGCGCAGCAGCCCGTTGGACAGAGCCGAGGCAAGAGCGACACCACATGTGCGCTAGGTGGCCTTTGGTTCGACATCGACATCGCGGGCGACGGTCATGCCCAGAGCAGGCTTCCCAAAACGCTCGATGAAGTGCGGGAGTTCGTGGCGCAGTTGCCAGTGCCGCCGACCGCACTGATTCATAGCGGCGGGGGAGTACATGCCTACTGGCTGGGTACACATCTTTGGCGCTTCGATACCCCTAATGAACGCAAGCGGTTTCAGAGCCTGTCGACAAATTGGCAGCGAAAGATTCTCGCCAAAGCGTCTGAGCTCGGTCTAAAGCTGGACACCACATCGGACCTCGCCCGCGTATTGCGCCTGCCCGGCACGTTTAACCGCAAAACCGAAGTCCCCCGGCCCGTTTCGGTAATTGACTGGAGCGGCATTCGCTACGACATCGAGGAACTTGAGAAAGTGTCCGGGGTCGCGGCGGCGTCGACCTCCAAAAGATCGTCGACCAAGCAGTCCTCCAACAAGCAAGCCCCCAACAGCGACGGCGCCCCGTCAGAGGCTCCACATCTTCTACAATGTCCTTGGGTACAGCACTGCGTAGACGACGCCGCGTCCCTTCCAGAGCCAGAGTGGTATAGTCTACTTACGCTTCTGACATTCTGCCAAGATGGCCTTGCTCACGCTCAAGACTGGTCCAAAGGACATCCCGAATATTCGGAAGCGGCGACACTTTCCAAGTTCAGGCACGCCAACGACTCTCCCGGACCATTCACGTGTTCCGGCATTCGCGAGAAACTCAACGGAGCCGAATACTGTTCGGGCTGCAAATACGGTGACCGCATTCGCACACCGATGATGCTCAAGCAGCCAGACTACGCACTAGCGGCGGAGTATGCCTACTCTATCGATGCTCTCGAATTCTTCCATCATAAAACCCATCGCAGGCTTAGGAAGGAACAGTTTTCGGACTTGCATGCCGACGTCCTTTCACGAGGCGCTGCCTCACAGGTTCTCCAATGCTCGAATCTCATTAGGGCGGCCGGCTACGACTACCGGCCCGGCAGTCCCACGATCCTAATCAGTGACGATGAAACCCGGATCAATCTGTGGGTTAATGACGGAGTGGCAGCTCAAGATGGTGATCCCACACCGTTCTTGGAGCATATCCAGTACCTGGTGCCTGATCCGGACGCGAGAAACCACCTGCTGACGTGGCTTGCGTTCACCGTCCAGAGGCCGGCCGAGCGCGTGAAGCACGCCCTCATTCTGTCTGGCAAGCAAGGCACGGGTAAGAGCTACTTCGCGAGGGTCCTGAAGCTCCTTCACGGTCGCTCCAATGTGCATGAGGTTTCGGTCGACGAATTGCATGGCCAGTTCACTGGCTGGCTTGAAGGTAAACAGATCATCCTCATTGAAGAGCTAATGGCACAAGGACGACTTGAGCTGGCCAACAAGCTGAAGCCGATCCTCACGCAGGAAGTGATTCGTATAAATGAGAAGCACAAGGTGGTTTACCAAATCAGGAATCTGGCCTCCTTCTTCTGCACGACCAACTACGAAGACCCGATCTACATCGAGGAAGGAGATAGGCGTTGGTGGTTCTATCGCAGTCCCGCCGAGCCGCTTGCGCCGTCCTACTACTCCGACCTTGAGCAATGGACGGTCAAGAACGCGGGGGTGATCAAGAACCATCTAATGACGATGGATATAAGCGGGTTCAACCCGAACGCGGCTCCTCCCATCACCAAGGACAAGCAACGCCTTGTTCGGGCGAGCTTGCCGCCGGTCGAATGGTTCCTGAAGGAGCGCCTGGACGATCTGGCCTACCCGTTTGATCGCGACCTAGTGCAGCTAGACCAGCTCTTTGCCTTCATCCGCGAGACCGTCCAGAGCGCGACCATCCAGCAGGTAGTGCGCGCTCTAACATCTATGGGGGCTCGCAAGCTGAGTCGGACCCGCCTATCGGGCTCCCAAGTCACGCTTTACGCCGTTCGCCGCCCGGATCACTGGGCGGCGCAGGGCCCGAACGAGATCCGGCAGCAGCTAGCGGAAGACGGGCTCCGACCGTACCTGACGCCCTCGGCTCCAGCACAGATATCACTCTAGTGCACGTGTGCACGTGTGCAGAGATGTTCAATGGATACTGCCACGGCAGTATCGGCAAGGTTCGGTCAGAGGTCGCACCGTCAGAGATACTAGAAACTTAGCAATCCAATGAAAGAGTCTGCACACGTGCACACGCGCACATGAACCGCTTTGGTTAGTAGAAAGGCTCGCAATTAGCGAGAGGCAAGGAGGATAAAATGAATGACGATAGCTCTGCCCGCCGCTCACCTGCGGTGGCCAATCCCGATTTTCCGCCATGGGGGTACGTTCGCTCTAGCGAGCTTGCCAGGCTCTGCGGCGTCTCAATGCAGACGGTTTGGAATTGGCGGGTTAGAGGCCAAGGACCAACATCGATCCAAGATCGGTCTCGTCGAAACTGGTACCGACTAGCCGATGTACAAAGCTGGCTCGAAAAAGATCGATCCCCGCACGACATAATCATTACTTGGATTCACGAGCGGTTCCCGCACTTCGCGGTGACGGCGGACAACCTTGACTCATTTACCGCATTTTTGGAGGAGGCGAATCTCGTAGCAAGAACCCGCAAGCCTCAAGGCTTGCTTATTTCCAATTTCGTAACTGCAGCTTAGTGGAGAGTGTTATGACTAGAAATATAGTGAGCGTTCCTTCCGTCGATGGGCACATCTCTGAGAATGGACTCATTGCTTTGGTTAGGTGCCCACAATGTGCGTTGCATCACGAGCACAATGTCACTGTGCCTGGCGGCTACTGCAACGGGATCGAGCCCATTGATCTTGGTATCCATACCTCAAGGTGTTCTGAACTTCCTCTGGTTCAGTACCGCATTGTCACGGGTGGTGACCTAAGTTGGTTCGTGCGCCTCAATGCGATCCGACAAGACTTCGCGATGGCCATCGGGGCGCTGCGGCGGGAAAGCCGGAAGTACCGGGAACACGCTAGACGCTTGAGACTGGATCGACGTGATCAGGAACGCTTGGAACGGTCTGCCAAACGCCAAACTTCGTCTAACGGCCTTCTCCCCCTGTCACGTGCAAGGAAATGACGGGCACTGGTTTGTTGGACACACTCACTAAACTCGATGATCGAGACGCAGGTAAGCGCCTGCGTCTCGTACATCTTCGGTCACTGCCAATTTGGCGGTAGCTGTCACCCCTCCCATAGTTTCCCACTGGCGTCCATGAATGTCATTCTCAGCGTCGCGCCACTACCATCGTCTCGCAATAAGAGAATGTCTGAGCCAGCGCTGCCATTGAATCTTTCTTTGCTCGGTTAATGCCGAAGCGGAATTCAGGGATGGACCGAGCTAAGTCAATGGGAGCTAGGTGGCTACCTTCGACCTCATGCAGGAATAGGGTAACTGGCGTTGTCACTTCGTATAGTGCTGCAAGAATGTCGACAGCTGACTGGTTGCTAAAAGTGATGAGCACCCTCCCCGGTTCCTGAATAGCAAGTTGGGCATCCAGTACTTTGGCCCTCGTCATAATCACCCATTTGGTGGCCGCGCTCTTGGTGCCCTCAGGCAATGCGCGTCCCATGTACCCACCCAAGTACTTGGTAACGGATAACGTCACGGCGATCCGCCCCGGCCTGCAGGATGCGACGAACAAAGCCGGTGGCGTCGTATCTTCCATCGTCAGAGCAGCGTCCACCAAATAAAGGGGCGACGTAAGTGTGATTGTCCTGCCATCGAAATCGGACCTGAATTCACTCGTATGAATTGTGTCCTTCGGCGTCAGGCTCTGTTCAAATACAAATTCGGTAACTTGGGCCCAGGCCGAGGCCACTGCCAATAGGCCAAGGGCGAAGAAGGCAAGCTGAAGGAAGCCAGTTCTGCGGGTCACGATCTCTCCCTGATTCAAGCCGCAACACTATCCTCTTTTGGGATAATCCGGAATCGGGATCATTCATCTGGGCCTCCGCGAGAGCCCGACGCCACCGTCCCGCCACACGACTCGATACAAGCAGTTTCGACGCCTGCTCAAGGACGCGAGAAAAGAAGCGGGCCTGACCCAGGCACAGGTCGCCGAGCTACTGGGCCGCCCTCAGTCGTATGTGGCAAAGTATGAGAACGGCGAACGGCGGCTGGATGTGATTGAGTTCTTGGACGTTGCAGTGGCGCTCAAGCTGGATGCGTCCAAACTGATCCGATCTTTAGCGAAACTCAATCAACCCTAAAAATTTGTCGCTTCTTTGAACGACACGTATAAACCGTGAACACTGAAGTCGTCTTCTGAGCGGAGACAATGCAAGCAAAGCAGACTCTGGATCGCTGGAGAGAGCGAATTTGCTTTCGCTACCTACCTCGATGCATGGACTGGTTAATTCACCTATCGACCTACCAAGCACGAAGACGGTTACGTAGCGCCCCTCTCAAGGTGCTGATGGACGTGAACATCTTCGCCCACGGTGTTACTCACGAAACACAGTGGGTATCGACTGGATATTCGAGTCTTTGGCGGACCGAGCTGGGCTATTTCGCGCGTGTCCCTGTGCACGCACGCGACTGTAGCACAGACCTCTATAGAAGCGTCGAGTTCCTCCCGAGCATTGCCCACCTAGCACGTCTCGGGTTTATCGCCCTGAAAACATCAACCGAACTCAAGGCGGAAGAGTATCGCCTGTCACCCGCGCGCCTGCACGGCGGGGGAGTATACGACTACAACATTTTTCATGACATCAGACCCGACAATCTCGATCCGCTGCCGTTTGGTGGCTATACGATGGAAGAGTTGTCCGGCAAAAAGCACCAACGCGCGAGACTGGATACATCGCGTGACCCGCTGTACCGCAGCCTAGTAGCCCATCTTGAACAAAGACGGAGCCAAGACGCGTGGCACCTTCGTACGGCAGAAGCGCACGACTGCTTCTGTTTCCTTACGATGGATTTTGAGCTACTCAAAAAATTTGAAGAGGTCCGGGATCGGGAGCCATTCACGTCACTACGAACAAAACTTATGACGCCGCAAATGTTAGGTGAATTTCTGCGCCTTCACCCTATTCCTTCATACTTCCTCAGCTACCATGGTGCCAGTTTCCCCGTGCGACCGGATTTGAACCAACCAGGTAGCAGACGTTACCACTGGCCTAATAAACAATCGTAATCGGCAGATCCGAATTGATGGCCATCAGCTTTGGCTCGGTATTACGGTAGAGCGAGCCTGCCGCCAGCGAACCGCGTTCGGTTCTGTGTTCTGCCCGTCTTCACCTATCAGGCGCTTCAGCGGCAGCGCAGAGAACATGCGTTTGGCCACGATATTCACAGGCAACACCCTAGATTGTATTGGGTGCATTTCTATTTCTAGATACAATAATTTCGAGGCTGCCCGGTGGGGTCTACAAGAGTGGCCTAAACACAGGGCAACGCATGGAAGAGCAGAGGATTTTCCGCGTCTTGAGCCTCGATGGCGGGGGCGCGAAGGGTTTCTACACCTTGGGCGTCTTGTCCGAGATTGAGGCGCTGCTCCAGCACCACCGGAAGCAGGGAATCCACGAACGTTTTGATTTGATCTTCGGGACCAGCACCGGCGCAATCATCGCCGCCCTCCTAGCCCTCGGGAAGCCAGTGGATGAGGTCCACACGCTGTACCGGGACCATGTACCAACCGTCATGAAGACGCTGCTGCCGTCGAAGAAGTCAGCGGCACTCAAAAAGCTCTCGGACGACATTTTCGGGGAGACCGGCTTCGACGCTGTCAAGACGCGGGTGGGCATCGTGGCCACCCGGTGGCTCGAAGAGCGGCCGATGATCTTCAAAAACGATCTGTCACAGGCTCACGGCCAGCAGGAGAGCTTCGTCCCCGGCTTCGGCGTTACGGTCGGCGAGGCAGTCCAGGCATCCTGCTCGGCCTACCCGTTCTTCTCCCGAAAAGTCGTGACTACCTCGAAGAAGGAACGCGTCGAGCTCTTCGACGGCGGGTTCTGCGCAAATAATCCCACCCTGTACGCGCTCGCTGATGCGACCGTGGCGATGAAGATTCCACCCGAGAACATCCGCATGGTGAGCATCGGTGTGGGCGAGTACCCTTCCCCCAAGCGCTACTTCTGGCATCCGCGGTGGTGGTTCGACCTCTCCCCTATCGTGCGCCTCCTACAGAAGACGCTGGAGGTCAACACGCAGTCCATGAACGTACTCCGGTTCGTGCTGTTCAAGCACATCCAGACGATTCGGGTGAGCGACAAGTTCATGACGCCCGAGCTCGCGACCGACCTGCTCGAATACAACCTCGGTAGG
Source organism: uncultured Rhodospirillaceae bacterium (assembly GCA_945952105.1). Classification (GTDB taxonomy): domain Bacteria; phylum Pseudomonadota; class Alphaproteobacteria; order Reyranellales; family Reyranellaceae; genus Reyranella. The sequence continues at coordinate 138,069 of CAMFGZ010000008.1, read as the reverse complement.
CTCGACAAGCTCTTCCAGCAGGGCCGGGACAGCTACGCTAAGCAACAAGACGATTTCAGGAAGTTTCTCCTCTAAGGACCATTCGAATGCCGATACCGGAGAGCCAACTCGAGACGTGGACAAAGCAGGGATCCATCCAGCAATCGAGCACCACCTACGCGTCGATCAAGGCCGTTCTCGAAAACCAGAACGCGCCCTTCGCCGGCAAGATATCGGTGTACCTGCAAGGGTCATACGGTAATCACACGAACGTCTACGGTGTCGATAGCGATGTCGACATCGTGTGTTGCTATGAGGATACCTTCAGCCACGACCTCACGGCGATGAACGAAGCCGGTCAGGCGAACTTTCGCCAGACTCACCCGAAGGATGCAACATACCGCTTCTCCAACTTCAAGGCTGATGTCACAGCACAATTGGAGAAGGTGTACGGGTCGGACGTGTCACTTGGCTCGAAGGCGATCCGCATCAAGGCCAATGGGGCTCGGCGGAATGCAGACGTTCTCCCTTGTATTTCGTTTCGCCGGTATCGGCAGAGCAGCAACGGCAACGACGGGAACTTCAACGAGGGCATCTACTTCATCAAGAGTGACGGCAAGGGCGTCAACAACTTTCCGGTCCAGCACTATGACAACTGCGTGGCGAAGCATCAGGCCACCAACCACTATTTCAAGCGCACCGTCCGAATATTCAAGAACATACGTAATCGGCTAACGGCGCACGAGATCATCAAGCCGGGCTCAGCGCCTTCCTACTTCGTCGAAGGCATGCTGTGGAACGTGCCTAACGAACTCTTCGCTGCGAGCTACTCGGCCACAGTCCGAGCGTGTTTGGCGTGGCTCAAGCAAGCGGACAGCACAAAGTTGGCCTGCGCCAACGACCTCTACTGGCTCATCCGCGAGAATTCGGACGTGTGCTGGAACAAGGCCGACTACGACGCCTTCCGGGCTGCGTGCCAAGACCTTTGGGATAATTGGTATGAGTAGCAGTGTAGCAAAGATACAGGGGTGATCACGAATGCCGATTGATAGAGACCTTTGGCTCAAGCACGTCAACGAGACCAAGTTACCCTCGTGGCGTTGCCCGACGTGTGAAAAGGGCACGTTAAAAGCAAACAAGACGGACCGGATTAAAAAGACACCGTCCCATGTGGATGCTCGTCAGGGTACCGAGAATTGGGAGCCCTATGACGATTACGCCACGTTCGCCATCTGCATGACTTGCGATAACTCGTTGTGCGGCGAGCCCGTCATCGTATCTGGCAGCTCGGAATGGGTTGACGACGAATTAGACGAGAGACATGTCGTCTCCGAAATCCTGCGGGTACGCGCGGTATATCCTCCGTTGAGGATGTTTCAAATTCCAGATTTAGTTCCGCGAGCGGTTCAATTCGAGATCAAGCGAGCCTTCGAGCTCTACTGGGTGGACGATCAGGCCTGCGCCGCCGCGCTCCGAGCGGCAGTCGAGCGGCTACTCGATCACTTACAAGTGCCCAAGCATTATCCGAGTGGCGACTATATGGCTCTAGCCAAGAGAATTAACGTTCTCGCGGCAAGCAATCCGAACGAGAAGGAATCGCTGCACGCCCTCAGAAACGCAGGGAATTTGGGTGCTCACGGCAGCGAGATAACCACCGAGAGCGTGCTAGATGCGATAGAATTACTCGAAGACGCCCTTATAGAAATTCTGGAGATCCGCAAAACGCGGATCGACGCGCTACGAGCGAAGCTAAAGGGCCTTTAGGGGGTGCCGCATCGGTTAGAAACTCGTTTCGTGCCTCCTCGGATTCACAGAAGAACTCGGGGACGCGCACGATTACCTCAGCACCGTTTCTGATGCGTTAGCGTGGCCAGCCGTCGATCTTCATTTCCCAGATCTGTGCCTCAAATGTCCGGAGGCTGAAGAGGATTGCTGCGCCAATCTGTAGAGAAAATAGAATAGAATACTGGTACCCGACCAAGCGGCATCCATTGCTCCACAAGGGAGAATACGGCGTTTACGGACTGAGGTTTATTTTTGACCACAGCAGAAACAATGTAGCGCTCTCCAGAGCACGTTGCTGTCTATTATGGTCGCGTATCCGCACATCGCGAGTACATCTGACGCGGCTGGGGATAGCGGAGGCTTGTCGTGAACACTGACCAATTCATCGAAAAGTACGAGGCTTACGCGCGCTCGATCGGACTCGTCATCCTTGGCATGAACTCGCTCGAAGCGAACATCTATTACATCCTTGATGTCATGGGCGAAGCGAAGCCTGACGATGAAGCCAAGTACCTCGACGAAAAGCTCAAGATGCTGGACGCGGTTGCCAAGAAGCAGGAGCCGAAGACACGCGCGCGACTGGAGAAGATCGTTAAGAATGCGCGTGAGTTCTTGGATGATCGCAACAATTTTGCCCACGCTCACCTATGGGTTGATGCCGAAACAAGTATCTTCCGCCGCAGCTACGTGCGGCGGAAGGACAAGAAATTGGTGACTGACGAACGAGCGCCAGCCGAGATTGAGGCATTCAACGACGATATTCGCGAAGTCTCGTGGGATGCGCGAGAGGCGGGCATGGACCTCGGTGGCATCAAGAGATGGGAGGAGTACCTAGACTCTCTTGGCCCTGACGCGACGTACATCAAGGCCCATAAGCCCACTTAGCGGTCGCAAATACTCGGGCATCGCATCGCTCAAGGGCGAGAGTGCATGGGGATGGTGGCCCGCGCCTGATGGGCATAGCGTATATGAAAAAGGCGGGGGCGCTTGCGTGGATATTCCTTGGAAAGATGTCATCACCTTCCTCTCGGGTGGTGCGGCCGTAAAGATAGGGGGAGCCGTAATCGGCTACTTCGCGAAACGGAAAGCTCAAGCCGACGCTCGCGAGCAATTCGTACAGCAGCACCTTGATCCGCTACTCAAGGCAACCGACGAGCTCTTCTCCAAATTACGCTCATTGGCGACGGAGGACTTCCGGCCTGTCCATCACGTACGTGCGGATCGCGACTGTCTACGAAACCACGACCTCGGAAGCCTGGCGTATCTCTTCGGAATTTTCTGGGCTCGCATCGAGCGCATTCGGCACGACGGCATGTCGGTCCAGATGGCGGAAACCGAGCGTGGCAGGCAACTCAAGACGTTTCTGGATTGCCTGGAGTCGGGACGTGTGAGGATCGTGAACCGCGTCCAACAGCGGGCGATTGGCGAATGCCTGCTTGACGACAAAAATCAGCCTCGGACGTTCATCGCATTCGTGGCGAGCTTCGAAGATGACAATGGAGTGTCGCGGCGGTGGCTGGCGCCGTTGCTGACCGTGATCACCCGCACGCTTCATACAACCGAGCGACAAGAACTTCTTCGCTATACAACCGTGCTTCACGCGATGATCGACACGCTCGATCCGAAGCATCACATCACCGGCGGTAATCGTCCGGCGATCCATCAACGGCTTACGAAGAGAACATGGAACGACCTGAAGCACCGGGTCTTCAAGGTCTACCTTCCGTTCGTGAAGGATGTCCCCAAATACATCGGGCCGCCAAAAAGGCGGCCCGTGTTACGTAGGGGAGGCGCGGCTTGAGGCTTTGAAGCAAGCTGGACGAACCAGAATTGCCCTGTACGCCTGAGCGTTGCCTTTATATCGGTGCACACCTTGGTGCGCGTGCTCTGAAATTAGGTACTTCCCTCTCAAACGTCAAGGGCGTGGCTAGGGCTTCAGGCTGCGAAGCCGATATTCCTCTCCGGCCAGTGCCTACTCCGCAGTTGGTCCCACGTCCGACCGGTGAGAACCCATACGGCGCTTTGGAACCGGCCCGAGCAGTCCATGGCGCAGTTTGAAAGGTCCGAATTATCCAAATTTTCATTCAGCCAAATTTGCATCTATGAAACCGCCTCGGACCGCCGCACCAGGAAAATCATCCCCCCCTTCCTGCCCTACTAACCGTGTCGCTCCACCTCGCGAATCCATGCTGATCCCAAGGCAAAGACGGTCACACCGCCGGTCACAATCGGTCGCCGCGTGGGTTGACAGATGCCCATTCGGGGCTGCCTGATCATGTTCGTGACCGGAACCTCAGGGCTGGTGCTGAAAGAACGTATTTTGCTGCCGTAGCAGGCTTTTCCGACCCAACCGTGGTCGGAGGCGATGGTGGGCGCGACAGGGATCGAACCTGTGGCCACTGCCATGTCAAGACAGTGCTCTACCGCTGAGCTACGCGCCCATCACCTGCTGCTGCCGGGGTCGAAACCATCCGGTAGCGCGGAAGCCCGGTCGTCTACATCGCGGGAAACGGATTGGCAAGAGCGCGAAGCGTGACGCGCCCGGTTCCAGCCGCTATGACCGTCGAATGGATTTTCTTCCGGTCCTGCCCGACCACGAGGCCCTGGATTGCCGGCTCCCCGCCCGCCAGACGGTTCCCGTGGTCGTCGCTTCGCCGCACAGCGGCTCGATCTATCCTGCGGCCTTTCTCGAACAGGCGGTCGTTCCGCTTTCCGCGCTGCGCCGCGCCGAGGATGCCTTCGTCGACGAGCTTTTCGCTGCAGCCCCGTCGCTGGGCATACCGTTCCTGGCCGCGCGCTTTCCTCGTTCCTATGTCGATGCCAATCGCGAGCCCTACGAGTTGGACCCGGGGATGTTCGAGGGGCCGCTGCCCCGCCCCCTGAACCACCGCACCACCCGCGTTGCGGCGGGGCTCGGCATGATCCCCCGCGTCGCGGCGAGCGGCGAGGCGATCTATCGCGGCCGCGTCCCGGCCGAAACCATCGAGCACCGCCTGGAAACCTGCTGGCGCCCCTATCACCAGGCTCTCTCGCTGCTGGTGGAAAATACCTACAGCTCGTTCGGTGGGGCCTTGCTGATCGATGCCCACTCGATGCCCTCCTCCGTCTCCGGCCTCGGTTCGCGCGACCGGGACCAGCGGGTCGACATCGTGCTGGGCGACAATCACGGCGAGGCCTGCTCGCCCGAACTCGTGCTGGCGGCGGAACGCTGGTTTCGCGCACGGGGCCTGCGAGTCCTGAGAAACCAGCCTTATGCCGGCGGTTTCACGACGCAACGCTACGGCCGACCGGCCTTGGCCCGGCATACACTCCAGATCGAGATCAACCGGGCGCTCTACATGGATGAGGCACGGCACGAGCGGCTGCCGGTGGCCGGCGTCTTCGCCACGCTGATCACCGGTCTGCTGGAGGAGATGGGCCGGCAAGCACTGGAAACGCTGCAGCCCCATCCCCTTGCCGCCGAATAAGGGCAGCGCTGGCGCCCACGATCAGCCGTTCGGGCAAAAAAAGGGGCCGTGACAAGCACGGCCCGAGTTTAGGGAGGAAACGCCCAAGACGGGCATACAGCAAACAAAGAGGCTACCGAGGTAGCGTTTGCTGCCCGCTAAGAATGGTGCACCTGCGAAGAGAATGCAAGAGCGAAAAAGATCCCTGAATTCACATATTTAGCGTTCGTTGATGTCTGGGACTGGGTGTGTTGTTTTTGCAACGCACAAGAATAGTGCGATGCAGCCTTGCACGAGGTGCATTGCTTCAGCAAACGCGCGAGGTGTGCGTTTTTGTAGTGTGTTCAAACACTTAAGCCCGGGATGGAGGGGTTGTTGGCCAAGAAGTTCGTAGTCGCAATGATGATGCACGAGACCAATACGTTCTCGCCGCTGCCCACGCCGATCGAGTCCTTCGCCCGAGGCGGCGGGCTGGGGGCCCTGAACGGACCCTCGGCCATCAACGAGGCCGAAGGCACCAACACGTCCCTCGGCGGCTTCATCGAGGTGGCGCGCAAGGCCGGAGCCGAGTTCACTGTCCCGATGGCCGCCTCTGCCCATCCATCGGGCCTGGTCACGAAAGCGGCATACGAGCAGATGACGACCGCCATCGTCGACGAGGTGAAGAAGGGCTGCGACGCCGTCCTGCTCGCCCTGCACGGTGCAATGGTGGCCGAGCATTATGACGACGGCGAGGGCGAGCTGCTGAACCGCATCCGCAAGATCGCTCCCGGCGTGCCGATTGCGGTGGCCCTCGATTTCCACACGCAGATGACCGACGCGATGGTGAACGGCGCGACCATCATGACGGGCTATCGCACCTATCCCCATATCGACATGGCCGACACGGCCCGCCGCGCCGGCCGCACCCTGATCCGGATGATGGCCGGCGAGGTCGAGCCGAAGATGGTCTGGGGCAACCGCCCGATCATGAGCAGTTCGCTGGTCCACACGCCCTCGCGCGAGCCGATGAAGACTCTCATGGGGATGGCCAACCAGGCCGAGGATACCGGCGCGGTGCTCAATGCCTCGGTGTTTGGCGGCTTCCCGCAGGCCGACATCCCTCACCTCGCTTTGTCCTCGGTTATCGTCTGCGACAAGCGCACGGCCGAGGGCGAGATCCTGCTCAACAAGATCCTCGATACCGCGTGGGAGAAGCGCGAAGGCTTCCTGTTCCATCCCGAGCCGCTGTCGGTCCAGGTCGGCCGCGCCAAGGGCTACACGGATTATCCCGTCGTCATGGCCGACCACGGCGACAACACCGCGTCGGGCGGCACCCAGGACGTGATGAGTGTCATCGAGGAGGCCATCAAGCAGGAGCTCGAGGATGCCTGTGCCGGCCCGATCTGCGACCCGGCCTGCGTCGAGCAGATGATCAAGGCCGGCGTCGGCGCCGAAGTGACGCTCGAACTGGGCGGCAAGATCGACATGCCGGCCATGGGCCTGAAGGGCAAGCCGCTCAAGATCACTGGCAAGGTGAAGGCGATCACCGACGGCCAGTTCGTCGTGACTGGCCCGATGGCGACCGGCACCACCGTCCGCATGGGCCGCACCGCCGTGCTCGACACCGGCAGGATGCAGATCGTCGTCTCCGAGAAGCGCGCCGAGCCCTACGATCTCGGCGTCTTCACCCATTGCGGCATCGATCCGCGCCGCAAGAAGTACGTGCTGATCAAGTCGCGCCAGCATTTCCGCGCCGGCTTCGAGCCCATCGCCAAGCACATCGTGATGTGTGACGGCGACGGCTGCACCGCCTCCGACCTCAAGCTGTTCAAGTACGAACGGGTCAAGCGGCCGCTCTACCCGTTCGACCTCGACATGCGGCTCGGCCGCAACGAAGCCTAGGAGTTCCCATGGCCACTTACGATATCGTCATCCGCAACGGCCAGGTGGCCGACGGCACCGGCAAGAAGCTGTTCGCCGCCGACGTCGCCCTGAAAGGCGATCGCATTGCCGCCGTCGAGGCGCCGGGCACGCTGCGCGGCGACAATGAGATCGACGCCGCGGGCAAGGTCGTGGCGCCGGGCTTCATCGACGTGCACACGCACGACGACACCGCCCTGATCGACAATCCCGGCATGGCGATGAAGGCCAGCCAGGGCGTCACCACCGTGGTGTGCGGCAATTGCGGCGTCTCGGCCGCGCCCTATGTCAGGCCCGACGTCGGCCACTGGATGTCGCTGATCATCAAGAAGAAGGAGAACCTCGCCTCCAGCTTCGCCGAGTTCGCCGGCAAGGTCGACGCGGCGAAGCCCGCGATCAACGGCGCCTTCCTGATCGGCCATGGCACGTTGCGCATCAATTCGATGGGTGACGACCTCAACCGCGTCGCCACGGCGCCCGAAATCAAGCAGATGCGCGAGCTGCTCGATCAGAGCCTCGAACAGGGCGCGATCGGCATGTCGAGTGGCCTGTTCTACGCCGTGTCGAGCCACGCCTCGACCGACGAGGTCGTCGAAGTGGCCAAGCCGCTTGGCAAGTGGGGCGGCGTCTACACCGCTCACATGCGCGACGAGGGTGACCATATCCTGAAGGCGATGGACGAGACGTTCGAGATCGGCCGCCGCGTCGGCGCCGAAATCATCGTCTCGCACCACAAGTGCTCGGGCCGTTCCAACTTCGGCCGCATGAAGGAGACGCTGCCGCTCTTCAACGAGGCGATGAAGAAGCAGCAGATCGCTTTCGACGTCTATCCCTACGTCGCGGGCTCCACGATCCTGCGCAGCGACATGCTGGAGCGCGCCGACAAGGTGCTCATCACCTGGTCCGACAAGGTGCCGGGCCTCAGCGGCCGCGACCTCAAGGAGATCGCCGACGAGATGGGCTGCTCGATGAAGGAAGCCGCCGATCGTATCCAGCCGGCCGGCGCCATCTACTTCATGATGGACGAGAAGGACGTGCAGGCCGCGATGTCCCATCCCGGCGCCATGATCGGCTCGGACGGAATCCCGTTCGACGCCCATCCGCATCCGCGCCTGTGGGGGACCTTCCCCCGCGTGCTCGGCCACTACTCGCGCGACCTCAAGCTTTTCCCGCTGGAGGATGCCGTACGCCGCATGACTTCCTACTCGGCGCAGCGCTTCCATCTCGCCAAGCGCGGCGAGGTGAAGCCTGGCTTCTATGCCGACATCTGCGTGTTCGATCCGGCGACGGTGATCGACACCGCGACCTTCGACAAGCCGATCTCGCCGGCCAAGGGCATCGACACGGTGCTGTGCAACGGCGCCATCGTCTGGCGCGACGGCAAGCAAGGCGACGGCAAGGCCGGCCGTGCGCTCAAGCGCCAGGAGATGCAGGCCGAAGCAAAAGCCTGATCGCTGCGAGGCGATTGCCGGAAAAGAAAAGGCCCGCTCGATGCGGGCCTTTTTGTTTCGTTCAGTCGGCGCCTTCGTCGCGGCGGGTCCGCTCCATGCGTTCGTGGCGTTCCTGCGCTTCGACCGAGAGGGTCGCGATCGGCCGCGCCTCCAGACGCTTGAGCGAGATCGGCTCGCCCGTTTCCTCGCAATAGCCGTAGGTGCCCTCCTCGATCGACTTCATCGCCTGGTCGATCTTGGAGATCAGCTTGCGGAAGCGATCGCGCGTCCGCAGTTCCAGGGAACGGTCGGTCTCGGCGGTCGCGCGATCGGCGAGGTCGGGCTGCGCCAGACTCTCTTCCTGCATGTTCTGCAGGGTCTGGTTGGACTCATCGATCAGCTCGCCCTTCCACTTCAGCAACTTCTGCCGGAAGTACTCCTGCTGCATCGGATTCATGAACGCTTCACGCTCTGTCGGCCGATAATTCTGCGGCAACGTAATCGACATCGTCGGCAACTCCACTCGCAGCCACGACAGTCCACCAGGGGAAGGCGGACCCTTTTCGAAGCGCGCGGAGTATAGGGACGGGCCCTCTCGCTGCAAGAACGTTTAGAGTCCGGCGAGCGATTCAGTCGTGCACTGCAGCAAAGAGAGTGCCCACAAAATATTCACGGAAATGTAAGGATTTTGATCAGCAGCTCATCGATTTATGCTGCAACGCAGCAAACGCCTTCGAGGCAACGAGCCTCGCAAAAGTTGTAGAGAGGTCGAAGCCGGGTTCGCGGGCGAACGCGGATCGGGAGGCCTCCTCCAGCGAGCCCCCCGCCCCGAGGGACAGGATGAAGGCGGCCTCGGCGGGACCCAAGGTCAGAAATCCGGCGTCGTCCTCCCCGCGCAGGACGAGGAGGGCCGCAGGCCCCTCCTCCAGGCTTATTGGTTCATCCGGGCCATCCGGCCGGGCGGCGCGCCAGATCCGGTCGATCGGATGGGGTGACTCGATCAGCGTCGAACCGACGGCCAGGGAAAGTTTCAGCCCGAGCAGCCGTTCCGGCTCGATGGCGGACAAGTCCTCTCTCGTCAGCCTGCCCGATGACGGGGCCTGAAAGGCGAGGTTGAGGGCCCAATCCAGCCGCGCCACGTCGGCGAGATAGGGCAAGGACGCCGCCGGGCCATAGGCCGCAACGTGATCCGGAAAGCCCTCCCCATACTCGGCCAGCACCGGTTGCCCCGGCAGCTCCCGGACGATGAACGCCCGCGCCATACCCTGGAAGAAGGCTTGGCCAACGAGCGCTTGAACGGTGGGAAACGTGCTCGCCAGCGCGCTGGCGAGGCTCTGGCCAACATGATGGCGGTGAACGCGCAGACGGGAAGCGGCCGGAATCGTGTCGCCGACGACTGCGCTCGCGAGGTCGGCTCGATCCTCGCCCACGAGATGGGCCGCGAACGCCGCCTGCAGGTCACGCAGCCCGAGCATCGGCACCGCCCTCCGCGTCGAGAAAGGCACGGGCCCGATCCGCCTCGGCGAGCAGCACGTTCACGTCGGGCAGGTCCGTGTCCCACTCGACCAGCGCCGGCTTCGGACCGAAGCGGCCCACGACCTCGCCGAACAGCTTCCAGACACCCTCGCTCACCCGGCTGCCGTGATCGTCGATGAGGATGGTATCTCCATCGGCATCGTTCACGGCATGGCCGGCCAGATGATATTCGCCGACAGCGGACGCCGGCAGTTTTTCGAGCCAGTCCATCGGATCGAGCCTGAGATTGTGCGCCGTCACGACGATGTTGTTCACGTCCAGCAACAGGCCGCATCCGCTGCGGTGTGCCAGTTCGGCCAGGAATTCCGCCTCCGACAGGGTCGAGTGCGCGAATGCCAGATAGCAGGAAGGGTTCTCGACCAGGACCTGCCGCCCGAGCCGTTCCTGCAGGCGGTCGACGTTGCGCACGACGACCTCGAGCGCTTCCTGCGTGTAGGGCAGCGGCAGGAGATCGTTGAAGTAGCGGCCGCCGGCGACACTCCAGGCAAGATGATCGGAAACGAGAGCCGGCTGCAGGCGATCGATCAGGGTGGCGACTCGATCGAGGTGCGCCTCGTCCAGCCCCTCGACCGAGCCAAGCGAGAGCCCCACGGCATGAACCGACAAAGCGTAGTCCCGGCGCAGCCCTTCCAGGGCCTGCCGTGCCGGAGAGGCACCGAGATGGTTCTCGGCGTGGATCTCCAGGAAGCCGGCCGCCGGACGGTCACGCACGATCTCCGCGAGATGCGGCGCGCGCAATCCGATGCCGGCGGCCGGATTCAAGGTCAGCTCGGGGTGAGCTTGCCGCCGATGATCTTCTCGCAGGCGCCCTTCGGGACGGAGATCCAGGCGTCAGGCTGCGCATCCTTCTTCGACGTGCCGGCGCAGGACGAATGCGCGGTCTGGCAGTCGTTCTTGCCGGCCTTCGCGATGCCGTAGCACTTCTCCATGTTGCCCTGCGCGTGGCTGGTGGCGACCGGAAGCACAAGCGCGGCGGCAAGGGCCGAGGCGATGGCAAGGCGGGTATGGCTCATTGTGTCCTCCATGACATGACGACGCCCAGTCTATACTCGGGATTAAGGCCGCAAGGCGTCACGCGTCCCTCATCGTACCCACACGCAGGAATAACGAAAACTTGTTCGAGCAACCCGGTAACGGCCTCCTCAGCCCCGGCGACTTCGTGCGCCATCCCGGCCGGCCCGACTGGGGCCCCGGACAGATCCAGTCGATGATCGGCCACCGGATCACCGTGAACTTCGAGAATGCGGGCAAGGTGGTCATCGACGGGAACGTGATCGAACTGGTTCCAGACGAGCCAGCGCCTCGCTGAGTTCGACCGGCGTGTTGACGTTGAGGAACGGTGCGGCATTGCCGGGCCAGACGAGTTCCTCGAAGGCATAGCGCTGGGCGAAGGTTTCGACCCGCCGCATCCCCTCTTCGAGGATCGCCCGCCGCAGATCGGCCGCCAGCTTCACCGACCAGATCGCGAGCGTATGCTCTCGCCGCTTGCCGTGACGCACCATCAGCACGTCCGGCTCCGGCACGTGCATCAGGCCGCACAGGCGCACCGTGAGATCGAGCGGCAGGAACGGCACGTCGGCCGGCGCGGTCAGGATCCAGCCGGAATGAGGGTGATGCTTCAGCGCCCATTCCATGCCGGCCAGGATGCCCGCCAGGGGTCCGAGGCGCCGGCCTTCCAGACGGGCCGCCTGCTGGATGTCGGGCGCATCGGAGACGACGGCGACATTGAGCGCCTGGAAAGCGGGATCGGGATCGTTGGCCACGATCACCAGATCCATCACCTGCGGCCGCAGACGCTCGACCACATGGGCGATCATCGGCTTGCCGGCGAGCGGGCGCAGCGGCTTCAGCGGTCCCGGCCCCATGCGCCGTCCCTCGCCGCCCGCCAGCACGACACCGACCACCGCGCCGCTGCGCACCGGCCCCAGATTTCGCAACGCTTTCGCCGCCATGAGTGGCACTATGCGGGGACGAAGAGATCAGGCAAGGGGAAGAAACGATGACGTTCAGCGTCGCCAAGGTCGCCACGTGGCTGCATCAGGTCGACAAGTCACGCGCCGTGGTCGGCTGGTGGCCAGAGCAATTCGCGACCGACGACGAACGCCTCGCCTACAAGGTGCAGGACGCCTTCCTCAAGAAGCAGATGGTCAAGCAGGGCCCCCTGGTCGGCTACAAGATCGCGTTGACCTCGCCGCAAATCCTGGCCCAGACCGGCCTCAAGGGCCCCGCCTACGGACCGATCCGCAAGAAGCGTGTGTTCGAGCACAAGGCGACTGTTCGCGCCGATCGCTGGACCCGGCTGGGTGCGGAACTCGAGATCATCCTGACCGTGAACGCGGACGTGCCGGCACCGAAGGCCAAGCCCTATGACAGGGACTCGATCGCGCAGTATGTCGGCGAGGCACGCGCGGGCTTCGAGCTGATCGAGGATCGCGGCGCCGATTACAGCCGCCTCGCCGTCAATCCACTGATCATGGACGCCGGCTGGAACGGCGGCTCGCTGCTCGCCCGGCCGAACAAGGACTGGGCCAGGCTCGACCTCGGCAACCTGAACGGCTCCATCTCATTCGACGGCAAGGTGGTGCGCGAAGGCCATTCGGGCGACGTGCTGGGCCATTGCTACAACGCGCTGGCCTGGCTCGCCAACAAGCTCGGCGATCACGGCAAGCGCCTCAAGAAGGGTATGATCGTCTCGTCGGGCAGCATGGTCGCCTGCCAGTTCGTGCCGCCGGGCAGCACCGCCACCGGCAGGATCGAGGGCCTCGGCGAAGTGACGCTGAAGTACGAACTGCCGAAATAATCACAAAGGCGTCGGCCATGGAGCGCTCCCACTCCTGAGGCGTTCATGTCCCGATGCCCGACGAATCTAGAGCACAGCTCGGGTCATGCGCTCCGTCGAGGTGCTTCGCATTACACGAAAGTCGCGTCGGGACGCAGTCGCCGCCATGAAAGACGGCGGACCGCGTCCTTTCCGACGACCAGTGCATCGTAGTCGTCGGGGAAGAGCTGGGCGATCGCCGGATCGAGCGCGTTGAGACCTCCCGCATAGGCGCCGAAGGCCGGAAGGATGAGGCGCCTCCCATCGGTGAGGAAGCAGCGCCGCCGCAAGCCGCGCCCCCTCACCGTGAGGGCTGCTACCGGATGATAGTGCCCGGACACCTCGCCATCGGCGGGTCCGAACAGCGCCTCGTGGCGGAACACCAGCGGTCCCGACCTGATTTCTTCCGCCACTTCGCCCCAGCCAGACGGAGGGGGTGCGGGATCGTGATTGCCCGCGATCCACACGAAGCGCGTACGCGTGGTCAGACGCCCGATCAGGGCCTGCTCCGCTTCCGGCATGCGCTCGACCGCGGCACGATCATGGAAAGAGTCGCCCAGGCAAACCACCGTACGCGGTTGCACGGCCTCGATCAGTGCCGCGAGCGCGCCCAAGGTCTGGCGCGTGTCGTACCGCGGCAACAGCTTGCGCGCGTTGACGGCATAGGAGGAGCCCTTTTCGAGATGGAGATCCGCCACCGCCAGCAGCCGTTCGGCGGGCCAATAAAGGGCGCCCATCGGCAGCGCTTCGAGCGGCTCGCCCGCGCACACGAATCCTAGCCTGTTCATGGCGCCTGCACCTGCCTGAATCCGGCCACGATCTCTCGCAATTTCATGCGAAGCACGATTGACCCGGCGCAAGCCGGTGCGCAAGGTGACTCGATGCATCGTCTCTTGTGCCTCGCCGTCGCCGCTCTGGTGAGTGGGCCGCAACTCGCCTACGCGCAGATGCAGCCCCATCGAGCGGAGTATGTGCTTCGGCTGGGCGCTGCCGCCAATGCGCCGCGAATCGGCACGGCGATCCAGGACCTGTCGCAGGATTGCGCGGGCTGGCATCTGAAGCGGGACATCGCCTCCGAGATCGCCCTGACCGCCTCATGGAAGATGGCCTTGTCGTCGAAGCTCGATGCCGAGGAGACCCGCGGCGGCAACAACCTTCGCTATCGCACCGTGCAGGTTCAGAACGGCAACACGCGCGAGACCAAGGGTCGCGTGCAGAAGTCCGGCGGCGAACTGCGGACCGAGATCGTGCAGGCGGGCATCCCGCCCTTCCAGTTCACGCTCCCGAACGCCACACTCCTCCCTGTCGCCGCAATCGATCACCTTATCGAGAGGCTTCGCGCCAACGCCCTGGCTTTCCCCGCACTCGCCTTCGATCCAGAGGTGGTGGGCGACGTCTTCCTGATCGACGTGACGCAACTCGACGACGACCGCCTGCGGCCGCCGCGGCCGGCGGACAAGCCCGTTGCCCTTCCCAAGGGAAAGTCGTGGCCGCTGGTCATGAGCTTCACCCGCGGACGCCAGCAGGCGCAGCGTCCCATGTTCTCCGTGACGGCACAGGTGTTCGAGAACGGCGTTCTCGACCGGCTGACCGTCGATACCGGCCTGGTCACGGTAACGGCGGATCTTCAGAATCTCGAGATGCGGCCGGCGCCCAACTGCCCGAGGTCCTGACGATCATCCGTCCGGCCGCGTCTTGCGTATGCCGGATATGTCGGTTTCGATCGTCTGGCTTCGCAATGACCTCCGCCTCTCGGACAATCCCGCGCTCGTGGAGGGCTTGCGCTCGGGGAAGCCGGTGGTGCCGGTCTTCGTTCTCGACGACGAGACGAAGGGCCTGCGATCCATCGGTGGCGCCTCGCGCTGGTGGCTGCATCACAGCCTGCAGTCGCTCGATGCGTCTCTCCGCAAACTCGGATCGCGACTGACGCTGCGCCGGGGACCGGCCGAACGCGTGCTGCCCGAACTCGCCGCCGAATGCGGCGCCGAAGCGATCCTCTGGAACCGGCTCTACGACGAGGGGTCGCGCAATCGCGATGCGCGACTGAAGAAGTCGCTGAACGAGCGCGGCGTGCAGGCGGAGAGTTTCAAGGCGAACCTTCTCTTCGAGCCCTGGGAAATCAAGAATCAGAGCGGCACTCCCTTCAAGGTGTTTACTCCCTTCTGGCGCGCCTGCCGCGCGCATGCCCCACCTGACGCCCCGCTCCCCGCGCCAAAGGCCCTGCCGGCACCGAAGACGTGGCCCGCAAGCGACGCGCTGAACGAGTGGCGGCTCCTGCCGACGAAGCCCGATTGGGCAGGCGGCCTGCGCTCCGCCTGGACACCCGGGGAAGACGGTGCGAAGGAGCGGCTCGGCGATTTCCTCGACGACACGCTGGAAGACTATCGCCACGCCCGCGAACTTCCGGCGGTCGAGGGGACCTCCCGCCTCTCCCCCCATCTGGCCTTCGGTGAGATCAGTCCCCGGCAGATCTGGCGGGCGGCGACCCACCGGGCTCAGCCCGCGGCCACGGAGAAATTCCTGTCGGAAGTGGGCTGGCGCGAGTTCGCCTACAGCCTGCTGTTCCATCACGGGGACCTCGCGCAACGCAACTTCCGGCCCGAGTTCGATGCCTTCCCCTGGGCCGGTACCGGCAAGACGCTCGCAGCCTGGCAACGCGGGCGGACCGGCTACCCGATCGTCGATGCCGGCATGCGCGAATTGTGGGCCACCGGCTGGATGCACAATCGCGTTCGCATGATCGCCGCATCCTTCCTCACCAAGGATCTTCTAATCGACTGGAGAGAGGGTGAGCGATGGTTCTGGGACACCCTGGCCGACGCCGATCCCGCGAACAACGCCACCGGCTGGCAATGGGTCGCCGGCTGCGGCGCCGACGCCGCGCCCTACTTCCGTGTCTTCAACCCAGTGCTTCAGGGCGCGAAATTCGATCCGAAGGGCGAGTATGTCCGCCGCTGGATTCCCGAACTCGCCGACCTGCCCGACGCGGTCATACACAGCCCGTGGACCGCATCTAAGCCGCCGCCCGCCGCCGTCTATCCCGAACGCATCGTCGAGCACGGCGCGGCCCGGGACCGGGCGCTGGCCGCCTTCCAAAGCCTCAGGAAATCAGCGTAGAAGTACCGAGGGGAGTCTTCGAACAATGAAAATCGCCGTCATCGGCGCCGGCATATCCGGCCTCGGAGCCGCCTGGCTTCTCAGCCGTCGCCACGAGGTGGTCGTCTACGAGCGCGAGAATCGCTTTGGCGGACATTCCTGCACCGTCGAGGCGCCGACGCCCGAAGGGCGGGTACCGGTCGATGTCGGCTTCATCGTCTTCAACGAGCGCAACTATCCCAATCTGGTAGCCCTCTTCGAACATCTCGGCGTCCCGACCGAAGACTCGGACATGTCGTTCGCCGTCAGCCTGGACGAAGGCGGCTTTGAATATGCCAGCTCCTTCGCCGGCTACTTCGCGCAACGCCGGAACATTGCCCGCCCCTCGTTCCTGCGCATGACGCGGGACATCCTGCGCTTCAACCGGCTCGCACCGAAGCTTCTGGACAAGTGCGAGGATCTTGATTTCACGATCGGCGATTTCGTTGCCGATGCCGGCTTCGGCAGCACCTTCCGCGACCGCTACCTGCTGCCGATGGCCTCCTGCATCTGGTCGACCCCCCTGGGACAGATGCTCGACTATCCAGCACAGACATTCGTGCGCTTCTTCAACAACCACGGCCTGCTCACGATTGGACCGCAGTTGCAGTGGCGCACGGTGAGCGGTGGCAGTCGCACTTATGTCGAGCGCATCGTGGCTCCGCTGCGCAGCCGAAGCCGCCTCTCGACACCCGCCAGCGCGGTGCGCCGAACGGCGCAGGGCGTCGAGGTGCGGGATGCGGGCGGCCACTGGGACCGCTTCGACCGGGTCGTTCTCGCCTGCCATGCCGATCAGGCTCTCTCCCTCCTCACCGATGCCGACGAACATGAGCGCAGCCTTCTCGGTCGCTTCGCCTATTCCACCAACGAGGTCTGGCTGCATGGTGATGAGGGCCTGATGCCCCGGCGCCGCAGCGCGTGGGCGAGCTGGAACTACGTTGCCGACAGCCACGCGCGGGACAGCAACGTGAGCGTGACCTACTGGATGAACCGCCTCCAGAACCTGCCCGACAGTACGCCTCTGTTCGTCTCGGTGAATCCCGGCCGCGTGCCGCTGCCCGCCAAGGCCCATTCGCGCTTTTCCTTCGAGCATCCGATGTACGACGCTGCCGCCATCCGCGCGCAACGCGACGTCCATCGTATCCAGGGCGTGCGCGACACCTATTTCTGCGGCAGCTATTGCGGCTACGGCTTCCATGAGGATGCACTGTCGGCCGGTCTCGACGTCGCGGAGCAGCTCGGCGTCCATCGGCCATGGGCGCGCCCCAGCGAGCACCGCCGGGTCGGCGATCCACCGAGGGTCGTTGGCGACCGCCCGGCGATCTCGCCGGTTCACCTCCCGGTCGCGGCCCGGATCGCAACGGAGACGACGTGACGGGTACCCCGGCCCATTCGATCGTCGACGCCGTCGTCGTCCATCGCCGGCTGAGGCCGCGCGAGAACGCCTTCCGCTACAGGGTCGGCTATCTCTGTCTTGGCCTCGATGCCCTGGAGAGCGTCGCCGGGCGCTGGTTGAAGCTCGACCGGCGCGGCCTCGTGTCCTTCCGCAACGCCGATCATGGAGCTCGCGACGGCTCCGACCTGAGGCGCTGGCTGCGCACCATCCTGCAGGACCATGGCCTCGACGACCTCTGCGACGGGAGGGTCGTGCTGATGACCATGCCCCGGATGCTGGGCTACGTCTTCAATCCGGTGAGCTTCTGGTTCTGTCACGACAGGGATGGTGCGCTTCGGGCCGTTCTCTGCGAGGTCAACAATACCTTCGGCGAGAGCCACTGCTATCTCGTCCATCATGACGACCGGCGCCCGATCCAGCCGGACGAGTGGCTGGACGGGCGCAAGGTCTTCCACGTCTCGCCCTTCCTGCCGATCGAGGGCGGCTATCGCTTCCGCTTCCGGCTAGACCCGGAGCGTGCGCATGTCGACGTGAACTATCACGATGCCCAGGGCTTGATGCTCGCCACCTCGGTGGGGGGCCGTCGCGAAGCGCTGGACGACCGCAGCGTGCTGCGGCGCTTCCTGGGCAACCCGACCATGACCCTGGCGGTCGTGGTCCGTATTCACTGGCAGGCCTTGCATCTGTGGCGGAAGCGCGCGAGATTTTATCGCAAGCCAGCACCGCCACCGGAGCTCGTGACCCGCTGACTTCTGCCACGGACCGCATGCCTCTCGCCGCCCGGTTTGTCCTGAAATCCCTCGAACGCCTCTCCGTTGGAAGGCTGACGGTAAGACTTCCCGACGGAAAAGTGCGCGTCTTCGGCAACCCCGATGCGATGCCACGGGCGGAGATCGACATCAGGGACTGGCGCTTCTTCCGCAAGGTCCTGCTGGATGGCGACATGGGATTTGCCGAAGGCTACATGGAAGGCTTCTGCGACTCGCCGGACCTGCCCAGCCTGATCCACCTGCTTCTCTCGAACGAGAAGGCGCTCGGCAAGATCACGCGGACGAATTTCTTCCACGGCCTCGTGCTGAAGTTCCTCCACCGCCGGCACGACAACACACGTGAGGGCTCGAAGAAGAACATCCACGCCCACTACGATCTCGGCAACGAGTTCTACGGCCTGTGGCTCGACCCTTCGATGACCTACTCGTCGGCGCTCTACGAGGGCGAGGAGAGCAAGCCGCTCGAGGCCGCCCAGATCGCGAAGTACGAGCGCATCCTGACCCAGCTCGGTGCCCGCCAGGGCGACAGCATCCTCGAGATCGGCTGCGGCTGGGGAGGCTTCGCCGAGGTCGCCGCCCGGCGCGGCATGCGTGTCACTGGCGTGACGATCTCCAAGGAGCAGCTCGCCTACGCCCAGGCCCGCCTCCAGCGCGCCGGCCTCGCCGACCGGGTCGACCTCCAGTTCCGCGACTATCGCGACATCGAGGGCCGCTATGACCATATCGTCTCGATCGAGATGATCGAGGCGGTCGGAGAGCGGTTCTGGCCGGACTATTTCGCGACACTGAAACGTCACGTCGTGCCTGGCGGCTCGGCCCTCGTGCAGGCGATCGTCATCGCCGACGACTTCTTCGATCGCTACCGCAAGCATCCGGACTTCATCCAGACGTACGTCTTTCCCGGCGGCATGCTGCTGTCGCCGGCGAGCCTGCGCGAACAGTGCCGGCAGGCCGGCCTCAAGGTCGCCGAACTCTACAGTTTCGGACTGGACTATGCGCGTACCCTGGAGACGTGGCTCGGCCGCTTCGACCGGGTTTCCGACCAGGTCGGACGGATGGGGTTCGACGAACGCTTCCGGCGGATGTGGCGGTACTACCTCGCCTATTGTGCCGCAGGCTTCTCCGCGCGCCGCACGGACGTTTTGCAGGCACACTTCAGGCATATATAACTGTCGGCAATCAAGGCCGCCGGTCCAAAGGTGAGCCGAACAGGAAGGCATAACCAGCGTGCATGCGCCAAAGTCCGGGGTCGGCTCGACCTCGTCCATACGGTTGAGTTTCGATCGTCTCGTCGCCTATTCCACCAACCAGCTTCCGCTGAACATGGCGGCGCTGCCGGTGGTCCTGAACGTCAGCCATTTCTATGGCGAGGTCCTCAAGGTGCCTCTCGGCATCATGGGACTGATCTTCATCACCACGCGCGTGATCGATGCGATCCAGGATCCGGTCATCGGCCTGATCAGCGACAAGTTCACTCATCGCGGGCCACGGGGACGCCTCACCTTCGTCGCACTGATGCTGCCGCTGCTGATCGGCGGCTTCTACATGCTGTTTCATCCGCCGCAGTCGCTCTTCACGCAGCCCGTGCTGCTCGCGACATGGCTGTTCGTCGCGCTCTTCGTCGTCCATCTCGGCTATGCCGGCGTGTCGATCAGCTATCACGCGCATGGCGCCGAGCTGACCGACGACTACAACGAACGAACGCGCGTCACCGTCGGCCGAGAGGTCTTCGGCCTGATCGGCATGACCCTGGCGGTCGTGCTCCCGACCTACTTCACCGCCAAGTTCGGCGAGCATTCGGGCTACGTCTACATGGGGCTGCTCTTCATCCCCATCGCCGTGCTGTTCGCCCTGCCGACGCTCATATGGTCGCCGCCCTCGGTCCATCCGCCTGTCGTGCGCGAGAATCCCGAAGCCCATGTCCGCTACTTCCGCGACTGGCTGATCGGGCTGATGCCGTCGCTCGCGTCGCCGACACGCAACATGGAGCGGAGCTTCACGCTCAAGACGCTGGTGCCGTTTTTCGCACCGCTGAAGAACCGGCTGTTCCGCCGCCTCCTTCTCGTGTTCATCGTGAACGGTGCAGCCCTGGGCGTCGCCGTCTCGGTCATGCTGTTCTACGTCGAGCACGTGCTGAAGGGGAACAAGCTGCAGGCCGGCATCATCCTGCTGGTCTATTTCGGCGCCGCCGCCGCCAGCGTACCGCTGTGGCTGCTCCTCTCCCGACGCCTCAGCAAGACCGCCGCCTGGTTCATCGCCATGGTCATGACCGCGGCTTCCATGTCGCTCGCGGTCTTCCTCGGCGCCGGCGACTTCATCTGGTTCATGCCGATCGCCATCATCACCGGCCTCGGCATCGGCGCCGACTACGGCCTTCCGCCGTCGGTGCTGGCCGACATCATCAACTCCGACGAGGGCAAGGACACCAAGGGCGACACCGGCGCCTATTTCGGCCTCTGGGCGCTCTCGACCAAGCTCGCGACCGCGATCGGTGCGGCCGGCTCGCTGCCGGTGGCGGCGCTCCTGGGCTTCAACCCCTCGATCGGGCTCTACAGCGCCGGCGCGCTGATCTTCGTCTATATCGCCATCCCGGTGACCATCAAGATCATCGCCGCGTTGCTCATCTGGTACATCCGCATCGAGGCCGACCGCGGTTCCGTGCGCGACGAAATCCTCGGCCGCCGCGCGCCCACGCTGCACTGAGAGCGGCGTTCACGCGATGCAAACAATGGAGCGCGCAACTCCAGTTGCGCTCATCCTTTGCTGATGGACGAAGCTTGAGCGCAACTGGAGTTGCGCGCTCCGACGAGGCGGCTTCCTCTCAGGTAAGGAAGCCGAGCCTCTGCGGCTGGCGCAGGCCGAAGTCGCACGACTGGCCCCAGCATCCCTGGGCCAGCGTCGCGAAGACGTTGCGGAAGTCGACCGTATGCATCAGGTCGCCGTCCTGCAGGTCGGTGAGCGACGGGTGGATGCCGTGCAGGCCGCCCTTGACGCCGCCGCCCAACACGAGATGCGGCGCCGAGGTGCCGTGGTCGGTTCCGGCGCTCGCGTTCTGCCGGGCGCGCCGGCCGAACTCCGAATAGGTCATCACCACGACGTCCTTCCAGAGCCCGGCGCCGATCAGGTTCTTGCGCAGGGTCGCGAGGTTCGTCGCGAGGAACGACAGCAGCCGCTCATGGGTCGGCGCCTGGTTGGCATGCGTATCGAATCCGCCCAGCGCCACCTTGATGGCGACGACCGGCACCTTCGCGGTCAGGAGCCGGGTGGCCAGGTCCAGTTGTCGGCCCAACAGGAACTCCTGCCCGTAGGCCTCGACCGGCGCCGGCGCGGACCGCAGGCGATCGCGCAGGCCGGCGGCCGCGGCATTGATCTCGTGACGCACCGCGAGAAGGTGCTGCAGCGCCGGATTGCCGCCGGCACCCGTGCCGGACGACGTGCCGATCGTATCGGCCTGCCGCAGGAAATTCTCGGCGTCCTGCATCACGATGGTGCGCAGCGACGGCCCCGTCGAGGGCAGTGCGTTGGTGTCGGCCACGATGCAGTCGACGCCGATGCCTTTGGCGATGGGCGTCCCGTTGAACGCCTGCGCCACCCAACCCTCGCTCAGCGTCTGCGACGAGGCCGACGCGGTGTCCCAAATCTCGATGGACCGGAAGTGCGAGCGATTGGGATAGGGATACCCGACGCCCTGCAGGATCGCGAGATCCCCTGCCTTCCACGACTCCATCAGCGGCAGGAGTTTCTCGTGCAAGCCTACTCGCTCGTCGAGTTGCACGACCCTCTCGCGCGGCACGCCGATTCCGCCGCGCAGCTCGCGGTACTTCGGATCGGCGTACGGCACGAGCGTGTTCAGCCCGTCGTTGCCGCCCTTCAGTTCGATCAGCAGGAGAACACGGCCCATCGCCTTCCCCTCACTTCAACTGGTAGGTCGTATCGAGAAGCGCGGTTGCCACGATGGCGCCCGCCGTCCCGTTCGCATTGACTCCGTCGAGCGGCTGACGCGGCAGCAATGTGCGCAGCAGCAGCGGCCCGTCGGCGCCGGCGAGCGTCGGGCCGAGGCGCGCCTCGTGTCCGGCATCGCGCAGGCTGCGGCCTTCCACGGGGCGCGGCGGCTCCATCATCTGCAGGGTACTGCCGTCGGCCGCGGGAAGCTGTTCGCGGCGGTCGGCACGCCGGTTCGGACGGTTGGCCATCTGCATGCCTCCCTCCATCGGTGCGACGGTCGTCGCCTCGATCATGCGCCGCAGGAATTGCTGCCGCAGCAGCAGCGTGTAGGTCGAGATCCAGCTTTCGCCACCGGCCCACCCCTTGACGTTCGGCGGATCGAAGGGCGTCTGGCCCAGCCCCTGCAACATGCGGACCAGGCCCGTCTTCTCCGGCACTGGCAGTCCCAGCACGTGCACCGTGCCCACGATCAGGTCGACCGGCGACTTGATCAACGCGCCGCGAATGGCGGGATCGCGGAACGCGGGAGAAAGCAGCAGCGCGCGCATCAGCGGCTTGATCTCGTAGCCGCTGCCGCGGAACAGGGCGGCGAGCCGCCTGACCTCGCCCGTGTCGGGTTTCAGCGAAACGAACTCACGCCACAGCTTCTCGACGACCGTCTCGGCCGTGCGTGGATGGGCGAGCAGGATCGCCAACACCTCGTCGCCGCCGAAGCGTCCGGTCTTGCCGAGGAAGGTCTTCTCGCCGTCATCGTGCTGCCCGGCGCGCTCCGTGAACTGTCCGGTTCCCCGGTCGACGCTCCAGCCGGTGAAGGATCGTGCCGCCGCCTTGACGTCAGCCTCGCCGTAGTGGCCCTCGCCCAGGGTGAAGAGCTCGAGCAGTTCGCGGGCGAAATTCTCGTTGGGCTGCCGCGCCACCGACCGCATGCCATCCAGATAGATGAGCATCGCCGGATCGCGCGCGACCGCCTTCAGGAGGGTCGCGTAGTTTCCCAGCGCCTCGCGCCGGAACAGGGCGTTCTGCCGAAACAGCGAGGCGGGATACCGCACCTTCATCAACGACGAGGTGAAGTGGCCATGCCAGAACAGGGTCATCCGCTCGACCAGGGGCTGGTCGGTCACGAGCATTTCCTCGACCCACCAGTTCCTGAGTTCGCGTCCCTGTTCCTGGACCGGCCGGACGACCTCGAGCTTCTTGCCGTCTGCACCCTGCTTGCGTTCGGACTCGGCCGCCTGCTGACGTCGGCGCATCTCGGCCGGCCCGAGGCCGATCCAGGCCGGTACCGGTGTCATTGCCTCGCGGCGCGGATCGGCCAGCAGGCGATCGACGGCAAGCTCGAAATCCTGGGATTCCACGACACGGATCTCGCCCGGCGTGACGCCGAAGGACGTGCGCGAGAGAAGGTGCCGCGCATTGTCGAAGCCCATGGCCGAAGCGGCGCGGGCCGGCAGCGCAGACCAGAGATTGGCGGAGATGCCGGCCGTGAAAACAGCAGCCGCCTCCATGAAACCGCGACGACCAAGGCGTGTGCTCAAGGCAGGCCTCCTACTGTGGCGGACGCGGCGGTCCCCCGGCCGGCGGACGAGGCGGCGGCGGCGGAGAAACGATCCGCTCCACCATCAGCCGCTGAAGCCGCTCGCGCTGATCGGGCCGAAGGCTCGGCTCGAGTCGCGTCAGGGTTTGCAGCGTTTCCTTCTGCTGCTCGGCGCGAAGCCGGCTGACCTGGTCGACAAGGGCATCCACCCTCGTCATGTCGTGCGAGGCTTTGCGCAGCTCCGCGCTCGTCTGCTCCCGGAGCTGCTGGATTTCCTGCAGCCGTTCCCGTCGCGCCTTCGCATACTGATCGAACAGGGACTGCATGACCTTGCGCTGGTCGGCATCGAGAGCGAGATCGTGGGCCACCATCTCCACGGGATTGAACCGCGGACCGGCCGGCTGACCGGGCTGTCCCGGCGCGCCGCGAGGCGGGGGCGGCGGGGGCATGCCCTGCATCTCGAACGGCGGATCGATCCAGCTCCGGTAGACGAAGCCCGCGAGGACGAAGGCGTTCAACAGCAGCGACAGACCGAGGAGCGTCTGGAGCAGGCGCGAACTCATTTCAGATCCCGTCGCCGGCAAAGAACTCGCTGACCTCGTTCGAGGTCGTTGCCGACGTCGTGCTGGCGGTTTCGGTCTTGGAGTAATAACCCTCGCGCTGCTGGGCGAGCGATTCGCCCAACCCACCGCCGACGACGAAGCCTCCCGTCGCGACCACGAGGGCGGCGACTGCCATCATGCCCTGCTGCAGGGCGTGACTGGAGCCGCCGAACAGCCCCCCGCCCCGCAACCAGCGTCCGAACAGGCCGCCGGCCGGTGCCGCGCGCCCGGCTTCGAAGCCGACCAGCGCACGGGCACGAACCACCATCCGCTCGGGTGCGGCCGGCAAAGGTTTTCCGAGGATATCCGCCAGATCGAGCGCGGCGCGGCGCAATGCCGGATCGGCCGCGACGGCCGCCTCGACCGGGGCCGCCGCCTCCTCGGACAGGCGGCCTTCGAGCCACGCGGCAAGGTCCATCTCAGCCACCGCGGCAGGCGCGACGGCGGGCTGGCTGGCGAGGCTTCGCCACAGCTCCTTGTCGTTCCTCGGGGTCCGCTCGATGGTCATGGATCGCTCCTGCCGATGATACGCCAAAACATTCCGATTCATCCCCCGCGAGGCGGCTCGTCCTCGCGGAAATGCGCCCTTAGCCGCTGCAGGGCCTTGTGATGCGTGCTGCGAATGGTCTGGGCATCCACCGCCAGCAATTTCGCTATGTCAGTGACGTCCCGCTCCTCGTCGTACAGGTACTTGAGAATGAGAACCTGACGCGCCGTGAGCAGCCCGTCCGGGATCTTGAGCTTCTCGACGTGGCGATCCTCCACCCCGAGGGCCGCTTCCGGCACGTCGTCGATCGGCTCGGTGGCCTGTCGCCGGCGGCGCAAATGATCGATGGCGCAGGACCGGGACACGACGGAAAGCCATGTCGGCAGTCCCGCCCGCTCCGGGTCGTAGGTTTTCAACAGCCTGAAATCCTGGGCGCAGAGCCGGACGAACACGTCCTGGGCGGCATCCAGGACGTCTTCCTCGCTCAACCGGTAGGAAGCGAGCGTCCGGCGCACGACGGCATTGATCAATGGCGCGGCGGCGACCACGAACGCATCCCATGTGCGTTTATCGCCCCTGGCGAGCGCCCGCAGGTCGATCTGGTTCAGTTCAGCCACGCCTACGATCTTTCAGCCCGTCCGCCCTGCAGTCTAACAGGCTTTGTGGCCAAAAGAGGCCCCGCTAAAGTCCCGTGTCCAATTTAGGAGCATCGATGAGCGAGTCGCTGACACGGCAACTGAAATTCACCAAGCAGGCAGTCCGCGGCAAGGGCGTCGTCGTCGCCCAGAACGTCAAGGCGGCCGAAGTCGGCGCGGAGATCCTGCGCAAGGGCGGCAACGCCATCGACGCCGCGGTTGCGACCGGCATGGCAATCGGCGCGCTCGAGCCGTGGATGAGCGGCATCGGCGGCGTCGGCTTCATGACGGTCTGGAGCGCCAAGGAAGGTCGCGCCTGGACGGTCGACTACGGTCCCGTCTCGGCGAAGAAGCTCGATCCGTCGGTCTACGAGATCGTCGGCCCCGGTCCTGCCAATCCCTTCGCCTGGCCCGACATCAAGGAGCAGCGCAACGAGGTCGGCTATCACTCGATCGCGGTGCCCGGCATGGTCGCCGGTCTCGCCAAGGCGCTTGAGCGCTTCGGCTCGCTGAAGTGGAAGGATGTGCTGCAGCCCGGTGTCGAGATCGCCCAGCGCGGCATGGAGCTCGACTGGTACATGCAGGTGATGATCGCCAATGGCGCGAAACACCTCGGGAAGTTCCCCGCGTCCAAGGCGAACTATCTGTGCGACGACGGCCGCGTTCCCGCCAGCGATTGGGCCGGCACCCGCCGCTACATCAAGCTCGGCAACCTGGGCGAAACCATGCGGCGCCTGGCCGAGGGCGGCCCGCGCGAATACTACGAAGGCGGCCTGGCGCGCGACATCGCCGCCGACCTGCAGGCGGGCGGCTCCAAGATTTCATACGACGATCTCGCGAGCTACGAGGCGAAGATCGTCGATCCCCTCGCCTTCGAGCATAACGGTGTCACCATCAACGTCGCGGGCGGCCTCACCGCCGGCCCGACCCTGCGCCGCGCCATCGAACTGGCCGGTGCCGCGACCAAGGGCAAGGGTGCGCCGGGCGCCGAATTCTTCGCCGCCATCGCCGAGGGCATGCACAAGGCCTACGACGAGCGCCTGAAGACGTTGGGCGACAAGCCGACCGACACCTGCACGACGCATTTCTGCGCCGCCGACTCCGAAGGCAACATGGTGGCGCTGACCCAGACTCTGATGAGCCTGTTCGGCTCCTGCGTGATGCTGCCCAAGACCGGCATCACCATGAACAACGGCATGCTGTGGTTCGATCCCGAGCCCAACCGGCCCAACTCGATCGCGCCGGGCAAGAAGCCCCTGTGCAACATCTGCCCGGTCGTCGTCGTGAAGGACGGCAAGCCTTGGTTCTGCATCGGCGCCTCGGGCGGCCGCCGCATCGTGCCGGCCGTCTCGCAGCTCACGCTGATGATGGTCGACCGCGGGATGGACGTGGAAGCCGCGTTCCATCAGCCGAGGGTCGACATTTCCGGCGTCGGCCCGATCCGGGTGAACCGCGACCTGCCCGACGACGTAAAGAAGGCGATCGCGGCGAAGTTGCCGATGGTCGAGGTCGACAATCCGGTCTCGCCGCTGGGCTTCGCCAACCCGTCCTGCATCGTGCGCGATCCGAAGACCGGCGAGTTGACCGGCATGAACGAGGTGATGTCTCCATGGGCCGGCGGCGCAGCACAGTAACCGGCTTCCTCGTCCTCGCCTTCCTCGCAACGCCGGCGGCGGCACAGAAGACCTCCGTGCCGCTGCCGGTGCTTGCGCCGGTGACGGGGTTTGCGTCCATCGAGGCTGCCAGCCAGAAGAACGGGACCAACCTGGCGGAGCGGACGATCCGCGACGTGCGAATCGAATCGCGCGTGCTCGACGCTCAGACCTCCCCCGAGGGCGCGATCGCGACGTGGGAGCGTGCCGTGCGACGGCCCCTGCCGCCCGCCGTGATCGGCCCGCTGCTCGGTCCCCAGATGCTCGCGGTGATGCCGCTGGCGCAAAGCGTCGGCGTCCCGCTCCTCACGCTTTCCACCAATCCCAAGCTGTCGGAAGCCGGCAATCCTTACTTCTTCCGCTTCCTGCCCAGCGATGCCGTCGCAAAGGCCGCCCACGCCCGTTATGTCGTGGAGAGGCTCGGCGCCCGGCGCCCGGCCGTGATCTATCAGGCCACGGTCGACGGACAGGCGGCCCGTGACGAACTCGCGAAGAGCCTTGCCAACCTCAAGACCCGGCCGGTGCTCGAAGAGGGCGTCGCCCCCGATGCCAAGGATCAGGCGGCGCTGGTCGCCCGCGTGAAAGCGGCCAATGCCGATGCGGTCGTGCTTCACCTCCGCGCCTCGTCCTTGGCGATGGTCGTGCGCGAGATCCGCAAGGCGCTTCCCGGCCTGCCGATCGTGGCGAGCGCCGCGATGCATCAGCCTTCGACCGCCGCGCTGCTGGAGCCTGCCGAGCTGAAAGGCGTCTGCGCCGAGACGGCGGCCTCGCCCGCCTCTGCGGCCGACGGGCCGATGAAGGAGTTCGCCGACGCCTATCGCAAGGCGTTCAAAGCCGAACCCGACGTCTATGCAGCCGCCCAGTACGATGCGATCCAGATGATCGCCAAAGCCGCGAGCGACCTCGCCAAGGCCAGCCAGGCGATCACGCCGCTCTCGCTGCGCGGAGCTCTCTCCCGCGACAGCTACAAAGGCCTCGTCACGACCTACAAGTCGGATGGCAGGGGCAACATGGCGCACGAAGTCCAGATCGTCTGCTACGATGGTGTGTCGCGCATCCCGCGAATCCTGGAGCGTTACGCCGCCCCGTCGCGCTGATCTAGAGCCCGCTACTTGTGAGGATCGCAGTCGCGGGGATCGGCCCTGGAGTCGCCCTGGGCGCACTCGGGAAGGTACGGTCCCGCCGAGGGCGCCTGGTATTGCCCGCGCTGCATCACGGCGGCCAGTAAAAAGATGCCGACGATCACGATCACCACGGCGGACATGCCAATGATCAGATCCCGCATCTCAACGACTCCCGGCGCGGGAGGCTGCTTTCGGCCATTGCCTTGTCATTCAGGAGCACAAACGCCGGGCGACGCTGCAAGTTTCACCGGTCCGGCTGGGATATCGCGGCCTGCGCCTCAGTGATGGTCTCCCGGCGGCTGTGAAAGCTTGTCGACGATGGCGATCCCGATGGCCGACAGGATGAACAGGCCGTGAATGATCGACTGCCACATGATCGCGGCTTCGGTGTAGGTGGCGTTCGGCTTGCCCAGGGTCCCGGCCTCGATGAAAGTCCTCAGCAGGTGGATCGAGGAAATGCCGATGATCGCCATGGCGAGCTTGATCTTCAGGACGCTGGCATTGACGTGGCTCAGCCATTCCGGCTGGTCGGGATGGCGGTTGAGCTCCATGCGGGAAACGAAGGTCTCGTAGCCGCCCACGATGACCATGATGAGCAGGTTCGAGATCATCACCACGTCGATCAGTCCCAGCACGATCAGCATGGCCTGCTGTTCGGTCACGCTGGGGCTTTCGATGACGAGGTGCAGCAGTTCCTTGAGGAACAGGAACACGTAGACGACCTGCGCCACGATCAGGCCGACATAGAGCGGAAGCTGCAGCCAGCGAGAAGCGAAGATGAAGCGCGGGAGGGGGCGCAGGGTCCGGGGATCGCGAACGGTCTCGGAATGCGGCTCGGTCGTCATCAGGCGTTTCCTCCCAGGGATCGGGAGGCGCTTTTGCCCAATCGGGCTGCCGGTTGCAACCCGCCTGCAAATGACGATTGCGAGACTAGGTGGCCGCCGCCGGAATGGTTCCAGCAGGAGCGCCGGCGGGCGCCGGCGCCGCTGGCGGATGGCCTTCCGTGGCATCGTTGGCGGCCGCGGGCCCTGTATGGACCACGACGTTGGCCCCCTCCTGGGCGAACTCGAAGCCCATTGCCGGGAAGGTGCTGAACATCCGCTTCATGGCCTCGCGCTGGATGGCGGCCGGGTTGCCCGGCCGGGCCGTGAACTTGAAGCGCACCACGATGGCGTTTCCGGCAATGTCGGCGACACCCTGCATCTTGAACGGTGCCAGGATCTGGTCGGCGAGGGCCGGCATTTCCATCATCTCGGCGCCGATCTTCTTCGAGGCCTTGCGCAGCTTCTCGATGTCGGTGTCGCGGGCGAAGCGGAGGTTGAACTTGACCGTGATCCAGTCGCGGCTGAAGTTGGTGATCTGCCCGAGCTGGCCGAACGGGATCGTGTGCACCTGCCCGTTCTGATGCCGCAGCTTGATCGAGCGCAGCGTGAAGCCCTCGACCGTGCCCTTGGCCTTGCCGCAGTCGATGTACTCCCCGACCCGGAAAGCGTCGTCGGAGAGATAGAACAGGCCCGACACGATGTCCTTCACCAGCGTCTGGCTGCCGAACGAGATGGCGATGCCGAAAACCGACGCGCCGGCGATCAGGGGCGTGATGTTGATGCCGAAATCCTGCAGCGCGACCATCACCGCGACGAGGATGATCAGCACCGCCGCCGTGCGCCGCATCAGCGGCATCATGGTGCTGAGCCGCGACGCCGGCGCCGCATTCGCGTCGCCGTCGGCGATCGCCTGCGCGGCATCCTTGGTCTTCGTGCCCATGTAGGGTTCGGTCATGTATTTGAAGAGTTCCCAGGCGACGAAGGCCACGAACAACGTCACCCCCGCGGTGCGGGAGGAGCTGGTGAGCTGCTCCCATTCGCTGTCGTTCACCAGCCCGAGCACCTGCACCACCCAGCTTTCCGCGATGACCACCGCCACACCGATCAGCACGGCGACGCGAATGCAGCGCGCCACGACGTCGGGAAGCTTCGGGGTGTTGCCGGCCGGCGTCTTTCCCTCGAGTTGGGAATCGAGGCGCCGCACGAAGGCCTGCATCAGCGTCTCGAAGATCAGCACGCCGACCACGAGATTGAGCGTCAGCACCATAGCCGAGCCGACATAGCGGAAGCCGGAGACCGCGCCGTAGATCAGCGTGACTCCGAGGGCGATGAAGAACAGCGGCGCAATGGGAATCCACTTCCGGCCGACCACGCCGATCACCGGCGCCAGTTGCCCCAGCCCGCCGAACCACTGCTCGGCACCGAGGCGCGACCGGAAAGCGAGCCAAAGGAAAGCCGATAGATAAATGAAGGCTCCGATCACCTGGAAGCTGGCCATCGCATCTTCCGGCGTCCGGATTGCCACCAGGACCTGCGCCAGAATGCGCATCAGGACGATCACGAGCATCACGGCGGCGATCCGCAGGTACATCGCCTTGGCTTCATGGTTGCCGGCGGCACACAGGCGGGCCGTCGGCAATTCCGGCTGCAGCACGACGCGGAACAGCAGGACGTAGAGGCGCCACGAAAAGATGCCGGCAAGCACGGCCGCCGCCAGCTTGTCCTGGCCCGTCGCCCCGGTGAACCACGCGCCCGTGGCGGCATTGCAGATCAACCAGACCACCAGGACACCCAACCCGTCGAGGAGGGCGAGACCTGCGAGATAGCCGATCGAACGTACGCCGCCTTCCGGCCCGGCGTTTGCCGCCAGCCGCGCCCTCAGCCGATGCAGAAACAGGCGAAGAACCCCCTCCGCCGCCACGGCGACGACGGCGACCGCGCAGAGCAGCAACAGGAACGTCGATGCCCCCCGCCCGCCCTGGGCACGCTGGTCGAGCAGGGTCGGGATGAGGGCCAACTGCGCGCCCACGACCGGAAGCGCATGGAAGACCTTCTCGGTGCCATTGATGAAGGCAACGAACGGATCGGGCCCCGCCTTGGGCTCGACATGCACGATCTTCGGCGGCGGCGGCGCCTTGGACTTGGATTTCGAATCGGAAGCTGCCGGAGCCGGAGCCGGAGCCGCGGGCTTCGCGGCCGGTGCCGCCGCTCCCTCCGCCTTCAACTTCTCCGTCACGGAGTTGCTGATGGCATCGACCAGCGAGTCGAACTGCTGCTGCGACATGCCCGCGGGAGGTGCGGCCGGGGCTTGTGCCTCGGCGTGAGCCCCCAAGCCGAGGATCAGGAACACAGCCAAAACGAGCGAGCGAAGTGCGTTCACGATCTCAATCCTTCCGTGAGCCGGCCATCGGTCGATGCAGGCGTTGTGCTATTCTACACCATATTCAGGTTGAAGGTATGGCCCCAAGGGACGCACCTGCTCCGACTAACGCAGGTCCATCTCCCGGTAATCCCCGGCGGCGACCTCGTCGCAGCGGGCGCGATAGGCCGGGGCGCTGCCGCTGTAGCGCGAAATACGGCGGGTCTGCTTGCCGTCGACATTGGTGTTGACGCCGGTGAACCAGGAATTGACCTCGTTCGAGAGCAATCCCACCGACGCCTCGTGCACCGTCTTCATCCAGGTGTCGACGCCTTCGGGCCGGGCATCGATGCGGGTGAGGCCCTTGTCGCGCATGAAACGCATCAGGTCGGTCACCCACTCGACATTGTATTCGATGCTGCGCGGAATGTTGCCCAGCGCCGTGTGCGGTCCCAGCAGCATCAGCATGTTGGGAAAC
Source organism: uncultured Rhodospirillaceae bacterium (assembly GCA_945952105.1). Taxonomy (GTDB): domain Bacteria; phylum Pseudomonadota; class Alphaproteobacteria; order Reyranellales; family Reyranellaceae; genus Reyranella. The sequence continues at coordinate 106,232 of CAMFGZ010000008.1, read as the reverse complement.
CCCTGAACCGACATGCCGACGAAGGTTTCCGCGCCGTCCGCCCATTCTTCCTTGAGCTTGCGGCCATCGACGCCGCGGATGTCGATGCGGTCGAAGGCGCCGGTCAGCGCATCGAAGCCGGTGGCGTAGATGATCATGTCGAATTCGTAGTCACGCGCGCTGGTCCTGATGCCGGTCGGCGTAATGCGCTCGATCGGAGCCTCCTTGATGTCGACCAGCTCGACGTTCGGCTGGTTGTAGACCTCGTAGTAGCGCGTCTCGAGCGGCACGCGGCGGGTGCCGAACCCATGGTTCTTCGGGATGAGCTTCTCGGCCACCGCGGGGTCCTTCACGCGACTCCTGATCTTGCGGGCGACGAAATCCGAGATCAGCGCGTTGGCCTCGCGGTTGGTCAGTATGTCGTTGAAGTTGCCGACCCAGATCCCGAAGCCCCGCTCGCCGTAGAGTTTCTCGAAGAAGGCCTCGCGCTCCTCCGGCGTCACGTCGAAGGTGCCGCGCGGATCGGCGGTGTGCAGGAAGCAGGCGAAGGTCTCCTGGCAGCGCCGGAAGATCTCGGGATACCCGGCACGGATGCGAGCCATCTCGTCGGGCTCGATCTTCCCGTTGTGCAGCGGTGCGCACCAGTTGGGCGTGCGCTGGAACACCGTGAGATTCTTCGCCGTTTTCGCCACCTCCTGGATGGTCTGCACCCCGGTCGCGCCAGTGCCGATCACGGCGACCCTCTTGCCCTCGAAGCTCACCGGCTCGTGCGGCCAGCGCGCGGTGTGGCAGCTTTGGCCCTCGAAGCTGTCGATGCCCTCGATGCGCGGCATGGTGAAGGCCGAAAGCGGCCCGATGGCGGTGATGAGGAAGCGCGCGGTGTGAGTGCCGCCATCCTCGAGCGTGACCCGCCAGCTCCGTGCTTCCTCCTGCCAGTGCGCAGCCGCGACCTTGCTGCGGAACCGGATGTCTCGGCGCAGGTCGAACCTGTCGGCGACGTGATTGAGGTAGCGCAGCGTCTCGGGCTGGGGCGAGAAATGCTCGGTCCAGTCCCACTCGGCCAGGAGTTCCTTGGAAAACGAATAGCCATAGGAATAACTCTCCGAGTCGAAGCGCGCGCCCGGATAGCGGTTCCAGTACCAGGTCCCCCCTACCCCGGTGCCGGACTCGAACACCCGGACCTTCATCCCGAGTTCGCGCAACCGGTAGAGCTGGAAAAGGCCGGACATGCCGGCGCCGATGATGATGGCGTCGTAATCGGGGCTGGGTCGTTCAATGGTCATCAGATGAGCCTATCCGGGGGTGTGGCCGATCTGCAACGCGACCCGGTTGCACAGCGGCGGTTGTCCGCCCGGCCGGCAACCGCTCCGTCAGGCGCCCGTTGGCGCCGATCATTCACAGGAGCAGGAGAGGTCAATGATCAAGTCCATCGTCATCGTTGCAGCCGCCGGTATCGCCGTCGCGGGCTGCTCGGTCCGCACCGAGCGAGTCGTCGAAGCGCCGGCCGCCACCACCACCCAGCGCACCACGACCTACTCGACCGATCCCTACAGCCCGGCCGCGACGACCACGACCACCACGTACACGACGCCGACCCGCTAACCCGCGGTCGGAATCGGCCAGGGGCGCGGACGTCACCTTATCGTGGCGAGCCGCGCCCTTACCTTTTGCAGGTAGGCCTGCCGTGCCTCGGAACCCGAATGGTCCATGTCGTAATGGGCCAACCAGAAACTCGAAACGCGCTTGGCGCACATCGGCTTCAGGCCGCGCATCATCACCTTGCGTCCTGGATCGCCGGCGAACAGCCGGACGACCCACCAAGGAGATCCAAAGGTCGTCACGACACCGAACAGCTTCACGTTCCGAAGGTTCGGCTCGAGGTGGTTGTCCCGGGCGTCATAGACGAAAGCGGTTCGCGGGCCCCAGACCCGATCGACATAGCCCTTGAGAACCGCGGGCATCGAGAACCACCAGTGCGGATAGCAGAAGACGATGCCGTCGACGCTTCGCAAAATCCTGGCGTATTCCGCTACCGCTGAATCGTCGTAGCCATTCCCCATGTAGGTCCGCCGTTCCTGCTCGGTCATCGCCGGCGCGAATCCTTCCCGGTAGAGATCTGTGGCGACGACCTCGTGCCCGCCCTGTCGCAAAGTCTGCACGACGGCGAGGAACAAGGCATGGTTGAAGCTGTCCTCCAGCGGATGACAATGGACGACCTGTATGCGCATGTCCCCTCAACGGTCGCCGCGATGGCGGCGTTGCGCTACAATTGCCCGATGAGCGACACCTTGGCCAAATGGCGCATTCTCGTGGTCGAAGACGAAGCGCTGGTCGCCATGCAACTCGAAGACATGCTTGCAGAACTCGGCCACGAGATCGCCGCTTCGTGCGCGCGGCTCGATGAGGCGGTGGCGACCGCTCGGACGGTCGCGTGTGACGTCGCCGTCCTCGACATCAATCTCTCCGGACAAAAGAGCTTTCCGGTTGCCGAAACCCTGAAGGACCGGGGCGTGCCCTTCCTGTTCGCGACCGGGTACGGCGCCTCGATCCTGCCGCCCGCTCTGGCCGGGGCTCGGGTCCTGCACAAGCCCTACAGCCTCGACGACCTGAAGTCGGCTTTGTCGAAGGCTCTCGGCTGACTCACCGGTCGGCACAGGTTCCGGCGTACCACGCATCGGCATCACAGCTTTTGCCGCCTGGCAGGGAGCAGGTTCCGCGCTCCGGAGACGCGCCCGGCGCCGAGACGACCGAATATCGCCCGCCCGTGATCGCGCAATAGCGTCCCGCCGGCGTGACGTAGCCGGTCACGCGCAGCCCTTGGCGGGGACATTCGCCGCGGAACAACGCCCATTCCTCGCATTGGTAGTTGTCGGTGAAGACGCAGACACCGAACTGGCCGCCATCGGGCCGGCGTTCGATGGCGAGCGTCCCTCCCTCAGTCGTGCAGTTGACCGACGCCGGGTTCGCGAGCTGGGGCGAAGGCGGCGCCTGGGCGACCGCGCCGGCCGTCCAGAGAACGACTAGGACTGAAACGAACATGCGGTACATGTGGGCCTCCTGCCGAATCCTAGACCAGACGCGGCGTTGCGTCCGCTCCCTGTCCGAGGCCAGACTGTGACGATCCGATGAGCACGACGGTAAACATCCCGCCCGACGACAACATCAAGCGCCTTCTGCCCTGGCTGGTTGCGGTGGCGTTCTTCATGCAGTCGCTCGACACGACCATCCTGAACACCGCCGTACCCGCCATCGCCGAGGCGATGAACGTTACGCCGCTCAATGTGAAGTCGGTGCTCGCGAGCTACACGCTGAGCCTCGCGGTCTTCATTCCGGTGAGCGGCTGGATGGCCGATCGGTTCGGCACGCGTCGCGTCTTCGCTGCCGCCATCGGCCTGTTTTGTCTGGGCTCTCTGCTCTGCGGCCTCTCCACCAATATCGAAATGCTGGTCGCCTGCCGCGTCGTGCAGGGCGCGGGCGGCGCCATGATGATGCCGGTCGGCCGCATGACGCTCGCGCGCACCTTCGGCAAGGCCGACCTCGTGCGGGCCATGAGCTTCGTCTCGATCCCCGCCCTGATCGGCCCGATGGTGGGGCCCGTGGCCGGCGGCGCCATCGTGCACTGGCTGCACTGGAGCATCGTGTTCTTCGTCAACATACCGGTCGGCCTCGCTGGCCTTTACTTCATCCGGCGCTATCTGCCGGACTATCGCGAGACCACGACCCATCCGCTCGACGTGCTGGGTCTGATCCTGTTCGGCGGCGGCATCGCCCTGCTGTCGTATGTGCTGGAAGTCTTCGGCGACAATTCCCTGTCCGGGCCCGAGGTGCTGGGCCTTCTGGCCGTCTCCCTCGTGCTATTGGCGGGGTACGGGTTGCGGGCGTCGCTGACGGCCTTTCCGCTGCTCAATCTCGCTTTGTTCAAAATCCGCACCTTCAGGGCCGCGGTGAACGGTGGCTTCTTCACCCGGCTGGGCCTCGGCGGCATCCCTTTCCTGTTTCCGCTGCTCTACCAGGTCGGATTGGGCTTCTCTCCCATCCAGTCCGGCCTGCTGGTGCTGCCGCAGGCCATCGCCTCGATCGGGCTGAAGACCTTCATGCCGGCGATCCTGGCGCGGCTGGGCTATCGCAACGTGCTGGTCTTCAACACGATCGTGGTCGGGCTGCTGATCATGTCGTTCACGACCGTGGGCGCGGATACGCCAATCTGGCGCATCGTCCTCCAGGCCTTCGCGCTCGGGTTCTTCACCTCCATGCAATACACCAGCATGAACACGCTGGTTTACGCCGACGTTTCGGGCTCGCAGACCAGCGGCGCCAGCACCATCGCCGCCACCGGCCAACAGCTCGCGATCAGCTTCGGCGTCGCCGGAGCGTCGCTGATCGCCGCGATGTTCGTGCCCGAAGGAATGCATTCCCATGCCGGCGCGATGATCCATGGCGTGCAGCAGGCCTTCCTCGTGCTGGGCATCCTGACGATCGTCTCGTCAGTGGTGTTCATGGAGCTGAAGAGCGACGATGGCGCCGACATCAGCCGCCACGACGGCGCGCCGCGCCACGAAACCGAGCCGTAACCCAATGTTTTGTCTGTAGCGCCTCCTGAGATAAATATGTTATGTTATATCATTCTGTCTCTTGAGAGGTTCCGACATGGGCTCTTCGACCCTGGCCCTGGAAAAGGTGTCAGCCCCTCTTGCCTGCCCCGTCGTGGAGGCGCGCTCGGCGAGCTGTCTCGCGCAGATCGCCGATGAGGAGACGACGCTGGCGATCTGGCGCAGATCGGCACCCGAAGCCTCTTCGCAGTGGCTCGATGCCCTTCCCTCCTCGCAACTGCCAGAAGGCCAGTTTGTCGCCGCCCCGGGCTGTGCGGCAGCGCCGCTGCGGCGTATGGCCGACAGGGTTTCTCTTCGCGGCTCTCCCGAACGTGACTGGCTGATCGGCGACATCGCGATGCTGGTCGACCGTTTTGCCCTGATCGCGCGATGCGAGATGGTGAAAGTACGCCTCGAGGCGATCGACCACGACGCCTGCTGGCGCTTCCATCGCGATCATGTCGGCCTCCGGCTCAATGCGACCTACCGGGGCCCCGGAACCCAGTGGCTGCCACCACAACGCGCCGAGGCGGCCCTGCGGGGCCAGCGGCGGTATCGCGGCCCGCTGAACGAGCTGCCCCGCTTTTCCGTCGGTCTGTTCAAGGGAGTGGTCCGGGCGGGCAATGACGCGATCGTCCATCGCTCGCCCCCTGTCGCTCGCCTGGGGGTCACGCGCCTCTTCCTTTGCCTCGATGCGGAGACTTGCGATGACTAGGTTACCCGTGACCGTGCTTTCCGGATATCTCGGAGCCGGCAAGACGACGCTGCTCAATCATGTCCTCAACAATCGCGAAGGCCGGAAGGTCGCGGTGATCGTGAATGACATGAGCGAGATAAACATCGACGCCGCTCTGGTCAGGCAGGGCGGAGCGGAACTCAGTCGAAGCGAGGAGAAACTCGTCGAGATGTCGAACGGGTGCATCTGTTGCACCCTGCGGGAGGATCTCCTGCTGGAAGTTAAGCGATTGGCTGCCGAAGGTCGTTTCGAATACCTGCTCATCGAATCGACCGGCATTTCCGAACCCATGCCGGTCGCCGCCACCTTCGAATTCGAAGACGAAAGCGGTGACAGCCTCTCAAAGGTCGCCCGACTGGACACGATGGCGACGGTGGTGGACGCGAAGTCCTTCCTCGAGGATTTCAGCTCAGCCGACTTCCTGCGCCAGCGCGGGCAGACCGCCCAGCCGGAAGACACCAGGACGGTCGTCGACCTGCTGGTGGAGCAGGTCGAGTTCGCTGACGTGATCGTCGTCAACAAGGCCGATCTCGTGACGAACGACGAGCTGGGCTTCCTGAAGAGCATGCTGCGCCGTCTCAATGCCACGGCCCGCATTGTCACCAGCGAGCACGGCCGCGTGTCACCCGACTCCATTCTCGACACCAAGCTGTTCAGCTACGAAAAAGCGAGCCAGGCGCCGGGCTGGATGAAGGAGTTGCAGGGCATTCATACGCCCGAGAGCGAGACCTACGGTTTCTGGAGTTTCGTCTACAAGGCCCGCCGCCCCTTCAGCCCGATGCGCCTCTATGCATTGCTGAACGGAAGATGGGATGGCGTGATCCGCTCAAAGGGGTTCTTCTGGCTGGCGTCCCGCATGAATCTCGCCGGTTCGGTTTCGCAGGCGGGCGGCATGCTGCGGCACGAGGCCGCCGGTGCCTGGTGGGCCGCGGTCAAAAGAGAGGAATGGCCGCAGGATTCGACGTGGCGCGCCACGATTCGCAACTCCTTCAAGAGCCCGTATGGCGACCGCCGGCAGGAAATCGTCTTCATCGGGACGAACGGCATGGACAGAAAGGAGCTGACCAGCCGTCTCGATGCCTGCCTCCTCACCGACGCCGAGATGGCGATGGGCCCTGCGCTCTGGGCCCGATTTCCCGATCCGTTTCCGGTCTGGAATGTCGGGACGCAGGACTGAAGGGCCAGCCGCTAGTTCAGGCGCCAGATGGCGATGTTCAACGCCGTCGCGAAGGCGATCCAGGCAAGATACGGCACGAACAGCCACGCCGCCAGGCGGTCGATGCGGCGGAACATCAGCGCCGTCGACAGCACCAGCAGGTCGAGCGCGAGGATGACGACGACGGCGAGGCCGGGATGGCGAAGGCCGAAGAAAGCCACGCTCCAGCCCAGGTTGACCGCCAGTTGCAGGGCAAAGACGGCCAGGGCCCCGCGCGCGGTGTCGCGGTCGGCAGCGCGCCAGACCCGCCAGGCCGCAATTCCCATCAGGACGTAGAGGGTCGTCCAGACAGGCCCGAAGATCCAGTTGGGCGGATTGAACGACGGCTTGTCGAGGGTGGTGTACCAGGTCGTGACGCTCTCGGCGGTAACGGCACCGCCCAGCCCGCCGATACCGAGGCAAAGGCCCACGAAGAGCGCAAGTGCCAGCAGGTCCTTGCCGGTGCCGACATCCGGACGTTTGGTGCTCATGCGAGGAGACTCGCTCCGACGTTGATGGTGAGGGCCAGGATCGCGGTGTTGAAGGTGAAGGCCACGATGCCATGGACGAGCGTGATGCGGCGCATCGCCGGCGACACTGTCCCCACGTCGCCGGTCTGTGCCGCACAGCCGATCACGAAGGAATAGTAGAGGAAATCTCGATAATCCGGCGGCCGGTCGCCCGGAAACTCCAGGCCACCCGGTCCGTCATCGTCAGGGCGATAGTAGATGTTGGCGTAGTGCAGGGTGAACACGAGATGCGTGAACGTCCAGGACAGGGCGACGGTTGCCCCCGAAATTGCGAGCGCGTGGAAGAGCGAGGCGTGCGGGTTCTTGAGCATCGCCAGTTCCGAGAAGATCGTGGCGAAGCTCGCGCCGGCGCTCACGATCACGACCAGCAGGATCACCCAGTCGCCTTCGTCGTAGTAAGCGGCACGGGCATAGCAGGTGTCGACGGTGGACTTCATGATCATGTGCAGCGTCGAGGCGACGTAGACCAGGGCCATCAGGTCCCAGGCCAGCAGTCCCCTGGTCTCGATCCGCATGTCCTGCGGCAGCGCCAGGAACAGGGTGAGACCGGCGGCGAGAGCCACCAGCAACCGGGCGCGGGCACGAACGAAGCGGCGAAAGCTGCGAGGCGGGGCGGTCGTGTCTGTCATGTCGGTTCCATGCCCGCACTCTGCCATCTCGGCGGCGGGCGGCAATCGCTGTAATGTCCCGAAATGCTGTTCGATGCGATGGACCTGGCCGCAACCTTCGTGTTCGCCATCAGTGGCGCGACCCGGGGTGTCCACAAGCGGCTGGATCTGTTCGGCGTGCTGGTCGTCGCCTGGGCGGCCGGTGTGGCGGGCGGCATCGTGCGCGACCTGATGATCGGCGCCGTGCCACCCGCTGCCTTCAGCAACTGGCAATATCTCGCCGTCACGGTCGCAGCCGGACTGACAGGCTTCTTCGCCTCGGACCTGATCGACCGGGTACGCACGCCGGTCCTGCTGTTCGACGCGGCCGGCCTCTGCCTGTTCGCCGTTACCGGCACGGAAAAGGCGCTGGTCTATGGATTGAACCCGGTGATGGCCGCCCTCCTCGGGATGGTCACCTGTATCGGCGGCGGCGTGGCCCGCGACCTCCTCACCCTCCAGGTGCCGACCGTCCTGCGTTCGGAACTATACGCTGTGGCCGCCCTTGCGGGTGCCGGTACCGTTTCCCTGGGAGTTTGGCTGGGATTTCCGATCCTGCCGGCGGCCATGGCCGGAGCCGGCCTCTGCCTGTTCCTGCGGTTGATGTCGATCTACAGGGGTTGGCACCTCCCGGTTGCGGCCACCAAGCACAAGTCCTCCCTCGAAACCGACTAAAAATTCCGGTCTTCCGAGCGTGATTCGGCGCCACGCCCTTGCCGGTCCTTTGTACGAACGCTAAACACACGGCCGTCATTTTGTCGCAAGCGGCGTGGGGGAAAAAAGCAGCATGGCGACGAACAAGAAGGCGAAATCGACCGGTCCAGCCACATCAGGCAAGACCGCCAACAAGCTGAAAGAAAACGCGAATTCGGACCGCGCCAGCGGCACGCCGGAAGCGCGGGACACTGCCCGTCTCCTGCTGGAGATCGAGGCGATCCATTGCCGCCCGGAGAACCCGTACATCTTCACGTCGGGACGGGCGAGCCCGGTCTACATCGACTGCCGCAAGATCATCTCGTTCCCGGAAGCGCGCGCCAAGATCATGGCCCACGCCCACAAGATGATCGAGAAGACGATCGGCTGGAGCAAGATCGACGTGGTGGCCGGCGGCGAGACCGCGGGTATCCCGTTCGCCGCCTTCCTGGCAGCATTGGCCAAGAAGCCGATGATCTACGTGCGCAAGCAACCCAAGGGCTTCGGTCGCATGGCCCAGATCGAGGGTGAGTTGAAGCCCAACAAGCGCGTCCTGCTGGTCGAGGATCTCGCGACCGACGGCGGCAGCAAGCTGGTCTTCATCGAGGCGCTAAAGAAAGCCGAGGCCAAGGTCACGGACTGCTTCGTGGTCTTCCACTACGGCATCTTTCCGCAGAGCATCGAGATGCTGGCCGCCGCCGGCGTCAAGCTGCACGCGCTCGCCACCTGGTGGGATGCGCTGGAAGCGGCCGAGAAGCACAAGTATTTCGACGAGAAGGGCCTCGTCGAGACGCGCGCCTTCCTCGAAGCGCCGGAGAAGTGGTCGGCGAGCCATGGTGGCCGCCCGCCGGCGCCTCGACCGCTGGGCCGCTAGCCAGCTCTTTGCTACGGTGCGGCGGACATGATCCGCCGCATTTTTTCTCTCATCCTGGCGCTCGGCGCCCTCGCCTCTCCCGCCGCGGTCAAGGCGCAGGTGAAGGACGAACTCGTCGTCGCCATGACGCAGATGCCGGGGACCTGGAACCCGGTCATCAGCTCGATGCTGGCGAAGTCTCTGATCGCCAACATGACGGCGCGGCCGGTGACGGCCTATGACGCCGACTGGAAGCTCGTGTGCCTCGTCTGCACCGAACTGCCGACCATCGAGAACGGCAAGGCACGGGTGATCGACCTGCCCGACGGCAAGAAGGGCATGGAGATCGACGTCGAGCTGCGCGACATGCGCTGGGGCGACGGCACGCCGGTTTCCGCCAAGGACGTGGCCTTCACCCTGGAAGTCGGCAAGCATCCGCTCTCGGGCGTAGCGTCTTCAGAGGGTTACAAGAGAATCCTGAAGCTCAACGTCAAGGACGAGCGGCGCTTCACCATGACGATCGACCGCGTCACCTTCGACTACAACAGCATCGGCCTGTTGTTGCTGCCGGCTCATATCGAGAAGCCGATCTTCGACGCAAACCCGGCCGAGTATCGCAACAAGACCGCCTATGACACACAGTCGACCAATCCCGGCCTCGCCTTCGGCCCCTACCGCCTGACCGAGATCCAGCCGGGCAGCCGCGTGGTGCTCGAGCCGAACCCGAGCTGGACCGGCCAGAAGCCGTACTTCAAGCGCATCACCGTGCGCATCATCGAGAACACCGCGGCGCTCGAGGCCAATCTCCTGTCCGGCAGCGTCGACTATGTGCTGGGCGAGCTCGGCCTGTCGCTCGACCAGGCCATCGCCTTCGAGAAGCGTCACAACCACAAGTACAACGTCATCTACAAGCCGGCGCTGATCTGGGAGCACATCGACGTCAACCTGGACAACAAGCTGCTGGCCGATCGCCGCGTCCGGCAGGCCATGCTGCTGGCCATCGACCGCAAGGCGATCTCGGAGAAGCTGTTCGAGGGCAAGCAGCCGATCGCCCATGGCCAGATCAGCGAACTCGATCCTATGTTCAGCCCGGCGGCCCGGCAGTACGGCTACGATGCCGCCGCCGCCCGAAAACTGCTCGACGAGGCGGGATTTTCGACGATCCGCAACAACATCCGGCAGAACGCGGCCGGCGAAAAGCTATCGATCGAGCTGGGCACCACCGCCGGCAACCGGGTGCGCGAGCTGGTGGCGCAGGTGATCCAGAGCCAGCTCCGCCAGGTCGGCATCGACGTCCGCCTCAAGGCAGAGACGCCGCGCATCTTCTTCGACGCGATGGGCAAACGCACCTATAGCGGGCTTGGCATGTATGCCTGGGTGCAGCGCCCCGAAGGCGTGCCGCGCTCCTCGCTTCATTCGCAGGAAATTCCGACGGCGGCCAATGGCTGGAGCGGCCAGAACTATCCGGGTTACGCCAATCCGGAAATGGACAAGGCGCTGGATGCCGCCGAACGCGAACTTGACGTTGCCAAGCGCCGCGCCCTGTTCGCCGAATTCCAGAAGCTGGCGGCCGACGACCTTCCCTCGCTGCCGCTGTTCTTCCGGGTCGATCCCTTCGTAATTCCCAAGCCTCTCAAGGGCGTAACGCCGACAGGTACCCTCAACAGCTCGACCCTCTGGGTCGAGCAATGGCGCTGGGAAAACTAGATGACGGCAAGATTGCCGGGATGAGGGCATGACCCGCTATTTCGTGGCGCGCGCCGTCCAGACCGCCGTCACCCTCCTCCTGATGAGCCTCGTCATCTATCTGCTGATCGGCCTGATGCCGGGCGATCCGATCGACATGATGATCTCGGGCGACCCGACCATGACCAGCGCCGACGCTGCACGCCTGCGCGCTGCCTACGGTCTCGACAAGCCACTCTTCGAGCGATACCTCGCCTGGCTGCTGCAGGCGCTGCAGGGCAATTTCGGCTACTCGCGCTCCTTCGGCCAACCCGTGCTGACCGTGCTGTGGCCGCGCCTGCTGAACACGCTGCTGCTGGCCGGCCTCGCCTTCGTGATCTCGGTGGCGATCGCCCTGCCGCTCGGCATGTGGGCAGCCGCCCATCCGCGCAGCCGGGCCGACTACCTGATCAACCTCCTGTGCTTCGGCGGCATCTCGGCCCCGCCCTTCTGGCTGGCGCTGCTGCTGATCAGTCTGTTCGCCGTGAAGCTCGGCTGGCTGCCGGCCGGCGGCATGGCTGATATCCGGTCCGGCACTCCCTGGGCCTCGGCGCTGGTGGAGCAGCTCCGCCATCTCGTGCTGCCGGTGCTGACCCTCACGCTCGTCCAGCTCGGCGGCTACACCCGCTTCATGCGCGGCGCGATGATCGAGGCGCTGCGGCAGGACTATGTCCGCACGGCCCGCGCCAAGGGCGCGCCGGAGCGCCTCGTGCTGTGGCGCCACGCGTTCGCCAACGCGCTGTCTCCGGTGCTGACGATCCTCGCCCTCTCGTTCGGCGGCCTGGTCTCGGGCGCGCTGATCACCGAGACGATGTTCGCCTGGCCCGGCATGGGAAAGGCGATCTACCAGGCCATCCTCGAGAACGACTACAATCTCGCCCTCGTCGGCCTGCTCGTGGCCACCGCCGCGACCATCGCCGGCAACCTGCTGGCCGACCTCGCCTATGCCTGGGTCGACCCGCGCGTCTCGCTGGCAGAGGCGGCGCCATGAGGGGGACGCCATGACGACCGTCGTCCTGCGCCACCCCGCCGCCTGGCGCCGCCTGCTGCGCCACCGGCTCGCCTGGGCGTCGCTCGCCTTCCTGTCGGTCATGCTGGTGCTGGCCCTGGCCGCGCCCCTGATTGCCGAACTGCGCGGCATCGATCCGACGCAGACTGACCTCTTCCGCCGGTTCGAAGGTCCCTCGGCCGAGCATTGGCTGGGCACCGACGATCTCGGCCGGGATCTCTTCCTGCGCCTGCTCGACGGCGGCCGCGTCTCGCTACTGGTCGGCATCGCCGGCGCGCTGCTCTCGGCGATCCTCGGCGCCGCCATCGGCGTCGTGGCGGGCTATTTCGGCGGCCGCTTCGATGCCTTCCTCATGCGCCTTACCGACGGCGTGATCTCCCTGCCGCTACTGCCGCTTCTGATTGTGCTGGCCGCTGTCGATCCGAGGAAGCTCGGCATCCCGCCCGACGTCGCGCAGTCGGAGATGTTCTCGCTCTACCGCATCGTTGTGATCGTCGGCCTCACCGGCTGGACCACCGTCGCACGGCTGGTCCGGGCCGAGACCCTGTCGCTCAAGGCCCGTGACTTCACCCGCGCCGCCGTGGCGCTGGGCGCCAAGCCGGGGCGCATCATGTTCCGTCACATCCTGCCCAACACGGCCGGCACGCTGGTCGTCGCCACGACCATGTCCGTCGGCACGCTCATCCTGTTCGAATCGACCCTGTCGTTCCTCGGCCTCGGCATCCAGCCGCCGGCCGCGAGCTGGGGCAACATGCTGACCGGCGCGCAGGAGCTGTTGCAAGAAGCGCCCGTGCTCGCGCTGTGGCCCGGCCTTCTGATCTTCTTGACCGTCATCGCCTTCAACTTCCTCGGCGATGGACTGCAGGACGCCCTCGATCCCAGAAGCGAGAGACGCTGACATGACCGACGCAACGCTGAAATCCACCGAGTTCACCGCGATGAGCCGGCTGACGCCGGACATCGACCTCAACGCCGAGGGCAAGGCCACCGGCTTCGTGCGCGTGCCGCATTCGGTGCATCGCTCTGCCTATGGCTGGATCCCGATCCCCATCGTGCGCATCAAGAACGGCGACGGCCCCAGCGTGCTGATGCAGGCCGGCAACCACGGCGACGAATGGGAAGGCCAGATCGGGCTGGGCAACCTGATCCGCAGCCTCGAGCCCAAGGACATCAAGGGGCGGCTGGTGATCCTGCCATCGGCCAATTTCCCCGCTGCGATGGACGGGCGCCGCACCTCGCCGATCGACGAGGGCAACCTCAACCGCTCCTTTCCCGGCGATGCCGAGGGCACGATCACGCAGCAGATCGCCTATTGGATCGAACATGCGCTGCTGCCGGGCTTCGACTACGCCTTCGACTTCCATTCCGGCGGCAGCTCGCTGACCTATATCCCGAGTGCCCTCGCGCCGCGCCATCAGGATGCTGCACGCATGGAAAAGGTCATGGGCCTGCTCAAGGCCTTCGGCGCGCCGGTAAGCTACATCTCGGCCGCACCGCAGGGCGGCGGCCGCACCTTCACCTCGGCCTCGTATCGCCAGGGCGTGGTCGGCATGGGCACCGAGCTGGGCGGCGGCGGCCTCGTGACGCCGGGCTCGCTGAAAGTTGCCGAGGACGGGATGCGCCGCGTGCTGGCCCATGTCGGCCTGCTGCAAGGCCCGGTGCCCGCACCCACGAAAACGCGCTTCACCGAGATCGGCGGCGACGACTATTACGTCTATGCGACCGACGGCGGCCTGTTCGAGCCGCTGGTCGAGCTGGGCGACGAGGTGAAGGCCGGCCAGCCGGCCGGCCGCATCCACTTCCACCATACGCCGTGGCGCGAGCCCGAGGTCGTACACTTCAAGCGCGCCGGCCTGGTCCTCTGCAAACGCGTCCCCGCCCGCTGCGAGCGCGGCGACTGCCTGTTCCACCTCGCGACGGATTTAGCGGTTTAGATTTCATCGGAGCGCGCCACTCCAGTGGCGCTCATGATTTCCAAGCGAAGAACTTGAACGCCACTGGAGTGGCGCGCTCCATTGCTACGCTGGGCGACAGCTCCGGCAGGAGAGCTTCGGCGCGGTCTTCCGCCCGTCCTTGCGCGGGCGGGCCTCGACGTGGCCGCACACCGAGCAGCCGTCGATCTCGAAATCGATCCAGTGGGTGGGATCGCCGCAGGCCTCGCACGGCAGTCCACGGCGCGACTCGATGTGACCGAAGCCCGGCGCCTGGCATTTCGGGCAAAGACACTGCAGGCGCTTGGCGAGCTGCCAGCCGGCGGCGCGCAGCACCTTCATGCGGGTCGGATTGCGGTGCGCGCGCATGTCCGAATAAAGGACCGCCAGCCCTTCGGTGGACCGCTCGGCCTCGCGGTCCATGGTGGCGATGACCTCTTCCTCGGTGGCGAGGCCCTTCACCGGGTGGTCCATGTCGCTGCTGCAGGCCACGAACACGCCGTAGCGCGGGAAACCCATGGCGCGCAGCACGGTGAGGCGCGCCGGATCGCCGGCACGGAAACGAGACAGCCGCCAGCTCGAATGATGGGTCGGGAAGGTATCGACCAGCCGAAGGCCGCGCTTGCGGTCGACGAAGGCCAGGACCTCGACGCCGCAGGAGATCAGCGGGACCCGGTCGATGGGTCCGTAGCTGCCCTCGCTCGCGACCGCGCAATCGACGTCCATCGTCTGGAAGGCGAGTTCCGCCTTCAGCAGCGAGGTCTCGACCAGCACGTCCGGCCGCGGCACCTCGCCGGAGAAGGTGCCCAGGGTATCGGTATCCAGTTCGGGCACGGCAACGACATCAGCGCCGAGCACGCGCCGGAAGGCGGGCCCGAGCGCCCGTTCCTTCTCGTGCATCGTCGCCAGCCCGATGCGGGTATTGGCGTAGGGGTGCAGGCCTGACACGACGGCGTCGCAGGTTGGAGCTTGAGGCTACTCCGCGGCCTGCGGCATCGCCTCGCGCGCGAGCTGCTGCTCGACCAGGGTCGCCCAATAGGACGCGCCGATCGGCAGGATCTCGTCGTTGAAGTCGTAGCCCGGGTTGTGGACCATGCAGCTGCCGACGCCATCGCCGTTGCCGACCCAGATGTAGCAGCCCGGTTTCTTGAGCAGCATCCAGGCGAAGTCCTCCGAGCCCATGGCCGGCGTCGGGTTACGGTTCACGTTCTCGAGGCCGACGAGCGACGCGGCAGCCTGGGCGGCGAACTCGGTCTCCTGCACGCTGTTCACGGTCGCGGGATAGCGCTTCTCGTAGCGCCACTTCACGACCTCGGCGCCGAAGCCCGCCGCGACGTTGCGCGAGATCTTCTCGATGTTCTTCTCGATCAGGTCCTGCACCGGCTTCTTGAAGGTGCGGACGGTGCCGCGCAGCACGCATTCCTGCGGGATCACGTTCCACGCGTCGCCGGCATGGATCTGCGTCGTCGAGACGACGGCGGTGTCCATCGGATCGACGTTGCGCGCCACGATCGACTGCAGCGCCGTCACGATGTGCGCACCGACCACGACCGGATCGATCGTGTGCTGCGGCATGGCGCCGTGGCCGCCGACGCCCTTCAGCACGACCTCGAAGATGTCGTAGGCCGCCATCATCGGACCGGGACGGACGGCGAACTTGCCGACCGGGATGCCCGGGATGTTGTGCATGCCGTAGACGCCCTCGACCGGGAACTTCTCGAACAGCCCCTCTTCCACCATCACGCGCCCGCCGCCCTCGTTCTCCTCGGCCGGCTGGAAGATGAAATAGACGGTGCCGTCGAAGTTCTTCGTCTCGGCAAGATACTTGGCGGCACCCAGCAGCATCACCGTATGGCCGTCATGGCCGCAGGCGTGCATCTTGCCGGGGATCGTCGACTTGTGATCGAACTCGTTGGTCTCGTGCACGTCGAGCGCATCCATGTCGGCACGCAAGCCGATCGCGCGCTTCGAAGTGCCGGAGCGCAGCACGCCGACGACGCCAGTCTTGGCGAGGCCGCGATGAACCTCGATCCCGAAGCTCTCGAGCTTCGCCGCAACGACATCGGCCGTCCGCACTTCCTCGAAGGCGGTCTCCGGATGGCTGTGAATGTCGTGGCGCCACGCGGTCATATCCTTGTGGAACGAGGCAATGCGGTTGATGACCGGCATCCTTGAGTCTCCGTTGAAATTGTTGCGCCGGATCGTAAGCGAGCCCGGCCACAGATCAAGGGCGCTCCGCATGCGCCCGCGCACACCACGAATCGTGCAGGAAATGCCGGGCTTTTCGCCTCAGGCGCTGACCGCGTAGCTCCGTTCCTCGATCGGCAGGCGGCCCTCCTCGATCGCGTGGCAGGCCACGGTGCCGCCTTCGATCGGCAGCGCCTTCGGGCGCTCGGCCTTGCAACGGTCGTTGGCGAAGGGGCAGCGCGGATGGAAGGAGCAGCCCGACGGCGGGTTGATCGGGCTCGGCACCTCGCCGCCGACCGGGCTGCGCTGGCGGCCGGTCATGTCGAGGTCGGGGATCGTGTCGAGCAGCATCCGCGTGTACGGATGCTTGGGCCGCCGGAACAGCGTCTCGGTCGGCGCCACCTCGACCAGGCGGCCGAGGTACATCACGCCAACGCGCGTGGAGATGTGATAGACGACCGCGAGGTTGTGGCTGATGAACAGGTAGGTGAGCTGCAGGCGCCGCTGCAGGTCGACCATCAGGTTCAGGATCTGCGCCTGCACCGACACGTCGAGCGCCGAGGTCGGCTCGTCGCACACCAGGAATTCCGGTTCGCTGGCGAGCGCGCGGGCGATCGAGATACGCTGGCGCTGGCCGCCCGAGAATTCATGCGGGTACTTGCGGCCGTCGGCCGGATTGAGACGCACCTGGCGCAGCAGCCCGCCCACGCGGGCTTCGAGATCGGCCTTATCCTTGGCGAGGCCGAAGGCGCGGATCGGCTCGGCGATGATGTCGAACACGCGCCAGCGCGGATTGAGGCTGGCAAACGGATCCTGGAAAATCATCTGCATGCGCCGCCGCAGCGCCGCCATGTCCGACCGGCTGTGGCGGCCCGCCATGTCGTTGCCGTCGAATTCGATGCGGCCGGCGGTCGGCGGATAGAGCCCGACCACGAGGCGGGCGACCGTCGACTTGCCGCAGCCCGACTCGCCCACCAGCGAGAAGGTCTCGCCCTTGGCGATCTCGATGTCGATGCCGTCGACCGCCTGCACGACCTGGCGCGGCCGGCCCTCGAGCTTGCGCACCAGCCAGGGCGCGGAGACATCGAAGTGACGCTTCAGCCCTTCGATGCGGACGAAATCGGCGCCGCGGTCAGGCATGGACCGCCTCCTTGGGAAGGGGCGCGCCGACGCCGCCGGCATCGTGCAGCCAGCAGGCGGCCTGCGTGGCGCCGGCCGGCATCAGGTTCGGTCGCTCGACCAGGCAGCGCTGGCCCTTGAAGGTGCAGCGCGGATTGAAGGCGCAACCGGTCGGGATCTCGGTGAGGCGCGGCATGGCGCCGTCGATCTGCGTCAGCTTCTCGCTGCGCACGCCGAGGCTCGGGATCGAGCCCATCAGGCCCTTGGTGTAGGGATGCTTGGCGTGCTTCACCACCTCGCGCACAGGGCCGATCTCGGCGACCCGGCCGGCATACATCACGGCCACGCGGTCGGCGGTCTCGGCGATCACGCCCATGTCGTGCGTCACCAGCATCACCGCCGTGCCGTGCTCTCGGCAGAGCCGCTTCAGCAGCGCGATGATCTGCGCCTGGATCGAGACGTCGAGCGCCGTCGTGGGCTCGTCGGCCACGATCAGGCGCGGGCCGGCACACAGCGCCAGCGCGATCACGACCCTCTGGCGCATGCCGCCCGAGAACTGGTGCGGATAGTGGTCGATGCGCATCTCGGCACCGGGAATGCCGACCTCCTTCAGGAGATCGATCGCCCGGTCCCTCGCCTTGCCGGCCGAGAGCGGCATGTGGGTCTGGATCGTCTCGACCAGTTGGCGGCCCACCGAATAGAGCGGATTGAGGCTGGTCAGCGGGTCCTGGAAGATGGCGCCGATACGGGCGCCGCGGATCTTGCGCATCTCCTCGTAGGGGAGATTGTCGATGCGCCTTCCTTCAAGACGGATCTCGCCGCCGGCGATGCGGCCCGGCGGTTCGAGCAGGCCGATGATGGCATTCCCGGTGAGCGACTTGCCGGCGCCGGACTCACCCACCACGCCCAGCACCTCGCCGGGCGCGATCTCGAAGGACACGTCGTCGACCGCCAGCAGGGTGCCGCGTCGCGTCGGAAACTCGACGCGGAGATTCCGGACTTCGAGGAGCGGTGGAGTGTTGGTCTGCGCTGCCATCACCGCCCCGCCGTCATCCTGAGCGCAGCGAAGGATCTCACGCCCGCCAGGCGTCCGCTGGTCGTTCCGCCAAGTCCTTCGCTGCGCTCAGGACGACGGTGAAGTTGAGTGATCATCAGCGCAATTTCGGATTGAGGGCGTCGCGCAGCCAGTCGCCCAGCAGGTTCACCGCCAGCACCAGTGCCGCGAGCGTGATGCCGGGGAAGACGGTGATCCACCAGTCGCCCGACTGCAGCACGTCGTTGCCGAGCCGGATCAGCGTGCCGAGCGACGGCTCGGTCGACGGGAGCCCGACGCCGAGGAACGACAGCGTCGCCTCGGTGATGATGGCGAGGCCGAGATTGATGGTGGCGATGACGAGCACCGGCCCGGTCACGTTGGGCAGCACGTGGCGCACCATGATCAGCAACGGCGACAGACCAATCACCCGCGCCGCCTGCACATATTCCTTGTTCTTCTCGACCATCACCGAGCCGCGAACCGTACGGGCGTACTGGACCCAGAAGCTGAGGCCGATGGCGCCCACGATGACGAAGACCGCGATCTCGTCGTGCCGCTGCACGGAGATCACGCTGCGCACGATTCCATCGATCAGCAGCGCCACGAGGATCGCCGGGAAGGTGAGCTGCACGTCGGCGATGCGCATGATCAGCGCGTCGATGGCGCCGCCGAAATAGCCGCTGATCAGGCCGAGCGCGATGCCGATGGTCATCGCGACGACCACGGAGGCGAACCCGACAACCAGCGAGAGCCGCGTGCCGTACATGATGGAGGAGAGGATATCCCGGCCCTGGTCGTCGGTGCCGAGCGGAAAGGCCCAGTCGCCGTCCGGCGACAGCAGCACCGGCGGCTTGAGGCCGTCGCTGAGGCTGAGGGTCGCCGGATCGAACGGCGTGTGCGGCGCGAGGACAGGCGACAGGAACGCGATCACGACGATCAGCAGGGTGCCGACGGCCGCCACGACCGTCAGCGAGGACGATTTGAAGCTCCACCAGATGTCGCTGTCGGTGATGCGGTGCAGCCAGCCAGGCGAGGTCGCGGGACGGTCGGTCATCTCAATGCCCCGCCACGCGCGCCGCGCCGCCCTGGCTGCGCAGGCGCGGATCGACGACGAAATAGAGAAGGTCGACCGTGAGGTTGATCAGCACGAACAGCAGGCCGATCAACATCAGGTAGGCCGCCATCACCGGAATGTCGGAGAACTGCACCGACTGGATGAAGAGCTGGCCGACGCCGGGCCAGGCGAACACCGTCTCGGTCACGATCGCGAAGGCGATCAGTGCGCCGAGCTGCAGGCCGGTGACGGTGATGACCGGCACCAGCGTGTTCTTGAGCGCATGGCCGAAATTGACGGCGCGGTTGGTGAGGCCCCTCGCCCGCGCGAACTTGATGTAGTCGGTGCGCATGACCTCGAGCATCTCCGAGCGCACCAGCCGCATCAGCAGGGTGAGCTGGAACAGGCCGAGCGTGATCGACGGCAGGATCAGCGCCTGCAGACCCTTCACCGTCAGGAAGTTGGTCGGCCACCAGCCGAACAGCATGACCGTCTCGCCGCGTCCGAAGGACGGCAGCCAGTGCAGCCAGACCGCGAAGACGAGGATCAGCAGGATGCCGATCACGAAGGTCGGGAGCGAAATGCCTATGAGCGACACGGCCTGCATCAGCCGGCTCGACCAGTGCTTGGGATAGAGCCCGGTATAGACGCCCATGGGGACGCCCACGAACAGGGCGAAGACCGCCGCGCAGAAGGAAAGTTCGAGGGTGGCCGGCATCCGCTCCACGATCATCCGGCCGACCGGCTCGGAGGTGCGGTAGCTCAGGCCGAATTTCCCCTGCGCCGCATTGCCGATGAAACGCAGGAACTGGATCGGCGGGCTGTCGTTCAGGCCCAGCCGCTCGCGCAGCGCCTCGCGCTCGCTGGCGGGCGTGTCCTGGCCGACCATCGAATTGATGGGGTCGCCGACGTAGCGAAAAAGGGAAAAGGCCACCAGACCGACCGTCAGCAGGACGGCGATCGATTGCAGAAGTCTTCTGAGGATGAAGGCGAGCATTTGCTGTTCTTGGCCTGGCGCAGCCCTAGCAGGAAAGACGCCAGAACGGAACCGGGCCCGGTCGCAGGGTGTCTGCGGCCGGGCCCGGGCGTTGTCTGCCGGCTACTTCAGGTTGACGAAGCGCAGCGGGAAGCTGTTGTCGGCGGGCTGGACCAGCTCGACGTTCTTGCGCGTCGCCCAGACCAGCGCCTGCTGGTGCAGCGGGATGTAGGCGAAGTCGTCGACGTAGATCTTCGTGGCCTCGGCGATCATGGCGTCGCGCTTGGCCTTGTCCGTCTCGACCTCGACCTTGTTCGACAGCTCGTCGAACTTCTTGTTCGAGTAGCCGCCGGCGTTATAGAGGCCCTTCTTGGCCTTCACGTCCGGCGTCTGGATGATCTGCTCGAAGACGTTGTGCACGTCGTAGGTTGTCGCCGGCGACCAGCCCAGCATGTAGAAGCTGGTGTTGCTCGGCTTGCCGTCCGACGTGCTGCGCAGAATCTTGGCGAAGTAGAGATTGCGCGTCTGGGCGCGCAGATTCACCTTGATGCCGATCTTGGCGAGCATCGCCACGACGGCCTGGCAGATCTTCTCGTCGTTCACGTAGCGGTCGTTCGGGCAGTCCATGCCGGTCTCGAAGCCGTTCGGATAGCCGGCATCGGCCAGCATCTTCTTGGCTTCCTCGGGCTTCAGCAGCGCGGGGCGCTTGTCGAGGTCCTTGGTGTAGCCGTTAATGCCCGGCGCGACCATCAGGTTGGTCGGGAACGACTGGCCGCGCATCACGGTGCGCTTGATGGCGTCGACGTCGATCGAGCGGTGCATCGCCTCGCGGACGCGCTTGTCCTTGAAGGGGTTCTTGCCCTTGACGTTGGACTCGACCAGCTCGTCGCGCTCCTGGTCGAAGCCCAGGAACACGACGCGCGTCTCCGGCCCTTCCAGGACCTTGATGTTGGCGTCCTTCTTGAGGTTGTCGGTGTCGGCCGGCGGGACCTCGTAGGTCATGTCGATGTCGCCGGCCTTGAGCGCGGCGATGCGCGTCGCGGCGTTCGGCACGGGCGTGAACACGACTTCGGTCAGGTTGTGGACCGGCTTGTCCCACCAGGTCGGGTTCGGCACGAGCACCGTCTTCTCGCCGGCGCGGCGCTCCTTCAGCATGAAGGGGCCGGTGCCCATGGCGTTACGGGTCGCGAAGTTCTCTTCGTTCTTGATCATGTCCGCGGGCTGCGTGGCGTTGTTCTTTTCCGCCCAGGCCTTCGACATGATCGAGATCGACGCCCACTTGTCGGCGAGCAGCGGATCGGGAACGCTGGTCGTCACCTCGACGCGGTGGTCGTTGATCTTCTTGATCTCCTTCATCGAGGAGAAGTTGCCGTTGACGTTCGAGCCCGGGCCGTTGGCGCGGTTGATCGAGAAGATGACGTCGTCGGCGGTGAACGGCGTGCCGTCGCTGAACTTCACACCCTCGCGCAGGTCGAAGAACCACGTGGTCGGGCTGGTCTGGCCCCACTTGGTGGCGAGCGCCGGCTCAAGCTTCAGCTCCTTGTCGCGGCGGACCAGCGGGTCGTAGATGTTGGCGGTGAAGGTCAGGAGGAAGGTCTCCTGCCTTGCATAGGGATCCATCGAGCTGACGTCGCCCGAGTTGGCCCATTTGAACGTCTTGGCGTCGGCCGCCGGCGTGAAGGCAAGGCTCGCGCAGGCGAGCGCCGTCAGCGCCACTGAATGCCGCAGATTGAAGTGCATGGATTTTACCCCTTCTTGGTCCCCGTAGGCTCGCACAGGTGGGCCTCCCCGGCCGCCGGCCCTGCGTCCGCGCATATCTCACTCAAGTTGCACCGGGGCCCGAAGCGCGTCAATTGCACAAAAAATTTGCATGGTCAGATACAGTGAACTTGGGGCTCAGCCGGGCTATCGTGTGCCCCTCACAGTTTCAGGGGTACCGGCATGAATGACGTTTCTCGCAGCTTCCGCGGCAATTCCAACGCGTCCCGGGACATCGCCCACCACCTGCACCCCTACACCAACTTCAAGAAGCACGAGCAGACCGGTCCCCTGACCATCGTGCGCGGCCGCGGCGTCTACGTCATGGACGACGACGGCAAGGAGTATATCGAGGGCATGGCGGGCCTCTGGTCGGCGGCCCTGGGCTTCAGCAACGAGCGTCTGGCGACCGTCGCCTACGAGCAGATGAAGCAGCTGCCCTTCTACCACGCCTTCAACCAGCGCTCCCACGAGCCCGCGATCAACCTCGCGGAGAAACTGAAGTCGATGGCGCCGGTCGAGATGTCGAAGGTGTTCTTCGCCAATTCCGGCTCCGAGGCCAACGACACTGTCGTGAAGATGGTGTGGTACATGAACAATGCGCTGGGCCGCCCGCAGAAGAAGAAGATCGTCTCGCGCACCAAGGGCTATCACGGCGTCACCGTCGCGTCCGCGAGCCTCACCGGACTGCCGACCAACCACCGCTCCTTCGACCTGCCGATCCAGGGCGTGCTGCACACGACCTGCCCGCACTTCTACCGCTTCGGCGTCGAGGGCGAGACCGAGGAGCAGTTCGCCACGCGCTGCGCCGAGGAACTCGAGGCGCTGATCATCAAGGAAGGTGGCGCCGACCAGGTCGCCGCGATGATCTGCGAACCCGTGATGGGCGCGGGCGGCGTCATCGTCCCGCCCAAGGGCTACTACGAGAAGATCCAGGCGGTCTGCACCAAGTACGACATGCTGTTCGTCGCTGACGAGGTGATCTGCGGCTTCGGGCGCACCGGCAACGTCTGGGGCAGCCAGACGATGAACATCAAGCCGGACATCCTGACCTGCGCCAAGGCGCTGTCGGCGTCGTTCCTGCCGATCTCGGCGGTGATGGTGAACGAGAAGGTCTACCAGGCGCTGATGAGCGAGAGCGACAAGATCGGCACCTGGGGCCACGGCTTCACCTATTCCGGCCATCCGGTCGCGGCGGCCGTCGCGCTGGAAGCGCAGAAGATCTACGACGAGACCGACCTGTTCGGTCACGCCAAGCGCATGAGCCCGATCTTCACCAAGCACGTGCAGTCGTTCGCCGACCACCCGCTGGTCGGTGAAGCGATGAGCGTCGGCATGATGGGTGCGATCGAGATCGTCGCCGACAAGAAGACCAAGACGCCGTTCGACCTCGTCGCCGTCGGCGCCGGCCTGCGCGTCTACAACCACGCCGTGGCGCGCGGCCTGTTCATCCGCAACATGGGCGACCGCGTCGCGATCTGCCCGCCGCTCGTCATCAACGAGACCGAGCTCGACGACCTGTTCGGCCGCCTGCGCCAGTCGTTCGACGCCGCGCTGGCCGACCTCAAGTCGGAAGGCCTGTTCAAGGGCTGATCGATGAGCGCTGGCCCGCCTTTCGGCACCGGCCAGCGTATCCGCAGCCGGGCGATCTGGGCGGTGTCCCTGTTCACCGCCGCGATCCCGCCGGCTGTCGTGGGTCTTGGCATCGCGACCGCCACCGACGACCAGGTGAACGTCGCGATGCCCCTCGCCCTCCTCTTCTGGGCGCTGGGCTTCCTGTTCGCCCTGTGGGCTGCCGTGCCGACGCTGCGCTACTGGGACGGCCTGCCTGGCCAGACCCGGTGGCTGGGCTCGTTGCCGCTGTTGTCGGTTTCGCTGTTCCTCAGCCTCGCGCTGGTCGTGCCCCTGGTGCGCTAAATCCTGCGAGCCATTCTCAATTGCCGTCGCGAGACCGCGACCAATTTGTGCCTGCCGGGAAATCTCCTTGCGCCTAAAGTGGTCACGCGGGAGACACCAGCGAATGGACTACGAAGCATTCTTCAACGGCCATCTCGGCCGCCTTCGCGACGAAGGCCGCTATCGCGTCTTCGCCGAACTGGAACGCATCGTCGGCGCCTTTCCGCGCGCCCGCCTGCATCGTGAGGGCGAGGCCGCGCGCGACGTCACCGTCTGGTGCAGCAACGACTATCTCGCGATGGGCCAGCATCCCGCCGTCGTCGAGGCGATGCAGGCCGCGATCGGCGCCCAGGGCTCGGGCGCCGGCGGCACGCGCAACATCTCCGGCACCAACACCATGCACGCCGCGCTGGAGCGCGAACTCGCGCAGTTGCACGGCAAGGAAGCGGCCCTGATCTTCACCTCGGGCTACGTTGCCAACGAGACGACGCTGCAGACGCTGGGCGCCCTGCTGCCCGGTTGCGAACTCTATTCCGACGCCTTCAACCACGCCTCGATGATCGCGGGCATCCGGCACTCCGGCGCCACCCGCCGCATCTTCCGTCACAACGATCCGCGCCATCTCGAAGAGCTGCTGTCGGGCGCCGATCCCGCGACGCCCAAGATCGTGGCCTTCGAGTCGGTCTATTCGATGGACGGCGACGTGTCGCCGATCGGCGAGATCTGCGACGTCGCCCATCGCCATGGCGCCCTCACCTATCTCGACGAGGTCCACGCCGTCGGCATGTACGGCGCGCGCGGCGCGGGCGTGGCCGAGCGCGACGGCGTCCTCGACAAGGTCGACATCGTGCAGGCGACGCTCGCCAAGGCGTTCGGCGTGGTCGGCGGCTACATCGCCTCGACGGCCGCCACGATCGACTTCGTGCGCTCCTGCGGCTCGGGCTTCATCTTCACGACCTCGCTGCCGCCGGCGATCGCCGCCGCGGCGCTGGCCAGCGTGCGCCTCGTCAGCGGGCAGCCCGAGCTGCGCACGCGGCACCAGGAGCGCGCCGCCACCCTGAAGCGCCGCCTCGCCGCGGCCGGCCTGCCGGTCATGCCGTCGGTCACGCACATCGTGCCGGTCTTCGTGGGCGACGCCGCGCTGTGCAAGCAGGCGAGCGACCTGCTGCTGGAGCGTCACGCGATCTACGTGCAGCCGATCAACTATCCCACCGTGCCGCGCGGCACCGAGCGCCTGCGCCTCACGCCGACGCCGCTGCACGGCGACGACGACATGACGCGACTGGTCGCCGCCCTGCAGGATGTGTGGCAGACGCTCGGCCTCGGCTCCCGCGCCGCCGCCGAGTAGCGCTTCTACTCCACCGTCCGCATCGACCAGAGGCGCGAGCGCAGTAGGACGACCGCGATCAAGAGCAGCATCGCGAGCGCCGGGAACAGCAGCGCGGCCTTGAGGCCCCAGATCGAGCAGATCGTGCCGGTCAGGAAGGCGCCGATCGGACCGCCGCCACTCAGGCCGAGCTGGAACAGCGACATGAGGCGCGCCCGGTGCGTTGCCGGCGCCACGATCTGAACCACGGTCCGGCTCTGCGTCATGGTGATGCCAGCGCCCAGTCCCCAGACGAAGATCAGCGCGAGGAAGACCGGGAATAGCGGGAGCTGCGCGAGCGACAACAGCACCACCGCACCGACCAGCACCGCGCTGCCGATCAGGCGGCCCCGCAAGGTCAGCCGCCGCGCGACCCCGGCCAGCGCCATGCTGGCCACGATGGTCGCGGCCCAGAAGGCCAGGTTCATGTAGGAGAGTTCGACGGCGCCGCCGGCATAGTGGTCTCGGATCGCCAGCGGCAGCACCGCCATGAACGGCCCGACATAGAAGATGCCGACGCCGAAATTCAACAGCAGCACCGGCCAGATCTGGTCGGACTTCGCCGCCGCCGAGACGCCGTCTCCGACGCTGCGCCAGAATCCCGGGTGGTCGGCCTTCGGATGCGGCGGCGGATCGGGCAGCCGGCGCACGAACAGGCAGCCCGCCAGCACCATGCCGGAATGCAGCAACAGGAGCGGCAGGGCGCCGAAGCGGTCCGCGGTCGAGGCGCAGGCGATCCCCAGGAGCTGGCCGCCGAACTGCAGCGCCGTCGCCAGCGCCACGGCCTTGGGCAGCGCGCCCTTCGGCGCCACCACCGGCAGCAGCGCATCGCGGGTCGGGATGGCAAAGGCGCCGATGGCGCCGGCCGCGACGCCGTACACGATCAGCAGCGGGTAGCTCAGCCCGTCCGCCCACAGGACGGCCGCGAGGGCGAGCGGCGGAAGAGCGTAAAGCAGGTGATAGCGCAGCAGGAGCGCCCGCGCGTTGCCGCGGTCGGCGACCAGCCCGCCCAGCGGCAGGAACAGCAGCGACGGCGCCATGACGGCCGCCTGCGCGACGCCCACGGCGAAAGCATCCATGTGCAGCACCACGGCGACCAGCCACGGGAACAGCACCATCTGGATGCCGAGCGGCACGAACCAGCTGCCGAGGCCGGCGAGGTAGACCGGAAAGGCGTTTGTCGGGGGCTTGCCTTGATCCAAGGCGTATCCATCTATATCTTGTAGGGACTTAGTGCCCGTTGCTCATGCAATAGTCAAAGGGGCAGATGCTCGTGTCGACCTTCAATCGCAATACCCTGGTCAAGGTTCTCGAGATCCTCGACAGCAGCCATGCCCAGGAAGCGCTGGCCGCCGCCAAGCTCGCCTCGGCGATGGTGCGCGAAGCCGGATTGAAGTGGGACGACGTGATCGACGCTTCGGTCCTGCCGCGGGTCGCCGCTCCCTCTCCGGCCGCCGAGGCCGGCGTCCCTGCCAGGACGCCCGGCAACGGGCCGTTCGGCTATCGCCGCGAGCGCGAACTGTCGCCGCACGAGCAGTTCTTCATGGTGCTCCTGAGCCCACGCACCCCCGTCGACATCAAGCGCAAGCTGCGCGCCTGGGAAGGCCGCGTCCTCGACGGCGAGATCACGCCGCAGGAGAGCGCGGACCTTCAGTTCATGTACCAGAGCTTCGTGGTCGGCTGAGGCCGGCTCAGGCGGCGAGCAGCACGCTCTGCTCGCGCTCCAGCACGCGTTTCACGGCCGGCCGCGCCAGCATGCGGTCCTTCCAGGCGGTGTAGTTCTTCAGTTCATCGACCGGCAGGCCGATGCGCTTGCCCCAGCCGTAGAAGACCAGCGCGTAGCCGTCGACCACCGAGAACTCGTCGCCCAGGATCCACGTCTTGCCCGCCAGCAGACCGTCGATCTCCTTGAGGTTTGCGTGGAAGTTCTCGCGGCCGACCGCCTTCAGATGATCGAACACGGCGGTGTCGGTGGCGAAGCGCTCCGGGCGGCCGATATGGGTGAAGTTCGGGTGCACGGCGTTGGAGAACCAGGCCATCAGCGAAATGGCGCGGGCACGCTTCACCGGATCCGCCGGCATCAGGTGCGGCGCGTACTTCGCCGCGACATAGTCGAGGATCGCGGTGTTCTCGACGATCGTGCCCTCGTCGACCACGAGCGCCGGCACGCGGCCGCGCGGATTGACCTTGAGGTATTCCGGCGTGCGCTGCTCGCTCTTGGCAAAGGAAAGGGCCTGCGAATCGTATGTCGCCCCGCTCTCCTCCAGGCCGATGTGCGAAGCCGTCGAGCAGGCGCCGGGTGCGAAGTAGAGCTTGAGCATCTGTCCCTCCAGAAGATTACAGCGGCTTGGTTGCGTCGGCCGGCCGGTTGCGATGCAGGAACTCGCGGCCGATCTTCACGCGCTTCTCGCCATCGTATTCGACGATGTCGGCGGTGGCGTAGGTCTCCGACCAGTTGGACGGCAGGAACGAGCCCGAGCCCACCACGTCGATCGGTGCCTTGGCCTCGGCCATGACCCGGCACTTCGCCGGACCGAAGCCCGAGGACGCCACGATCTTCACCTTGTCGAAGCCGTTGCGGTCGAGTTCGGCGCGAAGATGGAAGATCGCCGCCGCCGACACGCCGGTGCCAACGAGGTAGCGAAGTTCCTCCTCGCTGCGATATCCGCGGATCGATTCCGGCGAGAAACGCTCCAGCACCGCGTAGGACGATGCGGGATCGAGCCCCTCGACATAGCGACCGCCCGTCGTATCGAGGCGCAGCGACAGGTTTCCCTGCGCCGCCAGTTCGGGAAAGCGCCGGCAGACTTCGAGCGAGTCGGAAATCTCGCGGGCGAAATAATCGACCAGCACGGTCATGCCTTCCGTCGGGAAGGTCTCGTGGAACATCTCGGCCGCCCGCAAGGTCGAGCCGGCATAGCCGATCAGGGCATGCGGCATGGTGCCGAGGCCGAACTCACGGCCGAAGTAATGCGCCGTGGCATGCGTGGCATTGCCGATGAAGCCGACGGCGCCGACCTTGCGCTTGGCGCGGGCCGAGCCGACCGAGGCCGCGTAGGCCATCATCTCGGCCATCTCGCGGCCGGCGCAGTGCCGGGCGTCCATGGCGAGGAAGGCCGACTTCGGCATGTCCGCGCACATGGTCCAGGCGTTGTAGGCTGCCACGCAGGCGGGCCCCAGCTTCTGCAGGAAGATCGTCTCCAGATCG
Source organism: uncultured Rhodospirillaceae bacterium (assembly GCA_945952105.1). Taxonomy (GTDB): domain Bacteria; phylum Pseudomonadota; class Alphaproteobacteria; order Reyranellales; family Reyranellaceae; genus Reyranella. The sequence goes on along the minus strand of CAMFGZ010000008.1, from coordinate 77,745 downwards.
ACCAGGTGGAAGAAGGAGCCGGTGATGTACATCATCGGCTCGCCGGCGCCGACCCACTTGCCCTCGCGGTAACGCAGGTCGAGGTCGATCTCCGCGTTGCGTGCCCGGCAGGTCTCCTCCAGCCACTCCAGCGCGATCCGCGGCGCGAATACCACGGGGCGCCGCATGAAGATCGCGTAGGTGACCGTGCAGTCGCCGAACTTTCCGACCACCTGCTTCGAGCGATTGAAGTAGTGGTCGGTATAGCGTTCGATCTCGCCATTCTCAGGATGCGTCATCGGCCCTCCCCGGGGCTCTTTCGCGCTCGGCTCTTGGCGTCGGTCAGACGGCCGGGCGCGCCCTTGCCACCGACAGACGCTCCGCCTTTAGCTGCTCGGCAAGCAGGAAGGCGAGCTCCAGCACCTGGCTGGCGTTGAGGCGCGGGTCGCACTGCGTCTCGTAGCGTTCGTTGAGGTTGTCGACGGTGATGTCCGTCGAGCCGCCGATGCACTCCGTGACTTCCTGGCCGGTCATCTCGAAATGCACGCCGCCGGGATGGGTACCTTCGGCACGATGCACGGCGAAGAACGCCTTCACCTCGTTCAGGATCGAATCGAAGTGGCGGGTCTTCTTGCCGTTGTTCGCCGTGATGGTGTTGCCATGCATCGGATCGCACGACCACACGACGGACCGGCCCTCGCGCTCGACCGCGCGCACCAGCGCCGGCAGCTTCTCGGCTACCTTCTCCGCGCCCATGCGCACGATCAGCACGATGCGGCCAGCCTCGTTTGCCGGATTGAGCGTGTCGATCAGGCGCAGCGTGTCGTCGGTCGACAGCGAGGGGCCGCACTTGAAGCCGATCGGGTTTCGCACGCCGCGCAGGAACTCGACATGCGCGCCGTCGGGCTGGCGTGTGCGGTCGCCGATCCACAGCATGTGCGCCGAGCAGTCGTACCAGTCGCCCGAGGTCGAATCGACGCGGGTCAGCGCCTCTTCGTACTGCAGCAGCAGCGCCTCGTGGCTGGTGAAGAAGTCGGTTTCGGAGATCTGCGGCGTCGTCGCCGAGCTGAGACCGCAGGCGGCCATGAAGTTCAGCGTCTCGTCGAGGCGCGCGGCGAGATCCTCGTAGCGCGCCGACGCCGGTGAGTTGCGCACGAAGTCGAGGTTCCAGCGGTTCACCTCGTGCAGATCGGCATAGCCGCCCTGGGCGAAGGCGCGCAGCAGGTTCAGCGTCGCGGCCGACTGGTTGTAGGCCTGCACCATGCGCTCCGGATCCGGAAGACGCGCGGCGGCGGTGAACTCGAAGCCGTTGACGTTGTCGCCGCGGTACGACGGCAGCTCGACGTCGCCCACCTTCTCGACGTTGGAGGAGCGCGGCTTGGCGAACTGGCCGGCCATGCGGCCGACCTTCACCACAGGCACGCCGGCACCGTAGGTCAGCACGACGGCCATCTGCAGCAGCACGCGGAACGTGTCGCGGATGTTGTTGGCGGTGAAGTCGGCGAAGCTCTCGGCGCAGTCGCCGCCCTGGAGCAGGAAGGCCTCGCCGTTGGCGACCTTAGCCAGCGACGCCTTGAGCTTGCGCGCCTCGCCGGCGAACACCAGCGGTGGATAGCGGCGCAGACGCGCCTCTGCGCCCGCCAAAGCGGCGGCGTCCGGATAGACCGGCATCTGCAGCGCCGGCCGATTGCGCCAGCTGGTCAGCGACCAATCGGCCGCGCTCGAGCTGCGGGACTGGCCCTTTGCGGGGTTGCGCGAATCGGCCCTGGACTGGCCCTGGATCGCGGTCATCGACTCCTCCTCGACCCGCGGGCCAAAGGGGCCGGCGGGGTGGGTGAACCTATACGTGCTGTGGATAAAAGGCCAGCCGGGAGGCCGGGCCCGTTCTACTCCGCGGCTGCCCGGGTCGGCGCCGCCTCCGCCCGCGCCGTGCGCATGGTGACGAACTCCTCGCCGGCGGTGGGGTGGATGCCCACGGTGGCGTCGAAATGGGCCTTGGTCGCCCCTGCCTTCATTGCCACTGCGAGGCCCTGGATCAGCTCGGCCGCGTCGTCGCCCACCATGTGGATGCCGACAACCCGGTCGGTCGCGGCCTCGACGATCAGCTTCATGAAAGTGCGCTGGTGGCGGCCGGAGATGGTGTGCTTCATCGGCCGGAACGCCGCCGTGTAGACGCGCACCTCGCCGAGCTGAAGCCTGGCCTGCTCCTCGGTCAGGCCGACATTGGCCATCTCGGGCTGGCAGAACACGGCCGATGGGACATCGCGATGGTCGGCCTTGCGCGGCTTCTTTCCGAATTCGGTGTCGGCGAAGCAGTGACCCTCCATGAGGGCGACCGGCGTCAGGTTGATGCGATCGGTGACGTCACCCACCGCCCAGATATTGTCGGCCGTGGTCTTCGACCACTCGTCGACCGCGATGGCGCCGGCCTTGTTGAGCTGCACGCCCGCCTTCTCCAGCCCGATGCCCGAAGTGTTGGGCGCGCGGCCAGTCGCGTACATGACGCAATCGGTCTCGATCATGCCGCCCATCGGCGTGTGGACCTCGAACGGACCGCTCTTGCCGTCGGCGCCCTTTGCGACGATGCGGCCGATCTCGGTTTCGGTGCGCATGCGGATGCCGCTTTCCTTCAGCGCCTCGTGCACGAAGGTCCGGCACTCCTCGTCGAAGCCTCGCAGAACGCGGTCACGCCGCAGCACGAGGTCGACCTTGGCGCCGAGCCCGTGGAATATGCCCGCGAACTCGACGGCGATGTAGCCCGCGCCCACGATGGTGATGCGCTTTGGCAGCTCCGGAAGATGGAAGGCGTCGCTCGAGGTGATGGCGAACTCGCAGCCGGGGATCGAGGGGATCACCGGATGGCCGCCGGTGGCGATCAGGATCTTCTCCGCGGTGATCGTCTCCTCGCCGACCTGTATCGTGTGCCGGTCCATCAGACGGCCCCGCCCCATGTGCAGCTTCACGCCCGCACCGTCGAGCAGACGCAGATACACGGCGTTCAGCCGGTCGACTTCCTTGTTCACGTTGTCGCGCAGGGTCGGCCAGGAATGGGTCGGCGGCTGCACGGCCCAGCCGAAGCCCGCGGCGTCCTCGAACTCATGCGCGAACTTGGAACCGTACATCAGCAGCTTCTTCGGCACGCAGCCGCGGATCACGCACGTGCCGCCGACGCGGTAATCCTCGCAGATACCGACGCGCGCACCGTGAGTCGCAGCAATGCGCGAGGCACGCACGCCACCAGAACCGGCGCCGATGACGAACAGATCGTAGTCGTAAGCCATGACCATCCCCGAGGAGAACAAAACCTCAACGCGGCCATAATTCGGTCGCGGGCCAGACTATATCGGGGCCTAGACGGGCGGTTAAGGGAAATGGCGCGCGCATTGCCGTCTTCCGATACAACTTTAAGGATAGTCGATGCCGAGAATTACCCTGATCGCGACAGGCCTCCTGATGATGGCCGTCCCTGCCCTCGCAGCTCCCGACAATGCCCAGACGCCGCCGGCGGCACCGGCCACGACGGCCGCCCCGAAGACCGCACCGCCGCGTTCCGCCTCCGGCGGCGTGATGCGATACGACGCCAACAAGGACGGCACGGTTACGATCGAGGAATGGAAGGCCGGCCAGCAGGCCCGGTTCAAGAGCCTCGACACGAACGGCGACGGCAAGCTCAGCCAGGACGAGATGTATGCCCGCACGCCCGCGGTCGGCAACAGCCTCCTGCCGACCGATCGCCAGGCCAGCCGTCAATCCAGCAATTTTCAGCGACTGGATACCGACAAGGACGGGTTCGTCACCCTGACGGAGTTCATGGTCCAGGCCGACCGCAATTTCGCGCGCTGCGACCTCGACAAGAACGGGCGCATCGACACGGCGGAATGCCGCCAGGCGCTGCAGCGCAAGCCCGCCGAGCGGTAGCGCGGCGCTCTCGGGCATCTCGAAGAAAAAGGCCGCCGGGATCGCCGGCGGCCTTTCGTTTGGTCGAGTTCCGGAGCCTCAGGAGCCTTCGGCCGACATGACGTCGCCGAACAGATCCCAGGTCTCGCCCTTGAAGCGGGCGAGCTGGACCGACTGGATCGGGTAGTAGTCGGTCGGGCTGGTGTTGATCGTGATGCCCGGCAGCAGCAGCGGCAGCTTGTACTTCTGGTAGTTGGCCGCCTGCTTCATGACGTTCTCGCGGGTCAGCGTGTCGCCGCACTTCTTGAGCGTCTCGAGCATCAGGTTGGAGACGGCGTAGCCGAACACATGGTTGGCGTCCGCCTTGTTGGCGCCCGGCATCCACTTGTCCATCCAGGCCACCCAGGCCTTGAAGTCGTCGGTGTTCTCCCACTGCTTGTCCGTGGGATCCTTGAGGTACTGCGCCGTGATGATGCCCTGGCTGTTCTCGAGGCCCGCGGGCTTCATCACCGAGCCCACCGAGGCGGACACGTTGTTCAGGTACTGCGCCGGCTTCCAGCCGATGTCGGCCGCCTTGCGGATCGCCTGGGCGGCGGCCTTGGGCGTGGCGATGTTGAAGAAGACGTTGGCGCCGGAATCCTTCAGCTGGATGATCTGGCTGTCGACCGTCGGGTCGGTGACCTCGAAGGTCACATGCTTGACGATCTTGCCGGTTTCCTTGCCAAGGCCTTCCTTGAAGCCCTCGTAGTAATCCTTGCCGTAGTCGTCGTTCTGCATCAGCACGCCGATCTTGGCGTCCTTGACGTTGGCCAGGATGTGCTTGGCGTAGACGACGCCCTCGGTGTGGTAGTCGGGCTGGAAGCCCATCGTCCACGGGAATTCCTTGGGCTTGCCCCACTTCGACGCGCCGGTGGCGACGTAGAGCTGCGGCACCTTCTTCTGGTTCATGTAGCGATGGATCGCCGTGTTGGTCGGCGTGCCCAGCGTATTGAACAGGCAGAGGACCTTGTCCTGCTCGACGAGCTGGCGCACCAGCTCGACCATCTTCGGCGGCGAGTAGCCGTCGTCGCGGGTGATGAAGTTGATCTTGCGGCCATTGACGCCACCGGCATCGTTCACCGACTTGAAGAAGGCCTCGATCGTCTTGCCGATCTGTCCATAGGACGAGGCCGGACCGCTATAGGGGCCTGTGTGGCCGATCTTGATTTCGGTGTCCGTCGCGCCGTCGTCGTACTTCTTCTGCGCGAAGGCCGAATTCGCCCCCAACACCGCGAATGCCGACGCACCCGCCACGAAACCACGCCTGCTTGTACCCATTTTTATCCTCCCAAGTGACTAAAGCCCGCCGGATCATCGTTCCGATTCCGGCCAGAAAGAAGGCCACCTTCCGGCGACTTTCCGACGAAGAGGGTCCGGGTCAGGCCCGTGCACCCCGCAGCTTGCGGTACGCCATGTAGAGCCCGCCGGCGATGCCCATGGGCATGAGGTAGATGATGGCGATCAGCAGCACGCCGAAGACCGTGTAGGCGGAGAGGTCGAACGGCAGGCCGAGGTCGTTGCGGATGAACTGGGTCAGCGATTGCGCCGAATTGTCGACCAGCACGTAGAAGATGCCGCCCAGCACCGAGCCCAGCAGCGAACCGATGCCGCCCACCACCAGGCCGATCAGGAACTTGATGGACAGGAAGATGCCGAAACTGTCCGGCGCCACGAAGGCGATGGCGGAGGCCGAAAGCGCGCCCGCGATGCCGGTATAGGCCGCGCTGATGCCGAAGGTCACGGTCTTGTAGAGCGACGTGTCGATGCCCATCGTGTCGGCGGCCATGTACTGGTCGCGGATCGCCATCATGGCCCGGCCGCTCCGGCTATCCAGCATGTTCGCCGCGGCCCAGAACAGCACGATCATGACGATGAGGCAGAAATAATAGAGCCACTGGTCTTCGGTCAGCGGCAGGCCGAAGGGAACCTCCGGCTTCATCAGCACGATGCCCTGCACGCCGCCGGTCAGGCCCTCGAGCCATTTGTATTTCAGGATCTGCGGCACCGCGAGGGCGAGCGCGAAGGTCGCCAGCGCGAGGTAATGGCCCTCGAGCTTGAGCGCCGGCAGGCCGAACAGGTAGCCGACAATGAAGCAGACGATGGCCGCCGCCGGGATCGTGGCCCAGTAGGGCACGTTCAGCTTGTCCATCAGGATGGCGGCCGTGTAGGCGCCGACGGCGTAGAAAGCGCCATGGCCCAGCGAGAACTGCCCGTTGAAGCCGGTCAGCAGGTTGAGGCCGAGCACGGCGATCGAGGCGATGATCATCGTGCTGACGAGGAACAGCCGGTAGTCGGAGATCACGTCGGGAAACACCGGCCGCAGCAGCGGCACGAGGAACGCCAGAACGATCAGCCCCAGCACCCATTTCTTCGACCCGGCCATGTCAGACCCTCTTCACGACGACGCGGCCGAACAGGCCCGCGGGCTTAACCGTCAGCACGAAGATCACGATGATGAGCGCCACCGTGAGCTTCTCGCCGTTGCCGATGATGTAGACGCCGGTCGCCTTCTCGATCTGGTTGCCGGCATAGGCCACCATGTTCTCCAGGATGCCGACGATGAAGCCGCCCGCCACCGCACCCGCCGGATTGGAGATGCCGCCGACCAGGGCGCTGGCGAAGGCATAGAGCAGGATGCCGCCCATCATGTTGGGCTCGAGATAGACGATGTGGGCGACCATGATGCCGGCCACCGCGCCGACCGAGGCCGCGAGGCCCCAGCCCAGCGCCAGCATCCAGTCGACCCGCACCCCGACAAGCCGCGCCATCTGCGGGTTCTGCGCCGCCGCGCGCATGGCGAGGCCGAGCGGCGTGTAGCGGAAGAACACGAACAGAAGGCCCAGTACCATCAACGTGACCACGACGACCCCGAGCTGGTGCGGTCCGATCACGCCGGCGATGCCGAAGCTGCTCTTGGGGAACGGCGAGGGGAACTCCTTGATCAGGTAGCTCCAGAAAGCGCCGGCCATCGAGTTGAAGATCGCCAGCAGGCCGATGAACACCACGATGATCGACAGGACCGGCGCGTTGTGCAGCGGTCTTAATATCAGGCGCTCGATCAGGACGCCCATGGCGAACGAGATCAGCACCGTGAGGACGAAGGCCACCCAGAAGCTCATCCCCCAGCTCATCAGCTGCCAGGAGATGTAGGTGCTGAACATCGCCATCTCGCCCTGGGCGAAATTGATGTGGTCGGTCGAGACGTAGATCATGACCAGCGCGAGGGCCACGCAGGCATAGATGGCGCCGTTGGCGAGGCCGGAGGCGATCTGCTGGAGAAACTGTTCCATTACGTCTGCCTCAGTAGCCGAGGTAGGATTTGCGGACGTTCTCGTCGTTCTTCACGACGTCCGAGGGACCCGACATGACGACCTTGCCGGTTTCGAGCACGTAGGCGTGCGTGGCGAGGTCGAGGGCGAGCGCGGCATTCTGCTCGACCAGCAGGATGCTCACCTTCTCCTCCTCGTTGATCCGCCGCAGGATGCGGAAAATCTCCAGCACGATCAGCGGGGCGAGACCGAACGAGGGTTCGTCGAGCAGCATAAGGCGCGGCTTCAGCATCAGCGCGCGGGCGATGGCCAGCATCTGCTGTTCGCCACCCGAAAGCGTGCCGGCCTGCTGCTGGATGCGTTCCTTGAGGCGCGGGAAATAGGCGAACACGCGCTCCAACTCGTCCTTCACCGCCTGCTTGTCCTTGCGGGTGTAGGCGGCGATGCGGAGATTCTCGTCGACGGTGAGCGTCGTGAAGGTGCCGCGGCCCTCCGGCACATGGGCGATGCGCCGACGGACGATCTCCTCCGTCGCCATGCCGCGGATGTCCTTGCCGTCGAAGCGGATGGTGCCGTCGGTACGCACCATGTTGCAGATCGCCCGCAGCGTGGTCGTCTTGCCGGCGCCGTTGGCGCCCAGAAGAGTCGTGATGCCGCCGGTCGGGATGTCGAAGCCGACATCGTAGAGCGACTGGGTCTGGCCGTAGAAGGCCTTCAGCCCCTTAACCTCGAGAAGCGCAGCCATTACGAGGTCCCCAGATAGGCGCGGATCACTTCCGGATCGCGCTGCACTTCCGCCGGCGTGCCGTCGGCGATCTTCTTGCCGAAGTCGATCGCGACGACCTTGTCCGACACCGACATGACGAGGCTCATGTGATGCTCGACCAGCAGAACCGTGACGTTCTGCAGGTCGCGGACGCGCTTGATCTGCCCCTTCAGCACCTCGATCTCGTCGTGGTTCAGTCCGGCCGCCGGCTCGTCGAGCAGCAGCAGCTTGGGGCTGGACGCGAGGGCACGCGCCAGTTCGACGCGCTTGCGGATCGGAAACGGCAACGGACCAGCCATGGCATGCGCAAAGGGAACCAGGTCCATGAAGGCGATCAATTCCTCGGCCCGCCGGGTGATCGCCTCCTCCTCGACCTTGACCTTGGGGACGCGGAACGCGTTCTCCAGGAAGCTGGTCGAGCTGACGCTGTGGCAACCGACCTTCACATTGTCGAGCACCGACATCTTGTCGAAGAGAGCGACGTTCTGGAACGTGCGGCCGATCCCGATCTGGGGGATGGCATGCCGCGGACGGTCGAGGATCGTCCTTCCCTCGAACTGCACATCGCCGCTGTTGGGCGTGTAGAGCCGGCTCAGGCAGTTGAAAAGAGTCGTCTTGCCGGCCCCGTTGGGACCGATCAGGCCGGCGATCTGGCCGGCGAAGACGTCGAAGGATACGCCATCGAGGGCGACGATTCCGCCGAACCTGACGGAAACGTCGCGCACGCTGAGCAGCGGCGAGCCGCGGGATGTGGATGGTCCTGCCATGTGAAATGCCGGTTTCGCCTGCCGACGCATTACACACGCCGGACGAGCGAAATAACCCTGTCCTCCCAACTACTTGCGACCCTTCTTCGGAGTCTGCCTTTCAATTACGATGGCTTATCCCGCGTGACCGTGCAACTCAAATGGAACAACGCCATGCTTTCGGCGCGATTGCGCCGCAGGTTGGCTTTGGTTGGCGGACATTGACACGCCGCTCTTTGCAACCGATACGAAATCTCCCCTCTCAAAAAGCGGGCTCACCGCAATGAATCGCTCGTTCCGCTCAACCCTGTTCCTGACCGCCGCCTGCCTCGCCTTCCCGGCAGTCGCGCAGACGCCCCCGACACAGGCCTGGCCCCAGAACCGGCCGCCGACGCAGGCGGCCCCACCGGCCCAGCCGGCGCAGCCCGCCGCGCCCCCCTCCACCGGCGCCGCCGCGACTCCGCCGGCCGCAGGCGGGGCCCTCGGCACGCCCCCGCCCGTGCCTCTTCCGCAGTGGTTCGTCGACATCGACGTCGACAAGAAGGGCGAGGTCACGCGCGCCGACTTCCTGAAGTACAGGATGAAGTCGTTCGAGGCGCTCGACCTCAACAAGGACAACAAGCTGTCGGTCGAGGAGTTCATCAAGGTGGTGGAGCCGCCGGTGACCCCGGCCGACGCGCCTGGCCTCCCGCCGCTCGAGGAGCGTCGCACCCGCGCCCGCGCCGAGTTCCAGAACCTCGACACCAACCGCGACGGCTTCGTCGAGCGCGGCGAGGCGGAGGCGCTGGTCCATTCGGAGTTCAACAACTACGACACCGACCGCGACAACAAGATCACCGAGCCCGAGGTTCGCCTGATCATCCAGCGCTCGCTGCAGCGCGAGGCCGCGGAGCGGCAGCAGGCCGAGGCCCGCCGCCGCCAGGGCATGATGACGCTGAACGAGTTCATCGACATGCAGCTGCGCCAGGGCGACGAGCTCGACAAGAACAAGGACGGCAAGATCAGCGCCCAGGACTATCTCGTCCTGGCCGGTCCCGCCGACGGGCCGCAGGCCAAGAACCTCCTGCCGTTCGACATGCGCAAGCAGATCGCCATGCGCAAGTTCGCCGAGATCGACACCAACAAGGATGGCCAGATCGACCGCGTCGAGTTGACCGCCCACGCGCTGAAGCAGTTCCTGGAAATGGACCTGAACAAGGACCGCTTCATCAGCGAGGACGAGTTCAAGAAGGCACAGGAAGCCGAGGCCGCCAAGATCCGCGCCATCGTGCAGACGATGATGCCGGCCCAGCCCGCGCAACCCCGCCCGGCCCAGCCGCAACCGCGCGGCGGCCAGCCCGGCCCGGCACCGCAACCCTCCGGCCCGCCGCCGGGCCTGCCGCAGGGCACGCGTTAGGACATTTCGAGAAACGAGAAAGCCGCGGAACCGGAAGGTCCCGCGGCTTTTTCATGTGCCGGTCGTGACGGGATGCCGCCTATTCGACGGTGACGCTCTTGGCCAGGTTGCGTGGCTGGTCGACGTCGGTGCCCTTGGCGATGGCGGTGTAATAGGCCAGCAGCTGCACGGGGATCGTGTAGAGGATCGGCGCGACCACGGGATCGACCGCCGGCATGGTGAGCGTCGCCACGGACTGCGGGCCGAGCCGCTTCACGCCGTCGGCGTCGCTCAGCAGCACCAGCTTGCCGCCGCGCGCCTTGACCTGCTCGAAGTTCGACGCGGTCTTGTCGAACAGCGAATCGTTGGGCGCCACGACCACCACCGGCACCAGCTCGTCGATCAGCGCGATCGGCCCATGCTTCATCTCGCCGGCGGCGTAGCCCTCGGCGTGGATGTAGGAAATCTCCTTGAGCTTCAGGGCCCCTTCCAGCGCGATCGGGAACGAGGTGCCGCGGCCGAGATAGAGGACGTCCCGCGCTTCGGCGAGGACCTCCTCGGAGATCCGCCGGTACTGTTCCTCCAGATTGAGCGCTTCGTTCACCAGCGCCGGCAGCTCGATCAGCGCAAGTCCGAGCTTGGCCTCGTCGGCCTCGCTCAGCGCTCCGCGCGCCCGGCCCGCGGCGATCGCGGCGCAGAGAAGGACGGTGAGTTGGGTCGTGAAGGCCTTGGTCGAGGCGACGCCGATCTCCGGCCCGGCCAGGGTCGGCAGCACGCCATGCGAATCGCGGGCGATGGCGCTCTCTGGCACATTGACCACCGAGAGGATGGTCTGGCCGTTGGCCTTCGCGTAGCGGATGGCGGCCAGTGTATCGACGGTCTCGCCGGACTGGGAAACCGCGATGCAGACGCCGTCTTTGGGCATCGGCGGTTCGCGGTAGCGCAGCTCGGAGGCGACCTCGACCTCCACCGGCAGTCGCGCGAGCTGTTCGAACCAGTACTTGGCAACCATGCAGGCATAGAAGGCCGTGCCGCACGCCGTCATGGTGAGACGGCTCACCTTGGACCAGTCGACCGGCAGCTGCGGCAGGGTCACCGTTCGCGTCGCGGGGTTCAGATAGCTGTGCAGGGTGTCGCCAATCACAGCCGGCTGCTCGTGTATCTCCTTCAGCATGAAGTGGCGGTGATTGCCCTTGCCGATCATCGCGCCGGAGATGCCGCTCTGGCGGACCTCGCGCACCACTTCCTTGTTGCCCTGGTAGACCTTCGCCCCGTTCTGGGTAAGTACGACCCAATCCTCGTCTTCGAGGTAGCTCACCTTCCGCGTGAACGGCGCGAGCGCCAACGCGTCGGTGCCGATGTACATCGCGCCGTCGCCGTAGCCGACCGCCAGCGAGCTGCCACGGCGGGCGCCCATTAGCAGGTCGTGCCGGCCGCTGAACAGCACGGCCAGTGCGAAGGCGCCGCGCAGCCGCTCCATGGCCGTGCCCATCGCCTGCTCTGGCGACATCTGCTTCTCGAGATACGAGGTGATGAGCTGTGCAACCACTTCGGTGTCGGTGTCGCTGTCGAACCGGCGGCCCTCGGCCTCCATCTCGGCCTTCAGCTCCTGGAAATTCTCGATGATGCCGTTGTGCACGACCGCGACGCGGTCGGTGGCGATCGGATGGGCGTTGCGCTCGGACGGCCTGCCGTGGGTCGCCCAGCGCGTGTGGCCGATGCCGATCGTGCCGGCGAGCGGCTCGACCTTCAGCCGCTCTTCGAGGTTCACCAGCTTGCCCTCGGCGCGACGACGATCGATGTGGCCGTTCACCAGCGTGGCCACGCCCGCTGAATCATAGCCGCGGTATTCGAGCCGCTTGAGCGCGTCCACCAGGAGGGGCGTGACGGGCGCTTTGCCGATGATGCCGATGATGCCGCACATGGGATTCTGTCTCGAACGGGAGGGGAATTACTTCTTGCTGGCCCGCTCGGCGGCGGCCTTTTTGGCCTCGGCCGCGCGGTCGCGGAGTTTCGCACGAAGCGCCGCCGCCCGCCCCTTCTTTGTGACCTGACGGGCGCGGCCGAACGCCAGCGCGTCGGCCGGAACGTCTTCTGTCACCACGCTGCCCGCGGTGACGTTCGCGCCCCTGCCAACCTTGAGTGGCGCCACGAGGGAGCTGTTGGAGCCGATGAAGACGTCGGGTCCTATGACCGTGCGATGCTTGCCGTAGCCGTCGTAGTTCACCGCGATCGTACCAGCGCCGATGTTGCTGGCCGGCCCGATGTCCGCATCGCCCAGATAGGCCAGGTGGTTCGCCTTGGCGCCGCGCCCCATGCGCGTGGCCTTGAGCTCGACGAAGTTGCCGATATGCACATCGTCGGCAACCTCGGAGCCCGGCCGGATGCGCGCGAACGGTCCGATCAGCGCGCCCTTGCCGATGCGCACGCCCTCGATGTCGCAGAAGGCCTTGATGACCGTGCCAGCACCGACGGTGACGCCCACACCGAAGCGCACGTTGGGGCCGATCGTGACGTCGGTGCCGAACTTCGTGTCGGCCGACAGCCAGACCGTGCCGGGATCGGTCATGGTGACACCGCCCATCATCGCCGCGTGGCGCAGCCGCTGCTGCAGCGCCTGCTCGGCCACGGCCAGCTCGGCGCGCGAATTGATGCCCTGGAACTCGGCTTCCTCACCCGCAACGGCGATCGCCCTATGGCCGGCTTCGCGCGCAATCCGCACGGCGTCGGTGAGGTAGAACTCGCGCTTCACGTTGTCGTCGCGGATGGCGCCCAGCAGCTTCGCGATCAGCCTGCCATCGATGCACATCACGCCGGAATTGCTGAAGTCGACCAGCCGCTCCGTGGCATCGGCATCCTTGCTCTCGACGATCTTCACCAGTTCGCCGTCCCGCACGATCAGGCGGCCATAGGGCGACGGATCGCGGGCGGTGAAGCCCAGCACGCCCACTGCGGCCCTCGCCTTGCGGCAAGCCGCGACCAGCTTCTGCAGGCTTCCCGTCGTCACGAGCGGCGCGTCGCCGAACACGACCAGAACCGGACCGTCATGGCCTTCCAGGGCGCCCAGGGCTGCCTTGGCGGCATGTCCTGTGCCGAGCGGCTTGTCTTGCACCGCCGTCGGATGCGGCGCGAAGGCCTTGGCCACCTCGGTCGCTCCGGGAGCGATCACGCCGACGATCCGGCTCGGCTTCAGCGCCGCTGCATTGGCCAGCACATGCGCGACCATCGGGAGGTTCGCCAAGGGGTGCAGGACCTTCGGCAGGGCGGACTTCATGCGGGTTCCGGCGCCGGCTGCGAGCACGACCACGGCAATGGCTGATTTCATGTCCGTCCGATGCCATGTGGCTGGCGGACGGGCAAGGCGGATATGCTAGAGAAAGCCGCATGCAGACAGATGCCGAAAAACTCATCACCTCCCGCTTCGACGCGGTCCTCTACGACCTCGACGGCACCCTGATCGACAGCGCCAGGGACATGCAGCTGGCCGTCAGCAACGTGCTCGCCGACCATGGCCTGCCGGCCGTGACCGAGGACGACGTGCGGATTTTCATGGGCCAGGGCAGCAAGGTCACCATGGGCAAGGCCTTTGCCAAATACGGCCGGACCCTCGACGACGACACGCTGACCGCCGTGACGCGCGAGTTCGTGCGATACTATGAGGCCGACCCGATCAGCCACACGACCGCCTTCGCAGGCGTTGCCGAGGTCGTCGCGACCTTCGCCCGCCTCGGCCTGAAGCAGGGGGTCTGCACCAACAAGTTCGAAAAGCCCTCGCGCATGATCCTCGAGCATCTGAAGCTGATGCCGCCGATCAGCGACGTGGCCGGCGCCGACAGCTTCCCGGTGCGCAAGCCCGACCCGCGCCACATCCTGATGCTGCTGGAGCGCATGGGTGGCGACCCGAAGCGCGCCGTCATGATCGGCGATTCGACCCACGACGCCGAGGCCGCGCGCGGCGCCGGCATCCCCGCCGTCCTGGTGAGCTGGGGCTACACGGCGAAGCCCGCCAGCGAACTCGGCGCCGACGCCGTGATCGACCGTTTCGATGCCCTGCCCGCCGCGCTGGCGGGACTCGCAGCGGGGCGTTGACGGACCTGCCCTCCTGTCTTATACGCGCGCCTTCCGGGCGCTTAGCTCAGCGGGAGAGCACACCCTTCACACGGGTGGGGTCGTAGGTTCAATCCCTACAGCGCCCACCATCTACCCTCCGGAAATCGCCATCCAGCCAGGTGCGTGCGCGTCACCGCGAGCCCGACACCAACGGGACGTGGTTTCACGCCCCAGGCCGCCATGCGTTTCTGGCAAGCCGAAGCCCGTCGGCGGCAAGCAGCCCGGCAGCAGGAATGGAGCGTTCCCCTACTCGCTTCGACTGAAACGCGTCCAGCACGGGCGCAATCGTCACATCGCCAACGCGCTTTGCGCGCACCCAGAATCTCAACGTCCTCGAACAGCCGTCTGCCGGAACGGCCGCCACCTTTCCGAAATCCACCGCCGCCGTTGGATGCGGACCGGCAGCCCGGCCAATATGGTTGCCCCGCGGGCCGGGAGCGCAGGTGATGCAGGGAAGCGATTTCATCCTCGGAGACGAATTCCGGATCGATAACAGCGAAACGCCCGTGCGCCTCGAGCAAGCCGCCGGGACGCTGAGCACGAACGAGCGATGCCTGCTGTTCAAGCTCGCGCGCGATCATTATCTCGGCAGCGGCCACATGATCGACGCCGGATCGTTCCTGGGCTCCTCCTCGCTGAGTCTGGCCGAAGGGCTCAAGGCGAATTCCCTCTTCAGGACGATTGCGGACCGGATCGCCTCGCCGATCGTCGCCTACGAGATCGGTATGCTGCCGGCTCCCCCTGGCGCCAAGACCGCGATCACGCGCCATTTCGGAAAGTACAAGTACACCTTGGGAGAGAGCTTCGTTCCGATTCTCAAGGAGAACATCGCCGGACATGAAGACGTCATCGACCTGCACATCGGCGACTTTCTGACCGAAACGTGGCCGGCGGAGAAGCCCATCGAGATTTGCTTCATCGATCTCGCCAGGACCAACGACCTCAATGTCCGGTGCTTCCAACAGCTTTTTCCGGCCTTTCTTCCGGGCCGCACGTTGCTCGTTCAACAGGATTTCTTCTTCGATCGCGCGCCCTGGATCAAAGTGCTGATGGGGTATCTCGAAGAGCATTTCGAATGGCTGGGTCAGGTGGGACCGAGTTCGCTCTACCGCTACCGATCGCAAATACCCGAAGAGAAATACGCCATCGATCCCTACACGGACATTCCGGCAGAACAACGCATCGCCTACCACCAGACCGCCTACCATCCCGGACTGTCGCCCCGGCGCCAGCTCCCGATCGCGCTCTCGCACTGCTACCTGCTGGAGGCCTGCGGAGGCCCCCGGGAAGCAATGGAAGAGCTACAGACGGTGCGCGCGAGATTCGCCGACCTCGTCTCGCGCCTTCCCAATCTTCGCATTCGCCTGGACAGGGCCGAGGCGCAGTTTGCGAAGGCCGTGCAGCCAACCAAGGCTGCCGCCACGAAGCGGGCAGCGGTCGCGGCCACTCCCTCCGCCACAACTCCCGACTTCAGCGCGCGGAGCGAGGCCAAGAGACGCGTCACGCAGGCGATCCGCGACCTGACCCAAGCCGGCAATCTCATGGCTCACGAACGGCAGCTCGACGAGCTTTACAGCCAGTGGACGGGACTTCCATGGCCGGGCCCGGAAAACGATCGGCTGCGCAGCGAGTTCGCCGGAGCCCGGAGGGCGGCACTGCGCAAGCTCAACGAGGAGAAGCGCGCAGCAGGATTGCAGGCTCCCATGCGTCGGCCGGGAGGAGTTAGGGCATCATCGCCTCGGGACCTGCCGCCACCGTCCGCAAACCCGAAGACGGTGGGCGCGAGCGGATGGATATCGCGCCTCGTCGCACGCGCAAGACGCTGGCTGCCGAGTGCCTGATCACTCGCCTTTGCCGGCACGCCGCAGCTTGCGCGTCAGTTCAAGCGACGCCACCGAGATCAGTCGCTTTTCGAAATCCGACGCACTCGTTTCATAGTACTCGGCAATCCTTCTCGCCATTTCGGGGAATCGCAGGACATCGGCCTGGGTCTGCTTGTCGGCCGCAGATTCGAAAGACGCGATTGCCTTGGCGATTTCGGCCTTTTCATCATCCGTTGGGACCATCTTGGGATCTTCTCGAAAATCGAGAAGTCCCTTCATGATGACGCCGAGGCGGATCCGGCGCGCACCGTCGCCCGACGTGTTTTCGCGGAAGACCTTTACGAACTTCGGTGCATCGACATAGATCAGCAACTTCGCCTCCTCTGATTGCGGGCACAGGCTATCAGCGGGGAAAGAATTGCCAAATGAAAAGACAGTTTCTCTCGTGGGACGCCGGAAACCGTGCCCGCAGCGCGACCAATTCGTCGTCTCCGACGACGACGGCATTTGTCGGCGAGGCGCGCCGCTCAGAGAAGCCGCCCGAATCAATCGGCCCGCGCACGTGTCTCCTCGAATGGCCCCCGACGAAGCAAAGCGCATTCCAAGGTTGGCTGTCGGATCATCGGCAAGGCGGGCGGGAATTTCCGCCAGTTCCAAATGCAATCAAGGTGACTCGCCCGCCGCTTGAACGACCTCCGGCACGCTGCTACCAGCGGCCATGACCAACATGCTGTCGCTCCGGCCCGGAGACCGTGTTCCGGATTTCGCCCTGCCGGGGCTGGACGGCAAACTGCGGAAATTCATCTGGTCATTCGGTGGTGCCCCGGTGGCGCTCCTTGCCGTGGCCGATCTGGCGGCTCTCGATTCTTCCCAGTTCGGTGACCTGCGCGCCGCTTGCGACCGGGCGTCGACCGAACTGGTGGTCGTCACCGGCACCGATATCGCGCGGGCGGCCTCGGTCTGGAAGAAGCTCGACGCCGCGCCCGAGCAACCGCTGCTGCTCTGCGACCCGAAGGGGCAGTACCTGGCGGCCCTGCTCTCCCAGGGCGGCGCCGTTTCCTTCGGCCAGGCGATGGGACTACGCCAGCGCGTGATCGTGCTCGATCCCAACCAGCGCGTGGCCGCCACCTTCGACACGCGGCCTCTTCTCGCGGCGACCGAGGCGATCGGTCCCCTCGCCGAAACGGTGCGTGCCACGGGCGGCGCCGACCTGCTGCTCAGGACCGCGATGGCACCGGTGCTGATCCTGCCCCGCGTCTTCGAGCCGGACTTCTGCACCCAGCTCATCCGGCTCTGGGGCAAGGGCGACCACAAGGACTCGGGCGTTTCGAGCCGCTACGGCAATGTCGACATGGCGAAGCTGAAGCGCACCGAGGACTACATGATCGTCGAGCCAATGATGCAGAAAGCGGTTTCCGATCGCCTCGCCTACCGCATCGGCCCGGAGCTGACGAAGGTCTTCGCCTTCGATCGCGAATTCACCTTCGACGCCCATGTCGTGCTGTCCTACAGCGCCGAGGGCGAACACTTCTTCGCCGCCCATCGCGACAACGGCGCACCGACCACGGCCGACCGGGCCTTCGCCGTGTCGCTGAATCTCAACGACGATTTCGAGGGCGGCGAGCTGGTGTTTCCCGAATATGCGGGCGTGCGCGTCAGCCCGCCGGCGGGCGCGGCGGCCGTCTTCTCCTGCGGCCTGCTGCACAAGGTCGGTCCCGTGACGCGGGGCCGCCGCTACGTGCTCACGACCTTCTTCCGCCAGAAACGCTGAGCCTCATTCGGCCGCGGCGGGAATCCAGCTCTTCTTCTCGCCGGCATAGTAGGCGCCGGGATTGCCGTGAACCGTCGTGCGCCACATCAGGCGACCTTCGCGGTCGCCGTCGAACCAGGTGGCGGCGTGAACGAGGCAGCGATTGTCCCAGATCAGGAGATCGCCCTCGGTCCATTCATGAGCGTAGCAGAAGCGACGCTCGGTGTAGTGCGCCATGATCTCGTCGAGCAGCTTTGCGCCCTCGCCGTGCGGACCTGGCTCCATGCCCACGAACGGGCCTTCGAACCAGTCCATCTGGCCCCATTCGCAAAGGTACAGCGACTTCTCGCCCGTCACCGGATGGGTGCGGACGACCGGCTGCCGCTGCGAGCGCTCATGAACGGCGAAAGCGCGTGGCGTACGGCCCGACAGGGCGGCATCGCGCGAGCGTCCGCTGCCCGGCTGGGCATGAAGGCCGACCAGGGTGTCGACCTTCGCCTTCAGGGCCGGCGGCAGCGCCGCATAGGCCAGGATGCCGTTGGCGAACAGGGTCTGGCCCGTATCCTTCTCGGCGGGCGTCACCGCATAGAACAGTGAGATATCAGGCGGCGGACGGCGATAGCTCTGGTCGGTGTGCCAGCCCTTGCGATGGGGATACTGCGTCGGGATCAGCCCGTCGGCCGCCAGCGGCGGATCGGGCCGCTTGGGCGGCGCCTTGCCGACGGGCGCCATGTTCGACACCAGCAGGATTTCAGGCACGGAGACGTGAACCGACGAGAGGTTGGTGAGATTGTGCCGATAATCCTCGACCTCGGGCCCGAAGACCCGGCTCAGCCGGATCAGCAGGTTGGGATCGTCGGTGATGCCGTTCATGCCCTGGATCAGCAGCAACCCCTTGGCCTCGGCCAGCGCTGCCGGCAGCGCCTCAGGCTCCGCCTCGGCCGCCGCCACGATCTGCGCGGCATCTCCGTCGAGTCTGAGCGTTGCGCCGAAGGATGCGCCGGGAAACGGCGCCTCGCGTGTGATGTTCATGCCCATCCTCATGCCAGTGTCATGCCAAGGTTTACGGACGCTGCTGCCCCGCATAGGGGTCGTTGACGCCGTCGAGCGGCCAGATCGGCCGGCGCAGCTTGGTGAACTTGAGCCGCGAGAGGTCCGGCGAGCATATGCCGCCCGAATCGACGAGGATGACTTCACGGGCAATCGGCGCATAGGCCGCCCTGAAGTGCTGCACGCTCTTCACCACCACCACGCTCTTGGCTCGCGGATCGATTCCCTGGCTCAGGAAGACCTGCAGGTCGATCGTCTGGATGCGGTTGGAGATGGTGACGACGTCGATGCCGCCGACGCGCAGGACCGCGGTCGGTCCCATCGAGGTCTCGACGCCGGCATTCATCGGCCCGTCGTTCTTGAACGAGCCGTCGGACAGCATCTTCACGATGGCCCGGGCCTTCACCGGCCCGCCCATCGACGGATCGGTATGGCCGCCCAGCACGACGTCGATCTCCGCGCCGACGCCGGCCTCGATGGCCTGCTGCACCGTGCCCGGATCGAAGATGGTGCCGAAGGCCACGTTCTGGACGTCGGCTTCGATCAGCGCCTGCAGGACCGGCGTCGTGTCGTTGTAGCCGCCGCCGCCCGGATTGTCGGTGCCGTCGGCCACGACCAGCGGCCCATCCTTGCCCACGCCGGCCTTGGCAGCCGCAATCGCATCGGCAATCGGCCGGTAGTTCGAGGTGTTCACGTCGCGCCGCTTCCAGATTTCGTCGAGCAACGCTGCCGCTATTTCACGTGCACGCTTCTCGGCACCCGGCTCGTGGCTCACCGCGATCGAGGGGCCGGTATAGGGGATGTCCGCCCAGGTGAAGCCCGCCTGGACGCTGACGACGTTGATACCCTCTTCTTTTTCGAAGGCGTCGGCCTTGGCGAGCAGGTCGCGCATCAGGCCGGGTTGCGTCGTCTTGCCGGAATCGGCGCCCTGCAGCATGGCAGGCTGAACCAGCAGGCATTTTGGATGCTTCTTGCCCTCCAGCGCTTCCTGCACCAGCGCCGCCGCCTGCACCGCGCGCTCGTAGCCGTCGATATGCGGATAGGTGCGGTAGCTCACCAGCGCATTGGCATGGCTGGCCATCTTCACGGTAGCGTTGGCATGCAGGTCGAGCGTGGCGACGACGGGGATGTCAGGGCCAACGATGGCGCGCAAGGCTTCGAGAAGCGCCCCCTCGGCATCGTCCTCGGTGTCGGTGACGGCGGCGCCGTGCAGCGACAGGCAGATCGCGTCGAGCTTTCCCGCCTTCTTTGCGGCATCGAGGATCAGGTCGCGGATATGCTCCCAGGTTTCCCTGGTGAGCTTGCCCGACGGAGTCGCGTTGGCCGCCGCGGCCCAGACCGGCTCCCAGCCGTACTTCTTAACCGAATCGATGTAGCCGCCGACCTCGTTCTTCGTGCCGGTGAAGCGCGGCACCATCGCCTCGCCCTCGATCAGCCAGCGCTTGCGGTAATCCTCCAGCGTCGTCTTCAGTTTGCTGAAGGTATTGGTCTCGTGCATGAACTGCGCGATCAGGACGCGGTACGCCATCTCTTTACTCCTGCTCTTCCATCCCTCCTCCCCAATTCAAATGAGGAGGTGCCCCGTCATCGGGGCAAAGCGGTCATGCTCGTTTCTGCGTTTCCTGACCCCTCTGTCGGCCCAGGAGGCCGAGACCTCCCCGATGACGGGGGAGGAATTCGATAGCTACAGCTTCGCGGTCTTGAGCCACTCCGCCTGACCTTCCTCGCCATCGACGCCCATCGATTCCAGGAAGCGGCAGACCATCATGTAGTAGCCGATGGTCAGGGTGAGCTCGACGAGCGCACCCGGCGTCAGAAAAGCCTGCACGGCCTTCAGCGTCTTGTCCGAGGCGCGCACGTTGCGCACCACGTCGTCGGTGTAGCGCAGGACCGCCTTCTCGTTGTCATCAAAGGCCGGGGCTTCGATCGTGGCGTCGCGCAGGGCGGCAATCTTGTCCTCGGTCACGCCGACCTCGCGGCCGATTCGCTCGTGCTGGAAAACCTCGTAAGCGGTGCGACTGAGGCGTCCGACGCGGATGATCGCCAACTCGCGCAGCACCGGGTTCAGCTCACAGCGATAGAGCAACCCGTTGCCCATGCGCAGGAAACCCTTGGCGCCCTGCTCGGAGTTCGCCAGCATCCGGTAGATGTTGAGCATCGGATTGAGCTTGCCGAGCAATTCGGCATGCTTGCCGGTGGCGTTTTCGACTTCGTAGTAGGGAATGCGTGACATCGGGTCCTCTCTTCAGGCCTCAAACCTGAAGGGAAGCCCCAGCGGGGTCAACGCTCTCAGATCCAGCCGCGACTGACCAGCGGATTGAGCCAGCGCCCCCACGGCCCTGTCAGCACGATGGGCTTCTCCACGACGATCATCGCGATGCACGGTTCGCCCGGATCGGCGATCGGCTCGTGCCGGACCGTTCCAGGGCCGACGGCGAAATCGCCGACGCCATAACTGCCAGTCTCGTCGGTGTAGCCGCCCTGCAGGACGACGGTGTACTCGTAACCAGCATGCTTGTGTTCGGGCAGGCCGCGGCCCGATTCCAACCGCAGCAGCGACACGCGATGGAAGTCGCCCGGCAGGTCGAGGCGGATCTCGTCGAACTTGCCCATCACCCGGCGCCAATCCATTCCTGGCCGGAGATGCGGTACCAGCGCGGGTGGCGCCCAATCGAATTGAGGTGTGCGTTGCGTCTCGCGGGACGGCCTCGGCTCCACAGGCACTTCGTCCAGCCGCGCCAGGGTGCGCTCGAGCGCGGTCTCCAGGCCGGCGTCCATCCCGGCCGCAGGTTCACGCTCCATCAGCGCACCGCCCACGGCGGCCAACCGCTCGACGGTCTCCCGGGATGCCGGATCCAGCGCGACGTGCAGCGCGACCGCAAGCTCCGGACCGGCGGGAAGCACGCCCGCAGCGTAGTCCAGCAACAACTCTTCAGGCGCCGGATGGCGACTCATGGCTCGTCTCTCTCCAGCGCATCCCTGAGGCGCCCCAGCGCCAGACGAATGCGCGACTTCACGGTCCCGAGGGGGAGCTTCAACTCTTCGGCGATGGCCGTATGAGTCTTGTCCTCGAAGAATGCCTTTTCAATCACCACCAGTTGATCGGCCGACAAACCCGAGAGCAGCTCCTTCACCCTCATATACGTCTGACCCGCGAGAACGGATTTATCGGCATCCTCGTCTTCCGGCGCAAAGACCGTGAGCCAGTCCTCGGTCTCGATTGCCGGCCGGTTGTTGCGCCGCAGCAGGTCGATACGTTTGTTGCGCGCGATCGTGTAGAGCCAGGTCGTCGCGGACGCACGCGTGCGATCAAAGCTGGCGGCCTTGCGCCAGACCATGATCAGGGCCTCCTGCGCCACTTCCTGCGCGGCCTCTGCATCCGCTCCACCCCGCATGATGAACGCTTTAACTCTGGGCATGAAGTGGTTGAAAAGACTGGCAAAAGCGGCGCGATCCTGTCGCGACGCGATGGCTTCGATCAGATCGGCGGCCTCGTCGGCTGAGAGCATCGACAAAGAGCCTAGCCGGGCCGGCCCTGTGCGCCGAGATCCCAGAAGAGGCCGGTCATCAGTCGCAGCCCGTCGCGCGCCACCGGCGCCAGCAGATGCTCGTCGGGCGCGTGCTGCGAGCAGGCGGCATAGGAGTGCGGCACCCACACCGTCGGCAGGCCCAGGATGTCGGTGAAGACCTCGTTGGGCAGCGAGCCGCCCAGGTTGGGCAGCATGTTGGGCTTCTGGCCCGCCGTCTTCTCGATCGAGCCGGAGGCGAACTTTGCCCAGGGGTTCTCCGGGTCGAGCCGGGTCGCATTCATAATCACGTCGCGGGCCTGCTCGACCTCGATCTGGCCGAAACCGTGCTTCGCCAGGTGGCGGCGCAGCGCCGGGACGATGTCGTGCGGATCGGTGCCGACCACGAAGCGCAACTGGCAATAGGCGATCGCGCTCGGCGGGATGGCATTGACCGGGCGATCGGGATTTCCCGTCTTGAAGGCCAGCACCTCGAAGCTGTTCCAGCCGAACACGCGCTCGACCGGCGTCAGCGACTTCTCTCCCCAGTCCTCGTTGATCTCGGGCGCCCCCTCGCCGGCATCGACATGGGCATCGGCCAACGCCGCGCGGATCGAGTTGGTCAGCGTCCTGGGGCGCCACTCCGGGACCTTGATCTGGCCGCGCTCGTCGGTGATGGTCGCCAGCGCGTGGGCCATGATGATGCCCGGGTTGGCCAGCAAGCCGCCCCAGTTACCCGAATGGTGGCCGCCCTCGCGCATCGTGAGCTTGAGGTTGAAGTTCAGCGTGCCGCGCGTGCCGCCGAAGATGGTCGGGCGGCGATGGTCGAGCCGCGGCCCGTCGGAGCCGATCAGGGCGTCGGCCTTGAGCGCCTCCTTGTTGGCCTTGCAGAAATCGGCCAGGCCGGGCGAGCCGGTCTCCTCGCCGGTTTCGATCAGGATGGTGGAATTGAAGCCCAGCGAGCCACGCTCCTGCATTACGCAGGCCAGTGCGGCGATGTTGATCGTGTGCTGACCCTTGTTGTCGGCCGTTCCACGGCCGTACATCTTCTCGCCCTCGATCACGATCTTCCAGGGCGACAGGCCCGAGCGCCACTGCTCCTCCTGGCCGCGGATCACGTCGCCGTGCCCATAGGTCAGCACGGTGGGCTTGGACAGATCCTCGACGCGGCGGGCGATCAGGAACGGGCCGTATTCACTGCGCGGATTGGGCAGGACGGTGCAGTCGTAGCCAAGCTTCTGCAGCGACTCGGTCATCTCGCCGGAGACGTATTGCTGAAGGGCGGGCATCGAGCCCTGCTCCTGGCTGGTCGTGGGGATGGCGACCCGACGCTGCAGCTCCTCGAGGAAGCTGCCCTCGTCGAAATACTTCTCTGCGCGGGCGATCGCGCCCTCCCGTGTCCCGGTCATGCTTTCCCTTGCCTGGTTTCACGGCCACGATAGCAAAATTACAGGGAGAAGAGCATGACCGCTTCGGGCCGCATCGTTTTCAGCAGGATGGAGGAAGTAATCTTCGGCCACCCTGCCGCCCAGGCCCTCGCCGAGCTCGTAGGGCGCCAGGGCGCCGCCCGCGTCCTCCTGATGGTGAGCGGCACGCTGAACCGCGAGACCGACGAGATCGAGAAGCTGCGCCGGGTGCTGGGCAACAAGTGCGCCGGCACCTTCGACGGTATGC
The DNA here is from genome assembly GCA_945952105.1 of uncultured Rhodospirillaceae bacterium. Lineage (GTDB taxonomy): Bacteria > Pseudomonadota > Alphaproteobacteria > Reyranellales > Reyranellaceae > Reyranella. The sequence goes on along the minus strand of CAMFGZ010000008.1, from coordinate 53,761 downwards.
CGGCCCATTCGCCGCGCAGCGCCGTGGTCGCAGCCGCCGAACAGGCCCGCGAAGCCCGAGCCGACCTGATCGTCACCCTGGGCGGCGGTTCGATCACGGATGCCGCCAAGACCGTCCAGCTCTGCCTCGCCAACGACGTCCGCACGGTTGGGGACATGGACCGCATCCGCGGCCAGGCGGAGGTGAAGCCGCCGGTGGTGAGGCAGATTTCGATCCCCACCACGCTCTCGGCCGGCGAATTCTCCGCCATCGCCGGCGTCACCAACGAGGAGACGAAGGTGAAGGAGATGTTCCGCCATCCCCTCACCATCCCTCAGGCCGTCATCCTCGACCCGGAAGTGACCCGCCACACACCGATGTGGCTCCTGCTGTCGACCGGCATCCGCGCGGTCGATCATTGCGTCGAGGGCGTCTGCTCCCTCGAATCGACGGAATTCAGCAACGCCTCGTCGCTGCATGGCCTCGCGCTGCTGGCGCGCAGCCTGCCACGCGTGAAAGCCGATCCCAACGACATGGCGGCCCGGCTCGATTGCCAGACGGGCTCATGGCTCTCGATGGCCGGTCTCGCCGCCGGCGTGCCGATGGGCGCCAGCCATGGCATCGGTTACGTGCTGGGCGCCGTGTTCGACGTGCCGCACGGCCATACGTCCTGCATCATGCTGCCGTCCGTCATGCGCTGGAACAAGCCAGCCAATGCCGGCCGTCAGGCGCTGATCGCCAATGCGATGGGCCATCCTGGCGAGGAGGCGGGCGACGTGCTCGACCGGTTCATCCGCGGCCTCGACATGCCGCGCACGCTCTCCGACGTGAAGATCGGCCGCGAGCATTTTGATCGCATCGCCCTGCAGGCGATGGGCACACCCTGGGTCCCCCGCAACCCACGTCCGATCCCGACGCCGGCCGAAGTGAAGGAGATCCTGGAGCTGGCGGCCTGAGCCTCAATCCCACTTCCGCTCGAGAAAGCGGCGGATGTCGTCGGTGAACTGCCGAGGAGCCTGAAGCATCGAGAAATGGCTGACCTCGGGCTGGAGCAGCAATCCCGCGTCGGAGATCGCGCTTGCCATGAACTCGGTGTTCTCGCGCTTGATCGCCTCGTCGTGATCGGCATCGACGATCCAGGTGTGAACCTTGATGCGCCCCAGGTCGGCAGCCGTCCAGTTGGGCTGCGTCGCCCACATGGTGCTGATCTCCTCGACGAACTTCTTGTAGTCGCGGGGCGTCGGTGAAAGCGCCTCGTATTCCTTTTCCCCGCGCGCGATGAAGGCCGTGAACACCGGGCTCTTGTTCACGTCCTTGACGCCGCCGGGATCGGAATTGGCGGCAAAGGCAAACAGACGGGACACGCGCTGCGGGTGCGACATCGCCATGCTGAGCCCGATGATCGCTCCGTCGCTCCATCCCACCACGGCGGCCTGCGGCACCCCCAGATAGTCCAAGAGGCCGATCACGTCCGAGGCCATCAGCGTATAGCCGTACGGTTGCGCGTTTCGTGTGCTGCGACCGTGGCCGCGGCTGTCCATGACGATGACCCTGTGCGTCTTGGCCAGTTCCGGAACCTGATGCCCCCAATAATTCGAGTTCGCGAGCCCCCCGTGCAGCAGGATGACGGGCGGCCCGCTGCCGAAGGTCGCGTACCAGATGGAGATGCCATTGACCGGGGCGTGACCGCTGCTCACGGCAGGAGGCAGCGACGGCGTGGGCGGCAAGGTCATCCAGCGCGGCACGGGCTGGGCTGTTGCGGGGGAGATCAGCAGGCCAAGCAAAAGGCCCAGGAGGAAAGCTCGCATCGCCCTAAGATAGTACCGGAAGCGGGCATGACGCCACTGTCGGCAGCCATTCCGCCCCTCATCTTTCGAAGATGACTCTTAATTGAAGCTCTCCATACCCAGGAGGGCAGGCGACGCAGTCGTTGACTGGATTTGCAAGAGGCGAGAGGCTCGAATCGACGGAACTCCGCCAGAGAGCGGGCCGAGAAGATGGAGGCTTCGATGTCGACGACGATCACGTTCCATATGACTCCCGCCTTCGTTCAGGAGGTCACGGGCCAGGCCAACGGAATGGGCTCGGCACCTGTCTGGGCCTATCTGTGGCTGGACAAGCCGCCGGCCGACACGCCGGTATCGAGCGTCTTCACCTCCGGCCCCTATGCCGATCCCGGTGCGACCAACAATACGACACCGCTGATCATCCAGGGATCCCTCACCCCGAACGTCACGCTCGGCGCCGACGGCAACTACAATGTGACGGTGGCACTGACGGACAGTGCCTACCAGTACGTGAACGGCGGGGTCGCCTATCTGCTGTTGCAGAGCGAGCCGCTGGTCGGCCACCATGACCTGCCGAGCAGCATCGGCGGCAACGTAGGTCTCATCCAGCCGAACTCGCAGGAATGGAACTTCGGCTATGCGGCCTTCGAGTATTCGCTCCTGGGCCAGGGTTCGGACCAGGGCGATCTCACCGCGATCGACGGATGGGGCCCCAACCTCGGCGTCAAGGTTTCATATGCCAACGGAACGTCGGAGGAGCGTGGCTCCAACCTGAGCGGCCAGGACTTGCTGGACATTCTCAAGCCGCTCAACAGTTCGGCCAACCACGTCTACACGGCCGCCGGAAGTCCCCTAAATAACGAGTCCGCGCTCTTCGTTTCTCCTTCCAACGGCTACTTCAACAAGACGGCCACGCCGCTCTGGCCGACCACCATATGGGATACGCAACCCGACGGGTCGGGAACCGGCTATCTCACGGCCTTCGCAGGGGCGACCGGCATGACGCTGTCGGGCGTCAGCAACGGAGAACCCGACGCCAACGGCATCTGGCACAATTCGCAGTACTACGAGTACACCATCTCCTCGCTGACCCTGGCGGCCAACACCGGGACCAACGGCTGGGGCGCGGCCGGAACCTACTTCCTGTTCAGCCCCACGGCATCGAGCCAGACCAAGGGCTATATGCTGATCAGCGCGGCGACCCTGCAGGAAAACCTGTATGCCGCGGGACAGGGCACGGCGACGATGTGGAGCAGCTGGGACTACGCCACGCCCACGAACTCGGTTGCCTACGTCATTCCCGGTAGCGGACAGCCCTCGGGGACAGCCGCGACCGACAATTCCTTCAACCCTTCCGCCAACAACCAGTACGGCACGATCTTCACAAACCTGTTTACCGGCTTCACCGCAGGGTACTGGGGTTCGATCGCCAATCAGGCCAACCCGTTCAGCCAGGGGGCCGCCGGCCCCGACAATCTGGGCGCAGGCTCGGTGAACCTCGACGACTCCCGCAACTGGGCGTCGGCCTATGCATTCGACGGCAACCGCGACACCAGCCTGTCGCCGGTGCCGGCGTTTCAACATTACGACCCCTACTCCAAGATCTTCTTCGAAAATACGAACGTCTACGGCTCGGCCTTTTCCGACAATCTTTCGAGCGGCCTCACGCCCGGCCCGCTGATCTCGCTGTCGCAGCCCGGTTCGACCGGCACCAGCCCGTCGAACAACGTCACCAACATCGATCTGTATGCGTACGCCACGACCGAAACCGGCAACTATACGGCGCCGGTCGGCGCCAATTACCTGAAGCCGAACGGATCCGACTATCTGATCCCGACGCAGACCTCCACCCTTTCGCTGCTGGTGAACGGCCAGGCGGCGGGCCTGCTCATCCGCGAGGACGCGACCATCAAGCTCGGCATCTACACCGGTAAGGACGTCGTCAGCGGCTACGGCACGTTCGACTATGTGACGATCCAGACCGGCGGAAACCTGTGGCAGAACTTCAGTGTCACGGGGGCGGCAGGCTCGTGGTCGGCGGGCGCCGATGCTGGCGATCCCAATCCACCGGCCGTGGGAACGTTCGTCATCAACAATCTGCCGTCACCGGCCAGCCCGACCGTCGGCGGTGTCTACTGGTACCAGCTCGTCGTTGCCGACGATTCGGGCGATCAGAAGGTCTACGACTTCTACGCGACGGCGGCCTCGACGAGCCCCGGCGTCATCGCGACGTCGGACATCAGCGTGGCCGCCGGCGGCGGCGCGACCTTCCCTCCCGGCACGCTGACATCGAGCCAGATACAGCTGGCGCTCAATCCCGCCAGCACGATGCCGAGCGGCCTTCTCGACTTCGTCTACAATAGTCAGTTCTCTCCCATGCCGGCCGCGCCGGTGGCGGGTACCCTGGCGGGCCTCGTCTTCACCGCCATCGACGGCCAGAATGGCAGCGGCATTCACGACCCGATTGCCAACAACACCGTCACGCCGGCGATCCTGATCGCTTCCGCGTCAGCCACCCTTGCCTTCGGCTGGACCGGCACGAACAACGGGACGCATTCCGGAACGCCGACCGGGTCGATCAGCACCGGTCTGCCCACCAGCGGCCTCATCTCCAACTTCACCAACAAGATCAACGCCGGCGACGTCGCCCGTATCACCGTGACCGACGCCGCCACCAACACCGCCCTGGGCACGACCGTCAGCGGGACCGCAGATCTCGACGGCCAGTGGCAGAGCTGGGGCGGGGCCGGGCCTGCGACGATCACCCTGGCCGAAGGCATCTACAGCGCAGCGATGATGGAGATGTTGCCCGACGGGACGACCCCTTTCGGCAGCGCGACCGGCACCCAGAGCGCTCCGCTGTACATCCTGGTCTCATCGACCGGCACCTATTCCGACACGGCCGCCCACATCTCCAACGCCTTGCAGGCCCTGCAGACCCTGGAAACGCAGGTCGCCAGCCCCTTCGCCGTGACGGTGTCGGACAACGGCCTGATCGCGATGAACTTCGCCGGCATCACGGGCTACGCGAACGTCCTGCTGGAGACCACGAACGCCGACACCACCGCCTATGGGCTCGCCATCAGCGACAGCTCGACCACGATCGTCGCCAACATCGCGGCGCTGAACAGCAACACCCACGTGCACAGCATCGGCTTCACCGATGCGGGCATCCCGACCCTCACTTTCACGAACGCCGACTTCACCGCCTACAGCACCGCGATCGGTGAGATGGTGGGCCAAAGGACGATCGTCGTCACGGGCACCTCCGGCACCTTTTCCTCTTTCGAGCAGGACTATCGGCACGGCGTGCAGGCGAGCGGAGCCAGCGACTCCGGTGTGCTGGTCCTGACACGGGAGTTCGCGACCAACTATACGGGCGGAAACATCACTGGTGCGCCGAACTACGAACACGACACCGATTCCATGGGGCGTGTGGTGCTCGATTACTATTCGAGCCCGGTCAACACCAACGCGATCACCGTCGCCACGAGCGCCCTCCCTTCGATCTACCAGACGGGCGAGTCCGCCCGGAGCACCTTCACGGCGGTCACTTATGAATATGCCAACGGGGTGACGACGCCGGCCTCGTCGAGCTACTCCTACTTCGATCCCGGTCCCGGAGGTTCCACCGGCCAGGAAGACGTCTTCGACGTCAATGGCAATCTGACCAAGGCGACGCTGGTCGGCTTCAATCCGACGTCGAACCACGGCGTGGCGGCCACCGACACCCACTATGCGATGCTCGACGGCGTGCAGACGATCGTCGCCACCGGATCGCACTATCAGTACAGCACGCCGCAAGCGGGGACGAACTATACCGACCTGGTGGACAAGTGGGACACCTCCACTACACCGCAGCTGTTGAAGCAGGTGTTCTCCGGCCTGTCCGGCCCGGAAAGTCATTTCTTCTCGTCGTACGAGTACGACTATTTGGGCGGTGTGTTGAGCGGCAGCACGTACGTCCTCGCGCCGGTGGCCGGCCAGGCTTACACCGGCGGCGCGATCTATCTCGATGGCGACAACAACCTCTCCAAGATTGTCGTCACCGGCATCACCAGCCAGGCCTACTCGTCCTACGAATACGACTTTGCCTATGCCAATGGCGCCTACGGCGGCGGCGCGGTGGTCGGGCAGAAGTACTATTTCACGAACATCGAAGGGCAATCCTACACGACGCGTGAGGTCGATCTCGACGCCTCGGGCAGCGCGACGAAGATCATCTATAGTGGCTACACCGTAACGGGCACCCAGCCCTATTCTTCGGCGGAGTACGACTATTCGGGCGGCAGCCTGACCGGAGGGAAAGCCTATGTCACGAACATCGCAGGGCAGGACTGGACCGGCGAGGTTCACGAATTCAACGCAGCCGGGCAGCTCGTGAGCCACTTGTTCACCGGCGTCACCAACCAGACGAGCACGTCCTACGAATTCGAGTACGCCAACGGCGACGGTGTCCTGACAGGCCAGAATTTCTTTTTCACGAACGTGGTCAATCAAGGGTACTCGTCCTACGAGTACAACTATGACGCCGCCAACACGTTGACCCTGGCCATCTACAACATGAACGACGGTGGCCATGTCATCAACGGCCAGGGCATCAGCCAGACCATCGACAGTATCTACAACGACACGATGACCGGGGGCGGCGGCTCTGACACGTTTGCCTTCACACCCTACTTCGGCCAAGCCACGATCACCGACTTCACCGCCGCAGACGACAAGATCTCGCTGCCGACCTCGGAGTTCGCCAGCTATGCGTACCTGCAGGCGCACAATACGGTGGTAGGTGGCAATCTCGTCATGACGGGCACAAACGGCGACACAGTGACCCTGCAGGGCGTGCACGCGTTGCCCGGCCAGTCGGACTTCCTGTTCGTCTAGGCCCCGTTTGTCGAGGCCGGGAGGCGCCCCTTGCGTTTCGCCACCGATTCGGCGAGCAGGCAGAGGATCTCCCACATCATCGTGACACCGACGAGCGCGGTGTTGCCGCTCATGTCGAACGGCGGCGAGACCTCGACGACATCGCCGCCGACCAGGTCGAGACCGCGAAGCCCGCGAAGCATGCGCTGCGCCTCGTGCGGCGTATATCCGCCGATCTCGGGCGTCCCGGTGCCGGGCGCATAGGCCGGATCGAGGCCGTCGACGTCGAAGCTCACATAGGTCGGGCCGGCGCCGACGACACGGCGCGCCTCCTCGATCACCTTCTCGACACCGAGGTCGAAATACTCCTCGATGGTGATGACCCGCATGCCCTGGTCGACCGCCCACTGATTGTCGTCGGCCTTGTAGAGCGAGCCACGGATGCCGATCTGCACCACGCGCTTGGGGTCGAGCAGCCCCTCCTCCACGGCGCGGCGGAACGGCGTGCCGTGCGTGTACTTGAAGCCGCCGAAATAGGTATCCCAGGTGTCGCTGTGGGCGTCGAAATGGACCATGCCAAGTGGCGGCAGGCCTTTGCGGATGCCGCGCATGATCGGCAGCGTGATCAGGTGATCGCCGCCCGCCGACAGCGGCACCACGCCGGCGGCATGGAGTTTTGCGTAGTGCTTCTCGATTCGGTCGAGCGAATCGTCGAGGCTGGCGGGATTGACCGGCGCGTCGCCGAGATCGCCACACTTGGCCAGTTCGTAGGGCGCGACCCGCGTGACGTGATGGATGCGCCGCATCATGGTCGAGAGGTCCCGCATCTGGCGCGGGCCGTGCCGCGCGCCGGGACGGTTGGTCGTGCCGCCGTCCCAAGGCACGCCGACCATGCCGATCTCCACTTCGGCAGGGTCACGGAACAGCGGCAGGCGCATGAAGGTGGCGACGTCGCCGAAGCGGGGCACCACGGTGCCGGCGACCGGCTGGGGGAATTCCTGGCTCTTGGTCATTCCCCCACTGTAAGCCCTTACGAGGCCTGCAAAAGGGCCTTTCGCGCCGAAACGAATTCCTCGACGGCCGCCACGAAGCGGTCGCCCTCGGCGTCGCCGATCATGACGTTCAGGGCCACGAACCCACGGCGGGCGATCCAGATGCCCGCCGCCACCATGTCAAAATAGAACAGCTCCTTGGCGTCCTGGTTGCTCGACGCCAGGTCGGCCGCGTTCTTGATCGGCCGCGTCGTGGCATGCGCCGTCATCATCGAGCCGATGCCCGAGAACTGAAATTCGACACCTGCCGATCGGCAGATCGCGTTCAACCGCTCGCGGATCTTGTCGCCGCGTCCATTGAGCTCGCGCGCCGCCTCGGGCGTATAGACCTCGCCATAGCCCGCGACTCCGGCGGCCATGGTGAGCACGTTGTTGTTGAACGTGCCGGCATGCGGCAGCGAATCGGGCTTGGTCGGGTCGAACAGCTCCATGATGTCGCGCCGGCCGCCGAAGGCGCCGAACGACATGCCGCCGCCGATATACTTGCCGAGCGTCGTCATGTCGGGAATCACGCCCGTCTTCTCCTGCAGGCCACCGGGCGACAGCCGCGAGGTCATGACCTCGTCGAAGATCATGGTGATGCCGCGCGCCTTGGTCTCGCTGCGAACCATCTGCAGGAAGTCGAGATTGCCGGGCAGGCAGCCACCGCTGCCCTGCATCGGCTCGAGCAGAACGGCAAACAGCTCCTCGCCATGCCTGGCGAACAGCGCACGGGTGCCTTCGACGTCGTTGTAGGGCGCCACGACATATTCGTAGGGCATGTTGACCGGCGAACCGCCGCTCACGAAGTAGAGCACGCCGCCGTGATAGCCGCCGTGGAACACCATGACCTTGGTGGCCTTGGTGCGGCCGTTGCGCTGGGCGAAGACACGGGCGCCGGCCAACGCCATCACGTTGCCCTCGGTGCCGGAATTGGTGAAGCGTACCAGGTCGATCGACGGCATGCGGTCGACCACCAGCTTGGCGAGCTTGGCCTCGCTCTCGTTGCGGCCGGCGAAATTCCAGCCGTTGTCGAGCGCCTTGTCGATCGCCTTGCGGATCACCGGATGGGAATGGCCGTAGATGCCGGCGGTGTATTCGCCCAGCACATCGATATATTCGTGGCCGTCCGCGTCCCACAGCTTGCAGCCCGCGCCGCGCACCACGGTCAGCGGAAACGGCGAATTGTGCAGCGTCGTGCGCGTGTTGCCGCCCGGCATGGCCACGCAGGCATCCTGGTGGCGGGCGAAGCTCTTGGGATTGCGGTCGGCATAGGCCTGCTTGGCTTCAGCCAGGGCCGATTGAAGATCCGAATTCACCAGCGCTTGATCGGGCACGTCACTCTCCTCGCGTGAGGCGGCGAGTATCACACGACGTTCAGCTCGCGGATAGGCCGGCCCAATTCGATGCGGTCATAACCAAAAGTATTGAGGTCGAGCGTGCGATAGGCTCCGTGGATGATCAGTTCGGCGACGGCGCGGCCCACCGCCGGCGACTGCTGGATGCCATGGCCCGAGAAGCCGGTGGCGAAGATCAGGTTCTCGATCCGGGGATGCCGGCCGACGATGCCGTTCTGGTCGAACGTGTTGTACTCGTAGTAGCCCGCCCAGGAATTCACGACCTTGGCCGCCTCGAAGGCCGGCACCCTCGCGGCGAGTGCCGGCCAGACCATCTCGTCCCATTCCTGGTGCTGCACCTCGAGCGGCACGCCCGGCGCGTCGTTGCCTTCGGCCGGCGTGGTACCCGCGATGTAGAAGCGCCCTTCCGGGCGGAACCATGTCCCCGACGGATCGATGGTGAGCGGCGTGAGGCCCGGCGCCTCGCGCACGTCGAACACGAACACCGAGCGCCGCCGAGGCTCGACGGGCAGCGCGATGCCCGACCGTCGCGCCACCTCGCCCGACCACGGTCCCGCGGCCAGCACGACGGTGCGCGCCTCCAGCCGACCGCCCTCTTTCAGGAGAACGCCGCTCGCATCGAACGAGACGACCTCGTCGGCGACGTAGATTGCGCCCAGATCGCGCGCCGTGCGCCTAAAACCCTGCATCAGCGACGGCCCGTCGAACCAGCCTTCGTTCGCCGTCCCATGCGAGGCCAGCGCCAGGTCGTCGGCCGCGATCCACGGAAAGCGCGCCCTTAGCGCCGCGACGTCGAGCAACTCGACCGCACAGCCCTCGCCCCTCTGCACCGCGTGGTTGGCCCGCAGCACCAACTCCCCCGCGGGACTGGCGAGGAAGAGATAGCCAGGCTCCTTCAGCCCCAGGTCGACGCCCAGCAATTCCTTCGCACGCCGCAGGAAGCCGATGCCGAATCTCGACAGGTGAATGTTGAGCGGCGTCGAGAACTGCTGCCGGATCGAACTCGCCGACAGTGCCGACGAGGCGCGCGCATAGGCCGGATCCCGCTCGATTACGGCAACCGTCCCCATGAACGCGGGATCGGATTTCAGATGGTAAGCGACAGACGACCCCATCGCCCCGCCCCCGATCACAACGACATCTGATTTCATCGTTCGCCAGGCACCCTTACCCAGCCTTCCATCAGGCGGCGCGCAGAGCGGCTCATCATGACTTTGCTCACGGTCCATTGACCGTTTTCCTCGCGGGCCTCGGCGCCGACGTTGAGGCTGCCGGAGGGATGGCCGAAGTGGACGCGGCCGTCGGCGCCTGCGGGCGCGACGCGACTCACGATCGTGCCGGGGATCGCGGCGGCGGCGGCGATGGCGACCGCGCCAGTACCGGTCATGGCGTGGTGCAGCACACCCATAGAGAAGATGCGGGCCAGCAGGTCGATGGCACTCGCCTCGATGCGCTTGCCGTCGGAAGCCTTGTAGGCGGCGGGCTTTGCGACAAAGGCGAGCTTGGGCGTGTGCGGCCTCTTCTCCGTCGCTTCCTGCGCCGAGGCAACGAGGCCCATCGCGACGGCGCCGTGGGCGCGCACGGCCTCGGCGCGCTTCAACAGCTCCTTGTCGCCGTTCACGTCGCCCTGCAACTCCGTGCCCTCGAGGCCGAGGCTTGCGGCATCGACGAAGATGGTCGGGTTCCCGGCGTTGATCAGCGTCGCCTCGAACTTGCCGACGCCCGGCACCTCGAGCACGTCCATGCGGTTGCCGGTCGGGAACATGGCGCCACCGCCCGCACCGTCGCCGCCTTCCTCGTCGGCAGCGGGATCGAGGAACTCGACTTTCACCTCGGCCGCCGGGAAGGCCACGCCATCCAGTTCGAAATCGCCCAGTTCCAGAACCTCGCCACCCTGCATGGGCACATGGTTCACAATCACCTTCTCGATATTGGCCTGCCAGATCCGCACCGTCGCGATGCCGTCGGCCGGTCCCTCGACCAGGCCCATGCCCAGAGCACAGGCCCCGACGGCGGCGCTGAGATTGCCGCAGTTGCCCGACCAGTCGATGACCGGCGCGTCGATCGCCACCTGGCCGAAGCGATAGTCGACGTCGCAGCCTTCGCGCCCGGATTTGGACAGGATCACCACTTTGCTGGTGCTCGACGTCGCCCCGCCCATGCCATCGGTGTGCTTGCCGTAGCGGTCCGGACTGCCGATCACGCGCAGCAGGAGCCGGTCGCGTGCCGCCGGATCTGCGGGCAGGTCGTGATCGAGGAAGAACACGCCCTTGCTGGTGCCCCCGCGCATGTAGACGGCGGGAATCTTTAGCTGCTTCATCGCGCGATGTTCGCGCGAAATCAGCGTCGCCGCCAGACCTGCAGGCGGGCGAACAGGAAGCGGTCGGCGACCAGGTGGGCGGCCTTCACGGCGGCCGAGGTGAGGACGATCACGACGCAGAGCGCGGCGGCGGCGGCGGTGGTTCCCGCCTCCTCGATGTTCACGGCCGCCACCGAGGCGAGCTTGGTGTCGGGAGCGTAGAGGAAGATGACCGACGACACGGTCGTCATGGCGTTCACGAACAGGTAGATCGCGATGTCGAGGATGGCCGGCAGGCAGATCGGGGCAGTGACGCGCACGAAAGTCCGCCAGATCGGCACTTTGAGCGAGGCCGAAACGGCCTCGAACTCCGGATCGATCTGCTTCAAGGCCGTCGCCGCCGTGAGATGGCCCACCGTGTAGAAGTGCGCCACCGTGTTCAGCACCAGGATGCCCATGGTGGCGTAGAGGAAATTCAGCGGATTGTTCGGCGCATTGAAGAAGAAGATGTAGCCGAGGCCCAGCACGAGGCCGGGCACCGCCATCGGCAGGAAGGCCAGGAACTGCACGACGCCGCGCATCGCCCCGAAGCCCCGTGTCTTCTCGTTCAGCCAGGCACCGGTGAACATCAGTACCGTGCCGAATACTGCCGCCCCCAGCGCCATGCGCACCGAATTCCAATAGGAATCCCAGCCGTTGGCGTCGAACTTGGCGAAGTCGTAATTGTCGAGGGTGAGGCTGAGATTGTACGGCCAGTACTTGATCAACGAACCCCAGATCGCCATCCCGAGGATGGCGAGGATGGCGGCGGAGACCAGCAGGCAGAACAGGGTGAAGAAGAGATCGCGGGCGAACTTCGGCCGCGGCACCAGCGGCACGGCGCGCGCCGTCAGCAGCGCCACCTGCTTGCGTTGGACCAGACGGTCGACCAGGAAGGCGAGCGCCGCCGGAGCCAGCAGCACCATGCCGACGACCGCCCCCATCGAGAAATCCTGCTGGCCGATCACCTTCTTGTAGACGTCCGTTGCCAGCACGTTGAAGTTGCCGCCGATCACCTTGGCGATGCCGAAGTCGGTGATCACCAGCGTGAACACGACCAGCGCGGCGCTGATCAGGCCGTACTTCGCGCCCGGCAGGGTGACGGTGAAGAAGATGCGGCGCCTGGACGTGCCCAGCACGTCGGCCGCCTCGTAGAGGCGCGCGTCGGCGGTGGCGAGCGCGGTCGTCAGGATCAGCGTGGCGTGCGGAAAGCAGTAGAAGACCTGCGCGATCACGATGCCGTCGATGCCGTAGATCGAACCGCCGCCCAGCAAAGCCTTGAAGAAGCCCTGGGTGCCGAACAGGTAGATCAGCGCCAGGCCCGGCAGCAGCGAGGGCGCGAAGATCGGGATCAGCGAGATGCCCTGGAAAAGCCAGCGCATCGGCAGCACGGTCCGTGTCAGCGCGTAGGCATAGAGGAACGCGAGCGGCACGACGATCACGGTGGTGATCGACGCGACCTGCAGACTGTTGAGCGCCGACTGGAAGAGCGCCGGTGTCGAAAAGTAGGAAACGTAATTGGCGAGGCCGATGAACTTGCCGTCGCGGTCCTCGAAGCCCTTGGCGAGAAGCGCCCAGAGCGGCAGGCCGAGCATGACCAGCAGGATACCCGCCAGCACGACCACGCCGGCACGCATCATCAGGTCGTCGCGCGACAGGCCGACCTTCATCCGGGGAACGGCCAGGCTCAAGCGAAGACCCTGAGCCGGTCGGGCGGCAGAGCGATGTCGAGCTTCGTGCCGATGTCGACACCAAGATCGCGGATCAGGTTGCTGGAGAAGTCGGCAGTCACGGCGACGTCAGCCGCCGCCCGCGCTTTCAAGGTCGCGCGACAGAAGGCGCCGACGAAATCCAGTTCCGCCACCTCGACCGGCACGCGGTTGGCGATGTCGGCCGGCAGGTCGCGCACGCGCACATCCTCGGGACGGATGCAGAGGCTGACCTTCTGGCCGGGCGCCAGCCCATCCTGGGTGGGGCAGGCGAAATCGACGCCGGCCACCCGCACCTTGTCGGCCGCCATCAGCGTCCCGGCGAGGAAGTTCATGGATCCGACGAAGTCGGCCACGAAGGCCGTCGCGGGCCGGCGGTAGATCTCCTGCGGCGTGCCGACCTGCTCGATGGCACCGTGGTTCATGACCACGATGCGGTCGGCCATGGTCAGCGCCTCTTCCTGATCGTGCGTCACCATGATCGTGGTGACGCCCAGGGTCCGTTGCAGCGCCTTGATTTCGTGACGCAACCGCAGGCGCACACGGGCATCGAGTGCCGACAAGGGTTCGTCGAGCAGCAGAAGACCGGGCGAGGTCGCGAGCGCACGCGCCAGCGCGACACGCTGCTGCTGTCCGCCCGAGAGCTGGGCGGGATATTTCGGACCGGCGTCTGGCAGGCCTACGAGGGCCAGCAGTTCGGCGACGCGCTTGCCGATCGCGGCCTTGTTCTGGCGGCGGTTCACCAGCCCGTAGCCGACATTGTCGGTCACGCTTAGATTGGGAAACAGCGCGTAGGACTGGAAGACGATGCCGAAGTCGCGTTGCGCCGGCGGCAGTGCCGAGACGTCCCGTCCTTTCTGGCGGATCGTGCCTGAGGTCTGTGGATCGAGGCCGGCGATGGCGCGCAGCAAGGTGGTCTTGCCGCAGCCCGAGGGACCGAGGAAGCAGACGAACTCGCCCTCGACGATGTCGAGCGAGACGTCGCCCAGCGCGGTGAAGTCGCCGAAGCGCTTCGAGAGATTTCTGACTTCGAGATAGTTCGTCATGGCAACCAAGCTCGTCCTGAGCGAAGCACTGCCCCGCTCAGGATGACGACAGAGGGTCGATGCCGTGAGGCGTTACTTGGCCTTCGGCGCCGACTTGCCGTCGTAGCGCTTGGTCCACTCGGCCAGGATGCGGTCGCGGTTCTTGGCCATCCACTCTACGTCGTTCTTCACCATCACCTTCTCGAGGTTCGGCGGATAGTTCGGCGGCGTGATCGCGACACCCGGATAGGCGACGATCGGATAGGTCTTGGCGTAGAGCTCGTTGGCCTTCTTGGTGGCCGCCCAGTCGGCGAGCTTCTTGGCCGCTTCGAGGTTCTTGGTGCCCTTGACGATGGCGGTAACCTCGAGCTCCCAGCCCAGGCCCTCCTTCGGGATCACCAGTTCGAGTGGCGCGCCCTTGGTCTTCTCCGAGGCGCCACGGGTGTCGAGGCCGATGCCGATCAGGCGCTCGCCCTTGGCGGCCTGCACGCAGGGCGCCGAGCCCGAGTGGATGTACTGAGCGATGTTCTGGTGGAGCGCGTCCATGTATTTCCATCCCGCTTCCTCGCCCATGATCTGAAGCCAGGCGGCGATGGTGAGGTAGCCGGTGCCCGACGATGCCGGGTTCGGCATCACGATCGAGTCCTTGTATTCGGGCTTGATCAGGTCGGCCCAGCTCGTCGGGACCGGCTTGTTGCCCTTCTTGCCTTCCGCCGTGTTGAAGCAGACCAGCGAGAGATAGGCGTCCATGCCGACCCAGGTCTGGGGCGACTTGCCGCTCAGGAACATCGGGTTGAGGGCGGTCGAGCCGGCCGGCGTGTAGGGCTCGAGCATGCCCATCGAGGCCATCAGGCCGACGTTGGAGGCGGCGAGGCCCCAGATGATGTCGGCGCGGGGATTGTCCTTCTCGGCCATCAGCTTGGCCGCGACGACGCCCGTGGAATCACGCACCCAGGCGATCTCGATCGTGGGATTGTCGGCCTCGAAGGCCTTCTTGAACGGGTCGAGCTGGTCGTTCTCCAGCGCCGTGTAGACCGTGAGCCTGGTCTTCTGCGCGGAGGCCGGCGATGCCAGGCCGAAGATTGCAAGCGCAGCGGCGCCCGCCAGCGTGGCGCGCCGGAAGATGGTCCGATCGATCATGAATTCAGTCCCCCTGTTCAGCCCCTGTCGAATGCCTGCAGCTACAGGCCATTCATGACCCTTATGTTACAGCAGTCCGCGCGCGGCGCACTCAGCGTTCTTCAGTCAATTTCTCGCCAACTGCGGCGAGCCAGCTCCGCACCACCCGCTCCTCCTCCCGACCCAGCAGCCCCGCGAGCCGCCCCTCGATTTCCATGACCCTCGCCCGGCAGCGCTTCAGCAGGGCTACGCCCCGGACCGTAGCGTGCAGACGAAGGATGCGACCGTGCGTGGCATCGGCCGATTTCTCCACATGCCCGGCCCTGACCAGATTGCGGACGATCACGTTGATCGTCTGCGGCGTCAGGAAAGTCAGCCTAGCAAGCTCCGCGCCAGAGACCCCCGGATAACTCACGACCATGGTCAGGACCGCGAACTGGGGCGGCGTCACATCGAGGTCGGCCAGCGCCTTCTCCATCGCCGCCCGTACCGCCGCGTGTGCCTGCCGCACGAGATAGCCGAGATGGCCCTCCGGCCCACGCTTGCCCTCGCCGGCCGCGGGGATTTCCGTCTTGCGCTTCATGCCGATCCCAACTCCGTCATCATGCCGCGTCAGCCGCCGAACACCTTCTTGAGGTCGCTGGTCGGCATCGTGTCGCGCATCCACAGGAAGCTGCCGGCCTTCATGTCGTTCGCGCCCTTCATGAACGCCGCCAGCGCCAGCCGCGACAGCGCACCGCCGACACTGATCCGCTTTACACCCGTTGCCGCGATCTGATCGGCCGTAAGATCGGGATCGCCCGCGCTCATGACGACGTTCAACGGCTTCGTTACCTCGGAAGCCACCGTGCGCATGGTTGCGAGGTCCCGCAGACCCGGCGCGTAGAGCACGTCGGCGCCGGCCTTCTCGAAGGCTTGCAGGCGGCGGATCGTGTCGTCGAGATCCTTCACGCCGCGGATCAGGTTCTCGGCCCGCGCGGTGAAGGTGAACGGCACCGGCAGCGAGCGCGCCATCTCGGCGCCAGCCGCCACGCGCTCCACCGCATGGTTGAAGTCGTAGATCTTCTCGCCGCTCCAATCCTCGATCGAGCCGCCGACGATGCCCACGGCGGCCGCGTCGCGCAGGATGGTCGCGGCTTCCTTCGGGTCGTCGGCATAGCCGTTCTCAAGATCGGCATTCACCGGCAGGTCCGTGGCGCTCGCGATGACGCGGCAATTCTCCAGAAGCTCGTCGCGGCTCACCGCATTGTCGCCGTCGACGCGACCCAGCGCATTGGACATGCCGAGGCTGGTCGTGGCCAGCGCCTCGAAGCCCAGCGACTGCAGCAGCCTGGCCGTGCCGGCGTCCCAGGGATTGGGCAGCAACAGCAGACCCGGCCGTTCGTGCAGCTCGCGAAACACCTGTCCCTTTTCCGCCTGCGTCCGCATTCGTCTCCTCCGCTTTCTGCTAAGGAACACCGATGGACATGACAGCGCAACGGGAACTCGCCCGCCTCCTCGCCTCGCTTCGTCGCGAACATCGCAGTCAAAGCGGCCTCGCTTCGCATCTCGTGCCGCCGGACAAGGCGACGGCCTACCGGATCGCCGGCATGGTCGAAGAGGAACTGGGCTGGCCAGTGCTCGGTTGGAAGATCGCGGCGATGAAGGAGGAAATGCAGCAGGCGCTGCGGACCGACTCGCCGATCTATGGCCGTGTCTACTTCACGGCCGAGACGCCCTACAGCGCGGTGCATGCGACGCTTGCAAGTCCGATCCCCGAGGTCGAGTATCAGGCGAAGCTCGGCCGCGATCTGCCGCCGCGCGAAAAAGCGTACACGGTCGAGGAAGTCACCGACGCGGTGGCGTCGCTGCATCCCGGCCTCGAACTGGCGGAATGCCGCTTCATACACGACGCTTCGTTCCCGCCCCTGCCCGCGATCCTCGCCGACGGCGCGGGCTCCGGTACGATCGTCTACGGCCCCGCCATCAGGGACTGGAAGACCGTCGACATCGCCGGCCAGGAAACGACGCTGTCGTCCAACGGACGCCTGCGCCGCAAAGGCACGGCCGCCGCCGCGCTCGACCATCCGATGGTGCCGCTCACCTGGCTCGCCAACGAACTGTCGCGCACCGGCGTCGGCATGAAGGAAGGCCAGATGGTGAGCACCGGCACGCTCACCGGAATGCTGGCGCCCAAGCCGGGCGAAACCCACGTCGCCGACTTCGGCCCGTTCGGATCGATCACCGTCTCGTTCACCTGACCGGCGGCACGCACGTCAGGAAGATAGCTCGGCGTCCCGACTGATCAGCATTGCCGCCAGCGTGAGCAGGCAGGCGGCAAGCAGGTAGTAGCCGACCCACGCCAGCGAGAAGTTCAGCGCCAGCCAGGTTGCGATGTAGGGCGCGAGCGAAGCACCGAAGATGCCGGCGAGATTGAACGTCATCGAGGCGCCGGTGTAGCGCACCGAAACCGGAAACGGCGAAGCGAGCGCCGCGCCGATCGGGCCGTAGTTGAAGCCCATCAGCGCGAGGCCGATGACGTTGAAGGCCAGCGCTCCACCGAGGCCACTGGCGAGCAACGGTTCGAAGAACAGGCCGAACACGCCGGTGCAGGCCGTCGCGACCAGCAGCACGCCGCGGCGGCCGTAACGGTCGGCCAGCCACGCCGACATCGGGATGGTTGCCGCGAAGAAGGCGACACCGACGAGTTGCAGCACGAGGTAGCGTTCGCGCGAGTAACCGAGCTTGCTGGTAGCCCAGCTCAGCGTGAACACCGTCATGAGATAGAACAGCACGAAGGTCGCGAGCGCAACCAGGGTGCCGAGCAGCAACGCGCGCTTATGGTTCCGCAGAATATCCACGAACGGCACGTCCACCCTCACCCTGGCATCCACCGCCTTCTGGAACTCGGGCGTCTCGGTGATCTGGAGGCGCACGTAGAGGCCGAGCACCACCAGCAGCAGGCTGGCGACGAAGGGGATCCTCCACCCCCAGGCGAGGAACTGCGCATTGCTGAGGGTTTCCGTCAGCAGCAGGAACGACGTCGCCGACAGCACGAAGCCCAGCGGCGCACCGAGCTGCGGGAACATCGCGTACCAGCTTCGACGGTGCGGCGGCGCGTTCTCGGTCGCCAGCAGGACCGCCCCGCCCCACTCGCCGCCCAGTCCCAGCCCCTGGCCGAAGCGGCAGATCGCCAGCAGCAATGGCGCAAAGACGCCGATCGTGTCGTAGCCTGGCAGGAAGCCGATCAGAACCGTCGACAGGCCCATCGTCATCAGCGCGGCGACCAGCGTCGCCTTGCGGCCGATCCGGTCGCCGTAATGGCCGAACACCGCCGCGCCCAGCGGGCGGGCGAAGAAGGCGATCGAGAAGGTCGCAAACGACTGCAGCACCGCCGCGGTCGGGTCGCTGGTCGGAAAGAACAGATGCGGGAAGACTAGCACCGCCGCCGTGGCGAAGATGTAGAAGTCGAAGAATTCGATGGTGGTTCCGACGAGGCTGGCCGTCAGGATGCGGGCCGGCGAATTGACCTGCGCACCCATCTACTTGGTGAACACCATCGCCTTGTCCTTCACCGAGCCGTGGCGAAGGGTCAGCAGGTCGAGCACGTAGTTCTGATAGAGCTTCCACGGCCGCTTGCTGCCCTGCTTGGGCTGGTGCGGCAGCGCGCGCTGGATGTAGCCGGACGAGAAGTTGACCCACGGCTCCTCGGTGAGCGTCGGGTCGCTGTTGTGCGGCGTCGCCTGTTTGAAACCCTTGCGGTCCATGTAGTTCAGCAGGCGGCAGACATACTCGCAGACGAGGTCGGCCTTCAGGGTCCACGAAGCGTTGGTGTAGCCGAAGACCGAGGCGAGGTTCGGCACGTCGGAATACATCATGCCCTTGTAGATCATGGTGTCGGACGGCTTCACCGGCTTGCCGTCGACCACGAGCCTGGCGCCGCCCAGCGGCTGCACCACCAGTCCGGTCGCCGTCACCACCACGTCGGCTTCCAGCTCGGCACCGGATTTCAGCTTGATGCCCGTCTCCGTGAAGGTCTCGATCGTGTCGGTGACGACCGACGCCTTCTTCTTGCGTAGCGCGCGAAACAGGTCGGCGTCGGGCACCAGGCAAAGGCGCTGGTCCCACGGATTGTACTTCGGCGTGAAGTGCGTGCCGACGTCGTAGTCCGGCCCCAGCATCTGGCGCACGCCGCCCAGGATCAGGCTCTTCACCTTCTCCGGCTTGCGCTTGCACATCTGGTAGAAATACATGCCGAGCAGGACGTTCTTCCAGCGCGTCAGCATGTAGGCGAGCTTGAGCGGTAGACGACGCCGCAGCTTGTTGGCGATCGGGTCCTGTGCCGGACGCGCCACCACATAGGTCGGAGAACGCTGCAGCATCGTGACGTGGCTTGCGGTCTCGGCCATCGCCGGCACGACCGTCATGGCGGTGGCGCCGCTGCCGATGACCACGACCTTCTTGCCCGCATAGTCGAGATCCTGCGGCCAGTGCTGCGGATGCACGACCCGGCCCTTGAAGCCGTCGATGCCCGGGAAGTCCGGCAAGTAGCCCGCCTCGTAGCGGTAGTACCCGCTGCACATCCACAGGAAGCCGCACGAGAGGAAGACACGTTCTCCGTCGCGCTCGATCTCGACCGTCCACTTTGCGTCCGGCGTCGACCACGAAGCGCCGACGACGCGGTGGCCGTAGCGGATGTGGCGGTCGATGTCGCTGTCGCTCGCGACCTCGCGAATGTAGCTCAGGATCGACGGCCCGTCGGCGATCGCCTTGGGGTCCTTCCACGGCCGGAAACGGTAGCCAAGCGTGTACATGTCGGAGTCGGAGCGCACGCCGGGATAACGGAACAGATCCCACGTCCCTCCGCTCGCACCGCGCCCCTCCAGGATCGCGTAGCTCTTGCCGGGGCAGTTCTTCTGCAGATGCCAAGCGGCGCCGATGCCCGAGAGGCCGGCGCCGACGATCAGCACGTCGAAATGTTCAGAGGCTGTGCGATTCAGCGGTGCCGGGGCGACGATCGTGTCCATCCCGATTTAATTACGGAAAGCATTCCGACTGGCAACTCGCCTTTCGGCATTCCTCCGGGCGCCGCTACAGCGCCGCCGTGATGATGATCTCGATCAGATCGCCCTCGGGCATGACCGACTGCACGAACGAACGGACCGGGCCATGGTTGGCCGGCATCCAGGTCGCCCAGGCCTCGTCGAAGGCGGGCTTGTTGTCGTGGTCGGTGACGACGATCTCGGCCTTCACGATGCGCGTGCGGTCGAGCCCGGCGTTCTTGAGATAGCCGTCGATGACGCCCAGCGCCCCCAGCGTCTGCACACGGATGTCCTGCGTACGGTCGGGTGACGTCGCAACTCCCCACAGGAAGCCGCCACCGCCCGGCAGACGGTAGACGGCGACCGAGGACTTGGCCGGCACGCGCGGATTGGGGATGCGGGTGATGTCGCTGGTACTCATGTTTTAACTCCCGACGGATCAGCCTGCATTATGGCCCCAACCCGCCCGCCGATGAACAAGGATGCGCAGCCGATCAGCGTCACGATGGCGGCGATGACGAAGCCCGGCCCATAGCCGCCGAAGCCATCGCGCAGGAAGCCGAACAGGGCGGGCCCCAGAGCGGAGGTAAGCTGGATCACCGTGGCGGCGGTGCCGTAGGTCGCGCCGAACGCCGCCGCGCCGAATTCGCGGCGCACGACGACCGGCCCCAGCGTCGTCACGTGGCCGATGCCGTAGCCATAGACGAGGCTCGCGACGACGAGGACCGGCACGGTCGGCCAGAACGCGATGGCGAGCAGCGAGGCGGCTTGGGCGATCATGACGGCGCAGCCCAGCCGCCGCGCGTTCACATGGTCGACGATGCGCGCCAGGATCAGGCGGCCAATGAAAGCCGTGACGCCGGCCGCACTGACCAGCATCCCCGCCCCTGCCCGTCCCAGCAGCGGCTCGGCCAGCGCCACATGATGGGTGATGAAGCCGATCTGGATCGTGAGGCCGAGCGCAAAGGCGACCGTCGCGGTCCAGAGCAGCCTCGCCCGGTTGGCCGGTGTGGCGATCACCGGGAAATGCACCGGCGCCTTGACGCTGCTTCCCAGCGCCTCGCCGTCCCGCTGCAGGCCGAGATCCGCCGGGCCGCGATAGCGCAGCACGATCGCGATCAACGGCCCCAGCAGAAGGGCCGCGGTCAGCCCCGCCGCCATCAGGCCCCGACCGAGGCCCAGCTCGCCGATTGACAGAAGGAGCAGCGGCACGCCCGCGATGGCGCCGATGCTGGCGCCCATGATGGCGAGGGTCATCGAGCGGCCCTGATGGCGCTCGAACCAGGGCGCAACCGTCGTCGTGATGCCGGTCATCGAAAGCGACGACCAGCCGAAACCCAGAAGCACGAAACATGGATAGAGCTGCCACGGCGCCGCGACCCGACCGATCAGCGTGACGCCCGTCGCCATGCAGGCGAGTCCCAGCAGCAGCACGGGGCGCGGGCCAAACCGGTCTATGCTGCGACCCACGACACGCTGAATGGAGGCGCTCACGAGGAAGAAGACGGTGATCGCCGACGCCACCTCCGCAATCGGCCAGCCATGCGCCGAGGTCACCGCCTGCAGGTAGACGCTGGAGCCGAACAGGCCCAGCGACCAGGCGACGGCGGCGATCAGGAAACAGGCAGCAACGACACGCCAGCCGTAGAACATTCAAGTCAGCCCGACCGGGCGGGCTTCGTCTCCGCCGCCATGAGTTTCCTCGGACCCTTCGATTTCGCGCGAGCTATTTATCGGCGAACTTGAGCTGCTGGATCGCGGTCATGAGCTTGGTGATCTGGTTGCGCTGATCGTCGTCGAGGGGCTTGTCGTCGGGCAGTGGCTGCAGCAGCAGTTCGACATCCTCGAGCTGCTTGACGAGATTGTAGGCTTTGTTGGTCTTTTCCTTCTCGCTGCCGACCAGCATCGGATAGATGGCGAGGTAGAGGGATGCGAGGCTGCGATTCTGCAGTTCCGGCGTGAGAGGGATCGCACTCTTGAAGACACCGCCCAGAGCGGCCTTGGCATCACCGACCGTCTTGGCGCGGCGCAGCAGGAAACTCATCCCGTCCAGCCGGTGTTCGATCTCGAAGCGGTGATTGATCAGGTCGGCCTGGTTCTTCTGCGCGATCTCGTGCTCGTGCTGGACCTGCTGCAGGAAGGCCGCGCCGCCGGTGAGAACGACGGAAGACAGGAGCCACATGCCGACGGAGCTGTTCAGGAACTCATAGACCCTCGCCCCGAACCCAGGCCCCGACGCAGGAGCAGGCTCCACAGCGGGCTTGGCCGCCTCCTGCTCGAGGGACGTGCGGATCGAATGGCGATAGCGCTCTTCGGCCGCGATGCGCTTCATCTCTTCTTCGGTGAGCATCGCCCGCTTCTACTCCTTCATGAACGCATTGAGGTCGGGCGTCGGCACCGCACGGTCGAGATAGCTGAAGGTACCCTTGTCCTTCACCTCGGTCGCCGCTTCGATCAGGCCGGTCATGGCCGCGCGGTACAGCGAGGTGGCAAGGCTGATCCGCTTCACGCCGGCGGCTTCGAGTTCCGCCTTGCTGAACGACTTGCCCTTGATTCCCACCATGAAATTGAACGGCTTGCGCAGCGCGCCGCACACCTTCTTGACCGAGGCGAGGTCGGGAAGGCCCGGTGCGAACAGCACGTCCGCACCGGCCGCTTCGAAGGCCTGCAGGCGCTTGATCACGTCGCCGAGGTCCGGCTTTCCGCGCAGGAAGCCCTCGGCGCGCGCCGCCAGGACGAACGGAACCGGCAGGGATCGCGCAGCGTCCACGGCCGCCTTGATGCGAACCGTCGCGGTGTCGATGTCGAACAGCGGCTGGTCGGGATTGCCCGTCGCATCCTCGATCGAGCCACCGACCAGCCCCACGCCAGCCGCCTGGCGGATCGTCTCCGCCGCGTCATTTGGCGAATCGCCGAACCCCTTCTCGAGATCCGCTGCGACCGGGAGATCCGTGGCGTTCACGATCAGCCGCGCGTTGGCCAGCGCCTCTTCCCGCGTCACCTTGCCGTCGCGCTTTCCCAACACGCCGGCCTTGGCGCCGCTCGAACTCGCCAGCGCCTGGAAGCCGAGGCCCGCAAGCACGCGTGCCGAGCCCGCATCCCACGGATTGGCAATGACGAAGGCGCCCGGTGCGTCATGCAGCGCACGGAATTTGCGGGCCTTCTCGGCCTGACTGACACTCATGGACGTTTCCCCGTACTCGTAGAAAGCGGCGCAGTTTGTCCCGCACGCGCTCGTGAGGGCAATCGAGATTATTTTGACGCGGTCCCGGCCTCGGACACAGCCTTGCGGCGCCAGCGCGTGTACGGCAGCGTGATCGCCACCGAGATCGCGATATACACCGAGATCACGATGGCGACGCGCACTCCCGGCAGCGACGTCGCCACGACCACGGCAACGCCGATATGCCGCGTCGCACATGCCACCGCGAGCGCGGTGCGGTCCTCCTCCTTAGGTCCGCCGACCAGATGGCCGATGACCAGAGCCATCAGGATCAGAACGGCCAGCGCGGCAACGCCCTGCCACCGAACCTCGAGCGCCACATGCCAGTTCATGGCAAGAAGTGCGAGCGCCGTCAGCGCCAGGAACAGCCCGGCGAGCCCCACCAGTCGGCCGCCGACCCATGCGGCGAAGGCCGGGAAAAGCCAGCGCACGGCCATGCCCGCCAGCAACGGCAGGAAGAAGGATTCGCCCAGCACCAACGCCGCCCGCTCCGGCGCAAGATGCGGCAGCCGCGGAAACAACGGCACCAGGACCTCGAGCCACACAGGGACGAGGACCACCGCCAGTATCGAGGAGACGACGACCAGGCTGAAGATATAGGCGCCGTCGCCGATGCCGAGCAGCTTCCGGGGCAGCAGCGGCGCCCCGGCCGAGACCGCAAGCACGAGCAGGCCCGCCTCGACACCCGGCGAAAGCGGCAGCAGCTTGACCAGGGCCAGCGCGGCCAACGGCACCAGCACATACATCGCCAGCACCGAGCGCAGCAGCAGGGCGGGATGGCGGAAAAGCCGGACCGCCTCGCGCGGCGTGGAATCGAGCCCGATCCCGAAGATGATCGCGGTCACGATCACCTTCAGAAGGACGAGCAGCGTGACGGTCACCGGCGGACGCTTGGTTGATTGCGCTGTGGCAGGCCCCTTGCCCCGCCCTTCATCGCATGGGCAGCGGATACATCAGCCCGCCCTTGCTCGCCAGCGCGTTCTGCCCGCGTTCGAGCTTGAGCGGCGAGCGGGCACCGAGGTTGCGATCGAAGCTCTCGCCGTAGTTTCCGACCTGTCGGATGATGTTGTAGGCCCAATCCTCTTCGAGGCCCAGCGCCTTGCCATTGCCCGGAATGGCGCCGAGGAGCTGGCGCACCTCCGGATCCGCCGACTGCCGCTCCGCCGCGACCGCGTCCTTAGTCAATCCCAGCTCCTCCGCTGCCAGCATCGCCTGGAACGACCAGCGCACGACATCCGTCCATTGATCGTCGCCGCGCCTGACATAGGGGCCCAGCGGTTCGCGGGAGATGAGCTGCGGCAGAACGATATAGTCGGCCTGCTTGTTACGGGCCGCCAGCGCAGAGGCGAGTGCCGTGGCATCCTGAGTCATGGCCGCGCACCGGCTGGCGAAGAAGGCGTCGTACATGGTGTCCGCCGTGTCGAACGGGAGCGGTTGCACCGTGTATCGGCGCGCCCGGAACCAGTTCACCATGTTGGCTTCGTGCGTCGTTCCCTTCACGACGCAGATCTTCGACGACGCAAGGCCCGACGGCGCGGTCACACCGATCTTCTTCGACACCGCAAAGGACTGGCCGTCATAGAAATTGACTCCGGCGAAATCGGCCCCGGTCCCGACGTCGCGCTGCAGGGTGATCGTCGAGTTGCGCGCCAGGACGTCGACCTTGCCTGCCTGCAATTCGTCGAACCGCTGTTGCGCCGTCAGAGGCACGAAGTTTACCTTGGCACCATCGCCCAGTACGGCGGCCGCCACGGCCCTGCACATGTCGACATCCAGGCCTGCCCAGCCCTGGCTCGCTTTCGCCGAAAAGCCCGGCAACTGTCCATTGATGCCGCAATTGAGCTGGCCGCGCTTCTTCACCGCATCGAGCGTGGATTGCGCGGCGGCGGGCAATGTTCCGAATGCCATCGCCAGACCGGCGAGCCCCAGCGCATGAACGATTCTTCCGGCTCTCATCGTAACTCCCCCGAGTTGACGACTCTTCGCTACCATACAATTCATGGCCCGGCCTCAGACACAGTTTGCAGTGGTCTGAGTGCAAATTTGCGAGGTTCTCGCTCTTGTCCCAGAGGTCTAGACTGCGCGCCTCAAGGAGAATTGCATGCAGCGTCGCAGCCTTATGACCGCCATCGCCGCCGCGCTGGCGGCCGGCGTCGCGCGAGGCGCCTGGGCCCAGGACACTTCCAGGCCGTCATTCACGCCCGAACAGCTCGACCAGATGCTGGCACCGATCGCGCTCTATCCCGACGCCGTCCTGGCGCAGACCCTGATGGCCGCGAGCTATCCGCTGGAGGTGGTCGAGGCAGCACGCTGGTCGAAGGCCAATCCGTCCCTCAAGGGTGATGCCGCGGTGACGGCGGTCAAGGACAAGAGCTGGGACGTCAGCGTCAAGTCCTTGGTCGCCTTTCCCCAGATTCTCGCCCAGCTCAGCGACAATCTCGACTGGATGCAGAAGATCGGCGACGCGATGATCGGCCAGGAACAGGACGTCGCCGATTCGATCCAGCGCCTGCGCGCCCGGGCGGCAGACGCGGGCAATCTCCAGAGCGGCAAGGAGCAGACGGTCACGTCGCAAGGATCGGGCAGCGACCGCACCATCGTGATCGCGCCGGCCAATCCCGAGATCATCTACGTCCCGGCCTACAATCCCAACACCGTCTACGGTACCTGGCCTTACCCCGCCTATCCGCCGGCCTACTATCCGCCGCCACCCGGCTACGGCTATGGTTCGGCCCTTCTGCGTGGCCTCCTGTTCGGCGTGGGCATCGCCGCGGCCGGCGCGATCTTCGGCGGCTGGAACTGGGGACGCGGCAACAGCTACGTCAACGTGAACGTCAATCGCGCGGTCAACATCGACCGCAACTTCAACGTCAACAACATCAACAACGGTCGCTGGCAGCACGACACGATCCACCGCAAGGGCGTGGCCTATCGCGATCCGGCGACGCGCCAGCGCTTCAACCAGGCGCGACCGGGCGTCGACCAGCGCCAGGAGTTCCGTGGCCGCCTCGAGAATAGTCCCAACGCCGGTGGCCAGAGACCGAACCTGCCCAACCGGCCGGCCGGGGGCGCGGCCCAGCGACCGAACGTCACCAACCGCGCCGCCGGCGGCCAGCATCCCAACTTCCAGAACCATGCCGGCGCACCGCGCGGCGGGGGCGCGATCCGCGGCGTCGACAACGGCCAGCGCACCAATCGCGAGGCCGCACGCGGCCGGGCACAGCAGAACCGCGCGGCCACTCACCCGAGCGGCGGGGGTAGCGGCGCCCGGGGCGGCGGCGGTGCGCGGACCGGCGGAGGCGGTGGCGGTGGCGGCGGGGGTGCACGCGCCGGAGGAGGAGGACATATCGGCGGTGGCGGTGCTGCAGGAGGTCGGCGATGAGCGCTTCAATGTTCAGGAAGGCCTTTCTCGGTCTGCTCCTTGCTGCCGGCCTCGCAACGGCTGCCTCCGCGCAACCTGCGAAGCCGCAAGGCTTCCCCACGCCGGAGGCAGCCGCCGACGCGCTCACCGACGCGATACGTCGCGACGACACCAAGGCCGTGACCGCCATGCTCGGCACCGGCTGGCGAGACCTCGTGCTGGGCCGGCCCGAGGACGAGGAACGCCTGCGTGCCAAGTTCCTGCAGGCTTGGGATTCGAGCCACAAGGTCGTCGTCGACGGCGACAAGGCGACGATCGAGGCTGGCACCACCGGCTGGACCGGTCCCATCCCGATCGTCCGGGACGGCGACCAGTGGCGCTTCGACGTCGAGGCCGGCCGCAAGGAGATCGCGGCCCGCCGCATCGGACGCAATGAGATCTCGGTCATCCAGAGCCTGCTGGCGCTGGTCGATGCCGAGCATGAATACGCCGCGCTTGATCCGATGAAGGTCGGCGTACCCCTCTATGCGCGCCGGTTGCTCAGCTCGCCGGGCAAGAAGGACGGCCTCTACTGGGATGCCGGACCAGGCGAACCCGAAAGCCCGATCGGCCCTGCCCTGGCAACCGCGCAGGCGCAAGGCCAAGGCGGCACGGAGGACGGCTACTACGGGTATCGCTTCCGCCTGCTTTATTCGCAGGGGCCCGACGCGCCGGGCGGCGCCTACGACTATCTGGTGAAGGACCGCATGATCGGCGGCTTCGCGATCCTCGCCTGGCCGATCCGCTACGGCGACACCGGCGTGATGACTTTCATGGTCAACCAGGACGGCGTCGTCTACGAACAGGATCTCGGTCCCGAGACCGCGACAAAGGCCGCTTCCATCACCGCCTACAATCCGGACAAGAACTGGGACAAGGCCGACACGACTCCTCCGTGACGGCTATTTGCTGCGGCCATCCCACGGCTTGGGATTGAGTGTCTCGACGTCGAGCCCCTCTATGCAGCGGAGGTTGATGCCGACGGTCGGCGTGCCGTCGGGCATCGCGCCTTCCGCATGGCTCTCGATCCCGCACACCTTGCAGAAGCGGTGATGCAGCGACTTCTTGCCGAACTGGTAGTCGCCCGGCTCGCCCGCGCCGGACCTGAGCTTGAAGCTTGCCCTGGGCGCGAAGGCCCAGACGGCGCCCAGCCGCGTGCAGATCGAGCAATTGCACTTAAGCGCGCCTGAAACGTCGAGATCGACATCGAAGGACACGGCGCCGCAATGACAGCTTCCCGAGTAGCGCTTCGTTTCCGGCATGAGCACCTCCTGTCCTGCTGGTCTCGCCCGTGAACGCACCAGCCGTCGAACGGATGCTCGTGAAAGCGCCCCCTCCAGGGGCGCTCAAGCCTCGTCCTTAACAGAGGATGAGTGCCGCCGGGGGCGCACTCAGATGATGCTCTTTGGCGCCAGGACTAACCCGGCCAGGGCAGCGACCAGGTCTTTACGTTTGTGAAGCTCTTCATCGCTTCGAGCACGCCTTCCTTGTAGCCGAGGCCCGAATCCTTGATGCCGCCGAACGGCGACATCTCGATGCGGTAGCCCGGAACTTCCCAGATGTTCACCGTGCCGACCTGAAGCTCGTCGACGAATTTGGTGATGTAGTCCAGACGATCGGTGCAGACGCCCGACGACAGGCCGTAGGCGGTGCCGTTGGAGACCTGGATCGCGTGGTTGATGTCCTTCACGCGCAGGATCGGGATTGCGGGCCCGAACGTCTCCTCACGCACCAGTTCGGCCTGTGGATCGACATGGTCGACGACAGTGGGCGGGAAGAGCGCGCCGCGGCGGTCGTTGCCGTGCAGCAGCTTCGCGCCATGGTTGGCGACGGCCTCGCTGACGCGGTTCTGGAAGAGCGTGGCGGCACGCTCGTGGATCACGGTGCCGACATCGGTCTCGGGATCGAGCGGGTCGCCGGCCTTCAGCTTCTTCGCCTTGGCGAGCACCCGCTCCACGAAGGCATCGGCCACCTTGTCGACGACCAGGATGCGCTTCACGGCGGTGCAGCGCTGGCCGGAATTCTTGGTGGCGCCGGCGACGGCGAGCTCGGCCGCCTTGTCGAGGTCGGCATCCTCCATGACGATCAGCGGATCGTTGCCGCCCAACTCCAGGACGATGCGCTTGTATCCCGCCTTCTCGGCGATGTACTTGCCGACGCGGACCGAACCCGTAAAGGTCACGAGATCGGCGCGCGGATCGACGATCATCGCATCGCCGATGTCGGACGGATTGCCGGTGATCACCGACAGCATCTCCGGCGGCAGGCCGGCTTCGTAGAGCGTGTCGGCGAGGAACAGCGCGGTGAGCGGCGTCAGCTCGGTCGGCTTCAGCACGACGCAGTTGTTGGTCGCGAAGGCCGGCGCCAGCTTATGCGCCACCATGTTCAGCGGATGGTTGAACGGCGTGATCGCCGAGATGGCGTTCAGCGGCTGGCGCAAGGTGAAGATCTTGCGCGACTTGCCGTGCGGGGTGAGATCGCAGGAGAAGGTCTGGCCGTCGTCCAGCATGCAGAGCTGGCCGGCGAAGGTGAACACGTCATAGGCGCGGCCGACCTCGTAGAGCGAATCCTTGAGGCAGAGGCCCGACTCCAGCGTGATCAGGCGCGACAGCTCTTCCTTGCGCGAGACCAGAAGATCGGCGGTCTTGAGCAGGATCTGCTGGCGCTGATAGCGCGTCAGCTTCGGCTTGTAGTCGTGCGCGATCTGGAAGGCCTCGGCTACCAGCTCGGGCGTGGCGCGCGGCACGGTGCCGACCAGCCGATTGTCCCACGGGAAGCGTACTTCCAAGCGCGCCTTGGTCTCGACCTTCTTGCCGGCGATGCGGAGATACTCGTGCCGGACGTCGGAGCCCGTGCGGGTGATGGTGTCCATTCTAGCGGTCTCTCAGGCGACGAGGTTGAGGGCGAGATCGAAGGCGTCGAAGTTGCGCCAGCGATGCGAACCGGTGTCCGCATTCGCGAGCTTGCGATTGCAGAGCAACGGCACGCGCTGTTCGGAGATGCCGCCGTGGCTGCGCAGCGGCTCGGTAAGCCCCGAGAGATCGTGCCGCGAGGCCGAGGTGCCCAGCACCTTGTGCTGGGTCGAGACGACGATGAGATCGCCCAGGCGATCGGCCGGCAGCTCGAACCTGGCCGCCGCCTCTTCCTTGGTGAGCGCCGCTTCGATGCCCGGCATCGCCTTCAGCCTGGCCGCCCATTCCTTGGGATTGTCGCAATAGACGACCGCGAAGGAGCCCAGCGCGCCGTGATGCACCACATAGGGATCGGTGATCGGCAGAATGACGCGGGCTTTGTCCTTGCCCGTCCATTCGTCGAACAGGTCCTGCAGGTAGATGACGTCGGGCTGGCCGTCGCTGCCGAACTTGGCGTTCATGCCGTGATCGGCGGTGACGACGATGGTGCAGCCCATCGCGTCGAGCTTGCCGAGGTAGCCGTCCATCATCGCGTAGAAGGCGTTGGCGACCGGCGTGCCCGGCGCGTGCTTGTGCTGGATGTAGTCGGTGGTCGACAGGTACATGATCTGCGGCCGGTCGCGCTCCATCAGCTTGACGCCGGCTGCGAACACGAACTCCGAGAGGCCGGCGCTGTAGACGTCCGGCACGCCCATGCCGACCAGCTCGTTCACATGGTCGATACCGTTCTCCGCAAGCGTCGCCTTGTCCGACTTCTCCGACGAAAAGGAGCAGGCCTTGCCTGCGCCCAGCTCGAGGCCCTTGCCCAGCAGGCCGCGCAGCTTGTCCTTGGCGGTGACGACGGCGATGCGGCAGCCGGCGCGCTGGAAGGCCGGGAACAGCGTCTCGACCCGCAGGAACTTCGGATCGTTCATCATCACTTCCTTGCCCGTATCGGGGTCGAGGAAGTAGTTGCCGCAGATGCCGTGGACCGCCGGCGGCCGGCCGGTGACGATCGACAGGTTGTTCGGGTTGGTGAAGCTCGGCACCACGCAGTCGCCTAAAAGGTTGGTGCCCTCCTTCAGGACCTTCCCGAACCACGGGGCCTCGCCCGCCTCGACGGCGCGCTCGATATAGCCCGGCTCGGAGCCGTCGACGCAGACCACGACGACGGGCTGCTTGGGAAGACGATAGGAGCGGCCGTTGACCGAGATGTCGCCGCCACTGACGTTCATGCTGTCGGGTGCCATGTCTCGTTCCCCTACTCTGCCGCCATTGCCGGGCCACCGTTGGTGACCCGCATCTCGTCCAGGACCTCACGCACCGCCGCCAGGGCGCCGCGCATGTGATCGGCGTTCAGCCGGCCGATGCAGCCCATGCGGAACGAATCCGCCACGGTGAGCTTGCCCGGATAGATCACGTAGCCGCGGTCCTTGAGCCCGTCATAGAAATTCTGGAAGACGAACTTAGGGTCAGTCGGCATGTGGAAGGTGACGATGATCGGCGCCTGCAGCGCGTTGGGCAGCAGGGTGCGGAAGCCCATGGCGCGCATGCCGTCGATCAGCACCTTGGCATTCTCGCGATAGCGATTGCCGCGTCCCTCGACGCCGCCCTCTTCGCCGTGCTCCTCGATCGCCTTGCCCAGCGCGACGATGACGTGGATCGGCGGCGTGAAACGATACTGGCCGGTCTTGGCGAAGCCTTCGGCCTGGCCGTGCAGGTCGAGCACCAAGGTCGTGGCGTTGCCTTTGCACTCGGCCAGGGCCGAGTTGCGGCAGACGACGAAGCCGAGGCCCGGCACGCCTTCGAGGCACTTGTTCGAGGAGGCCGCCAGCGCGTCATAGTAGACGTTGTGCGCGTCGATCTCGAGCGCGCCGAAGGCCGACATCGAATCGACCAGCAGGCGGCGCTTCTGCTTCTGCACCAGCGCGGCAATGCCGGCGATGGGATTGAGGATGCCCGAGGTGGTCTCGCAGTGGACGGCGAAGACGTGGGTGATGGCGGGATCGGCCACCAGCATCGCTTCGAGCTTCGCCAGATCCGGCGGCGTGTCTTCCGGGGTCTCGTAGGTGGCGACGGCGCGTCCGGCGATCTCGGCGATCTTCTTCGCGCGCTGCCCGTAGGCGCCGTTGATGACGACCAGCAGCTTGCCGGACTTCGGCACGAAGCTCGTGATCATCGCCTCGACCGCGAAGGTGCCGGAGCCCTGCACCGGCACGGTGACGTGCGTGCCTTCGGCGCCCGCCAGCTCGACGATCTTGCTCAGCACCATCTTGTTGATGGCGATGAAGCCCTGATCGCGCGAGCCCCAGTCGTGGACCATGGCCTCCTTCACGCTGGCCGAGGTGGTGAGCGGGCCGGGCGTCAGCAGCAGCGGATCGCCGGTTTCGGAGGCAGCAGGCATTTTGTTCATGGCGCGGATGATCGGCTCGCGGTGTCTATCCGTCCAGTATATAATCCATATGTTAACTATTGGTTTCCTATATATGACGCCCACCCAGCTCCGCGCCTTCCATCTCGTCGCCGAAGCCGGCTCCTTCTCCGCCGCCGCCCGCGCCTCCGGCCTCAGCCAGCCCAATCTCTCGGGCCAGGTGACGGCGCTCGAGAAGGCCTATGGCGTCCGCCTGTTCGACCGGCGCGGCCGCAGCGTCACGCCGACCGAGACCGGCCGGCAACTCCACGGTGTCACGACACGCCTGTTCGCCCTCCAGGACGAGGCGCAGGCGCTGCTGCAGGGCGAGCGGGCGCTGACGCGCGGGCACCTGCGGATCGCCGCCGATTCCGCCCACCACGTCGTGCCGATCATGGCGGCGCTGCGCCAACGCGCGGGCGGGCTCACCTTCGCTCTGTCGATCGACAATTCCGCCGTGGTGCTGGAGCACCTCTTGCGCCACGAAGCCGACGTGGCGGTGATGGCCAAGAGCCTTTCCGACCCGCGCCTGCACGCGGTGCGCCTGCGCACCGACCGGCTCGTCCTGTTCGCTCCGGCGGGCCATGCGCTGGCGAAGCGCGGCCGCACGCCGCTCTCCGCGCTCAACGGCCAGGAGCTGGTGTTGCGCGAGCGAGGCTCGATCACGCGGGAAGTGCTTGAACAGGCGATGGCGGCGGCCGATATCAGGCCCTCGTCGATCGTCGAGGTTCAGACGCGCGAAGGCGTGCGCGAAGCAGTGGCGGCCGGGTTCGGCGTCGGCGCGGTGTTCGCAAGCGAGTTGGGCGAGGATCGCCGCTTCCGCCGCATCGGCATCGCCGATCAGGATCTGGCCGTCGCGGAATATGCCGTGTGCCTGCAGGAGCGCCGGAGGGTGGCGCTCGTTCGTGCGTTCATGGATGAAGCGACTCGGCTCGCCTCTTGAAGCACGCGACGTAACAAAACAGTCAAAAAACTTTCATCATCGAAAGACGAGGCGTAGGATTCCGCGAACATGCAAGGCGTCGACACAATCCTGAACGTTCTGGGCAGCGTCTGCCTGCTGCTGTGGGGTGTGCGCATGGTGCGCACGGGCCTCACACGCGCCTTCGGGGCCACGCTGCGGCGCGCCATCGGCGCCTGTTCGCGCAACCGCTTCTCTGCCTTCGCGGGCGGCGTGGTGCTGACCGGCATCCTGCAGTCCAGCACCGCGACCGCCCTGCTGCTCGCCTCCTTCGCCGGCCGCGGCCTGATCTCACTCTCGATCGGCCTCGGGGTGATGCTGGGCGCCAATGTCGGCACGACGCTGACGGCCCAGGTCTTGTCCTTCCCGCTCGGCTGGATCTCGCCGCTGATGATCGCAGCCGGCGTCATCGCCTTCCTCTCGAACAGCTCGGACCGGGCGCGCCATCTCGGCCGCGTCGCCATCGGCCTCGGCCTGATGCTGCTGTCGCTGCACCTGCTGGAAGCCGCCGCCCTTCCACTGCGCAACGCCCCGGCCTTCGTGGCCGTGCTGTCGGGACTGCAGGACGAGTACGTCATGGGCGTGCTGATCGCGGCTGCCGCCACCTGGTTCATCCATTCCAGCCTGTCGACCGTGCTGCTGGTCATGTCTTTCGCCTCGAGCGGCATCATCGATCCCAAGCTCGGCATGGCGATGGTGATCGGCGCCAATATCGGCGGCGCGATCGCTCCCTATTTCGACCAGGCCGCGACCGACACGGAGGCGCGGCGGCTGCCGCTTGGCAACCTCATCACGCGCGTGCTCGTGGGCCTCGCGCTGCTGCCGTTCCTCGGCCAGTTGCACCAGTGGCTGCTGATCCTGGATCCGGCGCCCGGCCGTCTGCTGGTCAACTTCCACACCGCCTTCAGCGTCGTGGCCGCGATCGTCTTCCTGCCGCTGATCGGCCCCGTGGCGGCCCTGTGCCGCCGCCTCGTTCCCGACCGCCCGCAAACGGACGACCCCGGCAAGCCGCGCAACCTCGATCCCAACGTGCTCGACACGCCGGCCGAGGCGCTGGCCTGCGCCATGCGTGAGACGCTCAATCTCGGCGACAGGGTCGCCGACATGCTGCGCCAGACGATGGACGTGTTCGAGAAGAACGACGCGCGCGCCATGAAGGCGATCGAGACCGCCGACGATGCCGTCGACTCGCTTTACGAGGCGATCAAGCTCTACCTCATCCAGACCTCGCGCACGGAACTCGGTGAAGACGACGGCAAGCGCTACGTCGAGATCCTGACCTTCGTGACCAATCTCGAACATGCCGGCGACATCATCGACAAGAACCTGATGGAACTGGCCGCCAAGAAGATCAAGAACCGCTACTCCTTCTCGGCCGAGGGCACGGCGGAGCTGCGCGCCTTCCACGCCCGCGTCCTCGACAATCTCCGGCTGGCGCTGAACGTCTTCACGACCCGCGACATCACGCTGGCACGCCGCCTGGTCGCCGAGAAGACCGCGATCCGCGAGGCCGAGGCCCATGCCGCCGACAGCCACTATGCCCGCCTGCGCGAAGGCAGGCCGGAATCGATCGAGACCAGCTCGATCCACATGGACGTGATCCGCGACCTGAAGCGGATCAACGGCCACCTGACGACGGTCGCCTATCCGATCCTCGAAGCCGCCGGCGAACTGGCAGAGACGCGCCTCAAGACGACGGCGGCGGAAGCGGCCGGACAGGCCGCGCCGTCACACTGAGCGGCTAGCCGCTCCTACTTCTTCGGATCGGCCTTGTTGTCATAGCGCTTGGACCATTCGGCGAGGATGCGCTCGCGATTGGCCGCGGCCCAGGCGAAGTCATTCACCATCAGCAGGTCGGCGAGGTTCGTCGGCAGGTTCTTGACTGGCTTGGAGAATTCCGGCCGCGCCGCAACCGCGCGCGTCTCGGCGTACATCTGCATCGCCGCGTCGGATGCCGCCCAGTCGGCGAGCTTCTTCGCAGCTTCCAGGTGCGGCGCACCCTTCACGACGGCAAATGCGTTCATCTCCCACCCCAACCCCTTCTCGGGGAACACGATCGCCACCGGCGCGCCCTGCGCCAACTCGCGTGCCGCGCGGATGTCGAAGGCGATACCGACCACCGCCTCGCCGCGCGCCGCGAGCGTCGCGGGCTGCGAGCCCGAGTGGGTGTAGCGCCAGATGTTCTCGTGCAGCCCATCCATGAACTTCCAGCCCTCGGCCTCGCCGAAGGCCTGCAGCCAGGCCGAGACGTCGAGGAAGCCGGTTCCGGACGAGAGCGGATGCGGCATCACGATCTTGCCCTTGTAGACAGGCTTGGTGAGGTCCGCCCAGGTCTCGGGCTTGGGAATACCCTTGGCTTCCGCTTCGTTGAACACGATGGCGGCTACCCAGGCAGAATTGCCGAACCAGCGCGGCGGACTCACGGGATCGCGGAACTTGGCAGGAATCTTGTCGAGGCCGGGCGGAGCATAGGGCAGCAGCACATCGGCATCCGCGAGCTGGCCGAGGCTCGACGCCGCGACGCCCCAGACCGCATCGGCGCGCGGGTTGGCCTTCTCCGCAAGCAGGCGGGCCGTCAGCACGCCGTTGGCGTCATGCACCCAGCGGATGGTGATGCCGGGCAGGTCCTTCTCGGCGCGCGCCTTGTAGGGAGCGAGGTCTTCGCGTTCGTATGACGTGTAGACGACGACTTCCTGAGCCCGTGCCACGCCTGACAGCGCAAGCACCGCCGTCGCGAGAGCCACCAACAGACGCATGCCCACACTCCCCCTAAAGTTGCTTCCTAGAGTTTGATGCGCCCACCTGCCGGATCGTAGGGCGCTCGCAGCGAGACCTTCGCCGCGAGCTTCGTGCCGGCAAGATCGACCTCGAAGCGGCCGCCCTCCAGCCAGTCGGCGTCGATCGCCGCACCGTCGGTGCGCTTCACGTAACCGAGGCCAACGGAGGCGCCGAGCGTGTGGCCGTAGCCCGCCGAGGTGAGATCGCCGACCGGCTTGCCGTCGCGCAGCAGCGCCTCGCCGCCCCATAGCAGCGGCTCGCCGTCCTGCAGCACCACCGATACGAGCCGCCGGGTGAGCGGCTTGTCCTTGGCCTCGAGTAGCGCTTTCTGGCCGATGAAACCGCCCGGCTTGTCGAGCTTTACCGCCCAGCCGAGACCCGCCTGAAACGGCGTGTCATCGGGCGTCAGCTCGCGGCCCCAGGCACGGTATGCCTTTTCCAGGCGCAGCGTCTCGATGGCGTAGTAACCCATGTCATGCAGGCCGAGCCCCGCCCCCGCTTCATGCAGCGTCTCGAAGACGGTGACGGCGAACTCGACGGGCACGTAGAGCTCCCAGCCCAGTTCGCCCATGTAGGTGCGGCGCGAGGCAAGCACGGTGGCGTAGCCGATGCCGATCTCGCGGATCGTGGCGAACGGGAAGCCCTCGTTCGAGAGATCGGCCTTGCTCACCTTCTGCAACAGCTCGCGGCTCTTCGGTCCCATGACCGACAGCACCGTCCAACCCGATGTCACATCGGTCAGCACGGCATTTGCATCGGCCGGCATGTGGCGGCCGAGCCAGTCCATGTCGCGCATCGGCTGGGCCGAGCCCGTGATGACCAGGAACTTGTCGCGGGCCAGGCGCGCAATGGTGAGATCGCTCTCGAAGGTGCCGCGCTCGTTCAGGACGCCGGTATAGACGGTCCGGCCCACCGGCACGGCGACATCGTTGGCGCAAAGCCGTTGCAGCACGGCTTCGGCATCGCGCCCCTGCACCAGAAATTTTCCAAACGAGGTCTCGTCGGCGACCGTCACGCCCTCGCGGGTCGCACGATGCTCGGCAGCAACCGCATCGAACCAACCGCCGGGTGCGCCGCGGCCCCAGCCATAATTCATGTCGGGCGTCTTGCCAGTGCCGGCGAACCAGTTGGGCCGCTCCCAGCCCATCTTGTTGCCGAACCAGGCACCGCGCGCCTTGAGCCGATCGTAGAGCGGCGAGCGGCGGAACGGACGGCCGCTCTCCTGCTCACGCTGCGGCCACGGCATCTTGTAGTGCAGGCCGAGAGTCTCGGCGACGCGGCTGCGCAGCCAGGCATCGTTGCCGTGGAAGCCCGCGAAGCGCCTGATGTCGACCGGCCATAAATCCATCGTCGGCTCGCCGGCGACGATCCATTCCGCCAGCGCCATGCCCGCACCGCCCGAGCTGGCGATGCCCATCGAGTTGAACCCGGCGCCGACATAAAAGCCGCGCACCTGCGGCGCCTCGCCCAGGATGTAGTTCATGTCGGGCGTGAAGCTCTCTGGCCCGTTCATGAAAGTCTTGATGCCGGTCTTCTCCAGCGACGGCACGCGGATCAGCGCGTTATCCATCAGGATCTGGAACTGGTCCCAGTCGTCCGGCAGCATGCCGAACTCGAAATCGTCGGGAATGACGTCCTTGTTCCACGGCTTGGCCTCGGGCTCGAAGCCGCCCATCAGCAGGCCGCCGACCTCTTCCTTGAAGTAGATGTAGCCGTCGGGATCGCGCATCACCGGCAGGTCGCGCGGCACGTTCTCCATCTTCTCCGTGACGATGTACATGTGCTCGCAGGAATAGAGCGGCACCGTCACGCCGACCATGCGACCGAGCTGGCGCGCCCACTGGCCACCGCAGTTGACGACGATCTCGGCCTTGATAGCCCCTTCGGTCGTCTGCACGCCCGTGACGCGCGGGCCCGTCGGGCCGTCCTCGGTGTCGATCGAGGTGACGCGCACCTTCTCGAAGATGCGAACGCCGCCGTTGCGAGCGCCCTTGGCGAGGGACTGCGTGATGTCGGCCGGGTTGGCCTTGCCGTCACCCGGCAGCCACACCGCGCCGACGAGATCGTCGGTGCGCATGATCGGATACTTGTCGCCGGCCTGCTGCGGCGTCAGCGGCTCGCACTCCACGCCCTGCGCGGCGGCCATGGCGGCGGAGCGGCGCAACAGGGTCATCCGCTCCTCGGTGCGCGCCACGATGAGCGAGCCGGATCGTTTCCAGCCGGTAGCGAGGCCAGTCTCGGCCTCGAGCTTCGAATAGAGCTCGGTGCTGTAGCGGATCAGCCGCGTCAGGTTCTGGACGCTGCGCAATTGCCCCACTAGACCCGCCGCATGCCAGGTCGTGCCGCCGCTCAGCCGCCCCTGCTCAAGCAGCACTACGTCCTTCCAGCCGTGCTTAGCCAGATGATAGGCGGTCGAGCAGCCCATGATGCCGCCGCCGATGATGACGACGCGGGCCTGGGTCGGGAATACGGTGGACATCAGAGCCTCCCCGCGACGGCGGCCTCGTACATCCTGCGCATCTCAGGCACCCCTGCTTTGACCGGGTTGCCGCCGGCCGTGGGATCGACCGCCGCCATCTCCGCTAAACGGTCGAGATGCTCGGTCTTCACACCGAGATCGGCCAGCGTATGGGGAATACCGACCTCGCGGCGCAGATCGAGCGTCCATTGCATGAAGCCATCGAAGGTGGCGGTGCGCAGGTTGAGCCAGCGAGCGAGGCGCACGACCTTCTCCTCGATGGCCGAACGATTGAACTGCACCACGTAGGGCATGGCCACGGCGTTGGTCAGGCCGTGATGCGTGTCCAGCACGGCGCCCACGGGATGGGACAGCGAATGGATGGCGCCCAGCCCCTTCTGGAAGGCCGTCGACCCCATCTGCGACGCCGCCAGCATGTGACCGCGGGCCTCGATGTCCCGGCCGTCCTTGACGGCGCGCGCGAGGTTCTCCTTCACGAGACGCATGCCTTCGACGGCAATGCCTTCCGCGTAGGGGTGATAACCCGGCGCGCAGTAGGCCTCGAAACAGTGGATGAACGCATCCATGCCGGTGCCGGCCGTGAGCCTGGCAGGCAGGCCGACTGTCAGCTCGGGATCGGCGATGACGAGTTGCGGCATCATCTTCGGGTGGAAGATGACCTTCTTTGTGTGCGTTTCGGCATTGGTGATCACCGCGGCACGGCCGGTTTCCGAGCCGGTGCCGGCGGTCGTCGGCACGGCGATCGAGGGATGGATGCCGGCCGGATTGGCACGCGTGTACCAGTCGCCGACATTCTCGAAGTCCCAAAGCGGCCGCGTCTGCCCCGCCATGAAGGCGATGGCCTTGCCTGTGTCGATGCCCGAGCCGCCGCCCCAGGCGATGACGCCGTCATGCTTGCCCGCGCGCAGCACGCGCACGCCCGCTTCGACGTTCGCCGCCACGGGATTGGGCTTAACGTCGCTGAACACCGCGACCTCGATGCCCGCCTTCCGCAAGGCCAGCGTCGCCTCGGAGATCATCGGCAGCCTGGCCAAGCCCGGATCTGTGACCAGCAGCGGTCGCTTCAAGCCCACCGCCTTGCAGGCCTCGGGAAGTTCACGGATGCGGCCGGCGCCAAAACGGATGGAGGTCGGGAAGTTCCAGTTGCCGACGAGCGCCGTTGCGGATGGCATCAGATGATTTCCATGTAACGGTCGAGTTCCCAGTCCGTGATGGCCTTGCGGAACTCCCGCTCTTCCCACTCCCGTGTTGCGGAATAATGATCGACGAAGGCGTCGCCGAAGAGGTCGCGGGCAGGCTTCGAAGCCTTGAGCCGTCCCGCCGCTTCCATGAGCGTCCGCGGCAGCTGCGACTTCGCGGGGTGCTTCTTCTCGTAGGAATTGCCCATGACCGGCTCGCCGGGATCAATGTCGTTCTCGACACCCCACAGGCCCGAGCCGATGGCCGCGGCGATCGCGAGATAGGGATTGGCGTCGGCAGCGGCGACGCGATACTCGACCCGGGTCGACTTGGCCGAGCCCGGAATGACGCGCAGCGAGGTGGTGCGATTCTCGACGCCCCAGGTCGAGGCGGTCGGCGCCCAGAAGCCGGGGATCAGGCGGCGGTAGGAGTTCACGTTCGAGGCGACCATGCCCAACAGTTCGGGCATCAGCGCCGCCTGGCCGCCGACGAACTGGCGCATCGTCTTGCTCATGCGATACGGCGCTTTCTCGTCGAAGAAGACCGGCTTGCCGCCCTTCCACAGCGACATGTGCATGTGGCCGCCGCAGCCCGGCCAGTCCTTCGACCATTTGGCCATGAAGGTGGCGAGCCAGCCGCGCTTCTGCGCCAGTACCTTGGTGAAGATCTTGAACAGCGCGGCCTTGTCGGTGGCGGCCAGCGCATCGTCGACCCGGAGCGCGGCTTCCAGCACGCCGGCGCCGGTCTCCGTGTGCAGGCCCTCGATGCCCATGTCCATCGCCTCGCACATCGCGAGCAGGTCCCTGTACCAATCGGACAGGACCGAATTGCGCAGGACCGAGTAGCCGAAGAAGCCCGGCGAGATCGGCTTCAGGTTGCGATATCCCTTCTCGCGGATCGATTCGGGCGTCTCGGCGAAGACGAAGAACTCGTATTCGAAGCCGACCTTGACGTCGAAACCGAGCTTTTTCGCCCGGGACAGCACACGTCGCAACGTGCCGCGCGGACAGATCTCCTCGGCCTTGTCCACGAACTCGCAGAGGAACATCAGGTTGCCGGGCTCGGTCGCGATCTCGCGGCAGGTCTCGGGCAGGATGCGGACGTTGGCGTCGGGATAGCCCGAATGCCAGCCGGTGTAGGTGACGTTGTCGTAGAGCTGGTCGTTCATGTCCCAGCCCAGCACCACGTCGCAGAAGCCGAAGCCGCCTTCCAGCGCGGACCGGAACTTGTCGACGTGGATGTACTTGCCGCGCAGGATGCCGTCGATGTCGTGGACGCCCACCTTCACGTGGGTGAGGCCTCGCTGCTTGACGATCTTCAGCGCATCGGCCGACGTCCTGACCTGCCGCGGTTCCATTCAGTTCCCCTCGTTGCCCCGAGGGCAGACTAGCTGCTGAGGTAGCGCGGAAGCCAGAGGGCAATGTCGGGGAAAACGGCGATGACCATGGTGAACAGCACCATGATCGCAAGATAGGGCAACGTCACGCGGGCGATGTAGCCGAGCCCGTCGTCCGTCAGGCCCTGGATCACGAAAAGGTTGAAACCGACCGGCGGGGTGATCTGCGCCATTTCCACCACGAGGACGAGGAAGACACCGAACCAGATCGGATCGAAGCCAGCAGCCTTCACGATCGGCATGACGATCGGCAGGGTCATCACGATCATGCTGAACCCGTCGAGGAAACAGCCGAGGATCAGGTAGAAGACGATCAGCGCCACGATCAGCATGAACGAGGACAGGCCGAGGCTCTTCACGAACTCCGCGACGGCCGCGGGAATGCCGAGAAACGCCGCCGCACTGCCGAGGATCGAGGCGCCGAGCACGATCAGCGCGATCATGGCGCAGGTTTGTACCGAGCCGACGGCGATCGCC
This sequence comes from uncultured Rhodospirillaceae bacterium, assembly GCA_945952105.1. Lineage (GTDB taxonomy): Bacteria > Pseudomonadota > Alphaproteobacteria > Reyranellales > Reyranellaceae > Reyranella. The sequence goes on along the minus strand of CAMFGZ010000008.1, from coordinate 12,337 downwards.
TTGAGGGCCGCCCGCGAGAGTTCCCGCTGGATTCCGGCCACCACGAGCGCTCCCAGCACGCCGACCGCTGCGGCCTCCGAGGGCGTGGCGAGGCCGCCATACATCGAGCCGAGCACGCAGAGGATCAGGAACACCGCCGGTCCGAGCTCGCGGACCGAGGTCAGGAATTCGGCAGCGGTGGCGACGCGCACCTTGCGCTCGCTCGCTGGTATCAGCTCCGGCTTCAGCGCCGTGTGGAGCATGATCCAGCCCATGAAGCAGCCGGCGAGCAGGAAGCCCGGGATGAAGCCCGCGGTGAAGAGCTTGGCGATCGAGACGTCGCCCAGCACGCCGTAGATGATCATGATGTTGGAGGGCGGGATCAGGAACCCGAGTGTCCCGGCACCGGCGAGTGAGCCGACCGCAACGTCCTTGGAGTATCCGCGCTTCAGCAGCTCCGTGAGCGAGATGCGGCCCACCACCTGGGTCGTCGCGGCCGAGGAGCCCGAGATGGCAGCGAAGATGGTGCAGCCGATGACGTTCACATGCAGCAGCCGTCCCGGCAGCAGCGCGGCCCAGGGCGAGAGACCGCGGAAGAGCGTCTGCGACAGCCGCGTCCGGAACAGGATCTCGCCCATGATGATGAACAGTGGCAGGGCCAGCAGTTCCTGCGTCGTCAGGATGTTCCAGGTGTACTGCGCCAGCAGCTTGTCGAGCGGGATGTCGCGGAAGATCGCGAGAAGGACCGTGCCGGTGACGGCGAGCGTCCAGCCGATCCACAGGCCGCCCGCCAGGAAGGCGAACAGCACGACGAACATTGTAATGACGATTTCGATCATCGCAGCTAACTCACGCCCCAGGCCATTCGACGGTCATTCCGTGACCGAGCCGGCCCGCATGTTCACGTCCTCGAGCGGCAGGCCGAAAAGGGCCTGGAAGAAGCGCGCAACGAACTGCATTACCAGCAGACAGATGCCGAACGTCACGAGGGCTTGCGGAATCCATAGCGGCGTGGCGCTGGAAATCGACACCTGGTCCGACGCGAAGCTCCGCCAGGTGAAGTTCACCATCGCTACCGCGAGATAACCCGAGAAGGTAACGCCAAGCGCGGCCAGGACCGTCTCGAGCCAGCGCCGCACCTTCGGAGTGACCCGCGCCACGACCAGCGTGACGCGGATATGACCGCCGGCACGGAGCGTCATGGCGGCGCCGAAGGTGAAGGCCGCCGCCATCAGATACGAGCTGTATTCCCAAGCGACGGGGATATCGGACGGCACCCACGGGAAGATGTCCGACAACGCGCGCAACAGCACCTCGCCCAGCATCAGGCAGGTGAGCGCCACCAGGCAGGCGGCGCCCAGCCAGCCATCGAGGCGGCCGAGTTGGTCGATCCCGTCGAGGAAGGCGCGCAGCGGCTGCGGCGCGCCCGCATTGGGATTCGGACCGTGGCCGCTCACGCGCGCTTCATTTCGGCGAGGTAGGCCTTGATCGGCTTCTCCGCCGCCGGAACGCGCTTGTAGAACTCGGCGATCATCGGCGCCGTCTTCTTCTGGAGTTCGGCGGTCATCGCCGCCGACGGAATCACGAGCTGCATGCCGCCCGCAATCAGCTTGGCGTTGCTGTCCTTGTCGGCCTGAAGCGACGAGGCCCAGAATTCCGGCTCGAGCTTCTTGGCCAGGTCGACGATGATCTTCTGGTTGGCGGGCGACACCTTCTTCCAGGTGTCGTTGTTGATCGTGACGATCTCCGACGACCAGGCATGGTTGGTCTGGTGGAAGAACTTCAGGAACTCCCAGAACTTGCCGTCGACGCCAGACACCGACGAGGTCGACACGCCGGAGACGGCGCCCGAGGACAGTGCCGCGATCGTCTCGCCCCAGGGGATCAGCGCCGGCGCCATGCCGATGGCGCTGCACATCTCCTGGGCGTTCTTGTCCGGAACGCGGATCTTGATCCCCTTCAGCGCGTCGAGCGACTCGGCCTTGACCTTGAGATGCAGGTACTGCGTCGGCCACGGCACCGTGTAGAGCATCGTCTGGTTGTTCTTCAGCAGCACCTTCTCGTACTCGGGCCGCAGGTACTTGTGCAGCACCTTGAGCTCTTCGATGTTGTTCGAGATGAAAGGGATACCCTCAACACCGAAGATCGGCTCGTCGCCGATCTGCTGGATGTTGAGGATGTCGGCCATCGGCACGAGACCGTCGCGCACGGCGCGCATCTGCTCGGGCCCCTTGAAGCCGAGCTGGCCGCCCGCCTTCACGTCGATGTCGACGGCGCCGTTCGTCTCCTTCTTCACCTCTTCGGCGAAGCGCTTGACGTTGACCGTGTGGAAATTGCCGTCCGGCCACACCGTCGCCAGCGGCAGCTTGAGAGCCGCCTGCCCCATCACCACGGCCGGCGCGCCGACCACCGCCATCGCGCCGACACCCACGCCCGCCTTCAAGGCATTTCTGCGTCCCAGCTTCATCCGAGCCCCCTTTGATCCCTCAGTTGACACTCTTCCCCGTATCCAGCCTCCGGCCTACTCGGCGGCCTGCGGCGGCTTGAATTCATAGACCTTCTCAGCCGTCTCGCTCGTGATCAGGCCGTCGGCCAGGTCGTTGGCGACCTGAGTGCGATCGCGTTCCTTCGGTGCGCCGATGCCGGCACCGCCTGGCGTCAGGACCATCAGCCGCTCCCCCGGGGGGATCAGCTGGAAGCCCTTGCCCTTCAGCGGCTGACCGGACTTCAATGCCACCACGCCCGCCTCGCCGTCGCCACCGCCGTCGCGACCGCGGGCCGGGTAGTCGATGCGGTCGAAGGCGGCGAGCAAATCGAACGGCTCGCCGATGCCGCTTTCGATCTCCATGATCTGGCCGAGGCCGCCGCGCGTGCGCCCGGCACCGCCCGAATCGGGCCGGAATTCCTTGCGCCAGAAGATCAGCGGCGTCTGCGTCTCGGCGATCTCGACCGGCGTGCCGCGCACACCGCTGGGATAGGCCGTGGCCGACAGACCGTCCTTGTCGGCGCGCGCGCCGGTGCCGCCGTTCGAGGTGATCGCCATGCCGAAGCCGTAGTTGCCGCCCTCGCCGCCCTTCAAGCGGCCGCGCACGTTGATGTTCCACAGGCACGAAGTCCCCTCGGCCGGCACGCGCTCCGGCACCACCTGGCGCAGGCAACCGAAGGTCACGTCGGGCAGCATCTGGCCGATGACGTGGCGCGAGGCGACGGCGGTCGGCTTGGGCGCGTTCAGGATGCAACCTTCCGGCGCAGAAACCGTCAGCGGCTCGAGCGAGCCCGCATTGTTCGGGATGTGCGTGGAGACCACGCAGCCAAGGCCGAACACTGTGTAGGCCGTCGTATAGGCATGCGGCACGTTGATGCCACGCCGCGACACGCCAGTCGTGCCGCTGAAGTCTACATGGATTCCCGTGTCGGAGATGGTCAGAGCCGCTTTCAGCGTCACCGGCTCGTCGTAGCCGTCGACCGTCATGCTGTTGTGCCAGGTGCCTTTCGGCAGCTTGGCGATCTCGGCCAGCACCGCCTCGCGCGAGCGCGCGATGACGTGGTCGCCCAGCCCGTCCAGCGAGTCGATGCCGAACTCGTCCATCATCTCGACGAGGCGGCGCGCGCCGACATCGTTGCAGGCGGCCAGGGAGTAGACGTCGCCCTCAGTGTCGACCGGCTGGCGCGTGTTGGCGCGGATCATCGCCATCAGCGTCTCGTTGGCCTTGCCCTGGTCGAACAGCTTCAGCATGGGGATATAGAGCCCCTCCATGAACACGTCGGTGGCGTCCGGGCCGAAGCCGATGCCGCCGATGTCCATGAGATGGCTGGTGCAGGAGAACAGCGCCACCAGCTTGCCGTTGCGGAAGCACGGCGTGGTAATGACGAAGTCGTTGAGATGGCCGGTGCCCATCCACGGATCGTTGGTGATGTAGGCGTCGCCCGGCTTCATCGTCTCGACCGGGAAATAGCGCAGGAAGTGCTTCACCGATTCGGCCATCGAATTCACGTGACCCGGCGTGCCGGTCACGGCCTGGGCCAGCATGCGGCCCTGCAGGTCGAAGACACCGGCGGAGAGGTCGCCGCATTCGCGCACGATCGGGCTGAAGGCGGTGCGCATCAGGGTCTGCGCCTGCTCCTCCACCACGGCGATCAGGCGGTTCCACATGATCTGGAGGTCGATCAGGCCGACGCTGTTGGACTGGCTCATGGGTTGCTCCTCACGCGTCCTTGCGATCCATGACGATACAGCCGGACGCATCTATGTGCGCGGCAAAACTGGCGGAGATGAAGGTCGAGGTCTCGTCCTCGGCCACGATCGCCGGCCCGGGGAAGGCGCTGCCCGGCGGCAGCTTCTCGCGGCGATAGACCGGCACGTCCGCGGTCTTTCCGCTGCGGCCGTCGAACACCGGGCGCCGGCCGACCGGCTGCGGCGACGGAGCGTTGCCCGCCTTGCCCTGGGCTTCGGGCTGCTTGGCCTCGGTCGAGACCTGAACGGACCAGCTCAGGATCTCGATGGCCGCATTGGGGATGTGCCGCTCGAAGAGAACGCCATAATCGCGCTCGTAGGCCTCGCGAAGGGCATCCGTATCGGCCACGGTCAGCGGCCGCTGCGGCAAAGTCACCATGATCTCATGGCCCTGCCCGACATAGCGCATGAAGGCGACACGACGCTCGAAGGTCGGCAGGCCGCGTGCACCCGGCGCGACCAATGCGGTCGCCTCCTTGCTCATCTCCTCCAGCAGCTCGCTTGCTGCCGCGGCATCGAAAGCATCGAGACGCATGTAGCGGCTGCGCACCAGCTCGAACGACACGGGCGCGGCCAGGAAGCCGACCGCCGAGCCGACACCGGCATTGGGCGGTACGATCACGCGCTGCACGCCGATCTTCTCGGCCACGCGCGCGGCATGGAGCGGCGCGCCGCCGCCGAAGGCGATCAGCGTGTACTGGTTGACGACGGAGCCGCGTTCGACCGCATGCACGCGCGCCGCGCTCGCCATGTTCTCCGACACCATCTCATAAACGGCATAGGCGCCCATCTCGGTGGAAAGGCCGATACCCTCCGAAACGTCGCGTTCGACGGCGCCGCGCGCCGCTTCGATGTCGAGCGCGATCGAGCCACCCGCGAAATGCGCGGGATCGATCGTACCCAGCACGACGTTGGCGTCGGTCACGGCGGGATGCCGGCCGCCGCGTCCATAGCAGGCCGGGCCGGGCTCGGCGCCGGCGCTCTCGGGCCCGACGGTGACGCGCTTCAGCGCATCCAGCCGGGCGATCGAGCCCCCGCCCGCACCGATCTCGACCATCTCGATCACCGGGATGCGCACCGGCAGGCCGGAGCCCTTGAGGAAGCGCGCCGCCCGGTCGACCTCGAAGAGACGCGCGGTGTGCGGCTGGTAGTCGTCGATCAGGCAGATCTTGGCCGTGGTGCCACCCATGTCGTAGGAGAGCGCCCGCTTCTCACCGGCGCGCGCCGCCACACCTGCTGCAAAAATCGCACCGCCTGCAGGGCCGGATTCCACCAGGCGTACCGGGAACCGCCGCGCCGTCTCGATGGCGGTGAGACCGCCGCCGGAGGTCACGAGATAGATCGTGCCGGTGAACTTCTCCACCGCGAGCGCGGCCTGCATGCGCGCGAGATATGAATCCATCAGCGGCTGCACATAGGCATTGGCCACTGCCGTCGAGGTGCGCTCGTATTCGCGAACCTCGGGGCAAACCTCGCTGGACAGCGTGACCCAGAGATCGGGCAACTCGGCCTTCAGGATGTCCCTCACCCGCCGCTCATGCGCCGGGTTCACGTAGGAATGCATGAAAGACACGGCGACACTCACGATGCCCTCGGCCTTGAGCGTCGCGGCGAGTGCCTTCACCGACCCTTCGTCGAGCGCCAGGCGGACCTTGCCATGCACGTCCATGCGCTCGGGGATGGTGTGACGCAAGGCGCGCGGCACCAGCGGCTTCGGCTTCTCGATGGAGAGATCGTACTGGTCGTAGCGGCTCTCGTTGGCGATATCGAGGACATCGCGAAAACCCTCCGTGGCGATCAGCGCGGTGCGTGCGCCGCGACGCTCGATGACAGCATTGGTCGCGAGGGTGGTGCCATGGACGAATACCGCGACATCGGCGAAGCCCCTGCCCGCATCCCTCAGGATCAGGCGCATTCCCTCGAGAACTGCCTCCTCAGGTCGCTGCGGCGTCGTCAGCAGCTTGCGTGTAATCCGACGGCTTCCCTCTTCCAACACGACGTCCGTAAACGTGCCGCCGATATCGACGGCAATGCGCAAATCGCTGACCACCTTGCTGCAAACCTCTTTGTCCGGGAAAGACCGGGACGGTAGACCGGGCGTCCCCGCGTTGCAATTCGCAGGCCAGCCCGACTATGGTCCCTCCGTGACGGTCGCCGAGAAGACGCTTCGCGCGCAGGTTTTCGACATCCTGCGTCCTAATGACCCTACGCCCGGCGCGCGCCGTTGGCGGAAGGCCCATCTGACCGTCCTCGGCATCGGCCTGCTCGCCGTGATCCTGCTCTCGATCGACGACATGCTGACCCCGCACCGCTACGTCCTGCGGGGCGCGATCTGGGGTGTGACGTTCTTCTTCCTGATCGAGTATCTGGCCCGCCTGTGGGTGGCGCCGGAGTGGGCGCAGCTCGCCGACATGTCGCCCACGATGGCGCGGCTGCGCTGGGCGGGAAGCCTGCCCGGATTGATCGGCCTGCTGGCCGTCATGCCTGCCGTCATGCTGGCCGGCGGCTACAGCATCGTGGGCGCCGACGCAGCATCGGTCTTCTGCATCCTCTGGATCCTGAAGCTCGGCCTGCATGCGCCGGCCTTCGGCACCCTGGTGCGCGTGATCTCCAACGAACGCGCACCAATCGCCAGCGTGCTGATCGTGTTCGCGATCCTGCTGATGTCCGCCGCGACCGGCGCGCACATCGCGGAGCGCGAAGGCCAGCCGCAGCAGTTCGGCAGCCTGCCCAATGCCATGTGGTGGTCGGTCGTCACCCTGACGACGACCGGCTATGGCGACGTCGTGCCGCTCACTCCGGCTGGCCGGATCATCGGTTCGCTGCTGATGATCAGCGGCATCGCGGTCCTGGCACTGATGACCGGCGTGCTCGCCACCGGGTTCGCGCAGGAGGAACGGAGACGCGAATATCTCCGGGTATGGGACCAGGTGGCGCGCGTGCCGATCTTCGCCTCACTGGGCGTCGTCACCCTCTCGGAAATCGTGGGCAAGCTGCGTACCCGGTACTATCCCGCGCGCGTCATGGTGCTGCGACGCGGGGACCCGGGCGACTCGATGTTCTTCATCACCAGCGGCGAGGTCGAGGTTCGCCTGCCGACCGGCGGCACCGTGCGTCTCGGCGAGGGTGCCTTCTTCGGCGAGATGTCCCTGCTGAACCGCCAGCCGCGCACCGCCTCCATCGCCACCGTCAAGCCGTGCACCCTTCTCGTCCTCTACGCCAGCGACTTCTACGAGATCGCCTCCCACATTCCGGCTCTCGCCGAAGCGCTCGAAAACGAGGCGCGGCGGCGGCGCGACGAGAACCTCGAGCGGCAGTCCGGCGGCACCGGCGGATCCACCACATGATCGAAACCGACCTGCTGGTCGTCGGATCCGGCGCCGCCGGCTTCTCCGCGGCCCTCACAGCCTCGCATGCGGGTCTCGACGTGCTGATGGTCGAGAAGGAGAAGCTGTTCGGGGGAACGACCGCCTACTCGGCCGGCGTCATCTGGATCCCGGGCAACCGGCACGGAAGAGCGCTCGGCATCGCCGACTCCAAGGAAGACGCGCTCACCTATCTTCAGCACGAGGCCGGCAACCGGCTCAACCTCGAGCTCGCCAACGCCTTCCTCGACAACTGCAATCCCGCCGTCGAGTTCATCGAGAACAACACGCATGTGCGCTACGAAGCCGTGCCGATCTGGGCGGACTATCACCCGACAAAGCCCGGCGCTGCGCAGGGCGGCCGCTCGCTGCTGCCGTTGCCGTTCGATGGACGGCGGCTGGGAAAGCGGTTCGACCAGTTGCGCGCACCGCTGCGCACCATGATGGCATTCGGCGGCATGATGCTCGGCCGCAACGACCTGCCCCATGTCTTCAAGATGACGCGCTCCACGCGATCGGCACTCCACGTCGCGGCCATGACGGCGCGGTACGCGATCGACCGGTTGAACCACGATCGCGGCACGCGCCTCACCAACGGCAATGGCCTGATCGCGGCCCTCGCGCTATCGGCGGAGGAACGAGGCATCGAGCTGTGGCTCGACAGTCCGGTCGTCGAGCTGCTGCAGCGCGACGACACGATCACCGGTGCCGTCGTGCTGCGCGACGGCAAGCGGCAGGAGATCAGGACGCGTCGCGGCGTCGTGCTGGCCTGCGGCGGCTTCCCCGCCGACGACGAACTGAAGAGCCGCTACTACGGCCATGTCCGCGACGGCCACGCCCATCGCTCGGCACCGCCGCCGGGCAATCGCGGCGACGGCATCCGGCTCGGCCAGTCCGCCGGCGGCGCGCTGGCCGAGGACGTGGCCTATCCCGCGGCCTGGGTCCCGGTTTCGCTGGTGCCGCAGCCGGACGGAAAGACCTTGCCGTTCCCGCACTTCTACGAGCGCGGCAAGCCCGGCTACATCGCCGTCGATCCAGCCGGTCGGCGCTTTGCCAACGAATCGGCCTCCTATCACGATTTCGTCCCGGCGATGGTGGAGGCCTGCCGCGATCGCGCCGAAACGAGTTGCTGGCTGCTGTGCGACCACCGCGCCATTCGCCGCTACGGCATGGGCGCCATCGGCCCGGCGCCGCTGCCGCTCGGCCCCCATATCCGCAATGGCTACCTGCTGAGTGCGGCAAGCTGGAGCGATCTGGCCGACAAGATCGGGGTTGATTCACAGGTTCTGCAAGACACGATCCAGCGCTTCAATGCCAATGCGGCCCGGGGAGAAGACCCGGATTTCGGCAAGGGCACGGACGCCTACCACCGCTTCAACGGCGACCCCACGCACAGTCCCAATCCCTGCCTGGCGCCACTCGAGCGAGCACCGTTCTATGCGATGAAGCTGATCCCGGGCGATATCGGGACCTTCCTGGGCCTGCGGGTCGACGGCCATGCCCGGGTCCTCGACAAGCAGGGCGCGCCCATCCGGGGCCTCTATGCCGCCGGAAACGACATGACCAGCGTCATGGGCGGCACCTATCCGGGAGCAGGCATCACCATTGGCCCGGCCCTTACGTTCGGCTATATCGCGGCCCGGCACGCGGCCGCCGAAGCCGCCCGATAAAGCCCCCTCAGGCAACGAAAGCTGTCGCAATGTCGCTCATCACGCCCGTTATCCTCGTCGGAGGCTCCGGCAAGCGCCTGTGGCCGCTGTCGCGCGAGAGCATGCCCAAGCAGTTCGTCCCGCTGCTGGGCAAGCAATCGACCTTCCAGCAGACGTTGCTCCGCGTCGCCGACCGCAGCCTGTTCGCCAAGCCCGTGATTGCCACCAACGACGCCTATCGCTTCATGTGCGAGAGCCAGGCCCGTGACATCGGCGTGGAGATCGACATCCTGGTCGAGCCGTCGCGTCGCGATTCAGGTCCTGCCATGGCCGCCGCGGCCGCCTACACGCGCGGTCTCGGCGCCAAGGCGGTTCTGGCGCTGGCCTCCGACCATCTGGTGATCGGCGCCGGGGAATTCCTCGCCGGCTGCCGCGAGGGGCTTGCGGCCGTCGAGAAAGGTGGCATCGTCACCTTCGGCATCCCCCCGACGGAGCCCAAGACCGACTACGGCTACATCCGCCCCGGCAGCGAGACGATCGGACCGGTGATGAAGGTCGCAGCCTTCGTCGAGAAGCCCAATGCCCAGACGGCAATGCAGTACATCGCCGAGGGCCTGCTGTGGAACAGCGGCAACTTCCTGTTCCCGCCCGAACTGCTGCTGTCGGAGATGAAGCGCTTCGAGCCGGCGATGGCCGCCGCCGCCGAGGAGGCCGTCGCCAAGGCGAAGAAGACCGGCTCGACCGTGTTCCTCGACGCCGACGCCTTCGGCAAGGCGCCGGCCAAGTCGATCGACTACGCCGTGATGGAACGCACCGACAAGTGCTGGGTCGTCCCCGCCCGCTTCCGCTGGTCCGACCTCGGCACCTGGGACGCGCTGCTCGACGTCGGCCAGGCCGACAGCGCAGGCAACGTGACGGAGGGTCCGGTCGAGATCGACCATGTGCGCAACTCCTATGTCCGCTCCGACGGCCCGCTGACCGCCGTGATCGGCGTCGAGGATGTCGTCGTCGTGTCGATGAACGACGCCGTGCTGGTCGGCCATCGCGACAACCTCCCGCGCCTCAAGGACGTCGTGCAACGCATGTCCGACGGCAAGCATCGCGCCGCGACCGAGCATGCCGTGATGCACCGCCCGTGGGGCAGCTACCAGGACATCGACCGGGGCGAGCGCTTCCGCGCCAAGCGCCTGACGGTCAAGCCCGGGGCCAAGCTCAGCCTGCAGAGCCACAATCGCCGCGCCGAGCACTGGGTCGTCGTGAAAGGCATCGCCGAGGTCACGCTCGACGGCAAGGTCATGACCCTGCACGAGAACGAGTCGACCTACATTCCGATCGGCGGCGTCCATCGACTGGCCAATCCCGGCAGCGAACTCCTCGAAGTGGTCGAAGTCCAGACCGGCGACTATGTCGAGGAAGACGACATCGTCCGATACGAGGACATCTACGCACGGGTGTGAGCATGCGGTTCGGAGCGCATCACGAGTGGGGCAAGCTCCGGGAAGCCGTGGTCGGGATCTCGCCGGCCGAGGACTTCGTCGTCTTCTACGAAGAGTCGGCCCGCTGGATGACGCCGGAGGTCGCCGAGTTCTCTCGCCGGCATGCCGGTCGTCGCCTTCTCGACATTGATCCGGACTGGGCGAAGAGCTGCGAACGTCAGGTCGACGCCTTCGCCGAGCTGCTGGCGCGGGAAGGCGTGACGGTCCATCGGCCGCAACGCCTGACGGGTGTCGAGCGCACCTTTCTCGCACCCAATGGCGAGGGCCTGCAGCTCTTCCCGCGCGATCCCATGATCGTCGTGGGCGACCACGTGATCGACGCCTCCCTGCGCCTGATCTGCCGCCAGCGGGAACGCTACGGGCTGCGCCCGGTCATCCAGCAGATGGTGCAGCAGCGCGGCGCGCGGTGGTCGACCGCACCGCTGGGTTCACCCAACTGTGTTGACGGTCCCTATCTGGAGGGCGGCGACACGCTCCTCAACGGCCATGAGATCTATGTCGGCATATCGGGCTGCGCCTCCGATCTCGCCGGCGCCGACTGGCTGCAGGCATTGCTGGGGACGCCCTACCGCGTCATCCCGGTGGCAATGAAGTCGAATGTCCTTCATCTCGACTGCGCGCTCGCGCTGGTCAGGCCGGGCCTCCTCATCTACTGCCCCGAGAAGCTGATCGACGGCCTCCCCATGACGCTGCGCGGCTGGGACAAGATTCCGGTTTCGGTCGAGGAGGCGACGCGCCTGGCCACCAATGGCCTCATCCTCGAGGACGGACGCATGATGGCCGACGCCGAAAATCTGCGCGTGATCGGCGAACTGCGGGCCCGCGGCATGGATGTCATTCCCGTCCCCTTCGACGGTCCCATACGTCTGGGCGGCGGCCTGCGCTGCGCCCACCACCCGCTGCTGCGCGAGAGCGTGCTGGCTTAGTTCCCGCGCTTGGGCGTGCGGTCGAAGACGACCGGCTTGGGCTTGCTGAACATCTTCCTGAAGTGAACGCCGAACGATCGGACAACGGTCGCGACCTGCCCGCCGACGAAGCGCATCAGCACCACGCCGAATTCGAGCGGCGGGATCTCGCCACCGCGAATAAAATTGTGGCCGGCCCGCAGGAAGGTGGTCGCGCAGACCAGCACCCAGGCGACCGTGATCACGAACAGGGTCAACAGCAGCGGGACCAGCGACGGCGCCAGCAGGCCCGCAAGGATGCCCGACACGACACCGACCAGCAGCACCGGCTGATTCAGCGCCATGCAGAGATGAAGCAGCGCCGCCAGCTTGGCGGACGGGGTGATGTCGCGGCTCTTCAGGATCTCGGGGAACATACGCATCGAGACGTGACGGAAGCCGTCCTGCCAGCGCTGCTGCTGGCGCAGCCACGTCTTGGTGTCGGCCGGCAGTTCGCCAGGCACGCCGACGCTGGTGAGGAACAGGGCACGCCAGCCCTTCACCCAGCCGCGATAGGTGAGATCGAGATCCTCGGTGACGGTGTCGCCCTTCCAGCCACCGCCGGCATCGATCGCCGCGCGCTGCCAGATCCCGCAGGTTCCGTTGAACGGCAGAGGATGGCCGGCCCAGCAGCGCGTCGCCTGCTCGATGCCGAGATGGGCGTCGAGCG
>CAMFGZ010000007.1 GCA_945952105.1 uncultured Rhodospirillaceae bacterium | reverse complement strand
GCCGCGATCATCTCGACTCGGGCTCGGTCGCCAGCCCCAACCGCGAGACCGAGGGCATGCGCGACGGCTCCGACGCCGTATCCGACTGGCCGCTGCTCAACGCGCTGCTCAACTGCGCCTCCGGCGCGACCTGGGTGTCGCTGCATCACGGCGGCGGCGTCGGCATGGGCTTCTCCCAGCATGCCGGCATGGTCATCGTCTGCGACGGCACGCCGGAAGCGTCGAAGCGGGTCGAGCGCGTCCTCTGGAACGACCCGGCAACCGGCGTCATGCGCCACGCCGACGCTGGCTACCGGGAAGCCATCGACTGCGCCCGCGAGAAGGGGCTCAATCTGCCGAGTTTGTAGAGTTGGCATTTCGCGAAAAGAGAAAGGTCCCTCACTGCGTTCGGGATGACAATTTTGTTGGGATTTGCGCAGTGCGCAGAGGAAGAAAAAGGTGTCATCCCGAACGGAGTGAGGGACCTTCGAGCTATCAGCGATAAGAATGTGAAAGCACGGACATGACCTTCTCGCTCGTCGGACGTTGCGCCCGCACAGGAATGCTGGGGGCGGTCGTCACCACCTCGTCGATCTCGGTCGGGTCGCGCTGCTCGCATGCGCGGGCCGGCATCGGGGCGGCGTTGACGCAGCATCGGACCGATCCCCGGCTGGGGCCGCTGGCGCTCGACCTGTTGGCCCACGGCTTCTCCGCGCCGGAAGCCATGCAAGCAGTTGTCGCGGCAACCCCGCACCGTCACTGGCGGCAAATGGCGCTGATCGATGCGGCCGGCCGCACCGCCGTCTATTCCGGCGCCAATGTCCGGGCCGAGCGTGGCGAGGCGCAGGGCAAGGATTGCGCGTCGATCGCCAACATCGTGCGCTCCGCCACGCTGCCGCAGGCCATGGTCAGCGCCTTCGAGGCCTCGCCCGACCAGCCGCTGGCGCGCCGCCTGCTCGATGCGCTGGTGGCGGGCGAGGCGGCTGGCGGCGAGTTCCAGCCGGTGACGTCAGCGGCTCTGCTCGTCGTCGACCGCGAATCCTTTCCCTATGTCGATCTGCGCGCCGACGATCATGCCCAGCCGATCGCCGAGCTTGCCCGTCTCTGGGCGAAGTACGAGCCCGAGGCCGTGGCCTATGTGATCCGCGCCGTCGATCCGGAGGCCGCGGTACCGCCGCCCGGCATGAAGCTGAAGGCGACCTGAACGATTGATGCAACTTTATCGCGGGTCGTGACGTTTGGTCGTCATGCCCCGCGATACTCTCCGCCCCGAAGATCATCTGGAACCCGCTGACAAGGCCGCGCGTGAGCGCGTTGAGGCCGAGATGAAGCGGGCGATGTGGGCGCAGCAGGCGTCGCGCTCATGGGCGGCTCTCATCGCCACCCAGGCTCTTCAGCCCAATCGCTGATTTCCGACCGCGTCGAAGCGGCAGCCCAGCCGGTATCTCGATGAGGGATGCAGGCAGCGCACCATCGTGACCGGCACCGTGCGCGTCCAGGTGCGGCGCGTCAGCAGCAGGCAGGGTTCCGAGGCGTCGATCTGCAGCCGGCCGGCCTGGTCGGGCGTAGGCAGCACCGCATCCACCACATGCTCGATCTCGTCGAACGGCACGTTCTGCACGAGGTACTCGCCGGGTGGCGTTTCGCTGAAGTCCTGGTCGAGGAAGTCCGGCACGACCTGCGGGTTGACGTAGCGTTCCTCGAACTGCACCGGCACCTCGTTCTCGAGGTGAAGGCACACCGAATGAAAGACCGACTGGCCCGAGCGCAGGCCGAGCCAGGCCGCGATGTCGCCCGGCGCCGCGACCCGCTCGGCCGAGAGCAGCGCGCAGCGATAGTCGTGGCCGCGCTGGCGGACTTCGCGCGCGATGCTGGCGATGTGCAGCAGCGTGGACTGCGGCTTCTCCTCGGCGACGAAGCTGCCGACGCCGGCCACGCGCACGATGCGGCCCTGCTGGACGAGGTCGCGCAGCGCCCGGTTCACCGTCATACGCGACATGCCGAAGCGGCTCACCAGATCGTGCTCGGAGGGCAGGCGATGGCCGGGCGGCCACGATCCGTCCTGGATATGGCGCACGATATAGTCCTCGACCTGCTGGTAGAGCGCGGTCGGTTCCATCCTGCCCTCAGTGATCCGCGGCAATGGCTTCGACCCGGATTTCCTCGGTGAGGCGGGCCTTCAGCGCCATGAACTCTGGCGTGGTCTTGACCGTGTAATGCCGTGGATGCGGCAGGTCGACGGTCAGCTCGGTCTTGATGCGGCCGGGGCGGGCGCTGAACACGACGACGCGGCTGGCCATGAAGATGGCCTCGTCGATGTCGTGGGTGATGAACATCACCGTCTTCTGCGCCTGTTCCCAGATGCCGAGCAGCAATTCCTGCATCAGCACGCGCGTCTGGTTGTCGAGCGCGCCGAACGGCTCGTCGAGCAGCAGGATCTTGGGGTCGTTGGCCAGCGCCCGCGCGATCGCCACCCGCTGCTGCATGCCGCCGGAGAGCTGCTTGGGAAGGTGATCCTCGAAACCGCGCAGGCCGACCTGGGCGATGAATCGGTCGCTGATCTCGCGCTGTTGCCTGGCCGGCATGCCCTTCTCGCGCAGGCCGAAGCAGATGTTCTGGCGCACGTTCAGCCAGGGGAACAGTGTGTAACTCTGGAACACCACGCCGCGATCGGCGCCGGCGCCCTCGATCTTCGTGCCGTCCAGCTTGATCTCACCGGTGGTCGGCGTTTCGAGCCCGGCGACCAGCCGCAGCAGGGTGGACTTGCCGCAACCCGAGGGGCCGAGCACGGTGATGAAATCGTTGTCGCCGACCTCGAGGTCGACCGGCAGCAGCGCCTGCGTCGGCGGCACGTTGCGACGGTGGCCGGGGAAGGTCTTCGAGACGTTGCGGATCGAGAGCCGGCTCATCGCAGCAGGCTCCACGAGAAGAGGTGCTGGTTCGCCTTCTTGAACAGGACGTCCGAGAGCAGGCCGACCAGGCCGATCACCACGATGCCCGCGATGATGTGGTCGGTCGCCATCAGCGCCTGGCTGTCGGTGATCATGTGGCCGATGCCCGACGAGGCGCCGATCAGCTCGGCGACGATGATGTAGGTCCAGCCCAGGCCCAGCACCTGACGCAACGCCTCGGCGATGTCGGGCGCGGCACCCGGCAGCACGACGCGGCGGATGACGCCGCTGTCCTTGCAGCCGAGCGTATAGGCGGCCTCGACGAGATCGCGGCGCGTGCCGCTCACGATCATCGCGATCATGAGGGTGAGCTGGAAGAAACAGCCGATGAAGATGACGGTGAGCTTCTGCGCCTCGCCGATGCCGACCCACAGGATCAGCAGCGGAATGAAGGCGGAAGCCGGCAGGTAGCGGGCGAAGGAGACGAAGGGTTCGAAGAAGGCTTCGATCGGCTTGTAGACGCCCATCGCGATGCCGAGCGGCACGGCGATGACGGCCGCCAGCAGGAAGCCGCCGACCACGCGCCAGATGGTCATGCCGACGTCGTGGGTGAATCCCTGCGTGGCGAAGAGGTCATATGCCGAGGCCACCGTCTGCCAAGGCGAGGCGAGGAAGTGCTTCGGGACCGCGCCGGTCCAGGTGATCAGCCACCACAGCGCAACGAAGGCGATGAAGAACGCCACGCCGAGGACGATGCGATTCTCCCGTCTGACGGGAACCAACAGTTTCATGATTTCTTCTCAAGCCGCCTCCCATTCATATGGGGAGGTATCGGTGTCCTGCGCCGACGGAGGGGTCCTGACCCCTCCGCCTCGTAAGACGAGGCACCTCCCCCGCTGACGGGGGAGGAGAACTGACCCGTTACTTGATGTACGTCGTGTCGAACAACGTATCCATGTTGTCCGGCTTGGCCTTGATCACGCCGATCTCCAGCAGCAGCTCGGCGGCTTCCTTGTTGAAGGCCTGGATCTCGCCGTTGAAGAACTTCTTGTTGGCTTCGCGGTCGGCCCACTTGATCTTGGACTGCGACTTCTCGAACTGCTCGGCCGTCTGCTTGACGTCGGCGCCCATGATCGTGAAGGCCTTCTGCTTGTCCTTCTCGATCATGTCGAGGGCCTGGAAGTAGCTGTCGACCAGCGCCTTCACGGCCTTCGGGTTTTCCTTGATGAACTTCGGCGTGCAGCCGAACGAATCGAACACCATCGGGTATTGCAGCGAATCGGCGATCAGCTTGCCGGTCTCGGGCTTGTCGCGCACCAGGCTGAGATAGGGCTCGTAGGTGACGGCGGCGTCGAGGTCCTTGCCGGTGACGAAGGCGTTGGCGGCGGGCGCCGGCTCGAGCGTGACGAGCTTCACGTCCTTCAGCGACATGCCGTTCTTCTTCAGGATCCACGACAGGGTGAAGTGCGGATTGGTGCCCGGCGCCGAGGCGGCGATGGTCTTGCCCTTGAGGTCGGCGACCTTGGAGATGTCGTTGCGGGCGACGATGCCGTCCGAGCCCATGCCCTGGTCCATCTTGAAGAGCTGGGTCGTGGCGATGCCGTTGGCGTTCCAGACGATCCAGGTTTCGACCGTGGTCGCTGCGCACTGCAGGTCGCCCGAGGCGATCGCGAGGTGGCGGTCCTTCTGCGGGATCTTCTTGATCGTGACGTCGAGGCCGTTGGCCTTGTAGATGCCGGCTTCCTTGGCGAGCGTGATGGGCGCGAAGCCGGTCCAGCCGGAGATGCCGATGGAGACCTTGGTGTCCTGCGCGGCGGCGCCGCCGGCAAAGGCCGTCACCGCCAGGACGGCGGCTACTGCTGTGATCTTGGACATGATGAAGCTCCTGCTGTGATTGTTACGAACGATAGACGACGGGAAACATTGGCGCATCGAACGGCGCGCCGTCCGTGAACTGGAGATCGGGGAAGGGAGGCGAGGTCCGGCCGGCCCGCCGGGCGAAGACCGCGTCGTCGCCGACCCAACGTGCCGAGAAGACGCGGCGCGCGCGGGGCGACTGGTTGCCCGGGGCGCCGTGCACGGTGCGAAAGTTGAAGGCAATCGCGTCGCCCGGCTGCATGTCCCAGCCCGCGATGTCGAGCGTCGGCCGCAGCGTCTCGATGTCGGGCATCACCTCGAAATCGTCGTTGGCGTAGAGCCGCGTGCCGTCGAAGCGCATCGGCCGGAAGCCCTTGCCCCAGGTATGCGAACCCTTGATGCATTCCATCACGACGTCGCGCGGCACCGGATCGAGCGGAATCCAGAAGCTTACGCTCTGGCGGCCGTCGACGAAGTAGTAGGGCTGGTCCTGATGCCAGGGCGTCACGGTGCTGCCGCCCGGCTGTTTCACGAGCACATGGTCATGGAAGAAGCGGGCCGTGCGCGAGCCCATCAGCCGGGCGGCGATTTCGGCGGCGGGCGACTTCCAGACGAAAGCCTCGAATTCGGGGATCCGCTGCCAGTTGCAGAGATCCTGGAAGAAGGGCGCCGAGCCGTCGGCCGGCCGCACCGTCCGTTCCAGCGGGCTGGGATCGGCCATCAGGGATGCAATGCCCTTCTGCAACGGTTCGATCCATTGCGAAAAGGCGCCCCTCAGGACGACCACACCGTCGCGCTCGTAGTCCGCGACCAGCGCGTCGGTCGGCAAATTCTCCGTCACGGCTGTCCCCACAGCTCGCTCCCCTCGTAGACTCGTTCCTTAACCTGTCTATACAAGTTTAGACAGCATGAAACGTGCCAGTTTTGGCTCTCCGGGGCGTTCTGGAGTCCTTAATTGCAGTTGAAGTGGCCCGTCGCTATGAGCAACGGGCAGCCCGACCGCCAATCAGGAGTTTCCAATGGGTATCGTCAGCCTGAAAGACAAGGTTTCCGAAGCGGAATGGGCCGTCCGCGTGCAGCTCGCGTCGGCCTATCGTGCCGCCTTCGAGATGGGCTACGAGCTTTCGATCTTCGGCCACATCTCGGCCCGCGTGCCCGGCGAGCCCGACGCGCTCCTGCTCAATCCGTTCGGCCTCGCCTTCGACGAGATCACCGCGTCGAGCCTCGTGAAGGTCGACAAGAACCGCAAGATCCTGACCGAGAACGGCTATGAGCTGAACCAGGCCGGCTTCAACCTGCATTCCGGCATCATGTTCACCTCGCCGCACATCAATGCGATCATCCATGCCCATACGCTCGACGGCGCGGCGGTCGGCGCCATGAAAGGTGGCTTCCAGCCGCTGACGCAGGACGGCGCCATGGTCTATCCGAAGGTCCGGTACCTCGACTATGACGGCATCGTCGTGCTGCCGGGCGAGGGTGAGGCATCCGCCAAGGCGCTGGGTCCGGACGGCCGCGTGCTGATTCTCAAGAATCACGGCACCCTCAGTGTCGGCGCCACCATGGGCGAGGCGTTCTTCTACTTCTACTTCTTCGAGAAGGCCTGCAGCATCCAGGTGCGCGCGCTCGCCAATCCGGCCGGGGTGCAGCCGATCTCTCAGAAGATCATGTCGGAGATGCCGGCCGAAGAGCAGGTCGTGCTCAAGGGCCTGACCAAGCTGGCCGAAGCCCACGAGAAGACTCCGTACGACGACATCTTCGAGGGCTTCATGCGCCGTGCGAAGCGCCGCTATCCCGACGTCGACGCCTGATCAATGGCACGGCCCTTGCTGCCGGATCGCCCATGCGGGTCCGGCAGCGGGGGTAGGTGCGGCATGGAAATCGGCGTCTTCATTCCCATCGGGAACAACGGCTGGCTGATTTCGTCGACCTCGCCGCAATACACGCCGAGCTTCGATCTCAACCGCGAGGTCGTGCAGCGCGCCGAGCGCTACGGTTTCGACTTCGCCATGTCGATGATCAAGCTGCGGGGCTTCGGCGGCAAGTCGCGCCACTGGGACGACAATCTCGAATCCTTCACCCTGATGGCGGGCCTCGCCGCGGTGACGACGCGCATCGACCTGATCGCGACGGTCGCGGTGCTCACCCTGCCGCCGGCGATCACCGCGCGCATGGCGGTGACGATCGACAGCATCTCGAAGGGCCGCTTCGGCGTGAACCTCGTCACCGGTTGGCAGAAGGCCGAGTACGACCAGATGGGCCTGTGGCCGGGCGAGGAGCATTTCAAGCACCGTTACGACATGGTCACCGAGTACGTGACCGTGATGAAGGAGCTTTGGGAGAACGGCCGGTCCGACTTCAAGGGTGACTATTTCAGGATGAGCGACTGCCGGCTGTCGCCGCTGCCGTCGCGGCCGATCAAGCTGATCTCGGCAGGCACCAGCGATGCCGGCATGAAGTTCGCAGCGGGGCACTGCACCTACAATTTCTGCAGCGGCCAGGGCGAGGCGAACGATCCGCGTGACTGCGCCGAGGCGGTCGGCCGGTTGAAGGCCGCCTGCGCGGTCGCCGGCCGCGACGTGAAGGCGCTGGCGCTCACCATGATCATCGCCGACGAGACCGACGAGGCGGCGATGGCCAAGTGGGAGCACTACAAGACCGGCGTCGATCTCGACGCGATCGACTGGCGATCCGACCAGGCGGCGTCCGACAAGTTCGCCGCCGCCAACTCGACGGCCGGCCGCATCCGCCGCCGCGAGCCGTTGCCAAACAACGGCTCGCGCTTGATCGGTTCCTACGCGACGATCGCGCGCCTGCTCGACGAGATGGCCGAGATCGACGGGCTGGCTGGCGTGATGCTGACCTTCGACGACTTCATCATCGGCATCGAGCAGTTCGGCCAGCGCATCCAGCCGCTGATGCGCAGCCGCGCCAGGTTCGCTGCCGCGGCGTCGTAGGGGCGATCGACCCCATCGCTAGACCACGCAGCCGTAGTGCGCCGACGAGACCAGCTTCGTGTACTTGTCGTGCACGGAGCCGGGGCGAGGGCGGTCGGCGGCGGCAGGGGGGCGCCAGTCGGCCATGCGGCGGGCCAGCTCATCCTCCGAGACTTCGAGAGTGAGCGTGCGGGCGTTCGGGTCGATCACGATCGTGTCGCCGTCGCGCACCGCCGCAATCGGGCCGCCGCGCGCGGCTTCCGGCGAGATGTGGCCGATCAGGATGCCGTGGCTGACGCCCGAGAAGCGGCCGTCGGTGATCAGCGCGACGTCCTCGCCGAGCCCTCGTCCTTGAAGCTGGATGGTGAGCATCACCATCTCGGGCATGCCGGGGCCGCCCACGGGCCCGACATTGCGCACCACGACGACGTTGCCCGGCACGACCTCGCCGGCGCGGATCGCCTTCATCGTGTCGGCTTCGGACTCGAAGACGCGCGCAGTACCGCGGAACTCGCCCTTTTCCAGCGTCTTGCCGCTGAGCTTCAGCAGGCAGCTCTCCGGCGCGAGGTTGCCCTTCAGCACGCTGATATGGTTGTTCGCCGGCGCCGCGGGCTGCGACACGGGCAACACGATGTCCTGAGGTCCGAGTTCCTCGAGGGTCGGGACCGAGGCGAGGTTCTCCGCCAGCGTCCTGCCGGTCACGGTCATGACGTCGCCGTGGAGGAATCCGTTGCGCAGCAATTCCTTCATCACGACCGGCACACCGCCGATCTCGTGCAGGCTCACCATCGCATAGGGGCCGTGCGGCTGCAGGTTGCAGATCAGCGGCACCTTCTCGCCGACCTGCTGGATGCGCTCGATGGTGATCGGCACCTGTGCCTCGCGGGCGACGGCCAGCAAGTGGAGATACATATTGGTCGAGCCGCCCATGGCATAGACCGTGGCGATGGCGTTCTCGAAGGCCTTTTCCGTCATGATGTCGCGCGGGCGGATACCGGCCGCCATCAGCGCGTAGAGAGCGTCGACAGAGGCCCTGGCCTGGGCGCGCACGTCGGCATGGATGTCGCTGCCGGCCTTGTAGTCGGCCGGATGCGAGGCGCCGCGCGGCAGCATCATGCCCATCGCCTCGGCAATGGTGCTCATCGTGTTGGCGGTGAACATCGCCCCGCAGGTGCCGCTGCCGGGCATCACGTTGCTTTCGAGTTCGAGCAGCTCCTCGCCCGAGATGCGGCCCGCCTCGTTGGCGGCCCGGCCCTCGACGTAATCCATGATGGTGAGGTTGTTGCCCTTGGCCGCCCAGGCGCCGAACGAGACGCGGCCGGGCGAGCTGGTGCCGGGATAGAGGACAAGGCCGAAGGCGTTGGTGCGGGCAAGCGGCATCAGGGCGGCGGCGCCGGTCTTGTCGCAGCCCGAGATCACGATCATCGCGTCGCCGTGATGGGCGTAGTGGCCGATCTCGAAACAGTCGGCGACGACATCGCGCGACACCAGACTGTAACCCGCCGTCGGCGTCCCCTGGGTCAGTGCATCCGACACGGCGGGTGCGCCGACGATCAGCCCCTGTCCGCCACGCTCGGCCAGCAGTTCGACCAGCAGGTCGCTGATGGTGCGCACGCGGTTGTTGCAGCGATGGGCGTTGGTGTAGGCGCTGGCGATCGTCACCACGGCGGTGGATTGCGCGGTCTTGTCAGGCTCGAAGCCGGCGGCCCGAAGTTCCACGCGCGATTTCTTCCAGAAGGCGCTGCTGTCTTTCTTCATCCCAGGTCCATTTGTTGGTTTTCGTACTTTAACCCCTCATCGACGGCGCAGGCCATGTGCGGTCCCTGCGGCCGATGAGACCTTCGACTGATGCTTCTACGCATAACCGAAATTGCTTCTCGCCGCGTGTGGAACTCCCGCGGGGGAGGGGCGTTCCGCTCCTCAACTGAGGAGATATTTCATGAATGGCATCATCTATCTGGTCGGTCTGGTCGTCGTCGTCATGTTCATCCTGTCCTTCCTCGGTCTTCGCTAAGGAGGGCGGGTCATGGCCATCGCCACAACGCAAGCCGTCGCCGTTCCTGTCGAGAACGCGCCGCTCCGATACCTGGATTGGGGGCCGGTAATCCTCGGCGCCCTCGGTGCGGCAGCGATGTCCGTCGTCCTGCTCGCCTTCGGGTCGGCGCTGGGCCTGAGCGTCGTGTCTCCGTATCAGTATGCCGGGATTTCCGCGAAGGGCGCGGCGATCGTCGCCGCCGTCTATCTCGCCCTGGTGATGGTCGCGAGTTTCGCTGCCGGCGGCTACATCGCGGGCCGCATGCGGACGCCGTGGCGCACCACCGACGAGACCGAAATGCACTTCCGCGACGGGGCGCATGGTTTCGGTGTCTGGTCGCTGGGCGTTCTTCTGGGCGCCGCGCTCGCCGCCTCGGGAGTGGGAGCCGTAGTGTCGGCTGCCGGCAAGGCGACGACGGCCATCGCGGCGGCTGGCACGGCCGGGGCTGCTTCGAACCCGGCGCTGGGGCAGCTGTCGCTCCGTCCGACCGACTACGCGATCGACCGTCTGCTGGCGCCGGCCCCCGCTGCCGCTCCTCCGACGGCCGCTCCGGCCCCGACCGCGCCGACCGATACCGCCGCTCCGGGCGCAACTCCGGCCCCGGCCCGCACTCCGGCGCAGGGCATGATGCGCTCGCGGGCGGACCTCGAAGGGCCGATTGCCCGCGTCTTTGCCGCGGGCTTGACCAGCCCGCAGCTGGATGCCCGGGATCGCACCTATCTGGCCCGCATCGTGTCGGAACAGACCGGCCTCCCGCAGGCGGAAGCGGAGAAGCGCGTCGACGAGACGTACGCCGACCTGAAGGCTGCCGAGCAGAAGGCCCGTGACGCCGCGGAAGCCGCTCGCAAGACCGCGATCATCGCGGCGTTCCTCGCCGCAGCGACCCTGGCCATCGGCTGCGCGGCTGCCTGCGCCGGCGCCGCCCTGGGCGCCCGTCACCGCGACGATACGACGTCGGTGTCGTTTCTGGGTTCGACACGCTTCTGGTAGGCGGCTCGAGTTGGTTTAAGAGAAAGGGGGCCACCGGGCCCCCTTTTTTGCGACAGAGGCCGTCCCCGGGGAATCATGCTAGCCTTTTCCAATGATCAAGAGCGGAACGAACGGCAATGATCGGCTGACGAGCTTCAACGGCCTCGACACGCTGATCGGTGGTCTGGGTGACGACACCTACTTCGTCGATCAGGCCGGCGATCAGGTGGTTGAGCTGCCCGGGGGCGGAACGGACACGGTCTATGCCCGGTCCAGCTATCAGTTGGCGGCGGGCGAGGAGATCGAGTATCTGCGCGCCTTCCTGACGACCGCCCTCACGCTGACCGGCAACGAATTCGACAACCAGATCTTCGGCACTGCCGGGAACGATACGCTTGACGGCGGAGCGGGCAACGACGTGCTGAAAGGCGGTGCGGGACTGGACACGCTGATCGGCGGCCTGGGAGACGACATCTACTTCGTCGACGATGCCGGTGACGTGATCGTGGAAGCAGCCGGCGGCGGTACCGACACTCTCTACAGTTCGGCGGACTACGCCCTGGCCACCGGCGTGGAAGTCGAAAGCCTGCGGGTCTCCGGCTCGACCGGGCGCACGCTGAGAGGGAACGATCTGGACAACAGAATCTTCGGCAATGCCGGCGACGACACGCTGGACGGCGGCACGGGCAACGACCTGCTACATGGCCGTGACGGCGACGATACGATCATCACCACCGGTGCGAGCGCCATCATCAACGGTGGCAGCGGCGACGACACGATCAGGCTCGACGGCACGAGTGCGAGCACCGGCGTCGTGTTCGGCGGGACGGGAAGCGATACCGTCCGATCGGCCGATCTTGGGCAGTTCGTCTTGCGGGAGGTCGAGACGCTCGACACGTACTATGGGTTCATCAGCGGTTCGGTCGCGCAGATCGCATCGTTCACTGCCTACACGGCCGACCTGGGCGATCCGGATACCCGGATCTCCATTTCCCTGCGCGGCACGGGTGGGACGCTCGATTTCACCACCGGCATCAGCGGTCAGAACTCGGTCGAGATTCGTGATGCGGGCCTGACGTCGAGGATCAACATCACCGGGTCGGTGAATGACGACAGGCTGTTCGGGTCCGACTTCAATGATACGCTGAAGGGCGGCGACGGAAATGACGTGCTGCTGGGCGGGAGTGGCCGCGACACGCTCGAAGGCGGCATGGGCAACGACCGGCTGAACGGCGGCGCCGGCACCGACCGGCTCGTCGGCGGCGGCGGCAACGACACGTTCGTCTTCGATTCCCCGATCGGCGGCAACCTCAATCGCGACGTGATCGCGGACTTCCTCTCCGGCACGGATACGATCGAGATCGACCAGACCAATTACTTCATCGGCCTGACGCCGGGGCAGCTGGATCCTCTCCAGTTCGCCATCGGCTCGGCCACCGGCGCCGGTCCCCAGATCGTCTACAACCAGACTACCGGGGCACTGTACTTCGACAGCAACGGCGCCGGCGCTGGCGGCGCATCCCAGTTCGCGACGCTCACGGGAGCGCCGGTACTGGTCGCCTCCGACATACTCGTCGTCTGATTGTTCGCGGGAGCATGACGACTCTCGCGGAGGCCTGGGCCAATCTCGGCCCCACGCTTGCAATGCTGGAGCCCCTGCAATTCTCGCGCGATCAATGGTCCCTGATCGAGCGGCTGCATTCGCATTTCGACGACCGCGAAGCGCAAACGCGGCTGCCCATCCCGATTGCCCGCTTCCGCAAGCCTGCCACCGAGGCGATCGGCGCCCATGCGCAGGGCTTCGACGGCGTGCAGACGGAATATGTCGATGACAGGTGGTTCACCGAGAAATTCGTGAACGGCCCGTCCGACCCGATGGCCGACCATGCACGCCTCTACAACGACGACGTCGACCGCATGATGGCGGTCCTGTTTCCCTCGGCGCGGTATCGCAAGGGGCATTATGCCTTCGGCAGGTTCACGGTCCCCCAGCCGCATGGCCTGCATACCGACCACAGCGCCGAGGACCCGGATGCGGCCGGCGAACCGATCTGCATTGCCAGGATCGGGACTCTGGGGACGCACTACGTCGCCGGTGACCACGAGTCGTACGATTCCCGTACGAGGAGCATGCTGAATGCGCTGCGCTACTGGATCACCGTTCCCGAAGGCGAGCCGGAAGCCATCTTCGACGAACTGCTGCAAAGGCAGGTACTGGGCACCATTCCCGTGGATCACGTCATGCTCATGGTGGCGGGCAACGGCTCGAAAGGCGCGCACGTGACGCAGCACATTGCCGCCCGGCCGCCCGCCGGCGGCGTTCATTCGGCGTTCTTCCAGAGGCAGTACAAGTTCACGTAGTCTTCGGCGAAGTACGAAGACAAGAAAAAAGCAAAACAATAAGTGGAGGAAACAACATGGGAATCTTTCGCTGGCTTGCCGGCCTCGCTGCTGTCGCGGCACTTCTGCAGGCGGGGGGTGTTTCCGCGCAGTCTTATCCAGGCAAGCCGATCCGGCTGATCGTTCCGTTCGGTCCCGGTTCCGGCAGCGATATTCTCGCCCGCATCATCTCGGAGCCGCTGACCCAGGCGCTGGGCCAGCCGATCGTCATCGAGAACAAGCCCGGCAACAACACGACCCTGGGCACCGAGCTGGTCGTGCAGTCGGCGCCGGATGGTTACACGCTCGGCCTCCTGACCAACTCGGGCCTTGCCGCCAGTCCGGGAGGCCTCACGGCTGGCGTGCGATACGATCCGGTCAAGGACCTGGCCTACATCGCGATGGTCGCGTCGGTTAATTACGTCCTGCTGGTCAATAACGACGTTCCGGCGAAGACGGCCGGCGAGCTTGTCGCGCTCATCAAGGCCCATCCGGGCAAGTACAACTACGCGAGCGGCAATACCGGCGGCATCGCCTATGGCGGCGACTTCAAGAACTCGCACAAGCTCGACATGACCCACGTCCCCTACAAGTCGGTTCCGCCCGGTCTCGCCGACCTGATCAGCGGCCACGTGCAGATCATGGTGGCGGACGTGCCCGCATCGCTCGCGATGATCCGCGCCGGCAAGGTCCGCCCGGTCGGCGTTCCGGCGGCCAGGCGGTACCTGCTGCTGCCCGACGTGCCGACCTTCGCCGAAAGCGGCCTCGCCACGCCCCCCGTCATGGACGGCTGGTGGGCCCTGGTTGCCCCGGCCGGGACACCGGACGCGATCCAGGATCGACTCAACAGGGAAGTGGTGAAGGTTCTCGAGACCGAGACGATAAAGTCGAAACTCCTGGAAAGCGGGCTCGTGCCCACGCCATCGACCCGTCAGCAGGCCGTCGCGTACCAGAAGGACCAGCTCCAGGTCTGGACGAAGATGGTGAAGGACCTGGGCCTCAGGCTCGAGTGAAGGATAGCGGTCGTCATGGATTTCTCCTTTTCGGAGCAGCACGTTGCAGTGCGCGAGACGGTGCGCCGCCTTTGCGAGACGGAACACCGGAAGCTGGTCGTCGCGGCGGAAGAGACCGAGATCCTGCCGCGTGAAGTGTTCGCGCGTTGGGGCGAACTGGGGCTCCTCGGAGTGCGATATCCGGAGGAGGACGGCGGCAGCGGACTGGACAAGGTCAGCGACTGCATCGTCCGCGAAGAGCTGAGCTACATGAGCCAGGGCTTCGCCTCGAGCTGGTCGGCACACAGCCATCTCGGGATCTGGCCCATCTGGAAGGCCGGGACACCCGCGCAACGCGAGCGCTTCTTCCGCCCGGCCGTCGCCGGACGGAAGATCGCGGGCTTTGCCCTCAGCGAACCCGATGGCGGTTCCAATATCCGCGGGCTCAAGACGCGAGCGGAAAGGGTCGCGGGCGGCTGGAAGCTAAACGGAAGCAAGCTCTACATCACCAATGCGCCGATCGCCGACTTCCTCCTGGTGGCGGCCCGCACCTCGCCCGAACTCAGGGGCGACGCCATCAGCCTCTTCATCGTGGAACTGCCGGCGAAGGGCATGGAGATCAGCAAGCTCAGGAAGGAAGGCATTCGCGCTTCCGAGACCGGCCTGATCCACATCGAGGACGTGTTCGTGCCCGACGACTGCGTACTGGGAGAGCGTCTGGGCACCTATCCTGTGATTCTCGACTCCCTCAGCGAGAACCGGGTGGGAGTCGCGGCCAATGCGCTGGGAATGGCGCGTGCGGCGTTCGATGCGGCCACCGCCTATGCGCAGGAGCGCCTGGTCGCGGGCAAGCGCATCGGCGACTACCAGGCCATCGCGCACAAGCTCGCCGGGATGTCGGCCGAAATCGAGGCGGCCCGTTGGCTCGTCTATTACGGGGCGTGGCGCGTCGACCAAGGCACGCTGGACTCCGCGACCGCGGCGCGCGTGAAGCTCGTGGCGAGCGAAACGGCGGTTTCGGTGAGCGAGCAGGCGATCCGCATCCACGGCGGTGCCGGGATCATGCGCGAGTATCCGGTGGGCCGCATTCACCGTGACGCACTCGTCTACGTGATCGGCGAGGGCACCAGCGAGGTCCAGAAGAACATCATCGCCCGCGACCTCGGCTTCAAGAGCTGAAGTCGCCGTCGAGGCGATCTGCCATTCGCTGTAGCCGGCACAGTGGGCGCCGCCCTTGTCGCGCTCTCCCGCCGGCCGCTCAACTTTCGTCGGCGATGCCCAGCGACTTCACGAGCTTGCCATAGTGCTCGAAGTCGTCCGCGTAGAGCGTCTGGATTTCCGCGGGCGTTCGCTGGGACGGCACTTCACACCATGCCTTCTCCAGCCTGGCGCGCGTCTCCGGGTCGCGCGTGACCTCGGCTGCCGCGCCATGGATGCGCTGCACGATCTCCGGTGGCGTGCCGGCGCGAACGGCGATCGTGTACCAGCTCGTCACTTGAGCGCCACCAAACCCTTGCTCGGTGAAGGTCGGGACATCGGGAAGCACGACAGCGCGCTTGTCGCCGTTGAAGCCGATGGCGCGCAGCTTGCCGGACTGGACATGCGGCACGGCGAGAGGCGTGGGAAGAATCCCGACCTGCAGCCGGCCTTCCAGCAGGTCGTTCACGCCCGGCGGAACGCCCCGATAGGGTGCCGACGTCGTGTCGAAACCCGAGCGGCTCTTCAGCAGCTCGGCGGCCAGGTGGATCGACGAGCCGTTGCCGGGATTGAGATGGTTGAGCTTGCCCGGATTGGCGCGGCCGTAGGCCACGAGTTCCTTGAGGTTCTCGACCGGAATGCCGGGGTGAACGGTCGCCACCGAGGTCGCGTTCGCGAGCAGGGCCACGCCCTGGAAGTCTTTCAGGGCGTTGTAGGCGGCGGTCTGCAGCTGAGGCGCGACGACGTGGCTGAGAGTGGCGATCACCCAGGTGTAACCGTCGGCCGGCGCCTGCGTAACCAGCGCCGTGGCAAGCGTGCTGTTTGCGCCGGGTCTTGGGTCGACGACGATCGGCTGTCCGAGCTTGGCCTGCAGCGGCTCGGCGATGGTACGCGCGACGATGTCGACGATCCCGCCGACGGGGTAAGGCACCAGAAAGCGGATGGGCTTGGTGGGGTAACCCTACGCCGAAACGCGTGACGAAGCGACCAGGGCAGCGCCGACGCCCAATGCGGCACGGCGTGTCAGTTTGAGGGAGTTCATGGATTGCCTCGTACAGAAGCGATGTTGATCGAGGTCGCGCTAGTCCGCGGTGATGTTGGCGGCCTGGATGATGCGCCGGTTGGTGTCGCTCTCCTTCTTCAGGCGCACGACGATTTCGTCCGGGGTCAGCACGAGCGGCTTGAGGCCGATCGCATTGAGCGACGTGATGGTGGCCGCATCCGACAGAATCTCGGCGAAGACCTCGCTCAAACGCGCCAGAACCGGCGCGGGCGTCGCCGATGGTGCGACCGCCACGAACCCGCTGCTCAATTCCCAATCGGCAATCCCGGCATCGGCGATGCTCGGAACGCCGGGCAGGTCGTCGCGAAGGTCGTTTCCGGAAACCGCCAGTCCGCGCAGTTGACCGGTGCGGACCAGCGGCGCCGTTATCGGGTCGATGAGCACCTGCACGAGGCCCGCGGTCGCGTCCTTCGCAGCGGCGGCGCTGCCGCGATAGGGGACATGCACCATGTCGATCCCGGCGCGAAGCTTGAGATACTCGCCCGCGAGATGGCCGCCGGAGCCGTTGCCGGCCGAACCGAAGTTCAGTTTCCCGGGGTTCGCCTTCGCGAACGCGATCAGCTCCTGCAGCGTGTTGGCCGGCACCGAGGGATGGATCGCAAAGACGGAGCGAGACGCACCGACATAGCCGACCGGCTTGAAGTCGCGGAACGGCTCGTATCCGGTCCGCACGAGATGCGGAGCGATCGTCAGGTTGCCGGTCGAAGCATTGAGCAGCGTATGACCGTCCGGCTTCGACCTGGCGACGAACTCGGCGCCGATCGATCCGCCGCCGCCCGACTTGTTATCGACGACGATCGTTTGGCCGAGTTTCTCGGCGAGCTTGCGCGCGACGATGCGGCCGGAATTGTCGTTCGTGGCGCCCGGCGGAAAGGGAACGACGTAGGAAATCGGCCGGCCCGGGTAAGCTTCGGCACGGAGTTGAAAGGGCAAAGCCATCGCAGCGAGTGCGGCGCCGGCACCCAGAACATGGCGCCGAGTTGTTGTTCTGCCCGTCATCGTCGAACTCCTGTACGCAACAAATCCGCGATGGCAGAAGCGATCCGGCTGTTCGAGCCGGCGCCATCGCGGGTTGAAAGTGGCAGTGCGTACGGCGCCGATAAATGGAATCTTCGCGTCGATGATTCCGCGAAGAGGGGATCGGCTCATCGCCTCGCGCACCCAAGGCGGAACATTAATCTCCGCGGCGTGGCCCGGCTCCGACAGGCAAACGCCGGTGATTGCCGTTGCGGGCCTTCAGGGTCTCTAATCGCTCCATATCGAAAAGCATCAGGAGGAGCGCATGACCAAGAACAGCATCATCGTGACGCCGATTGCCGGTTCGCTTGGCGCGGAGGTGACGGGCGTCGACCTGCGGAACATGGACAATCACGACT
The DNA here is from genome assembly GCA_945952105.1 of uncultured Rhodospirillaceae bacterium. Lineage (GTDB taxonomy): Bacteria > Pseudomonadota > Alphaproteobacteria > Reyranellales > Reyranellaceae > Reyranella. The sequence goes on along the minus strand of CAMFGZ010000007.1, from coordinate 182,647 downwards.
GGGCGCAGGTCCATCAGGCGTTCCTCGATCACAAGGTGATCGCGATCCGCGACCAGGAACTGTCACCGCAGGACATGATGGAGGTCGGGGCACGGTTCGGCGAACCCAACCACTATCCCTTCGTGAAGGGAATGGACGATTTCCCGTTCCTGTTCGACATCGTCAAGGAGCCCTCCGAGAAGCGCAATTTCGGCGGCGGCTGGCATTCCGACACGACCTACATGAAGACCCCGCCGCTCGCGACCCTGCTCTATGCGCTGGAGACGCCGGAGCGGGGCGGCGACACGCTCTATTGCGACATGGTCGCCGCTTACGAGAGCCTGTCGGATCGCATGAAGGAGATGCTGGGCACCCTCAGGGGCGTGAACAGCGCCGGCCTCAAGCATCTCGGCGGCCGCAAGACCCATCATTCGGTGGTCGGTGGCATGAAGATCACCGGGACCGAGAATGCCGATTCCTACGAGGCGGTGCATCCGGTCGTGCGCACGATCGAGGAGACCGGCCAGAAGGCGATCTATTGCAGCATTGGCCACACGATCGCCTTCGAGGGCATGACGCCCGAGGAGAGCAAGCCGACGATCGACTGGCTGCAGGCGCACGCGACGCGGCCCGAATTCACCTGCCGCGTCCACTGGAAGCCCGGCACGCTCACGATCTGGGACAACCGGCGCACGATGCACAACGCCATCAACGACTATCACGGCATGCGCCGCCACATGCGGCGCCTGACCTCGGGTCCGACGAACCCGGTTTGATGCGGCAAAGAGACCTCTGCGGTCGTTGCATTCCGGTGATCGGCTGGCCGCCCTTTCGTCGGCCCGCGCGCTTGTCTATCTGAGAGGTCGAACCGACCATCCGCGGGATTTGCAATGACCGAGGCAACCGGGCCGCTCGCCGGCATTCGTATTCTCGACCTGACGACGGTCCTGTTCGGCCCGTTCGGCGCGCAGACGCTGGGCGACTGGGGCGCCGAGATGATCAAGGTCGAGGGGCTCACCGGCGACCAGTGGCGCTACACCGGCCAGTTCCGGAACCGCGGCATGAGCGGCCAGTTCATGGCGGCCAACCGCAACAAGCGCAGCGTGGCGGTCGACCTGAAGACCGAAGGCGGCGCCAGGGTGCTTCGGCGTCTGATCGCCAAGGCCGATGCGCTGGTGACCAATATCCGCCCCGCCGCCCTGGAGCGGCTCGGCTTCGGCTACGAGGCCTGCAAGGCCCTCAACCCTAGGATCATCTATGCGGCCGCCACCGGCTTCGGCCAGGACGGGCCCTGGGCCAAGCGTCCCGCCTTCGACGAGATCGTGCAGGCGGCGTCCGGCCTCGCCTCTTCCATCGGCACCGACGACGAGCCGGCCTTCGTGCCGAGCCTCGTCGGCGACAAGCTCTGCGGTCTTGCCCTCGCCGGCGCCGTGGCCGCTGCCCTGGTCTATCGGGAGCGCACCGGCAAGGGGCAGCTCGTCGAGGTCCCGATGCTGGAGACCGTCGCAGCCTTCAACAGTATCGAGATGCTGGGCGGCCACGCCTTCGTCCCGCCGATCGGTCCCGCGGGCTACAAGCGGGTGAAGGAACGCCGTCCGGTGAAGACCAAGGACGGCTGGCTCACCATGCTTCCTTACTCCGGCGAGAATTGGTGTACGTTTTTCGAGACGGTCGGCCACCCGGAATGCATCGAGGAATTTTCCGTTCGCGATCCGATCAAGCGGGCGGCCAACATCGATGCGATCTACAAGCGCATGAACACGATCGCGCTGGAGCGGACCACCGCGGAATGGGAAACGCTGCTGCTCGGCATCGACGTTCCCCATGCCTCCTTCGCGAAGATGAAGGAGGTCGGCGAGCAGCCTCACCTGAAGGCCGTCGGCCTGTTCCAGGAGCTGGATCATCCGACGGAAGGGAAGATCCAGCAGGCCCGTCCGCCGGCGCGCTTCTCGGAAAGTCCGGCCGCCATCCGTCGCATGCCCCCGACGCTCGGGCAGCATACACGGGAGGTCCTGACGGAAATCGGCTACAGCGAAGCCGACATCGAGGCGCTGCTGAGCGCCAAGGCCATCGGCGACGGTGCCGCGGCATAGCCGAAGTCAGCGGCGTGCCGGACAGAGCGACAGGTAGAAGAAGAACGCCATAACCGGCAGCACCAGCCAGTTGATCTCGGCGCCGGGTGCCGTGCCCATCGTCGTCACCGGTTTCAGATGCCCGGCCAATCCGCGCAGCACGGGCTCCAGCGTGAAGACCAGCAGCACGAGCGGCACGGTTCCCCGCCAGCGCAACAGCAGCACCCAGAGCAGCAGGGCGAGGAGAAGCTGGATCGCGCCCCACTGGCCGAAGATCGCCACGATGTTCGAGCCGCCGGCGACGGCCGTGACGTCGATCGTGGCGATCGACTGCGCGCCACCGTCCGGCGCCAGCAGATGGATGCAGGAGCGTACGGTGATGACGACGAGCCAGGCGATCGCCACCCAGAAGGAAAGCAGCGGTCCGTCGTAAACTGCGGGATTGGCGGGCAGCAGCCTCGCGGGAGAGGGCCGCCACAAGGCCGTCAGCCCTCCATGATCCAGTCGGCTCCCGAGGCGAGGGCGATTTCCTTGACCTTGGCGAGCAGGTTGGGGCCGACGGGAATGCCCGTCTTCATCCGCGCGGCGGCGGTGCGGCGCTCGGGATCGCCCGCGACCTGGACGGGCTTGACCGGATCGGCCGGTCGCGTGGCGCGCAGCGTTTCGCAGAAGGCGGCAACGTCGGCCTGGAAGTCCGCCGTGTCGCGGAACATGCCGGGATCCATCGCGAGGAAGAAGTGGCCGATGTCGATCGGGCCGGGCCGCGTGTTGCGCGTGGGCTCCGTCACCATCACGCCGCCCGACAGGGCCGAGCTCAGGATGTTGACCATGGCGCCGAGCCCGTAGCCCTTGTGGCTGCTGCCTTCCGGAGTGCCGCCGAGCGGCGTCATGAAGCCGCCCTTGCTGACCTCGTGCGGGTCGGTGCTGGGCAGCCCGTCCTTCGTCACCAGCCAGCCCGGCGGCGTCTGCAGCTTCTCGTTGGCCTTGTTGCGGATCTTTCCGGCGGCGACGGTCGTGGTCGCCATGTCGAGCAGGAACGGCTCGCCCGGCTTCCCCGGTGCGGCGAAGGCGATCGGATCGGTGCCGAGGCGGGCCTGCGCGCCGTTGGTCGGCGCGACCTGGATGCCGCTCGCCGAGGTCGTCGCCATGCCGATGAAGCCGGCATCGACGGCCTGCAGCACGTAGAAGCCGCAGGCGCCGAAGTGACCGGAGTTGCGCACCGCCGCCACGCCGATGCCGGTCTTCCTCGCCTTCTCGATGGCGAGGTCCATGGCGAGCCGGCCGGCAGGGTGGCCGAGACCGCCGCTGCCGTCGATCAGCACCGAGACCGGCGTCTCCTTCACGACCTTCGGCTCGGCGGTCACGTTGAGCTTGTTGCCCAGCCGCCGCTCGTCATAGGGCGGCACCATCGAGATGCCGTGCGTGTCGATGCCGTGCAGGTCGGCCCACGCCATGATCTCGGCGGTGCCCGCGGCGGTGGCCTTCGGCATACCCCATGCCTCCAGGATCAGTTCGAGCTGCTTGCGATGGGTCTCGTAGGACGCGGGCATGTCTTATCCTCTGTTTTGCTGCGCCATTATTCGAGACGTCGTCCCACGATCAACCATGCCGTGGAACCCGCCGCGGCGTCGGAGAAATTACGAGAGCTCCTGCCGCTCGAGTTTGCCCTGCAGTTGAAGGACCTGGACGGCCTGGAGGGAGAGGACGCTCAGCGCATCGCGGATTTCGCCAGCGGAAACCATGCGGAAGGCCTCGGCCAGCGGCACGCGCTTGACCGCCAGCTCCTCCGTGGCTTCGGGCTCCGCGTCGCCCTGCGTCAGGCCCCAGGCGACATAGGCGACGGCGCGCTCGTCCGAGACCGAGTTCGAGAGGTCGCACTCGAGAATTTTCCGCCAGTGGCTCGCGCTGAGGCCCGTCTCCTCGCGAAGCTCGCGGGCGGCGGACTGGAGCGGATCGACCCCGGGCGCGCCGCCTCCCTCGGGGATTTCCCAACTGTAGGCCCCCAGAGGAAAGCGATACTGGCCGACGAGATAGGTATGACCCTCGGAGTCGATCGGCACGACGCCGATGGCGAGGTTCTTGTAATGGATCAGTCCATAGATGCCGCGCGTCTGGGTCGGAGTCAGTACCTCGTGATGGGTCAGGCGGATCCACGGGTTCTCGTAAACGTCCTCCTTGGAGAGGATGGTCCAAGGGCCTCTGCGTTCGTTCGTCATGGCCGAACTATCGCATTCGGCCGGTGCCGCGGCCCAGCTCCGATTCGCCGTTGCATGGCGATGCGCCGCCGTTTACACGCAAACGGTCATCCGGACCTGCGGCGACGAACGCGTTTCATGTCGTGCCGGTAACAGGGCGCGCCGGCCTTGGTCAAAATGTCCAGTCCCGTCGTGAACCGTTCTCCCGTGCACGGAAGCCGCGGTCCGCAGGGCTTGTTTGTGTTGCCAAGGCGCAGCGAACGGCCGTTGGCCAGGCCCGCGAAGGTTGTAGATGCGCCCCCGTTCGTGCAAGGATTCGCTCGTCCCGCCGATGCGGCGGGCAATGCGGCATGCGGACGTGGCGACATTGTTCATCGCCCCGTCGCCGGTTTGATCAGGGTCAAGTGATCCTGGCGTGCGAAGGCGATATCTTCCGGCGTCCCCGGCAGGGTTTCCGGGGCGCAGATAAGGGGCGGGGCTGAGCCATGGTGAATGATCTGGTTGTGGACCTGTCGCGCGCTCAGTTTGCCGCCACGGCTCTCTACCACTTCCTGTTCGTGCCCCTGACGCTGGGCCTCACCGTCCTGCTGGCCGTGATGGAGACGATCTACGTCACGACGGGGCGCGAGATCTACAAGCAGATGGCCCAGTTCTGGACGCGGCTGCTGCTGATCAACTTCGCCCTGGGCGTGGCCACCGGCCTCACCATGGAGTTCCAGTTCGGCACCAACTGGTCCTTTTATTCGAGCTTCGTCGGCGACACGTTCGGTGCGCCGCTGGCGATCGAGGGCCTGATGGCCTTCTTCCTGGAATCCACCTTCATCGGACTGATGGTGTTCGGCTGGGACAGAATGTCCAAGGCGCAGCATCTCATCGTCACATATGCCGTGGCGCTGGGCTCGAACTTCTCGGCCTTGTGGATCCTGGTCGCCAACAGCTTCATGCAGCATCCGCAGGGGGCCGAGTTCAATCCCATCACGATGCGCATGGAACTGCAGAACTTCGGCGCGCTGTTCTTCAATCCCGACGCCCAGTCCAAGTTCGTCCATACCGTGCTCGCCGGTTACGTGACGGCGGCCATCTTCGTCTGCGGCGTCAGCGCCTGGTACATGCTGAAGGGCCGCCATCTCGATCTCGCGCGGCGGTCGTTCCGCGTCGCCGCGGTCTTTGGCATGCTGGGCGGCGGCGGCGTCATCACACTGGGCGATGCGCTGGGATACGTCGGGGCGAAGGTCCAGCCGACCAAGCTGGCCGCGATGGAGGCGCTGTGGACCTCCGAAAAGGCGCCGATGGCCTTCAACGCCATCGCCTTTCCCAACCAGGCAGAGCAGAGGAACTATTTCACGATCCAGATCCCGGCGATGCTGTCGATCCTTGTCACGCATTCTCTCGACGGCGTGGTTCCGGCGATCGACCAGCTCGAGGTGCAGGCGCAGCAGCGCATCCGCAATGGCATCCCGGCCGTCCAGGCGATGGAGAAACTGAGCGCCAATCCGCGCGACGAGGCCGCTCTCGCCCAGTTCAAGGCGCATGGCAAGGATGTGGGCTACGGGTTCCTCGTGCTGCGCTACGCGCCCCAGGGCGACATGACGAAGATAACCGACGCGGAAATCGCCTTGGCCGCGCGCGACACTATTCCGAACGTATGGATCGTCTTCTGGTCGTTCCGCATCATGGTGGCCTTTGGCCTGCTGATGCTGGCCTATCTCGTGCTGGCAACGATGATGAGCCTCACCAACGAGGTCGAGCGGCACCGGTGGTTCCAATGGGGCGCCCTGCTGATGGTTGCGGTGCCTTTCCTCGCCTGCGAGTTCGGCTGGCTCGTCGCCGAGGTCGGCAGGCAACCCTGGACCGTGAACGAGATGCTGCCGACGTGGCTGTCGGCGTCGACGCACAGCGTGCCCTACATGGTGTTCTCGCTCTCCGGGTTCATCCTGCTCTACACCGCGTTCGCGATCGTCGAGGTCTACCTGATGCTCCTGTTCATCCGGAAGGGGCCGGAGGAACATGACGCGGGTCCTCATCTCGCCGCCGCGGGGCATCCCGCCGCCGGCCGCACGCTCGCGGCGCGATAAAGGAGGCGCATCATGGAAACCTACATGATTCTCCTGGTCGTCTGGTGGGGCCTGCTCGGCGTGCTCCTGACGGGCATCGGCGCCATGGTCGGCATGGACATGGGCGTCGGGACGCTGTTGCCCTATGTCGGGCGCACGGACTCCGAGCGGCGCGTGGCCCTGAACGTCATCGGTCCGCACTGGGACGGCAACCAGGTATGGTTCATCCTGGGCGGCGGTGCGATCTTCGCGGCCTGGCCGCTGGTCTACGCGACTGCCTTCTCGGGCTTCTACATCGTCATGCTGCTGCTGCTGTGGAGCATGATCCTGCGGCCGCTGGGTTTCGAGTATCGCAGCAAGCTGCCGTCGCGCGCCTGGCGCACCGTCTGGGACACCGCCCTGTTCCTGAGCGGCCTGCTGCCGATGGTGGTGTTCGGCGCGGCGATCGGCAATGTGCTGCAGGGCGTGCCGTTCCATTTCGACTGGCGCCTGACGTCCTTCTACACCGGCAGCTTCCTGTGGCTGTTCAATCCCTTTGCCGTCCTGTGCGGGCTGATGTCGGTCGCGCTCGCGGTCTACATGGGCGGTACTTGCCTGGCGAGCGGCGCCGACGATCCGATCGGTGCGCGCGCACGGCGCGCCGCGATCGTGGGTGGCCTGGCGGCGCTCGCGATCTTCACGGTCGCGGGCTTCTGGGTCTCGACGATGGAGGGTTTCAGGCTGGTCGCCGGTCCCGATCCCGGCATGCCGCAGACGCCGCTGCACCAGCAGGTGACAAGGTCCCTAGGCGGGCTGCTCGCCAACTACGCCGCCCATCCGGCACTGTGGCTGCTGCCGGCGCTGGTCTATGCGGGCCTGCTGCTCGGCGCGTTGGCCCATACGCTCCGGCGGCCGATCTTCGCCTGGTGGCTGGGAGCCCTGGCCTGGGCGGGCGTGATCGGCACGGTCGGCGCCGCCATGTTCCCCTTCATCATGCCGTCGTCCAGCAATCCCTCCCATAGTCTCACGCTCTGGAACTCGGGCTCGAGCCGCGTGACGCTGACCTGGATGGTGGGCTTCGTCGTGATCTTCATGCCGATCATCGTCTGGTACACGAGCTGGGCCTTCTGGGTGATGCGCGGCAAGGTCGGCGTGAAGCACGTCGAGACCTCGGACCACGCCTACTAGGGGAGCCCGGACATGTTCGTGCGTTACATCATCGCCATGACGCTCGCGGCCCTGGCGATCCTGTTCGCCATCATCCTCGGCGACTACGGCCCCTGGTATCTGTCGTGGTTCCTCGGCACGGGCTTCATGGTGCTGGTCGCCGTTTCGGCCGGCGTGCTGTTCGAGGCACAGGAGGACGCCGCCAAGGCGTCGCGCGGAGCCGACGAATCGCTGGATGTGTCGAGCGCCGTTGACGCGCCTGCGCCCGCGCACCGGCCGTCGCGCTGACCTGACGATCCTTCCTTCATGACCGAGACGACGGGGGACGCGCCTCGCCGCCGTCGTGCTGGCGCCGAGCGTTGGCTGCGCGCTGAAATCGCGGAAGCGGCGAACGGTGGCGTGCGGCGTGCGATGGTGCTGGGCGCGCTGGCGGCGGCGCTTGCCGTGCCGCAGGCATGGCTGCTGGCGCATGCCATCGCCCCGGTGGTCATGGCAAAGGCGACCGTCTCGTCGGCTCTCCCCTGGCTGTTGCCCGTGCTGCCGCTGCTGGTGGCGCGGTTCTTCCTCGCCACGGCGTCGGGTCGGTCGGCACTCACGGCGGTTTCCAGGGTGAAATCGCGCATCCGTTCGGCGCTGCTGCGCCATCTCGCATCGTTCGGGCCGGCATCGACGGCCGGCCGCAGCACGGGCGAGGCGGCGACGGTCGTGCTCGAAGGGGTCGACGCGCTCGACGGCTACGTGTCGCGCTTCCTCGCCCATCTCGGCGTGCTGGCCGTCCTTCCGCTGCTCGTGCTGGCCGTCGTCCTGCCGCGGGACTGGATTTCGGGGCTCGTCCTGCTGGCGACGGCGCCGGTCATCCCCTTGTTCATGGTCCTGCTGGGCCTTGGCGCGGAGCGGCTCAACCGGCAGCAGTGGCAGCGGCTGATGCGTCTGTCCGGTCGCCTGCTCGATGGACTGCAGCGGCTGACCACGCTGCGCCTGCTGAATGCAGGCGATCGCGAGGCTGCGCGCCTTGCGGAAGCGGCAGAGGATTATCGCCGCAGTACCATGGCGGTGCTGCGGGTCGCCTTCCTGTCGACGCTGGCGCTCGAATTCTTCGCGACCGTCGGCATCGCGCTGGTCGCTGTGCTGATCGGCTTCCGCCTGCTCGACGGAGCACTGGGCTTCGAAGCCGCGTTCTTCGTGCTGCTGCTGGCGCCCGAGTTCTACGCCCCCTTGCGCCAGCTCGGCCTCGACTATCACGCGCGCATGGAATCGCTGGCGGCGGCCGAGCGGATCCTCGACCTGCAGGCGCAGCCGGCCCTGCGTACGGGCGACGCGCGGCTGGCTCTCGGCGCAGCCCTCACGATCGAATGCGAGGCCGTGAGTTTCGCCTGGGAGCCGGACAGGCCCGCCATCCGCGACTTCTCGCTGCGGCTCGTGCCGGGCGAGATCGTGGCCCTGGTCGGGCCGAGCGGATCGGGCAAGAGCACGCTCATGTCGCTTCTGCTCGGCTTTCTGAAACCGCAGTCGGGACGGGTCCTGGTCAACGGCCACGACCTCGCCGATCTCGCCCCCGCGCACTGGCTCGACCATGTCGCGGTCGTGCCGCAGCGACCGCACATGTTCGCGGGCAGCGTACTCGACAACATCCGGCTGGGCGATGCGGACGCAAGCGTTGACCGCGTGCGGGAAGCGGCCCGGCTTGCCGCCGCCGACGGGTTCGTCTCCGCCTTGCCGCGAGGTTACGAAACGCCGCTCGGCGAGCATGGCGAGACGCTGTCGGGCGGCCAGGTCCAGCGGCTGGCGCTGGCGCGGGCCTTCCTCAAGGAACAGGCCGGCGTTCTCTTTCTCGACGAAGGCACGGCCGGTCTCGACCGCGGCACGGAAGCGGCGGTCGTCGACGCCATCAGACGGCTTGCGGCCGGCCGCACGACGCTGCTCGTCTCCCATCGGCTTGCCACCGTGCGTCTCGCCGACCGCGTCGTCTTCCTCGACGAGGGCCGCATCGTGGAGCAGGGGCCACGCGCCGTCCTCGAGGCCAACGGCGGTCGTTTCGCGCAGCTCCTGCGCGAGGCGGGGGTGGCGCCATGAGCGACCGGGATGTCCTTCGCCGGTTGCTGGCCCTGGCACGACCCTGGCGCGGCTGGATGGGGCTCTCGATCCTCGTCGCCTGCGCCACGGTGTTGGCGAGCGTTGCGCTGATGGGGGTCGCGGGCTGGTTCATCGCCGCCATGGCCATCGCCGGCGCGACGACCGGCATGATGAACTATTTCCTGCCGTCGGCGGGAATCCGCTTCTTCGCCATCGTGCGGACCGGCGGGCGTTACGCCGACCGGCTGCTCAGCCACGAGGCTACGTTCCGGCTTCTGGCCGGACTGCGCCTCTGGCTGTTCCGCCGGCTCGTCCCCCTCTCGCCCGGCCAGCTCCAGTCGCGGCGCGGCGGCGACCTGGCGGGTAGCCTGCAGGCTGACGTCGATACGCTGCAGCACGCCTATCTGCGGCTCGCCTCGCCGATCGCCGTGGCGCTGCTTTGCGCCGTCGCGGTCGTGGCGGTCATGGCAACCCTGCATCCGCCGATCGCGGTCCTGCTGGCCGTCCTGTTGCTCGCGGCGGGTGCCGTCGTGCCGGCGCTGGCGCGTCGGGCCGCCGCCGCCCCCGGGGCGGAAGCGGTTGCTTCGCGCGCCGCCCTGCGCGTGGCGACGGTGGATCTCTTGCAGGGGCTTGCCGATCTGCGCGCCGCGGGTGGCGTCGAGCGCCACCTCGCCGCCCTCGACGGGCTGGGCGAGCGTCTGGTCGACAGTCAGCGCCGCGCCGCGACCGCCGGAGTCGTGGCGGAGGCGGCGGTCGGCTTTTCGGCCGGCCTCGCCTTGTGGAGCACGGCGTTACTGGCCGCGGCGAGTGTCGCGGCGGGGGCTTCCGCGATCGCGCCGGCCCTCGTTCCGGCGCTGGCGCTCGCGGCGCTCGCGGCCTTCGAGGCGGTCGCGCCCCTGCCGGCGGCCATGGAGCGCTGGGGCGAAGTGAGTGCCGCGGCCCGCCGCATCTTCGCCCTCGCCGATCAGTCCCCTGCCATCGTCGCTGCGTCCGCGCCGTCGCCCGCGCCCGAGGACGCGAGCGTCGTCTTCTCGTCGGTGCGGCTGCGCTACGCGCCCGATCTGCCGCTCGCCCTGGACGGGCTCGATCTCGATGTCGCGGACGGCGATCGTCTCGCGATCCTGGGACCGAGCGGCGCCGGCAAGAGTTCGATCGCGAGGCTGCTGCTGCGCTTCTGGGAGTATGACGGGGAAATCCGGCTCGGCGGTCACGACCTGCGACGCTACCATCCCGACGAGCTGCGTCGCATCGTCGGCGTCGCCACGCAGGATGCGCAACTCTTCAACGGGTCGATTCGAGACAACCTCCTCATCGCGGTTCCGGATGCGGAACCGGCCGCGATGGACAGTGTCCTCGAGACCGTGCAGCTCGGCCAGTTCGTGCGCGGCCTGCCCGACGGGATCGACACCTGGATCGGAGAAGCGGGCGCGCGCCTGTCGGCCGGCCAAGCGCGCCGGCTCGTGGTCGCCCGTGCCCTGTTGCGGAATCCGCGCCTGCTCATCCTCGACGAGCCGACCGAGAATCTGGACGCGGGCACCGCCGGGCGGCTACTTGCTTCGCTGCGCGCAGCGACCGCGCATTGCACGGTCATCCTGATCACGCACGATCCACGGGCGGCCGCGCAGTTCGCGAATAGGATCGTGCAGATGCAAGACGGGCGCGCCGCAGCGTGACGCGCCCGTAATGGGCTTACTGTTCGGTCTGCAGGCGGCCCGTCAGTAAGCGGCCTCGAGCAGCTGCTGGGCCGCGGCAATGCGCTCTCCGTCGGACCGGACGCCTGCATTGGCATTGAAGTTCTTTACCGTCCGCCCCGCGATGAGGGGCAGCGCCGATCTCGGGATGTCCATGTCGCGGAGACGGACCGGCATTCCCACGCCGTGGTACAGTCGTTCCAGCTCGTCGGCGATGGCCAGTCTGGTCGGCCCGGAGCCAGGATTGAGGCCGAGTGCTTCGGCAACGACCTGCGCTGCGGCCGCATCTTCGTCTTGCGACAGCCGGATCTTGCTGGCGTGGACGGTCGAGATCGACTCGCCCTGACCGACATGCGGGAACTCGACGTGCAAGGCGGTGGAGACGGCATAATCTCCGCCAAAGGAAGAACTGGCCCCCATGCGGGCGCCATCGTCCTCGGCGCGGTTCTGCAGGAATGCAGCGATGCAGAGATCGGCACGCGAAGCTGCATCGTCGCGATTCTGGGCAAGGCCCGAATAGGCACGAAAGGCGAGGCGGAAAGCCTGAAGGCGATCGCCTTCGACCAGCGGATTGGACTCGGCAGCGGCGATTGCGCCAACAGCACTGGAGAAGACCGTCGTGGCGGTCGACCGGTGAGACGAGGATGGTGTCGTCATCAGGACCTCGTGATCCAGCAGGATTGCCTGCGGCCGGGTCTTGGGATCGAAGAACTCCATGCGGTGATCCAGATCGGCATTCTTCAGTCCCGTTCCGGCGCGGTTCATGGCGCTGGTGGGAGTGGTCGGGATGTTGACGATGGGGATCTTCGGCGCTGCAAGCCGCGGGCTGTAGGCCGGCTTGCCGGCCGGGTACTGCGTCATGAGCTTGAAGGGGTCGCTATCCTCTCCGAGGAAGATGGCGACAGCCCGCGTGGCGACCAGCACGCTTCCGCCACCGACGGCGACGAGGAGATCGGCATTGGCCTCGCGCGCGGCATCCCGGGCGGCGCAGACGTTGGGGTAGGGGCAATCCTTTTCGATCTGATCGAAGACGCCGGCAAGAACCGGTCCCAGGGCCTTTTCGATTCGGCGAACGGTGTCGGTTCGCCTGTTGATGGACGGTGAGCAGATGACGAAGGCGCGCTTGGCGCCGGCGCGGGCAACGACCTCCATGAGGTGACGCTCGAGGACGTTCGATCCGCAGTGCAAACGCCAGTTATGGCCCGAGGCACGAAAGCTCACTCGATTTCCTCCTGATGTTCAAAACATGCCGAAAGGCACTTGCGGACTGGATAGCACACTGCGCCGGGAACGTGAGCCTCCACCGGCGATCGCTTTGCGGACGGCGCTTGTAAATTCTGCCTGCGACGGTGCAGGATTCGCGTCTTTTCGAGGGAGGATGTCATGGCAAAGCGGATCGTCGAGAGCCCCGAGGCGATGAAGGCGCTGGTCGGCCAGGAGCTGGGCGTCAGCGATTGGCTGGTCATGACGCAGGAGCGCATCAATACGTTCGCCGAAGCGAGCGGCGACCATCAGTGGATCCATGTCGATGTCGAGCGCTGCAAGACCGACATGCCGGACGGCAAGACCATCGCGCACGGCAATCTCACCTTCTCCGTGATCTCGACCTTCGCCCGCGATGTCCTCAGGATCGAGAACATGCGCAACGGCATCAACTACGGATCGAACAAGGTGCGCTACACGAGCCCCGTGCAGGTGGGGGCGCGCATCCGCGGCCGCCAGAAGCTGCTCGCCGCCGACGACATGCCGAACGGCGGCATTCGCATGACCTACCAGTGGACCGTCGAGATCGAGGGCAAGGATCGCCCGGCGTGCGTCGCCGAGACGATGAGCATCGCCTACGCCAGGGCGTAAGCCTATTTCCGCTTCAGATAGTCGATCGCGAGATAGCTGAGCGCGCGCACGCCGTACTTGAGCGCGGGCTCATGGACGCGGAAGAGCGGCGAATGGTTGGCCGGTGCCTGCAGCGGGTCGACGTCCGGGGGCACGACGCCCAGGAAGAAGAACATGCCCGGCACGACCTGGGCGAGGTACGAGAAGTCCTCGGCGCCCATCACCGGGCGTATCTCGGTGACGCGCTGCGGGTCGAGACCGTCCTTCAGGCTGTTGGTGCCCCAGTCGGTGAGCGGCGGGTCGTTGTAGGTCACCGGCACGCCCTCGAAGACCGTGACGCTGGCCTTGGCGCCCGCGGCATCGGCGATGGCGGAGGCGGTCTTGTCGATGCGCTTCCAGATGTCGGCGCGCACGCCCTCGTCGTGGGTGCGGATGGTGCCTTCCATGGCGACCGAATCGGGAAGGATGTTGTTGCGCACGCCGCCATGGATGGTCGAGACCGAGACGACCGCCGGCGCGAGAGTGGGGTCGAGCTGGCGGCTGACGATGGTCTGCAGCGCCAGGATGATCTGCGCCGAGGTGACGACGGGATCGATGCCGCGCCACGGCTGCGAGCCGTGCGTCTGGCGCCCCTCCACGTCGATCTTGAGCCGATCCGCGCTCGCCATCAGCCCGCCGGGACGGAGCGCGATCACGCCCGAGCGGATGCCCGAGGTGACGTGCAGGCCGAACACGGCGGACGGTGCCGGGCTCTGCATACAGCCATCCTCGATCATCGCCTGGGCGCCGCTCGGGCGGCCGTCGTTGGAGCCTTCCTCGTTGGGCTGGAAGATCAGCTTCACCGTGCCCGGAATCTCGTCCTTCATGCCGGCCAGGATCTCGGCCACACCCATCAGGATGGCGACGTGGCAGTCATGGCCGCAGGCATGCATCACCGGAACGGTCTGCCCGAGATACTGCTGCCTGGCCTTCGACGCGAAGGGCAGGTCGACCTTCTCCTCGACCGGCAGCGCATCCATGTCGGCCCGCAGCGCCACGACGCCGCCGGGCTTGCCGCCCTTCAGCACGCCCACGACGCCGGTGATGCCGACCCCCGTCCTCACCTCGTAGCCGAGCTTTTCCAGGTGCGCGGCGGCGAGCGCGGCCGTGCGCGTCTCCTGATAGGAAAGCTCCGGGTTCTCGTGAAGGTCGCGCCGCCACGCGATGACCTTGTCCTCGATCGCGAGGGCTGCCGCGGAAATGCGCTCGGAGAGTTCGTTGTAAGGGGTGATGTCGTTCATGTCGTGAGTGTCCTGGGCGACGGGGCGGGTGGCGAGAATTTACCATCCCTCGGGACCGCTCAGTACAAAAAGGGATGTTCTGTCTGTTCGGCTCTCGGTCCCTGCTTGCCGACATCGTGGTGGTTTCCGAGGCCGGCTCCTCCACCGGGACAATCATGGGCCTGATTTTCGTGCAGGGTACTGACGAGGTTGCCGACAAGGCGCGAGAGACATTCCGAGCGGGCCGTCGGCTGGCTCGCCGAACTGGAGCAGGCGATCAGAGTTCAAAGTCGCGCAAGGTCTGCCAAGTGCGAGGAGCGGAAGTCAGGAGCTTATTCGACCAGCTCGTCGGCGCTGGCGAGCAACGTCGGTGGCATCTCCACACCGAGCGCCCTGGCGGTTTTCAGATTGACGACGGTCTTGAACTTCGTCGGTTGTTCGATCGGTATCTCCGACGGAGCGGCCCCCTTCAATATCCTGTCGACGAGGACGGCACCGTGGCGAAACATTGCGGTGAAGTCCACGCCGTACCCCAGCAGGGCTCCCTTGGAAGCGATCATGGGGGCGGCGACCGACGGCAGACGGTGCCTTGCGACGGCCGCGGCGACTGAAGAAGCATTGGTGAGAAACAGATTCGTGTCCGTGATCACCAGCCCGTCTATCCGCAGAGCGCCGTCGGCTGACAGCGCGCTTTCGAGGTCCCCGAGAGCGTCGACCTCGATCGGTCGCAGCTCAATACTGAGTGCCTGCGCTGCGGTCGTCATTGCAGTCATTATGCCGCCGTTCTGCGGACTGCCTCGAAGCAGCAGCAACCCCACGCGCGCTGCCGAAGGAGCAAGGTTCTTGAGAATCTCCAGTCTCTTCACGACCAGCTCCGTGACGAAGAAGGTCAGGCCCGTGATGTTGCCGCCGGGATGAGCCAGGCTCTTTGCCAGGCCCAGGCTCACAAGGTCGTAGCCTGAGAGCATCACGGTCGGGATCGTCGTCGTCGCGCGATGAGCGGCGAGAATGCCGGCGGTCGTGGCGGTCACGAGGACGTCGACATTCAGGGCGACCAGCTCGGTCGCCAACGCCGGCAGTCGGCTATCGTCGCCGCCAGCGTCGCGGTATTCGAGGTGCATGCTTTTCCCCTCGACCCACCCAAGATCGCGAAGCCCTTCGATGAAGGCGTCGACCTCCGCATTTCTGGGCGGCGGCAGGAAAAGGCCAATGCGGGCCGTTCGCTTCGGTAGCTGTGCACGCGCCGCCGAAGGCGCCGCCACCGCCCCAATGACCAAGGTGCTCAATTTGCGGCGCTTCATCACCAAACTCGCCCTTACGTTCTCATGCGCAAACTAGGCGGTTTTCTGCACCCGGTCCAAGCGGTCCATCGGGTCCTGCGTCGGTTGAACCGCATGGCTTGCGTGATAGGCTTCGAGCGATGAAGCGACGTGCCCTCATTGGCTCCCTCGGTGCCACGGTCTTCGGCTCGGGTACGGCGCTGACGCAGCAGTCGGGACCGGCCGTTGGACTGCTGTCGTCGACGCGTATTCCCGACTGGGGAATGACGGCGATCTCAAAGGGGTTGGCCGAAGAGGGCTTTGTCGACGGCCGCAATGTCACGATCGTTTCTCGCAGCGCCGAAGGCGAGGTTGATCGGTTGCCGGCCCTTGCGACCGATCTGGCGGAACGGAAGGTTTCCGTCATCCTGACGACAGGTGGGCTGTTGCCGACACGCGCGGCGAGGGCCGTCACGGCGACCATCCCGATTGTCTTTGCCTATGGCGGCGATCCGGTGGCGGACGGACTCGTGACCAGCCTCAATCGACCCGGCTGGAATGTCACCGGCGCGACTTTCATCGGCGCCTCCCTGTCGTCGAAGCGGCTGGAACTTCTGCGTGAGCTCGTACCGCGCGCCAATGAGGTCGCGCTGTTGGTCAATCCCCGGAATGCGCTTGCGGAAAGCCAGATCGCCGACACGCAGGCCGCGGCCAGGGCTCTGGGGCTCAATCTTCACGTCCTGAACGCCACCACGGCCGGCGATCTCGACGAGGCTTTCCGGAAGCTGGCGCAGCTCAAGGCCGACGTGCTCCTGGTCGGTGTCGATCCGACTTTTGGCTTCCTGCTCGCTCGACAGCTCGCCGAACTGACAACACGCTCGAGGCTGCCCACCATGTTCGACGCTCGTCCGACGGTCGAACTCGGCGGCTTGATCAGCTATGGCGCCGTCATTGCCGACACCTGGCGCCAGGCGGGTCTCTACGTTGGCCGCATCCTCAAGGGCGCGAAGGTGGCCGACCTGCCCGTGCTTCAACCAACCAAGTTCGAACTCGTCATTAATCTCAAGACGGCGAGGGCGATGGGTCTCGAGGTCCCGCAGAAGCTGTTGCTTGCTGCCGACGACGTCATCGAATGAGCCGCCTATTCGCCGGGCCGTGTTGAAGGCCTGAGAGCTGCTCGCGTCGGCATTGCCGCGGATCTGGACGTCGTTCCAGCGGCTTGTAGAGTGTCGTTCGGTCGGGGAAGTGTGATGACACAAAGTGTGAGGCTATCCGGGCGCGACGGTGTCTTGTCGCGCCGACAAGTGGTTGGTGTAGCGCTAGCCGTCGGCACCGCCGGCCTTGCCGCGCAGGCGCAGTCAGAGACGATGCCGCGCATCGCCTATCTCTGCGGTCGGTCACTTGCCACCGACGCCAATCTGCTGGCAGCGTTTCGCGAAGGGCTCAAGACCGAGGGCTTTGTCGAGGGCCGGAACGTCACGATCGATGCTCGCTGGGCGGACGGAAACTATGACCTTCTTTCCGCCCTCGCGGCCGAGCTGGTTAAGAGCAAGCCCGCGCTTCTCGCTGCCGTGGGCGGCACGGCGGTGCCGATCGCCGCCAAGGCCGCGACCTCGACCGTGCCGACCGTCTTCATGATCGGAACGGATCCGGTGGCGCTGGGGATTGTCGACACGCTCGCTCGGCCCGGCGGCAACAGGACCGGCATGGTGCTGTTGTCGTCTTCGCTCGAAGGCAAGCGAATTGATCTGCTGCATGAGATGCTCCCGTCCGCAAAAGCGGTCGCGCTGATGGTCAATCCTTCCATGCCTGGCGTAGCCGACCAGGTGCGCGATGCCGAGCAGGCCGCGACGGCGCTTGGTCTTCGGCTCACGATCCTGAACGCGCGTTCCGACGGCGAGATCGCGTCGGCGTTCGCCACGCTGACCGAAGCAACCGACGGGCTCGCGGTCGCGATCGACAGCTTCTTCATCAGTCGGCGCGAGAAAATCCTGGCACTTGCTGCGGCGCGCCGCCTGCCCGCGATGTTTCCTGTTCGCGACTTCACCGTCGACGGGGGCCTTGCGAGCTATGGCACCAGTTGGCCAGAGATGTATCGCTGGCTGGGTGCCTATGCCGGCCGCATCCTCAAGGGCGCGCAGCCCCGCGATCTGCCGGTCCAACGGCCGACGAGCTACGAGATGGTCGTCAATCTCAAGACGGCCCGGTCGCTGGGCATCGCGCTGCCGCCGACTTTCCTCAGTCGCGCCGACGAGGTGATCGAATAAGGCGCTCGAATGCCGCGACGCTGGCGTGCTGGTGATCGATGCCGCGCTCGTTTGTACTTCGTGAGAAGGTCGAGGCGGGGGCTCAGAAAGTCGAGCGCGGCTCAGAAAGTCGAATCGTTCGTGCGCGAGATCGGTTGGGTGGCGGAGGCGCGATGTTGCACTGCGACGGCGTCGCCGAGCCACGTCGCAGGGAATCGGGATACCCGTGTAAGGCTGCGACGACCGGTGAAAGGGGGCTGGGGCTTGTTTGCATGAATCGGAAACAACCACTCGACAATCGCCGGCCCGAAAAATGGGCGCCAAAAGCGCCGGACCGTACATTTCTGAAGGCGACTATGCAGCGCACGGTGGTTGTCTTGCGCAGGGAAAGGTCCCGAACCGGAACTCTTCGCCAGGGTCCATCGCCACGGAGGGAAGATTCGTAGACGTAATGGCGGACAGGGCGGGATTCGAACCCGCGGTGGCTGTTACACCACGCACGCTTTCCAAGCGTGTGCCTTAAACCGCTCGGCCACCTGTCCCCAAGCGCGCGGTTGGCCGCTCTTATACATCGGTGGATGGTTTGGGCAACGTCCTTCCCCGGTCCCGCCGGCTTGGCTAGGTTCGGCCCGGTAGCTGACCGGTGCTTGGGGGAGTAATGGTCGTGTTTCGTGCCCTGGGCTGGCTGTTTCTGGCCCTGGCTGTCGCAGTAATCGTGCACGACCTGCTCACCTGGTGGTCGGAGGGGGCCTATCCCTTCTCGACCCTGGGCAGCCTGTGGGCGCATCTCGACCCGACCTCGCTCGGCAACACCCAGACCTCGGCGCGGCGCCACCTGTCGGGCATCCTCTGGACCTGGATGATGCGGCCTCTGCTCACCGTGCCGGCGGTGCCGGCCTTCCTGGTGCTGGGCCTCGTCCTGGTCTGGATCGGCCGCCGCGACAGCGGCCGCGCCGAGCCGGGCTTCCTGATCGGTTCGCGCCCCCGCCGGCGGCGCGGCGGGCTTTCCTGAGTTCGAGTTAGCGGTTGTCCATCTTGAGGGCGGCGATGAAGGCGGACTGCGGGATCTCGACCTCGCCGATCTGCCGCATGCGCTTCTTGCCCTTCTTCTGCTTCTCCAGAAGCTTCTTCTTGCGGCTGATGTCGCCGCCGTAGCACTTGGCCAGCACGTCCTTGCGCATCGGGCTGATCGTCTCGCGCGCGATCACCCGGCCGCCGATCGCGGCCTGGATGGCGATCTTGAAGAGCTGGCGCGGGATCAGGTCCTTCAGCCGCTCGCAGAGCTGGCGGCCGCGGCTCTCGGCGGCGTTCTTGTGCACGATCATCGACAGCGCATCGACCGGCTCGGCGTTCACCAGGATGGCGAGCTTCACCAGCTCGCTCTCCTCGTAGCCGTCCATCTCGTAGTCGAAGCTGGCATAGCCGCGCGTCATCGACTTCAGCCGGTCGTAGAAATCGAACACGACCTCGTTCAGCGGCAGGCGATAGACCGCCATGGCGCGCGTGCCGGCATAGGTGAGTTCGATCTGCTGGCCGCGCCGTTCCTGGCAGAGCGTCAGCACGGAGCCCAGATGCTCGTCGGGCGTGATGATCGTGGCCTTGATCCACGGCTCCTGCATCGACTCGATCTTCATCGGGTCGGGATAGTCCGCCGGGTTGTGCAGCTCCATCGACGTGCCGTCGACCATCTTGACCTTGTAGACGACCGACGGGGCGGTCGTGACGAGGTCGAGGTTGAACTCGCGCTCCAGCCGCTCCTGCACGATCTCGAGATGCAGGAGGCCCAGGAAGCCGCAGCGGAAGCCGAAACCCAGGGCCGCGCTGGTCTCGGCCTCGAAGTGGAACGAGGAGTCGTTGAGGCGCAGCTTGGAGAGCGATTCGCGCAGCGTCTCGAACTCGGCGGCGTCGGCCGGGAACAAGCCGCAGAACACCACCGGGACGCTCGGCTTGAAGCCCGACAACATCTCGGTCGCGGGCTTGCGGTCGTCGGTAATCGTGTCGCCGACCTTGCAGTCGGCGATGGTCTTGATGCCGGCGATGATGAAGCCGATCTCGCCCGGGCCGAGCTCGGCCACGTCCGTGGGCTTGGGCTTGAACACGCCGACCTTGTCGAGGTCGTAGGCCGCGGCGGCGGCCATCATGCGGATCTTCATGCCCTTGCGCAGCACGCCGTCCTGCACGCGCACCAGGGTCACGACGCCGAGATACGGGTCGTACCAGCTGTCGACCAGCAGCGCCTTCAACGGCGCGTCGCGGTCGCCCTTGGGCGGCGGCAGGCGCTTGACCATCGCCTCAAGCAGGTCGTCGATGCCGATGCCGGTCTTGGCCGAAACCTTCACCGCCTCCGACGTGTCGATGCCGACCACGTCCTCGATCTCGCGGCAGACCCGCTCGGGCTCGGCCGAGGGCAGGTCGATTTTGTTCAGGACCGGGATGATCTCGTGGTTGGCGTCGATCGCGTGATAGGCATTGGCCAGCGTCTGGGCCTCGACGCCCTGGCTGGCATCGACCACCAGCAGCGAGCCCTCGCAGGCCGCCAGCGACCGGCTGACTTCATAGGCAAAGTCGACATGGCCGGGCGTGTCCATCAGGTTCAGCACGTAGGTCTTGCCGTCCTGCGCCGGGTAGTTGAGGCGCACCGTCTGCGCCTTGATGGTAATGCCGCGCTCGCGCTCGATGTCCATCGAATCGAGCATCTGATCCTGGAATTCGCGCTCGGTCACGGCGCCGCAGCGCAGCAGCAGCCGGTCGGCCAGCGTGCTCTTGCCGTGGTCGATATGCGCGATGATCGAGAAATTGCGAATCAGCGACAGGTCGGTCATTTCACCCTAACCACGCAACACGGCACCCGTGACCTTGGTCACCTGCGCCACGATCTTGTTGCACACGGCCTCGATCTCGGCATCGGTCAGCGTGCGTTCCATCGGCTGCAAGGTCACCGCGATGGCGAGCGACTTCTGGCCTTCGGGCACGCCCTTGCCGGCATAAACGTCGAACACGCGCGCGCCCGTGATCAGCACCTTGTCGGAGTTGCGCGCGGCGCGCACCAGCTTCTCCGCCTCGACGCCGGCATCGACCAGGAACGCGAAGTCGCGCTCGACGGGCTGGAACGGCGACAGGACGAGCTTCGGCCGCGCCCTGGTGGCCTTCGCCTTGGGCAGCGGCGGCGCGTCGAGGTAGACCTCGAAGGCGCTGACGGGACCCTTGAGGTCGGCTTCCGCGACGATCTCGGGATGCAGCTCGCCGAAATAGGCCATCACCCGGTCGCCGAGCTTCAGCGCGCCGGAGCGGCCGGGGTGATACCAGCTGGGCGCCGTGCCGCCATGGGCGGCGATCGTGTCGGGCGCGCCGATGGCCGCCAGCACGGCCAGCGCATCGGCCTTGGCGTCGAAGGCGTCGACGGTGCGGGCCGGGCCCGCCCAGTTGCGCGGCACGGCCGCGTGATGGCGGATGCCGGAGGCGACCATCCGCTGGCCCTGCGGCGTCGCATCCTTGTACTGCGGGCCGACCTCGAACAGCGCCGGATCGGCGAGGCCGCGTGCCTCGTTGCGCGACGCCGCGTCGATCAGGTTCGGCAGGATCGAGGGGCGCATCGTGTCGAGCGTGGCGTCGATCGAGTTCAGCAGGCGCAGGTCGGCCTGGCCGCCGCCGAAGCGCTCGGCTTTCTTGAACGGCAGGAACGACCAGGTGACGGCCTCGTTCAGGCCGCGCGCGGCCAGCGCCCGGCGGGCCTGCGGCACGCGCCGCTGCAGAGCGTCGCGCACCGGCTTCGACGTCGTCGAAAGACGCGGCAGCGAGGTCGTCGGGATGTTGTCGAAGCCGAAGACTCGCGTGACTTCCTCGACGAGGTCCGCCTCGCCCACGATGTCGGGGCGCCACGACGGCACGGCAGCGGTCCACGGGCCGCTGCCGCTCACCTCGAAGCCGAGCTTCTTCAGGATGGAGGCGGTCTCCGCGCCCGGCACGTCGATGCCGGTCAGCGTCTTCACGCGATCGGTGCGCAGGTCGTAGCTGCGCTGCCAGGCCGGCATCACGCCGCTCGACACGATCTCGCTGCACTCGCCGCCGCAGAGTTCGAGGATCAGGCGCGTCGCCACCTCGGCACCCCACCAGCACGATTGCGGATCGATGCCGCGCTCGTTGCGGTAGCGCGCATCGGACAGGATGCCGAGCTTGCGGCCCGACGCGGCAATGCCGATCGGCTGGAAGTAGGCGGCTTCGAGGAACACCTCGGTCGTGGTCTCCTGAACGCCCGTCTCCTCGCCGCCCATGATGCCGCCGATGCCATGCACGGCCTTCGAATCGGCAATCACCGACACCGCCGGATCGAGCGTGTAGGTCTTGCCATCGAGCGCCAGCGTCTGCTCGCCCGCGCGCGCCTGGCGCATGACCAGGTCGCCCGACAGCTTCGCCGCGTCATAGACGTGCAGCGGCCGGTTGAGGTCGAAGGTCACGAGGTTGGTGATGTCGACCAGGGTCGAGATCGGGCGCAGGCCGATCGCCTTCAGCCGGCGCTGCAGCCAGTCGGGCGAGGGGCCGTTCTTCACGCCGCGGAAATGCCGGCCGACCACGATCGGGCAGGGGCTGTCGGGCTTCGCCTCGTAGCCGTGCGTCCACTTGATCGGGCTCGCGTAGGTGCCCTTGATCGCGTCGGCCTTCACCGGCTTCAGCGTGCCGAGTCCGGCGGCGGCGAGGTCGCGCGCGATGCCGTGCACGCCGAGGCAATCACCGCGGTTGGGCGTCACCTTGATCTCGATCACCGCGTCGCCGAGGCCAAGCGCCTCGGCCGCGGGGATGCCGGTCACGGTCTCGGCCGGCAGGTCGATGATGCCGCTATGGTCGTCGCCGAGCTGCAGCTCGCGCGAGGAGCAGAGCATGCCGTTCGATTCTTCGCCCCGGATCTTGCCGACCTTGAGGTGCAGGTCGGTGCCGGGGATGTAGCTGCCCGGCGGCGCGAAGATGCCCTTCATGCCGGTGCGCGCGTTGGGCGCGCCGCAGACGACTTGGACGATGCCGGCGCCGGTATCGACCTTGCAGACGCGCAGGCGATCGGCGTTGGGATGCTGCACCGCCTCGACCACGTAGCCGACGACGAAGCCCTTGAGCGCTTCGGCCGGATCGGTGATGCCCTCGACCTCGAGGCCGAGCATGGTCAGCGCGTCGCGCACCTGCACGAGCGTCGCGTCGGTGTCGAGATGCTCCTTGAGCCAGGACAGGGTGAACTTCATCGCACGGCCTCCAGAGCCGAGAAGCCGTAATGGCGCAGCCAGCGCAGGTCGGCGTCGAAGAAGGCGCGCAGGTCGGGGATGCCGTACTTCAGCATGGCGATGCGATCGATGCCCATGCCGAAGGCGAAGCCCTGATAGACGGCGGGATCGAGGCCGCAATTGGCGATGACGTTGGGATGCACCATGCCGGAGCCCAGGATTTCCAGCCACGAATCGCCGGCGCCGATCTTCAGCTCACCGTCCTTCCACGAGCAGCCGATATCGACCTCGGCCGACGGTTCGGTGAACGGGAAGTAGGAGGGGCGGAAGCGCAGCGGCAGATCGTCGACCTCGAAGAAGGCGCGGCAGAAATCGACCAGACAGCCCTTGAGATGGCCCATGTGGGTCGTGCGGTCGATCACCAGGCCCTCGACCTGGTGGAACATCGGCGTGTGGGTGGCGTCGCTGTCGATGCGGAAAGTGCGACCCGGCACGATGATGCGCAGCGAGCCGCCGTCGGCCAGCCGCTTCTGCACGTCCTTGTTCAGCATCGTGCGCGCCTGCACCGGAGACGTATGCGTGCGCAGCACCATTGGCGTGCCATCGGCGCGCGACGGCAGATAGAACGTGTCCTGCATCTGGCGCGCGGGATGGTCCGGCGGGATGTTGAGGGCGGTGAAGTTGTGCCAGTCGTCCTCGATGTCCGGACCGTCGGCCCAGGTGAAACCCATCTCGCCGAAGATGGCGCCGACTTCGTCCATAACCTGGCCGATTGGATGCAGCGAGCCTTCCGCGACGGGACGCACGGGCAGGGTGACGTCGATCTTCTCGGCCGCGAGGCGGGCTTCAAGCGCGGCGGCGCCGAGCGAACCCTTGCGCGCGTCGAGCGCGGCTTCGATCTCGCCCTTGAGCTGGTTCACGCGCGCGCCGAATTCCTTGCGCTGCTCGGGCGCGAGCCCGCCCAGCGTCTTCATCAGGCCGGTGACGCTGCCCTTCTTGCCGAGCACGGCCACGCGGGCGGCCTCCAGCGCGCCGAGATCGGCGGCGGCCTGCACGGCGTCGAGCGCCTCGCTGCGAATCGTCGAAAGATCGTCCATCTTTCCCACTCTCGAAACCGAACACGAAAAAAGGGAGCCTGTGGTCCAGGCTCCCTCTTAACGATTTCTATCCGTTACGCCGTGAAGGCGATGCGGACGTTACTTGAGGGCGGCCTGGGCCTGGTCGACCAAAGCCTTGAACGCAGCCGGCTCACGCGCGGCGAGATCGGCCATGACCTTGCGGTCCATCTCGATCCCGGCCTTGATGATGCCGTTCATGAACTGCGAGTAGGTCATGCCATGCTCGCGGGTCGCAGCGTTGATGCGCTGGATCCAGAGGCCACGGAACGCGCGCTTCTTGTTGCGGCGGTCGCGGTAGGCATACTGAAGGCCCTTCTCGACCTTCTCGATGCCGACGCGGAACGCCGCCTTGGCGCGGCCGCGATAGCCCTTGGCGAGCTTGAGAACCTTCTTGTGACGAGCGTGTGCAGCCACGCCCCGCTTTACGCGTGCCATGGTCTACCTCTCGTACGGGAAGAAGTTGCGCTTCAGGATGCGGGTATCCGGCTCGGACACGATGGCCATGCCGGTCGCCTGACGGAGGAAGCGGTTGCCCCGCTTGCTCATGCCGTGGCGCTTGCCCACGACCCCATGCTTTGCCTTGCCGGACGCGGTGAAGCGAAAACGCTTCTTGGCCGCGCTCTTGGTCTTCATCTTGGGCATTTTTGTTCCTTTTCAAAGGGTTAGCGCTTGCGCGCCGGCCCCGGACCGCTGCGTGAGCAGAGGGCCGGAAAGTCCTTACGAAGCAGCCGAGGCAATGCCCTTATTGGCCAAGCCGCTCGAAGGAACGGGGCTTATACAGAGGCGGCCCGGTCCGTGCAAGCATGCCGGGACGGGGCAAAAGGGCCCGGGGACGGGGGATTTTCGCATGAAACTAGCAGGCAAGGTGGCATTGGTGACGGGCGCCCAGCAGGGCATCGGGGCGGCGATCGCCCGGGCGTTGGCGGGTGCGGGCGCGAACGTGGCGGTGAGCTGGCTCGACGACCGGCAGGGCGCGGAGGCAGTGGCACGGGACATCGCCCAGGTCGGCCGGCAGGCCTACCTCGTCAGGGCCGACGTCTCCAGGGTGCCCGAGATCGAGGCGATGGTGGCCGAGACGGTGAAGGTGCTGGGGGCGCCGGACATCCTGGTGAACAATGCCGGTGTCTACCCCCGGGTCCCGCTGCTCGAGATGCGCGAGAGCGACTGGGACTACCTGATGGACATCAACCTGAAGGCCGGCTGCTTCGCCGCCATCGCCGTTGCCCGGGCCCTGATCGCGTCCGGCAAGAGGGGCGGCTCGATCGTCAACCTGTCCTCCCAGTCGGTGCGCGGCGCTGTGCGCGGCGTGCACTACAGCGCCAGCAAGGGCGGCGTCGTCTCGATGACGCGCGCCATGGCCCTCGAACTCGCGCCGCACGGCATCAGGGTCAACGCCATCGCCCCCGGCACGACCGACACCGCCCAGCCGCGCTACGGCAACACCGACGCCGAGCTGGTCGAGATGGCGCGCGCCAACATCCCGCTGGGCGGCAAGCTGCTGACCCCCGACCAGATCGCCCGCACCGCCGTCTTCCTGGCCTCGGACGATTCCGACGCCACCACGGGGCAGGTGCTGCACGTCAACGGCGGCTCGTACATGCCCTGAGCCGCAACATTTGGGGCGTCGCAGCGTTGTCCGGATGGCGAAAGCTGCAACCGCCGGAGGCCGGGCACGATGAAGACTTTGGGTTTGGCCCTCCTGGCCGTGCTGGGGGTATCCGCCGCGCAGGCGCAGGCGCAGGCGCAAACGCAGCCGCGGCCGGCGTCCGAATCGCTGGCGCCATTGCCAGCCAATCCCTCGACCATCCGGCTCGACCCGCCCCTCGCACCGCCGGCCAATGCGGTGGCGGCCGCCACGCCGCTCACCGGGCTCTCGAGTTCGGAGAAGGCCCGCGACAATCCGGGCGTCCAGTACCTGTTGATGAAGACCGTGGTCGCCAGGTCGATCGGCGTCCTGAAGACGCGCGCTCTGCCGGTCGAGGCGGGGGGATACAATCTCCTGAAATACTGCTGGACGCCCTACAACGTGCTGGGCGACTGGGGCGAGAGTTCGGGCCTCGCCGGCGAGATGGCGGTGCGCGCGCTTGAAACCCTGTCCTGGTCGCGCGATCTCGCCCGGGCCGGCTACCCCGAGGCGCCCGTCGCCGAGTCGATCGGACGCTACGAGGCGGCGCTGGTCGAAGCCGGCTTCACCGATGCCGCGCGGGCGCGCGCGCTCGAGGCGATGCGGGGTGAGCTGCAGGCGCTGCAGATGCGCACGCCGGGATCGTCGGAGATCGTCGCCCGTCCGCGCTGTAACCAGCAGCCCTCGTCCTTCGCGCTGAACGTGGCGACCGCGCCGGAGGGCGGCCGGCCGCGCTTCATCCCCTACGTGCTGCACCAGTTCTGCCTGGCGCAGCAGCTCGATCCCGCCGATGCGGTGCGGTGCGACTACTGGAAATCCGCGAAGGCCGACGCGCCCATGTCGTTCGCGGGCGAGACGGTCTACAGCGTGAACTGGCCGGAGAACGTCGTGACCACGGGGCGCTTCAATCCCGACGAGCAGCGCAGCACGGGAACGGTGACGCTACGGCAGCGGCCCCAGAAGAAGTAAGGGGCCGCCCACCCGGCGCGTCGCCGGCTGTCGTCACGCCGGCGTCAAGGCCGCCGTCACGCTGGCGTCACTTGGGCGCCAGCACCATGATCATCTGCCGGCCTTCCATGCGCGGCATCGACTCGATCTTGGTCTGCTCGTCCATCTCGCTGCGCACGCGGTTGAGCACCTTCATGCCGAGATCGGCGTGGACCATTTCGCGGCCACGGAAGCGCAGGGTGACCTTCACCTTGTCGCCTTCCTCGATGAACCGCTTCATCGCGCGCATCTTCACTTCGTAATCGTGGTCGTCGATGTTCGGGCGCATCTTGATCTCTTTGACCTCGATGACCTTCTGGTGCTTGCGCGCCTCGTGGGCCTTCTTCTGGGCTTCGTACTTGTACTTGCCGTAGTCGGAGATCTTGGCGACCGGGGGCACGGCGTTGGGCGAAATCTCGATCAGGTCGAGGTTCGCTTCTTCGGCCATCTCGATGGCTTCGCGCGTGCTCAGCACGCCGACCATTTCGCCGTTCTCGTCGATGAGCCGGACTTGTGCGGCCCTGATCTCTCCGTTGACGCGCGGACCCTCGCGGGTGGGCGCAGTCTGTTGGGCAGGTCGTGCTATGTCGTTCTCCTGTGTTGAAGCCCCGGAAACGGGGCGGGTATCGAGACCGGACCGCCCTAGAAGGGCGGCCGGGCCTCATTGGAAAGTGTAGTGACGGCGGCCCCGAGTTCAAGGACCTCCTGCTTGTCGGAGCCCAGACGGCGGATCGCCACCGTGCGGTTCTCCATGTCGCGTCGGCCGACCGCGAGGATCAGCGGAACGTGGGCCAGGGAATGCTCGCGGACCTTGTAGTTGATCTTCTCGTTGCGCAGGTCGGTGTCGACCCGCATGCCGGCCGCCCGCAGCGCCGCGGCGACCTCCTCGGCATAGCCGTCGGCGTCGTTCACCACCGTGACCACCACTGCTTGCGTCGGCGCCAGCCAGAGCGGGAAGCGCCCGGCATAGTTCTCGATCAGGATGCCGATGATGCGCTCGAAGCTGCCGAAGATGGCGCGGTGCAGCATGACAGGCCGCTTGCGCGAGCCGTCCTCGGCCACATAGCTCGCGTCGAGCCGCTCGGGCAGCACGAAATCGACCTGCAGCGTGCCGCACTGCCAGTCGCGGCCGATCGCGTCGCGCAGCACAAATTCGAGCTTCGGCCCGTAGAACGCGCCCTCGCCCGGGTTCAGCTGGAGGTCGAGCCCCGCCGCCTTCGACGCCGCCTTGAGTGCACCCTCGGCCTGGTCCCAGACCGCGTCCGAACCCGCCCGCACCGGCGGCCGGTCGGAGAACTTCACGAAGTAGTCGGGGAAGCCCAGGTCGCGATAGATCGAGCCCAGCAGCTCGCAGAAGCGGATCGTCTCGCTCTCGATCTGGTCCTCGGTGCAGAAGATGTGGGCATCGTCCTGCGTGAAGTTGCGCACGCGCATGATGCCGTGCAGCGCGCCTGACGGCTCGAAGCGATGGCACGAACCGAACTCGGCCATGCGCAGCGGCAGTTCGCGGTAGCTGCGGAGCCCCTGGTTGAAGATCTGAACGTGGCAGGGGCAGTTCATCGGCTTCAACGCGAAGATGCGCTTGTCGTCGTCGGAGATGAACTCGCGCAGGCCTTCCTCGTTCTCGCTGAGATACATGTTCTCGCGGAACTTCTCCCAGTGGCCCGAGGCCTCCCACAGCTTGCGATCGACCAGCTGCGGCGTCTTCACCTCCTGGTAGCCGGCGGCGTCGAGCTTGCGCCGCAGGTAGCTCTCCAGCGTGCGCCAGAACGTCCAGCCCTTTGGATGCCAGAACACCATGCCGGCGGCTTCTTCCTGCTGATGGAAGAGACCCATCTCGCGGCCGAGGCGGCGATGGTCGCGCTTCTCGGCCTCCTCGATCCGGTGCAGGTAGGCCTTCAGGTCCTTGTCCGAGAAGAAGACCGTGCCGTAGACGCGCTGGAGCTGGGCGTTGTTCTTGTCGCCGCGCCAGTAGGCGCCCGACACCTTCGTCAGCTTGAATGCCTTGCCGAGCTTGCCCGTGGAGGGCAGGTGCGGACCGAGGCACATGTCGAGCCAGTCGCCCTGCTTGTAGACGGAGATCTCCTCGTCCTTCGGCAGCTCGTCGGCCCACTCGGCTTTGAACTTCTCGCCGTGCTGGACGAAGTAGTCCTTGATCTGCGCGCGGTCCCACACCGACCGTTCGATCGGCAGGTCGCGGTCGACGATCTCGCCCATGCGCTGCTCGATCTTCGCGAAGTCCTCCGGCGAGAAGGGCTGGTCGCGGACGAAGTCGTAGTAGAAGCCATCCTCCGTCGAGGGGCCGAACGTGATCTGCGTGCCGGGGTAGAGTTCCTGGACCGCCTGCGCCAGCACATGCGCCGCGTCGTGACGCAGCAGTTCCAGCGCATCGGGGTCGCGTGACGTCACGATGCCGATTTTGGCATCGCGATCGACCACATGGGCGAGGTCGACCATCTTGCCGTCGACGCGCAACGCGAGGGCCGCCTTGGCGAGGCCGGGGCCGATCGAGGCGGCGATGTCCGCACCGCTGACCGGTTTGTCGAAGGACCGGACCGAGCCGTCCGGCAGGGAGATATTGATCATTTTGTTCACCGACTGATTGTTCACCGACTGGCGAAATTCCGAACGCAGTTCATCCGCCGACCCGAACGGTCAGGCGAACGCAGGCCGGGAAGCCGCACGAATGCGAGCCCGGCCGAATCAAGTTCGGAAGGTGGTGATAACGGCAGGAGCGGTGAAAAACCGGCGTTCCATGGGCTCGGACATAGTTGCCGGACCCCCGTGAGTCAAGGTCAGCGGCCGGCGAGGCGATGGTACAGCGCCAGCAGCTGCTGGTTCGTTTGCGCCAGCCCATAGGTGCTGCGCGCATGCTCCTGGGCGGCCCGTGCGAGTTCCGCCCGCCGCTCGCCCGAGAGCGACAGGGCCGCCTGCAGGGCATCGGCCAGCGCCGCCGCATCGCCGGTCGGGGACACCCAGCCCGTGACGCCGTCGGGCCGGACGGTCTCCGACGCGCCGCCGCCGTCTTCGCAGACGACCGGCCGGCCCATCGCCTGCGCCTCGACGAGCGAGCGGCTGAAGCCCTGACGGGCGCCGCCGGTCGACACCACCACGTCCGCCAGCATGTAGGCGGCGGGCATATCGTCGACATAGGGGCCGATCTGCACGCGGCCGTTCAATTGTGCCGCCTCGATGCTGCGCTCCAGCTCCTTCTCGAACGGCGTCGGCGCGCCCGTCGACCCCAGCAGCAGGCAGAACACGTCGTCGCGGCCCAGTCGACCGATCGCCTCGACCAGGATCTTCTGGCCGTTGTCCTCGCCGAAACGGCCGGGGCAGAGGATGAGGTGGGCGCCGTCGGGCACGCGCAGCTCGCCGGCCAGCCGGATCAGGCGGTCGGCGCGCACCAGGGCCGGATCGAACCGGTCGAAATTGATGCCGGGCGTGATGATCTCCAGTCGGTCCTGCAGGGCCGGGAAGCGTTCGAGTGCATCGCGCGCGACGTGCTGCGACACGGCGATCACCGCATCGGCGCGCGACTGGCGCCCCTCGACGAAGCGACCCCCGAAATCGGTGGCGAGGAACGGCCGGTGCAGGGTCGCGATCCACTTGATGCCGAGGCGTCGCGCCAGCGCGCGCGCGACCCAGCCGGTCGCGGGCGACCGCGCCTGCACGACATCGACCTTCGCCTCGCGCAGGCTCGACGCGAGCTTGCCCGGCAAGGTGAGGCGGCCCCACACCGCATGGCCTCTCTCGGGCAGTTCGAGATGGCTGGCGCGCAGCCGCAGCAGGTCGGGGACCATGCTGCCACCCGGTGAGGCCACGATGGCCGATCCGCCCGCGGCAATGACGGCCTGTGCCGCCTCGAGCGTCGCACGAGCGAGGCCGCCGCCGGCAAGGGTCGGAACGATTTGAAGCAGGGTCGGCGCGGACACGGGCTTTGCTTTTGGCTACACGATCAAGGGGAGGCAGCAGGTAACACGGGAGGAACAACGTGGGTAGGGTCGAGCGGCTGCAGCGTGGCGATGGCAACACCATCGCCTATGCAACGACACAGGGTCGGACGCCGACCGTCGTCTTCCTCGGCGGATTCCGTTCCGACATGACCGGCACGAAGGCCGTGGCGCTCGAAGCCTGGGCCGAAAGGACCGGCCACGCCTTCCTGCGCTTCGACTATCTCGGCCACGGCCAGTCGTCGGGCCGTTTCGAGGACGGCACGATCGGCCGCTGGCTCGACGATTCGCTGGCGGCCATCGATCAGCTCACCACCGGCAAGCTGGTGCTGGTCGGATCGAGCATGGGCGGATGGCTGTCGTTGCTGGCGGCGCGCGCGCGACCCGAACGTCTGGCCGGTCTCGTGCTGATCGCGGCGGCGCCCGACTTCACCGAGCGCATGCTGCTGAAAGGCCTCTCGCCCGAGGATCGCGCGACGCTGGAGCGTGACGGAAGGCTGGAACGTCCGTCGCAGTATTCACCGGAGCCTTCGGTCTTCACCTGGAAGCTGATCGAGGAGGGCCGCAGTCACCTGCTGCTCGACAAGCCGCTAGCACTACCCTGTCCGGTGCGGCTGCTGCATGGCCAGAGCGATCCGGACGTGCCGTGGGAGTATTCGCTGAAGATCGCCGAGCATCTCGACGCGCCGGAGGTCGTCACGACGTTCATCAAGGGCGGCGACCATCGCCTCAGCACACCAGCCGACATCGCCCGCCTGATCGCGACGGTCGAGGAGCTGTTGGGTTAGTTGCCCGCCGCCACGATTGCCTTCAGCCCCTCGCGATAGGTGGGATAGCGCAGCACAACGCCCAGCTCGCGCTTCAGCTTGTCGTTCCTCACCTTGCGGCTCTCCGAATAGAAGGAGCGCGCCATCGGCGACATGGTGGGCGCGACCTCCGCCCACGGAATCAACGGCGGCACGGGGCGTCCCAGCAGTTCGCAGGCATAGGCGACGACCTCGGCATTGGCGGCCGGCAGGTCGTCGGCCACGTTCCAGACCTCCGTGCCCGTGTCGCGGTCCAGGGCCTTCAGTGTGCTGGCGGCGATGTCCTCGACATGGATGCGCGAGAAGAACTGGCCTTGCTTGTCGATGCGTTGCGCCGTGCCGCTCCGAACGCGATCCAGCGGGCTGCGACCCGGACCGTAGATGCCGGGCAGGCGCAGTATGTGGAGAGGTGCGCCGGTCTCGGCCGCGAGGGCGCGCCAGTCCTGCTCGGCGGCGATCCGCTCCAGGCTGCGCGGCTGCGTCGAGAGGGTCGGCGTCGTCTCGTCGACCCAACCGCCGTCGTGATTGCCATAGACGCCGGTGGTCGAGAGATATCCCAGCCAGCGCGCGCGGCCGAGCAGCGTACGGCAGGTCCGCAGCGCCGGATCGCCGGCCGCTCCGGGCGACACCGTGCAAAGGACATGAGTGGCATCGCCGAACGTTTCGGTCGCCAGGGCCGCCGTGCCATCAAAGACATGCGCCTCGATCGCGACTTCACGCAGCCTGCGTGCCTTCTCTTGGGTCGTGCAGGTGCCTGCCACTGCCCAGCCCTGCGCCTTTGCAAGCCTGGCGATTTCAAGGCCGCTGTAGCCCAGACCGAAGATGAAAAGTCGTATTGTCATCTTGTCAGGAACGCTCTGGCGCGGTTCTTTTCAACCATGTTGTTTCGTTGCAAGGCGCTGTGGCCGGTGCTTGGCCTCCTCGTCGCGTCGCCGGCGTTGGCGCAGCCCATCCCCGTCGTTCCCGCCAAACCCCTGCCGGGCCCGCCGGCGCTGGAATCGAGGCCGGATCATCTGAAGCGCTACACCGACTGCATGCGGCTCGCGCGCATGGAGCCGCTGAAGGCCCTGCCGGCGGCCGAGAAGTGGATCGCCGAGGGCGGTGGACTGGGCGCCCGCCATTGCGTCGCCGTCGCCATGTTCCAGTCGGGCAAGCATGCCCAGGCCGCCGCCCAGTTCGAGGCCATCGCGCGCGACATGGGGAGCGACCGGCCCGGCCTGCGCGCCGAACTGTGGGCGCAGGCAGGTCAATCCTGGATGGAGACCGGTGCGGCGGAGAAGGCCGCCGCCGCGCAGAGCAAGGCGCTGGAACTCAAGACCGACGATCCCGACCTCTGGGTCGATCGCGGTCTTTCCTATGCCGCGATGCAAGCCTGGCCCCGCGCCATCTCGGATTTCGATCGCGCCATCCGCCTGCGCCAGGACGATGTCGAGGTGCTGGTCCTGCGCGCCGCCGCCTGGCGCAATGCCCGCGATCCGGGCCGCGCCCTGATCGACGCCAATCGCGCGCTGTCGATCTCTCCCGATCATTCCGAGGCGCTGCTGGAACGCGGCTACGCCAATCTCGCGCGCGGCTCGCGCGACGCGGCCAATGCCGACTTCAACCGCGTGCTTCGCCTGGTGCCGCCGTCATCCCCCGCCGCGCGTCGCGCCGAGGCGGGGCTCGGCGGGGCGACGCCCGCGGCGCCGGCCCTGCCGCCCTCCGTACCGGCCACGCCGCCGCCGGCGGCCGGCGGGAAGCGATAGCGCCGCAAGAGACCCTCAGGTAAAATCCATGCAAATGAACAAAACCCTCTCGTCGATCGCTCTTGCCGGCCTCGCGGTCCTCGCCGTGCCGGCCTTCGCGCAGGCTCCCGCGGGCCAGACGCAGCCGCCTTCTTCCTATTATCCGGCGCCACCGCCGGACCGGGCGCCGGTGGTCGAGAAGGGCGCTTCAACCTCGAACCTGTCCTCGCCGTTGCCGACCGCACCGCACGCGGTCGAACGCACCCTCATCGATTCCGACGCCGAGGCGCAGATGTTCGCCGAAGCGCGCAGGATCACCTGGGGCCGCTACGCCAAGATCAAGGGTGCCAAGCCGGGCGAGCTTTCCATCACGCGCCAGGGATCGGTCTGGGTGGTGAAGGGCCGGCTCGACAGTGTCGCCCCCGGCACAGAGGGCGACTGGACCTCGATCGACGGCGTCGTCGAGCGGATCGGCCCGAACGTCGTGCAGATCCGCGGTGAGGTCGCTTTCCGCGTCGCCAAGGTCGAGAAAGGCACGCCCTGCAAGGTCGCCGGCCTGCTCAACTTCCGCCGCTCCGGCAAGTCGCAGGTCTGGCGCCTCGCCGAGGGCGACAATCCCTGCGACGGCTCGCGCGAGGGCTTCGACCTCGTGATGGAAAAGCAGGTCGAGAAGAAGCCGGTTCCGGCGCAGCCCAAGCGGAGCTGATCGCTCCTACGACCTGAGGGCCACGATCGCCGCGCGCGCCAGCGCGTCGGCGCGTTCGTTTTCGGGATGGCCGCTATGGCCCTTCACCCAGTGCCATTCGACCTGGTGGGGCGCGCGCGCGGCGTCGAGGCGCTGCCACAGCTCGACGTTCTTCACCGGCTTCTTGTCGGACGTCTTCCAGCCGTTCTTCTTCCAGCCGTGGATCCACTTGGTGACGCCGTCCTTCACGTAGACGCTGTCGGTGAAGAGGCGGACATGACACGGGCGCTTCAGCGCCTCGAGGCCCTGGATCGCGGCCATCAGCTCCATGCGGTTGTTGGTCGTCGCGCGGTCGCCGCCGGAAAGCTCGCGCTCCTTGGCACCCATGCGCAGGATCGTGCCCCAGCCGCCCGGGCCGGGGTTACCGCTGCAGGCGCCGTCGGTGAAGATCTCGACTTTCGGAGACTCGCTCACAGTCCGTAATCCGACAGCGAAGAAACGGCGCGATGGAAGCGCAGCTTGGCGAGATATTCCTGCGGGTCCTTGCGCTTGACCAGCGCGTCGGGCGGCGTGTGGACCCAGTCGTAGAGCCGCGTCAGCGCGAAGCGCAGCGCCGAGCCGCGGGCCAGCAGCGGCAGCGCCTGCTTCTCCTCGTCACCGAGTTTGC
Source organism: uncultured Rhodospirillaceae bacterium (assembly GCA_945952105.1). Lineage (GTDB taxonomy): Bacteria > Pseudomonadota > Alphaproteobacteria > Reyranellales > Reyranellaceae > Reyranella. The sequence continues at coordinate 148,072 of CAMFGZ010000007.1, read as the reverse complement.
GAACGCGTTCATAGCCCTGCAGCAGGTTGCGCGCCTTGGTGGCATTGAACGAATTGTCGACCTCGAAGCACCAGGCGTTGAGGCAGATCGCGACGTCGTAGGACAGCAGGTCGTTGCAGGCGAAATAGAAGTCGATCACGCCCGAGAGCCTGTCGTGCAGGAAGAAGACGTTGTCGTTGAACAGGTCGGCGTGGATCACGCCGGCCGGCAGGTCCTTGGGCCAGTTCGCCTCGAAGAATTCGATCTCGGCGCCCAGCTCGCGGTCCAGCGCCGCATCGATGTGCCGGCGCGAGCCTTCCCAGAGCGGGCGCCAGCCCGCGACCGACAGCGCGTTGGGGCGCCTCAGCGCGAAGTCCCGTCCGGCAAGATGCATGGCCGCCATCGCCTCCCCGACCGGCGCGCAATGCGCGACCGTCGTGCGGCGCGGCCACATGCCGGGCAGGAAACTCGTGATCGCCGCCGGCTTGCCCGCAAGCGTGCGCAGGGCATTGCCGTCGCGGCCATGGATCGGCTGCGGGCAGGTGATCCCGCGCGCGGCGAGATGATCCATCAGGCCGAGGAAGAAGGGCAGGTCATTGGGATCGACGCGCTTTTCGTAGAGCGTGACGATGTAGTGGCCCTTCGTCGTGGTCAGGAGAAAGTTGGTGTTCTCGACGCCCTCGGCGATTCCCTTGAAGGAAGCGGCCTCGCCGATGTCGTACTGGGCGAGAAAGGCTTCGAGCTCGGTGTCGCCGACTTCCGTGTAGACCGCCACCTCAGGCCACCAGCGCGCGCGGCAACTTGAACACGACGCTCTCCTCGGTCGTGCGCACTTCCTCGACGGTCACGTCGTAGCGCGCGCGGCAGGCCTCGATCAGCTCGTCGACCAGCAGTTCGGGCGCCGAGGCGCCGGCGGTGATGCCGAGACGCTTGGCATCGCCCAGCCATTCCCAGTCCATGTCGACGGCGCGTTGCACCAGCCGCGACCGGGCGCAGCCATAGTTGGCCGCGACCTCGACCAGCCGCATGGAGTTCGACGAATTGGGCGCGCCGATCACCACCATCGCGTCGCAGCGTTCGGCGATCGCCTTGACCGCGGCCTGGCGGTTGGTCGTGGCGTAGCAGATGTCTTCCATCTTCGGTCCCTGGATCGAGGGGAACCGGCGGCGCAGTGCGGCCACGATGCCGGTCGTGTCGTCGACCGACAGCGTCGTCTGGGTCGCGTAGGCGAGGTTTTCCGGATCGGGCACGACGAGCCCCTCGGCCTGCGCCACGTCCTCGACCAGCACGACCTTGCCCGGCGGCAGCTGGCCCATCGTGCCGATCACCTCGGGATGGCCGGCATGGCCGATCAGCACGACGGTGCGGCCCGATTGGGCGTGCCGCTCGGCCTCGCGATGGACCTTCGACACCAGCGGGCAGGTCGCGTCGACATAGAGCAGGTTCCGGCGCGCGGCTTCGGCAGGCACGGATTTCGGCACGCCATGCGCGGAAAACACCACGGGCCGGTCATCGGGCACCTCGTCCAGCTCGTCGACGAAGATCGCGCCCTGCGCCTCGAGGTTCTCGACGACGAACCGGTTATGGACGATCTCGTGGCGCACATAGACCGGCCGGCCATAGCGTTCGAGTGCGCGCTCGACGATCTGGATGGCGCGGTCGACGCCGGCGCAGAAGCCGCGCGGGCTGGCGAGCAGGATCGTGAGCGGCTTCTTCGGGGCAATCATGAAAATCGTTCGACGGGAGGACGGCCCGCTCGCTTGCGGGCCTGCGGACCATTGCCTAGAGTCCGTGCAGTACGGATTTGGCGCGGCACCGTAACAAAGCCGCCGCAACGGGGAAAGCAACATGACCGAGCCGGTTGTCGCGGCCAAGGCACCCGCGAAGGTCGCCCTCGAGGCGGGCAAGGACTACTGGTGGTGCGCCTGTGGCCTGAGCAAGGCCCAGCCTTTCTGTGACGGCAGCCACAAGGGCACCGGCCTCGCGCCGATGAAATACAGCGTCGAGAAGAGCGGCGACTACTGGCTCTGCGCCTGCAAGCACTCCTCCAAGAAGCCGTTGTGCGACGGCGCCCACAAGACACTGGCATGACCCTGAAGATGTATCTGCGTATTGCACCCGTTGCCCTGGCCACCCTTCTCCTCGCCGGCTGCGGCGGCAGCAAGGACGACGACCCGTCGAGCATCTATTGCCCGGTGCCATTCACCGTCCAGGATGCCGGCCGCCTGACCCATTTCAAGGACGGGCCGGGCCGTGACCCGCGCGATGTCGAGTACGAGGCGGCGCTGAACGGCGTCGGCTCCAAGTGCTCGCTGCGGCGCAATCAGCTGGAAGTGAACGTGATCATGCGCGTGGTCGTCAGCGCCGGTCCGTCGGTCATTCCGGGCCAGACCCGCGTACCGTACTTCGTGCGCGTGCTCGGCCCCTCCGGGCAGGTCGTCCAGGGCCAGGATTTCACCGCCGACTTCAAGCTGTCGGGCTCCAACCCGCGCGGCCAGTCGCAGGAGGACCTCGTGCTCAACCTGCCGTTCAGCCAGATTTCCGAACTGGGCGGCTACCGTATCGCCGTCGGCCTCAAGCCGTCGCGCGAGGAGCTCGAATACAACCGGCAGATGGGCCGCTGATGAGCGCCTATGCCGACAGGCTCGAAGCGTTGGTCGCCGAAGCGGCCGATCGCTGTACGACCTGCGGCAAGTGCTTCGAGGCCTGTCCCACGGCGCGCGAAAGCGGGTTGGATATGGGCGCTGGTATCCAGCGCGTCGGCGAACTCGTCGCTCTGACGCGTGAGGGCGGTGCCGCGGCGCCGCTGCTCGACAAATGGCTGAGCGCCTGCGACGGCAGTGCTCAATGCACCGCTGCCTGCCCCGAGGACATCAACGTCCGCCAGTGGGTGACCATCGCCAAGATGAAGTCGCTGCAGGCGGCTCGCCCGGTTCAGGAAGGCGCGACCAACGCCGCCGGCCGCTTCCGTCACATGGCGCAGGCGGTGCGCCTGCTCGCCAGCATGCAGCTTCCCTCCGAGACGCTGAAGAAGATCCTGGCGCCGGCCGAACGGCGCACCGCCGACGTTCTCTTCTACACGGGCTGCAACGTGCTGCGCACGCCGCACATCGTGCTGAACGTCATGGACATCCTCGATGCGCTCGAACTCGACTTCGACGTGGTCGGCGGCACCGCCCATTGCTGCGGCGTCTACCAGTTCCAGGAAGCCGATCTGCCGACCTACGAGCGGATGGGGCATCGCACCTTCCAGCGCTTCGGCCAGTCGGGCGCCTCCAAGGTGCTGACCTGGTGTCCGACCTGCACCAAGAATTTCGACGAGCTGGAGAAGGACGTCGAGGAACCCTCGTTCGACCTGGGGCACGTCAGCGAATTCCTCGCCGCCAACCTCGACGCGCTGAAGGCGCGCTTCAAGGCCGGCCAGCCCAAGCGCCGCGTCGTGATCCACGAGCATCAGGGCATCGGGGCGACGGTCGCGAGCATCCGCACCCTGCTGCGTGCCGTGCCCAATCTGGAACTGATCGAGTTGCCGCAGGATTCTGGCTTCTCCTATGCCTGCGGCGGCCAGGCGGCGAAGTTCAAGGCGCGCGAGCAGGCGATCCATCGCGACCTGGTGAGGGGCGCGGTCGATGCCGGCGCCGACACGATCGTCACCATGTACCATTCCTGCCATCGCGCGCTCTCCGGCGCCGAGGCGATCTACCCGTCGCTCAGGGTCGTGAACTTCACCGACGTGCTGGCCGAGGCGCTGGGACGCGGCGGCCATCCCGACTACTACCAGCTCTACAAGCGCGGCGGCGCGATGGACGAGGCGGTGACGGCCGCGCGCGGCTTCCTCGAGAACAACGGCGTGCGCATCGACGAGAACGCCGTGAAGTCGCTCACTGCCGACATCTTCAACGAGACCGGCCTCGGCGGCCCGCGCGAGGCCTTCGCCGAAGCCTTCACGTCGCTCGCCCGCGAGGGCCGATAGCGACGTGACGACGGCCGACGTCTGGCTCTTCTCCTACGGCACGCTGCAGCAGGAAGACGTTCAGGTCGCAACCTTCGGCCGGCTGCTCGAAGGCCGAGCCGATGCCTTGCCCGGCTATGCGACGTCGCTGTTCGAGATCAAGGACGCCGAGGTCGTGAAGACCAGCGGCAAGACCCATCATTTCATGGCGCGGCCGAGCGGCAATCCCGCCGACGAGGTGCCGGGCGTCGTGTTCAGGATCACGGCCGCGGAACTCGCCGCCGCCGACACTTACGAGGTCTCGGACTACAGGCGCGTCGCGGTGCGCCTGAAGTCGGGCCTCGAAGCCTTCGTTTACGTCGGGGCCTGAGCCGCCGACTTAACGTTCCGGAACGGCCAGCACCGCCCACGCGGCCTTGGCGAAGAAGGCGGCGTGATCGGAGAGGGGGCCTTCGAAGCGGCCGTAGACCTTGTAGGTCGCGGGCTGCATCACGGTGCCGATCGCCGAGGCGGCGGCGAGGTCGGGGTCGCGGGCCGGGATTTCGCCGGCCGCCATCGCTTCGGCGATGACCGCGCGCACGACTTCGACCGGGTTGGGCGTGCCGTCGGGGACCATCGCCAGGAAGAGATGCTGGGTGAGCAAGTGGTAGGCGAACAGCGACCAGTCCCGGTCCGCCCATTCGCAGTAGCAGCGGACGATGGCGTCGATCTTCTCCCGCAGGCTCGGGGCCGGGCGGTGAGCCTCGGCCAGCGCCTCGGCCAATGCGCGGTGATGGCCGAGGAAGAGGTCGAGGGCGAGCTGCTCCTTGCTGGGGAAGTAGCGGTAGATCGTGCCCTCGGCGATCGAGGCCGCCATGGCAATCTCCCGGGTCGTGGTCTCGGCGACGCCGCGCGCCACGAACAGTGTGAGGGCCGCGCGCTCTACGCGGGCTTTTGTTTCTTCGGCTTTGCCCATGCGGCACAGTCTATGAGGGAGCGCTCACTCGGGAAAGCGGGGACCTCGGCGTCGCTGTCGCACAGGCAACGCCAATCGATGACCCAGTCGCGGCCTGCTGCAGGAGCGTCGCTCTGAAGCTTGAGAAATTCGTCGAAAGACCGGCGGATGAACATGCCAACCTCCTTTAGTGAGTAGGCGCTCACAAATTAAGTGATCACTCACTCATATTCAAGAGGTAAATTGCTTTTCCCCGCATTTCGAGGGGCTGCGCGCCTTTGTGCATGGACGTCGAACAGGGGCCTGCCTATGGTCCACCACCCAGTCGAACCTGTGGGAGAGACCGTCCACGAGGATGGCGCCGAAGGAGCAACCGACCCCGGAAACTCTCAGGCAAATGGACCGCAGGGGGATGGGTCTCTGGAAAGCGGCGGGCGCCCCATTCGGCGCCGGCCCACCGACGAAGTAAGCCGGATTTTTCCGCCGGCGAATCTTTCAGGTCTCCGGACAGAGGGGGTCGCGAACGGCGCATTTCGTGCGTCGTGACAGCGCGACTCCGGTCGCGTCGAACGCGACCTTTGACGGAGACTCTGTTGACCGAACCCTCTGCCGGCCCCCTGAAGCGCACACCGCTTTACGATCTCCACCGCGAGCTGGGCGCACGACTGGTGCCCTTCGCCGGCTACGAAATGCCGGTCCAGTATCCGACCGGCATCCTGGTCGAGCACAACCACACCCGCACCGCCTGCGGCCTGTTCGACGTCTCGCACATGGGCCAGGTGCGGCTCACCGCGAAGCCCGGCCAGAACGCCGCCAAAGCGATGGAGACGCTGGTGCCGGGCGACATCGCGGGCCTGCAGCCGGGTCAGCAGCGCTACACCCAGTTCACCAACGATGCCGGCGGCATCCTCGACGACCTGATGGTGACCAGCACGGGCGATCACCTGCTCGTCGTCATCAACGCCGCCTGCAAGGATGCCGACCTGGCGCACATGCAGAAGCATCTCTCGGCCACCTGCGAGGTCGAGCCGATGTTTTCGCGCGGCCTCCTGGCACTGCAGGGACCGCAGGCGTCCGCCGTGTTGTCGCGGCTGGTGCCGCAGGTCGCCACCATGAAGTTCATGACCGGCGCCTATGTCGTGATCGACGGCGCGCGCTGCTACGTCACGCGCTCGGGCTACACCGGCGGCGACGGCTACGAGATTTCGACGCCGGCCGACCAGACCGACGCCATCGCGCGCAAGCTGTTGGCCAATCCCGAAGTGAAGCCGATCGGCCTCGGCGCCCGCGATTCGCTGCGTCTCGAGGCCGGGCTCTGCCTATACGGCCACGACATCGACACGACCACGACGCCGGTTGAAGCGGTGCTGCTGTGGAGCGTCGGCAAGGAGCGCCGCGTGCAGGGCGGGTTCCCCGGCGCGGCCGTCGTGCAGAAGCAGATCGCCGAGGGCTCCTCGCGCAAGCGGGTCGGCCTGCTGCCGGAAGGCAAGGCGATCGCGCGCGAGGGTGCGGAGATCGTGATCGGCGGCAAGACCGTCGGCATCGTCACCTCGGGCGGTTTCTCGCCGACCCTGGGGCGCGCGATTGCCATGGGCTATGTCGAGCGCAGCCAGTCAGCCAACGGAACCAAGGTCGATCTCATGGTGCGCGGCAAGCCCGTGCCGGCCGAGATCGTCGCGATGCCTTTCGTCAAACACGCCTACTACCGCGGATAGGAGAGCAAGATGGCCGAGACCAAGTACACCGAAGAGCATGAGTGGATCCGCGTCGAGGGCGATGTCGGCACGATCGGCATCACGCAGTATGCCCAGGAGCAGCTCGGCGACGTCGTGTTCGTCGACGTGCCCGCCGCCGGCCGCACCGTCGCCAAGGGCGAGGCCTGCGCCGTCGTCGAATCGGTGAAGGCGGCGTCCGACATCTACGCGCCGGCCAGCGGCGAGGTCGTCGAGAGCAATGCGGCGCTGGCCGAGACGCCGGGCGACGTGAACGCCGAGCCGACGGGCAAGGGCTGGTTCTTCAAGCTGAAGCTCGCCGACAAGGGCGAACTCGACGGCCTGATGGACGAGGCGGCCTACGACGCCTTCGTGAAGAGCCTCGGCTGATCATGGCTGGGGGCGCGCGACTCCAGTCGCGCGTCTTGGTCGATGTTCAGGGAAGATCGCGGCACTGGAGTGCCGCGCCCCCGGCAAAGAGCATTTTCTAGGAGCTTCAATGCGTTATCTCCCCCTCACCGAGGCCGATCGCCGCGAGATGCTGAGCGTGATCGGCGCCAGGTCGGTCGACGAGCTGTTCCGGGACGTGCCGGCCTCGGCGCGGCTGGCGGCCAAGGTCGGCGGCCTGCCCGATCACCAGGGCGAGCTCGAAGTCGAGCGCGCCTTCCAGGGCTTTGCGGCGAAGAACCTCTCGCCCGCGAGCACGCCGTTCTTCATCGGCGCCGGCGCCTATCGCCATCATGTGCCGGCGACCGTCGACTACATGATCCAGCGCGGCGAATTCCTGACCTCGTACACGCCGTACCAGCCGGAGATCACGCAAGGCACCCTGCAGTACCTGTTCGAGTTCCAGACCCAGGTGACGCTGCTCACCGGGATGGAAGTCGCCAATGCCTCGATGTACGACGGCTCGACCGGCACGACCGAGGCGGTGCTGATGGCCAACCGGGTCACGCGCCGCCACAAGGCGCTGATCTCGGGCGGGCTGCATCCTCAGTACCGCAGCATCATCGAGACCACGGCCAAGTGGGAAGGCTTTACCGCGAACTTCTCCAGGACGGATGCGGAAGGCCTGGAAGACCTGATCGCTGCGGTCGATCGCGACACGTCCTGTGTGGTCGTGCAGAATCCGAGCTTCTTCGGTCACGTCCGCGACTTCACGAAGCTCGCGGAAGCCTGCCACGCCGCCGGCGCGCTGCTGATCGTCGTGGTGACGGAAGTCGTGTCGCTGGGGCTGCTGATGCCGCCGGGTGAGATGGGTGCCGACATCGTGGTCTGCGAGGGCCAGTCGATCGGCAACGGTCTGGGCTTCGGCGGTCCTTATGTCGGCCTGTTCGCGACTCGCGACAAGTACATGCGCCAGATGCCGGGCCGCCTCGTCGGCGAGACCGTCGATGCCGACGGCAAGCGCGGCTTCGTGCTGACGCTGTCGACGCGCGAGCAGCACATCCGCCGCGAGAAGGCGACGTCCAACATCTGCACCAATGCCGGCCTCTGCGCGCTGGCCTTCACGGTGCATCTCACCCTGCTCGGCGAAGCGGGCTTCGCGCGCCTCGCCGAACTCAATCATGCCAAGGCCTCGCAGCTCGCCGACAAGCTCGCGTCGGTGCCCGGCGTGACCTTGCTGAACGACAGCTTCTTCAACGAGTTCACCGTGAAGCTGCCGAAGCCTGCGGCCGACGTCGTCGAGGCGCTGGCGGCCAAGCGCATCCTGGGCGGACTGCCGGTGTCTCGCCTGATCCCGAACGATCCCTCGGTCGCGAACCTGCTGCTGCTGGCGGCGACCGAGACGGCGACCGACGCGGGCATGGACCCGCTCGTCGCCGCGCTGAAGGAGGTGCTGTGATGGTACAATCGCTCGATCGTAGCCAGGGTCGTGCTGGTGGTGTCGCCACCGCATCCGTCAACACGCACGGCACCTTCACCGGCAATCGCGCGCTCCAGATCGAGGAGCCGCTGATCTTCGAGATGGGCCAGGCCGGACGCTGCGGCGTCGACCTGCCCGAACCGCCCAAGGTGAAGGAGCGCCTGAACGGCCTGCGCCGCAAGGGCACGATCGGTCTGCCGGGGCTCGCGGAGCCGCAGGTGGTGCAGCACTACACGCGCCTCAGCCAGAAGAACTACGCCATCGACATGGGCGTCTACCCGCTGGGCTCGTGCACGATGAAGCACAATCCCCGCATCAACGAGAAGGTCGCGCGCCTGCCGGGCATCGGCGATCTCCATCCGCTGCAGCCGGTCTCGACCGTGCAGGGCGCGCTGGAGCTGATCGATGGGCTGGCGCACTGGCTCAAGACCCTCACCGGCATGCCGGCCGTGGCGATGTCGCCGGCCGCCGGCGCGCACGGCGAGATGTGCGGCATGATGGCGATCGCTGCGGCGCTCGAGGCCAAGGGCGAGCGCGCGCAACGCAAGACTGTGCTGGCGCCGGAGTCGGCGCACGGCACCAATCCCGCCACGGCGGCGGCGCTCGGCTTCGTCGTGAAGCCGATCCCGGCCAACGACCGCGGTCGCGTCGATCTCGCAGCCCTCAAGGCGGCACTGGGTCCCGACGTGGCGGCGATCATGCTGACCAATCCCAACACCTGCGGCCTGTTCGAGAGCGAGATCGTCGAGATCTCCAAGGCCGTGCACGAGGCGGGCGCCTACTTCTACTGCGATGGCGCCAACTTCAACGCGATCGTCGGTCGGGTGCGGCCGGGCGATCTCGGCGTCGACTGCATGCACATCAACCTGCACAAGACCTTCTCGACGCCGCACGGTGGTGGCGGGCCGGGCGCCGGTCCCGTGGTGCTGTCGGCCGCGCTGGCGCCCTACGCACCCTATCCGTGGATCGTGAAGGACGGTGACAAGTGGCGCGTCGCCGAGGACGGCGTCAAGGTCGACGGCTTGCCGCTGGGACGCCTCAAGGCCTTCCACGGCCAGATGGGCATGTTCACGCGCGCGCTGGCCTACATCATGAGCCACGGTGCCGACGGCCTGAAGCAGGTGGCCGAGGACGCGGTCCTCAACGCCAACTACGTGATGGCCGCGCTGAAGGACGTTATGAGCCCGGCCTTCGAGGGACCGTGCATGCACGAGGCGCTGTTCGACGACAGCTTCCTCAAGGACACGGGTGTCAGCACGCTCGACTTCGCCAAGGCGATGATCGACGAGGGCTACCACCCGATGACCATGTACTTCCCGCTGGTGGTGCATGGCGCGATGCTGATCGAGCCGACCGAGAGCGTGGCCAAGGAAGACCTGGACCAGTTCATCGGCGCGCTGCGCTCGCTCACGGCGAAGGCCAGGACGGGCACCGCGGCCGAGGACTTCAAGGCGGCGCCCCTCTACGCGCCGCGCCGCCGCCTCGACGAGACGCTGGCCGCCCGCAAGCCGGTCCTGCGCTGGAGGCCGTCGAACAATCCGCCGGGCACCGATCCGCTGAAGCAGGCGGCGGAGTGACGGGCGCATAGAGCCTTTCATCCTGAGGCCAAAGGCCGAAGGATCCTTCGCTGTGCTCAGGATTGCCCAATCGGAGCGACGGTCCGATTAGGCAAGAAAAAGCCCCCGCCTTGCGGCGGGGGCACCAGGTTGCCCGCTCTTTTGTTTTGCGGGCGATCCCTATTTTCTGAAGATCAGTGCAGACGGCGCGGCAGTTCGGCGATGGCCTCATCGATCATCGCCTGCGTGCGACCGCCGCCGACCTGCTCCTTGAGCAGGGTGCGGGTGGCGGCGAGCGCCACGTCGACGGCCATGTTGCGCACTTCGCGCGACGCCTGGGCCTCGGCCTGGGCGATGCGGTCCCTGGCCTGCTGCTCGCGGCGGCCGATGAGGGCTTCGCGCTCCTCCGCGGCATGCTGCGCGAGGCGCTCGGCCTCCTGCTTGGCCTGGGCGACGATCTCCTGGGCGAGCTTGGCCGAATCGGCCAGGCTCTTCTGGGCATCGTCACGCGCTTTCTGCGCCTCGTTGCGCAGCTTCTCGGCTTCGCCGAGCGTGCGGGCGATCAGGGCGGTGCGGTCATCGAGGAGCTTGGTCAGCCCCTTGACGATCTGCTTGCCGGTGATCGCCAGGAACAGAAAGAAGGCAACGGCGACCCAGAACGTCGGGTCGGAGAACAGGCCTCCGCCGCCGCCGTGTGCGTCGGCGGCCCATGCGGTACCGATCATGGCTTGCCTGCCTTTGCTGCCTCATCGACGGCGCGGGCGACCTGCGCGGGATCGGCAGATCCCACCAGCTTGCCCATCACCGCCGTGGCGATCTCGCTCGACATGCTGCTGAGGCCGGCGAGGGCCTGAGTGCGCTGCTCGCCGATCCGCTTCTCGGCGGCGACGATGTCGGCACCCAGCCGGTCGCTGACTTCGTGCAGCTTGGCGGAGGTCGCGGCCGCGGCGGCTTCCGACGCGGCACGGATCAGGCTGGAAGCCTGGCCGCGCGCCTCGGAGAGGGCCTTGTCCTGGTCGACCGCCGCCGCGCGAGCGGCGTCGTTTGCCTTCTGGGCCGCATCGAGGTCCGCCTGGATCTTGTGCTCGCGGCTTTCGATCGTCTTGCCGATCTTGGGCAGGACGGCCTTGGCCATGAGGAAGTACAGAACGGCAAAGCACACCACCAGCCAGAAGATCTGGGTGGGGAACCTCTTGATGTCGAACTGCGGCATGCCGGCCGCCTGCGCGGCAAACGGCAGCCCGATCAGGGCTGCCGCGGCGACCAAAGTCCGGAGTGCCTGAACGGGCACGATCGAGCTCAGGCGAAGAGGGCGATCAGCGCGACGATCAGCGCGAACAGCGCGATGGCCTCGGTGACGGCGAAGCCGATCCAGATGTTGGCGCCGATTTCGGCCTTCGAGGCCGGGTTGCGCGACAGCGCCGTGATGTAGCTGGCCCAGACGTTGCCCACGCCGATGCCGGCGCCGATCATGCCGATGGCAGCGAGGCCGGCGCCGATGAACTTGGCGGCTGAAGCGTCCATTTCTATCTCCTGTTTTCTCTTGGCTTTGACGTGATGGATCGATGGGTACGGGCGCGGCGGTCAGTGCAGATGCAGCGCGTCGTTCAGGTAAATGCAGCAGAGGATCGTGAAGATGTAGGCCTGAAGCAGGGCGACCAGCAGCTCCAGCGCCGTGATCGCGATCAGGACCACCAGCGGCACGACACCGAAGATGCCGAGCGCCACGACGAAACCCGCCAGCACCTTCAGCAGCACGTGGCCGACGGTCATGTTGGCGAACAGTCGGACCGACAGGCTGATCGGGCGGCTGAGGTAGGAGACCAGCTCGATCGGGATCAGGATCGGCGCGGTGAACAGCGGCGCGCCGTGCGGGAAGAACAGCGAGAAGAAGTGCAGGCCGTGCTTGAACAGGCCGATCAGCGTCACGCCGAGGAACACCACCAGCGCCATGAAGAAGGTGACGGCGATCTGCGACGTGAAGGTGTAGCCGTAGGGGAGCATCCCGAGGATGTTGCCGAACAGCGTGAAGATGAAGAGCGAGAAGATGAACGGGAAGAATTTCTTGCCGGCGCTGCCGACATTGTCCCGGATCATGTTGGCGATGAACTCGTAGAAGAGTTCGGCCATCGCCTGGATACGGCCCGGGATCATCGCTCCCTTGCCCGCGCCCGCGAGCAGCAGGCCCGAGGAGAGCACCACGGCGCCCATCATGAAGACGGCAGAGTTGGTGACGGCGATGTGATGGCCACCGATGGTGAACAGCGGGGCGGTGTAGTCCTGGATAGCAAACTGCTCGAGCGGGCTGGCCACGTTACTCTATCCCCAAATCAGCTCTTCTTTTCATCCTGGGCTGCCTTGCTGCGCCGCTCTTCAGCCTGCGCAACCCGGTAGACGTTCAAGAACGCCGCACCGCACCCCAGCACGAACCCCACGATCAACAGCCAGGGCTTGGTCCCCAGCCACCGATCAGCCATCAGGCCGAGAAAGGCCCCCGCAACGACGCCCGCCACCAGTTCGACTGCGATCCGCATGCCGACGCCCAGCTTTTCGCCTCCGGCGCCACGCGTTGCGGGTCCCGACGACCGCCCCGTTCCCTCCTGGTAGGCCTTCCGGACGCCTTTCAGGCGCCGATCCAGCTCGTCAGGGGTCGTTTTCCGATCGTCCTCAGCCATAACCGGATGCTCCGCTCCGGGCTTTCCACCGCCACCCCATCGACGTGATGCGGTCACAATGAAAAACGCGCCGGAACCTATTGGCACGCCCGGAGGGTGTCAAGCGCACGCGACGATGTGACAAGGCCCTGAAATGCAAGCGCTTACGCCTTTCTACCGCTTCAGGACGGAGAACCGGGCGTCACCGTCCCGCGCGACCTGCGGGACGAGGTCGACCTCCCAGTCGAGGTACTGCCGCATGGCCGCCTCAACGTCTTCCTTGAAGTCGTAAGGGCGGTACCAGACGTCGGTCGGCGGATCCGCCATCCGCACATGTCCCGTCTCGACCTCGAAACCGGCCTCGCGCCAGGCTTTCATTCCGCCTGTCAGAATTGATATCGGCAACCCGGCGGTCAGGTCGGCGATTTCGGCTGCGGCAAGGGCGCCGATCTCCGCGTCCGGTGCCACGAGCACGACGCGGGCGGCGCCAGCCTGCTTGGCCAGCATTTCGGGCAGCGTGCGTGCGAGATTGGCGCGCACCGCGAACCAGGCGCCCGGCACGTGGCCGTCGCGATACCTGAGGCTCGTGTCGAGATCGATAACCAGCGCGGTCGCCAGCACCTTCTGAAGATCCGCCGCCGTCACCGTGGCGACCTTCGGCACGGCAAAGCCTGCCGGATAGCGCGGTTCGGCGTCGGTCGTGAGTTCCGAGGCGGTGGGCTTGTGGTCGAGGAGGTAGGTCTCCTTCCAGCCCATCTGCAGCAGCCAGTGCGCCGTCATCGTGGCGCGCACACCATCATTGTCGTGCAGCACGATGGTGGCGTTGCGGGCGCCGACATACTGGTCCGTCGCCTGCACGAGCTGGCCGCCGGCGGCATGGCGGAAGCCTTTCAGATGGCCCTGCGCGTATTCGGCAGGATCCCGGACATCGAGGAGGTAGAGCGGGCCGCCCTTCTTCTCGAGCGCGGCGAGGCCTGCCGCGTCGATCTTGCGGATGCCCATCTTGCCCGCGATGTTCGCGGCGGCGGCCTGAGCGAACTTCGCGGCCTCCGGTCCCTGCGGGCCGAAGCTCTTGGTCTCGCCGCGCGCCACCTTGAGGCCGGCCAGGTGCCAGCCCATCGTGCCGTTCTTCAGCGCCATCACCTTGTTGGGGAGGCCCGCGTTGATCAGCGACTGCGCGCCGATGATCGAGCGCGTGCGGCCGGCGCAATTGACGACGACCAGCGTCTCCGGCCGGGTCACGAAGTCCTTCACGCGATAGACCAGCTCGGCGCCGGGGCAGTCGATGCCGCCGGGGATCGACATGTTGGTGAATTCCGGCAGCGGCCGCGAATCCAGGATCACCATGTCGGCCTTGGCGTCGATCATCTTCTGGACGTCGGCGGCATCGATGCGCGGCGTGTCGTTGCCGTGCTCGACGACCTCGCCGAACGCCTTGCTGGGGACGTTGACGCCGGTGAAGACCTCATAACCCGCGTCGCGCCACGCTTTCAGGCCTCCGGCCATGACCGAGAGATCGGTGTAGCCGAGGCGGCTGAGCGCGGCGGCGGCGCGGTTGGCGCGGCCGGCCCACTGTGCATCCTGGCCCTCCTCGCCGCTGTCCATCAGCACGATCCGGGTGTCCGGATCGGGCAGCAGGGCAAGCGCCCGCGGCTCGAGGCGGGAGAGAGGGAGCGGTGTCGCGAACAGCGGATGGCCCTGGGTCGAGAACTCGCCTTCCTCGCGCACGTCGAAGAACGCGAAGACCTCGCCCGACTTCAGCATCTCCTTCACCTGCCGGACGTCGAGCAGCGGCGTCAGGATCTTCGCCTTCGCCATGAAGCGCTTGGCGGTGTTGGTTTTCATGTCGACGGTTTGGCGATTGGGCAGATGTTCCAGGCTGAGGCCGTAGAAATGGAGATGCAGCGCGTTGCCGGAGTCGACCGGCGTCTCGATGTGATGGAAGTCGTCGGGCAGGAAGGTGATGAAGTCGCCGCGCTTCAGCGTTTTTTCCTTGGCCGGTGCCTCGCGCAACTGCACGACGTTTTCCTGCGCGCCATTGTCGAGCCGTTCGTAGACCACGTTGCGCTCGGCGCCGTGCACGCCCGCGATGATCGCCCAGGTCGTGTGGTTGTGCGGGGGCACTTTCTTGCCGGGGCCGCCAGCCGAGGCATAGAGCGCGAATCGATTGTCGGGATCCTCGCTCAGGCGATAGATGCCGCCGTCGGCGCCCAGCGGAAATTCCTCCGGCGGGAAGAGTTCGGCGCGGCTGGCGAGTGACGAAAGAAGGCCGCCGATCTTCTCGAGATTGGCGTGGGTCACGCCGGACTTCTCGATGGTGCGGGCGTCGTCGATCAGTCGCCGCACGGCCGCGGCACGCTCTTGATGCAGGTTCATCCGGTCCTCCGTTGGGCACAGTATAGGCACAGCGGCCCTTGTCGCCCCAGCCAGAGTCAAACTACGGTGCGCCATGCGAACAACCCTTTCCGCCGTCCTGATCGGGGCGGCCGCCCTGATGGCGACCCAGGCTTCGGCGCAGACCGCCAAGAAGCCGGTCCAGACCCAGGCGACCAAGCCCGCCACGACCAAGGCTGCCGTAACCCGGCCGGCGGCGAGGCCCGCGGCGCGTCCGGCACCGCGCGCAGCGGTCTATGTGCCGCCGCCGCCCGTCGTCGAACTCGACGAGAATGCCGTCGTCGCCGATCTGCCGACCGTTCTGGATAATGAGACGCGCGACCGTTATCGCCGCATCTTCCAGGCACAGCAGTCTGGCAACTGGGCGCAGGCCGACGAGGATATAAGGCAGCTCCTGGACAAGACGCTGATGGGCTATGTCGGCGCCCAGCGCCTCCTCAGCCCGACCAGCCAGGCGCGCTACGACCAACTCGCCGCCTGGCTGCAGGAATACAACGACCATCCGGATGCCCCGGCGATCTACCGGCTCGCCCTGGCGCGGCGGACACCCGGCGGACCGGAACTCACCCCGGCGACCTTCGTCGGCACCACGCCGGGCTCGCCCAACTTCGCCGCCGCCCGCACGGTGAATGGCGCCGATGCCGGGCGCGCCGCCGAACTGCGGTCGCGCCTGCAGAGCATGGCCGACGATGGCGGCTTCAATGCCGCCTTCGTGCTGCTCGACCGCAAATCGTCGACCGATATTCTCGGACCGCAGGAGGTCGAACTGTGGCGTGGCCGCCTGCGCACCCGCCAGCTCGAGGCCGATCCGCAGCGGGGCGTGCAGATCCCTGTCGAAGCCAGCATGCCGCCCGACGCCAATTGGAATGCCGCGATGACCGCCTTCACGCGGGGCAACATGGCCGAGGCGGCCCGCCGCTTCGAACTGGTGGCCGACGCCTCGCCGGACCAGGCCTCGTCGTGGACGCTGGCCGCCGGCTCCTTCTGGGCGGCCCGCGCCAACCTGCTGGCCGGCAATCCGCAGAAGTACGCGCCCTATCTGAAGCGCGCGGCGCTGCACGGCCGCACCTTCTACGGGCTTGTCGCCCAGAAGGCGCTGGGCATGCAGATCCAGCCCGACTTCGAGGTGCCGCCGCTCGACCGCAAGCGTGCCGACATGCTGCGCGACGATCGCGCGGCCCGGCGTGCGCTGGCACTGCTGCAGCTCGGCGCCACGACGGCGGCCGAGCGCGAACTGTTCGCGGCGTCGATCGACGCCGATCCGAAATATATCGAGGCCGTGATGGCGCTGGCGCTCAAGGCGCAGTTGCCCGCGCTCGCGGTGAAGGTCGGCAACGCCAACTGGGACCAGCGCCACAACATCAAGGGCTATGACGGCGGCATGTATCCGATCCCGCCGTGGCAGCCTTCCAGCGGTTCGAGCGTCGATCGCTCGCTGGTCTATGCCTTCATGCGCCAGGAATCGGCGTTCAATCCCAAGGCACGCTCTGTCGTGGGCGCGATGGGGCTGATGCAGCTCATGCCGGCGACGGCGCGTGCCGTCTCGGCGCGCTACGCGCCGGAGACCGCGGGCGCCAATCCCTGGGATCCGTCGGTCAACATGTCGCTCGGCCAGGCCTATGTCTCGATGCTGCTGAACGAGACCGACGGCAATCTCGTGCGCACGACGGCGGGCTACAATGGCGGGCCGGGCAACGTCATGCGATGGGACAACTCGCTGAACGCCTCGCAGGACCCGCTGCTCTACATCCAGTCGATCCCTCTCCACGAGACGCGTGACTTTGTGCAGCGCGTGCTCACCAACTACTGGATCTACCAGCTTCGCCTCGGCCAGCCGACGCCGTCGCTCGACCAGATTGCCTCGCACGACTGGCCCCGTTACATCGCGCAGGATGGAACCCGCTGATCATGTTGCCGCTTGCTGGTGTGCGCGTCGTCGAGTTTTGCCAGGTCCTGGCGGGCCCCTATTGTGGAATGCTTCTGGCCGATCTCGGCGCCGAGGTGATCAAGGTCGAGCCGCCTGAAGGCGACATGATGCGCCAGTGGCCGCCGATCAGCGAGGGCTACAGCGAGAACTTCGCCTCGATCAACCGCAACAAGCGATCGGTCGTGCTCGATCTCAAGGACCCGGCTCAGAAGGCGGCGGCGCGCAGGCTGATCCTGTCGGCCGACGTGGTGCTGGAGAACAACCGGCCGGGCGTGATGGACCGCCTCGGCCTCGGCTACGACTCCTTCCGCGCCGAGAAGCCCGGTCTCGTCTATTGCTCGATCTCGGCTTTCGGCCAGAGCGGTCCGCGCTCGGGCGAGGGTGGCTTCGATGTCACCGTGCAGGCGATGAGCGGCATCATGAGCGTGACCGGCGAGCCCGACGGTGCGCCGGTGAAATGCGGCGTCCCCGTTTCCGATGTCGGCACCGGCCTCTATGCGGCGCTGACGGTCGTGTCGATCCTGCGCCGCGTCGCGGGCGGCGGGCCCGGCGCGCATGTCGATGCCTCGATGCTGGGCTGCAGCCTCGGCATGGCCGCCCTCCAGACCAGCGAGTTCTTCGGCACCGGCAACGATCCGAAGAAGCTGGGCTCGGCCCATCCGCGGAACGCGCCCTACCAGGCCTTCAAGGCGGCGGACGGACATTTCGTCATCGCCGCCGGCAACAACAAGCTCTGGGAAGCGGTGACGCAGGTGGTCGGCCGCCCCGACCTGTTTGCCGATCCGCGTTTCGCCACGACGCAGCTTCGCGCCGCCAACCAGGTCGCGCTGAAGGACCTGCTCGAAGTCGAGTTCGCGAGGCAGGGCGTCGACCACTGGCTGGCCGCCTTCGAGAAAGCCGGCGTCCCCCAGGGCCGCATCAACACCTACAGCCAGATCCTGGCCGACCCGCAGGTCGCGCACATGGGCTGGATCGAGGAGATGGAGCTTCCCTCCGGCGTGAAGACGAAGACCTTCGGCAGCCCGGTCCGGATCTCCGCCACCGACCTCTCCAAGCGGCGCGAGCCGCCGGGCCTCGGCGCCGACACCGAGGCGATCTTCGGAAACACCTTCCAGCGAAAGGCCGCGGAATGAGCATCGATCGCCTGCGTCGCTTCATCGGCGACATGACTTCCCTCACCGGCGGCGCCTGGCAGGACAAGGACGAGAACGTCATCGTCGACGTCGGCGCCAAGCTCTTGGGCGAGTTGTGCAGCCACGACGACTGGCTGCCCGAGCAGGCGGCGAAGGTGCCGGCGCACGGCTATGCGCAGAACCTGCTGTGGTGCGACCCGTTCGAGCGCTTCTGTGTCGTGAGCTTCGTGTGGGCGCCCAAGGCCAACACACCGGTGCACGATCACGAGATGTGGGGGCTGGTGGGCATGCTGCGCGGCTCGGAGACCTCGCTCGCCTTCACGCGCCATCCCGAGACCGGCGTGCTGGTGCCGGGCGCGCTCAGCAGGCTGGAGCCGGGCGACGTCGAGGTGCTGGTGCCGGCGCCGCGCAACCCGGCCGGCGACATCCATCAGGTGACGAACGCGTTCGACGATCGCGGGTCGATCAGCATCCACGTCTATGGCGGCAACATCGGCGCGGTGCGCCGTCATACCTACGACGTGAAGACGGGGCAGCCCAACCTGTTCGTGTCGGGCTACACCAACCGCGAGCAGCCCAACATCTGGGACCGGTCGGCCGAGGTGCGCGCCGCCTCGTAGCGGTTCGCGTACCGGCACGCCTCCCTTGACCGATTGCGGCCGCGACAAGCACTGTCACTCCCTATGAAAACAAAGGGAGGAAGACAGGTGAACCGTAGAACCGTGCTCAAGGGCGGCACCGCGCTCGCCGCCATGACCGTCGCCGCGCCGGCCATCGGCCAGACCAGCAAGTGGCCGGCCCGCGAGATCTCGCTGATCAATCCGAATGCGCCGGGCGCCTCGACCGACCTGACGGCGCGCATCATCGCGCAGGCTCTCGAGAAGCGGCTGAACGCGACCGTCATCGTGAAGAACGTCGTGGGCGGCGCGGGTGCGCTCGGGCCGACGACGCTGGCGCAGTCGGCGCCGGACGGCCACACGATGGGGCTCGTGGCGATCTCCAGCCATATCGCCGTCCCGAACATGATGAATGTCGCGTACGAGCCATGGAAGGCGTTCGACATCATCGGCCAGGTCGCGGCGCTGCGTTACGGGATCGGCGCGAGGGCCGACGGTCCGATCAAGTCGATCGAGGACCTCGTCAATCAGGGAAAGCAGAAGCAGCTCACCTACAGCTCCAACAACGTCACCAACGTCGTGGCAATGTTCCAGCTCGCCAAGCTGAGCGGCGCGAAGTTCCGCTGGGTCGTGTTCCCGGGCGGCGTCGAGTCGGTCACGGCCGCGATCGGCGGCCATGTCGATGCCGTCATCCAGACCGTCACCGAGATGCGGCCGCAGATCGAGGCCGGCAAGCTGCGCTTCCTTGCCTCGGCCGCCGAGGCACGCTGGCCGGACTACCCGGACGTCAAGACACTGCGCGAACTGGGCTACAACGCCGTCAGCAACGGACCGTTCGGCTATGCCTTCCCGACCGGCGTCGACCCGTCGATCAAGGAGCGCATGGACAAGGCGCTGGCCGACGTCATGAAGGACGAGTCGGTGACCAGCCAGATCACCAAGCTCGGCATCCAGGCGATCTATCGCGACGGCAAGGAATACGGCGCGCTGCTCAAGAAGATCGAGGAAGAGCTGGTGCCGATCCTCAAGGAAACCGGCATGGCCAAGAAGCCGGCATGATGAAGCTGGGCGGCACGCGGATCGCGACGCTCGGGCTGCTGGGCGCCGCACTGATCGGCCTGTGGAAGGCGATGGAGCTGGAAAGCTGGGGCTTCGACGGTCCCGGCCCCGGCTTCTTCCCGCAGCTCATGGCCGGCATCTGCGTGGCGCTCGCCCTCGTCGTCCTGGTCTTTCCGGGCCGGGCCGGCGAGACCGAGGGTGGCGACACCGACGATGTCGAGGCGACGAAGGAATCCAATCGCACCTTCGCCGTCTACATCGCCACCTTCGCCGTGTTCGCGCTGGGCGCGATGTATGCCGGCTTCGTCGTCACGACCATCGCCGTGACGGTCGTGATCATGCGCTTCGCCGAGCGCCGGTCGTGGTTCGCCTCGATCGGCTACGGCATCGCCTGCGCCGCCGTCGGCCTGGTCTGCTTCGGCTGGCTGCTGCGCGTCGATCTGCCGGAAGGCCCGATCGAGCGCAAATTCTACACCTACGTTCGCTGAGGCCCGACGCATGGAAGCGCTGCTGGGCGGCTTCGCCACCACGCTGACCCTCGACAACCTGTTCTACTGCTTCGTCGGCGCGTTCCTGGGCACCGTCGTCGGCATCCTGCCGGGGCTGGGACCGCTCACCACCATCGCGATCCTGTTGCCGATCACGTTCAAGATGGACGTGACCTCGGCCATCATCATGCTCTCGGGCATCTACTACGGCGTGGCCTACGGCGGCACCGTGACCTCGGTGCTGATGCGAATCCCGGGCGAGGCCTCCTCGGTCGTGACCTGCCTCGACGGTTACGAGATGGCGCGCAAGGGCCGCGCCGGCGCCGCGCTGGGCATCGCCGGCATCGGCTCGTTCTTTGCCGGCACCGTTGGCGTCATCGGCATCTCCTTCCTGTCGCCGCCGCTCGCCGAGCTGGTCATCAAGTTCGGACCGGCCGAGTACGCCACGCTGATGCTCGCGGGCCTCACCATGGTCACCTACATGTCGAGCGGCTCGTTGCCGCGCGCGCTGTTGATGGCGGCGTTCGGCCTGCTGCTCGGCACGATCGGCAGCGATCCGCTGAACATGACGCCGCGCCTCACCTTCGGCATCCTGGCGCTGGGCGACGGCGTGAACCTGGTGCCGCTGGCGATCGGCCTGTTCGGCCTCTCCGAGGTGCTGTTCATGGCGCGCCAGAAGCCCGACGAGATGAAGGTGCTGCCGCCGCCCTCGCGCCTGCTGGGCTTCATGCCCTCGCGCGAGGAAGCGCGCCGGTCCGTCGGCCCGGTCGCGCGCGGGACGGTCATGGGCTTCCTTGTCGGCCTGCTGCCCGGCGGTGGCGCGGTGCTGGCCTCGTTCCTGTCCTACGGCATGGAGCGCAAGCTCTCGAAGAACCCCGAGGAGTTCGGCAAGGGCGCCGTCGAGGGGCTGGCGGGGCCTGAATCGGCCAACAATGCCGGCACCGCCGGGGCCTTCGTGCCGCTGCTCTGCATGGGCATTCCGGCGAACGCGGTCACGGCGTTGCTGCTGGGCGCCTTCATCATCCACGGCGTCACGCCGGGCCCGACCATCCTGGAGCGCCAGCCCGAGATCTTCTGGGGCGTCGTCGCCAGCATGTATATCGGCAACGTGATGCTGCTGATCCTGAACCTGCCGCTGATCGGCCTGTTCGTGCGCATCCTCGACATCCCGCGCGCCTATCTCACGCCGATGATCCTGGCGGTCTGCCTGATCGGCGTCTATTCGTCGAACGGCAATCCCGCCGACGTGGTCATCTCGGTGGTCTTCGGCTTCGTGGGCTACTTCCTGCGCCGCCACGGCTTCGACCTCGGCATCGTCATCCTGGCCTACGTGCTAGGTCCCATCTTCGAACGCTCGGTGCGCCAGGCGCTGGCGATCTCCGACGGCGATCCGACGATCTTCTTCCACAGTGCCATCTCGACCGGCTTTGCGATCGTGGCGGTGCTGCTGCTGGTCGCCGGACTTTGGCCGAAAAAGAAGAAGGCGGCCGGGTAGGGCCGCCTTCGAAGACGAGTTCTTATCTATTCTGCGCCCATCCGCATAAACACGTTAGTGTTTATGCGGATGGGGATGCGTCGGGTCGACCCAGTACACTTCCTCGACCTTCTCGGCCGGGGTGATGTCGATGTTGATCGCGACCGCCTCGTTGTCCGAGCGGACCAGTACGCATTCCAGCGGCTCGGTGTCGGAGGCGTTGATCTCCTGGTGCGGCACGTAGGGCGGCACGTAGATGAAATCGCCCGGTCCGGCCTCGGCCACGAACTGGAGCTGCTCGCCCCAGCGCATGCGGGCGCGGCCCTTCACCACGTAGATCACGCTCTCCAGGTGCCCGTGATGATGGGCGCCGGTCTTGGCATGGGCATGGATGGTCACCGTGCCGGCCCACAGCTTCTGCGCGCCGACGCGGGCGAAATTGATGGCCGCGGCCCGGTTCATGCCCGGGGTCTGCGCGGTGTTGGTGTCGAGCGATCCGGCGGGGATGACCCGCACGCCGTCATGCTTCCAGTCGGTGGGGCCGGTCATGATGTCTCCGAGCGTTTCGAATTTTACGAGCGGCCATCACTAAGATGCGGCTCCGGCGAGTCAATGGAAAGTCCTGATGCCTTTCCGGTGCTGAAAGGAAAAATCCTTCGGTGGCGTGTCGTCGCCGGCTCCTGGGGTATACTGAACCCATGAACCGCATCGACGAAACCAAGCAATTCAAGCCGGTGAACATCGCCGTTCTCACGGTTTCCGACACGCGCACGCTCGAGACCGACAAGTCGGGCGACACGCTGGTCGAGCGCATCGCGCGCGACGGCCACGTCCTGATTGATCGCGCCATCGTCACCGACGACGTCGCACTGATCCGCGCCCAGGTGCAGAAGTGGATCGACGATCCGCGCATCGAGGCAGTGATCTCGACCGGCGGCACCGGCGTCACCGGCCGCGACGTGACGCCCGAGGCGCTGGAAGCGCTGTTCGAGAAGAAGATCGACGGGTTCGGCGAGACCTTCCGCTGGATCAGCTTCCAGAAGATCGGTACCTCGACCATGCAGAGCCGCGCCACCGCGGGCGTCGCCAACGCGACCTACATCTTCGCGCTGCCCGGCTCGACCGGCGCCTGCAAGGACGGCTGGGACGACATCCTGCGCCAGCAGCTCGACATCCGCTTCCGCCCTTGCAACTTCGCCGAACTGATGCCGCGCCTCAACGAAGGCAAGATGCCGCGCAGTGGCTGATCTCCTCGCCGCCATTCGCGAGGGCAAGGAACTGCCGGCGATCGGCA
Organism: uncultured Rhodospirillaceae bacterium; assembly: GCA_945952105.1. Lineage (GTDB taxonomy): Bacteria > Pseudomonadota > Alphaproteobacteria > Reyranellales > Reyranellaceae > Reyranella. The sequence continues at coordinate 125,032 of CAMFGZ010000007.1, read as the reverse complement.
CGGCGCATGGGCATGTCAGGCTGAAGGGCGGACGCCTCGCGCGGATTGCTTATGCCTATGAAGACGATCCGACGGCGGCGGCGCGGCTGCATCTGCAGGCCGAAGCCTTTCGTCATCTCGCGCCATCCGGGCGCACGCCGCGACTTCATGAGGTGATCGAGCCGCGGCCTGGACTGCCCGGCGGGGCTTTGATCGTCGATTTCATCGACGGCCGCGCGCCGCGCCTGCCGGATGAACTCGATGCGATGGCGGAGACGTTGGCGCGTCTCCATTCCTTGCCATTGCCAGCATCGGGTTCGCCAATCCCACGGCAGGACAATCCGTTTCGCACGGCACTCGATATCGTGGAGCAGGGCGCTCAACGCTTTCTCGATAAGGCAGTCACTGATGCAGACGCGCGCGCCGAGATCGTCGAAGAACTCGAACTGATGCGCGGCATGGCCGAGACGTTGGCGCATCGCCCGCAGCCACTGTCGATCGCGCTGGCCGATACGCATCCCGGCAACTTCATCGTCGATCGCGACGGCATCGCCTGGTTCGTCGATCTCGAGAAGGTGCATGTCGGCTCGCCCGCGATCGATCTCGCGCACGCGAGCCTATCGACCTCGACCGTCTGGCATCCCGATGTCGGCAAGGTCCTGTCGCGTGCCGAGGTCGAGGGCTTCTACGACGTCTATCTCGCGAAGGTCGGCGAAGCGCGCGCTGCCGAATTGCGGCCCTGGCTGCTGCCGATGCGCCGACTCACCTGGCTGCGCACGACGATGTTCATGGCGCGCTGGAAGGTGCAGACACAGGCGCCGCGCGATCCGTCCGATCCCTCGCAATGGAGCGATGCCGGCCTGTCGCCGGAGATGCGGACTCACCTGCGGTCGAGGATCGCCTTCGCGTTCGACCGCGAGACGATCCGCTCGATTCGCGCCGAGTGGCTATAGCGCTTTCCGGAGCCCGGTCGGAATGGTGAGAACGACACGGCAGAGAAAGCCAGACGGAAACGCCACCTAATCGATTAGCAAATCGATTCCCGAGAAGACCTCAAACATAATCGCTGTGAGAGAAGCATAAAATGCGTAGATAAGGGAGAAGATCGCCAATCCGACACTTAGAAGGCGGGCGCCCTTCAGCATGTAGACAAGATAGATGGCCATCGCGAACTGCATGCCAAGGAAGGCGTGATGGACGATATCCAGTGTTGGCTTCTCAAGTTGCCTTTGTAATTCTCCTGCACCAATGATCATGGCCTGGCTAAGCGCAAAGGGAATTAGCCAAAACCACAATCTGCGTTGACGGCGTGCTGTCTCACTGGCTAGCCCGGTTAAAAGAAATATCGTGCCAAAGGTCAAGATCACGAGGAATAACCCAATGAACAGGAACTCCTCGACCATCAGAAAATATCCTTCTGCCACGGCATGAAGAGACCGAGGGGGGGCTGTCCCTGGTTTTCTCCTGCACTTTTGCTCCGGAACTATAGCGGCTTCACCATGCGCAGCGTCTCGGTCTGGAAGCCGCGGCGCTCGTAGAACTCGACGGCGTGGCGGTTGTCGGCGAATACGTCGAGGCAGAGGAAGCGGTAGCCCTGCGCGCGGGCCCAGGTCTCGGCCTCCTGCATCATCAGGTGAGCGATGCCCCGGCCCTCGGCACCCTCGACGAGGGCCAGCAGCGAGACGTAGCCGCAGGGCTCGTCGGTCACGCCGTCCTTGAACGGGCGCATGTGGATGTAGCCCAGCCGTTTCTCGTCGGCCGTCCAGGCGACGAGAGTCTGAGCGGCCGGATCGACCCTGGCGAAGGTCGAGGCCATGTAGCGGTCCTGGAAACCCTCCATGGCCGCGAGGTCGTGCCAAGCCGGGCCGGGAACGCCGGACAGGCGCGGTGAAAGGCTCAGCAGGAAGTCTTGGTCTTCGGGGCGGGCGGTGCGTAACTCGATGGCTGGCATGGCTTTCTCTCTAGGGATCGTCCTAGCACGAGACAATGAACCGCTAGGGACAGTGGCTTGACTCGTTCTTCTTTTGTTCTAAGAGTCGGCTTCATGAAAGAGCCCGTTGACCCGCTTTATCCGGACGACCAGATCGCCGAGCCGCAGCACAACGGGCGCGGCGCACTCAGCAATGCGACCAGCCGCTACGACGACGAGAAGCGCATCCGCACCAACGACGGCTGGGACATCGAGGACGAGCTGCCGCCGCTGCGCACGACGCTGACGAAGGACGCCACACGCACCATCCTCGCGCGCAACAGCTCGCCCGACATTCCCTTCGACCGCTCGATCAATCCCTATCGCGGCTGCGAGCATGGTTGCATCTACTGCTTCGCGCGGCCTACGCATGCCTATCTCGGTCTCTCGCCCGGCCTCGATTTCGAGACGAAGATCCTCTTCAAGCCGGAGGCGGCGGCGCTGCTGACGGCCGAGCTGGCCTCGCCGAAATATCGCTGCAACGTGGTGGCTATGGGCACCAACACCGATCCCTACCAGCCGGTCGAGCGCGACCTCAAGATCACCCGCCAGATCCTGCGTGTGCTCAGCGACTTCAACAATCCGGTCGGCATCGTCACCAAGAACCACCTGATCACGCGCGACATCGACATCCTGGGGGACATGGCCAGGCGCAACCTGGCCGAAGTGTTCCTGTCGGTGACGACGCTCGACCGCGATCTCGCCCGCACGATGGAGCCGCGCGCGTCGGCGCCGCATCGGCGCCTCGACGCGATCCGCGAGCTGGCCCAGGCCGGCATTCCCGTCGGGGTGATGACGGCGCCGATGATACCCGGCCTCAACGATCACGAGATGGAGTCGATCCTCGACGCCGCCGCGGCGGCCGGCGCCACGCGCGCGGGCTACACGGCTCTGCGCCTGCCACTCGAGATCAAGGACCTGTTCGAGGAATGGCTGCGCTCCAACCGGCCCGACCGCGCCGAGCGCGTGCTGTCGCTCGTGCGCCAGATGCGCGGCGGCGCGCTCTACAAGGCGGAGTTCGGCACGCGCATGAAGGGCGAGGGGCCGATCGCGCAGCTTCTGAGCCAGCGTTTCGCGGCGTCGGTCAAACGCCTCGGCCTCAACCGTGTGCGCTATCGCCTCGACACGCAGCGCTTCGCCGTTCCCGCCGCCGCCCGCACCGCGCTCGTCGATGCCAGGCGCGACGGGCGGCAGATGAGATTGTTGTAGAGGAGTGAAGTCATGGCCGACGAATTGATCCTGTTTACCCATCCGCAGTCGCGCGGCGCGATGATCCACTGGATGCTGGAGGAGATCGGCTGCCCCTACCGGATCGAGGTGAAGCAGTTCGGCCCCGACATGAAGTCGCCCGAGTATCTCGCCATCAATCCGATGGGCAAGGTGCCGGCGATCCGCCACCGCGACACCGTCGTCACGGAGAGCGCGGCCATCCTCTGCTACCTCGCCGACCTGTTTCCCGAGGCGAAGCTCGCTCCGCCGCCCGGCGAACGCGGCGCCTATTATCGCTGGCTGTTCTTCGTCGCCGGTTGCTGCGAGCCGGCCCTGGCGGACAGGGCGGCCGGCTGGACTCCCGATACGCCCAAGCTGCAGGTGATGTTCGGCTACGGCTCTTACGAACGCACCCTGGAGACGGTGGCCCAGGCGATCGCGGAACGACCAACCCTCGCCGCCGGCCATTTCACCGCGGCCGATCTCTACATGGCGTCGTTCCTGCACTGGGGCATGATGTTCGGGGGCATCGAGAAGCGGCCTGTGTTCGAGGCCTATGCCGCACGCCATATCGCACGTCCGGCGTCCGTCCGGGCGCAGGAACAGGGGGCGAAGCTGATGGCCTCCATGGCCCCGTCGAGCTGACGGGGCAAGCCCGGTCAGCTCGCGAGTAGCAGCGTCCGCACGATCGGCAAGGTCACGAAGGCCAGCACCGTGTCGACCATGATGACGAAGGCCAGCGTCTCCTCGTCGAGCTTGAACTTGCCGGCGATGATGAAGGACAGGAGCTGGCTCGGCATCGCGGCTTCGAGGATGGCGGCGTTGCTGTAGACGCCGCTCACGCCGATCGGTCCGACGGCCAGGGAGACGACGAGCGGCGCGAAGGCGAGCTTGATCGCCGATACGGGGATCGCCAGAGCCATGAGCCGGGTCGCGGAGAAGCGCAATGCCATGCCGAGCGACAGCATCATGATGCCGCTCACCGCCACGGCGAGGATCGAGGCGGTGTCCATGACCATGGCGGGGCAGGGGATGCCCGACGATTTCCACAGGATCGCGACGAGCAGCGCCCAGAGCGGCGGCAGTTTCAGCGCCTCGTACGCCGTGCGGCGGAAGGTGATCGGTTCCTGGCTGCCGTAGCCGATGGCGATCATCGCCCCCAGCGTGAGGTTGAGCGACGACTTGGTGACCTCGAAGAGGACCGACACCTCGGAGACCTGGTCGGCCTGCCCGGGGAAGATGCCGAGCAGCACCGGCAGGCCGAGATAGGTGACGTTGCCGAAGGCCGCGCCCAGCATCATCGCGCCCTTGGTCGGCCCGGGGATTGGCAGGAAGTGGAACACCAGGAAGCTCACGGCCAGGCAGGACAATGTGCCGATCGCCGCCAGCGCCGGGATCTCGAGGAAAAGGCGGCTCAGCGTGCCGTCCATCACCGTCCGGAATACAAGGGCGGGCAGGAAGACGTAGAGAACCAGCTTGTTCATCGACTGGCGCGTCTGCTCCATGCCGGGAATGAAGTGGCGGAGCAGGGCACCCAGAAACGCAATGGCGGCGAGGGGCAGGAAGGCGGCGATCATCGTCAGCGAAGCCTAGTCGAGGAAAATCACCTTGGGCCACAGTTCGCGCCAGCGCTTGGCCTCGACGCGGGCATCGTATTCGTGCCGCCTCGTGCGGCCGAAAGGCGTGGGACGGCAGCGCAGGCCGAGCAGATCGTCGGTGCCGAGCGGGGCGATCACGCTGAGCGTGTCGTCGGGTTCCAGGCGCACGCCGATCCCTGTCACCGTCTCCAGCCAGAAGGTCATGGCGTCGGCGGTGTCGCGATGCTGTGGCACGTCCTTCCAGACATGCATGCGGGCCTGGTTGCGCACCTGCCAGGGCAGGCCGGGCAGCAGCGCGTCGAGCCGGCGTTCGAATTCCGCTTCGGTTTCCGGCGAGATGTCGCCGACCTCGAAGTAGAGGACGTCGATATCCACAGGCGCGCGCGGCGGAACGATGCCGTGGAGATGGTCCCAGACCCGGTTGCGCACGAATCCTGCGGCAATGCACCAGTCCGGCAGGCTGAGCTCGCGGACCGCACGTAACTGTTTCATAGCCACAGGATCTTGCGCGATGATGCCGGCGATCGCTGAACTTTGGGACATCGCCGCAGTGTAGCGGCGGCCGCAGGGGATATGCCGAGCTTTCGATACGAATTGCGCTGTGAGGGCCGCGTCGCTGGGGTCGATGAAGTCGGGCGCGGGCCGCTGGCCGGTCCGGTGGTTGCCGCCGTCGCGGTGATCGACCGTGCACGGGCGGCGCGCAAGCTGCTGCGCATGATCGACGATTCCAAGAAGCTGACGCTCGAACAGCGCGAGGAGGCCTACGAGGCCATGATCGCGTCGGGCGTGGTGCAGTTTGCCGTGGCCGAGGCGAGCGTCGAGGAGATCGACCGCATCAACATTCTGCAGGCGACCTATCTTGCCATGCGCCGCGCCGTGCAGGCGCTCGCGGAGCGGCCGGAGGTCGTACTGATCGACGGCAATCGCGTCCCGCCGCAATTGGGCTGCCGCGCCGAGACCATCGTGGGCGGCGACGCGCATTCCTATTCGATCGCCGCGGCCTCGATCTTCGCCAAGGTGACGCGCGACCGCTACATGCACACGCTCGCGCTGACCTATCCCGGCTACGGCTGGGAGACCAACCGCGGCTACGGCAGCCAGCAGCATCTCGAAGCGCTGTCGCTGCTCGGCCCCACGCCCCATCACCGGCGCAGCTTCGCGCCCGTGACTCGCCTGGTCTGACGATGGGGCTCGGATCCATCCGCAACCTCGACTATGTCGTGCTGCTTTGCGAGGACATGGCGCGCGCGAAGCGCTTCTATCTCGACGTGATGAAGTTACGCGTCGAGCGCGAGACGCCGCGCTGGGTGAGCTTCCATGTCGGATCGGGGTTGCTGTGCCTGCGGCCGCGCACCCTCGAAGGCGCCTTTCAGGACGGGCCCGGTGCCGCTTCCGGCTCGGCAGCGGTGCAGCTCGCCTTTCGCGTCTCGCCGCCCGAGATCGACGAATGCCTGGCCGAGCTGGCGGCCCAGGGGGTTGCAACGATGGGGCCGCCGCGCGACATCCCGGCCTGGGGCCATCGCGCGCTGTTCTTCCGTGACACGGAAGGCAACGTCATCGAAATCTACGCCGAAGTGTGAGCGCGCGAGCGGTCCATCGAGAGGAAGACGGTCATGCTCAAACTCTACTATGCGGCAGGTTCCTGCGCGCTCGCCACGCACATCCTGCTGGAGGAAGTCGGCGCGGACTATTCGACGGAGCGCATCGACTTCGCGAAGGAGCAGCAGAAGTCACCCGGCTTCCTGAAGATCAATCCGAAGGGGCGGGTGCCGGCGCTCGTGACCGGGCGCGGCATCCTCACCGAGACGCCTGCCATGCTGGTTTATGTCGCGCAGAGTTTTCCGGCGTCGCGGCTCGTGCCGACGGACGACCCCTTCGCCTTCGCGCAGGTGCAGTCGTTCAACTCCTATCTCTGCTCGCATGTGCACGTGGCGCACGCCCATCGCATGCGCGGCCACAGGTGGGTCGATGCCGATGACGCTCATTCGATCGCCGCGATGAAGCGCAAAGTTCCGGAATCGGTCGGCGGCGCCTTCGAACTGATCGAGCGCGACATGCTGAAGGGACCTTGGGTGATGGGCGAGCAGTACACGATCTGCGATCCGTATCTCTTCACCCTTGCCCAGTGGCTGGAGAAGGACGGCGTCGACCTCGCCCGCATTCCGCGCGTGGTCGACCATCGCCGTCGCATGTCGGAGCGGCCGGCCGTGCAGAAGGCAATCGCCCAGGAGTTCGCCTGAGAGAAGGAGCCGCGCCATGTTCAGACTTTGCCTGTTGCTGATCCTGGCTCTCGGCCTCGTGACGGCTGGTGCCGTATCGGCCCAGCAGCCTTCGTCGCCGAGGGAAGCGATCGAGAAGGGCAAGGAGGCCGGCGTCGAGCGCGCCCGTGAGATGGCGTCCGAACTCAAGGCGGTGCGCGGCGAGATCGCCGCACAAGTCGGCGAATTGCGGGGGTTGGTCGAGAAGAAGTACGAGGAAGCCGGCACCAGGGCTGAGACCTACGCCATATGGGCCGCCGTCGGCTTGTTCGCGCTGATGGTCCTCGCGTCCGTGTTGGGCGGAGTGATCGTCGCCCTGTTGTTCCGACGCCGGGCGACATAGGTCTCGTCTATCCCGCCAGGATGAGGTCGCTCGCTTTCTCGGCGACTGCGGTCACGGCAGCGTTGCTCATCGCTGCCGGCAGGCCGGGCAGGACCGATGCGTCGATGACGCGCAAGCCTTCGACACCTTTCACGCGCAGGACGTCGTCGACGACGGCGCCGATGCGGCAGGTGCCGACGGGATGGTGGAACGAGTCGGTTGCGCGGCGGACGAAGTCGGTGCGGCCGGCTTCGGTCGTCCACGCCGGCCCGGGATAGACCTCCTTCGCGCGCCAGTCATCGAAGGCTTTCGCGGCGCCGATCTCACGCGCGATCTCGACGCCTCTCGCCAGCACGGCGATGTCGTCGGGCTCCGACAAGTAGTGCGGATCGATGATCGCCGCGGCTCTTGGATCGCTGGAGGCGAGCCTTACGCTGCCGCGGCTGCGCGGCTGCAGATGGCAGGGCACGAGGACATAGGCCGGCGCGGACAAGGGGCCGACGGTCGGGCGCACGAACGGCACCGACAGGCACATGACGAGAATATCGGGACTCTGCCCGGGCGTGGCTTGCGGCACGTAGAGCAGCGAGTCGCAGTGATTGTAGTGCGAGGCCGGCACCGGGCGGCGTGCCTGATAGGCCACGCCGGCCAGCAGCGGATGATCCTCCAGATGGCGGCCGACGTCCGGCAGGTCGACGGCGCTCGCAATGCCCATCGCGCGCAACTCGTCGGCCGGGCCGATGCCCGACAGCATCAGCAGGCGCGGCGAGTCGATCGCCCCGGCGCAGAGCAGCACGTCGCCCTCGGGCCGCACGATGCCGCCGGGCAGACGTACGCCAAGGCATCGGCTGCGCTCGACCTCGAAGCCGAGCACCTGCACGCCGGCCAGCAGATCGACCGGTGCCTCTCCGGGATCGTTCGCGAGACTGTCCAGGTAGGCCGTCGCGGCATCGGCGCGCGCATGGCCCGCGATGCTGAGCTGGTTCCAGCCCACGCCGGTCGTGTGTTCCCCGCCGATGTCGGGCGTCATCGGGAAGCCCGATTGCTGCGCCGCCGCCATGAACGCCTCGGCAACCGGCGTGCGGTCCATGACGTCGGCGAGCGAGAGGACGTGAAGGGGACCTTCGCCGCCCCGCCAGGCATTGGCGCCGCCCGAGAAGGTTTCGGCACGTTTGAAGTAGGGCAGCAGGTCGGCATGGCGCCAGCCGGCCGGCCAGCGGTCGTAGGCCGCCGCATGGCCGCGCTGGTAGGCCAGGGCATTGATGATGCTCGATCCGCCGATCGCCTTGCCGCGCGGGCAGGTGATGGCACGGCCGCCCAGTCCGGGTTGCGGCGTCGTCATGTATCGCCAGTCCAGCGCGCTCTCCTGGAGGCTGGGCCAGGCCGGCGGAGTCGCGACGGCCGGGAGGGTCGCCCGCAGGCCCGCCTCGATCACGAGCACCCGCCGTCCGGCGTGTCCCAGCCGGTGCGCCAGCACGCAGCCCGCCGATCCGGCGCCGACGATCACATGGTCGTAAGTCGTGCGCAGTTGGTCGTGAGACGTGAGACTGCGCACGCCGGAAGCTGCTCCTGCCGGCATCGGAAGCCCCGAAAGCGCGAGTCCGCCGGCCATCGCTCCGCCCAGTGCCTCGCGGCGTCTCAGCCCGGCTCTGAACTCGTGGTTCGCGAAAGAGGAGGTCCCGTTCATGCCGCCCTGCCATGTCTCGCTCCAGTTATAGTGGTCGGCCGTGGATTTTTCGACTCGATCTAGTATCTAAGCATTTGATTCAATTAGATTCTTGACCGGGCAGTCCTGTGGACTCATCTTCCACCGATGCCTGTGGATAAAATTGATCGCGTGCTCGTCGGCGACTGCATCGAACTTATGCAGTCCCTGCCCGAGGCTTCCGTCGACATGGTCTTCGCCGACCCGCCGTATAACCTGCAACTCGGCGGCGACCTGCTGCGTCCCGACAACAGCAAGGTCGATGCGGTCGACGACGACTGGGACAAGTTCGGAGACCCCTCCGAGTCAGTCGGGGCAAGTTTTGCGCTCTATGACAAGTTCACCCGCGCCTGGCTGGCCGCCGCGCGGCGCGCGCTGAAGCCCGAGGGCACGCTCTGGGTGATCGGCAGCTACCACAACATCTTCCGCATCGGCACGGCGCTGCAGGACCAGGGGTTCTGGCTGCTGAACGACATCGTGTGGCGCAAGTCGAACCCGATGCCGAACTTCCGCGGCAAGCGCTTCACCAACGCGCACGAGACGCTGATCTGGGCGGCGCGCGACAAGGCGGCCAAGCGCTACACCTTCAACTACGATTCGATGAAGGAACTGAACGAGGGCGTGCAGATGCGCTCCGACTGGCTGCTGCCGCTCTGCACCGGCGGCGAGCGTCTCAAGGGCGACGACGGGAAGAAGGCGCATCCGACGCAGAAGCCCGAGTCGCTGCTGTTCCGCTGCATCATGGCCGCGTCCAACCCCGGCGATACGATCCTCGATCCCTTCTTCGGAACCGGCACGACCGGCGCCGTGGCGCGTCGTCTCGGCCGCCGTTTCATCGGCCTCGAGCGCGATCCCGACTATGCCGCGATCGCCCGCAAGCGCATCGCCGAGATCGAGCCGCTGGCCGCTGAGGACGTGACGCCCAAGCCCAGCAAGCGCGCCGAGCCGCGCATCCCGTTCGGCGTGCTGATCGAAGCCGGTCTGTTGCAGCCCGGCACGGTCCTGTCCGACCAGAGCGGCCGCCTGCATGCGCGCGTGCGCGCCGACGGCACGCTCTCGGCCTCGAATGCGATGGGCGATCATCGCGGCTCGATCCACCAGGTCGGCGCGGCTCTCCAAGGCGCAGCCGCCTGCAACGGCTGGACCTTCTGGCATATCGACGTCGCCGGTGCGCGCCGCCCGATCGACCATCTCCGCCAGCAGGTTCGCTCGGGTCTCTAACGCACGATCGAATTGATGGAGCGCGCAACTCCAGTTGCGCTCAGGCTTCGTCGATCAGCAAGACATGAGCGCAACTGGAGTTGCGCGCTCCGTTGCGAACGTCTGCCTCTAACCCTTCACGGCGTGCTCGATCACCTTGCGCATGACCGTGGGCAGGGCGCGCTCGTCGAGCTTGTCGAGCGCGGACCAGCTGGTGCCCGGCGCCAGTTCGGCAAGACGTCCCGTCGTTGCGATGGCCCGGGCGACGGTGAGCTCCAGGTGGAAGTGCGTGAAGGTGTGACGCACAAGTCCCTGCATCACCGCCCAGCGCGCCGGGACGGGCGCCTCGGTCATCGCTGAGGCTTCGACGAACGGGCCTTCGCGCCACGCGCTCGACGGCACCTCGTCCATGCCGCCGAGCAATCCCTTCGCGGGCCGCTTGCGCAACAGCACGGCGCCGTCCTTTCGCAGCAGCACGAAGGCGAGGCCGCGGCGCGTCGGCTTCTCGGCCTTGGGCGCGCGGCGCGGCAGCTCCTCGGCGATGCCGAGCTTGCGGCCCTTGCAGCCCTGCATCAGGGGACAGATGACGCAGCGCGGATTGCGCGGGATGCAGACGGTGGCCCCGAGATCCATCATCGCCTGCGCGTAGTCGCCGGCGCGCTGCTGCGGCACCAGTCGAGCCGCGCGGACATGGATATCGGGCTTAGCGTCGGGCAGCGGCGTCTCGATCGCGTAGAGCCGCGCGATCACCCGCTCGACATTGCCGTCGACCGCCGAGGCCGGCCGGTCGAAGGCGATCGCCTGGATGGCCGCCGCCGTGTAGGGGCCGACACCGGGCAGGGATCGCAGGCCCGGTTCGTCCTCGGGGAAGCGGCCGCCATGGAGCGTGGCGACGGCCTGGGCGCAGGCGTGGAGATTGCGGGCACGGGCGTAGTAGCCCAGGCCCGCCCAGGCCGAGAGCACGTCGTCGAGGGGCGCTTCGGCCAGCGCCTCGACGGTCGGCCAGCGTTCGACGAAGCGGCGGAAATATTCACCCACCGTGGCGACGGTGGTCTGCTGCAGCATGATCTCCGACAGCCAGACGCGATAAGGCGCCGTGCGCTCGCCCGGGGCTGCGCGCCAGGGGAGGGTGCGACGATGTCGATCATACCAGGCGAGCAGGCGGTCGGCGTGAGTCATGGTCAGGTCAGGGGGCGTGGCCTACCATACGGAGCGGCGTTTGAAAGGGTCCATGCGCGAAAACGGCTTCCGTGCGATCGGCGGTCTGGCCCAGAAGCTCACCTCCGGCATCGCCCGCGAGGGTGGCAAGGCCGGCCGAGGCGCCTCCCTGATGCGACTGAAGGCCGACTGGCCGGCAGTCGTGGGGCCGGAACTCGCCCGAATGACGCGGCCCGACGCCCTTCTCGCGGGACGCGGCGCGCGCGCCGGCAAGGCGCTGCGATTGAAGGTCTCGGGCGCCGCCGCCCTCGAGGTCCAGCACAGGAGCAGTCAGATCGTGGAACGGGTGAACGCCTATTTCGGGCACAGGGTGATCGACGACGTGCGGCTGGTGCAGGGGGTGATCTCGGCGCCGCCACGTGCGCCGACGGTGCAGCGGCCGGATCCCGCCGTGGAGCAGGACATGGCCCGCCGCACCGCCGACGTGAAGGATCCCGACCTGCGCGCGGCGCTGGCGCGGCTGGGCGCGCGCATCGCGACCGGCCGGCGCGGCTTCCTGCTCGGCGGCCTGGGCGCCCTCGCTGCCATGGGTCTCGGCGACCGGGCGCAGGCGCAGCGGCAATTCCTCGAACCGCTACCCGGCGATCACGTGCTGGGAAAGCCCGACGCGCCCAACGTGCTGATCGACTACGCGTCGTTCACCTGCCCGCATTGCGCGACCTTCAACGCCGCGGTGATGCCGGTGCTGAAGCGCGACTGGATCGACACCGGCAAGCTCAGGCTGGTCCATCGGCATTATCCGTCGGACGCGATCGCCACCCGCGCGAGCCTGCTGGCCGAGTGCGCCGGTCCGGACAAGTTCTTCGCCGCCGTCGACACGATCTTCCGGACGCAGGTCCAGTGGATGACCGCGCCCGACCCCGGGGCGGAACTGATGACGGTGCTGGCCGGTCTCGGGGTCGGCGAGGCCGAAGCCCAGGCCTGCCTCGCCAATGACCGGCTTTTGGACAAAGTCATCGCCGACGTGCAGTCGGGGCAGGCGCTGGGGGTCAATTCCACCCCCACCCTGTTCATCAATGAGCAGCCGTACGGCAATCCGGGCGGCATCGATGCGATCGTAGCGATTTTACGCCAGGTGGGCCGGTAAACGTTTGACTCCCCACAGGCGTAATTCCCAAGATGTAGTGGAGAGGGTAGGGGCATATGCGGAATATCTTGATCGTCGCCGGCGGGGTCGTGGCGGTGGCTGCGATTGCGGCTGGCGTCTATTTCGGCACCCGTCCGCCTGCGGCCGGCCCGGCGCCGGTTGCCGCTGCGTCGGCGCCCAACAAGGCCGCCCTCGAAAGCGTGCAGCCCGGAGACCATGTGCTGGGTGACCCGAAGGCGCCGATCACGGTCATCGAGTACGCTTCTCTGACCTGCTCGCACTGTGCGCATTTCCACACGCAGGTCCTGCCCGAGGTCAAGAAGAAGTGGATCGATACCGGCAAGGTGAAGCTGGTCTACCGCGACTTCCCGCTGGATCAGGTGGCGGCCAAGGCCGCCCAGATCGCGGAATGCGCCGGCAACGACAAGTATTTCGGCGTGATCGACCTCATCTTCCGCAGCCAGCCGCAATGGGCGGCGGCGGCCGATCCGGTGGCCGAATTGTCCAAGCCGCTGCGCATCGCGGGCCTCGGTGAAAACGAGATCAAGGCCTGCCTCGCCAACGAGGCGATGAGCAACGCGGTCATCAACGACTACAAGGGCGGCGAGGCGATGGGCGTCAACTCGACGCCGACCCTGTTCATCAACGGCCAGCTCTATCGCGGCGCGCGCTCTGTCGACGAACTCGACGGTGTGTTCGCCAAGGCCGCCAAGTAGGCACTCAAGGCACGTAACCAGACAGGCGTGGTGTAATGGTCCAGTTCGACAAGCTCCGGCTCTCCGGCTTCAAGTCCTTCGTCGACCCGACGGAGCTCACGATCGAGCCCGGCATGACGGGGATCGTGGGGCCCAACGGCTGCGGCAAGTCGAATCTGGTCGAGGCCCTGAAGTGGGTCATGGGCGAGACTTCCGCCAAGCAGATGCGCGGGTCCGAGATGGAGGACGTCATCTTCGCGGGCTCCGGCCAGCGGCCGGCGCGCAACATCGCCGAGGTGATGCTGTCGCTCGACAACAAGACCCGCACCGCACCGGCGATGGTGAACGACACCGACCAGCTCGACGTCGTGCGCCGCATCGAGCGCGGCCATGGCTCGGCCTACTCGGTGAACGGCCGCGAGATCCGTGCCCGTGACGTGCAGACGCTGTTCGCCGACGCCGCGACCGGTTCGCGTTCGACGGCGCTGGTCAGCCAGGGCCGCATCGGCACGCTGATCAACGCCAAGCCCGCCGATCGCCGTTCTGTGATCGACGAGGCGGCCGGCATCACCGGTCTCTACGCCCGCCGTCACGAGGCGGAGCTGCGCCTGCGCGCTGCCGAGCAGAACCTCGCCCGCGTGCAGGACGTGCTGGTCGCGCTGGAAGAGCAGCACAAGGGGCTGAAGCGGCAGGCCCGCCAGGCCAGCCGCTACCGCAACCTCTCCGACCATATCCGCCGCGCCGAAGCCGCCGTGCTGGCGCTGAGGCTCGCCAATGCCGAGCGCGACCTGGCCGAGTCGGCCGAGCGGCTGAAGGAAGCCGAGGCGCAGGTTGCCGACCTCACGCGCCTTGTCGGCCTCGCCACCACCGCGCAGGCCGAAGCCGCGACGGCGCTGCCGCCCTTGCGCAACGACGAGGCCGCCGCCGCCGCCGGCCTGCAGCGCCTGCGCGTGGCGCACGATGCTCTGACTGCCGAAGCCGAGCGTGTCGCCGCCGCGCAGTTCGAGGCCGAGCGTCGCCTGCAGCAGACCGAACAGGATCTGGCTCGCGAGCGTGGCCGCAAGGGCGACGCCGAGACCGCCATCACCGATCTCGAAACCCAGCGCGAGCGTCTGGAAGAGGAGCGCTTCGGCGAAGAGGATCGAGCCGCTGCCGCCGAGGAGGCCCGCGACACCGCCCGTATCGGCACCAATGAAGCCGAGGCCGAGCACGACCAGCTGACCCGCCAGATCGCCGACGACGAGGCGCTGCGCCAGAGCGTCTCGCGCGAGATCGCCGAACTGCAGGACCGCCTGCGCCGCCTGTCGTCGCGCCGCGACGAAGTGACGGCGCAGCAGCAGCAGCTCGAGACCGAACTGTCGAACCTGCCGGCGCTGCCGGAGGTCGAGGCCGAGCTCGAAGCGGCGCGTACTGCGCTCGAGGAAACACGCCTCACCAGCCAGGAAGCCATCGAGGCCGCCCGCGAGGCCGAGCGCTACGAATCGGATGCCGCGCGTGTGGCCGTCGCCAGGGCCGAGGCCGAGCGCCTCGACATGGAGCGCGCCCGGGCCGCCGAACGGGAAGCCGCCGAGGCGAGCCACGCTGTTGCCGTCGAGACGCTGCAGAAGACCAATGCGCGCCTGACCAAGCTGCGCGCCGAGGAAGCGGGCGTCGCCGCCGCGCTGAAGTCGGCCGCCGACTCGTTGTGGCCCCCGCTGCTCGATGCGCTGACCGTCGAGCCGGGCTACGAGAAGGCGCTGGGCGCGGCGTTCGGCGATGAGCTCGAAGCCTCGTCGGATCGCGGCGCGCCGGTTCACTGGCTGCCGCTCGATGCTCTGGCCGACACGCCGGCGCTGCCCGAGGGTGCGACTCCGCTCGGTGCACATGTCGGCGCATTGCCGGAACTGGCCCGTCGCCTGGCCTTCATCGGCATCGTCGCCAACGACGAGATCGGCGCGGCGCTGCAGGCGGCTCTCAAGCCGGGCCAGCAGCTCGTCACCCGCGAGGGCGCCGTGTGGCGCTGGGACGGCTACACGATGCGCGCCGGCGCGCCGTCCACCGCCGCCGTGCGACTGAGCCAGCGCAATCGCCTTGCCGAGATCCGCTACCAGATCGACGGCGTCGTCGCCGAGCAGACGATCGAGCAGGCGCGCGTCGATGCCGAGAAGACCTGGCTCGCCGCCGCCCGCGACGCCGAGAAGACCTGTGTCGACCAGGCCCGCGCCCATGAGCGCGGCGTGGCCGACGCCGCGCGCCGCAAGGCGCAGGACGCCGGCGAGGCGACCCGCGCCGCCGAGCGCGCCGCCCAGTCGGCCATCGGCACGGCCGAGCGCCTGGCCACGCAGGCGCGCGACCGCCACGTCGAAGTTGCCCGGCGCACCGACCAGCTCCGCACGCGCCTTGCCGGCATCGAGACGGTGGTGGCCGAGGTGCTGGGCGACATCGCCGAGGTCGAGATGCGCCGCACCTTCCGCGAGGCGCGCCTGTCGTCGATCTCCGACACGCAGGCCGACCGGGCCGCAGCCGGAGCGCTGCGCGTGCGCATCGCCGAACTTCGGGCCGCGCTCGTCGAGGCGGAGGGTCAGTGCGACCGTCTCGCCCGCGAATCGGCGATGCGGGTCGAGCGTCTGGCGCAGATCGCGCAGGACCATGCCGGCTGGAGCAAGCGCCTGAGCGAGGCCGACGGCCAGATCGGCGAACTCGAGGCGCGGCATGAGCAGACCGCCGCGGCCATCGCCGAACTCGCCGCCAAGCCGGCCGAGATCGAAGAGAAGCGCATGGTGCTCGGCGAGGAGATCGAGAAGGCCGAGTTCAACCGCCAGGAAGCGGCCGACCGGCTGGCGATCGGCGAGACTCGCCTGGGCGAGGCCGACCGGGCACTGCGTCAGGCCGAGACCGAGTTGGGGCAGGCGCGCGAGAGCCGCGTGCGCCGCGAAGGTCTCGTCGAGCAGGCGACCAAGGATCGCGAGGCCGTCGTCGAGCGCATCGTCGAACGGCTGCGCTGCGAGCCCGAGGGCGTGATGGCGCTGGCCGAGGTCCAGTCTCTTGAAGAACTGCCGGAACTCGACAAGGCCGAGCACAAGCTCGAGCGCTTGGTGCACGAGCGCGAGACGATGGGCGCGGTGAACCTGCGCGCCGAGGAAGAGGCCAACGAACTCGAACAGCAGATCACCGGCATGACGACCGAGCGCGACGACCTGGTCGCCGCCATCGGCCGCCTGCGCCAGGGCATCCAGAGCCTGAACCGCGAGGGCCGCGAGCGTTTCCTCGCTGCCTTCGAGCAGGTCAGCGGCCACTTCCAGCAGCTCTTCACCAAGCTGTTCGGCGGCGGCAAGGCCGAGCTGCGGCTCACCGAGTCGGAGGATCCGCTCGAAGCCGGCCTCGAGATCCACGCCTCGCCGCCGGGCAAGAAGCTGCAGGTCATGTCGCTGCTCTCGGGCGGCGAACAGGCCCTCACGGCGCTGTCGCTGCTGTTCGCGGTGTTCATGACCAACCCGGCGCCGATCTGCGTGCTGGACGAGGTGGACGCGCCGCTGGACGACCTCAACGTGGAACGCTTCTGCGGCCTGGTGAACGACATCGCCGGCCGCACCGACACGCGCTTCCTGATCATCACCCATCATCGCGTCACCATGGCGCGCATGGATCGCCTCTACGGCGTGACCATGGCCGAGCGGGGCGTGTCCCAGCTCGTCTCGGTCAACCTGCAGGAGGCCGACCGGATGGTGGCCTAGCCACCTGCCGAGGGGTTCAGACTAAACAAGCAAGACTATCTTCCTCTCAAAAGACTGGGCGCCGGCGGGCCTGAGCCGGCGCCCTTTTTCTTTTGCAGCGCTTCCCGGGGCCGCCCTTCTCAGGGCAGGAGCGGGGCTGTAGTGTCCGGCCCATGCCCGATACGCTCAGCTCCAACGTCACCGATGTCATCGAACTGACGCGCACGCTCGTCCGCTGCGAGAGCGTGACCCCGCGCGAAGCCGGCGCCCTGCAATTGCTGGAGCGCACGCTTGAGCCCCTCGGGTTCACGTGCGAGCGCATGGATTTCACCGAGGCCGGCACCGACGACGTCGCCAATCTCTATGCGCGCATCGGCACCGGGGGTAAGCATTTCTGCTTTGCCGGCCATTCCGATGTCGTGCCGGTGGGCGATCTTTCCTCTTGGACGATCGGGCCGTTCGCCGCCGAACTGTCGGGCGGCTATCTGTTCGGGCGCGGCGCCGCCGACATGAAGGGGGCGATCGCGGCCTTCACCGACGCCGCCGCCCGTTTTCTCGCGAAGCGCGGCCGGGATTTCGGCGGCTCGATCAGCCTGCTGATCACCGGCGACGAGGAAGGCCCGGCGGTCAACGGCACCGTGAAGATGCTGCAGCGCCTCGCCGAACGCGGCGAGACGATCGACGCCTGCGTCGTCGGCGAGCCGACCAGTTCGAAGCGCTTCGGCGACATGATGAAGATCGGCCGTCGCGGCAGCATGACCGTCGACATGGTCGTGCGCGGCGTGCAGGGCCATGTCGCCTATCCCGAGCGGCTCGACAATGCCGTGCACCGCCTGTCGGCGATGATCGAGGCTCTGGTGCGCGAGCCGATCGACAAGGGCAGCACGCATTTCCAGCCGACTTCGCTGCAGTTCACGACGGTAGACGTCGGCAACCCGGCGACCAACATCGCGCCCGGCGTCGCCAAGGCGCGCTTCAACACCCGCTTCAACGATCTCTGGACCTCGAAGACACTGCTCGCGCATCTCAAGGAGCGCATCGAGCGCGCCAACGAGGTGCTGGGTGGCAACGGCACCGTCGAGTACAGCGTCCAGGTCTCGGGCGAGTCGTTCTACACGCCGCCCGGCCCGCTGAGCGATCTCGTGGCCGGCGCGGTGCGCGACGTAGTGGGTGTCGAGACCGAGTTGTCTACGACCGGCGGCACGTCCGATGCGCGCTTCATCCGCAGCTACTGCCCGGTGCTCGAATTCGGGCTGGTCGGCGAAAGCATGCACAAGGTCGACGAGAAGAGCGCGGTCGAGGATCTCAAGAAGCTCGCGCGCGTCTACGAAACGGTACTCGACCGTTACTTCGCGGCCTGAGGCCGGCCGTGCTCAACACTGCTGAAATCGCCCGCGGCATGCAGGGTGCGATCGGGCTCCTGAAGCGCGATCCCGCGGCTCCGTCCTACTTCGACAATACGCTCGAAGCCTGCGTGCGCTCGTTCCAGGTGATGATCCTGGTGGCGCCCCTGCACGTGACCCTGATGATGATCCGCTACATGAACGTTTCATCGACCGCGGACGACATCGAGATCGTGCTGGTCGAGGCGCTGCGCTACGTCGTCGACTGGCTGCTGTTTCCCGTCCTGTTCTACGAGATCGCGCGGCGGCGGAACTGGCTCGGCCATTTCCCGCGCTATGTGTCGGCGCTCAACTGGGTCAACCTGCCGGCAATGATCGTGGCCGTATTCGGAATCGTCCTCGCCACGCTGCTGCCCGCGGTTCTGGGAGAGCTCATCCGGTTCGGACTGCAGGGGCTTTTCTTCTACTGGTTCCTCGCCACGACGCGGACGATGGTGGGCGCGAGCTGGCCGATCGCCTTTCTCCTGCTGATCGTCAACTGGGTGCCGTCGCTCCTGCTGTCACTGATCGTCGACCGCTTCCTCGGCGTCACCCTTGGAGTTGGCGCCTAGGTTTCGGCGGGGGCCGATTGCAGATGCGGTGAAGCCGATGCTGAGATGGGAAACCATCCAATGTCAACAGAGTACCGCCGATGGCGGATTCGGTAGAATTGAAAAGCTGAAACGAACACGGCAAAATAGAACGGTATAAGCGTGCCGCAACCTTGCGGATAAGTTGCTGAGCGGTCGCGGCGCGTTTGGAGGCGCATAAAAAGGCCATCACTTTGCTCGGTAGGCTACTCCCGGAGCTCTACGAAGCTGCGCTTGACCAAGCTCATTGGTCTGCGGTTCTGACTGCTGCTGCGCGTATGTTCGAGGCATCCCATTCGCTGATCTATACGATGGATCGCAAGGAGGCGGATGGCGGATTTCTTTTTTCTCATAATGTTTCGGCCGAGGCAGTGGCGACCTACGCCAGCTACTATCAGGCCCGTGATGAATGGGTGAAGGGGCATCACGCCCGCTTCGGAGATGCGGAGGGCGGCTTCCTGGGGGAGATGCTTGTTCCCATGAACGAGCTTTCTCGAACGGAACACTACAACGATTTTCTTAAGCCACTGGGGCTGCATCACTTGGTTACCGCTGTATCGAAAGAAGGGGAGCGGAGGGGCGCCTTCGTTTCCTTCGCAATGTTTCGGGGGCCAAAACATGCTGAATTTTCCGAGAATCATCGCGCTCTAGCTGCGGAGCTGGTGCCCCACGTTCAACGATCCCTTCTAATAAAATCGCGGCTGAGCCAAGTGGATCATCATCGGCGCATCGACTTTGCGATGCTCGATCACAGTCCTGTAGCGGCATTCTTGGTCGATGGCGCCGGAAAAGTCGCGCGTATGTCGTCGGCCGCTGAGCGTCTGGTGCGTTCGGAGCATTTTCTTCGCCTAAGAAATATGCAACTTCAGTCTGTAAGCCGGTCTCTTCTTAGTGAGAAAATATACGCGGTTACGCTCTCACCTCGAGGGCCGCACAGCGCGGCACTGATGCTGAGATCGCAAGACGGTGAGCACATTCTTCATCTATTGATTTCACGAGTGTCTGGCCTCGGTAGGCCAATGGTATATGTGGTCGTTGGTCCAACGCCGGGGAGCGCCAACGCCCGAATAGGGCAGCATCTCAAAGAGATCTACAGTCTGACTCCCGCTGAAGTGCGGCTGTGCAGAGCCCTATTTGAAGGGCTATCTGTCAGCGAAGTCTCGTTGTCGTTGGGGGTTGCGCTTTCTACAGTCAACAGCCAACTCAAATCCATCTTCTCAAAGATGAGCGTCCGCCGCCAAAGCGCGCTGATCAAGATTCTTTCTGAGCTTCAAGTTTTATCCAGCGCCGAGGCACCATAAGAGCTTCCGCATGCCTGGAGTAGCGCCGGGTTTGAAGTCGGGGGCTATGTAGGCGCGATGCGAGGCTGGTTTCTCGTCCGCGATACGGGAACCGCGCCAAATGTCTCGATCTACGACTTGATGCTTGGCAACGAAGCCATTCCAGTTGCGCTCGAAGCCTTCAGTCACCCAGGCTCCTGCAGGGCGTCTCATCGCAACCTGCGTTACTCTCCAGGCACAATCGATACTTTTCCGGAGTTGTACCTATTTCGGTGCAAGTCCGTTTGCATTGACGGGCGCCTTCAATGCATTGCTTTCGCGTCCAGTAAGTAGTGCCTCTGCAGCTTTCGTCTACAAAAGATCGCGCCTGATTTAAGTATAGGCATCCATCGGTGCTCTTGCAGCGTGAAACGTAATCATCGTACTTTTGACGCGCCCATTGGCAATCTTGCGAATTGGCTGTGTGCGTTCCGTGAGCGACGAGTAAAGCAGATGACGCGAACAAAATCGCACTCAATCTCGAAAGCGCAGTCATTTGCAGCTGGCGGCAGCGGTAGAATCCGCTTCTCTGGCCGCGCGTTCATACTCCACTGCTTGGGCTTGACCGGCTGACCCACCGCAGGCTCGGTTAAATCCCGCAGCTTCGCGGTATAACTGAGCTGAACGACGCGCTGTCGAACAAATCCCGAGACTGCTCGCTTGGCTGGCGAGGGATTGGATCTTCTCCTGTAATTGCGCCTCGCGAGCCTGACACGATTGGCTGGCAGCCTGATTGGCGGAAGCGGCAAGAGCGAAGACTGCCGCGATTGGTGGGGCGATCAAGTTTAGAATGAGCCGAGCCATGGTTTCACCCGCAAAATAGGAGGCCTCGAACGGGAAGATAGTTCTTCAATCAACCGTGGGCTTCCCCAAAATAGGGGAAGCTACGACTCCCTGAGATCCGGCAAGGTGAGCAAGGGGCAACAACAACGGCCTCGGCATTCCGCAATTGAATGGGAGATTGTAAATGTTGCGAGCCGTTACTGCGGTCACACTGCTCTACTTCGTATCGGCGTGCAGCTCTGCACCCTCGAGTGGGTACTGCCGAGAGTGCGAGATTCTAAGATCTCACCATGAAAATGGTACCCCTCTCCCTCCGCCCCAAATGATTAGCTTTCCGACTCAGGTTTATACGCCGACTCGGACGACGACCCGGGCGAACGGTGTCCGGAGCAATGGTTCTTCCGCCTCTGGCGGGATTTGGGAAGTTCCAAAGAACTAGGCGCGCTGGTGCGCTGACGTCAGCAAATTGAAGGGCATCCAAGCTCCACGAGCTGCAGATTCTTCAACTACGTAATAGAGGGGATGATGTACGTTTTCCAATCTACTAGTACCGTGACGGCGGCCGGTCTTACATTGGCTAACGGCGATACGCTCGTGGTGGCGCCGAACGTGAATGTTGTTTCTACTGATTCCGTAGGCATCTCTGCGACAGGCAACGCTAGAATCCAAATCTATGGATTGGTCGCAGGTCCGGATTTTGGAGTGAGTTCGAGGGCATCAAGCGGTTTTCTTGATTTGTATATTGCGCCGACTGGGATAGTCACAGCCATAACTTCATCATCAAACAATTTAAGCAGCACGGAAACACATCTGATTCGGAACTATGGATCGATACAGGGGTTAACTTACACCAGCGGTCCGGGGCAAATTGTTAACTATGGCGACATGGCGCGTGTGATTGTCGGCAGCGTTAGCCCGTCTTATGAGGCAGAATTCTACAATTATGGGACACTAGGGGCAGGAAACCATCAGCCCGGGTTCTCTAATGTCTACTCCGGAAGCACCGCGCATGAGACCATCTATAATTTTGGCATTATATCCGGAGATGTGAATACCTCTGGCGACGCTCGGTTCTACAATTTCGGCAACATTGCCGGTGACGTAGCGGTGGCAGGGACCTTCATTAATGAGGGTACCGTCATCGGCACCATCACCTTTACGGGAAATATAGCTCTGAACAGTGGGGCGATTTTTGGAAATGTGACGGTCGCGGCAACAAGCTTCGATTCATCGCAAGGATATATATACGGCTCCATTCAAGTGAACGGTGGATATACCGTTGGCGCAATTAATGGCGGTGCAGTGCAAGGCGGCAGCGGAAATGATGTGATCGTCGCCAATCAAACGCAAGCGAGCGCCGATCTCCACGCTACGAGCACACTGAGCGGCAAAGGCGGAATCAACGCGCTTTACGGCGGCGGTGCCTTCAATGTGTTTATGGCGGGCGACAGCAACGGAGGCTACAACCAGATTTGGGGTGGCGCCTCCCAAATGAGCGACGTGAAAGGTTATGCCAACAACACTCTTTCGTTCGTGAATGCCGTCGGCGGGGTATATGTCGACATCTTGAATGGCCATAATGCCTATGTGGCAGCCGCTGGCAGCAGCTGGGCAGGCACTGGGGCCCATGAAGACTCGATCGTAAACGTTCCCAATGTCGTGGGTTCCAATTTCGGCGATGTAATCCAGGCAGATAACGGAGTGTGTCGTATTACGGGCGGAGGCAAAGCAGACGCGCTGTATGCGGGTTCGGGATCTGGCAGTCAGGATACCTTTGTCTTCAACGCCTATTCGGACAGCAATGTCATCACTGGATACGACACTATCGTAGGGTTCAAGATCGGAATCGATAAGATTGATCTTTCCGCCTTCAGCACCGATGGAAGTCACCTTGCTATTTCGACGGCAGGTACTTCAAATACAGTGTACCTCGAGAAAGTGCCCGGAGTGTTCAATGCGAATACTGATCTTGCAATGATAGTAAATACAAGCGCACCCGGTGGTCTGCATTTGTCGGATTTCATTTTGTAGAGTTTGCCGGAATACGCGAAGCATTGAACTTTCGAAGGAGAAACCAATGAATTGCTCATCAAAGTCTCCTAAGCTCTGCGCGGCGTGGCCTCGGATGAGCTATCCGGATAGGCGACTGTACTCCCTGGTCGTTACATGGGCGGCGATAAAGACATGTTTGGTGACGTTCCTGCTTGCCTGGTTTGTTCTGGGAAGTGCGGCGAAGGCCGGTGTGGTGATTTGCCAGAATCCAAGCCGAAGCGGTGGTGATTGGACCATTGCGTTGGGGGCTACAATCGCCCAAGCGCGTTCAAACGCTGCTGCTATAATGAGGACGTCATCGTGGAGTAAAAGCGTAGAATGCAATGGTGGTTGGTATGCCTTCGTAAGCGGCGATGCTCCCGGGATGGCATGTGGCTTTCAAACGAGGGCAGCCGCAATTAGCGCGGCCAAGAGTCAATGTAAGGGAAGTGACTGCGGCGACCTTTGCATTTCGGGTTTTGACGACAAAGCGCAAGCTACCGCCCGCGATGGTACAGTTTGGATGGGTAATTCATATACTCAAAGAAGCTGTCGCTGATAGTAACCATTGGCTATCTGAGTGGAAGTTCCTGAAATCAAACCGCGTTGAATGCGTGTTTGTCTTGCATGCTTCCTGATCGGGTTAGCCTAGCTCGTAGCGTACTTCCATCAAGCACAGACCGTGCGGCGGGGCCGTCGGCCCGGCGCGCGCGCGATCGCGTGCGGCAAGCGCGGCCTCGACGTCGCTGCGGGTCCACTGTTCGCGCCCCACGAGATGGAGCGTGCCCACCATGATGCGCACCTGGTTGTGCAGGAAGGAGCGTGAGCCGACGTCGACGTGGATCTCCTCGCCATGGCGCGTGACCTGCAGCAGGTCGAGCGTCTTCAGCGCCGAGGGCGACTGGCAGGACGTCGAGCGGAAGCTGTTGAAGTCGTGCCGCCCGACCAGGACCGTCGCCGCGTCGGCCATCAGGTCGACGTCGAGCGATCCCGGCACGTGCCAGAGCTGGCCACGGTCGAGCGCGGGCGGGGCGCGGCGGTTGATGATGCGATAGCGGTAGCGCCGCCATGTCGCGGAGAAGCGCGCATGGAAGCCCGGCGGCGCCAGCTCCGCGACGAGCACCGCGACGGGTTGCGGCTTCAGGTGGAAGTTGATGGCGGACCGGATGGTCTCGACCGGCCGTTCGCTGGACAGGTCGAGATGCACGATCTGGCCGCGTGCATGCACGCCGGTATCGGTGCGGCCGGCGGCCTGCACGGGCGGGCGCTCGCCGGTGAAGGCGAACACCGCTTCTTCGAGCGCGGCCTGGACGGAAGGGCCATTCGGTTGGCGCTGCCAGCCGACGAAGGGCTCGCCGTCATATTCGATCGTGAGCTTGTAGCGCGGCACAGTATCAGGTCGGCATCGGCACGACGGCAGGCGGCGGCAGCACCGTGCCGGCGCCCAGCGCGAAGCCGCGCAGGAACGCATCCGCCGACTGCGCCGACTTGCCCGGCCGCTGCAGCTTCAGGAGCTTGAGGCCGCCCACGCCGCAGTTCACGACGGGAAAGCCGTCGCGCGCGATGGTCACGCTGCCCGGCGGCCCGCCGGCCAGGGTGAGCGCGGCGGCCAGCACCTTGATGCGCTCGACGCCGCCATCCTTCGGTGCTTCGAACGATGTGCCGGGCCAGGGGGTGAAGCCACGCACCTTGCGTTCCAGCTCGGCGGCAGGGCGGCGCCAGTCGAGCACGCCTTCTTCCTTGCCGAGCTTGTGGGCGTAGGTGACGCCCTCCGCCGGCTGCTCCACCGCCTCGATGCTCCGGCGCAGCAGCCCGTCGAGAGTCGAGACGATCAGCTTCGCCCCGAGATCGGCCAGCCGGTCGTGGACGCTTTCGGCGGTGTCGGCGGCGGAGATCGGCGTGCTTTCGGCCAGAAGCATCGGGCCGGTGTCGAGGCCTTCGTCCATGCGCATGGTGGTGACGCCGGTCTCGGCATCGCCGGCCAGGATGGCGCGATGGATCGGCGCGGCGCCGCGCCAGCGCGGCAGCAGCGAGCCATGGATATTGAGGCAGCCCATGAGCGGGGCATCGAGGAAACTCTTGGGCAGGATGTGCCCGTAGGAGACGACCACGGCGGCATCGAGGTCGAGCGCCTTGAAGGCCTGCGCCTCCTCTTCGGTCTTCAGGGTGCGCGGCGTGCGAACCGGCAGGCCGAGCTGGTCGGCGAGTTCATGGACCGGGGTCTTGCGTTCCTGCTGGCCGCGGCCCGCAGGCTTGGGCGCTCGCGTATAGACGCAGGCGACATCGTGGCCTGCTTCGACCAGGGCGCGGAGGGCTGGCACGGCGAAGGCGGAGGTGCCGAGGAACGCAATCTTCATCGCCGCACCTTATAGGCAGCCGGGCGGCGGTGAGCTAGGTATGCCGCCGCAATGGAGTCCAGTACCCCCTCGACCGGCAAGGGTCCAATGGCCAACCTCGCCGCGCGCCGCGCCGCGGGCGAAATTCATGCCGATCCCGTGCAGGAGAAGATCGTCCTGCGATTGCAGGCGATCCACGACCAGCTTGGCGCGATGGCCGCCGCGCAGCCGGCGAAGAAGGGCTTCCTCGCCCGGCTCGGCCTCGGCCATGCGCCGAAACCACCGGAAGGGCCGCACGGCCTCTACATCTGGGGCTCGGTCGGCCGAGGCAAGTCCATGCTGATGGACCTGTTCTTCGCCGACGCGCCGGTCGCCAGGAAGCGCCGCGTCCATTTCCACGAATTCATGCTCGAAGTGCAGGCGCGTCTGCACAGTCGTCGCGAGGAGCTGGCGGCCAGGGGGGCCTCCCCGGAATCCGACACGATCGTGCCGATCGCCAAGCAGATCGCCGCCGAGACGCGGCTGCTCTGCTTCGACGAGTTCCAGGTCACCAACATCGCCGACGCGATGATCCTCGGCCGCCTGTTCGAGACGCTGTTCGCCGAAGGCATCACGGTGATCGCCACCTCCAATCGCGCGCCCGACGATCTCTACAAGAACGGCCTGCAGCGCGACCGCTTCCTGCCCTTCATCGAGTTGGTCAAGCAGCGGCTCGAAGTGCTGGAGCTCGGCGGCGCTCAGGATTATCGCATGGGCCGCCTGCGCGAACTCGATCTCTACCTGACGCCGCTCGGCGCCTGGGCGACGAAGAAGCTCGATGAGGCGTTCCGCGCCCTGAGCAATGGTGCCGACGGCGATCCGCGCGTGTTGCGCACGCAGGGCCGCGACGTCGAGGTGCCGCGCGCGGCGCCGGGCGTCGCGATGGCGCATTTCATGGACTGGTGCGCCAGGCCGATGGGCGCGGCGGACTTCCTCTGCATCGCCGACAATTTCCACACGGTGATCGTGGCCGAGATTCCCAGGATGGGACCGGACAGCCGCGACAAGGCGGTTCGCTTCGTGACGATGATCGATACCTTTTACGAGAAGAAGGTGAAGTTCATCTGCTCGGCGGCAAGCAACCCGAATGGCCTCTATCCCGAGGGCGACGGTTCGTTCGAGTTCCAGCGTACCGTGTCGCGCCTCATGGAGATGCAGAGCCCGGAGTATCTGAACCTGGAGCACATCGCCTAATTGTGATTGTGGGTGTCTCCTGCCGCAGCATAGGCTCTGCGACGTTTTTCGAAAGCAGGAGGCAACATATGGACGGCGATCGCATGATTTCCCCGAACGAAGGCGGCGTCTCGCGGCGCGGCGCCCTCAAGGCGACGGCGACCGGCGCGGCGCTGGGCACGACCTTCGCCCTGTCGGTGCAGCCGATCCAGGCGCAGACGATGATCACCACGCCGTCGGACGGCCTGACCGCCGGCGTCGTCAAGGTGAAGACCAAGGACGGCAAGGAGATGGACGCCTATCGCGCGATGCCGGCAACAGGGCAGGGCTTCGGCACCGTCGTCGTCGTGCAGGAGATCTTCGGCGTGCACGCGCATATCGCCGACCTCTGCCGCCGCTTCGCCAAGGCCGGCTACTATGCGATCGCACCGGAGCTCTATTTCCGGCAGGGCGACGCCAAGGCGGTCAGCGACATGCAGGCGCTGCTGCGCGAGATCGTGTCGAAGGTGCCGGACGAACAGGTCATGGGCGATCTCGACGCGACGGTTGCTT
Organism: uncultured Rhodospirillaceae bacterium; assembly: GCA_945952105.1. Classification (GTDB taxonomy): domain Bacteria; phylum Pseudomonadota; class Alphaproteobacteria; order Reyranellales; family Reyranellaceae; genus Reyranella. The sequence continues at coordinate 97,895 of CAMFGZ010000007.1, read as the reverse complement.
TCGCGAAGGGCGAAGGCAAGGCCGACACGGCCAAGCTCGGCATCACCGGCTTCTGCTGGGGCGGCCGCATCGTCTGGCTCTATGCCGCCTACAGCTCGGCCCTCAAGGCGGGTGTTGCCTGGTACGGCCGCGTCGTCGGCGACGCGACGCCGCTCACGCCAAAGCACCCGATCGACATCGCGAAGGACCTCAAGGCGCCGGTGCTCGGCCTCTACGGCGGCGCCGACACCGGCATTCCGAACGACAGCGTCGACAAGATGCGCGCGGCGTTGAAGACCGGCAGCCCGGCGGCCCAGAAGTCGCAGATCGACACCTATCCTGACACGCCGCACGGCTTCAACGCGGACTATCGCCCGTCCTATCGCAAGGAGCAGGCGGAGGATGCGTGGAAGAAGGCGCTTGCCTGGTTCAAAGCCAACGGTGTCTGATCGGTCGATGACCGAGACGACAGAGATCAAGACCCGATCGGGCCTGACATTCACTGCTTATGTCGAGGGTCCGGTCGGTGGGCCGCTCGTGCTGATGCTGCACGGGTTTCCCGAATCGAGGCACAGCTGGCGCGTCGCCCTGCCGGCGCTGGCGGCACAGGGCTATCGCGCCGTTGCGCCCGATCAGCGCGGCTACTCGCCCGGGGCGCGGCCCGATCCGGCGGATCTTTCCAACTACGCATTCGACAGGTTGGTCAATGACGCGATCGAGATCGCGGCGGCGGCCGGCTACGAAGGCAAGCGCTTCCATCAGGTCGGCCATGACTGGGGCGGTCAGGTTTCGTGGGGAGTCGCCGGGACCCACCCCGACCGTGTTGCGTCTCTCACCATCCTTTCACGGCCGCATCCGCAATCGTTCCGCAAGGCGCTGCTGAAGGAAGACGGCGACCAGAAGCATCGTTCCCGACATCACCGCGCCTTCCTCGACGCGGAAACCGGTAAGCTGCTGCTTGCCGACAATGCCAAGCGGCTGCGCGACGGGCTATTCGGACAGGGCGTGCCCTCGCATGCACTGGAGGAGCATCTCTCGGTGCTGGGCAATCCCGAGGCGCTCGAAGCGGCGCTCGCCTGGTATCGCTCCAACAAGGGGTTGGCCGCCGATATCGGGACCATCACCGTGCCGACACTCTATATCTGGGGCGATGCCGACGCGACCGTCGGACCCGACGCGGCCTACGGCACGGCGGAATTCGTGAAGCCGTCGTTCGCCCTGGAAGTGCTGCCGGGCGTCGGCCATTTCGTCATGGACCAGGCGCCGGCCAAGGCGACCGATCTCCTGCTGGCGCACCTCGCGAAACACCCGGTCTGAACCTGTCTGCCTTGCTGCCCCGGGAGAATCGCGCTACCACGCGGCGCCTTTAAGAACGGGAGTTTTTCGCATGGCTCGCAAGAAGATCGCGCTGATCGGCGCCGGACAGATTGGCGGCACGCTCGCGCTGCTCGCCGGCCAGAAGGAACTGGGCGACGTCGTCCTGTTCGACATTCCTGCCGCTGAAGGCACCGCCAAGGGCAAGGCGCTCGACATTGCCCAGCTCAGCCCGGTCGAAGGCTTCGACACCAAGTACAGCGGCTCGTCCGACTACAAGGACATCGAAGGCGCCGACGTCGTCATCGTCACCGCCGGCGTGCCGCGCAAGCCCGGCATGACCCGCGACGACCTGGTCGGCATCAACGCCAAGGTCATCGATTCGGTCGGCAAGGGCATCAAGCAGCACGCCCCGAACGCCTTCGTCATCGTCATCACCAACCCGCTCGATGCGATGGTCGGCCTGATGCAGGAAGTCACCGGCTTCGCGCCCGAGAAGGTCGTCGGCATGGCCGGCGTGCTCGACAGCGCCCGCTTCCGCCTGTTCCTGGCCGAGGAATTCAACGTCTCGGTCGAGGACGTGACGGCCTTCGTGCTGGGCGGCCACGGCGACACGATGGTCCCGCTGCTGCGCTACTCCACGGTCGGCGGTATTTCGCTGCACGATCTGGTCGACATGGGCTGGACCACCAAGGAGCGCCTCGAGGCGATCGTCCAGCGCACCCGTGACGGCGGCGCCGAGATCGTGGCCCATCTCAAGACCGGTTCGGCCTTCTACGCCCCGGCCGCGTCTGCCATCGCGATGGCCGAGTCCTATCTCAAGGACAAGAAGCGCGTCATCCCCTGCGCCGCCAAGCTGAACGGCGAATACGGCGTGAAGGGCCTCTATATCGGCGTGCCGGTCGTGATCGGCGCAAAGGGTGTCGAGCGCATCGTCGAGGTCGAGTTCAACGCCGAGGAAAAGGCGATGTTCGAGAAGTCGGTGGCAGCGGTGCAGTCGCTGATCGACGCCACCAACAAGATCGTTGGCCGTTAAGAAAATAGGGTCTTTCGACTTTCGTCGAACGTCCCATAAGGTTCATCGATCCATCGTTGCCAAGGGGCTGTGGCGCTCATAAAGTGCCGCATCCCTTGGTCAGTTGCGTTTGAAAACTGAGGGGCCGCGGTTCACACGCCGTCCCAACGATAGGACCCCATGAATATCCACGAGTATCAGGCCAAGGCGCTCCTGGCCAAATTCGCCATCCCCCTGTTGAAGGGCGGTGTCGCCTACACCAAAGACGAGGCGATGGACGTCGCCCGCAAGCTGGGTGGGCCCGTCACGGTCGTGAAGGCGCAGATCCACGCCGGCGGACGCGGCAAGGGTCATTTCAAGAACGACCCCAACGGCAAGGGCGGCGTTCGCATCTCCAAGACCGCCGAGGATGTCGGCGTCCAGGCTGCCGCGATGCTGGGCCAGGATCTTGTGACCAAGCAGACCGGCGCGGCGGGCCGCACCGTCAAGCGCCTCTACATCGAGGATGGCTGCGACATCAAACGCGAGCTGTATCTGTCGATGCTGGTGGACCGCGCCGTCGGCCGCATCGCGGTCGTCGCCTCGACCGAGGGCGGGATGGACATCGAGACCGTGGCGCATGAGACGCCCGAGAAGATCATCACCCAGGCGATCGACCCGGCCGCGGGCTACCAGGCCTACCAGGGCCGCAAGATCGCGTTCGCGCTCGGCCTCACGGGCAAGCAGATCGGTGCCTTCACGACACTGCTCGGCAACCTCTACCGTGCCTATGTCGATCTCGACGCCTCGCTGATCGAAATCAACCCGCTGGTCGTGACTGGTGCGGGCGACATCGTGGCCCTCGATGCCAAGATGAACTTCGACGACAACGCCCTCTACCGTCACAAGGACCTCGAGGAGCTGCGCGATGTCGACGAGGAGGACCCAGCCGAGACCGAGGCCGCCAAGTACGCGCTGAACTACGTGAAGCTCGACGGCCAGATCGGCTGCATGGTGAACGGCGCGGGCCTCGCGATGGCCACGATGGACATCATCAAGCTCTACGGCTCGGAGCCCGCCAACTTCCTCGACGTCGGCGGCGGCGCCACCAAGGAGCGCGTGACGGCGGCGTTCAAGATCATCCTCAAGGACCCGAACGTCGAAGGCATCCTGGTCAACATCTTCGGCGGCATCATGCGCTGCGACGTGATCGCCGAAGGCGTCGTGGCCGCGGCGCGCGAGGTCAACCTGCACGTCCCGCTGGTCGTCCGGCTGGAAGGCACGAACGTCGACCTCGGCAAGAAGATCCTCAAGGAATCGGGCCTCAAGATCACCTCGGCGGAGAACCTCGCGGACGCCGCCGAGAAGATCGTCAAGGCCGTGAAGGAGAGCAACTGATGGCCGTCCTGGTCGACAAGAACACCAAGGTCATCTGCCAGGGCATCACCGGCTCGCAGGGCACCTTCCATTCCGAGCAGGCCATCGCCTACGGCACCAAGATGGTCGGCGGCGTGACGCCGGGCAAGGGCGGCAGCAAGCATCTCGACCTGCCGGTGTTCGATACAGTGGCCGAGGCGGTCGCCAAGACCGGCTGCAACGCTTCGGTGATCTACGTCCCGCCGCCGTTCGCGGCCGACTCGATCCTCGAGGCGATCGACGCGGAGATCCCGCTGATCGTCTGCATCACCGAGGGCATCCCGGTGGTCGACATGGTCAAGGTCAAGCGGGCGCTCACCGCGTCCAGGTCGCGGCTGATCGGCCCGAACTGCCCCGGCGTCATCACGCCCGGCGAGTGCAAGATCGGCATCATGCCGGGCCACATCCACAAGCGCGGCAAGATCGGCATCGTCTCGCGTTCCGGAACCCTCACCTACGAAGCCGTGGCGCAGACCACGGCGGCCGGTCTCGGCCAGACGACCTGCATCGGCATCGGCGGCGATCCGGTGAACGGCACGAACTTCATCGAGTGCCTCGACATGTTCATTCGCGATCCCGAGACCGAGGGCATCGTGATGATCGGCGAGATCGGCGGCGACGCCGAGGTGAAGGGCGCGGAGTTCCTGAAAGCGTCCGGAACGAAGAAGCCGGTCGTCGGCTTCATCGCCGGTCGTACCGCCCCTCCGGGCCGTCGCATGGGTCATGCCGGCGCGGTCATCTCGGGCGGCAACGACACCGCGGAGTTCAAAGTCTCGGCCATGCGCGAGGCCGGCATCAGGGTTGCGGAGTCGCCGGCGGCTTTGGGCGAGGAAATGCTTAAGGCCATGAAGGGCTGAGAAGCGCCAAGGGCCGCCAAGCCTAGGCCAGGCGGCAAACGGATACGGGCCAGGGAGTAAGGGCCATGAGAGCAGAACAGACATCGTTCCTGTTCGGCGCGAACGCGCCTTTCATCGAGGAGCTGTATGCGCGGTTCCTTGCCGACCCCAAGTCGGTCGACGGCGAATGGCAGACCTTCTTCGGCGCTCTGGCCGAACAGAAGGGTGACGTGCTCGCCGAGGTGCGCGGCGCCTCGTGGGCGCCGAACGGCCCGCGGGTGATCGGCGCGGTCGATCCCGACGCCGTTCCGGCGGCGGCCAACCGCAACGTGAAGGGTGGCAAGGCCGCCAATGGCGCGGCGGCTCCCGCCGCTCCGGCGATTTCCGGCAAGACCGAGGAAGAGATCCGGGCCGCGGCCCAGGATACCGCGCGGGCGCTGATGCTGATCCGCGCCTACCGCATCCGCGGCCATCTCGAAGCCGATCTCGATCCGCTCGGCCTCGTGCGGCAGGCGCCGCATCGCGAGCTCGATCCCGCGACCTACGGCTTCACCGAAGCCGACTGGGATCGTCCCATCCTGATCTTCGGCTCGCTGGCGCTGGGCGAGTCCGCGACGCTGCGCCAGATCATGGAGCGCCTGCGCAAGACCTATTGCGGCAAGATAGGCGTAGAGTTCATGCACATCTCCGATCCAGACCAGAAGGCGTGGATCCAGGAGCGCATCGAGCACATCGAGAACCAGACCGAGTTCACGGTCACCGGCCGGAAGATGATCCTGGAGCGGGTCGGCGAGGCCGAGGGTCTCGAGCGCTACCTGCATGTGAAGTTCGTCGGCACCAAGCGCTTCGGTCTCGATGGCGGCGAATCGCTGATCCCCGGTATCGAGCAGATCCTGAAGCGCGGCGGCCAGCTCGGCGTGAAGGAAGTCATGCTGGGCATGCCCCATCGCGGCCGCCTCAACACGCTCGTGCACGTCATGCACAAGAGCTACACCGCGCTCTTCTCCGAATTCCAGGGCCGCTCCTCGCAACCCGAGGAAATGCGCGGCTCGGGCGACGTGAAGTATCACCTCGGCGCCTCGGCCGACCGCGAGTTCGACGGCAACGTCATCCATCTCTCGCTGTCGCCGAATCCCTCGCATCTCGAGGCGGTGAATCCGGTCATCCTGGGCAAGGCGCGCGCCAAGGAAGACCAGCGCGGCGACACCGACCGCAGCCAGGTCATGTGCATCCTGATGCACGGCGACGCCGCCTTCGCGGGCCAGGGCCTGGTGGCCGAGAGCCTCGACCTCTCCGACCTCGCGGGCTACCGAATCGGCGGCACCATCCACTTCGTCGTGAACAACCAGATCGGCTTCACGACCCTGCCGACCGAATCGCGCTCGGGTCCCTACTGTACGGAAGTCGCGAAGATCGTGCAGGCGCCGATCCTGCACGTGAACGGCGACGATCCAGAGGCGGTGGTCCACGTCGCGCGCATCGCGACCGAGTTCCGCCAGCACTTCAAGCGCGACATCGTCATCGACATGTTCTGCTACCGCCGGCACGGTCACAACGAGGGTGACGAGCCGATGTTCACCCAGCCGCTGATGTACAAGGAGATCGGCGGGCATCGTTCGGTGAAGGAGGTCTACGCCGCGAAACTCGAGGCCGAGGGCGTGGTGACGGCCGACGAGGTCGCCGCCATGGACACGAGCTTGCGCGAAAAGCTCGACAAGGCGCTGGAGGCCGCGACCAACTACAAGCCCAACAAGGCCGACTGGCTCGAAGGCAAGTGGGCGGGCTTCACGGTCGCGCCGGGCGAAGAGGATCGCAAGGGCGTCACCGCGGTCGATCTCGACAGGCTCAAGGCGGTCGGACGCGCGATCTCGGAGCCGCCGAAGGACTTCGACCTCAACCGCAAGATCGTGCGCCAGCTCCAGGAGAAGCGGAAGACGATCGACACGGGCGAGAACATCGACTGGGCGACCGGCGAAGCGCTTGCGTTCGGCACGCTCCTCATGGAAGGCACGCCAGTGCGTCTCAGCGGCCAGGATTCCGGTCGCGGCACCTTCTCGCAGCGCCATTCCGTGCTGGTCGACCAGAACAACGAGGCCAAGTACGTCCCGCTCAATCATGTCGGCGAGGGGCAGGCCCGCTACGAGGTGATCGACAGCCCGCTGAACGAGGCGGGCGTGCTGGGCTTCGAGTACGGCTATTCGCTGGCCGAGCCCAACGCGCTCGTCCTTTGGGAAGCGCAGTTCGGCGATTTCGCCAATGGCGCGCAGGTCATCATCGACCAGTTCATCTGCTCGGCCGAGAGCAAGTGGCTGCGCATGTCGGGCCTCGTGATGCTTTTGCCCCACGGCTACGAGGGCCAGGGCCCGGAGCACAGCTCGGCGCGCCTCGAACGCTACCTGCAGCTTTCCGCCGAGGACAACTGGCAGGTCATCAATCCGACGACCCCGGCCAACTACTTCCACGCGCTGCGCCGGCAGATGCGCCGCACCTTCCGCAAGCCGCTGGTGGTGATGACGCCCAAGTCGCTGCTGCGCCACAAGGACTGCGTGTCGACGCTGGCCGACTTCGGGCCGGGCAGCTCCTTCCGCCGCATCCTCGTCGAGACCGACCAGTTGGTCGACGGCGACAAGGTCCGTCGCGTGATCCTCTGTTCCGGCAAGGTCTACTTCGATCTCGTCGCCGAGCGCCGCAAGCGCAAGATCGACGACATTGCCATCCTGCGCATCGAGCAGCTCTACCCGTTCCCGTTCACGCGGCTCGGCGTGCGGCTCGCGCAGTATCCGAACGCCGATATCGTGTGGTGCCAGGAGGAGCCCGAGAACATGGGCGCCTGGCACTTCGTCGACCGTCGCATCGAACGCGCCCTCGCGAACATCGACGCGAAGGCGAAGCGGCCGCTCTATGTCGGCCGCGCCGAGGCCGCGTCACCCGCCACCGGGTCGGCGCGCAACCATCTCAAGGAACAGGCCGATCTGGTCGACCGCGCTCTCACGATCGGTTGAGCGCGGGCAGCGAAGAGGAAGTTTAGTCATGGCCGTCGAGATCAAGGTTCCGGCTCTGGGTGAGTCGGTTACGGAGGCGACCGTTGCCAAGTGGCTGGTGAAGGCAGGCGATGTGGTCGCGGTCGACCAGCCCCTGTGCGAGCTCGAGACCGACAAGGTGACGGTCGAGGTGAACGCCAGTGTCGCGGGCGCCGTCACCGAGCTTGCCGTGGAGGAGGGGGCGTCCGTCCAGGTGGGCGGCGTGCTTTGCCACATCGAGGCGGGAGCTGCCGGCGCCGCCGCGCCGAAGGCGGCCGCTCCTGCGGCACCGAAGCCCGCGCCTGCCGCCGCTCCGGCGCCGCCTCCTGCCGCCGCGCCCGCGGGGGCGAATCTCGCCGCCTCCGGTCCCGCCGCGCGCAAGCTCGCCGAGGAGAAGGGTGTGTCCGCCGCCGCCATCCAGCCGACGGGCAAGGACGGTCGCGCGACCAAGGAAGACGTGCTGGCGGCGATCTCGTCGATTCCGGCGGCCGCCGCACCGGCCGCCAAGCCGGCCACACCCGCCGGTCCCCGCGCCAAGGCCGATCGCGAGGAGCGGGTGAAGATGACGCGGCTGCGCCGCACCATCGCCAACCGCCTCAAGGACGCGCAGAACACGGCGGCCATGCTCACCACCTTCAACGAGGTGGACATGACCAACGTGATGGCGCTGCGCGAGCGCCTGAAGGACGATTTCGAGAAGAAGCACGGCGCCCGGCTGGGCTTCATGTCCTTCTTCGTGAAGGCCTGCATCGCGGGGCTCAAGGAGCTGCCGGCGGTCAACGCCGAGATCGAGGGCGAGGAGATCGTCTACAAGAACTATTACGACATCGGCGTCGCCGTCGGCTCGCCGCAGGGCCTCGTCGTGCCGGTGCTGCGCGATGCCGACGCGCTGGACTTCGCGGGGATCGAGAAGGGCATCGGCGATCTCGGCCGCAAGGCGCGCGACGGCAAGCTGTCGATCGGCGATCTGACCGGCGGCACCTTCACGATCTCCAACGGCGGCGTCTACGGCTCGCTGATGTCGACGCCGATCCTGAACCCGCCGCAGTCGGGCATCCTCGGCATGCACAAGATCCAGCAGCGGCCCATGGTGGTCGGCGGTGAGATCAAGGCGCGGCCGATGATGTACCTCGCTCTGTCCTACGACCATCGCATCATCGACGGCCGCGAGGCCGTGCTGTTCCTGGTGAAGGTCAAGGACTGCATCGAGGATCCCGAGCGCCTGCTGCTCGGCGTCTGATTGAGTCGTGCTGGGGGCGCGCCACTCCAGTGGCGCGTCATGACCGCGCCACTGGAGTGGCGCGCCCCCGGCGATGATGAGGGTTGACCATATGGCAAACGAATCCTTCGATCTGGTCGTGATTGGCGCCGGTCCCGGCGGTTACGTCGCCGCGATCCGCGCCTCACAGCTCGGCCTCAGGGTCGCCGTCGTCGAGAAGCGCGCGACGCTGGGGGGCACCTGCCTCAACGTCGGCTGCATCCCGTCGAAGGCTCTGCTGCAGTCCTCGCATCTGTTCGAGGAAGCGGGCCACGATCTGGGCGTGCACGGCATCGTCGTGGAGCCGCCGAAGCTCGACTTCGCCCAGTTGATGAAGCGCAAGGGCGAGGTCGTCGAGGCCACGACCAAGGGCGTCGCCTTCCTGTTCAAGAAGAACAAGATCGCCTCCTACACCGGCGCAGGCCGCATCGAGGCGCCGGGTTCCGTCGCCGTCGTCGGCGACGACGGTGCGGTGAAGGACACGCTGTCGGCGAAGAACATCCTGATCGCCACGGGTTCGGAAGTGACGCCGCTGCCGGGCGTGACGATCGACGAGAAGAAGATCGTCTCCTCGACCGGTGCGCTGGAACTCACCCAGGTGCCGAAGCGCCTGGTCGTCGTCGGTGCCGGCATCATCGGCCTGGAGCTGGGCTCGGTGTGGCGCCGTCTCGGCGCCGACGTGACGGTCGTCGAGTTCCTCGACCGCATCACGCCGGGCGTCGATGACGAAGTCACCAAGTTCTTCCAGCGCGCGCTTGCCAAGCAGGGGCTGAAGTTCAAGCTCGGCGCCAAGGTCACCAAGGCGGATGCGTCCGGTGCCGGTGTCACGCTCACGGTCGAGCCCGCGAAAGGCGGCGCGGCCGAGACGCTCGAAGCCGATGTCGTGCTGGTCTCGATCGGCCGCCGTCCCTTCGTTCAGGGCCTCGGCCTCGACAAGGTCGGCGTGAAGATGACCGAGCGCGGCCGCATCGCCGTCGATGGACATTTCCAGACCTCGGTGCCCGGCATCTACGCGATCGGCGACGTGATCGACGGGCCGATGCTCGCGCACAAGGCGAGCGAGGACGGCGTCGCCTGCGTCGAGACGCTCGCGGGTCAGAAGGGCCATGTGAACTGGGATCTCGTACCCTCGATCATCTACACCCAGCCCGAGGTGGCCTGGGTCGGCAAGACCGAGGAACAACTGAAGTCAGCCGGCGTTGCCTACAAGGTCGGCAAGTATCCGTTCACCGCCGACCCGCGCAGCCGCGCGAACGGCGCCACGGAGGGCTTCGTGAAGGTTCTGGCCGACAAGGCGAGCGACAAGGTGCTGGGCGTCCACATCTTCGGCGCCGAAGCCGGGACCATGATCGCCGAAGCCGCGATGGCGATGGAATTCTCCGCCTCGGCCGAGGATATCGGCCGCGTCTGCCACGCCCATCCCACGGTCAACGAGGCGATGAAGGAAGCCGCGCTTGCCGCCTGGGACAAGCCAATCCATCTATAGGACGCCATGCGCCAGCCGCTGATGGCGCTCGCGATCGTGGCCTGCTTGGTCATGTCGGTGGTCGGCGGCTTCGTGCCGATCCTGCAGGGCTGGATCTTCTTCGTGATCGCCCTCTACCTGCTGGCGACGGAGTTCGAGACGGGCCGCAAGTGGGTGACGTCGGCGCGTCGTCGCTGGCCCACGCTCGACAAGTGGATCGTCAAGGCCCGCGACCACAGATGGGCGCCGCGTCACCTCAAGGAATTCGAGGATCTCACCGATCCGACGAAGTAAGGGCTCGGGTCTTAGCCTCGAGTTAGATCACATCACCTCATCTTGAGGAGGTCGCGTAGCGACCGTCTCGAAGGAGGGGGCAGGCGTGGTGCTCGTGCCCATCCTTCGAGACGCTCACCGCGTTCGCGCCTCAGGATGAGGTTTTTGCTGAAGCTCGGTACGAATTTGGCCAGTCGGAAGGACTCTAACTCTTTCCCTCGAAGCCGCGATAGACCGCCTCCGCGATCGGCAGCAGCTCGTCGCGGCTGGTGGACGCGGTGACGGCAAAACCGAAACCCTGGTCGATCCAGGCGAATGTCGAGGCCTCGCCTTCCTTCTGGAAGCGGAAGGCCGTCTCCGTTCCCTCCGTTGCGCGGATATAGACGGTGAGACGCTTGCCGCTCGCGTCGTCGTACATGAGCTGCGCCGCCGCGCCGCTGCCACCCGGCAGAAGACGTCCGCCCATCAGCCTGTAGCCGAACGGCGAAAGATCGGGTGCGGCAAGCTTGCGGCCCAGTCGCTTGGAGAGCCACTGCAGCAGATGCGCCTCCTGCTGGACGCCGACTTCCACCGGATGGGCGACTTCGACCACGAAGGTGCGGTGGGCCGATTGTGCGCCCTGTGCCACGCTGGCCGTCGGTGCGGGGGCCAGCGGCGCCGGGGCAATGCCGTTTGCGAACCAACCGGCCGTGACGCCGGCGACGAACAATGCCATGGCTGCCGCGGCGCCAGTCCAGCCACGCTTCCATGAGGCGCGACGCGCGGCCCGCAGGTTGGCGATGCGCAGGCGCGCCGGGATCGGCTCGGCGAACTTGGCGTCCAGACGGCTGCGCAGCATGGCGCGCTGGCGGCGCTCCGTGGCGATGCGCTCGGCAAGCTCGGGATGCGCAGCCATATGGGCCTCGACGGCGGCACGGCGCTCGCCGTCCAACCGCTCGTCGACGAACGCCTGCAACTCCTCTTCGCCCATCGGGAAACTGGTCTCTGGCGTATCCGGACCCGTCATTTCACTCTCCGCAGGAGCGTCGTGCGCCCCGTCTCAAGCAGTGCGCGCAGCCTCTGCCGGCCGCGCGCCAGTCGCGACATCACCGTGCCCGTCGGCACCCCCATGACCTTCGCAGCGTCGTCGTAGGAGAGATCTTCCACTCCCACCAGCAGCAGGAGCGACTTCTGCTCCTCCGGCAACTGGTCGAGCGTCGCCAGGATGTCCTGCACTTCGAGGCCGCTTTCCTGCGAGGCACGCGTCGAGGGCGACGTCGCCTCGTCGAGTTCGACATGAGCGCCGCGCCGCTGGCCCTGCCGAAGCGCGGAGACATGGAGGTTGCGCTGGATCGTGAAGAGCCACGCCCTGAGATCGCCGTCGCTTCGCCGCAGCGACCATCGCGACAGCGCGCGTTCCAGCGTGTCCTGCACCAGATCGTCGGCCGCATCATGGTCGCGGACCAGCGCGTAGGCATACCGGCGCAGCGCGGGGATCAGCGGTTCGAGGAGGGCTTCCGCATCGGCCATGGGGCAACTCTACAGGAAGGCGGCGCCGGCCGGACCGTGGCCGGCGCCGGGATCCGTGACGGCTATTTGGCGATGTGCCAGGCGCCGTTCAGGAAGCCGTCGCCGGTGGTGTCGCCGGCCTTGGTGTCCTTGGCGAAGGCGTAGAGCGGCTTGCCCTTGTAAGCCCACTGCTTCAGCCCGTCGTCGCGGGTGATGATGGTCCAGTCACCCGAAGCCTTGGCGCCGTCGGCGACCAGGGCCGGCGGCCAGTTGGTCGCGCACTGGCCGTTGCACACCGACTTGCCGGGCGTGGCGTCCTTGTCGAACGTGTAGAGCGTCAGCCCGCTGGCAGTGACCAACATGCCGTTCTTCATCATCGGCGGGGTGGCGGTGGCGGGTTCGGCGGCAAACGCACTGCCGGCGGCGAGGACCGCCAGGGCGGCGGCGGTGGAAAGGATCGATTTCAGCATTCTTTGACTCCCATGCAGCGGGTGATCCGCAAGGGAGAGACGCCGGCGCCCTTGCCAATATTCCCATCGCGCGCCGTTTTTTTATCGTCGCGCGCCTCTTGCCCTGTGACGTCGCTTGAATTCACAAAGAGTGCAATTCCAGGCAGGGCTCATTAAAATCCCACCATCCTCGACAACCGGCGGGCCGAGCACGTGCATCACGAAGTGACGTTGATTTCCACCATCGCCATCGGCTTCGTGCTCGCCTTCGGTTTCGGATATGTCGCCGACAGGCTGCGCCTGCCGCCCCTGGTGGGCTACCTCGTCGCGGGAATCCTGATCGGGCCCTATACGCCGGGCTTCGTGGCGGATGCCGGGCTGTCGTCGCAACTCGCCGAGGTCGGCGTCATCCTGCTGATGTTCGGCGTCGGTCTGCATTTCTCGGCCTCGGACCTGCTGGCGGTGCGCGGCATCGCCATCCCGGGCGCCATCGGTCAGATCGTGCTGGCGACACTCCTGGGAATGGGCATGTGTTCGCTGTGGGGTTGGGGGCTCGGCACAGGTCTCGTGGTGGGTCTCAGCCTGTCGGTCGCGAGCACCGTCGTTCTGTTGAAGGCACTGGAGGAGCGCAACATGGTCTCCAGTCCCAACGGCCGCGTCGCCGTCGGCTGGCTGATCGTGGAGGACCTGGCGATGGTGCTCGCCCTGGTGCTGTTGCCGGCCCTTGCCGAGGTGCTCGGCGGCAAGCCGGTGCGGGGCCACGAGTCCGGCATGCCGATCCTGCTGGAACTCGCCGTCACCCTGTCGAAGGTCGCGGCCTTCGCGGCGATCGCCATCCTGATCGGGCCGAAGGTCGTACCCTGGGTCCTGGCCCGCGTGGCGCGCACCGGCTCGCGCGAACTGTTCACGCTCTCGGTGCTGGCCGTCGCTCTGGGAATCGCCTACGGCTCGGCGGCGATCTTCGGCGTCTCGTTCGCCCTCGGCGCCTTCTTCGCCGGGGTCGTGCTGAGCGAATCGTCCTTCAGCCACAAGGCTGCCGCCGATTCCCTCCCGCTTCAGGACGCCTTCTCGGTGCTGTTCTTCGTGTCGGTCGGCATGCTGTTCGATCCGACCATTCTCTATCGCTCGCCGGGTGCCGTCCTGTCGGTGCTCGCCCTCATCATCTTCGGCAAGTCGCTGATCGCCTTCGCCATCATCATGCTGCTGCGATATCCGGTCGGCACCGGCCTCGTCGTGTCGGCCAGCCTGGCGCAGATCGGCGAATTCTCCTTCATCCTGATCGCGCTCGGCATCTCCGCCGGCCTGGTACCGACGGAGGGCCGCGACCTGGTGGTGGGCGGCGCGCTCTTCTCGATCATGCTCAATCCGCTGATCTTCCATGCCGCCGGGCTGCTTCAGAAGCGCTTCGCCCGTCCGGCCGGCGAGCCCTTCTTCGGGCAGCGCCACTACGAGGGGCTGCGCCGCGAGCTCGACGTCATCAAGGTTCGGCAGGAAGAGCGCTCGAAGGCCGAGGACCTGAAGCTGCACAGCCTGCTGGAGCTCTTCCCGATGCTGCAGCTCGTCGAGCGCCAGGATCAGGAATCGCTGCTGCTGATGTTCCGCCCGAAGGCGGCCTCGCCCGGCGACAAGGTCATCCGCGCCGGCGACCGCGCCGACGGCATGTACTTCATCTCGTCGGGCTCGGTCGAAGTGCACGTCGCCGACCGCGTCATCCCGCTCGAGCCAGGCGCCTATTTCGGCGAGATGGCCTTGCTCACCGGCGAGCGCCGCACCGCCGACGTCGTTGCCGTCGACTTCTGCCAGTTCCTGGTGCTCGACCGCCGCGACTTCAACCAGTTCATGGCGCGCCATCCCGGCGTGCGGGCCGCCGTCGCCAGCATCGCCGAGGAGCGCCAGGCCATGAACCTCGCGCCGCCGGAGAATGGCGAGGGCGGCAAGCCCGAATCGTCGGGCGAAGTCCGGACCTCAGGCCTTTCCGCTTTGAGTTGACGCACCCCTCCATCCTGAGGGGGCGCGAAGCGCCGTCTCGAAGGATGGGCCTCAAACGTGGTGCTCGTGCCCGTGCTTCGAGACGCGCTCAGCATGAGGTTGTCGTTGGTGTTTCTGTCGTGTTCGGAAAGACTCCAGCCGTCGGGTCAGCCGTTGCCAGTGATGCGGATCACGAGGTTGACCAGCCAGTTGACCGGCTCACTGAGGACCCAGCCAATGACGTTCAGGTCGGTGCCGATCTGCTTGCCGATCAGCGGCAGGACGAAGATCAGCCCGAGCAGGATCGGCATGCCGTAGGGCTCGAGGCGCGCAAGCGGCAGGGCCAGGCTGTTGGGCAGCAGGCCGACTGCGACCCTTCCGCCATCGAGCGGCGGCAGTGGCACCATGTTGAAGACGGCGAGCAGGACGTTGATGAGGATCGCGTTCTCGATGTTGAGGATCGCCCACGTCGCCTCGGGCTGCGGCAGGAGAACGGCGAGGTGCGCCAGCAGGCCGGCCGCCATGGCCATGAGGACATTCGTGGCCGGCCCCGCCGCGGCGACCCAGACCATGTCGCGCTTCGGATTGTTCAGTGCCCGGAAATTCACCGGCACCGGCTTGGCATAGCCGAACAGGAAGGGCGCGCGCAGGAAGATCAAAAGGCCGGGCAGCAGGATCGTGCCGACCGGGTCGATGTGCTTCAGCGGATTGAGGGTCACGCGGCCCTGCTCCAACGCGGTCCGGTCGCCGAAGCGCAGGGCGACGAAGCCGTGGGCGGCCTCGTGCAGCGTGATGGCGAGGATGGCCGGTATGACCCAGGTGGAGATCGCGTAGAGTGTGTCGCTCACCGTGAATCCACCTGTTGTCTCCATTCCTGCTTCGTTTACGATTCGGTCGATGCATCTTCGGTGGACGATCGGATTGAAGCAAGGTCGGCTCGCAGCGGTGCCCTGGACGGCTCGTCTCGTCGTTCTGATTGCCGTCCTGTGGACGATGCCTGCTTCGGCCCAGCAGAATGTCCGCGTGCCGGTCGAGCAGGACGGTCGAACCGTTCAGCTCGCGGCGCAGCTCTTCCGTCCGCCCAACGCCACGGCACCGGTGCCCGCGGTCGCGCTGTTCCACGGCTGTGGCGGTCCCGGACAGAACACCGCGCGCATGGCCGGGCTCCTGACGTCCTGGGGCTACGCCGCCCTCGTGGTCGACAGTTTTTCGGCGCGTGGCCTGAAGGACGTGTGTGGACGCAACTGGCCGACTCAGGCTGCCGCCGAGGCGCGGGCGGCCGACATCGACGCGACCCTGGCGTGGTTGGAAAAGCAGGCGGGCATCGATTCGCGGCGGCTTGCCTACATGGGATATTCCTACGGCGGCGGCGTCGCGATGCTGCGCGCCTTTTCAGGGAAGCCAGAGGATCCGGCGCGACCGTCGGTGCGGGCAGTGGTGCTGCTCTATCCCGATTGCGCCCTGGCAGACGCGCTGGGGTCGCGTCTCGCGGTGCGTCAACCGACCTTGCTGGCCATGGGCGCGCTCGACGACTGGACGCCGATCTCGCAATGCCGGGCTGTGCTGGACCGAGTCGTGAGCGGCAGGGATCTCGTCGAGACGAAGATTTACGAAGGCGCGCATCACAGTTTCGATGCGCTCGGCCTGCCGGTGCGCTATCTCAGCGCGGTTGGCAATCGCAGCAAGCCCGGCGGTTGCTGCGGGGCGCACTACGGAGCTCACGAGCCGGCCTGGAAGCAGTTCGTGATCGATGTGAAGGCGTTCCTCGACAAGGCACTGAAGCCGTGACGCGGGCCGGCGGAAACCGATGCGTTCGACCGCGTGGATAGGAGGGCTCGCCGCCCTGATACTTCCCCTTGCGGAAGCAGAGGCGCAGGAAGCGGCCGACGCCGAAGGCGTCCGCCATGTCGGCAAGGTCCACAACCGGATACGCGCGGCCGAAGTGCGCGAGCAGTATTTCCTCGACCAGGAGTTCGACGACGCCGCCCGGCGCTATGCGCTGGCGAAGAAGGAGATCCGGAATTCGACCGGCATCTTCTATTCGATGACCTCGTCGGTCCTCAGCCAGTGGGGCTCTCCCGGCAGTGAATATGGCGCGGTGCAGGCCCAGTTCTCGCCGGCGTTGAACTGGAAGATGTTCGACGATCCGAAGATCGGCGCGGGTTCCTTCCAGTTCGCCTATCTCGCCACCCAGTACTGGTCGGGCCAGACCGGGCAGAGCCTTCAGGACAGGCTCATGCTCGTCAGTCCGGTCAACGATTATCCGGGCAACCAGCTCACTTTCGCGCAGGTGAGCTACACGCACGACTTCCCGGGCCATTTCGCGTCGCTGACCCTGGGGCAGTTTCCCTTTTCGAACTTCGACACCAATGCCTACTCCAACAACGAGCAGGTCAATTTCATCGGCTACTCGCTGGCCCAGAACGGCAGCCAGAACTATTCCCAGGGCAGCCTCGGTGCCTACGTCCAGGTCAATCCGACCAGGGAGCTGACCTTCATCGCGGGCTTCCAGGACGCCAACAACGTCGCGGCTTCCAACTACATCCAGTTCAACACGGCGTTCCAGGGGCAGTATTCCTGGTTTCTCTACGGCGCCGTCTCGCCCAACCTCGGCAAGCTCGGCCAGGGCACCTATTCCTTGCTCTACTACAACCTGCCGAGCGTGGTGATGCAGCCGCGGGCCAGTTCGGGCCTGTCCTTCAACGCCTCGCAGACGCTCGGCGGGCAATGGGGCCTGTTCCTGCGCGCCAACACCGCATGGAATTCGAGCTGGTACATCCAGTCGTCGATCGCCGGCGGCGCCGTCTACAACAACCCGCTGGGCCGTGCGCCGCGAGATCAGATCGGCCTCGGCATCGCGTGGAACGCCACGAACCGGACTCTCTATGCAGGCACGCAGGTGCAGCCCAGCGAGACGATGATGGAACTCTACTGGGCGTGGTCGGTGAAACACCTGTTGATCACGCCGGACGTTCAACTCTATTTCCAGCCGGCGCTGGCGCCGACGCAGCAGATGGCAGCGGTCTTCTCGCTGCGTCTCACGGTGCTGTTCTGACGTCTTGCCGGTTGCCTGTCGTCGGTAACGCGTTGTCGGTAGGATGTTCGAGGGGGAGAGCCTGTCCATGACCGATAAGATCGATCCGTCCGAGCGGGGGCACGGGCGGATGAGTCTATTGAGCGTCTCGGCGCTCGGCATCGGGTCCATGGTCGGGGCCGGCATCTTCGCGCTGCTGGGGCAGGCCGCCCTGATGACCGGCAGCGACGTCTATCTCTCCTTCGCCGTCGGCGGTGTCATCGCGCTGCTGTCGGGCTATTCCTATGCCCGGCTCGCCGCCCGCTTCCCGAGTTCGGGCGGCATCATGGATTATTTCGACCGGGCCTTTCCGTCGAAGACCGTGGCGGGCGGGCTGTCGGTCCTCTATCTGGTGACGCAGCTCGTCAACATCGCGATGGTCGCCAAGACCTTCGGCGCCTATGCCGACCGCCTGCTGGTGGGCGACGTATCGGCGGCCTATGTGGCCAACCTCTTCGCGTCGGCGATCGTGATCGTCCTCTTCATCGTCAACATGGCGGGGTCCGGCGTGGTCGGGCGCGTCGAGGAGCTGCTGGTCGGGATCAAGCTGGTCATCCTGACGGCGCTGCTGGTGGCCGGTGGGTCGAGCATCGATCCCGCGATGCTGGCGAAAGGGCCGACCGTCGGGCCCGGCATATTGCTTGCGAGCGTCGGCCTCACCTTCTTCGCCTATGGCGGCTACGGCATGATGACCAACGCCTCGGGGCATGTCGCCGATCCCGCAAAGACCATTCCGCGCGCCATCTTCCTCGCGATCGGCATCGTGATCTTCCTCTATATCGGCCTGTCGGTCGTCGTGATGGGCAACATCTCGCCCGACGAGCTGGCGCGCTTCGCGACCACGGCCGTGGCGCAGGCCGCCAGACCCGTCCTCGGTCAAATCGGCTTCGTCATCGTGTCGATCGGTGCGCTGTTCGCGACCGCCTCATCGATCAATGCGAGCTTCTTCTGCGCCCTCGAAGTCTCGCGCGGCCTCGCCGGCAAGGGGCAGCTTCCCGCCGTGTTCGAGCGGGCCGCCTGGGGGCAGGGCACGCGCGGGCTGGTGTGGTCGACCGGCGCCGTTCTGGTGATGATCAACCTTCTCGATCTCGGCGCCATCGCCCAGGTCGCGGGGGCGACGATCCTGATCTGCTATCTCGGCGTCTTCGCGGCTCACTGGCGGCTGCATGGCGAAGCGGGGGGATCGCGCCTCCCGATCGTGGCCGGTGCGGCGCTGATGGCCGTGGTGCTCGCGGCATTCGCGGTCAGCCTCTGGTCGACCCAGCCGTCGGCCATCTGGCTCACCGGGTTGGCCGTTGCCGGCAGCCTCGGCATAGAATGGCTGGTTCAACGAAGGCGCAGTTCGTCCTGAAGCACTGATGTCATTGCGGTGCCCCCCCCTTCAGAAGCAGGGCTATCGCATATGAGGCAAAGGTCCCTCGCTCACGCTCGGGATGACAGCCTTTGTTTGGTCGGCGCACTGCGCAAATCTCACCAAAATTGTCATCGCGGGCGGAGGAACCCCCGCCCTGAGCGTGAGCGAGGGACCTTTCGCCTTCTTCAAGACGCCAGCTGTTTCAGCGCTTTGAGGCCATGTGCGACAGCCCTGCATCTGAACCGGGAGGAAGACGATTCTGTTTCGCCCGGGAAGATCCTAGTCCCGCGGGTTGCGGAAGACGACGCAGGCGCCCCCCTTGGCCCTCAGCTTCGCGCAGAGTGCGTCGGCCTCCGCGCGGGTGTTTGCCGAGACCCGTACGGCGTAGGTGGGCAAATCGTTGCGGCGCGAATTCAGGACCAGCGGCAGCCGGTCGTCGAGCACGGGCTCGTACTTGCGCCGCAGCCGCTCGTAGTGGGCAAGCACGCGTCCTTCGGACCAGTTGCCGGCAAGTTGGACGCCCCACGGTCCCCAGGCTGGGTCCGACGTGAGCAGCGGGCGGCGGCGCGGCGTGTCGGTCATGTTCCTGGCGAATTCGATGCAGCGCTCGCCTGTCTGGGTCGCCGTCGATTGCAGCTGCGGCATCGGCTGGGAGATCCAGGCCTCGGCGCTATGACCGGTGACGATGCGGACATAGGCCTGCGTCTCGCCGGGCAGGATGGCGCGGCCGCTGCGCCAGGCCTCGACCTGGCCGGGACCGGCATTGTAGGCGGCTGCTGCCAGCCCGAGATTGCCGCGGAAAGTCGTGCGCAGCTCGCGCAGGTAGCTTGCCGACTCGCGCAGCGCCTGCAGCGGCTCGAAGGCGTTGGTGAGGCCGCGCATCGCTGCGGTCCCCGGCATGAATTGCGCGATGCCCTGCGCGCCCGCCGGGCTCACGGCCGAGGGATTGAACCGGCTCTCCTGCCAGATGAGTCGGGTGAAGAACTCTTCCGGCAGCCCGTTCTCGGCCGCCGCCTGGGCCAGCGTGCTGCAGATGTCGGCGACGGTGGGGCGCCGCTCATTCACCGGTTCGGCGCGCGCCCGCATCGGCGGCGCCGGGGCAATGGCGAGCGAAGCCATGGCCAGCAGCGACAGCAGCAGACATCGCGGAGTGAGCGGCGCGTGAGTCATCGGCGGAAATGGTAACACCGCCGGCCTGATCCACGCACCGCATCGGACTCCATTTCATGATCCGCAAAGCAACGCTTGCCGACCGCCCTCGCATCTCCGAAGTGCGCCTCGCCGTGCGCGAGAACCAGCTGAGCGCGGCCTCGGCGGGCAAGGTCGAGACCACCGCCGACTGGATCTTCGAAAACGCGACCTTCTGGGTGTGGGAGGAGGCGGGCGCGGTGCAGGGCTTCTCGGTCGCCGATCCGCGCGACGGCACGATCTTCGGCTTGTTCATCCATCCTGACTATGGGGGGCGCGGCCTGGCCCGTGCGCTGCTGCCGCTCGCCTGCGAGGATCTGCGGGCCGCGGGCTTCGCGGAAGCCAGACTGACGACGGGTCCGGGTACGCGGGCCGAGCGCTTCTATCGCACCAACGGCTGGGAGGAGATCGGGCACCAGGACGATGGCGAGGTCATCTTCCGGAAGGCGTTGTAACGGCGCGCTTCAGGGCCGCGCGGGCGAGCAGCCGCGTCGAATCGAGCGTCGGCAACGGTGAATTGCGGTCGTTCATGATCAGCGGGATCTCGGTGCAGCCCAGGATGACGGCATCGCAGCCCTCGGCCTTCATGCGGTCCATCACGCGCTGGTAGGCCGCGACGGCCGCTGGCGTGAACACGCTCCGCACCAGCTCGTCCATGATGATGCGGTTGGTCTCGTCGCGCTCGGCGTCGGTGGGCCGCAGCCAGGCGAGACCCTGCGCCTCGATCTTCTCCGGATAGACCTCGCTGTCGATCAGCCAGCGCGTGCCGGTGATCCCGAGCTTCCTGTAGCCGCGCGTCCTGGCCTCTGCGGCCACCACCTCGGCGATGTGCAGCCACGGTAGCGGCGAGCGTGGCTGCACATGCGCCATCGCCTGATGGATCGTGTTGTCGGGGCAGATCAGGAAGTCGGCGCCGGCCGCGGCAAGCTTGCTGGCCGACGACAGCATCAGGTCGGCCACGCCGGCGCGGTCGCCGCGATCGAGACATTCGACATAGTCGGCCAGCGAATGCGTGTGCAGGGAGACTTCGGGATGGGCGTGCGGTCCCATCAGCTTCGAGCCCTCGACGCAGATCGTCTTGTAGCAGAGGGCAGCGCCTTCGGCGGAGCAGGCGACGATTCCGATGTGCCGGGTCATGGATCAGCCTTTGGCGCGAGGATGGGCGGCGCGATAGACGGCGGCGAGCCGCGCGGAATCGACGTCGGTGTAACGCTGCGTCGTCGACAGCGAGGCGTGGCCCAGAAGTTCCTGGATGGTGCGCAGGTCGCCGCCGGCCCCCAGCAGGTGGGTCGCGAAGGAATGGCGCAGCGCATGCGGGGTCACGCTCTCGGCGAGTCCGAGACCCTGGCGGATTTCGCGCACCCGCTTCTGCACGATGGCGGGATCGAGTGCGCCGCCACGCGCGCCCACGAAGACGCGATCCGAGGGCCTGGCGGCGCTGAGCCACGGGCAGGCGTCGCGATAGGCTTTCAGCGCCTGCAACGCTTGCGGCAGCAGCGGCACGAGCCGGGTCTTGTTGCCCTTGCCGGTGACGGAGAGCGTGTCGCGACCGCTCCGTAGAAGATCGTCGACCTCGGCCTTGGTGAGCGACAGCGCCTCGCCGATGCGCAGGCCCGCGCCGTAGAGCAGGATCAGAACGGCGGCATCGCGCAGATCGATCCACGGCGCGCGCTCCTGCTCGGGTTCGGCCTGGAGCACGTCCTCCATGTCGCGCTCGCTCAGGGCCTTCGGCACGGCGCGCGGCAGCTTGGGCGTCTGGATGGTGGCGATGCTCGCATTGTGCGCGAGCTTGTTCTTGTCGAGGAAGCGGAAGAAGGAGCGTACCGAGGAGAAGGCCCGCGCCGTCGAGGTGCGTGCCATGCCCTGGTGCGCGCGATCGGCCAGCCAGGCGCGGAACTCGGCGGGCTTTAGTCTCGCGAGGGCATCGAGCGTCGGCGGCTCGCCAAGATAGGTCGTCATGAAGCCCAGGAACGTCGCGACGTCGTGCTCGTAAGCGGTGAGCGTGTGGACGGCGAGGCGGCGCTCGGTCTTCAGCCAGTCGCGCCACGCCTCCTGTGCGCCTGCGACACTCAAGTCGATGTCACTCGGGCAGGTCGAGCCAGGCGCGGATCGTGTTCTCCAGCACCTTCGACAGGAAGAACAGGAGTTCGGTCGCCATTTCCGGCCCGAAGGCCTCGGGATCGCGCGCCCCGAAGCACATGACGCCGTCGGGCGAGCCCGACGAGACCTGCAGGCGCATCAGCACGTCCGACTTCACGAAACGTGCGACGTCGCCAAAGAAGGCTTCCTCGCCCACGATGTTGGAGCGCAGCCGGGCATGCTTGTCGGGACCGATGGCGGCATCGATGGCGCCCGGCGCCAGCACGTAGACGCCGCGCACGGGCACGCGCTTGGGCGCGTCGGCATTGGCCTCGATTGCCATGGTGATGAAGTCGACGTCGAGCAACTCCGGCAACTCGTGCGTGACGACATGGATCATCTTCTCGAACGTCGTCGCCTGGATGATGCTGATGACCGCGGCTTGGATGCGGTTCTGGACGATCTGGTTCTGCTTGGAATTGGCGATGATCTCGGTGCGCTCGACCTTGAGCTTCTCGATCTCGCCGCGCAGGCGCTTCAGGATTGCCTGCTGCATGTCGATGACGCCCGGTCCCTGGACCCGGGGCGTCACGCCCATCTCGGCGGCGAGCTCGCCGTTCTTGTCGAAGAAGTCGGGGTGGGCCTTGAGGTAGGCCACGACGTCGTCGGCAGTGATCAGCTTCACCTGCCGGCCGGAGCCGTCGGGCGCCGGGATCGTGCCGTCATTGCCCATGTGCCGGTCCCCGAGGTCAGAGGATCGACTGGCCGGTCTTGGCCCAGTCGTCGAGGAAGGCCTTCAGGCCGTTGTCCGTCAGCGTGTGCTTGAAGAGCTGGCGCAGCACGTTGGGCGGCAGCGTGCCGACATGGGCACCGAGCTTGGCCGCCGCGATCACGTGCTGCGTATGGCGGATCGAGGCCACCAGCACCTCGGTCTTGAAGTGCGGATACTGGCGATAGATCGTCATGATCTCGCCGATCAGATGCATGCCGTCCTGGCCGATATCGTCGAGGCGGCCGACGAACGGCGAAATGAACGTGGCGCCGGCCTTGGCCGCCAGCAGCGCCTGCGCCGCCGAGAAGCAGAGCGTGACGTTCACCATCGTGCCTTCGGAAGTCAGCGCCTTGCAGGTCTTCAGGCCATCGGGCGTCAGTGGCACCTTGACCGTGACGTTCCTGGCCAGCTTCGCGAGCTTGCGGCCTTCTTCCAGCATCGTCTTGTGGTCGGTCGCGACCGTTTCGGCGCTGACCGGGCCCGGGACGATGGCGCAGATCTCCTTGATGACGTCGAGCATGTTCCGGCCCGACTTGGCGATCAGCGAGGGGTTGGTCGTCACGCCGTCGAGCAGGCCGGAGGCAGCCAGATCCTTGATATCGGCGACATCGGCGGTATCGACGAAGAACTTCATATAAAATACCCCAATGGCCAGTGGTTCGGACTCGCCTGTTGCCACAATTTCTAGCGATTCCCCCTCGGAGCTACAAGCCAAGGGGGACGCGGCGTCGCGTCTCGAATCGGTGGAAAACACGGTCAAGGTTTTGCTGCCGCTGCCGCTGGGCGATGCCTACGACTACCGCGTTCCCGAAGGGACGGCGGTCGCGCCGGGGCATTTCGTCATCGTCCCGCTGGGCAAGCGTGAAACGGTCGGCGTCGTGTGGGGCGCGGGCACGGGCGACGTCGCGCCGGAGAAGTTGCGTGACGTGATCGGCGTGCTGCCCGCGCTGCCGATGGCGGATGCGATGCGCCGCTTCGTCGACTGGGTCTCCGCCTACACGCTGATGCCCGCGGGCGCGGTGCTGCGCATGGCGATGAGCGTGCCGTCCGCCCTGGAGGCGCCCAAGACCGAGCTGGTCTATCGTCCGGCCGCGCCGACCGAAGACGCCGCGCTCAAGCTGACGGCTGCGCGCCGTCGTGTGTTGGAGCAATTGAAGGACGGGCCGGCGATGGCCGCGGCCGAACTGGCGCACCTCGCGGGCGTCGGCACGTCTGTCGTGAAAGGCATGGCGTCGGTCGGGTTGCTGACGGCCGAGGAGCGCATCGTACGCCGCTCCTTTCCGCAGCCGGACGGCCTGCACGAAGGGCCGACGCTGTCGCCGGCACAACGGATCGCCGCCGATGGTCTTGTCGGGAAGGTGAAGGCGCATGCCTTCTCAGCGACCTTGCTCGACGGCGTACCGGGCGCGGGCAAGACCGAAGTCTATTTCGAAGCAATCGCGGCTTGCCTCGCCGCGCGACGGCAGGTGCTCGTGCTGCTGCCGGAGATCGCGCTGACCGCGCAGTGGCTCAAGCGCTTCGAGGATCGCTTCGGCGCCTTGCCGTCGCCCTGGCACTCGGGTCTCACCAGCCTGGAGCGGCGCGAGACCTGGCGCGCCATTGCCGAAGGGCGGGTCGGCGTCGTCGTGGGCGCACGCTCCGCGCTGTTTCTTCCCTTCGCCGATCTCGGCCTCATCGTCGTCGACGAGGAACATGACAACTCGTTCAAGCAGGACGAGGGCGTCGTCTACAATGCGCGTGACATGGCGGTGGTGCGTGCGCGGCTTGCCTCCGCGCCCATCGTGCTCGCTTCGGCGACACCGTCGCTCGAAAGCGTCGTCAACGTGAAGACCGGGCGCTATGGCGAGGTGCATCTGCCCGGCCGCCACGGCGGCCACCGGCTCGCGGCCCTTTCGGCGATCGATCTGAGACGCGAAGCGCCGCCGCGCGGCCGCTGGCTTTCGCCGCCGGTCGTCGAGGCGATGAAGAAGACGCTGGCGGCCGGCGAGCAGACGCTGCTGTACCTCAATCGCCGCGGCTATGCGCCGATCACGCTCTGCCGCGCCTGCGGCTCGGGGCTCGAATGCCCGCAATGTTCGGCCTGGCTGGTCGAGCACCGCTTTCGCCGCACGCTGGTCTGTCATCACTGCGGCTACTCGGAGCCGCCGGCCCAGGTCTGCCGCCATTGCGGCGCGGTCGATCAGTTCGTCGCCTGCGGTCCCGGCGTCGAACGTCTCGCCGAGGAGGCGCTGGAGCTCTTTCCCGAGGCGCGCCTGGAACTCTTCACGTCCGACAGTCTGATGAACCGCGACGAGGCGTCGGCGGCGGTCGAGCGCATGGAGAAGGGCGAGATCGACATTCTGATCGGCACGCAGATGGCCGCGAAGGGCCATCACTTTCCCAATCTGACCCTGGTCGCGGTGATCGATGCCGATCTCGGCCTGAACGGCGGCGACCTGCGCGCGGCCGAGCGCACCTTCCAGCTCCTCTACCAGGTCGCCGGGCGTGCCGGCCGTGACGGCCGGCCGGGCCGCGCCCTGATCCAGACCCACAATCCCGACCATCCGGTGATGCAGGCGCTGGTGTCGGGCGACCGGGACCGCTTCGTCGACGTCGAGTTGCACGATCGGTCGCTGGCCGGCATGCCGCCCTACGGGCGGCTCGCCTCCCTGATCGTCTCGGGTCCGGACCCCGCCGCGGTGGATAACGTGTGCGCTGCTTTGGCGCGCCACGCCCCCCAGCAGGAGGGCGTGACGATCCTGGGGCCGTCGGTCGCACCGATGGCCCTGTTGCGCGGCCGGCACCGGCGCCGGTTCCTGCTCAAGGCCGGACGGGAAATCGCGGTGCAACCCTTGCTTCATGCCTGGCTGGAGAAGATCGGCCTGCCCGGATCGGTCCGTCTGCAGGTCGATGTCGATCCCTATTCCTTCCTCTGAGACCCCCGCGCCGAAAAACCGCTGTAGAACAGCGCTTTGCCGACGTTGCGCCGGGAAATGCAGCATGGTAGCAACGCGCGCTTTTCCGGGGTGGGGCGGCAAGCGACGCGGGGCGTTCTGCTAGGGAAAAGTGTGTGATTTCAATGGCTTGCCGGCCGCGATCCGCGGCAGGGGAGAGGCTCTCGACGTGACCACCGCAACCACCGGCGTTGCCGGACGCTACGCCAGCGCCCTTTTTGAGCTCGCCGACGGCGCCAAATCGCTCGACCAGGTCGCGCAGGACCTCACGACCTTCCGCAATCTCGTCGCGGAAAGCACCGAACTCGCCCGCCTCATCGCCAGCCCGGTCATCGGCCGTGCGCTGCAGGGCAAGGCGCTGCTGGCCGTGCTCGATGCCGCCGGCATTTCCGGTCTGACACGCAATTTCGTCGGCACCGTGGCCGCAAATGGCCGCGCCCGCGACCTGCCGGCGATGGCCTCGGCCTTCCTCGCCGAACTGGCCCGCCGCCGTGGCGAGACCACCGCGACGGTCACCTCGGCCGTTCCGCTTTCCCCCGCCCAGCTCCAGCAGCTCAGCGACGCGCTGCGTTCTGTGCTGGGCAGCAACAAGGTTTCCATCGACGCGCGCGTCGAACCCGACATTCTCGGCGGTCTCGTCGTGAAGGTGGGTTCGCGCCTGTTCGATTCGTCTGTCCGCAGCAAGTTGCAGCGCCTGCAGCTTGCCATGAAGGGAGTTGCCTAAATGGATATCCGTGCCGCCGAAATCTCGGCCATTCTGAAGCAGCAGATCGCCAACTTCGGCAACGAAGCCGAAGTGGCCGAGGTCGGCCAGGTCCTCTCCGTCGGTGACGGCATCGCGCGCGTCTACGGCCTCGACAGCGTCAAGGCTGGCGAAATGGTCGAGTTCCCGGGCGGCATCAAGGGCATGGCGCTCAACCTCGAGAGCGACAATGTCGGCGTCGTTATCTTCGGTGAGGATCGCACGATCCGCGAGGGCGACACGGTCAAGCGTACCGGCGCCATCGTCGACGTCCCGGTCGGCAAGGGCCTGCTCGGCCGCGTGGTCGACGGCCTCGGCAACCCGATCGACGGCAAGGGTCCCATCCAGGCGACCGAGCGCAAGCTCGTCGAGGTCAAGGCGCCGGGCATCATCCCGCGCAAGTCGGTGAACGAGCCGATGCAGACCGGCCTCAAGGCGATCGACTCGCTGGTGCCGGTCGGCCGCGGCCAGCGCGAGCTGATCATCGGCGATCGCCAGACCGGCAAGACCGCCGTCGCGATCGACACCTTCCTGAACCAGAAGGGCATCAACAAGGGCACCGACGAGAGCCGCAAGCTCTACTGCGTCTATGTCGCCGTCGGCCAGAAGCGCTCGACGGTCGCCCAGATCGTGAAGACGCTCGAGGACAACGGCGCGCTGGAATACTCCATCGTCGTCGCCGCCACCGCGTCCGACCCGGCCCCCATGCAGTTCCTCGCGCCGTACACCGGCTGCGCCATGGGCGAGTATTTCCGCGACAACGGCATGCACGCCGTGATCGTGTACGACGATCTTTCCAAGCAGGCCGTCGCCTACCGCCAGATGTCGCTGCTGCTGCGCCGCCCGCCGGGCCGCGAAGCCTATCCCGGCGACGTGTTCTATCTCCACTCGCGCCTGCTCGAGCGCGCCGCCAAGCTGAACGACAAGAACGGCTCGGGCTCTCTGACGGCGCTGCCGGTCATCGAGACGCAGGCCGGCGACGTGTCGGCCTACATCCCCACGAACGTCATCTCGATCACCGACGGCCAGATCTTCCTCGAGACCGAGCTCTTCTATCAGGGTATCCGTCCGGCGATTAACGTCGGCCTGTCGGTCAGCCGCGTCGGCTCGGCCGCGCAGATCAAGGCGATGAAGCAGGTCGCCGGCACCATCAAGCTGGAGCTGGCGCAGTATCGAGAGATGGCGGCGTTCGCGCAGTTCGCCTCCGATCTCGACGCCTCGACCCAGCGCCTGCTGGCGCGCGGTCAGCGTCTCACCGAGCTGCTGAAGCAGGGCCAGTTCGCGCCGATGCCGGTCGAGGAGCAGGTCGTATCGCTCTACGCCGGCACCCGCGGCTTCCTCGACTCGCTGCCCGTGAACAAGGTCAACGACTTCGAGCACCAGATGCTCGACGCCATCCGCGCCGAGGGCTCGATCCTCGCGTCGATCCGCGAGAAGCGCGAGATCGTCAAGGAGACCGACGACAAGCTGAAGGCGTTCCTCGGCGATTTCGTCAAGAAGTTCGCCTAGGCCCGCAGGTTTAGATGCCTAGTCTCAAGACCTACCGGCTCAGGATCCGAAGCGTCCAGTCGACGCAGAAGATCACGAAGGCCATGAAGATGGTGGCGGCCGCCAAGCTGCGGCGCGCCCAGGAGCAGGCCACGGCGGCTCGCCCCTACGCGGAAGCCATGGACAAGATCCTGGCATCGCTGGGCGCGAGCTTCCAGGGCGCGACCGGCGGTCCGCGCCTGCTGGCGGGCACCGGCTCCGATCAGGTCCATCTGGTCATCGTCGCCACCGGCGACCGCGGCCTCTGCGGCGGCTTCAACAGCACGATCGTCCGCGAGGCGCGCCGCCAGATCCGCGCCCTGCTGAACGAAGGCAAGACGGTCAAGATCTTCTGTGTCGGCCGCAAGGGCCGCGACCAGCTGCGCCGCGACTTCGGCTCGATGATCGTCGAGACGATCACCGATCTCGGCCGCCCGCGCCTGTCCTTCGGCGATGCCCAGAAGGTGGCCGCGCGCGTCATGGAGATGTACGACGCCGGCGAATTCGACGTGGCGAAGGTGATCTTCAACCGCTTCCAGTCGGCGATGACGCAGGTCGTCACGGTGCAGCAGCTCATTCCGCCGCCGATGCCGGAAGCTGCCGCCGCGCCGGCCGCTGCCGGCGGTGCGATCTACGAATTCGAGCCGGACGAGGGCGAGATCCTCGCCGACCTGCTGCCGCGCAACCTCACCGTCCAGATCTTCCGTGTCCTGCTGGAGAATGCGGCGAGCTTCTACGGCGCGCAGATGACGGCCATGGACAATGCCTCGCGCAATGCGGGCGACGTGATCAAGAAGCTGACGCTGCAGATGAACCGCTCGCGCCAGGCGTCCATCACGAAGGAACTGATCGAGATCATCTCGGGCGCCGAGGCCGTCTAGGCCGGCTGCCACGCAATCGAAGGAAAGGGCTCCGCAATGGCTACCAACAACATCGGCACGATCACGCAGATCACGGGCGCGGTCGTGGACGTTCGCTTCGATGGCGAACTGCCGAACATCCTGAACGCGCTGCATGTGAACGCCGACGGCCGCCTGATCGTGCTGGAAGTTGCCCAGCATCTCGGTGAATCCGAGGTTCGCACCATCGCGATGGACACGACCGACGGCCTGGTCCGCGGCGAGAAGGCGGTCGATACCGGCGCCCCGATCGCCATGCCGGTCGGCCCCGAGACGCTCGGCCGAATCCTGAACGTCATCGGCGAGCCGGTGGACGAGCGCGGCCCGGTCGGCAACAAGAGCACCCTGCCGATCCACCGCAACGCGCCGGAATTCGTCGAGCAGTCGACGGAAGCGCAGATCCTGGTCACGGGCATCAAGGTCATCGATCTGCTCGCGCCGTACGCCAAGGGCGGCAAGATCGGCCTGTTCGGCGGCGCCGGCGTCGGCAAGACCGTGACGATCATGGAGCTGATCAACAACGTCGCGAAGGCCCACGGCGGCGTGTCGGTGTTCGCCGGCGTCGGCGAGCGTACCCGCGAGGGCAACGACCTCTATCACGAGATGATCGAGGGCGGCGTCATCAAGCTCGACGGTCCGGGCTCGAAGGTGGCGCTGGTGTACGGCCAGATGAACGAGCCGCCGGGCGCCCGCGCCCGCGTGGCGCTGTCGGGCCTCACCGTCGCCGAGTACTTCCGCGATGCCGAAGGCCAGGACGTGCTGTTCTTCGTCGACAACATCTTCCGCTTCACGCAGGCCGGCTCGGAAGTGTCGGCGCTGCTAGGCCGCATCCCGTCGGCGGTGGGTTATCAGCCCACACTGTCGACCGACATGGGCGCCCTGCAGGAGCGCATCACCTCGACCAAGAAGGGGTCGATCACCTCGGTGCAGGCCATCTACGTGCCCGCCGACGACTTGACCGACCCGGCGCCGGCGACCTCGTTCGCGCACTTGGACGCCACGACCGTGCTCTCCCGCTCGATCGCCGAGCAGGCGATCTTCCCGGCCGTCGATCCGCTCGACTCGACCTCGCGCATGCTCGATCCGCGCGTCGTCGGCGAGGAGCACTACACCGTCGCCCGTTCGGTCCAGCGCGTGTTGCAGCAGTACAAGTCGCTGCAGGACATCATCGCCATTCTGGGCATGGACGAGCTGTCGGAAGAGGACAAGCTGGTCGTGAGCCGCGCCCGCAAGATCCAGCGCTTCCTCAGCCAGCCGTTCCACGTCGCCGAAGTGTTCACCGGCACGCCGGGCGTGTTCGTGAAGCTCGAAGACACGATCAAGGCCTTCAAGGCGATCGTGGCCGGCGAGTACGACGACCTGCCGGAGCCGGCCTTCTACATGGTCGGCACGATCGAGGAAGCCGTCACCAAGGCCAAGAAGCTCGCGGCCGAGGCGGCCTAAGCAGATGGCCAAGGTCTCCTTCCGTCTGGTGATGCCCGAGCGCGAGTTGCTCGCGACCGAGGCCGACATGGTCGTCGTCCCGGGCAGCGAAGGCGACTTCGGCGTCCTGCCGGGCCACGCCCCGCTGGTCTCGACCGTCCGTCCTGGTGTCCTCGAGGTCTACCAGGGCAGCAAGGTGCAGCAGCGCTTCCTGGTGGCCGGCGGCTTTGCCGAGGTCACGCCGGAGCGGTGCACGGTCCTCGCCGACGAGGCGGTGCCCTTCGAACAGGTCACGGTCGCGCAGCTCGACGACCGCGAGCGCACGGCCCGCAACGACATTTCTGACGCCTCCACGCCCGCCGAGAAGGCCGCCGCCGAGAAGAATCTGGGCATTGCTCAGGATCTGAAGCGCGCGCAGGCCTTCTACGCCAGCCGCTGATTTCAGCGCTACTGCGCATTTTTCAGTCGAGAAGTGCACCGGTCTGCCATTGAAAGGCAGGCCGGAGGTGGCTTTATTACGCTGGTAAGACAACGCGCCAAGGGTGCTCGTTCATGGGTAACTGGACACTCGAGACGATCGCCTGGGATCGCTTCGATGCGTCGAAGGTCGATCCGGAGATCCTCCGCAACATCAAGGCCGCGGCCCTGGTGGAGCGGAACGGCGGCGATTACGGCATCTATCTCGGCCGGGTGTTCGCCGACGACGCGGCGTTCATGGACGCCGTCAACAACTGGGTCGTCGAGGAAGTGCAGCACGGGCTGGCGCTCGGCCGCTGGGCCCAGCTCGCCGATCCGTCATGGGATTTCGACGCCGCCTTCGAGCGTTTCCGCACCGGCTACAAGCTGCCCCTGCACGTGACCGAATCGGTGCGCGGCAGCCAGGCCGGCGAGATGATCGCGCGCTGTATCGTCGAGACCGGAACCAGCTCCTATTACAGCGCCCTCAAGGACGCGACCGAGGAGCCGGTCCTGAAGCAGGTCTGCCAGAAGATCGCGGCCGACGAGTTCCGCCACTACAAGCTGTTCTACGAACATCTGAACCGCTGCCTGAAGCGCGACCGGCTGAACCGCTGGTCGCGCCTGCGCATCGGCTGGGGCCGCCTCGCCGAGAGCGAGGACGACGAGCTGGCCTACGCCTACTTCGCCGCCAACGAGCCGGTAGACGCGGTCTACGACCGCAAGCGCAACATGCAGGCCTATGCCCGCCGCGCCTATCCGCTGTATCGCCAGACCCATGTCCAGCGCGCCATCGCCATGGTCCTGAAGACGATCGGCCTCGAGCCGCAGGGCCGGCTCAACACGCTGATGACGCGCGCCGGCCTCTGGTTCCTGCGCCGCAATGCCGCCAAGCTGGCCGCGCAGGGCGCTTAGAGCAAGACCAGCCTCTGGAGTTGTGTGCTCCGTTGTTCGGTCCCGCACTTACGAAATCAGATCGGCGAATTCCTCGAACACCGCGTCGTAGACGGCGCGCTTGAAGGGCACGATCACGGACGAGAGTTCGCCGGGCGCGATCCAGCGCCAGGCGACGAACTCCTGGTCGTGGGCATGGATGTCGATGTCCGTATCCGTGCCTGTGAAGGCCAGCGCGAACCACTTCTGCGCCTGGCCGCGCCAGCGCCCCTTCCAGTAGGCGGGCCGGCGCTCCTCCGGCACCTCATAGGCGATCCATCTGGCGCTCTCGCGTAGCAGCAGCGCCTTGGCCGTGCCGACCTCTTCCTGCAGTTCGCGGCAGGCGGCCTCCACCGGCGTCTCGCCCTTGTCGATGCCGCCCTGGGGCATCTGCCACGCATCCGGCTGGTTGGCGCGGCAACCGACGAAAACGCGCCGGTCCGGCGCGATCAGCATCATGCCCACGTTGCGGCGATATTCCTCGGGGCGGCCGGTCATCATCATGGTGTTCATCATGGGCGAAGCTGCGCGGGTTGGGCCCGCATCCGGGCCATGCAGGCATCGCGGCACTCGAAGTGTCCGATGATCGGCACCATCGACACGTCCGTGCGCGTTTCCTGCCCTTTATACCAGCCGCGCAGGGCCACGATGGCCTCCTCGTCCGGCTGCACGACGCCGAACGCATGGCGGGGCGCGCGGTCGGGGACCGACTCGGCGACCCAGGCCGCGAGTCGGTCGAGATTGCCGACGACGCCGTCGCCCGCCAGCTTGTAGTCGAGCACGTCCGTGCTGCGCGCGTATCCCACGCCCAGTTCCTCGGTCAGCCGCTGGATCGAGGCCGGGCCCGGCATCGGATTGATCTCGATCAGCGCGAGGCCGCGATCGGCGAGTTCCTTCACGAGCGGACGCAGCACCGTCTCCGCCAGGGCGGCACGGCCGGGCGCCGCGATGACCAGACCGACATAGCCCTCGCCGCGCGCCAGGATGGAACGCATCCGCTTCAGGTTCTCCGCGGCATCGGCCGTGGCCTCGATCGGACGCAGGCCGCGTTCGCCCACGGCCGGATCGTCCGTGGGCAGCATGAGATAGGTCTCGTGGCCGAAGGTCCGCGCCTGCTGGAGCCAGCGCGGCAGGTCGGGCGTTCCGGGCAGGAACGCCAGGCTGACTTCGGGCGGAAGCTCCTCGATCGCCTTGCGCATGGCCTGCTCGTTGAGGCCGACATTTATCATCAGCAGGCCAAGCCGTGTCGGTGCGCCAGCCGACGGATCGAAGCGCCGTGCATTGGCGATCCAGGGCATCCAGCCCGAGGGTGAGACGCGCGGTAACCGCAGCCCGTCGGCGGTGATCTCGATCATGGCGGCAGCTTCCTCGGGCGGCAGCTTGCGGAAGCCGAGAGAGGGCGGCGGCCGGACGGGCAGGGAAAGGGCCTGTATCGGAGCAGGCTCCGCCAGCGTAGCTGGCACGGCGGCGGCAGAAGCGGAGTTCACTGGCGAAGCCGCGACGACGCCGTCCACCACCCGGGTCGCTTGCCCGTCCAGCAGATATCCGAAGACCATGCCGGTCGAAGCGGCGATCAGGGCGAAGACGAAAAGGTAAGCGGCGACCAACCCTCGACGGGCCGGTCGCCGCTTTGCCGTTACGTCTCCGCTTTGGCCGGAACGGGCCACCGCGTCATTCCCGAAAGGACTTTCAGTTGGCCTTGCCGCTGTAGAGCGAGATGCCGCGGATCAGGTCGGCGGCGCGCAGCAGCTGATAGTCCGCGGCCTGCTCCTTCGGCGGCTCGTCCGGATCGCCCGACGGCGCCGCCTGCGGAGTCTGGCCGGCGGCCTTGTCGTCGGTCTTGTCGCCCGGCTTGCCGGCTTCGGGCTTGGCGTCGCCCGGCTTGGCCTGCGGCGGCGGCGGGGCGACGGGCTTGTCGTTCGGGTTGGTGATCGAGCGGCGCAGATTCTCCTCGCGGAAGCTCGAGCGCTGCTGGATGTTCTCGATCTTCGCGGGCTCGACCTCGATGTCCGGCTTGATGCCTTCCTTCTGGATCGAACGGCCCGACGGCGTGAAGTAGAGCGCCGTGGTGAGGCGGATCGCGCCGCCGCCAGTCACCTGCATGATCGTCTGGACCGAGCCCTTGCCGAACGAACGCGTGCCGAGGACGATGGCACGGCGATGATCCTGCAGCGCGCCGGCCACGATTTCCGAGGCCGAGGCCGAACCGCCGTTCATCAGGATGACGATCGGCAGGCCGTTGGCGACGTCGCCCGGCTTGGCGTTCCAGCGCTGGACCTCGTCGTTCTTGCGCGCCTTGACCGAGACGATCTCGCCCTTGTCGAGGAAGGCGTCGGACATCGCGATGGCCTGGTCGAGCAGGCCGCCCGGATTGTTGCGCAGGTCGATGATGTAGCCCTTGAGCTTGTTGCCCGCTTCCTTCTTGAGCTTCTCGACCGCGTCCAGCACGCCGGGCGTCGTCTGCTCGGTGAAGGAGGTGACGCGGATGTAGCCGATGTCGCCGCCCTCGAGGCGGTACTTGACCGGCTTAACCTTGATCGTCTCGCGCGTCAGCGACACGTCGAACGGATCCTTGGTGCCGCGGCGGATCGAGACCTTGATCGGCGTGCCGACCTTGCCGCGCATCTTCTCGACGGCTTCCTGAAGGGTGAGGCCCTGAACCGGCTCGCCGTCCAGCGCGAAGATCAGGTCGCCCGGCATGATGCCGGCCTTGGAGGCGGGCGTGTCGTCGATCGGCGACACGACCTTGATGACGCCGTTGTCCATCGTGACTTCGATGCCGAGGCCGCCGAACTCACCCTTCGTCTGGACCTGCATGTCCTTGTACGACTTCGGGTTCATGTAGCTCGAATGCGGGTCGAGCGCGCTCAGCATGCCGTTGATGGCATTCTCGATGAGCTGCTTTTCCTCCACCGGCTCGACATAGTCGCGACGGATACGCTCCAGTACGTCACCGAACAGGTTGAGCTGCTGGTAGAGTTCGCTCTTGTCGCCACCACCGGCCTTCGGATCGGCCGGCTTGTCCTGGGCGAGGGCGGGAGCGGCCAGGAGAGCCACGGCCGTGGCAAGTGAAGCGAAGCGCGGAAAGGTCATTTGGGTGCCTTCAGGAGGGAAGTCGCCGGAGGCTTTGAGGCCCGGCGATCCGGTGTTTCAGCGTGGGTGGGAGGATACAAGGGCGTCTTTGGCAGGATCAAGGCGGCGGGGCGGGGCGCCTCTTCACAAATCAGGCAGAGGCCGCGGCCGCTGGGCGCGAGGTGGCCAGAACGGCCGGCCGCGCCGCGGTCGAAAGCATCGATGTGCCCGTCATTTCGGCAGGCTGCGGGACTCCCATCAGGGCAAGCAACGTGGGCGCGACATCGGCCAGCTTGCCGTCGGTCAGCGAATGGATCGCCATCGGTGCGTTGAACAGCAGCGCGGGCACGCGATTCAACGTGTGCTGGGTGTGCTTCTGGTGCGACTGCTCGTCGTACATCTGCTCGGCATTTCCGTGGTCGGCCGTGACGAACATCGCGCCGCCAGCGGCCTGGATGGCCTGCATCAAGCGGCCGAGACAGGCGTCCACGGCTTCCACCGCGCGAGTGGCGGCGCCTAGATCGCCGGTGTGGCCGACCATGTCGGTGTTGGCGTAGTTGACCACGATCAGGTCGAATTTGCCCGAGCCGATCGCCTCGACGAGCTTGTCGGTGACTTCGCCGCTGCTCATCTCCGGTTTGAGATCGTAGGTCTTCACCTTGGGCGACGGCACGAGGATGCGCTCCTCGCCGTCGAACACGCGCTCCTCGCCGCCGTTGAAGAAGAAAGTGACGTGCGCGTACTTCTCCGTCTCCGCGATACGGAGCTGCTTCAGGCCAGCCTTCGACACGGTCTCGCCGAGGCCCATCTTGATGACCTCGGGCGGGAACAGCGTCTGAAGGAACGGATTGAGCGCCGCCGAATAGTCGACCATGCCGACCTTCGCCGCAAAGTTGACGACCCGGTTGCGATTGAAGCCGTCGAAGCGCGGATCGAGCAGCGCCGTCAGGATCTGGCGGGCGCGGTCGGATCGGTAGTTGAACATCAGGAGGCCGTCGCCGTCCTTCATGCCGGCGTATCCGTCGATCACCGTCGGCAGCACGAACTCGTCGTCGAGGTTGGCGGCATAGGCCCTGTCGACGGCTTGCTTCGCCGTCGCCGCATGCTCGCCCCTGGCATCGACCATCGCGTCATAGGCCAGGGTCACGCGCTCCCAGCGCTTGTCGCGGTCCATCGGATAGAAGCGGCCGGACACGGTGGCGAAGCGGATCGGCAGGCCGGGCTTCAGGCCTCCCTGGATATGGTCGAGGCATTCCAGCGCGCTGCGCGGCGGCATGTCCCGCCCGTCGAGGAAGGCGTGGATCCAGACCGGCACACCATGGCCTGCGAACAGGTTGGCGAGGAAGATCAGGTGATCCTGGTGGGCGTGTACGCCGCCTGGCGAGGCGAGACCCATCAGGTGCAGAGCCGCGCCGCTCTTCTTCAGGGTGGCGATCGTGCCGGTGAGGATCGCGTTCTGCGCGAGGGATCCGTCCTCGATGGCGTTGTCGATGCGCGGCAGGTCGGGAACGGCGACGCGGCCGGCGCCGAGGTTCATGTGGCCGACCTCGGAATTGCCCATCTGCCCCTTGGGCAGGCCGACGAAAGTTTCCGAGGCGTCGATCAGGCCCTGCGGACAGGTCGAGACCAGCCGGTCGAAGTTCGGCGTGCGGGCGCCCAGGATCGCATTGTACGACAGGTCGGGACGATGGCCCCAGCCGTCGAGGATGCAGAGCAGGACAGGACGCGGAGCGTTGGCAGCCATCACGAAGCCTTCTTCGGCTGCGGCTGGGCGCGTTCGACGGCGTTGAACTTGTTGGGACAGCTCAGCTCGCGCGGATCGGTGTTGGGATTCTGGTCCGGCACCTCGATGGCGCAGAACACGAACTCGCCGCGCGGCTCGCCGTCGATGCTGACGTCGTAGGTGTAGGTCCCCGCCGGGTCGCCCGGGATGATGCACCACGACCGCTGCAGCACGCCGTCCTGCACGGTCTCGAGCATCCGGGTCGTGGCCTTCGTCTTGTCGGCGCTGACCTCGGTTTCGGGACCCGCGATCACCTGCTCGGCCGGCTGCGAGGTCGTGAGCACCTCCTTCAGCGACACGACGCGGTTGGGGCCGCCGAGATACATGCGCCAGCCGAAGCAGGCGCGATGGAACAGCAGCGGGATGGCATTGGTCTCGTAGTGTCGCTGCTTGCCGTCCTCGCCCGTGATGGACACGTACGGGATGCTGCGCACCGACTTCGTGGCCGGCTTTTCGGCGGGCTTGGCCGGTGGCGTCGACTGGGCCATGGCGGCGGTCGAGGCCGCCGTCAGGAGGAGGGCGGAGGAGGCGGCCAGGAGCCACCGGGGAAGGGCGTGCATGGCCGCCAATGTAGCCCCGGTTTTTCGTCAGAACAGAGGCAAAATCGCCGGTATTTCACGCCCGGTGGTAGGGGTGTCCGGCGAGAAGCTGCTGGGCCCGGTAGATCTGCTCGGCCAGCATCCCGCGGGCCAGCATGTGAGGCCAGGTCATGGCCCCAAATGACAGGAGCAGGTGGGCTTTTCTGAGCATCGCCTCGGTATGGCCATCGGCGCCGCCGATCAGGAAAGCCACGTCCGACACGGACCCGTCCCGCCAGGCGCCGAGCCGGGCGGCGAAGGCCTCGCTGTCCAGCGCCTTGCCGCGGCGGTCCAGCATCACGAGGGTCGCACCCGCGGGCACAGCCCCAAGCAGCAATTCGCCCTCACGCTGCATCAGCTGGGGCGCTGGCAGCTTCCGCTTCTCCTCCAGCTCCCGCAGCGCGAGCGGCCAGCGGATGCGGCCGGCATAGTGGTCGTACAGATCGCGCTCCGGCCCGCGCGTGGCGCGGCCGATGGCGGCAATCGTGATCTTCAAGTCGTGCTCAGGAGGCGCGCTTGCGCCGGGCCGGTGACTTGGCCGCTGTCTTGCCCGCCGCCTTCGGCGCTGCGCGCTTGGCAGCCGCCTTCTTGACGGGCTTGTCGGCCGCTTCGTTCTCCAGCGCCCACATCTTCTCGAGCGCATAGAAGGCGCGCGGCTCGGGGCGGAAGACGTGAACGACCACGTCGCCGGCATCGACCAGCACCCAGTCGCCGGTCTGCTTGCCCTCGACCGGCGTGTAGCCGTGGCCGGTCTGCTTGAGCTTGTCGGCGAGATGCTCGGCGATGGCCACGACCTGGCGGTTGGAGCGGCCCGAGGCGATCACCATGTAGTCGGCGAAGGCGGACTTGCCCTTGAGGTCGATGACGACGACGTCTTCGGCCTTGTTGTCGTCCAGCGACTCGCGCACCAGTTTCAGGAGCGCATCGGAGGCTTTGCTTCGGTCGGGAAGCGGGCGGGTCTGGTCGGGGATGGTCTTTCCTTTCGTTCTGGTCCGTCGCGGCCGCATGGCACGGATGGCCGTGGCCGAATGGCTGTCCAGCCTGCTCGGGATAAAGCACCAGGCCGGCGGCCCGCAAGTGGCGAGCCGGCGGGCCTCGGCGGCCTGCAGCCGGAATCGCTCGAAAGTGCGTGGCGCCGTGGAGGCCAGTGCGGCATAGCCCCAGCCGGGACGGGCGAACACCGCGAGGGGGATGCTACCGAACAGGTCGCGCCAGCCCGCCCAGTCGACGAGCTGGGGCAGGATGTCGGCACCCATCAGCCAGACGAATTTGGCGTGAGGATAGACCCGCTTCAGCGCCCGCACCGTGTCCAGCGTGTAGCGCGTGCCCAGCACCAGCTCGGGCGCGTCGACGCGGATCTTCGGATGTCGGGCGGCCTGCCGGGCGCGGGCGACGCGCGTGGGCAGCGGCTCCATGCCGTCGCCGCTCTTCAGCGGGTTCTGCGGCGAGACCAGCCACCAGACCTCGTCGAGGCCGAGGCGCTTCATTGCCTCGAGGCTGATATGGCGATGGCCGGCGTGCGCCGGATTGAACGAACCGCCCAGCAGGCCGATGCGCCGCGTCGTGGCGCGCGACACGCCGGGCATCGGGTGAAGGGTCACGGTCTCAGCGTACCTTTGCCGCGCACGATGTTCTTGTAGGTCGTGAGCTCGACCAGTCCGACGGGACCGCGTGCATGCATGCGGTTGGTCGAGATGCCGATCTCGGCGCCCAGGCCGAATTCTCCACCGTCCGCGAATTGCGTGCTGGCATTGTGCATCACGATGGCGCTGTCGACTTCTCCCAGGAAGCGTCGCGCCGTCGCGTCGTTGTCGGTGACGATCGATTCTGTGTGCTGGCTGCCGTAGCGGGAGATGTGGTCGATCGCGCCGGCGACGCCGTCGACCGTGGCGACCGAGATGATCGGTTCGAGATATTCGGTGCGCCAGTCCTTCTCGGTGGCCGCCACCGCCTTTGGATCGCGCTTCTGTACCTCGGCGTCGCCGCGCACCTCGCAGCCCAGCTCGTGCAGCTTCGCCAGCACGGGCGCGAGATGCGTGTCGAGCGCGGCGCGGTCGATCAGCAGCGTCTCGGCGGCGCCGCAGACGCTGACCCGGCGCATCTTGGCGTTGGCGACGAGGTCGCGCGCCATCGCCACATCGGCATCGCGGTCGACATAGACGTGGCAGATGCCGTCATAGTGGCGCAGCACCGGCACGCGGCTTTCCTGCGTCACGCGGTCGATCAGCGAGCGCCCGCCGCGCGGCACGATCAGGTCGAGCCAGTCCATGGCGCGCAGCATCTCGCCCACGGCGGCGCGATCCGTCGTCGGCACGAGAGCGACGCAATCCTCGGGCAGGCCGGCACCGGCCAGGGCGCGGCGCAGCAGCTCGACGATGGTGCGCGAGGAATGGAAGCTGTCGGAGCCGCCGCGCAGCACGACGACGTTGCCCGACTTGATGCAGAGCGCGCCGGCATCGGCGGTGACGTTCGGGCGCGCCTCGTAGATCACGCCAATGATGCCGATCGGCACGCGCACGCGGCTGAGCGACAGGCCGTTGGGACGCTGCCATTCCTCGATGACCGCGCCGACCGGATCGGGGA
Organism: uncultured Rhodospirillaceae bacterium; assembly: GCA_945952105.1. GTDB lineage: Bacteria > Pseudomonadota > Alphaproteobacteria > Reyranellales > Reyranellaceae > Reyranella. The sequence goes on along the minus strand of CAMFGZ010000007.1, from coordinate 58,041 downwards.
GGGCGGCGATGTCGTCGAGGCCCCGGGCCATCGCCTCGATGCGTGCGTCGTTCAGCAGCAGGCGATCCTGCAGGGCGCTGGTCATCCCGGCGGCCTTCGCCGCGTCTATGTCACGCGCATTGGCGGCCAGGATCGCCGCTTTCTCTTCACGGATCAGGCGGGCCGCTTCGATCAGCGCCTTGTTCTTGGCGTCGGTCGGGGCGTTGCGCAGCGACGCGGCGGCTTCCTTCGCGCGGCGGCCGAGCCCGGCCACGATGGCTGAGGCGTCTTCCGTGCCGGGTTTGATCTGGACGTTCATCGCACGCTCCATCTCTTCACTCGACCACGAGGTCGTCGCGATGGACGATCTCGTCGCGGCCGCGGAACCCCAGCAGCCGCTCGATCTCGGCGCTCTTGCGGCCGGCGATGCGGCGCGCGTCGTCGGCGGCATAGGCGACCAGGCCGCGCGCCAGCACGCGCCCGCCGCGATCCCGCACGTCGACCACATCGCCGCGGCGGAATTCGCCCGCGACCGAGGTGACGCCGGCCGGCAGCAGGCTCTTGCCCGTCGAGAGCGCGCGCACCGCGCCATCGTCGACGATCAGCGTGCCGTTGGTCTTTAGCGAGCCCTTGATCCACTTCTTGCGCGCCGACAGGGGCGAGGCCTCGGGCAGGAACCAACTGCAGCGCGCGGTGCCGTCGATCAGCGCGCCCAGCGCCCCGACGCTGCGTCCGTCGGCGATGGCCATGCGGCAGCCCGCGGCCATGGCGATGCGGCCGGCCATCAGCTTCGTCACCATGCCGCCGTTCGACATCTCGGAGGCGGCGACGCCGGCCATGGCCTCGATCGCGGGCGTGATCTCGCGGATTTCGGGAATGAACGTCGCCGAGGCGTCGCTGCGCGGGTCGCCGGTGTAGAGGCCGTCGATGTCCGACAGCAGCACCAGCGTGTCGGCCGAGATCATCTCGGCGACGCGCGCGCCAAGACGGTCATTGTCGCCGAAGCGGATCTCGTCGGTGGCGACCGTGTCGTTCTCGTTGATCACCGGGACGGCGCCGAGACCCAGCAGCGTCGCCATCGTCTGGCGTGCATTGAGGTAGCGGCGGCGTTCCTCGGAGTCGTTCAGGGTCAGCAGGATCTGCGCGACGGTGATGCCGTGGCGGGCCAGCGCTTCCTGGTAGGCCTGCGCCAGCTGGATCTGTCCGGTCGCCGCGGCGGCCTGGCTCTCTTCGAGGCGCAGCGGACCCGACGCCAGCTTGAGATGCGTGCGGCCGAGGCGAATGGCGCCCGACGAAACCAGTACGACCTCGCAGCCGCCCTTGTGCAGCCGCGCGACGTCGTTGGTCAGGGCCTCGAGCCAGTCCCGCCGGACCTCGCCCTTCTTCTCGTCCACCAGGATCGAGGAGCCGATCTTGACGACCAGCCGACGAGCACCGGCGAGGGGAGTCATGCCGCGTCCTTGGCGGGCGTGCGCTGCTTCTCGACCAGCTTCATCAGCTCGTGCAGCAGGGGTTGCACGCCGTTGCCGGAAACGCCGGAGATCACATGCACGGTCTTGCGGCTCACCTTGGCGAGCTGCGCGCGCTTGGCCTCGATGTCTTCGTCGGTCATGGCGTCTGTCTTGTTCAGCGCCAGGATTTCCTTCTTGCGCACGAGATTGCCGCCATAGGCCTTCAACTCGCGGCGCACCGTGCGATAGGCGTCGGCCACGTCGTCCTGCGTGCCGTCGACGAGATGCAGCAGCGCGCGGCAGCGCTCGACATGGCCGAGGAAGCGCGTGCCGAGGCCGGCGCCCTCGTGCGCGCCCTCGATGAGGCCGGGAATGTCGGCCATCACGAACTCGCGCTCGCCCACCTTCACCACCCCGAGGCCGGGATGCAGCGTCGTGAACGGGTAGTCGGCGATCTTCGGCCGCGCATTGGTATTCGAGGAGAGGAAGGTCGATTTGCCGGCGTTGGGCAAGCCGACCAGGCCGATGTCGGCGATCAGCTTCAGGCGCAGCCAGAGCGACATCTCCTGGCCGGGCCAGCCCTTGTCGGCACGGCGCGGCGCGCGGTTGGTGGAGGTCTTGTAGTGCAGGTTGCCGTAGCCGCCGTCGCCGCCCTTGGCGATGACCACGCGCTGGCCGATCTCGGTCATGTCGAGCAGCAGCGTCTCGTTGTCCTCGGCGAAGATCTGCGTGCCGCGCGGCAGGCGCAGCACGATGTCCTTGCCCTTGGCGCCGGTGCGCTGGCTGCCCATGCCGTGATGGCCGGTCTCGGCCTTGAAGTGCTGCGCGTAGCGATAGTCGATCAGCGTGTTGAGTCCGTCGACGCATTCGACGATGACGTCGCCGCCGCGTCCGCCGTCGCCGCCGTCCGGGCCGCCGAACTCGATGAACTTCTCACGGCGAAAGCCCGCGCATCCGGCGCCGCCGTTGCCGGAGCGGATGTAGATCTTGGCCTGGTCGAGGAACTTCATGGGATGGGGTCCAGAAACGAAAAGGGGGAACGGCGAGCCGCTCCCCCTTCACAATCCGATGGGATGAACGGCGCTATTCGGCGGCCAGGGCCGGCGCCGGGAGGACGTTCACTTCGACCTTGCCGCCCGAGCGGGTGCGGAAGGAAACGACGCCGTCGGCAACGGCGAACAGCGTGTGGTCGCGGCCGACCCCGACATTCTCGCCGGCGCTCATCTTGGTGCCGCGCTGGCGGACGATGATGTTGCCCGACACGACCTTCTGGCCGCCGAAGCGCTTCACGCCCAGGCGCTTGCCGTCCGAATCGCGGCCGTTGCGCGAGGAGCCGCCTGCTTTCTTGTGTGCCATCGTACTACTCCGGTCGCTCTGCTCAGGCGACGATCTGTTCGATCTTGACCACCGTCAGGTCCTGACGATGACCGTTCTTGCGCCGCGAGTTCTGGCGACGGCGCTTCTTGAAGACGATCAGGTGCTCGCCGCGGCCCTGCTTGACGATCGAGCCCACGACCTTGGCGCCGGCCACGGTCGGCGCGCCGATCTTGTCGCCGACCATCAGCACGTCGGTGAACTCGATCTTGGCGCCAGCCTCGCCCTCGATCTTCTCGACCGTGAGCTGGTCGTCGGCGGCGACCGTGTATTGCTTTCCACCCGTGCGGATAACGGCGATCATGATGACACCCGGCTTGAAGTTCCCCGGCCGAAAAACGCCGAAAAACACGAAAGAGCACGGCGAACCGAGGGCCCACCGAAGGAGCGCGGAATATACGCATGCCCGCTCATGAGTCAACGCCGGAGACGGCTCCCGCGGACGCCGCCCCTTGAACCCTCCGGATGCCGAAAAGGCAATCATTTCAAGGCCCTGCGTCCGGGCCAGCATCTCGGCGGGGGACGGAAGGTCGTTCGCGCCTTCCGCCCGGGTGCCCCTAAAGGCCTGATTCGGCGCTTTTATTCGCCATTCGCGGGCCTGGCCGCCGGAAGCTGTTGCTCCCCAAATGCCGCCCGCCTATAAACCCGCGCCCGGAGAGGTGCCAGAGTGGTCGATCGGGACGGTCTCGAAAACCGTTGTGCGTGCAAGCGTACCGTGGGTTCGAATCCCACCCTCTCCGCCAGCGCTTCTCTAGCCCGCTGATATCTCATAAAACATCGGTATTATCGGTGTTTCTGGCCTTGCCGTGGTACATTGGCGAGGTACAGCGATGGCGGTGTTTAGGTTGGTCGGGCTTCGCAAGAACAAGCGCACAGGCATTTGGGAATACCGCAGGGTTCCCCCGGCGCACCTCCGGCCCTACTTCGAGAAACAAGAGTTCAAGCGCTCTACTGGCACGGCTGATAAGCGTGAGGCCGAGCGCCGTGTGCTGTCGTTCATCGCCCAATGGAAAGCGATTGAAGAGGAGCTAGAGGCGAAGCACCGGGCCACCGTCGAGGCAGCCGCCCGAGGGGATGCCATTGCTCCCGCGCTCGTCACACCATCCGAGCTTCCCAACGAGACTCTGCGAACGTTGGCCGGGGAGGCGGGCCGGGCGCTCCTCGCCAAGCACGCGGCCAATCCCGCTCCTGATCCCGAGGCGACCGCCAACAATCGCTCGATGCCGCCCGTTGGACCTCGCGGCGAGCCTGCGGCCTGGGGCTCCCCAACAGACCCTTGGGCGGGCCACCGCTTCATCCTCCTTTCTGCCAAAAGGTTTGGGGTGCCCGCGAGCGCGCAAGGCATTGTCACGGATGCTGCGAAAGCGGCCCTCGATGCTCGTGGCCTGTCACTGGCCAGGCCTCAGTGGGAAGCGCTCTGCTATCTCGTGAGGGAAGCGCTGGACGGTGCCTATGCGATCCTCCAGAGCCGCCACCGGGGCGAAGGGTGGAGCGGTAGGGGCTTTGCCGAGCGGTTCCCCGAGGGCGAGCCGACCGCTGCCCCGAGCGTTTCGATCACCGGCCTGATCGATCACTGGCGGGCGGCGAAGGAGAAGCCCAACCAGAAAACCTATGACCGCTACGGCCGAGCGCTCGCGATGTTCGCATCCTTCCTTGGGCACGATGATGCGGCCCGGGTGCAGCCCGGCGACTTGCAGCGGTGGCTGGTATCGCTCAAGGCCAAGGACCTCGACGCAAAGACAATCAACGAGGGATACCGCGCGGGTGTGAAGGCTTGCTTTGCCGCTGCAGCGGAGGCGGGCGTGCTTCGCGTCGATCCGCTCGCGGGCGTGAAGTTCAGGATCAAGGCCGATGCTTCCAAGCCGGTAAGCCGATTGCCCTACAGCGATGATGACGCCGTGCGTTTGTTGGCCTCCGCACGGGAACAGCAAGGGGCATTGCGCTGGCTTCCGCTGGTGTTGGCTTACACAGGCGCGCGCATCGGAGAGATAGCCCAGCTTCGCCGCGAGGATGTTCGGTTCGCCACTCCCGAGCAGGCCCGCAAGGGAGGCGATGCGGGCGGCATCGTTGCCGACGCCAAGCGGCGAGAGGGCATCTACTTCTTGCGACTGACGAATGAAGGTGAAGGGCAGACGCTCAAGAACCTGTCATCGCGCCGGGAGGTGCCCCTCCACTCTGCCATCATCGAAGCGGGTTTCTTGGATTTCGTGGCGAAGGTTGGCGCGGGCGACTACCTCTTCCCCGAGGTGACGGCAGGCAAGTACGGCAACAAGGGCGACGGCGCGAGCCGAGACTATCGGAAGTGGGCACGGACAACCGTTGGCATCACTGACCCTCGCCTCACCGCTCACTCGTGGCGGCACCGGATCGAAGACCAGTTGCGTGACGTGGGAGCTCCCGAGGATGTTCGCGATGCCCTCACGGGGCACGCTAGCAAGAGCATGGGCGGGCGCTATGGCAGGGGGCATTCGCTCGCGAACAAGGCCGAATGGCTGGCGAAGGTGCCTAGACCCCGAGAGGCAGTGGAGGCCCGCGCGCGTGCCCACCGACACCGATAGTCTTAGGCTGCCGATACAACTAGGGGAGGTTCAAGATGGAATACGTTCTGATCGTTCTCACGGCTTTCGGCACACCCAACAACGGGGGCGGGGCTACCAACGTGCCAGGCTTCCGGTCGGCCCAGGCGTGTGAGCAAGCGGCTGCCCAGGTGAAGGCAGATGCGCGGAAGCTCTGGGACAGTGGCAAGGTGGCCGCGTTTGTAAGCACGAGCTGCGTCGCGAAGTAGTGAGCCAGAGGCGGGCGTGCCAATGACCGTCGATTGCCGGGCTTTTCAGACTCGCTGAGTCCGATCTAGCCCTGCCGGGTAGGGTGGCGGCGGGCGGCCTCGCAGACGCGCTCAGTGGGCAAATATGGGCCTCCTGGGGCCATCCGCACGGTAGTTGGAGGGGCGGCTTCCCAGACTAGCCCGCCCGTGCCTTCCCGGCCATGGAACTGCAGGGCCTCAAATGTGCACCTATGCCGTTGATCCGCATGGTGTTTTTCCCTGACGGGGTACCATAGTGAAGGGGGGCCATTGTTCCGCTTCTCCAGTATTAGCTCGCGCTGATCAGCGAATGTCGGGGATAGCCCAATGATTACAATGCTCTAGGAAATCCATATACCCATATCCGGGAGAGGCCGCCATTCTCCCTTGCAACATCGCCTAGCGCAAATGGCGAATGTCAGGGATTACTCAATGATTACAATGCTCTAGGAAATCCAGGTTACTATATCCGGGAGAGGCCCCTGTGCGAATATGAGGGCTAGCCAATGCTCATTCCCGGCCTAAACCCTTGGGATACATGAATAATATTGGACGTGGGGGGTTATATCCGGGAGCCCTCCTGCGGATTTCCCGCATCAACATACGGCCCACTCGGCCGACAAGGCACGATGCACGTCTATATCGTTAGCCCGCTTGAACCGAGGGTGTTCCGGGTAATTATAACCCCGGAGTGACATCCCTAAGGGCCTGCCAGCAGAGCCCAGAGCCTGCCGTCTAGTCCCATCATCGTCAGCACGACCCGACCGCACCAGCAATCACTCAAAGGGAAAGGACCCTTTGCATGACCAATCATCTTTGCCTGGCTGAGATTTGGCGAACGCGCGGTCTACTGGGCAGGCCCCGGGGGATACCAGAGCGAGAACCGCCAGCCGGGCGACCCATGGTTTGAATGGCAGAACGATGCCGAGGAGGGGGCCGGGCATTGCTGGTTCGGCGGCTGGCAACTTCAGTGGGAGTACCCGGCGAAGGGGCGAGCCGCCCGAGATGGCGCTGCCCAAGATGCCGCCACGCTCGCGGAATGGGCCGCTGAGGACGCCGCCGCTGAAGCCGCCCGCGAAGCCGCCGATGCGGGCTGGTCTAAAGAGTTCGGGATGCCGCTTCCGGCGAGCCGCTAACCGGGCTCCCCAGAGGTCCATTCCCGTGGTACAGCGGGACTAGGATACGGCAGCCCAGAATTGAGTAAAATCAGCGGGTTAGCGGAAGTTTATTGGCAATCCCACCCTCTCCGCCATTTCAGGGCAGAATTGGACAAGCCGACGCTGGCAGTTCTGCGATCGAGTTGGCCCATCGCCTTCTCTTCGATTCTCTGGATGATCGCGACCAGACCACCTCAAAAGACTCCCGCGACATCGGTGCGCGCGAAACCCTCGCCCACATAGAGCAAGGGACATCGATGCTCCCGGGCGACTTCATAGGCGAAGCAGTCGCCAAAATTCAGCGCCGCCGGATGCACGCCTTTGCCCCAGCTCTTGTAGGCCTGCGCGATGCGTCGTGCCGATGCCGGTGTCACGCTGACGATCTCGAAGCCGAGCCCATCGATGAGGCGCTCCATCTCCTCGCCGACATTTCGGCGAGCAGCGACAATCAAGGCCTCTGCCACCGTGCCAGCGGAGATCAGGAGATTGCCATCGGCCTCCAGAGCCGAGACACAGGAATCCGCGCTCGCCTCATTGAGCACGATCGCCATCAGCGCCGACGTATCGACCGCCATCATTTGGGCAGCCCGTCATCGCCATAGAGGAAGTCCTGGCTGCGCGCCGCGCCTGGGCCGGCGGTGGCCTTCGCGGCGGCGGACGCCCGCACAGCCTCGAGCAGAGTCCGACGGGACTCCCGGTCCGTCGCCGCCTTGATCGGCACCAGCCGTACCGCGGCATGGCCATGCCGTGTCAGGATGACCTCGTCCCCCGCTTCGGCTCGCCGAACCAGCTCGGTCAACTGCCCTTTGGCATCTGTCACGGACACTTGCATGGCTGGCTCCGGTTTGGGCCGGCTGGCGGTTCAGCGTGTTTATTTCTAGACCAATAAATGGTCCATTACAACGAGCCTGCCTGTCGATCAGCGCCATTTTCGCCAGCAAAATGTCGATTCCGTTTCTACTCCCCCTCAGGTCGGATGCGGCGAGGCGCGGCATGGCACGAGGGACAAAGACGAAGCGAAAGGGTGCTGTCCGCAAGGGCAAGGCCGAAGTTGCCCGCGCGCTGCCCGACTTTGGATCGGACATGGACGCGCTGCTGATGTCGGTCGTGCGGATGCTGGATGACGACGAGGACGGCGATGAAGCCCTCGATCTCGCTCAGGAAAAAGCCTTCGAGGCGATGGACGCGCCGAGGGCTGCAAAGAGGATTGCGCTGGCGCGGGAGGCGCTGTCGCTGTCGCCCCTCTGTTCCGACGCCTATCTCGTCCTGGCGCAGGAAGCCGCCGATGCAAACGAGGCGCTCGAACTCTACCGGCGAGCGGTCGCCGTCGGTGCGGAAGTGTTGGGCGAGGCCGCCTTCCAGGACGACGCCGGTTCGTTCGGGGGGGCTCCAGACCCGGCCTTACATGCGCGCGCGCCACGAGCTGGCCCTGGCCCTGTGGCGCCTCGGTCATCGTGACGAAGCTGTCGGCCATTATCATGAGATGCTGCGCCTCAATCCCAATGACCGCACCGGGGACAGCGCAGCCGCACGGAAGTCGCTGGCCGAGGCCGTCGAGGCCAACCGTAACGTGCGGCCTATCTCCTGGGCAGTAAGCCGCTTCCGCGGACATTGCCGGCTTTCATCGGCATGGGCGACGACAGCGAGGCCGTCGCTTACGTCCATTCCGCCGCGGGCGCCTGGGCCGCTGCGCCAGGTGCAAAGGATTGGGGGGCCGATGCTCTGGCGGCCTCCACCCCGGAGGCAGACGATTCTCGGGACGAGGAAAACGAGGACGAACCGGATCTCGATCGCATCGACGAGGCGGTTCTCGCCCTGCTCGCGCAGGGGCTGCATGACGGGGCGCGCGCCTGGAAGACCTTCGATTGGGACGCGCTCGACCGGCTGCATGCCAAAGGTCTCATATCGAACCCGGTGGGCCGCGCGAAATCGGTCGTCTTTACCGCAGAAGGCCTCGAGGCGGCGCCGCGAGCCCAACGCACCCTTTTCGCAAAGAGACCGCCGAAATCGGGGTAGCACGACGATGCAGCCTCGGACGCCGTCGTTCGTTGACGCTCATGGCCGAACCCAGCCCTCCTGGCGACGACGCGCCGTCTTCCGATCCTGACCGCAAGGAAGCGAGCGCCGAGGATAAGGCGAGCCACTCCCAAACGCCCAAGCCGGTCGAGCGCATTCAGAAGCTGCGGCTGGGTGTGCGCGCGGTGTGGTGGACCGCCGTGGTCCTGACGCTCGTGTTCGCCGGCCTCGCGCTCTGGCTGGGAATCGCGCGTGGCGATCCCTTTGCTTTCTTCTTCGCCATCCTCGCGGTGTTTTGCGCCGTCGCGGGCTACGGGACGCTTCTCGCGGTGCGCCGGCCTTCGGCGTCTTGATTGTTGATACAGCCTGACCTTGGAGGATTCATGACCAGCGCCCCGAAGAAACCCGATCCCAACGAGGCGTCGGCCAGCTACAGCGCCACCGAGCAGGCCAAGGAAGCCCGGCGCGAGGAAAAGCAGCAAAAAGGTGTCTACGGAGCCCACGCGGAAAACGGTCCCGGCTACGAACGTGAGGAGGAAGACGGTGGCCGCTACGGCGTGGAGCGCACCGTCGACCGTACCGAGAAGGATGAAGGCAGTTCCGAAGCCGGCATGCCCGCCAGCAAGCGCCCGACCCGCAAGGCGTAGACCGAACGATATCCTCGTCCGGCATGTTTTCCGCTATGAAGGCGCCATGGGTCAGCCGATTTCCGAAGCCAGGAAGGCGCAGTTCCTGCTGCGCGCCGAATCCCGACTTAACTTTGCCCGCAACCTGCCCGTCGGGGATCCGACCCGCGACGACAAGATCAGGGCGGCCGAGAAGGCGGTGCAGACCGCGCATGCTTCCAAGACTGGTCCCGCGCGGAAGGCCCGCAAGAAGTCCGGTCGATGACGTCGTGGTCCCCATACAGGGCGGCGCACGCCTTCAAATCGGCATGATTTCGATATTGAGTAGGGTCTAGAATTCGCGAACCCGGTTGCGCGATGGAATCCCCGCCGCTGCAGCCGGTGTGACATTGGTGCCAGCTTCCGGTGAGGGAATGTCGATGCTGAAAAAAGTAGCCGTGGTCGCCCTGGCCGCCCTTCTTCCCGCGATGCCTTCTATGGCCGAGCCCGCCGTCTGGACGTGGACGGGCTATGGTTTGAACGTGCCGGGAAGTGGCAAGTGCCCGACCTACAAGATGGTCATCGACGTCACCGTCAACGGTACGGACGTGACGGGGTGGTTCCAGCAGGAAGGCCGCCCCGAGCGCGGCTTCAAGGCGACGCTCGGCGCCGACATGAAGTTCAAGACCACCACGATCGTGGGCGGTGGCAACAAGATGGACGTCGTGGGCTCGGTGAAGCCGGGCGCCGCGACCATCATGCTCGACGGCTATTGCCTCTTCGAAGGCCCGCTGAAGCCGAAGCAGCAGCGGGCCCCCACCGGCTGATCCGGGCCTAGGAGGCGATCCAGAACGTATCGGGCTCGTAGAGCCCGATATATCCGCCCGGATCCCACGCCCAGTAGCCTTTCTCCGGCACGTTGCGCACCTTCCTGCCGACCGTCACGGGCTGGCGCACCTCGTTTACGGTGCCGATCGAGAAGACCTCCTCGGCATTCACGGCCAGGATTTCCTCCCAGGCCTTGCGGCGCCCCTCGGCGTCGACGGCCTGCTCCCAGTTCTGCAGCAGCGCCAGCAGCTTCTTGCCGACGTCCATGTCGCAGGGCTCGCCCTGCTTGCCCTTCGATTCGACGTAGAGCCCCCATTTCGGCCATTGCAGCCCGCCCTGCATCACCGGGGTGAATTCGCGCGGGCTGGTGTCCGGGGTCGGCGCCGCCGTGGTCACGCCGGCATAGGCGGTCATGATCGCCTCGCCCGAGGTTGTGCGCAGGCGGAAATTGTCGGTGCTCTGCGGCTTCAACAGCGCCTTGATGCCGACCTTCTTCCACTGGTCGACGACCAGGGTCATGTTGTCGACCTCGTCGGCCTTCTCGCTGGAATGCTCGATCACGAACATCGCCGGCTGACCGTTGGGCAGCAGGCGGATGCCGTCGCCGCCCTTCTTGTTGAGTCCGATCTCGTCGAGCAGCTTGTTGGACGCCTTGACGTCGTGAGTCGCCCACTTGGTCGCGTATTCCGGCTTGAACAGCGGCGAGCGCGGCATGATCGTGTTGGCGGACGGCTTGGCCAGGCCGCTGTAGACGACGTCGCTCAGCTCGTCGCGATTGATCGCCAGCGACAGCGCGCGGCGGAAGCGGACGTCGCGGTTGAGCTTGCGCCAGGTTTCGTCGTTGGCGTTCAAGTTCGGATAGAACGCGACTTCCGACCCCGAACCCTTCTCCCACAGTAGCGCCTTGATGCCCGAGGTCTTCGCGGCGTCGCGCAGGAAGGTGTAGTCGCGCAGGCCGAGATAGCGAGGCTGCAGGTCCGATTCGCCCAGGCCCGCCTTGGCGGGAATGAGGTTGGATGCGACCACCGTCATGATCACGTCGTTGATGTAGGGCAGCTGCTTGCCCTTGCTGTCGATGCGGTGGAAGTAGGGATTGCGCACGAAGACGAAGCGTTGTGCCGGCGGCACGGTGGTGAGGACCCACGGGTTGAGCGTCGGCAGGTCGACGTTGCTGTTGCCGTACATCGCATCCTGGCGCTTGAACACGTTGGCCCAGCGGCTGCCCTTGTAGCGCTTGAGGATTTCCTCCTCCTCCGTGTACTTGCCGTGCAGCGTCTTCAGGTAATGCGCCGGCCGGAACAGGAAGAGCGGGGCGGCGCGCGCCTGGCTCTCGATGAAGTCGGGATTGGGCTTGTCCCAACTGTAGCGGATCGTCAGCTCGTCGATGATGTCGACCTTGGGCGGCTTTCCGTCGACCAGCAGTTCCACCGACGGACCGTTCGGCGACAGGTCCTTGTTGTTGGCGACGTCCTCCCAGAAGAAGCGGAAGTCCTCGGTCGTGAACGGGTGACCGTCGGACCATTTGTGTCCCGCCCGCAGCTTCAGCGTGAACTCACGGCCTTCCTTGACCTCGTAGCTCTCGAGGATGTCGGGATGCAGCTTGAACTTGTCGTCGTAGATGATCAGGCGTGTGTAGCTGTAGACCGTCATCAGGCGGGTATCGCGCGTGGCCGCGACCAGCATGTTGAGCTGGCCGCCGTGCCGGCCCGGACCGTCGGTTCCCGAGAAGCTCTCGATGACGCGGGGCTGTCGCGGCAGGCGCTTGTCGATCGGCGGCAAGGCGCCCGATTTCACCTTGTCGAGCAGACCTGGCGTCTCCTGCAACGCGGGCGGCGGATTCGCGGCAAAGACGGGCCTCGCAACCAGTCCCATCAACAGCGCCTGCGTCAGAACACGTCTCTTCATCGCTAGCCTCACTGTTTGTCTTTTCTTGCCGGGCGTCCTGGCGGCCCTGAGCCTGACGCCAGTATGATGCAGAACTAAGGCAGAAATCGCCGGTTTTCTGAATGGTCCCGCTGGACGAAAAGGACGCATCGGTACGCCCGGTTCCATGGCGCGGGCAAAATCGCAGGCGAGGCCAGCCTTGAGCGGCAGCCCGATCCCGGCCTAGCATCGAGCCAACAGGGAGCGGGAATGAATGGCGCGCCAGCAACGGACGCAGGTCGGCATTGTTGGCGCGGGGCCGGCCGGGCTTCTGCTCGCTCGCCTGCTGAAGACCCACGGTATCGATAGCGTCATCCTCGAAGCCAGGTCGCGGGCCTATGTCGAGGCCAGGGTCAGGGCCGGCGTCCTCGAACAGGGAACGGTCGGGCTGCTGGAGCAGGCGGGTGTCGCGGAGCGGCTGCATCGCGAGGGCCTCGTGCATGGAGGTGTGGAGCTGGCCGTCGGCGGCCGCCGCTTCCGCATCGATCTTGCCGGTCTCACCGGCAAGGCGGTCACGGTTTACGGCCAGAGCGAGGTGACGCGCGATCTGATCGCGGCCCGCCTTGCCGGCGACGGGCCGATCGTGTGGGAGGCATCCGACGTCGAGCTGCATGATCTCGAAAGCGATCGACCGTGCGTTCGATACCGCCTCGGAGGCGAGGCGCATGAACTCACCTGTGACTTCATCGCCGGCTGCGACGGTTTCCACGGCGCGAGCCGGGCGTCGATCCCGGCGGCCGCCGGCCGCTCCTTCGAGCGCGCCTATCCGTTCGGCTGGCTCGGCATCCTGGCCGACGTGCCGCCCTGTTCGGACGAGTTGATCTATGCCAGCCACGCGCATGGCTTCGCCCTGGCCTCGATGCGCTCGCGCACGCGCAGCCGCTACTACATCCAGTGCAGCCTCGACGAGAAGATCGAGGCGTGGTCCGACGACCGAATCTGGGAGGAGCTCAAGACCCGTTTCGGGCCCGACGTGGCCCCGCACATCACGACCGGGCCGGCGCTGGAGAAGAGCTTCACGGCGCTGCACAGCTTCGTGTTCCTGCCGATGCGGCACGGGCGGCTGTTCCTCGCGGGCGACGCGGCCCATATCGTGCCGCCGACCGGCGCCAAGGGCCTGAATCTCGCGGCCTCCGACATCCACTACCTCTCGCGCGCGCTGGAGGCCCATTACCGCCGTAACGACGGCTCGCTTCTCGGCGCTTATGGCGAGATGGCGGCGGCCCGCGTGTGGAAGGCGGAGCGCTTCTCCTGGTGGCTCACCCTGGCGATGCACAAGCTGCATCCCGAACACAGTTTCGAGGCGGAGATGCAGCGCGCGGAGATCGACTATCTCGCCTCCTCGCGCGCCGCGCAGACGGTGTTTGCCGAGAACTATGTCGGGTTGCCGTTCTGATGTCACAGGCGCGAATTTGCCTATGGCCTGCCGGCCGCCGCTGCTAGCGTGGTCGCGGGTGGGGGATCAAGTGAACGTTCGATGAGTTCCGGGGCGCGTCGCTTCCTGACGCTCGATGCGACACGCGGTATCGCGGCCATCTGCGTGATGCTTTATCATTTCACGGCGAGTGGATTGGCGCCGAGGGCGCTGTTCCCGAACGCCGTCGTGGCCGTGGATTATTTCTTCTGCCTGAGCGGCTTCATCCTCTCCTTTACCTACGAGCAGCGGCTGCGGGACGGCATGACGGCCGGCGCTTTCATGACGCGGCGTCTGGTGCGTCTCTATCCGATGTATTTCCTCGGCCTCCTGCTCGGGCTCACGGCTGAAATCGCGAGGCCGAGCCTGCCGGGTGAATGGAGCCGGCTCGTGACGGCCACCGCGATGGCGCTGGTCTTCCTGCCGGCTTTCGCGCCGTTCGCCGTGCGCACGGGGACGCTGACCATCGACGACTTCCTCTTTCCGCTCAATCCGCCGGCCTGGTCGCTCTTCTACGAGCTGGTCGTGAACTGGATATACGGCATTGCGCGTCCCTCGACCCAGGCGCTCCTGATCGTCATGACGGTCTCGTTCGCCTGCCTCGTGCAAAGCATGCATTTCCACATCGTGCCGCCGGGCTTCAGCCTGGGCACGTTCGGCGGCGGCCTGGCGCGCGCGCTGTTCTTCTTCCTGGCCGGTGTGCTGGTGTTCCGTCTCTGGCAGCGCGTGCCGCCGCGCCTGCCGGCGTTCTGGCCGATCGTGGCCTGCGTGATCCTGGTCGCGATCTGTCTCCTGCCCTATGGCAGGCTCACTTACCTCGCCTCGGCGCTCCTCGTTCCGGTCCTGATCTGGTCCTCGACCGTCGAGCCGGCGACGCGCATTGAGCAAATCACTTACGCATGGCTCGGCGAAGTGTCGTATCCGGTCTATGCGCTCCACGCGCCGCTGGTCATCTTGCTACAGCCCGCGACGGTCTCGCCGGGTGCGGCCGCCTTCCCGATGTCTTTCGTGCTGGCGGTCGCCGCTTGCGTTGTCGTCGCGGCCTTCGTGCTGTCGCGCCTGTGGGACATTCCCGCGCGCCGCGCCCTGGCGCGGCCGGCCGAACGGATTCGGATGATGCTGGCACGCGCGGCGGCGCCCCAATGAGCCGGTTGTCGCCCGCGGCCGAATGGTTGGGCCGGATCATCCTGGTCGCGGTCTCCATCCTCGTCGCGCTCGTCGGACTCGAGCTGGTGACGCGCTTCAATCGGGGAAGCGAGTGGCTGGTGCGCTGGCCGAATTTCGTGCTGGCCTCGCAGGCCCGCTTCGAGGGCGAAATGCAGGGCCAGTTCGCCTTCGACCCACGGCTGGGCTTCGTGTCGCGGCCCGACTTCAAATCACCCGAGGCCAATCACGATTCCCGCGGCTTTCGTGTCGTGCCGGAGGGTCCGGGCGCATCCGCCGGCGCGCCGATCCTGGCAACCGGGGACTCCTTCACCTACGGCGCCGAAATCGCCGATGACGGGAGCTGGCCCGCGCTGCTTCAAGCCGATCTCGGAAGGAAGGTCCTGAACGGTGGCGTCGTGGGCTTCGGCCTCGACCAGATCGTGCTCCATGCCGAACAGCTCGTGGCCCGGGACAAGCCCGGCCTCCTGATTGTCGGTTTCATCGCCGACGACCTGCGACGCAGCGAATATCGCCGCTTGTGGGGGAAGGAAAAGCCATACTTCGACCTGGTCGGCGGCAAGCTCGTCCTGCGCAACGTGCCGGTCTCGCCTGACGCCGCCATCCCCTGGCACCTGCGCGTGCTGCGCGACGTGTTCGGCTGGTCCGCCCTGCTCGAGACGATCATGCGACGGGTGGGCGACCCTTACGAATGGCAGGCGGCGGGGGTCCGTGTCCTGCCGCGAGGGGCAGGCGAAGCGCTTGCCTGTCCGCTGATGGAGCGGCTGGCGGAACTCGGCGTTCCCACCCTGGTCGTGGGCCTCTATGCGCCGCCGGTCTGGAACCTGGATCCGCGCCCGCCGTGGATCGTCGACGAGATCCGTCAGACCCGCGCCGTCCTCGCCTGTGCATCCCGGGCCGGCATCGGCACGCTCGACACCTACGATACGATCGATCGGGCGGCATCCGATCCGGGCAAGCGCGCGATCTTCTTCAATTTCCACATGTCGGCGGAGGGCAACCGGCGCATCGCGGCGGCCATTGCCGAGGCGATCAGGAGCGGCGCGGCGAAGCGCGCGGGGCAGTAGCTATTTGCGCCAGCGCGACACCAGGATCTGCGCGCCCCACACCACAGCGCCATAGGCGGCGATGCACAGGGCGAGCAGGACGATGTCGGCGAAAGACGGGGCCTGCAGGAAAGACATGATGCGGTCGCCCATCAGCGATACCACGATGAGGCCCGGCAGCATCCCGATGAGTGTCCCGATGATGAAGTCCATGAACCGGACACCGCTCGCGCCGAGGGCCAGATTGGTGAGCGTCCCCGGGGCGGCGGGCACGATCCGCAACCCGACGACGACGAGTACGCCATGTTCCTTGGCCGCCCGAAGGACGGGCTGCACCCGGGGGCCGAAGTTGCGGGCGACCGCGTCCTTGCCGAGAAGTGCGCCGATGAAATAGGGCACCCAGCCGCTGAAGAACACGCCGACCGCGGAGTAGGCGAAGCCGGTCCAGCCGCCGAAGACGGTGGCCGTCGCGAGCACGACGCCGTGGATGGGAAAGACGACGACGCCGGCGATCAGGAACGCCGCCACGATCACGGCCGGCGCCCACGGATGACCCCGCGTCGCCGCGAGCCACTCGCCGATCTTCTCGGGCGTGACGATGCCCAGCGATCCGACGGCCCACCAGGACGCGGCGATTCCGGCGATGACGATCAGCAGGGCTGCAACGGCGAGCAGGAAGCGAAGGCGCATGTCGGGGTCGCGGGAAGCCGGCGGGTTATGGCTGGGAACGGAAGACGAAGCGCTTGTCGAGGCGGTACTTCGCCCAGTAGCCGATGGCGAGGCCGAGGACGCCGCCGACGTATCGCATGGTCGTCGTATGGAACGTGTACCAGAACGCCAGCTCCACGGCCCAGAAGATGGCCGTCGTCGCGACTCCCATCGCGGCGTAGAGCAGAAACGTCATGAAATCGTGGGTAGGGGAGGCCGGCCGGTAGGAGAAGATCAGCCGCTTGTCCCAAGTGTATTTGACGAGCAGGCCCACGCCCGTGCCGGCGATCATCGAATAATAGAGGCCGCCGCCGCCGAGCAGGCGCCAGACCAGCTCCTGGGTCGCAACGTTTGCGATCGTTGCAACCAGCGCCCCCGCCAAATATAGGACAACCAGGCTCATTGATGGCCGCAATATATACCGTTCGCGGATCAGAGGGGGAATTACGTGGATCTGCGCCCGTCGCGTCCGCATCGGTCCGGGACATCGCGAACCGCGACCTCCACGACGAACAGGATTCTCGTCGCTTTCCTCCTCGTGCTGATCGGTGCCTGCCTTCTGTTCAAGGTCGCCGAAAGCGCCAATCGCCTCCTGTCGACGGACCTCGTCGCGGTGGCCTTCGCCGAGGGCGGCGATGACGCCTATTACTATCTGACCATCGCCCGCAATGCCGCGCGGGGCGCCGGCATCACGATCGACGGCGTCGAATGGACCTCGGGCATCCAGCCGCTCTGGGCGCTTCTCTGTGCCATCGCCTATCTGGCCGGCTCGGACCGCGCGGCCTTCGCGATCCTCTACGCCGCGAGTTACGCCTTCTGGATCGGCGGTGCCTTCCTGCTCGTCCTTTTCGTCCAGCGCGCGACACGCCTGCCGATTCCCCTCCTGGGCATTCCGCTCGTCGCGGGCCTGTTCCTTTGGGATCACCAGCTGAACGAGCTCTACGTGAACGGCATGGAGAGCGGCCTCTATCTGTCCGCCCTCCTGCTCTTCCTGGTGATCGCGCAGCGCAGCGCCGGGACGCCGGTCCGGGCACCCAGCCTGCGGCACGCCGCGGCGATGGGCGTGAGCGCGGGCGTCCTGATGCTTGCGCGCAACGACGGCGTCTTCGTCTGCGCGTTCGTCATGCTGGCCCTGCTGATCGCGGACCGCTCGCGGGCACGTTTCTTCGAGCTGGTGATCGCGGGACTGATTGCCTGCCTGCTGGTGCTGCCGTGGATCGCCTACTGCTATTGGGTGGCGGGCTTGTTCGTGCCCCAGAGCGGCGTAGCGACCTCGTCGGCGCTGCGTCCGTTCAGCCATCCGGCGGATACGATCCGTGCCTTCATCGTCTCCTTCGTGCCGATCCTGTTCGTGCGCATGAGGCAGTTCCTAACGGAGCCGCCGGTGGTGGGGGGCATGGTGGCGGCGCTTCTGGCCCTCGGGCTGATGGTTGCCGTGTTCCGTCCTCGCTCCGGGCTGGCCGATGCGCCGACGCGTCTCGTCCTGATGGCCCTGGCTACATCGAACGTCGTGCTGTTGGCCTACTATCCGCTGGTGAGCTCCGCGGTCCAGTTCTACGAGCGTTACTTCGGCCCCGTGAAGCTGCTGATCGTCATCCTGCTCTCGCTCGTGATCGTCGCCGCGGCGAGGCGGTTCGAAGCGTCCAAGGTGTTCGCCGCCGCGGCTTCCACCGTCCTGCTCGCCGCCATCCTCTCCAATGCCTACTGGATCGCCGAACCCTGGGGCGTTCCCTATAGGGGCTACTTCGGTTCCTCGGCCTATGCGCTCGCCCGGTCGCCGTTCATGTCCGACGGGTCACGCATCGGGATGATGGAATCGGGACGCTTCGGCTTCATGCTGCCCGACCGTGTCGTGAACCTGGACGGCAAGATGCGGGTTCCCGCCCTGCGCGCGCTGCAGCAGGGCAGGCTCGACGAAGAGATCCAGCGCGGCAACTTCGACTACATCCTGCTGAACATCTTCGACGAGGCCTTCTTCGACGAGCGCGCGCCGGCGTGGCGCCAGCGCTACGTTCCGGCCGGCAAGCTCGGCACGCTCGCCGTGTTCAGGCGCAAGTCGCAATAGGCTACTGCGGCCAGCCGAGTTCGATCTCGACGACGACCGGCTTGACCTGCCGCATGGCGCTGTCGGTCGACAGGAATTCGACGTCGCCGTTGACCTTGTCGAGCGCGTCGCCGGGAGCGTCCTTCGGCGGATCGAACCGCAGCGAGAGATTGCAGCCGCCCACCGGCTTGTCGAGCCGTCCACCGTCCCAGCTGTTGCTGTAACCGCCGAGATCCCAGCCGAAGCCCGTCAGCGTGAACGGCTTGCCGTTCATCGCCTCGACCTCGGCCAGCGTCGCGCCGTTGGCAATCGGCTTGTCGAGGCCCGCGACGGCGACCGGCCAGGTGGAGCCATTGCGGATGATCACCACGTTGGGACGTGCATAGGCGTCATGCCAGAGGATGTCGATGCGCCTGCCGGGGTCGTTCGGGAAGATGGCGGTGCCGGGCTCCGTATTGCCTTCGCCCACGGGAATATTCGCGCGTTCGACATTCTCCGCGCCGAAGATGCGGGCGAGGGTGCGCTCGTCGGCATTGCGGGCAAAAGGGCCGGTGCAGTCGAGAACCGCCGGAGCCTGAGCCTGGGCGAGCGAGGGCAACGCGGCGGTAAGGCAGAGAAGACAGGCGACGCGCAGGGGCAGGGACATCTCGCTCTCGAACCGTTCCGGCGGCATGACCGAAGACCTCGTCTTCTATCACACCCGCCGGCCGGCGCGCCGTGCAAGCTCGCCGAACCGGATCAGACCGGAACGGCGGCCGCCATGTCGCCCCGCCCGCGCTCCAGCATGCGATGTGCAATCTCGGTCTCGCCCAGGACGATGAGATTGGCGCCAAGCTTCTCGAAATGCTCGACCGTCGCACTCGAATGCGCCCGCGCCAGGATGTCGAGTTTCGGGTTGGCGGCGCGGGCCTGCTGGATGATCTGGCCGGCCTCGAAGGCTTCGGGAATGGTGACGTAGAGGCGGCGGGCGCCGGCGAGGTTGATGGCCGCGATCAGCGCCGGCTCGGCCGCGTTGCCCGAAAACACCTCGGCGCCGTCCTTGCGCGCGCGGTCGACACCCGCGTCGCTGGCCTCGACGACGATCAGGTTGCCGCCGTCGTCCTTCAGGCCGGCGCCCACCAGCGAGCCGACCCGGCCATAGCCGATGACGATGTCGTGGCCGCTGAGTGTCGTCGGCGTGAGATCGGTGGTCGACTCGTCGGGCTTGTCGGTCGGCGCGGCTTCCTTGTCGGTGTTCAGGCGTTCGAGCAGCGTGAAGACGAACGGATTGATCATGATCGACACGATGGCACCGGCCAGGATGAGGTCGCGCGATTCCTTCGGCACCATGTTGAGAGTGATGCCGATACCGATCAGGATGAAGGAGAATTCGCCGATCTGCGCGAGGCTTGCCGAGACGGTGAAAGCGGTCGACCGGCTGTGGCCGAAGGCGCGGACGATCAGGTAGGCGGCCACCGACTTGCCGACGACGATGATCGCGATGGTGGCGATCACGGCCAGCGGCGCATTCACGAACACGCTCGGATTGAGCAGCATGCCCACCGAGACGAAGAAGAGAACCGCGAAGGCATCGCGCAGCGGGATGGCTTCTTCCGCCGCGCGCTGGCTGAGATCGCTCTCG
This sequence comes from uncultured Rhodospirillaceae bacterium, assembly GCA_945952105.1. Taxonomy (GTDB): domain Bacteria; phylum Pseudomonadota; class Alphaproteobacteria; order Reyranellales; family Reyranellaceae; genus Reyranella. The sequence continues at coordinate 37,908 of CAMFGZ010000007.1, read as the reverse complement.
CCCAGCACCATGCCGGCAAAGAAGGCGCCGAGCGCGAAGGACACGTCGAAGAAATAGTGGGCGCCGTAGGCGACGCCCAGCGCGACCGCGTAGACGGCGAGCCGGAACAGTTCGCGCGATCCGGTGTGCGCAGTGTGATGCATCAGCCATGGAATGAGCCGCCGGCCGACGACCAGCATGATCGCCACGAAGATCGAGACCTTGGCCAGCACGATGAGGAGCGAGAACAGGATGCGGGTGGCCGGCACGCCGTTGCCCGCGGTCGCCAGCGCCAGGGCCGGCAGGAGGACGAGCGCCAGGACCATGGCGAGGTCCTCGACGACCAGCCATCCGACCGCGATTCGGCCCCGGTGGGTTTCCAGGATGTGGCGGTCCTGCAAGGCGCGGATGAGGACCACTGTACTGGCCACCGAGAGGGCCAGACCGAACACGAAGCCGGCGAGCGGGGTCCAGCCAAGGGCCCAGGAGAGACCGGCGCCCATCAAGGTTGCGACGGAGATCTGGCCGATGGCGCCGGGGATGGCGATCCGTGCGACCGAGAGCAGGTCCTTCAACGAGAAGTGCAGGCCCACGCCGAACATCAGGAGGATGACGCCGATCTCGGCGAGTTCCGTGGCGAGCGCGGGATCGGCCGTGAAGCCCGGGGTGTAGGGACCGACCATGACGCCGGCGAGCAGATAGCCGACCAGCGGCTGAATGCGCAGCCGCTGCGCGATGAGACCGAAGACGAAAGCGAGCATCAGACCCGCAGCAATGGTGGCAATGAGCGGGGTATGCTGCTCTGGCATCCGGTGTTTCTCTCCGCGAGTGAATGGGCCCATCCGATGTGGCGTTCATCGGCGGAAATTGCAATCTGTCTGAAGCGGATTCGGAGGAATTGAGATGACGTTATCGCGACGCAGACTTCTGGGCACGGGCCTGGCGCTGACGGCCACGGCCGGGGCGACGGGACCGGTTCGGGCGCAGAACTTCCCGTCCAAGCCCATTCGCTGGATCGCGCCCTTTGCGGCCGGCGGCAACTACGACCTGACGTCCCGGCTGGTCGGCGAGGGGATGTCGCGTAATCTTGGCCAGCAGGTCATCGTCGACAACCGGCCCGGGGCCGGTGGCCTCGTGGGCGCCGAGGCGGCGGCGAGTGCACCGGCCGACGGCTACACCGTCGTCATGGGCAGCTTCAGCGTGCTGTTCGTCTCGCCCTACCTTGCGGGCAAGCCGTCGCTGGTGCCGCAGTTCGCGCCAATCAGCCTTCTGTCGACCGTGCCGATGATCCTCGTCGGCAAGCCCGACGGTCGCTTTGCCGACATGCGCGCCGTCCTGGCCGAAGCCAAGGCGAAGCCGGGCACGGTCACCATCGGCCATGCCGGCAACGGCACCACCAACCACATCGCCATCCTGCGTCTCGAGGTGAACGAGGGCGTGAAGTTCAACATCATCCCCTACAAGGGCTCGGGCCCCGGCCTCAACGACCTGATGGCGGGGCAGATCGACCTCTACATGGACCAGCTCACGACATCCCTGCCGCACATCAAGTCGGGCAAGCTGAAAGGCATGCTGGCGATGAGCCCGGAGCGCATCCCGCAGCTTCCCGACATGCCGTCGCTCACCGACATCGGCAGCAAGCCGTTCGATGGCGGCACGACGGCCGGCCTCCTGGCGCGTGTCGAGACGCCCAAGCCGATCCTGACAACCCTGAACGGCAGTGTCGTCACGGCGCTGAAGGAGCCCGCCATCGCCGCGAAGCTCGCCGAACTCGGCGCCGTGCCGCGGCCGTCGACCATGGAGGAGTTCGCAGCTTACATGAAGGATCAGGAAGTCGGCGTTAGCGCACTTGTGAAGTCGGGTTTGTTGAAACCAGAGTGAGCGGGTGTCATGTCCACGACATGACAACCTTCATCAGGACGATCGGGCTGGTCATGGCGTTCGCTATCGCCGGCGCTGTGGCAGGATGCGCGAACTCGGGCATCCCGCAGGATGGCCGCTACCAGACTCACGGTACCGGCTGGGACAACTGGCGAGGCTGATAAAACAAAAGGGGGGATCATGAAGATGGACAGGCGCGGCCTTCTCGGGGCCGGCGTCGCCGGCCTGGCAATGGCCGGCATGGGAAGGCAAGCCACGGCGCAGACCTTCCCCAGCAAGCAGATCCGTTGGGTGATCCCCTTTGCGCCGGGCGGCAACTACGACGTCACCGCCCGCATCGTCTCCGACCCGATGGGCCGCCATCTCGGCCAGGGCATCCTGATCGACAACAAGCCGGGCGCCGGCGGCGTCGTGGGCCTCGAGGCCGCGCTCAACACGCCGCCCGACGGCTACACGATCTCCATGGCGAGTTTCACCGTCGCCTATGTCGCGCCGCTGTTCGCGGGCAAACAGCCGCTGTTGCCGCAGATGGCGCCGGTCAGCATCCTCACCACCGTGCCGACGCTGGTGGTCACGCGCGCCGACAGCCGCTTCAGGGACATGAAGAGCGTGATGGCCGAGGCCAGGGCGAAGCCCGGCGCCATCTCGATCGGCCATTCCGGCAACGGCACGACCAACCATGTCGGCATCCTGCGCCTGCAGCTCAACGAAAACGTGCAATTCAACATCATTCCCTATCGCGGGGCCGGGCCGGGTATCGCCGACCTGCTGGCGGGCAATCTCGACCTGTTCGCCGACCAGCTCACCAGCTCGATGCCGCACATCCAGTCCGGCAAGCTGCGGCCGCTCGCGACGTTCAGCCTGCAGCCCGTGCCGGACCTGCCCAACGTGCCGACGATGGGCGACATCGGCCTCAAGCCGTTCGACGGCAGCACGACGGCCGGCGTCTTCACCAACCCCGACACGCCCAAACCGATCATCGCGCGCCTGAACGAGGGCGTGGTGGCCGGCCTCAAGGACGAGGCCGCGAACAGGAAGCTGCGCGAGCTGGGCGCCATCGTCCGCCCCTCGACGCCGGAGGAATTCACCGCGGCGCTGAAGGCCGACGAGGCCAATGTGTCGGAGCTGTTGAAGCTCGGTTTGTTGAAGCCGGAATAGGTGGCTGAGCGTAGCTCAGCCGGCGAAGCGGGCGGACATTGCCTTGGCAATGTCCGGTAGCGGCAGAGGAAGAACGATCACAGGAAACCTATGATTCCTCCGGCGGCGTAAGACGTCGCCCCGTCCCCATTCGTATGGGCAGGAGTGACTCCTAGTTGATCCCCTTCATCACCGCCCACAGGTCGGCCTTGCGTTCGAAGCCGATGCCCGGCGCGTCGGGCAGCGACACGCGGCCGTCGACCACGGCGCAGTCGTCGGCGAAGCCGCCGAACGGCGCGAAGACCTGCGGGTAGGATTCGTTGCCGCCGCACTGGAGGCCGACGGCGATGTTCAGCGCGAACTGGTGGCCGCCGTGCGGCACGCAGCGCCGTGGCGACCAGCCGTGCGCCTTCAGCATCTCGATCGTGCGCAGATACTCGACCAGCCCGTAGGAGAGGGCGGGGTCGTATTGCAGGATGTCGCGGTCGGGCCGCAGGCCGCCATGTCGGATCAGGTTCCGCGCATCCTGCATCGAGAACAGGTTCTCGCCGGTGGCGAGCGGCGGCGCGTATTCGGTGGCGAGTGCGGCATGCGCCAGATAGTCGAGCGGGTCCAGCGGCTCCTCGTACCAGCGCAGGCCGAAGTCCTTGATGGCGCGGCCGAACTCGATCGCCGTCGTGAGGTCGAACTTGCCGTTCACGTCGACGGCGAGGCGCTCGCCGGCGCCGACGATCTTCAGTACCGCCTCGATGCGCTTCAGGTCCTCGGCCAGCGGCACGCCGCCCACCTTCATCTTCACGCAGGAGTAGCCGAGGCCGAGATAGTGCTTCATCTCGTCCTGCAGCCCGTCGAGGCCCTTACCCGGATAATAGTAGCCGCCGGCGGCATAGACCCAAGCCTTCTCGTCGGCCTGGCCGCCATTGTACCGGTCGGCCAGCAGCTTCCAGAGCGGCACCCTCTTGGCCTTGGCGACGGCGTCCCAGATCGCCATGTCGAGCACGCCGACGGCGACCGAGCGCTCGCCATGGCCGCCCGGCTTCTCGTTGGCCATCAGGGCGGCCCAGCACTTGGCGGGGTCGATCAGGCCCTCGGCGTCGAGCAGCGACTCCGGCTTGGCCTGGCTGAGGCGCGGAATGAAGCGCTCGCCCAGTAGCCCGTGCTGCGCATAGCGGCCGTTGGAGTTGAAGCCGAACCCGACTACCGGCTTGCCGTCGACCATCACGTCGGTGACCACGGCCACGACCGATGCGGTCATCTGGCTAAAGTCGATGTAGGCGTTGGCGATGTTGGAGCGGATGGGCGAAACGATGTCGCGGATGGCGACGATGCGCATGGGGTGTCCGTGGCTGGAGGGCGGCCGGTGGCCTTCTCCACGATCCTACAGAGCCCCTTGGAGCACGGCCAGACGGGGCAAATGCCCGCTGGGCGCCGCCAACGCTTCCGCCGCGGATCGGTTCCCCAAATATATCCCCGTACGGCACTCGAACATCCGGGAGGGTTTTGCGTAGTATGTTTCAGATGCGGCTAGCTCCGACCTTGGCTGCGCCCGGACGACCTTCCGCCCGCCAGATGCTGCGTGCAGCGACGGCAAATCTCCACGCGGAAGTCGACGCGCGCTTTTCCGGACCCTTCGGCACCGACCGGCATGCTTACGAAGCGTTCCTGACGGCGCTGGCGCGCGCCGTCCTTCCTCTCGAGCGCGCCCTCGAGGCGGGTGGCGTGGAGCGTCTCCTGCCCGACTGGACGGAACGTCGCCGTTCGCAGGCGCTTATGCGGGACCTCGACATACTCGATGTCGCCGTGCCGCCTGCGCGGGACGTGAGCGCGACCACGGACGAGGCGCGGCTGTTCGGCAGGCTCTACGTGCTCGAGGGATCGCGGCTGGGCGGGAAACTGCTGGTGAAGCGCGCGGCGGAAAGCGGCGACCCCGGAGTCCGCGCGGCCACCCACTATCTTGGCCATGGCGCGGGGGGCGACTTGTGGCGGGGGTTCCTGCAACGTCTGGAAGCCTCCGAGGCGGTCCTGGATTCGCCGCAGCGGACGTTGCTCGGCGCGCGCGAGGCTTTCGGCCTGTTCGGCGCGGAACCGGCGCATGTCTGACCCGGGCCGCGCTTCATCCTCCGAAATGCCGACGATCCCGGTCGATCTCGAAAACTGCGACCGCGAGCCGATCCATCTGCTGGGTGCCATTCAGTCGTTCGGCTTCCTGATGGCTCTCGACAGCACGCAATGGACGATCACGCGCCTGTCGCGCAATGCCGTGGAGTGGCTTGGCGCCGGGCCGCTGGAGCTGATCGGGCGGCCGATCGAGGATGTGTTCACGCACGATGCCATCCACCTGATTCGTGGACAGCTCCAGACGGCACTCTTCACCAACACCGTGGCGCGGTCATTTGCCGTGCCGCTGCTCAAGGACGGACCGCGCTTCGACATTGCCGTGCACACGGTCGACGGCGCCGTCGTCATCGAGTGCGAGCCCTGCATGCACGAGGAGGGCGTGAACTCGGGTGCCCTGGTTCGCGCCATGATCGCCCGCCTGCAGCAGGCATCGGAACTGCGGAACTTCTATCGCGTGGCCGCCCGCGAGATGCGCGGTCTCACGGGATTCGATCGCGTGATGGTCTATCGTTTCGACCAGGACGGGTCGGGCGAGGTGATCGCCGAATCGGCGCGCGGTGGGCTCGAAAGCTATCTCGGCCTGCATTATCCCGCCTCCGACATTCCCCGGCAGGCGCGCATCCTCTATGAACGAAACTGGCTGCGCATCATTCCCGACCTTCTGGCCACGCCCGCCGCGGTGGAGCCCGGCCTCATCGGCGGCAGGCCGCTCGACCTGTCGATGAGCGTGCTGCGCAGCGTGTCGCCGATCCACATCGAATACCTGCAGAACATGGGTGTCGGCGCGTCCATGTCGGTTTCGATCCTGCGCGACGGCAAGCTGTGGGGGCTGTTCGCCTGCCATCACTATGGGCCGCACAACGTGCCGTTCGAGCGGCGCACCGCCGCCGAACTGTTCGGCCAGATGTTCTCGCTGCTGATGGAAAGCCGCGAGCGCGACAGCGAATCGGCCTACGAGGCGCGCGCCCGCAAGCTGCACAACCAGCTCGTCACCGTGATGGCGGCGGAAGCCACCCGCTTCGACAGCATCGTCTCGCATCTCGACGAATTCGCCGAACTGCTGTCGTGCGACGGCATCGGCGTGTGGACGGGCGGGCATGCGACGCTGCAGGGCATGGCGCCGACGCAGGAGCAGTTCGCCGGCCTGATCGACCATCTGACCCGCCGCAATCTCGGCGAGGTGCTGGCCAGCCACGAGATCGCGGCGGAGTATCCGCCGGGCCGGGTTTTCGCCGATCGTGCGGCCGGCATGCTCGTGGTCCCGCTGTCGCGTCCGGCACGTGATTTCCTCGTCTTCTTCCGCAAGGAAGTCGCGCGCTCCGTGAATTGGGCGGGGGATCCGAGCAAGCAGGTCAGTGTCGGCCCGCTGGGGTCGCGTCTCACGCCGCGCAAGAGCTTTGAGCTGTGGTGCGAGACGGTGAGCGGGCAGTCCATCCCGTGGCTGCCGGTCGACGTGCGCATTGCCGAAAGCCTGCGAGTCAGCCTGCTCGAGGTCATCCTGCGGTTGTCCGACATCACCGAGGTCGAGCGCCGGCGTGCGGAGGAGAGGCAGGAACTCCTGATCGCTGAGCTCAATCATCGGGTCCGCAATATCCTGGGTCTGATCCGGGGCGTCATCTCGCAGAGCCGCGATCCGTCGCTGACGGTCGATGCCTTCACCGAGGTGGTGGGCGGACGCATCCAGGCGCTGGCCCGGGCGCACGACCAGATCACCGCGGACAATTGGGGACCCGCCTCCTTCCGCGGCCTCGTCGCGGCGGAAGCCGGTGCCTATCTCGGCGGCAAGGCCTCGCGCGTGCGGCTGTCGGGGCCGGAGGTGTTGCTGGAGCCGCAGGGCTTCACGACCCTTGCGCTGGTTATGCACGAGTTGATGACGAACTCGGCCAAGTACGGGGCGCTGAGCGACAGCCACGGCCATATCGACATCGGCACACAGTTGGATGCGCAGAAGAACCTGCACGTCACCTGGACCGAGCATGGCGGCCCGCCGGTGAAAGCGCCGACGCGCCGCGGCTTCGGATCGACGGTGATCGAGCGATCGATCCCCTATGATCTGAAGGGCGAGGCGACCCTCGACTACGAGGCGAAGGGCATCCGGGCGACCTTCATGATCCCGGCCAGCTATGTCCGTCCCGCGCCGGGGACGGCGGATGAGCCGGTCGAGGAAGCCGCACCCCAGGTGCAGAACACGGAGCTGCCCCGGGACGTGCTGATCGTCGAGGACAACATGATCATCGCGCTCGATGCGGAGAGCGCGCTGCTGCGCGCCGGCATCGAATCGGTCCGGGTAGCGTCGAGCGTCGCGCAGGCCCTCAAAGCCATTTCGACACGCCCGCCCGAATTCGCGCTGCTCGACATCAACCTCGGCCGCGAGACGAGCTTCGCCATCGCCGAGCAGCTCGCGTCGCTCGGCATACGCTTCGTCTTCACGACGGGGTACGGAGAGGACATCGCCTTTCCACCGAAGCTGCTGGGCGTGCCCCGCGTGCGCAAGCCCTACACCGGCGACGCCTTGCTGGCGGCGATGCGCCTCTAGCCTGCCGCGAAGACGTTGCGTCGGTTCTGGCGGAACAGCAGCCACCACGCGACCGCGCCATTCAGCAGGTTCCAGGCGATGCCGTTGATGAAGGCGGCCCGGTAGGAGCCCGTCATGTCGAACAGCACGCCGCCCATCCAGCCTCCCAGCGCCATGCCGATCAGCGTCGAGGAGATGGCGAGGCCGACGCGGAAGCCGGCTTCCTTCGGCGGGAAGTATTCGCGCACGATGATGGCGTAGGACGGCACGATGCCGCCCTGGAACAGCCCGAACAGCGCCGAGGCTAGGTAAAGCGAGTTCACCGACTCGTCGACGAGGTAGAAGACCAGCGCCACGCATTGCAGCGTCGAGCCCAGCAGCAGGGTCTTGATGCCGCCGACCCGGTCGGCGATCCAGCCCGAGAGGATGCGGCTCACGATGCCGAAGCCCAGCATCAGGGAAAGCATCTCCGCGCCCCGCGCCACGCCGTAACCCAGATCGGCGCAGTAGGCGACGATATGGACCTGCGGCATCGACATGGCGACGCAGCAGCCGATGCCGGCGACGATCAGCACGGCCTGCAGGCCGTTGGGCGACAGGCCGAGGGAGCGGGGCGAATGGGCGGCGGCGCCGACGGCCACGCCTTCGCTGTTCGTCGCGTGCTGCTGCGGCGGCTTGCGGCGCAGGGTCAGCGCGAGCGGAATCATCGCCACGAAGCAGAGCGTGCCGGCGGCCCAGTAAGTCACCCGCCAGCCATGGTCGGCGATCATGTGCTGGATGATCGAGGGCCAGATCGCGCCCGCTAGATAGTTGCCGGAAGCGGCGATGGCGACGGCGATGCCGCGGCGCCTGTCGAACCAGTGCGAGATGTCGGCGACGAGCGGCGCGAAGGTCGCGGCCGCGCTGAAGCCGATCAGCACCTGCACGGTGGCGAACAGCAGCAGTGACGGCGCGAGCGGCGCCGTCGCAAAGCCGATGGCGAGGCCCGTGGCGCTCAGGATCGCGGTGAGCACGATGCCGCGACTGTCGACCATCCGGCCCCATGTGACGCCGCCCGCGAAGAAGCCGAGCGTATTCATCGTGTAGGCGAACGAGATGTCGGCGCGCGTGATGCCGAGATCCTGCTGGATCGACGGCAGCGCAACGACGAGGCACCACATGCCGATGCCGCCGACCGTGCTCAGGGTCACGCTGGCGGCAAGCCGCCACCAGGCGTAGCTCGACTCCACTCCGGACATGGTCTCAGCCGCCCATCGCGCCCTGCGTGTTGACGTAGAGGGCGTAGAGCGAGTGGCTGGCCGCCATGAACAGGCGGTTTCGGTAGCGCCCGCCGAAGCAGAGGTTGGCGCAGCGCTCCGGCAGGTTGATGTGGCCGATCGGCTTGCCCGACGAATTGAAGATGCGCACGCCGTCTAGGTCGTCCGAGCCCATGCCCCAGCCGCACCACAGGTTGCCGTCGACATCGACGCGAAAGCCGTCGGGTGAGCCGCCCGGGCCGGCATCGATCAGCACTGAACCCTTGCCCAGCGAGGTGCCGTCGGCCGAGACGTCGTAGGACAGGATGGTGCGATGCGGCTCGGCGCGCGAGGCCACGACATAGAGCTTCTTCTCGTCGGGTGAGAAGGCAAGACCGTTGGGGCCGGGAATGTCGTCGACCATCATGGCGAGCTTGCCGGTCGTCGGATCGAGGCGGTAGACGGCGGGCTTGTTCTGGCTCTCTTCCTTGTGGCCCTCGTAGTAGCCGAGAATGCCGAAGGTCGGATCGGTGAACCAGATCGAGCCGTCCGATTTCACCACCACGTCGTTGGGCGAGTTGAGCGGCTTGCCGTTGTAGGAATCGGCTAGCACCGTGATGGCGCCGTCATACTCGAAGCGCACGACGCGGCGGGCATCGTGCTCGCAGGCGATCAGCCGGCCGCGACGGTCGCGCGTATGGCCGTTGGCATTGTTCGAGGGCTTGCGGAAGATCGAGACGTTGCCCGTCTCCTCGTCCCAGCGCAGTACGCGGTTGTTGGGAATGTCGCTCCAGAGGAGGTAGCGCCCGTCACCGAACCAGACCGGGCCCTCGGACCAGCGGCAGCCGGTGTAGAGCCGCTCGACCGAGGCCAGCACCAGCCGGTACTGGTTGAACGACGGATCGAGCACGCGCACCGCCGGATCCGGATAGCGCTCGCTGGGCTGCCACATCTTGGTTTCCTCGTTTCATTCTTCGGGGAGAGACTAGCGCCTGCCGGGCACTGGCGTCTCGCGAACCTTGCGCGATTGTCCGTCCGGCTTTGGAAGTCTCGGCCGCCTGAATTGCATGGCAGATCGTGCCGGCCGGGAGAAGTTCGTCTTTCGGAGTGCAATCACCGACTGAAGCAGGCACTCTCCATTCCATCATCAGGAGAGTGTCGCGATGAAGACGTTCGCCGTGATCAGGCTGCTGTCGCTGCTGCTCCTGGCCATACCGGCCGCGGCCAGTGGGGCGGTGGCGCAGCAATATTCGTCGACCCTGAACAAGGCCGACGACGTCATCACCTTCTATTACCGCGACCCTCGGCCGGAGCGGCTCGTGGGCTGGTTTGAGGCCTTCGGGAAGAGGCGGCAGGACTGGATGGCCTATCCTCCCGTGGCCGGGTTCTTCGCCATCGTCTTCGCCGCCCAGCCGGCGTGGATCGAGCGGCTCGTGCCGTCACAACTCGATGCCCGTCTGGCCGACACGGTGGCCGCAGCCCTGCGGCTCTCCGGACAGTCGGCGTCGACAGGCCTCCAGGCCCGCCTGGCGCAGGCCGGGTCGGACCCGACGCTCGCGGCCCAGTTTGCCGGGCTGCCGAACCGGCTGACGAGCCTGCGCATCGCCTCCGGCACCCATCTCGACATCCTGTGGGGCGCGTCCTTCGCCAGCGGCGACGGCCGATACGCCCTGATGATCGCCGACTTTCTCGCCCGGGTCGCCAACCGGTCCGAGCCCATCGCGCTCGACATCACGAGAATTGCCGCCGGCATGGCGCGGCAGGACCATGGCGAACTCGCGAAGCTCAAGGACAAGTATGAGCGCGGGCTTCTGATCGAGATGGTCTATGCCGCGACCGCGGCCTGGGGGCTCACCTCCAATGCGCGCCAGCATGCTTTCGTCGACGCCGTCGTGGTTCAGTATTTCGCAGCATTCCGGGACGCTGGCGGCCAAGATCCTGTCGGTGATGAAGGGGGCGTAGCGGCAGGCCGCGGGCTCGTGGGTTCCGGTGTGCGGCTTCCGCGTTCATTCCGCAGGACAAGAAATCGCGGGAATGGGCCTGCGGGCCTGTGATATATGCCCGGTCCTGCTCGCCCACCGGCGGGCCAACGTAAGCTCTACGGGATGGTTGTGATGAAGCCGACCTTTGTGACCATTGATCGCCATCCGGGCCGTTCGACCCAGACCATCGGTGTGGCGCGTGCGCTCGGAACCGATCCGGATCTTATTCACGAGCCGTCGGTCGGCGTCGTCGGCACCAAGGGCGACAGCCAGTGCTATCTGGGCGTCATGTCCAAGGTCGAGGCGATCCACGGCCAGCTCAAGGCCCGCATCGGTACCGGCGCGAACCAGCTCAAGATGCGGCTGGTGCAGCCTGAATACACGATCGCCACCTCCGACGGCATCCGCAACGGCACGCGCGAGATGCGCTACTCGCTGATCGGCCGCGAGGTGACCCAGGACGCGCTGTGCGAGCATCTGAGCGCCACCGGCCTCGCCGGCACCATCGCGGTCGTGGCCTGTGACAAGCCGCCGGTCGGCACGCTCTCTGCCCTGCTCGAACACAATCTGCCGTCGATTATCATGTCGGACGGCCCGATCCATCCCGGCAAGGACCCGAACACGGGCGAGGCGCTCGACATCGTGAGCGCCTACCAGGTCGCCGGCCACCCCGATCCCGAGTACCGGCACCACATCGCCTGCCATGCCTGCCCGGGCTACGGCAGCTGCGGCGGCATGTTCACCTACAACACCATGCAGACCTTCATCGGCGTGGTCGGCATGCAGCCGCTGCACATGGTGGCGCCGCCGTCCGACGATCCGCGCCGCACCGGCCAGTTCGCCGGCGAACTGGTCGACCTGCTGGCCAACCTGATCAAGAAGGACCTGAAGCCCCGAGACATCGTGGTGCGCGATTCGATCCGCAACGCGGTGATCGTGTCGATGGCCATCGGCGGTTCCACCAACGTCGTGTTGCACGCGCCGGAAATCGCCCGTGCCGCCGGCTTCGGCGATTTCTGGAAGGACGTCATGACGCCGGAGGAGTTCAACTACCTCTCGCAGCATGTCGTGCCGGTGCTGACCGACGCCCGGCCCTACGGCAAGTATTCGATGGTCGACATCGACGAGGTCGGCGGCGTGCAGGTGATCGTGCGCGAGCTGCTCGAAGCGGGGCTGCTGAACGGCAGTGTGCTGACCTGCACCGGCGAGACGCTGGCGCAGCAGGTCGAGCGGCTTGGCGCCAAGAAGGCCGACGGCCGCGTGATCTATCCGGTCGAGAAACCCTACAAGCCGACCGGCGGCCTGCGCATGCTGGGCGGCAACCTGTCGCCGGACTTCTCCGCGATCCTGAAGCTCGCGGGCGTCGAGGGCGGCCTGGAGAACAACCTGTTCCGCGGCCGTGCACGCGTGTTCGAGGGCGAGCAGGGCCTGCTCAAGGCGCTCGACGAGACACCGGAGAGCTTCCAGAACCACGACATGATCATCGTGCGCTACGAGGGGCCGAGCGGTGCGCCGGGCATGCCGGAAATGCTCGACCCGACCTCGCGCATCACGACGCTCTGCCGGGAGCGCAACATCGTCGTGGCCCTGATGACCGACGCGCGCTTCTCGGGCGGCTCGGTCGGCCTGGTGATCGGCCATGTCGGGCCGGAGGCGGCGATCGGCGGTCCGATCGCACTGATCGAGGATGGCGACGAGATCGTGGCCGATCTCAACATCAACGAGCTGAACTGCACCCAGCTCAAGGATCCCGCCGTCTACGCCAAGCGCAAGGCCGCGTGGGACAAGGTCGTCGCGACCAATGGCGGCCTGCACCCCAATTGCGGTATCGCCGATACACGCCTGCTCCATCGTGCCCGCACCAGCGCCGTGCCGGCGACACGCGGCGGCGGCCTGCATCCCAATCGGGAGGTCTGGGTGCGCGCACCGCGCAAGGCCGAGCGGCAGGATTTCAAGCTGCGCAACAAGCACCGGCCAGAGGCCAACAAGACCTTCTGACGGTCGCTTCTATGGAGCGCGCCGCTCGTGTGGCGCTCTTCCGATTCCGGGCGCCACTGGAGTGGCGCGGTCCGATGAGTCAGTCGCCCTCGACGCCGTACGCGGCTTTCGCGGCCTCCTTGCTGACGAGGCCGAGCTGGATGTCGCGTTTGACGGCTTGCGGATCGCGTTTCGCGGGATCGCCGTAGCCGCCGCCGCCCGGCATCTCGACGACCAGCCGTTCTCCGGCGGGAATGGTCTGAAAGCCCTTGGCCTTCAGCTCCTGACCCGACGCCAGCGACAGGCGGCCGTTGCCGCCGGGCTTGCCGCCGTCGCGTCCGCGCGCCGGGTACTTCACGCGCTCGAAGGTGGCAAAGATGCCGAAGGGCGCGCCTTCGCGATGCTCGACCTCCATCACCTGGCCAAGGCCGCCGCGCTGCTCACCGGCGCCGCCGGAATCCTGGCGGTACTCCTTCTTCCACACCACGACAGGCGCGATGGTCTCGGTGATCTCGACCGGCACGTTGCGCACGCCCGAGGGGAACGGCGTCGCCGACAGGCCGTCGAGCGTCGGCCGCGCGCCGGTGCCGCCGGAATGGAAGGTCGTCACCATGAAGGGCCGGCTGTTGCCGATCGTGCCCGTCATGCCATGGCCGGCGCCGAGCTTCAGGTTCCAGAGATTGGATGTGCCCTCGGCCGGGACCTGGCCCGGAATCACCTGGTGCAGCGCGTCGAAGCAGACGTCGGGCAGCATGTGGCCGATCGTGCTGCGCGCATTCACCGCCGCGGGATAAAGCGCGTTAACGATGGTGTTGTCCGGCGCCGTCACCAGGATCGAATCGAGCGTGCCGGCATTGTTCGGAATCGTCGGCGCCACGACGCACTTGATGCCGAAGGCGGTGTAGGCCTCGGTGTAGCACATCGGCGAATTGATGCCGTAGATCGACGAGCCCGAGGTGCCGGCATAGTCGACGGCGATGTGGTCGGCATGGGTCGTGACGGCGGCATGCAGGTCGATCGGCGCGTCGTAGCCGTCGATGCGCATATGGCCCTTCCAGGTGCCACGCGGCAGCTTCGAGATGGCGGCGATCATGCCGGCGCGGCTCTTCTCGATGATGTGCGTGCCCAGTTCGTCGAGATTGTCGATGGCGTGCTCGGCCATCATGTCTGAGAGCCGCTTCTCGCCGATACCGTTGCAGCCGACCAGCGCGTGGATGTCGCCCTCGACCTGCACCGGCTCGCGCACGTTGGCGCGCACGATGCGCATCACGCTCTCGTCGATCACGCCCTCGCGCGTCAGCGGCAGCAGCGGCAGGAACAATCCTTCATGGAACACCTGCCGTCCGTCGGGCGACTGGCCGAGTCCGCCGATGTCGACCACGTGCGTTGTGCAGGAGAACAGCGCCACCAGCTTGCCGTTGTGGAAGGCGGGCGAGGTGACGACGATGTCGTAGAGATGGCCGGTGCCCTTCCACGGATCGTTGGTGATGTAGGCATCGCCCGGCTTCATCGTCTCGACCGGGAATTCGCGGATGAAGTGGATGACGCTGCGCGCCATCGAGTTCACATGGCCCGGCGTGCCGGTCACGGCTTGCGCCAGCATGCGGCCTTCGAGGTCGAACACGCCCGCCGAGATGTCGCCGGCCTCGCGCGCGCTGGTCGAGAAGGCGGTGCGCACGAGGGCGCGGGCCTGCTCCTCGACGACGGAGAGCAGGCGGTTCCACATGACCTGCAGGCGGATGTCGCCCAGGGGTGACTTGGCCGATGATTTGGGAGACGTGCTCATGCGCGGTCCTCCAGGACGATCTGGCCCACTTCGTTGATATGGGCGGTGAAGCCGTTGGGAACGACGGTGGTGGTACCGTCCTCGACGATCAGCGCCGGCCCGTCGACTTGCATGCCGGGCTGCAGCGCATTGCGTTCATAGAGAGCAGCCTGCTCCTTGTGACCGCTTGCCGGATCAAGCACCTCGCGATGGCCTGACGGTGCGGGCGCGGCTTTCCTCGCAACAGGACTGGCCGGAGCGGGCAGCGGACGGTCGGTGGCGAGCGACAGGGTCCAGGTCAGCGCCTCGACCTCGAGCTTGGGAATGGCCCTGCCGAACACCTGCTCGTAGGTCGCCTCGAAGCGACGGCGCAGTTCGCCCGCCCCATCGGGGGCGAAAGGTTCGTTGGGCAAGGGCACGGCGATCTCGTGGCCTTGGCCCCGGTAGCGCATGAAGGCCTGGCGGGATTCGACCAGCGCCTCCCCGGGTGCCGCCGGCCGCACGACCGCTTCGGCCTCGGCGCGCATCGCGGCAAACAGCTCGTTCAGCATCTTGGCGTCGAGCATGTCGAGCCGCATGTGGCGCGTGCGCACGACCTCGTAGGCGATGGAGGCGCGCAGGAAGCCGAAGGCGGAGCCGACGCCCGCGCCGACCGGCACGATCACCTGCTTCATCCCGAGCTTGCGGGCGAGGCGCGCGGCATGGAGCGGTGCCGCCCCTCCGAACGCGATCAGCGCGCGATCGGCCGTGTCCTTGCCGTTTTCCACCGCATGCACGCGGGCCGCGCTCGCCATGGTCTCGTCGACGATCTCGGCGACACCGGCCGCGGCGCCCTGTGGGTCCGTGTTGAGCGGGCCAGCCAGCGATTGCAGCGCGGCCTCCGCTTTGTCGCGATGGAGCGGGATGGCACCGCCCGCGAAGCGCGTGGGATCGAGGCGTCCGAGGGCGGTGTCGGCGTCGGTCACGGTGGGCTCGGTGCCGCCGCGGCCATAGCTCGCTGGGCCCGGAACGCTGCCGGCCGAGTCCGGGCCGACCTGGATGCGACCCAGCGCATCGATGCGCGCGATCGAGCCGCCACCGGCGCCGATCTCGACCAGTTCGATGACGGGAATGCGCACCGGCAGACCGGAGCCCTGTACGAAACGATAGGCGCGCGCGACCTCGAACTGGCGCGAGCGCTGCAGTTCCAGATCGTCCAGCAAAGTGAGCTTGGCCGTGGTACCGCCCATGTCGAAGGCGACGGCCTTGCGGGCATCGTTCTCGGCGGCGACCGTGCGCGCGAGGATCGCGCCACCGGCCGGACCGGATTCGACCAGGCGCACCGGATAGCGCCGCGCCGTGTCAACGGTCGTGATGCCTCCCGACGACATCATGAGAAGCAGCGGTCCCCCGATGCCTTCCTTCCTGAGGTCGGCTTCGAGCTGACCGAGGTAGCCCGCCATGCGCGGCAGCACGTAGGCGTTGGCGATGGTGGTCGAGGTGCGCTCGTACTCGCGGATCTCGGGGCAGACCTCGCAGGACAGCGAGATGGCGATGCCCGGCAGCTCCTCGGCCAGGATCGCGCCGGCGCGGCGCTCGTGCGCCTCGTTGGTGAAGCTGTGCAGGAAGCAGACGGCGACCGCCTCGATCTGCTCGGCCTTCAACTGCTTGGCGACACGGCGCACCGCCGCCTCGTCGAGCGCCAGCAGCATCGCACCGTCTGAAGCGACGCGTTCGGGCACTCCGAAGCGCAGGTCGCGCGACACCAGCGGCTGCGGCCGCTCCATGTAGATGTCGTACTGCTCGAAGCGATGTTCCCACGCCATCTCGACGGAATCGCGGAAGCCTTCCGTGGTGATCAGCGCGGTGCGAGCACCCTTGCGCTCGATCAGCGCGTTGGTGGCGAGCGTCGTGCCGTGCACGACCAGGCTCACATCCTGCGGCCGGCACTTCGCTTCGGCGAGGATGGAGCGCACGCCCTCCAGCACGGCGCGCTCGGGCGCGTCGGGTGTCGTCAGGACCTTGATGGCATGGGATTGCGTGCCGGTTTCGAGCACGACGTCGGTGAACGTGCCGCCGATATCGACGGCCAGACGGGATGACATTTCTACTCGTCGATCTTGATGTTGCCCTTGCGCACCACGTCGCCCCAGGTGACGGAATCGCGCTTGAGGAAGGCCACGTAGTCGGCCGGAGGGAGAAGGGCTGGGGTGAGGCCGTTCTCGTCGTATTTCTTCTTCACGTCCGGCTGCGCCATCACCTTGGCAATGGCCTCGTTCAGCCGGTCGACGATCGGCTTGGGCGTATTGGGCGGCGCGGCGAGCCCGTACCAGTTTTCCGCCTCGTAGCCCTTCACGGCCTCGGCGAGCGCCGGCGTGTCGGGCAGGACCGGCCAGCGCTCGGGCGAGGTGACGGCCATGGCGCGCGCCTTGCCGCTGCGGATCAGGCCGAGCGTCGCGGGATCGCCGAAATAGGCATCGACGATGCCGGCCGCGAGGTCGTTGAGCGCCGGACCGGTGCCGCGATAGGGCACATGCACCATCCTGAGGCCGGACATCTGGGTGAAGAGTTCGCCCGCGAGATGCTGGCTGGTGCCGATACCCCCGGAAGCCCAGCGCAGTTCCTGCTTCTTCGCGAGTTCCATGAATTCCGGCAGTGTCTTCGCCGGCAAGTCGTTGCGCACCGCCACGATGAAGGGCATGCGCACCAGCCGCGTAATCTGCGTCAGCGCCAGCGGATCGTAGGGCATCTTGCGCAGGTGCGGGCCGGCCGTGAGTGTGCCGGCGCCGGTGAGCGACAGCGTGTAGCCGTCAGGCGGCGCGTGCGACATCGCCTCGACGCCGATGAGGCCGCCGGCACCGCCCTTGTTCTCGATGACGATCGTCTGGCCGAGTTCCCTGGACAACGGCTCCATCATCAGCCGCGCCGTCAGGTCTACGCCGCCACCGGGCGGGAACGGCACGATGATCCTCAACGGCCGCTCGGGATACTTTCCCTGCGCGGCGGCGGTACGGGCGACGAACGGCAACGCGAGTGCCGCGACCAGAAGCTGGCGACGAGTATTACGCAACGGATCCTCTCTTCGGCGCGACGCTAAAGCGCGACCTTCCTGAAAACCTCTACGAAGCGATCGACGTCCTGCTCGTCGTTGTAGACGTGCGGGCTGATGCGCAGCCGGCCGAGGCGCGGCGCGGCATAGACATTCTCCGCCGCCAGCTTCTTCGGCAACTCGTCGGACATGCCCCTGGGGAACTGCAGGCAGAGGAGATGCGGCGCGCGCAGTTTGCGGTCGAGCACGCGAACGCCGGAGTTGGCGAGTCCCTCGGCCAGCCGGTCGGTCAGCATGCCGAGACGCGCCACGATCGGGTCGTTGCCCCAACCCGCCATCATCTCCATGCCGACCGCGGCCATTTCGAGCGTGATGAAATGGTCGCGTTCACCCATGTCGTAGCGACGCGCGCCGTCGGCATAGGAGAGGTCGCGAAAATAGACCTTCTGCTCGGCAGCCACGCCCTTGCGGGCGGGCGCCGTCTGCTCCAGCGGCACGCCATTCTGGTTGCGCTTGGCGACATACATGAAGGCACGGCCATAGGGGCCCAGCACCCACTTGTAGGTCGGGAAGATGAGGAAATCAGGGTCAAGCAGCTTCACGTCGATGCGACGGACACCGGCATCGTGCGTGGCGTCGACGAGGAAGGCCGCGCCCTGGCGCCGGGTCGCCTCGGCGATGCGCGACAGGTCGAGGGCGCCGCCGTCGGACCAGTGAACCGAAGAAATGGAGACGAGGGAAAGAGGCGCGGCATCCTTGCGCTCGATCGCTTCCAGCACCGCCGCCGACCAGTCGCCGTCGGCCGGCTGCTTCACCTGCTCGACAGTGTACCCTCCCTGCTCGGCGCGGCTCATCCATTCGAGTACCGGCGAGGTATGATCGTCCTGCAGTACGAGCACGCGACTGCCGCGCGGCAGGCTCATTACCTTGCCCGCGGTCGACACGCCGTAGCCGACGGAAGGGATCAGGGCGACGTCGACCGGATCGGCGCCGATCAGTGCGGCGGCCGCCTTGCGTGCCCGCTCGTACTGGCCGGACATGAAGTCGGCATCGAGTTTCCAGGGCTGTCCCTTGCGGCCGACTCCGGCGCGTCCGGCTTCCTGCACCGCCAGCGGCAGGGGGCTCCAGGCGGCGGCGTTCAGAAAGCACACGTCGCGCGGAATGTCGAACAGATGACGTTGAGAGCTCAGCATGGAAACCGCCGGTTTGAACAGGCCGCGAGCCTAGGCGATTGCCGGACAAAGAAAAAGGACGCCCGTCTCGCGACGAACGTCCTTTCTTTTTGGAAGCGTGCGGAATGCGCGCGGCGTTAGCCGTCGATCGCCTTCTTCACCGCGTCCTTGGCCTTGCCAACGGCCTGCTGGGCTTCGCCCTTGCGCTCCTGGATGGCGCCCTCGACCTTCAGCTTGTCGCTGTCGACCATCTTGCCGACGCCCTGCTTCACGTTGCCGATGGCCTCGTTGGCGAGACCCTTGACCTTGTCGGTGGTGCTGCTCATGACAGTCTCCTCTGTGTGATCTGTTTCGCGGGGTCTCAACGCGGCGTCTCTCCACGCGTTCCCTCGGTTTGCGCGCCGCCCCATTTGCCTTTTTGTGGTTGGGAACCGGTCGCGATCGCCGACGTTATTCTTTCACGCGCTAGGCGCGGTCGCTCGATCGGTGGCCCCCGAACGCGGCGTGTTGCGGTCGACGGCCTCTTCGCGCCCTAGGCACCCAAGGCGCGAGGGGACGATATGGCAGTAACGGATTTCGATTTCGGATCGGCATTATTTCTCGACTTGGATGGGACGCTTCTGGAAATCGCGGCAACGCCCGAACTCGTCGTGGTTCCTCCGGCGCTGCCGGGGCTTCTCGCCCAATTGCATGCCCTGCTGGGTGGTGCTCTCGCCATCGTGAGTGGGCGCTCGCTCAAGACGATCGATCAGCTTCTTCAGCCGTTCACGTCCGCGGCGGCCGGTGAGCACGGCGTGACCCTGCGCTTCAGCAATGGAACGGTCGAGGAGATGCCCGCGGGCCTCGCGGTCACTCAAGCATGGCGCGATTCGCTGGTTGCGGCGACCGAGCGATGGCCCGGCGTTCTGATCGAACCCAAGCCACACGGTTGCGCCATTCATTATCGCCTGGCTCCCGATCGACATGACGACGTCTGGCGGGTCGTGCGGGCCTTGGTGCCGGACGATCATCCGTGGTTCCGTCTGATCCCGGCGCGGGAAGCCGTCGAGATCGGTCCGCGCTCGACGTCCAAGGGCCATGCCGTGGAGCGGTTCATGAAAGACGGCGCGTTCAAGGGCCGTCGCCCAATCTTCGTCGGGGACGATTTCACCGACGAAGCGGGCATGAGCGCGGCGCGTCGTCACGGCGGCGAAGGCTTGCGCGTGCAGGATGTTTTCGGCGGCGACCCGGCGCAGGTCCGCGCATGGTTGTCGCGTAATGCGGAGCGTTTGGCCGGCGCGGCCGCGGCCAAGGTTGAGCCTGCGGGGGTATCGGCGTGAGCAGTCTTGATCTCGGCGTTGTCGGCAACTGCTCCATCGCCAGCCTGATCGACCGTAATGGCCGTCATGTCTGGCATGGTCTCGGCAGGCTCGACGGCGATCCAGTGTTCAATGCGCTGCTGGGCGGCAGGGATCCGCAGTCCGGCTTCATGGATGTCGTCGTCGACGGCATGAAGGAAAGCCGGCAACGTTACGTGCCGAACACCGCGATCCTGGAGACCACGATCGAAGGCGCCGGAGGCACGGCGCGCATCTGGGATTTTGCCCCGCGCTTCCGCCGCTTCGGACGAATGTTCCGCCCGCCGATGCTGGTGAGGCGTCTCGAACCGGTGGCGGGTCGGCCGCGCATCAAGCTGCGCCTGCGGCCCACTTTCGGCTACGGCGCACACAAATCGCAGGTCACCGTCGGCAGCAATCACATCCGTTACTACGGCGATGCGTCCGTGCTTCGCCTCACGACCGATGCGTCGTTGAATTACGTGATCCACGAGACCGAGTTTTCCCTCGACCGTCCGCTGACCCTCATCGTCGGCGCCGACGAGAGCATCACCGACAATGTCGACCAGCTCTCGCGATCTTTTCTCAGCGAGACCGAGGTCTACTGGCAGGGCTGGGTCCGCGACCTCAACATCCCGTTCGACTGGCAGGTCGCGGTGATCCGCGCCGCCATCACCTTGAAGCTCTGCAGCTATGAGGATACGGGTGCCGTGCTTGCGGCGTTGACGACTTCCGTACCCGAGGCCGCCGGCACGGTTCGCAACTGGGATTACCGCTTCACCTGGCTGCGCGACGCCTTCTTCACCGTTACGGCGCTCAACCGGCTCTCGGCGACGCGCACGATGGAAAGCTATGTGCGCTTCATCGTGGATGTGGTCGAAACCGGCAGCAGCCGCGGCGAAATCCATAACGTGGCGCCACTCTTTCCGATCGCGCCGGGCACCGACACGGTGGAACGCCTGATCGATACGCTGCCGGGCTACCGCGGCTATGGGCCCGTGCGCATCGGCAACGCCGCGGTGGGGCAGCGGCAGAACGACGTCTATGGCTCCATGGTGCTGACGGCCGCCCAGATGTTCTGGGACGAACGCCTGCCGCGGCAGGGAGACGTCGAGCTTTATCGCCAGCTCTGTGTCGTGGGCCATGAAGCGCACCGCGCGGCACTCACGCCCGACGCGGGACTCTGGGAGTATCGTGAACGGGAGGAGGTGCACACCTTTTCCGCGGCGATGTGCTGGGCCGCGCAGCACCGCCTGGGCCTGATCGCGCGCCGGGTCGGCTTCGACGGCGAGTCGCGGGAATGGCTGGCCAAGGCGGGCGTGCTGCGCCACGAGATCCTGCAGCGCGGCACCACGTCGGAAGGCTGGCTGTCGGGCGTGCTTGATCGCGACATGGCCGATGCGTCCAGCCTCGTCTTCCCGGAGATCGGCCTGCTGAGGTCCGACGATCCGCGCTTCCATGCCACGCTCGACATGGTGTCCAAGCGACTGATGAAGAACGGCTTCCTGATGCGCTATGTCGAGGCCGACGACTTCGGCGCGCCGTCCAACGCCTTCCTGCTCTGCACCTTCTGGTACATCGACGCCCTTGCCAGCGTCGGCCGCCGCGAGGAGGCGCTCGAACTCTTCAACAACGTGCTCGCGCGCCGCAATCATGTCGGACTGCTGTCCGAGGATCTCGATCCGCGCACCGGCGAACTCTGGGGCAACTTCCCGCAGACCTACAGCCAGGTTGGCTTGATCCTGTCGGCGATGCGGCTCTCGCGGAGCTGGGAGGAGGGGCTTTGGCACGCCTCGTAATCGTCTCCAACCGGGTGCCCGTCCCCAAGGCGCGCGGCACGGCGGCCGGCGGCCTCGCGGTCGCGTTGAAGGACCTGTTGACGCCGGGCGCCATGTGGTTCGGCTGGAGCGGGCGGTTGACGGCGGATCCCTCGCCGCAGCCGGCCATCGTCGAGGCACGCGGTGTGACCTATGCGACCGTGGATCTGACGCCCGACGCCTATCGCGGGTTCTATGTCGGCTTCGCCAACGGCGCGCTGTGGCCGCTGCTGCATTTCCGTCTCGGCCTGATGCATTTCCGGCGCGAGGACTATGAGGGCTACCTCTCGGTCAACCAGTCCTTTGCCACGTCGCTGGCGCCGATGCTTCAGGGCGACGATATCGTGTGGGCGCACGACTACCATCTCATCCCTTTCGCCCGCCTGCTGCGCAAGCAGGGGTTCGGCGGCCGGCTTGGCTTCTTCCTGCACGTCCCCTTCGTTCCGCCGTCGATGATCGAGGCGATGCCGGTGGCGCGCGAACTCGTGGCCGATCTCTGCGCCTACGATCTGGTGGGTTTCCAGACCGAGGAGCACGCCCGAGACTTCCGCGACTGCGCGCAGCGGATGCTGGGCGCCACGGTGGACGGCGAATGGATCCGTATTGCAGGACGCCGGGTGAGAGCCTTTGCCGACCCGATCGGCATCGACGCCCAGACCTTCATGAACGAAGCCGAGCGGGCGGAAGGCGACAAGCTGGTGCAGAGGGTGGCCGGCAGCCTGCTGGGGCGCGCACTGGCGATCGGCGTCGACCGCCTGGACTATTCCAAGGGCCTGCCGCATCGCTTCGAGGCATTCGGCCGCCTGCTGGAGAAGCACCCGGAGCACAAGCGCAAGATCCACTTCCTTCAGATTTGCCCACGCTCGCGCGAGGAAGTGGACGAGTATCGCAAACTGCGCACCGAGCTCGACCGGCTGGCGGGACGTATCAACGGCCGCTTTTCGGAGTTCGACTGGACGCCGCTGCGGTACTCCACGCGCGGTGCGCCGCGCTCGACGCTGGCGGGCCTCTATCGCCTCGGCCGGATCGGCGTGGTCACGCCGCTGCGCGACGGCATGAACCTCGTCGCCAAGGAATTCGTCGCCGCGCAATCGGACGCCGACCCCGGCGTGCTGGTCCTCTCTCAGTTCGCAGGCGCGGCGCAGGACCTCACCGAGGCGCTGATCGTCAATCCATTCGATCCCGACGCCATCGCCGATGCCATGCATGTGGCCCTGACCATGCCGCTGTCGGAGCGCAAGGAACGGCATGACGTGCTGAAGGAGAAGGTGCTGCGAACCACGGCGGAATCCTATTGTCGGCGCTTCATCGACGCCCTCGAGGCGCCGGCCTTCGCGCGCGCCGCCTAGGAACGCGCCTCAGGAAACGAGGCCGAACGCCGCCGGATAGACGATGAGTCCGTCGTCCCCGTCGAGCGCGCCGGGCACCAGCTCCAGCGCCATGAACGAATCGCCCTCGAATGGTGCGTCGAGGCCGCTCGCCAGTTCGGCCGAGAAGCCGAAGCGCGGATAGAATTCAGGATGGCCGAGCACAACGACGGCCTGCCATTCGCGACGGCGCGCCAGTTCCAGCCCGGTTTCCACGAGCGCGCTGCCGATGCCCGAGCGCTGACGCGCCGGATGAACGCACATCGGCGCCAGCGACAGTGTCGGCACGGCATCGTCGTCGACCATCACCGTCAGCGCGCTGAACAGGATGTGGCCGACGAGCATGCCATCGTCGACCGCCACCAGCTCGACGGCATCTATGAACGCCTCGCGCAGCTCCTCGACCAGCTTGCCCTCGAAGGCTCCGCCGAAGGCGAGGTCGTTCAGGTCGCGGATCGCGTCATCGTCCGCGGGTTCGCGCTCCCGGATCACCACATGGTGGCCGCTGCCCGGCCCGGCCATTCGCGATCGTATTTCTCCCCACCCACCCGGTCATCGCTCAACGCGGCCAGGATCTGGCCCGCGCTCGGCAGCGACCTTGGGTCCACGTGCCGCGCGGGATTCCACAACTCGGAGCGGACCAATGCACGCGCGCACTGGAAATAGACCGCGTCGACTTCGATCACGGTGACGGAGCGCGGCGCCTTCTCCTCGACGGCGAACGAGGCCAGCAGGTCGGGGGCAATGCTGAGATGGGCGCGGCCGTTGACGCGCAGTGTGTTGCCGACGCCCGGGATCATGAACAGCAGCGCGACCCTCGGATCCCGCACGATGTTGCGCAGGGAATCGATGCGGTTGTTGCCGCGCCGGTCGGGCAGCATCAGCGTCTTCTCGTCGTGCACCCGAACGAAGCCCGGCTTGTCGCCGCGAGGCGAGCAGTCGAGGCCTTCCGGCCCGGACGTCGCGAGCGCGGCATAGGGCGAGGCCTCGATATACGCGCGATAATGCGGCGTGATCCAGTTCACCTCCTTCACGGTGGAGGCTTCGACCGGCCGTCCATAGATCGCCTCGAGCTCGGCTTCCGTCTTCAGGATGTCGGACATGATGTTACGCCCACTGCGCAGGGGAAGTGCCGAGCGGTTCGGCAGGCTTGGCGTAGTAGGCCGGTGTCTCGCCCAACTGCACCACCGGCTTCAGGTGGCGGAGCCGGCCGAGCGGGCCGATGCTTTCGGTCAGGAGGGGCAGCAGCGTGGCGTCGGGCAGTTCGGTCGCGCCCCTGGATGCGTCGACCGTGCCGAGGTTCGCCAACCAATGCGCGACCTGCACCAGCGAGACGCGGACCTGCCACGAGCCGCCTTGCTCGACACGACGAGCCAACGCCACCAGAGCGCCCAGCGCGCCAAGGTAGCCCGCGATGTAGTCGAGGGCCTGGACCGGTAGGTTGCGCGGCTTCTCCAGTGAGCCCTGCGTCGCGGCGAGGCCGGTCACGTTCTGCACGATCGAATCGAAGCCACGGCGCGACGACCATGGGCCTTCGTGGCCGTAGGCGCAGAGGGTGATGCAGACGATGCCGGGACGCAGCGCCGCCACCTGCTCGGGAGAGAAGCCGCGGGCGGCGAGCGTGCCGGGGCGATAGCCCTGGGTGAAGATGTCGGCATCCTTCAGGAGCACCTTCATGGTCTCGACGCCGGCCGGTTCGCGCAGGTCGATCCAGGTGCAGCGCTTGCCATGGCCCGTGTCCATCAGCAATTCGGCCTGGTAGGGCAGGTGGGGCGCCGCGACGTGCAGCACGTCGGCGCCGTTCTCCGCCAGCACGCGGCCGCTCGTCGGCCCGGCCAGCACGCGCGTGAGATCGAAGGCGCGCACGCCCGACAACGGACGATCGCCCTCGGGCAAGGGCTCGGCCGGCGCGTCGCCGATCTTCACGATGTCGATCAGCGGCAGCTTCGAGACGGCGATGCCGTGCGGATGGGCGTTCCATTCCTCGCGGCTGCGCGTCAGTCCGCCGACGCAGCCGCCATCGGCGATGGCCTGTTCGATCGCCACCCCGTCCCATTTGGCGACGGCGGCAGCCAGCGCCTCGCGCGTGTCGCCTTCGGCGCCCGCGATGCGCAGCGCACCGGCGCGATGGTGCGGATGGTTTGTGTGGATGAACATGTGCCGGCCGTCGCGCGTCGGGTAATGGCCAGACAGCGGATCCCAGGAGACCGGCCGCTCGCCATTGCGCAGCACATAGGTGTTGGAGCGCAGCGACGCAGTCGCTGCGTTGAGGTCGATGTCGACGGACTGGGATGTGCCGGTCCTGAGCCGCCACAGGTCCGAGACGGCAAGGCCGACGGCGCCCAGCGCCGCGGCGCCGGCCGTGCCGACGCGCCACGGCGTCTGGAACACCGGATCGCCGTCGCCGGCGATCGTGAGCCGGTCGTCCGCGCGCCTGGCCCGGCCGAGCTGGCCCAGGATCGAGTAGGCGAGGTCGGTGTTCACTTCCCGCCCGCCATGATCCTGGTCAGCAGCGCCATGAACTCGTTGGGGCAGGTGATGTGCGGATTGTGGCTCGTGTCGAGTTCGTGACAGGTCCAGCCGGCTTCGCTGCGGGCGCGATCTGCGAACTGGCGGAATACGTCGCCCGGCCCGTTGCGCGTCGCATAGATATAGTCGCGCGGCGGCAGCGGTTCCTTCGACTCGAGCCTGATGCGCTGCTCGAAGGTCTTGATCGGCTGCGGACGGCGGCGCGGGCTGGCCCAGGCGACATCCTCGGGCGCCGTATCGGGCGGCATCGGATTGATCGGCAGCTTCCAGCCCTCGCCGTCCTTCTCGGCGCCCTTGCGCATGTTGCCTTCAGCCTTGGGCCCGACAAGGTCGAACAGGCTCTGGCCGTCGCGCGGCGCGAAGGCGTCGATATACACGATGCGTGCGAGTCGGCTGCCGATCCGGTCGGCGACGCCGGTAGCGACCATGCCGCCGTAGGAGTGGCCCAGCAGGATCACGTCGTTCAGGTCCTCGAACTCGATCTCCGCCACGACGTCCTCGACATGGGTCGAGAGGTCGACGTTGGGGGTGGCGAGGTGGGCGCGGGCGCCGAGTCCGGTGTAGGTCGGGGAGAAGAACTGATGGCCGGCATCGCGCAGCAAGGGTCGCATTTTCTTCCAGGCCCAGGCGGCCGACCATGCCCCATGCGCCAGAACGATATTTGCCATGACCTTGCCTCCCGCTGGCGAGCCAACTTTTTAAGTGCTACTACGACTTACTCTCAATGAGCAGCCAACCAACCATAGCACTTGGCACCGCCCGCGTGGGCTTTCGTGGCCGCATACATGCCATCGCGGCGGGACGCGTCGCCGCAGGCATGCCGGCGCCGGAACTCGAACGCCGCCTGATCGAACTGGGCTTCGTGGAAGGCGCCGACGTCGAGGTGCTGCACCAGGGCCTGTTCGGCCGCGATCCCATTGCCGTCCGCGTCGCGCACACGACGATCGGGCTGCGTCGTCGCGAGGCGATGGCCATTCTCGTCGAGGTCGGTGCCTGAAGTGACTGCTCCCTCCTCCTCCGCCGTGCCCGTCGTCGCGCTGGTCGGCAATCCCAATTGCGGCAAGACCGCGCTGTTCAACGCCCTGACCGGCAGCCGCCAGAAGGTTGCCAACTATCCAGGCGTCACGGTCGAGAAGAAGGTCGGCCCGCTGACCACGCCGGCCGGCCGAGCGGTGCGCATCGTGGACTTGCCGGGCACCTATTCGCTGCGCGCCCGCTCGCCCGACGAGGAGGTGACGCGCGACGTGGTCCTCGGGCGCACCCAGAACGACGTGATCCCCGACCTCATCGTGTGCGTCGCTGACGCCTCGAATCTCCGCCTTGCGCTTCGCCTCGTTCTGGAACTCAAGCAGGTCGGGCGGCCGGTCATGCTGTCGCTCAACATGATGGACATCGCGCGCAAGCGGGGCATCGAGATCGACACCGAGAAACTCGGTCGGGAACTCGGCCTGCCGGTCGTGACCTCCGTCGCGGTTCGTCGCGGCGGCACGGATGCGCTGCTGGCCGAGGTCGACCGCCGGCTCGAAGCCGCGCAGCCCGCGACGGGCACGCTCTGGAAAGCGCCCGACGCCGCCGCGCTGCGCGGCGCGCAACGCGAGGCCGACCGTATCCTGGCGGCGGTGCTGAAGGGCCATGTCAAACCCGACAGTCTCACGGCCCGTGCCGACGCCATCCTCCTGCACCCGGTGCTGGGGTTGGTCGTGCTGCTCGCCATCCTGTTCGTGATGTTCCAGGCGGTCTTCGCCTGGGCGCAGCCCGGCATGGATGCGATCGAGGCGGGCTTCCATCTGCTCGGCGACCTCGTCGAGCGGCTTCCGCTGCCCGACCTGCTCAAGAGCTTCCTGAAGGACGGGCTGATCGGCGGCGTCGGCAGCGTGATCGTGTTCCTGCCGCAGATCGTCATCCTGTTCTTCTTCATCCTCCTGCTGGAGGACCTGGGCTACATGGCGCGCGCGGCCTTTCTGATGGATCGCATCATGGGCGGCGCCGGCCTGCACGGCCGCGCCTTCATCCCGCTGCTCTCGTCCTTCGCCTGCGCCATTCCGGGCATCATGTCGACGCGCGTGATCGACGATCGTCGCGACCGGCTGACCACCATTCTGGTGGCGCCGCTGATGACCTGCTCGGCGCGCATTCCGGTTTACACGCTGATCATCGGCGCCTTCATTCCCGACCGCGAGGTCTGGGGCTTCGTCGGCCTGCAGGGACTGGTGATGTTCGGTCTCTACACGGTGGGCATTGCGAGCGCCCTGGCCGTGTCGTTCGTCGTGAAGCGCCTGATCTGGCGCGGCAAGCCCGGCGAGCCCTTCATGCTCGAACTGCCCGACTACAAGCTGCCGCAGGCCAAGAGCATTGCCATCGGCCTGTGGACGCGTGCCACGATCTTCCTGAAGCGCGCGGGCACCACGATCCTGTCGATGATGATCCTGATCTGGGTGCTCGCCTCCTTCCCGCAGCCGCCCGAAGGCGCGACGGAACCGGCGATCAATTACAGCCTCGCGGCCAGGATCGGCACGGCGATCCAGCCGCTGACGGAGCCGCTGGGCTTCAACTGGCAGATCAACGTCGCGCTGATCCCCGGCATGGCGGCGCGCGAGGTCGCGGTCGGCTCGCTGGGCACGATCTACGCGATCAGCGGCGGCGAGGAGGCCACCGACAAGATCGCCCAGGCGCTGAGTTCGCAATGGAGCCTCGCCACGGCGCTGGCCTTCCTCGCCTGGTACGTGTTCGCACCGCAGTGTGCATCGACCCTCGCCGTCATCCGTCGCGAGACCGGCGGCTGGCGTTGGCTCTGGGTGACGTTCTTCTACATGCTGGCGCTGGCATACGTGGCGGCCTTCCTCACGTACCGGATCGCCGTGGCGTTCGGCGGAGGGTAGAGATGGCCAGGGGTCCCAAGCCGCAGCGGCGCACGTTCCGCTACTGGCTGCAGCAAGTTCATCTTTGGGTAGGGCTGATCCTGCTGCTGCCGCTGGTGATGATGGGCGTGACCGGTGCCGTGCTGGTCTACGCGCACGACATCGAGCATCTGCTGGGGCAGGGCGAGCCGGGCGTGAAGACCGCCGGGGAATGGCAGCCCGCCGGGAAACTCATCGAGGCGGCAAGGGCGGCGAACGCCGAGCCCGGCCGCGTCCCGATGGCGGTGCGCTGGCCCATCGAGGTCGGCGAGCCGGCAGCGGTACGCCTGTCGCGGCCCGGCATGGCCAATGAGCGACCGCAGTTCCGTGGTGGCGGACAGCAAGGCGGCGGGCAAGGCGCAGGTGCCGCGCCGGCTGGCGCTCCGCAGCAACCGGGGCAGCAGATGCAAGGCCGCGTGCCGACGCAGAGCCCGTTTGCCGGCAGCCTTCAGATCCTGATCGATCCGGTGTCGCTGCAGGTCCTCGAGACGCAGCAGGCGATGAGCGGCTGGGTTCGCTTCTTCCACGACCTGCACGGCCACATCTTCATCCCGGGCGGTGTCGGCCGCGAGATCGTGGGATGGCTGGGCGTCGCCATGCTCGTGCTGGGTTGCTCCGGTCTCTATCTCTGGTGGCCCAAGCCCGGCCAGTGGAAGCAGGCCTTCACGGTCCGTCGCAAGGCCAAGGGCCTGCGCCTGAATCGCGAACTGCATGGCGCGGTCGGCATCTGGTCGCTGGTGATCTTCATGCTGGTGAATTTCACCGGCGTCTATCTGGCCTTCCCGCAGCAGATTTCGGCCGCGGTCAACTTCTTCTCACCCGGCCGCGACATGCGCGCGGCGATGTTCCAGGCGCGGGTCGAGCCGATGCGGGGGACGCCCGCGATGGATGTCGACGAGGCCGTAGAACTCGCCAAGGCACGCGTTCCCGGCACGCGTTTCCTCAACGCCTTCCTGTCGCTTCGTCCCGACCAGGCCCTGCGCGTCGGCCTCATCCGGCCCGGCCACGAGGAAGGCGCGCCGATCATCACGGTGATCGTCGATCCCTACCGAAAGACCGTGATCGACGTGTTCGATCCGCAGGCGATGACGGCAGGCGAGAAGATCGTCGCGTGGCAACGAGCGCTGCATTATGGCATCGGGCTGGGCGGCGTTTACAAGTTCCTGGTGTTCGTGTCCGGCGTGATCATCCCGATCTTCGCCGTCACCGGCTTCCTGATGTGGTGGATCAAGCGCCGCAACCGCCGCGCCGGCGAACGCGCCCGGCAGTCGATCCTCCATGGCGCCGGCCAGGCGGCGGAGTAGCTCGCCGAACGACGGTCGGAACTGGCACGCCGTTGCCGGCAAAAAGTGGGCGCCGCGAAAGAGCTGAGCGCGGGAACTCCTTGAACGATTGCGTCGTTGCCGTCGAATCGCAAAAGGAGTGACCGTATGGCTGCGAAGAAGAAAGCTGCGGGGAAATCCGCGAAGAAAAAGGTCGCGACGAAAGGTGCCCGCAAGAAGGTGGCGCGCAAGTCCGCGGCCCGGCGCGAGCTGATCGACACCGGTACCAACAAGCTCTACGTGCGCCGCAATGCGCGCGGGACCTCCTTCAAGGAAGTCGTCGACGTGAGCAAATCTCTCGCCTCGGATCGCCGGCGCAAGGCAAAGACGGTCGCAAAGCCGGGGCAGGGCGATCAAGGCGATCATCGCCGGCGCGGCAGCACGCGCAAGAAGCGCTGAACTGCCTTTCGGAGCCACGAAGGAAGCGCGCAACGTTCCGCCAACCTGCGGAACGTCGTGCGTTGACTGAATAGTGCCCGATGGAAATTCCTTGATCGAGGGCAACAGGGCAACGGGCGCGTGCGTAGTACCGGCAATGGCGCGGGCTGTGCCGCGCGGAATGGAGGTACTGATGTTGAAGCGAATTGCTCTTACCGCTCTGGCCGCCGCCGCCACGTTCGCGACGGCAACCGTGGCCACCGCGCCTTTCCAGCCGGCTGAAGCGCAGCCCTGGGGCGACCGGGATCGCGACGGCATTCCCAATGCCGTCGACCCGCACAACAACAACCGTCCCAACCAGGGCTGGGGCGACCGGGATCACGATGGCATCCCCAACCGGTACGACCGTCGGGACAACCGCCCCAATCAGGCTTGGGGAGACAGGGATCGAGATGGCATTCCGAATGCCGTGGATCCCTACAACAACAACCGCCGGTTCCAGTAACTGGACGGGTGAACAAGGATTGCGGGGCGCTTCGGCGTCC
This sequence comes from uncultured Rhodospirillaceae bacterium, assembly GCA_945952105.1. Taxonomy (GTDB): domain Bacteria; phylum Pseudomonadota; class Alphaproteobacteria; order Reyranellales; family Reyranellaceae; genus Reyranella. Next base: position 6,948 of record CAMFGZ010000007.1, on the reverse strand, counting down.
CGTCTTCTTTTGTCTGACCTGTGGGGACAAAGCGGAATTCCGGTCAGCCGCCGCGGGCCGGGAAGCAAGCTTGTCAGCGACCAGGGGCACCCCGCGCGAGGTCGTAGAGGGCGAGCGCACGGCGCGGCTCGGGGTTCGGTGACCGCCACAAGGCGGGATCGACGGGCGTGCCGCGCGCCCGTACCCAGGCATCGAACTCTGCCGGGCGGCGCCCCGGCGCCAGCAGCACGTACCGAACCTCGCCGCGCTTCACCCGGTCGGCGAAGGCGTCGAGGCTCATGATCGGGTCGTTGCCGAGGTAGCCGCCGAAAGCCAGCACGGGCGCGCCGCTGCGGATGATGAGCGGCGAGGCCAGCAGGGCATTGGGTGTTGCGGCGAGAAACCTGGCGGTGCCACGCTGCGCTTCGAGGAAGGCCAGCAGTCGGGGATCGTCGCTCCGGGAGCGGTGCGTGCGGGACAGGATCGGGCCGCGCCCGTCGTCCATGCCCAGCCAGCGCGGCAGGCTGGCCGACGGCAGCGTCAGATTGCCGGGCGAGAAGATCGGGCTGAGCGCCCAGGCGGTGGGCAGGACCAGCAGCGCGACGATGCCGATCAGCGCGGTCAGCCGCCGGTCGCGCCAGGCCGCCGCGGCGGCCGCGAGCAGGGCGACCGCGGGAAAGCCGATCCAGCTCGCCGTCCAGCCGAGCGTCCCGCCGGCGAGCCAGGTCTGCCAGAGCGCCGTTGCCGCCACGCCCAGCGCGAGGGAGGCTGCGCCGCGCCGCCAGAGCTCGACGCCGCCGATGGCTGCAAGGGCGGCGAGCGGCGGCGCGAGTGTCGCGAGGTAATAGATGTGGAAGATGCCGCCGGCGGCGCTGTAGACGATGGCGTAGGTCAGCGCCCATCCGGTCCACAGCGCGACGTGGGCCCGGCGCCTTCTCCAGGCCAGCACGGCGCCCAGCACTGCGAACGGCAGCGTCCAGGTGAATTGTGCCGCCAGCATCGGTGTCGCGAGGCGCAGCGGTCCGACAGGCACCGCGTCATAGGCCGGTGTGCGAGGTGCCTGCGCCGTCGCCTGTGTCATGTTGGGATCTCGTGCCGGCGGCCGGTTGCGCACGAATCGCTCGATTCCGTTGTGCACGACGATCAGTTCGAGCATGGAGCCGCTCTTGCTGCTGCCGGCCTGCGGCCGCAACCGCTCCGGCGTGAGGTCGAAGACGACGGCCCAGGACAGGGAGACGATTGCCAGGGTGAGGCTGCCGGCGAGCATCCAGCCCAGCCGCCGCGGCCAGCCGAGCGGCGAATCGAGCGGGCTGGAGAGCCACCAGCCAACCAGGAGTGCCGGGGCGCAGACGAGGGCGGCCAGCATCTTCACGTTGAAGGCCAGGCCCAGTGCCACCATCGCGAAGACCAGTGACAGGCCCCGTCCGCGCAAGGCGAGCCAGGCCGCGATCAGCAGGAAAAGGACCAGCCAGGCATCGGTGTTGTTGGAGCGGTCGACCGCGACCGCGATGGGTGACAGCGCCAGGAGAAAGGCCGCGATCATCGCCGTCATCCGGCCGAACGGCTTGCGCAGGAGGAAGTAGAGCAGCGCCACGGAGGCGGTGCCGGCCAGCGCCTGCGGCAGGTGTATCGACCAGCCACTGTAGCCCAGCACGGCGGCGAAGATCGTCTGGATCCAGAAGGCGAGCGGCGGCTTGTCGAGCGACACCAGCCCCGCGGGATCGAAGGCGTTGTAGAAGAAGAGGCCTGCGCCCTGCAGCATGCTGCGCACGCCGGCGGCGTAGTATTCGTTGCCGTATCCGTTGGCGGAGAGGTCCCACAGGCGCAGGCCCGCCGCGAGGGCGACGATGGCCGCGAGCAGCCCGTGTTCAAGCCTTCGTCCGGATCGGAGTTGCGTCAGCCGTGGTCTCCCTGCGAGGCAAGGCCATCGTGCAAGGTTTGAGGATCCTTCGCTTGGCTCAGGATGACACTATTGTTGCGGCTTGCGCAGTACGTCGAGGCAAAAGCCGGTGTCATCCTGACCGAAGAAAGGGTCCTTTTTCTCCTCGTCCGCGATCGCCCTGAAAGCCCTACGCAGCGACAGGCCGCACCATCCCGTGTGGAAGTCCCAACCGGGGCATCTTCCTCACAATCTGTGAAGGCTGCCTGCCCTGCAAGTACGCGGCCAGGAATGTGATCGAAGTGCCACGAAGATCGACGGTTTCAGAACACAAATTGACGCTATGGCGATACGATCGGAGACGCACGGCGAGGGGAAGCCGGGTGATTGGGGGATTTCGAGCAGATGGCTTCTTTCACGGCGGTGGACACCGACACCGATGACCGCGACGGTTTCGTGTTTCCGGGTATCGGCGACGAGCTCTTCGTTCCGCTGAACGTCCATGTCTATGCGACCGGATCGGGGTTCGTCGGCGTGACCGGGCCCGGCGGCGGGACGGTCCAGAACAACGGTCAGGTCTTCGGCTACGATGCCGGCATCTCGCTCGGTGGCACGGGCCAGACCACGGCCGTCTTCAACGGCGTGGCCGGCACCATCGGCTCGACCCACGGCCCGGCCCTCCTCGTCACCGCCACCGGAATGGGCGCCAGCATCGACATCCAGAACGCCGGCACCGTCCGCTCGACTGCGAGCAGTGGCAGAGCGATCCAGGTCGACGGCGCCGGGCAACTCGTCAATTCCGGACTCGTGGCCTCGTCCGGGATCGGCATCGTCCAGACGGGCAGCGTCGCCTCGACCGATACCTTCTTCCTCGTCAACACGCAGACCGGCACGATTCTTGGCGGCTACGACGCCCAAGGAAGCCTGCTCGCCGAGCAGATCGACAATGGCGGTCTCGTCAACGGCGACCTCGTGCTGGGCGATGGCGATGGCGCGTCGTTCGTCAACCAGGTATCCGGCCGCGTGACCGGTGCCGCGATGGGCAGCGGAGGCTCCGTCACCTTCGGTAACGGCAACGACGACCAGTTCCTGAACTGGGGCGAGATGGGCGCACTCTCGACGGGCAATGGCAATGGGCTCCGCGCCCTGAACTACGGCACGCTGGGCGACATCACGCTGGGCAACGGCGAGGGTGCCTATTTCGGCAATGGCGGCACGATCGACGGCGACGTGCGGCTCGGCGACGGTGCGGGCCAGACCTTCGATTCGAGCGGCGGCTGGATCTCCGGCGCCGTCGTCGCAGGCTCGGCGGGCGCCGTCATCGTCGGCGCGCTGAACGGCGGCCGGCTGGTCGGCGGTGCGGGCGACGACGTGCTGATCGCCAATCCGACACCGCAGATGGGCTACGGCGTCGTCACGACACTCGATGGCGGAGGCGGCAGCAACGCGCTGTACGGGGGCCACGGCACCAACATCTTTCTGTCGGGTGGCGCGACCTACAACCAGATCTGGGGCGGCGCCGCGGTGGCTGCCGCCACCAGCTATTCGAACAACACGGTGGACTACGGGGCCGTGACGGGCACCGGCCGCGGCATCTATGTCGACCTGCATCACGGCCACAACGCCTATGTCATCGACAACGGCGCTTATACGTTTGTCGACTCGATCGCCAATGTGCCGAACGTCAACGGCTCGGCCGGCGTCGACATCATCCAGGCCGGCAGCGATCCTGGCGTCATCGACGGTCGCGGCGGCGGCGACCATCTCTATGCCGGCGCGGGCGCGGACACCTTCGTCTATACGGGCTACGGCGACAGCAACCTGGTGACGGGATACGACACGATCGTGGGCTTCCGGAGCGGGTCCGACACGCTCGACGTCTCGGCATTCGGTCTCACCAGCGCCAACGTGCTGATCGAGTCCAACGCGACCGATACGGTGCTTTACCTGCAGATGACGCCGGGGACCTTCAACCCCGCGACCGACCTGGCGATCTCCTTCGACACGCCCAATGCGCTCACGGTAGCCGACATTACCTTCGCGTCGAGCGAGCCGAACGGTTGGTCGTTCTACGACTACAGCAGCTACTATGGCACCGGCTATCCCGATCCTGCCTACATGCCGACCGGCACGACGGCGTTCTCCGACAACATCAATGTCGGGCTGGTGCTGGAGCGCGCCTTCGATCCGACCCATCTGCTGGAAGGCGATTGGGGAGCGCGCCAGAAGGCGCTGGCGCTGCTGGGAGACGACCCGTTCTCGGTCTACGGCGCCCGGGAGAAGGACTATAACGATCTGATCTCGGCGCTCGATGGGCTGCAGATCGCGCCCTCGTCGAACCCGGCCTACGAATCGTCGGCACACTCCCGCACTGTCTGGGTCTCGCTGACGCCGGAACAGTTCACCACCTTGTTCGGGCAGACGCTCTACGAGGCGGACACGGGCGGCATCTACTGGACCGGCAATCTCGCGCTCAATCCCGCGATCGCGGATCTGGGCACCGTCAAGGGACTGTCGCTCGACATCGACTTCACCCACAGCATGGCCACGCCCGTCATTCCGCCCGGCTACCTGGCAGACGGCACCGTTCCCGCCAACACTTACGACATTCCCCTCGGCGCCCAGGGGCAAGGCAATGGCGCGAACCTCGGCGGCACCACCGTCTCGGTGACACCGCAGACCATCGCGCAGCTCTACAACTTTCCGCTCCTCGGCCATGCGGACGTCCAGACCGGAAAGCTCGGCCTGATCGAGCCGGGCATGGGCTCGGACACGTTCGATGCGATGAGCGCGACCACGCCGAATGACGATTACGGCTTCGCGGCCCTGCTCGACGGCTACCGCGAGGCGGTCGGCCTGCCGGGCGACGTCATCATCGTGGGCCAACAACAGGGCGGCACCCTGTCCAGCACCGCGGCCGACACAAAGGAGCGATCCCTCGACGTCGGCGTGGCGACGGCCATCAACCCCAACAGCACGCTGGCGCTCTATGCCGGATCCGGAACGGCGGACAATGCCGGTGCCTCGGTCTACACCGCCTATCAGTCGGCGTTCTTCGACCGCGACCCTGCGTCGGTCGTGTCGTCGTCGTTTCGCTTCACCTCGGCGCAGCCTGGCGTGGACTCGCCCTTCCTGTGGGCGGCGCGCGAGCTGATGATCGACGCGGCCCTGCGCAACATCACGGTGTTCCAGTCGAGCGGCGACGGCGGTTCGAGTTATTCGTTGGGCAACGGCCTCACCAATACTTCCAATGCGCGGGCCAGCGAGTACAGCATCATCGTCGGCGGAACGTCGATCAGCACCGGTAGCCTGGCCTCTATTGATCCGACCCTCAACGGGCAGAGCAGCAATCCCGACTTCACCAACATCCTCGGCCCGGCGCAGGACGGTAACTTGGCCGTCCTGTGGCAGCTCGTCGCCGGCGGACTGACAGCGCCGCCCCCCACGAGCGCGGACATTCAAAACGACGACAGCTGGTTCGCCGAGGCCGTCTGGAACCATTACGACCTCGTCAGCTCGACGGACTTCGACCCGAGCTACACAAGCAACAACGCCGGCAACGGTGGCGTCGACTACACGCAGCCCACGCCCTGGTACCAGAGCGCGCTGCTGCCCTTCTCGCCGCCCGTCACGACCGATTCCGCGCATGCCACGGGTCGCGGCGTGCCCGACGTGGCAGCGCTGGCGAGCGGCAACATGTATTACTCGGTGCCGCAACAGGATTTGCTGACCGATTCCCAGGGTTCGTGGACACGCGGCGACGGCGGCACCAGCGCCGCAACGCCGCTCTGGGCGTCGCTCGCCCTGCAGATCAACGCCGTCTTCAAGGACCAGCACCTGCCGGACCTCGGTTACATGACGGACCTGCTCTACATCGCCGCCGCCGTCGCACCGGCCTCCTTCAACGACGTGACGATCGGCGACGACAACTCCTCCTATGTGACAAGCGGCGACGCTCTCGGCCTGACCGCGACGAACATCGGCTACGCCGCTGGCCCCGGCTACGATCTCGCTTCCGGTTTGGGCTCGCCCAATGGCCTGCTGCTGGCCCGCGCCCTCACCGCCATCGCGCAGTCGCAGATGAATTACTCGGAGACGGTGCCGGATGTCGCCGAACTGCACGGCGGTTCCTGGGAAAGCGGTGCACGGCAGACCCTGCTGGTCCAGACGACCCTGCACAATCCCGCCGGCGTGCCCTCGCACACGGGCGGCATGGTGTCGGTCGCGGGCGGCGACGAGACGCTCGACTTCGTCAGCGGGGCGAGCGACGCCTATGCCTGGACCTCCCGCTTCGCGGGCCAGGTCGAGCAGCAGGGATTCTCTCCCGGACTGATGGCGCTGTTCGACGGCCAGCAGCAGGGCGCGCTCCACCAGTTGACGGTGGACGCGGGCGACACGTTCTCGGTTTCCATCAACGGCAGCCAGGCCTCCGGTGCGGCGGGCCTGCTCACCAGCGACTTCGGTTTCATCGACTTCCAGACCGCCGACGGCAGCACGGTGCGGCTGGCGCGGCCGGTCGCCGTGGCCGAGACGGTCCAGGTTCCCACCGTCGATCCCGACCACCAGCCCGACGGCACCGCCATCGTGCGCTTCCGCCAGGCCGACTCCGACAATCTCGCCGTCCGCTTCTACAAGGTCGACGATTACACCGGTGCGGTCGGCGGCGCGAAGCCGGGCGACGCCAACTACGCCGCGGCGGCGGCCACGGCCGCCTACACGCTCGTCTCGGGCGGCTCATCTTCCGATCAGACCTTGGTGGCAGGGCCGGGCAACGGCCAGTACGGCGAGGCCACCTTCCATGTGCGCCCCGGCGACATCGTGGCGATGCAGCTCACCAACGTCACGACCGGCAACACTTACTGGGCCTTCTCGCAGGCCAACGAGTCCGTCGGCGGCGAGCCGGTCGGCCACCTGTGGAACTACGGCCTCAATACCTGGGGTTGGGAAGCGGGCCACAATGGCGGCGACCACGATTTCAACGATCTCGTGGTCCAGCTCGACTTCACCAGCGCCTACGGTCACGGCTACCTGATGAGCTAGAGCGTTTCACGTTTTGACGTGAGCATATCCGGCGTTTTGGATGTAGTTGC
>CAMFGZ010000006.1 GCA_945952105.1 uncultured Rhodospirillaceae bacterium | reverse complement strand
GTCTCGACCGCTCGGGAATCCCCTTCGATTCACTCAAGCCATGAAACGCTCTAATGGCATTGGACGTGACCGCCTATCTGGCGGTCTACACAATGGTGGTCTTTGTTCTTCCAATTGTGGTTGTCGCTGGCCTTCCGTTGATACTGCTTTGCAGGCGGTTCGGATGGACGGGGCCGATCGCGGCTATCGTTGTGAGCTCGCTTGTCGGAGCCACGGGGTTCTTTGTGTTCGGTCCGTTCTTCGGCGATGCCCCGATAAGGCACAGTTTGTCGGCGGACATGATCGAGAGCGTTATCCGCGCCGGGGTCTGTGGGGCGCTTGGCGGTTCGGCCTTCTGGGCTACTTTGCGGTTCTGGCCGAAAGTCCCATTGAAACCGTAGGCCGTGTTGCTGGCCGTAACTTGGGGAGGCTTAGATGAAGCGGTTCGGAGTTTCGCTCACTGTCGGGGTAATGATGTTCACGTTCCCCGCGATGTCCCAGACTCCGCCGCCGGTGGCCGCCGTGCCCGGTCCGGCGGCGACGCCGTCCGACTACATCCTGCTCACGGTCATCATGCGGCACGACCAGACGATGAACCTGGACGAGATCAACAAGATCCAGGCCGAGCAGGGTTTCTGGGCGAAGTTCCCGCCCGAGGGCATCCAGGTCGAGTCCTGGTACATCGCGATGGGCCTCGGCTACATCGTGACGCTCCGCGTGCCGCCAGCGCGACTGCGTGAGGTCAATCGCGCAGTGGAGCAGGGGGCGTGGAAGGCCTTCCGCACCGAGTTCTATCCGACCTACGACGCCAAGAAGATCGCCGAGACGCTGCGCGAGCAGGCGACGAAGAAGTAGCGCGTCGCCGCTACGGGGCCGCCTCAGCCTGGAGCAGCAGACGGTCGAGATGTGCCGTCTCGCCTGACCAGCCGCCCGGCGGCCAGGTGGCGTCTCCGGGCAGGGGCTCGCGCAGAGGCGCGGTCGGCAGCTCGTCGCCGTCGAGCATCTCCACGTCGATCCTGAAATCCTCGTCCTGCTCGAAGCCGTGCCAGTGCAGGAACTCGGCATAGGCGTGGCGGCCGTCGCGCAGCTTCAGCACGAAGCCGGCCGAACTGTCGTGCATGTCGCCGAACGCCCAGAACCGTTCGACATGGGCGACGTCCGCCGGCGCGAAGCCATGGCTCTCGGCGTCGAGGACGTCGAGCGTATGGCCGAATTCGTAGAAGCCGCGAATCTGCATGGTCCCATCGTATCAAATGTATCGCCCGGCGTCGGAGGGATTGCCTTATCCCCATATAGAACATATCATGAACATACAGATGAGGAGGCAAGCCGTGACCGCAGTTTTCGGGGCGACGATCGAGGGTTTCGCGGGACGCCCTGCGCCGGCGCCGCGACCGGAGCAGGGCCTTTCCCGGCTCGCCGTTGAGCGTCTCCGCCGTCGCCATGCAGGTCTCCGCCGGACCGGGCCGCGCTTCACGGACAGGCTGTTCTTTGCCGCCCTGCCGGATGCCGAGACCGCCGAACGGATTGCCGAGCGCGCCGCCGGCTGGCGCACCGCGCATGGCCTGACGGGGCGGCTTCTCAAGACCGGGCATTTCCACGTCACCCTGTCGACCGTGCACGAAGGCCATGGGCTCCCGGATGCCGACGAGATCGACGGCTGGATGGCGCGCGCCGAGGGGATCTCGATGCCGTCGTTCCGCGTCGGCTTCGACCGCCTGATGAGCTTCTCCAATGGGGCGCTGGTGTTGACCGGCGACGACTCGACCGTCGGCATGGAAGTGCTGCAGCAGCGCCTGAGCGATTCGCTCGACGACACGCCGCGTCCGGCGCGCCGCTACACGCCGCACGTGACGTTGCTCTACGACGGAAAGCACATCGAGGCCGAGCCGGTCGAGCCGATCGCCTGGACGGTCCGCGAGGTCGTGCTGGTGCACAGCCTCATCGGCCAGACGACTCACCGCCACATCGCGCGCATCCCGCTGGGCTGCTAGGCGGGATGGGCCTGCCATCGAGGCCGGTTTCTGATCGGTCTCATTGAGCTATGATCAGGCCATGAAACCCTACGTCCTTTGCCATATGGTCTGCAGCGTCGATGGCCGCATCTGGGGCAGCCGCTGGCGGCCGAAGGTCAACGTCGTGCCCAACCTGTTCGAGCGGCTGCACGACCAGATGGGCGGCGGGTCGTGGCTGTGCGGGCGCGTCACGGCGCAGGAATTCGCCAAGGGCAGGGAGCCGCATTACCCCGACACGGATCAGGCGTTCTCGCGCGAAAACTGGTTCGCGCAGCGCGAGGCCAAGGCGTGGGGAATCTTCCTCGATCGTCATGGCAAGGCGGTGTGGGCGCGGCGCGATATCGGCGGAGATCCGATCCTCGTCATCCTGACCGAGGCGGTGCCGGACAGGCATCTTGCGGGGCTGCGCGCCGACGGCGTGTCCTACATCTTCGCCGGCAAGACCGAGATCGATCTCGCGATAGCGCTCGAGACCTTGAACCGCGAGCTCGGCATCGAGCGTCTCATGCTGGAGGGCGGCGGCGGGGCGAACGGCGCCTTGCTGAGAGCGGGCCTGATCGACGAATTGAGCCTGGTGATCTGCCCGGTGATCGACGGCAGCACGGGCGGACCGATCGTGTTCAATTCCGGCGAGACCGATCTCGGCCCGGCGCCGGTCGAGAGCATGACGCTGGTGAGCCATGATGTCCTCGAGGGCGGAACGATGTGGCTCCGCTATCGCCTGCGTTCGAAACCGGCCCAAGAGGAGTGACATTAAGCTATTGAAGTAATTGAGAAATTGGCAGCGCTTGCGCTTACAGTCAAATGGAACATATAGAGAACAACGCTCTCGCGTTTACAGGAGGCGTTGTTGGACGAAAAGCTCACCACCAAGCTTCGCATTCTCTCGGACGCCGCCAAATACGATGCATCATGCGCCTCGTCGGGCGCGCCCAAGCGAGCCGCCGGGCTCGACGGCATCGGCTCGACCAGCAACGGCATCTGCCACGCCTACACGCCCGATGGGCGCTGCGTGTCGCTGCTCAAGATCTTGCTGACCAACTACTGCCTGTTCGATTGCGCCTATTGCATCAACCGGCGCTCCTCGAACGTCGAGCGCGCGCGCTTCACGGTCGACGAGGTCGTCTCGTTGACTCTGAACTTCTACAAGCGCAACTACATCGAGGGTCTGTTCCTCTCCTCGGGCATCATCCGTAATCCCGATCACACGATGGAACAGATGGTGCTCGTCGCGAAGAAGCTGCGGCGCGAACATGGTTTCGCGGGCTACATTCACCTCAAGACGATCCCCGAGGCCAATCCCTGGCTGATCGAGCAGGCGGGCCTCTTCGCGGATCGTCTGTCGATCAACATCGAACTGCCATCGCCCGACAGTCTCGCCCGATTCGCACCGGAAAAGAGCACCAAGTCGATTACCGGCGCCATGGGTCAGATGAAGGAGCGCATCGACGAGGCCAAGGAGGATCGCCGCAAGTTCTCGCCGGCCGGTCAAAGCACGCAGGTGATCGTCGGCGCCGACGCGACCACCGATGCGACTCTGCTGCAGACCAGTGCGGTGCTCTATAAGGATTACGCGCTGCGCCGCGTCTATTATTCGGCCTTCAGTCCGATTCCAGAGCCGAGCGCGGTGCTGCCGCTCAAGGCGCCGCCGCTGCAGCGGGAGAACCGGCTCTATCAGGCCGACTGGCTGCTGCGCTTTTACGGCTTCTCCACGGACGAGGTTGCGAGTGCGGGACAGGACGGCATGCTTGCGCTCGACATCGATCCGAAGTCGGCCTGGGCGCTGCAGAACCGCGATCGCTTTCCGCTCGACGTAAACACCGCCGACCGCGAGATGCTGCTGCGCGTGCCGGGGCTCGGCGTGCGCTCCGTCGACAGGATCATCGCGGCACGACGGCACGCGCGGCTGCGGCTGGCCGACATCGGCAGACTGGCGCGCAGCGTGAAGCGATTGCTGCCCTTCCTCGTCACCGCCGACTATCGACCGACGAAGGTGGCCGACCGGTTGGAGATCCGCAGCACTCTCGCCGAGGCGCCCGTGCAGGCGAGTCTCTTTTGATCGGCGTGCCGCTGCGAGAAGGTGCGGACATCGACGGCTTTCGGGCTGCCGTCCGCATGCTGGCGGCCCGCAAGGCCCCGCCCGATTCCGTTTCCTGGTGCCCGGCAGGTGAAAGCGACCTGTTCGGCGAGGCGCCTGTGGAGACTGCGCCGCCGGTCGGCCTGCCGCGTGCGTTGGGTGAGTTGATCCGGCTCGTCGTCTGCCATTCCGAACGCGAGCGCTATGCGCTGCTCTACGCTGCCATCTGGCGTGTGCTGAACGGCGAGCGTGCGCTGCTCGAAATACAGAGCGATCCGCTTGTGCATCGCCTGGAGACGATGGCGAAGTCGGTGCGGCGCGACTTGCACAAGATGCACGCCTTCGTGCGCTTCCGCGAGACGCATGATCCGGACGGCACGGAGCGGTTCGTCGCCTGGTTCGAGCCGCAGCACTTCATAGTAGAGGCGACGGCCGGCTTCTTCGTCGAGCGCTTCCGCAGCCTCGTCTGGTCGATCCTGACGCCGGTCGGCTCCCTGCACTGGGATCGTGCGAACTTGACAGTCGGTCCGCCCGCGCAACGCTGCGACGCGCCCGAGCCCGACGCCTTCGAGGAGGCGTGGCGCTGCTACTACGAGAACGTCTTCAATCCGGCGCGGCTTAATCCCAGGGCGATGCGGCAGCACATGCCGGAGAAGTACTGGCGCAACCTGCCGGAAGCCACGTCGATTGCCGGCCTCGTGCAGCAGGCGCCGGCGCGCGCCCGGGAGATGATGGCACGCGAGGTGGCGGAGCGGCAGAAGCGTGATCCGCTGAAGGCGGTAGCGGCGATGGCGGAGCAGGGGCCGCAAACTCTGGAGGAGCTAAACCGGCTGATCGCGGCCTCGGAGCCGCTGACGCCGGGCGCCAATCGCGCCGTTCTGGGCGAGGGACCGATGGAGCCCGACGTTGCGTTTGTTGGCGAGCAGCCGGGCGATCAGGAAGAAAGGGAAGGCCGGCCGTTCATCGGGCCGGCGGGGCAGCTGTTCGACAAGGCCCTGGCGGAGGCCGGCATCGATCGTCGGCGCGTCTATGTCACCAACGCGGTGAAGCACTTCAAGTACGAGCCGCGCGGCAAGAAGCGGCTGCACAAGCGGCCCAACCCCGGCGAGGTGAAGCGCTATCGCTGGTGGCTGCAACGGGAGCTTTCCTTCGTGCGGCCGAAGCTCATCGTCGCGATGGGCGGCACGGCGCTGCTGGGGCTGACCGGCAAGCCGCATTCGGTGCTGAAGGTGCGCGGGCCGATCGAGCTCGACGGGCGAGCTGGATACGCCACGGTGCATCCGTCCTATCTGCTGCGCCTGGCCGACGAGCCGGCCAAGCGTGAGGCTTACGACGCGTTCCGTGATGATCTCGTCGCCGTCCGCCGCCTGATCGCGGCGAACGGTTAGTCCGCGGCTTTCTGGTCGAGGAATTCGAGCGTGCCGTCGCTGCGTTCGCCCTTCAGGTAGCGGAAGGTGCCGGCACCGGTGGCGAGCAGTTCGTTCGCCTGGTTGTAGATCTCGGTCTCGGCGGCAAACGTGCTCTGGCTGGTCGAGGGACGCCAGGCGCCCAGGATCGTGAGCAGGTCGCCCTCGCGGCCGGCCTTGATGAACTGGGTCGTGAAGGCCAGCGTCACCGAGAGGCGTCGCGCCGTTGCCGTCTCGTTGAAGGTGCAGGCGAAGCCGCTTGCCGAATCGAGGAGCGTCATCAGCACGCCACCGTGCAGCAGGCCGTTGGCGTTGCACAGTTCCGGCCGCACCTTGAGCTGCATCTCGACGAAGCCGTGCCGCCACGCCACGACCCGATGGCCGATGACGCCGTTGAAGCCGCGAAACTCATAAGGAGCGACCGGCCGAGCGTCGGCCGGTCGTTGGATAGCCATGTCTGGAAAGCCTTCGGAAAAACGGCGCGCCTAGCGGCGCGCCATCGCTGCCATCGGCGGGCGATGGCCGTTGCCGTTGGACATCATCGGCCGCATGGGCGAGCCGGCCGAGGCGCTGACGGCAGGCTGGGCAGCCATGCCCGTACGGATGTCGCGCGCGACCTTGACGAGGCGCGGGCCCCAATCGGCTTCGAGGCGGTCGCGGCTGATCTGGTAGATCGGCGCCGAGGCGTTGATGGCATAGGCCGCCGTGCCGTCGGAGTTGCGCAGCGGAGCGCCGACGCCGCAGAGTTCGGGCAGCCACTCGCCCCAGGTGACGCAGAAGCCGCGGTCGGTCAGTTCCTTGAACGAGCGCTCGAGGCCGGTCTTCACCTTGGCCCAGTCGTCGCGCCAGCGGCGGCGGATGGCGTCGATCTGCTTGTTGCGGTCGACGTCGGGCAGCGAGAAGAGATAGGCGCGGCCCATCGCGGTGGTGGCCATCGGCACGCGCGTGCCGACATCGTGCGTGATCGCCACGACCGAGGGACCACGGCAGGCTTCGAGGTAGATCATCGAATGACGATCGCGGCCGCCCAGAGCCGTCGAGGCGTTGAGGGCGTGGGCGAGCTGCTCCAGCGGCTGACGCGAGGCACGGCGCACGTCCATGCTCGAGATCGCGGCATAGCCCAGCGCCAGGACCGAGGCGCCCAGCTCGTATTTGCGGAAGCGGCGGATGTAGTTGAGGTAGCCCAACTCGGTCAGCGTGTGGGTGAGGCGGGCGACGGTCGGCTTCGGCAGGCCGGTGCGGTGCGCGATCTCCTGGTTGCCCAGCATGCCTTCGCCGGCATGGAAGGCGCGGAGGATGTCGAGGCCACGCGCGAGCGCCGTGACGAACTGGCGATCCTTGCTGCTGGATCCCTCGGCGAGACCGTTCTCGATCGAGCTCTGGAAGGCGGCGGTTCGCGTGACGAGATGGCTTACGTTGCCCATGGGCGTCTGCTCCTGGTGAATGGCCGTTTATTTCTTTGCGGAGCGGAACCTGCCATTGGCTTAACTATATCGCAATGCGCCTGAACGGGTTTTGTCCTGCGAACATGCAAAGCGGCCATGTCACAGATGCGTGTTTTGATTATCGTTAGTTGCAGACACGCTGTTTTGCTCTCGAAACGGGAATTTTCAGCCTATTTTGATGACGTGGGCGGCATCTTTCGACATGTTCGCGCCGTCCGGCTACGATCCCGGCCGACCCCCTCAAGAGGCAAAAATTGGCTAAAGAACCCACCCTTCCGAAGGACATCACCGCCCTGTCGTTCGAGGACGCCCTGAAAGAGCTGGAGGGCATCGTCCAGCAGCTCGAGCGCGGCCAGGTGAAGCTCGACGAGGCGATTTCGGCCTACGAACGGGGCGCACTGTTGAAGCGCCACTGCGAGCAGCGGCTGGCGGAGGCCAAGATGAAGGTGGAGAAGATCGTCTTCTCCGCCGACGGTTCGGTCGCCACGCAACCCGCCGACCTCGGCTGATTTTCTTGCCATGCCGTTGTCGTCGCACAGAGAGTTCGAGACCGCCTTGGCGTTTGCGGCCGAATCGGTCGAACGCACGATGGATCGCCTGTTGCCGAGCGGCACCTCGGGCGAAGCCCGCGTGTTCGACGCGATGCGCTATTCCAGCATGGGCGGCGGCAAGCGATTGCGGGCCTTCTTCGTGCTGGCCGGCGCCACGCTGTTCAAGGTCAGGACGCTACCCGCGTTGCGCACGGCCTCCGCCATCGAGTTCGTGCACGCCTATTCGCTGATCCACGACGATCTGCCGGCGATGGACGATGACGATCTGCGGCGCGGAAAACCCACCTGCCACAAGCAGTTCGACGAGGCGACGGCGATCCTGGCGGGCGATGCGCTGCAGGCACTGGCCTTCGAGGTTCTGGCGCACGAGGACACCCATGGCGATCCGGCGGTGCGCACGGCGCTGGTGAGCGAACTGGCCAAAGCCGCAGGCGCCCGCGGCATGGTGGGCGGCCAGATGCTCGACCTGCTGGCCGAGCAGGACGATTCGGACCAGTCGATCGGCGCGATAACCCACCTGCAGCGGTTGAAGACCGGTGCGCTGATCTCCTTCTCGTGCACCGCGGGCGCGGTTCTCGGCAAGGCGAGCGAGTCGCTGCGAATGGCGCTGTCGGGCTATGCGCATGATCTCGGCCTCGCCTTCCAGATCGTCGACGACCTGCTCGACATCGAGGGCAGTGCCGAAGAACTCGGCAAGGCGACCGGCAAGGACCAAGCCGCGGGCAAGGCGACGTTCGTGTCCATCCTGGGTGTCGAGAGGGCGAGGGCGCAGGCTGGAATGCTGGCGCGACAGGCGGCCGCGCACCTGGAACCGTTTGGGGAAGCGGCGGATTTGCTAAGGCAAGCCACAGAATTCGTCGTGGCGCGTCGCACTTGAAGTTGGGGCAGAAGGCCCCGCCCAGGAGTATGATAGTTCAATGACCGGCCACAGTACGACGCCGCTCCTCGATACCGTCGACGTTCCCGCCGACATCCGACGCCTGCGCCCCGACCAGTTGCGCCAGCTCGCCGATGAACTGCGCCAGGAGACGATCTCGGCGGTGTCCGTCACCGGCGGCCATCTCGGCGCGGGCCTCGGCGTGGTCGAACTCACGGTCGCGCTTCACTACGTCTTCGACACGCCGAGCGACCGGCTGATCTGGGACGTGGGCCATCAGGCCTATCCGCACAAGATCGTCACCGGCCGCCGCAGCCGCATCCGTACCTTGCGCCAGGAGGGAGGCCTGTCGGGCTTCACGCGACGTTCGGAGAGCGAATACGACCCGTTCGGCGCGGCTCACTCGTCGACCTCGATCTCGGCCGGCCTCGGCATGGCGGTGGCGCGCGACCTCGCGGGCAAGTCCAACAACGTGATCGCAGTGATCGGTGACGGCGCGCTCAGCGCCGGCATGGCCTACGAGGCGATGAACAATGCCGGCGCGCTGCGCTCGCGCCTGATCGTTGTGCTGAACGACAACGACATGTCGATCGCGCCGCCGGTCGGTGCGCTTTCGGGCCATCTCTCGCGCCTTCTCTCGGGCCGGCCCTACGTCACACTTCGCAACCTTGGCCGTTCCTTCGCCGAGAACCTGCCCAAGCCGCTGGAACTCGCGGCCAAGCGCGCCGAGGAATTCGCGCGCGGCTTCGTGGCGGGCGGCACGCTGTTCGACGAATTGGGCTTCTACTATGTCGGTCCGGTCGACGGTCACAATCTCGACCACCTGCTGCCGGTGCTGAAGAACGCCCGCGACAGCCAGCTCGACAAGCCCATCCTGGTCCATGTCGTCACCAAGAAGGGCAAGGGCTACGGGCCGGCCGAGGCGAGCGCGGACAAGTATCACGGCGTGGTGAAGTTCGACGTCGTCACCGGCAAGCAAGCCAAGCCGGTCGCCAACGCGCCGCAATATACCGCCGTCTTCGCCAAGGCGTTGATCGCGGAGGCGGAGGCCGACAAGAAGATCGTGGCCGTCACCGCGGCCATGCCCTCGGGTACCGGCCTCGACAAGTTCGCCGAGCGCTTTCCCGAGCGCACCTTCGACGTGGCGATCGCCGAGCAGCACGGCGTGACCTTCGCCGCCGGTCTGGCGACCGAAGGCTTCAAGCCGTTCACCGCGATCTACTCGACCTTCCTGCAGCGCGCCTTCGACCAGGTCGTTCATGACGTTGCCCTGCAGAAGCTGCCGGTGCGCTTCGCCATCGATCGCGCCGGCCTCGTGGGCGCGGACGGCGCCACGCATGCCGGTTCCTTCGACGTTGCCTATCTCGGCAACCTGCCGGACTTCGTCCTCATGGCGGCGTCCGACGAACTCGAACTGATGAACATGGTGGCCACGGCCGCCGCGATCGACGACCGCCCCTCGGCCTTCCGCTATCCGCGCGGCGAGGGCGTCGGTGTCGAACTGCCGGCCAGGGGAACCCCGCTGGAAATCGGCAAGGGCCGGATCGTGCGCGAGGGGACCAAGATCGCCATCCTGAACTTCGGCGCGCGCCTGCAGGAGTGCCTGGTGGCGGCCGAGGATCTCGGCGCCAAGGGGCTCAGCACCACGGTCGCCGATGCCCGCTTCGCCAAGCCGCTCGACACGGACCTGATCCGCCGTCTCGCGCGCGAGCACGAGGTGCTGATCACGATCGAGGAAGGCTCGGTCGGCGGCTTCTCGAGCTTCGTGCTGCAGTATCTCGCAACGTCGGGCCTGCTCGACGCCGGCCTGAAGGTGCGGCCGCTGGTTCTGCCCGACCGCTTCATCGATCACGCCGCGCCGGCCCGGCAGTATGAATGGGCCGGCCTCAACGCGCCGCAGATCGTGGCGACCGCGCTCGCGGCACTCGGCCAGCAGTCCGAGCGCGCGCGAGGCTGATCGCGTTTCCTCAGTCCTTGGGCTGGGGAACGATGCGCAGGTAGGGCTTGGGAGCCTTCCAGCCGTTCGGGTACTTGGCCTTGGCAGCCTCGTCGGAGACGGCCGGAACGATGATCACGTCCTCGCCCTTCTTCCAGTTCACCGGTGTCGCGACCTGGTGCTTCGCCGTGAGCTGGCACGATTCGAGGAGGCGCAGCACCTCGTCAAAGTTGCGGCCGGTGCTCATCGGGTAGGTGAGCATCGCCTTGATCTTCTTGTCCGGGCCGATGATGAACACCGAGCGCACGGTGGCGTTGTCGGCGGCAGTGCGGCCCTCTGACGTCGTGCCGGCACCTTCCGGCAGCATGTCGTAGGCGGTGGCGACCTTCAGCTCCGGATCGCCGATCATCGGATAGGTGACGGCGTGGCCCTGCGTCTCCTCGATGTCCTTCGCCCACTTGGAGTGGTTGGTTACGGGATCGACCGAGAGGCCGATGATCTTGGTGTTGAGCTTGTCGAACTGCGGCTTGAGGCCGGCCATGTAGCCGAGCTCGGTCGTGCAGACCGGCGTGAAGTCCTTCGGGTGCGAGAACAGGATCGCCCAGCCGTCACCGATCCACTTATGAAACTCGATCGGACCCTGGGTCGTCTCGGCCTTGAAGTCGGGGGCGGTCGAATTGATGCGAAGCGTCATGGCTGATGTTCTCCTTTTGCGGACCGCACCTCAACCGTTCCGCAAGGCGCGGTCAAGCCTTGGAAGGAATCCAGCTCGCGAGGCCCAGTCCGCCATCAACTTCTACCGTCGTCCCCACGACATAGCGGCCAAATCTTTCCGACAGAAGGGCGACGGCGACCTGCGCGATGTCTTCGGGCGTGCCGGCGCGGCCGAGCGGGATCTGCGCAACCAGTGATTCGAGGTCATTGGAAACGAAGCCGCCGCCAGGAATGGCTCCCGGCGCGATCGCGTTCACGCGGATGCCGTCCGGCGCCAACACGCGGGCCAGTTCCTTCATCACCATCGTCATGCCGGCCTTGGAGGCGCTGTAATGCGGCAGGTTGCGCGGCGTCTGGCGGTGCTGCGACGTGACCAGGATCATGCGGCCCTTGATCCCGTTGTCGCGCATGTGACGTCCGACCTCGCGCCCGAGGAAGAAACTGGAGCGCAGGTTGATGTCGGTCATCCGATCCCAGGTCTCCTCGCTGACCGAGAGCGCGGTATCGGTCTCGAGGCGGCGCGGGCTCGCCGCATGAACGAACAGGGAGATCGTGCCGAGTTTCGCCAGTGCGCTGTCGAGCAGGGCTTTCCAGCCGTCCTTCCTCGACAGGTCGGCCGGCAGGAAATCGATGCCGTCCTCGGCCGGTGGTGCGGTGATGTCGCTGCCCAGCACGATGGCGCCTTCAGCCTGGAGGGCATTGGCGATGCCGCGGCCGATGCCGCCTGCACAGCCGGTGACGAGGGCGCGTTCGCCCTCGAGAAGTTTCAAGCTCATGTCCGTCATGCTAGCAGGAAATCGAAGGGAGACAGTATTGGCGAAGACACGGCTGGACGTGGCGCTGGTCGAGCGCGGGCTCGTGGAAACACGCGCGGCTGCGCAGCGATTGGTCATGGCCGGGCTCGTCTTCTCGAACGACCGGCGTCTGGAAAAGGCGGGCCAGAGCGTGGCCGCCGACACGCCGCTCGAAGTGCGTGGCCAGCTCCATCCCTATGTCTCCCGCGGCGGGCTGAAGCTCGAAAAGGCACTCGATCATTTTGCGATTCCCGTGACCGACCGTATCGCGCTGGACGTCGGCTCCTCGACCGGCGGTTTCACGGACTGCCTGTTGCAGCGCGGCGCCGCAAAGGTCTTCGCCGTCGATGTCGGAACTAACCAGCTCGCCTGGAAGCTGCGCACCGATGTGCGGGTCGTTTCGATGGAGAAGACCAACATCCGCGACGTGACGGGCGCGGAGATCCCCGATCCGATCGACCTTGTCGTCTGCGATGCGTCTTTCGTCGGCTTGCGCCTTGTGCTGCCGGCTGCGCTCGCGCTTGCCGCGCCGGGCGCGCATCTCGCGGCGCTGATCAAGCCGCAGTTCGAAGTGGGCAAGGGGCGCGTCGGCAAGGGCGGCATCGTGCGCGAGCCCGAGCTTCACGCCGAGGTCGTCGAGACGATCTCGTCATGGCTGGCGGAGCAGCCGGGCTGGCAAGTGCTCGGCGTGACGGAGAGCCCGATTACCGGCGCGGAGGGGAACAAGGAGTTCCTGATCGCCGGCCTGTTCAGCGGCGCGCCAGCGTCACCCTGAACTTGTTGTTGTCGGCCAGCGTCTCGAACGACGCGAAGTTTGCCTTCAGCAGCGGCTCGTAGGGCAGGCCACGATTGGCGACCATGTAGAACCTTCCGCCCGGCTTCAGTGCGCGGGCGGCAACGGCAATAAAACCCTGCCCGAGCGCGGGCTCGGCGGCACGGCCGGCATGGAACGGCGGATTGCAGACGATCGCGTCGTAGGATGTGGGCGCGGCTTCGTTGATCAGGTCGAGCCAGTGAAAGGCCGCGCGCGGATCGGTGACGTTGGCACGCGCGGTTTCGATGGCGCGGTGCTCGGCGTCAATGCCGTCGATCCTCGTCACGGCAGGGCTGGTGCCCAGGACATGGCGCGTCAGGAAGCCCCAGCCGCAGCCGAAATCGCCGACATGGCCCGCGAGATCGCTCGGCAGATGGGCGGCCAGCAGCGCAGAGCCGTCGTCGACATGGTCCCAGGAGAAGACACCGGGCTGGCTCTGCCATGAACCATCGCCGACCGGCTGCAAGATCGAGAGCTTCCGCCAAAAATCGGGCGGCGTGCGCTCGCTCTTCACGAACCAGAAGACGCGGCTATGGAACTTCGAGAGCGTGTCGACGCCGGCAAAGGCCTTGCCGACATGCTTCTCCAGGCTGGCCGCGCCGTCATCGTTGGCGCCGGCACAGACCAACGTTCCGCCGGGCGCGAGCAGCGCCCAGCCTCGGGCAATGTTGGCGAAGTTCTCTTCCTTGTGTTTGGTCAGCAGCACCAGGCCGAGCTCATGGCCGCCGCTTTCCAGGCGCGGCACGGCCTTCTTCAGGCGCAGGAACGCCGGCCGGAACGACTGCTCCGCGTCGATGTCCGCAAAGGGCGGATCCTCGGCACGCAGAAAGAACGCCCGCCTCTCGGCGAGCGCTCCGGTGTCGAAGGCGTGGGCGAGGGCGCGTGTCGCCTGGCTCACGGAACGAGGACGGCCCGCCCCATGATCAGGCCCTTGCGCAACTCCTGCAGCGTGGCGTCGGCCTCATCGAGCTTGCGCGTGACGATCGGCACCGGCGTCACCTTGCCGGCGGTGACGAGGTCCATCATCTCCTTCATCTCGCCTGGGCTGCCCGTTACGGAACCCACGATCTGGCAGCCGGTGAAGGCGAACATCGGCATGGGCAGCGAGAAGGTGCCGCCGAACAGGCCGACCACGACCAGGCGGCCGCCACGGGCCAGCGCCTTGACGCCGAACTGGGCGGTGCTGTCGGCACCCACGAAGTCGATGGCGGCGCCAACACCGGTGCCGTCGGTCAGTTCGAAGATTTTCTTGCGGGCGTCCTTGTCGCGCGGATCGATGGCGGCGAGTGCGCCGTTGTCGAGTGCCAGCTTGCGCTTGCCCTCGTCGATGTCGGCCACGATCGGCGCGCGGCCCAGCACTGACTGGGCGAATTTCACGCCCATCAGGCCGACGCCGCCAGCGCCGATCACCAGGATCGGCTTGCCGCCATCCTCACCGACCGTCTTCTTGACAGCACTGAAGGCGGTGATGCCGGAACAGGCATAGAGGCAGGCCAGATCGGTGGGAATGTCGCCGTAGGGATAGAGATACTTGGCGTCCGGCACGAGGACATGGTCGGCGTAGCCGCCGTCCTTGTTGACACCGAGCGCACGCGGGGCAGGGCACAGATGCTCGCGGCCGTTGCCGCAATACCAGCAGGTGCCGCAGCCGATCCACGGATAGACGACGGCCTTGTCTCCGACCTTCGCGCCCTTGGCATTCGGGCCGAGCGCCACGACCTCGCCTACGATCTCGTGGCCCATGGTACGCGGCGGGTTCATCGTCTTTTGCGTCGACACCTTGTTGCCGCCGCCCATGTCGAAGAAGCCTTCCCACAGGTGGACGTCGCTGTGGCACACGCCGGCGGCGGTGACCTTGACCAGGACCTCGGCACCCTGCGGCGCGGGATTGCTTTCCTCGACTTTCTGCAGCGGCTGGCCGAATTCGACGACCTTGTAGCTCTTCATTGGGACTCTCTCCGTTACGAACCGGCGGAGAATAGGCCGAAAGACACGCCACGTCTGCGTTGCCGGCGACGCAGCGAAACGTTCAAACAACCCTATTCAATATTTTCGAAAGTTTCGAAAATCAGGTTTACTTACGAGGATCGATCCTCCACGATCCATTTCAACGACGTTCAAATTAAATAAACGTCGAAGGAGGAAAGCAGATGAGCGAGCGGTTGGGCTCATGGCGGCGGCGCCATGTCTTGGCGGGATTGTTGGGCTCGACGGCGGCTTTGGCCTCGCCGGCCATCCTGCGTGCGGCGCCTTCGGGCAAGCCGGTGCGGGTGGGCGGCACGCTCTCGCTGACGGGCTTCCTGGCGCAGACTGCGGTCATCCACAAGATCGCTTCCGAGATCATGGTCGAGGAGATCAATAGCCGTGACGGCTTCCTTGGCCGCCCGGTCGAATACGTGCTGCTGGACGACCAGTCCAAGCCGGACGTGGCGCGCAGCCTCTACGAGAAGCTGATCACCGTCGACAAGGTCGACCTGATCCAGGGACCTTACGCGACCGCGCCGATCCTGGCGGCCATGGGCGTGGCCCAGCGCTACGGCAAGGTCATCATCCAGAGCAGCATGGGCATCCCCAAGCTGCAGACCTACGACATGGCGTTTCCCGCCACGCCGTTCGGGCCAGAGCCCGACAAGACCTATCCCAACGTGATCCTCGATGCGATGGCGAGCCTGCCCGCGCCGCCCAAGAGCATGGTGGTGCTGACCAGCAAGTTCCCGTCGGCGCAGTTCATGGCGCAGGGCATGAGGGTCGAGGCCGAGAAGCGCGGTGTGAAGGTGCCGCTCTATCTGGAATACGAGGCGGGCAACCGCGACTTCGGCGCGATCGCCGCGCGCGTGAAGGAGGCCAATGCCGATTTCCTGTGGGTCGGTTCGCTGGGCCTCGAGAGCAACCAGATCCTCGAGGCACTGCGCAAGCTCGACTACACGCCCAAGGGCAGCTTTCACCTCTATCCTGCGCCGGGGCCGCTGGCGCTGTCGCCCGACGGCAATCTCGCCTGGTCCTCGACCTTCCTCGAGCCGGACGAGCCCTTCATGAGCCGGCCGGGCGTGCGCAAGATTGCCGAAGCCTACAAGGAGCGCGCTACAAAGGCGAACCTGCCGTATCCGATGATCGATGCGCAGGCCGCCGGCATGGTCTCGGAGTGGCAGATCCTCGAGCAGGGCGTGAACGGCGCCAAGAGTCTCGAGGACAAGCAGATCGCGGCGTTCCTGAAGAAGAACGTCATAAACACGATCTACGGGCCGCTGAAGTTCGACGGTCTCTACAATCACGGCGCCCCGGCGCAGCTCATCCGCCAGGTGCAGAACAAGGAATGGAAAGTCGTCTGGCCCAAGGAATTCGCGGCTCCCGGCGTGAAGCTGCTGCCGTAACCGACGGATGCCAAGCGCAACGCTACTCGGTCAGGCGCTGATCTCGGGCGTCCTGGCCGGCGGAATGTACGGATTGCTGGCGCTCGGCCTCAGTCTGAGCTGGGGACTGCTGCGGCTGGTCAATCTCAGCCATTTCGCGCTCGCCTTCCTGGCGGCCTATCTGACATACGAGCTGGGCACGACCTATGATGTCGCCCCCTGGTGGTCGGTGATGGTCATCGTGCCGGCGATGTTCGCCATCGGCCTGGCCCAGCATTGGGTGTTCGTCCGGTTCAAGGTGAACGAACTCGGCTCGCTGCTCATCACCTTCAGCTTTGCCGTCATGCTCGAAGTCGGGATCCAGCTTTACTGGACCGCCGACTATCGCCGCTTCGAGACGCACTATGCGACCTGGTCGATCAAAGCGGGACCTTTCTACATCCCGGTCCTCGAACTGATCCTGTGCCTGGTGGCCGGCGCGCTCGCCTGGGGCACGTGGCTGTGGCTGCGCAAGACCTATGTCGGCAAGGCGCTGCGGGCCAGCGCCGAGGATGCCGACATCGCCGCGGCCTACGGCGTCGATCATCGCAAGCTCGCCTACCTGCTTTCGGGGATCGGCGCCGCCTATGCCGGCGTCGCCGGCACCTTCATCGCCCTGATCGCGACGCTGGCGCCGGCCCAGATCTGGGCGTGGCTGGGCGTCGTCTTCGCGGTGGTCATCATCGGACGGCTCGGCAATCCGCTGGGCGCGCTGGCCGCCGGCATGCTGATTGGTGCCAGCGAGTCCATCGCCATGGCGGTCTTCAGCCCGGCCTGGGCGCCGGTCGTCTCCTTCTCGGTGCTGATCGCCATCCTTCTCTGGGATCCGGAGTGGTCATGACGGCCGGGCAAAGCCTTCCCAAAGTCGCCGCGGCGCTCGGCATCGTGGCCTTCGCGATCCTGCCGACGGCGGGCCTGCCGGCCTTCTACGACTCGTTCTTCTACCTTGTCTTCTTCTGGGTCTCCTTGTCGACGAGCTGGGCGCTGCTCTCCGGCTTCGCGGGCTATTTCAGTCTGGGCCATGCCGCTTTCTTCGGCGTTGGCATGTACACGACGGCAACGCTGACGACGAAGGCGAGCGTGCCGTTCCTGGTGACGGTGCCGATCGCCGGGGCCATGGCGGCTCTTCTGGGCGTGGGCATCGGCGCGGTCGTGTTTCGCATGAAGCGGTTGCGTGGCGAGCTGTTCGCCTTGCTGACACTGGCCGTCACGTTCGTCATCGCCACGGTGATCCTCAATACGCCGATCGACGGCGGGGCCGGCGTCTTCATGAGCGCGGTCCCGCTGCCGCACCTGATGCCCACCCAGACCGGCACGATCTACGTGCTGGGCTTCGCGATGTGCGTGCTGACGCTGGGCATCGCCTGGTGGGTCGCCCATTCCCGGCTGGGACTTGGCTTGTTCGCGATCCACGACGACGAGGATGTCGCCGAGGCCAAGGGTGTTCCGACCTTCCGCTACAAGCTGATCGCCTTCGCCCTCTCGGCCGGCATCGCCGGTGCCGTCGGCGGCATCCATGCGATGTATGTCGGCTTCCTCACGGTGGCGGGCACGTTCGAGCTCACCGTACCGCTCTATGTGGTGCTGATGAGCGTGCTGGGCGGCTCGCGCAACTGGTTCGGCCCGGCGATCGGGGCCACGGTCATCACGACGCTGCTCTACGCTTTCATCAGCGGCGGCGAGGCGATGGTCGGTCGCGCCGTGGTCGGCCTGATCCTGATCATCGCGATCCTGTGGCTGCCCGACGGCGTCGTGCCGGCGATCAAGGGCTGGATGAAGCGGCGCCGCCGCGTCGAGGCGAAACCGCACGCCGTCGTGGTGCCCGTCGTGCCGGACAAGCCGCATCAGGTCGGAGCCCGCAACATTCTCGAGGCGAGGGGAGTGACCAAGCGGTTCGGTGGTCTCCAGGCGCTGGCCGGTGTCGACCTCGACGTGCGGGAGGGCGAGATCCTCGGGCTGGTCGGGCCGAACGGCTCGGGCAAGACCACCCTGATCAACGTCATCTCGGGCTTCTATCCGCTGAGCAGCGGCACCATCATGGTCGACGGTGCGGAGATCGGCCGCCTGCCGGCGCACGAGATCGCGCACCGGGGCATCGCACGCACCTACCAGATCCCGCGGCCGTTCGTGAACATGACCGTGCTCGACAATGTGTCGATGGCGGCAACTTTCGGCGGCCCCTCGCGCAACGCGGCTGAAATCCGCGAGGAGGCGCTGCACTGGATCGGCTTCACGGGCCTCGCGGGCAAGGAAGAGGCGCTGCCGGACGAACTGAACCTGCACGAGCGCAAGTTCCTGGAACTGGCGCGCGCGCTGGCGGCCAAACCCAAGCTGCTGCTGCTCGACGAGGTCCTGTCCGGTCTCAACCCGGCCGAGGTCGACAACGCCATTCGCCTCGTGCGGGCCATCCGGGCCCAGGGCGCCACCATCGTCTTCGTCGAGCATCTGATGCGGGCCGTGGTCGAGCTCTCAGACCGTGTGGCCGTCCTGAACGAAGGCAAGCTCTTCGCCCTCGGCGCCCCGCGGGAGGTCATGCGCGACCCGCGAGTCGTCAGCATCTATCTCGGCAAGGCCTATGCTGCTTGAAGTCCGCAATCTCCACGTCGGCTACGGCGACGCGCCCGCCGTGTGGGACGCCTCGATCGACGTCGATGCCGGCGAGATTGTTTCGGTCATCGGACCCAATGGCGCGGGCAAGACGACGCTGATCAACGCCATCGCAGGAATGCTGCGCTCGCGGCAGGGACATCTTCGCTTTGATGGCGCCGACATGACGCGCGTGCGGCCGCACGGCTTCTGCGAGCACGGTATCGCCCTGGTTCCCGAGGGACGTCGGCTCTTCACCAGAATGACCGTCGAGGAGAACCTGGAACTGGGCTGTTATCTGCCCGGACCGAGGGCAGCGCGCGCGCAATCGCTGGAAAGGGTCTACGACCTGTTCCCGATCCTGCGCCAGAAGCGGGCCCAGCCAGCCGGCGAACTGTCCGGGGGGCAGCAGCAGATGGTGGCGATCGGCCGGGCGCTGATGGCGCAGCCGCGGATCGTGTTGTTCGACGAGCCTTCCCTTGGACTCGCCCCGACCATCGTCGACGACATGTTCGACATCATCGTCCGCGTCCGTGACGGCGGCGCCGCCGTGCTACTGGTCGAGCAGAACGTGCTGAAAGCGTTGAGCGTCGCGGATCGGGCTTACGTGCTGGAGCAGGGGCGCATCGTGGCGACCGGCCTTCCGGACGAGCTAATCAAGCAGCCGCACATACGCGAAGCCTATCTGGGAGTTTGATGCCGCATGCCCAAGATCCTTCCGACCGCACCCTTCGAGGGCGCCAACGAGAACCTCTCGGCCACGACGGCGCCGCAGGATGTCAGCCGCGAGGACGCCGCGACCTTCGATGTCCTGCGCAAGATGCGCGAGGACATCCTCTGCTGCGTCCTGAAGCCCGACCAGAAGCTCAAGTTCGGCGAGCTGCGCCAGCGCTACGACACCAGCGTCGGCACCCTGCGCGAGGCGCTGTCCCACCTGGTTTCGGAAGGACTCGCACGCACCGAGGCAGGGCGCGGCTTTCAGGTGGCCCCGATCTCGCTGGCCGACTTCCTCGATCTCTCCGAGCTCCGCGTCTACCTCGAGACCAAGACGCTGGCCGACGCCATCCGTCACGGCACGGATGCCTGGGAGGCCGAGATCGTCAGCTCGTACTTTCTGCTGAGCAAGCTTGCGGCGCCCAGGCCGGACGATCCGCTTTCAGTGAAACAGGAGTGGGGCAAGCGCCACAAGCGCTACCACGATGCGCTGGTCGCGACCTGCCGTTCGCCCTGGTCGCTGCATTACCGTAGCGAGCTGTTCGATCAGGCTCGCCGCTATCACTGGCTGACCATGATCCATAGCCGGCTGCACCGCCGCAATGAGCATCTCGAAATCCGCGACGCCGTGCTGGCGCGCGATTCCGATCTCGCCTGCTCCCTGTTGGAGCAGCACATTCGCACCACCGTCGAGCAGGCGGTAGCCGACGTGCCGGGGCTGATCCGCGGCAATGCCCGCGTGCTGAAGCCCGGCAAGCGCCGGAAGAACTAGGGAGGGAATCATGGATACGATTCAAAAGACCGCGAGCTACGATGTCGGCGGTGTGCGCTATCCGCGACCGTTCAAGATCCGCCGGCTCGGCCATTTCGGCTTCAACGTCGCCGATCTGGGCAAGGGCCTCGATTTCTACTCCCGCCTCCTGGGCTTCCGCGTCACCGACACGCGCGATTTCTCGAAGGTGCCGGGGCGCGAGGAGATGGCAAAGCGGCTGCAGGATCCACGGATCGTCTTCATGAGCCACAATTCCGACCATCACGCCTTCCTGTTGGCACACAAGTCGCTGGGCGCGATCTTCGGCGACGATGCGGTCTCCCGCGATGTCACGGTGAACCAGATCACCTGGCAGGTCGGTACGATGGACGAGGTGTTTGCCGCCGCCGACTACTTCCGCGAGCGTGACGTCGAAATCCGCCGTGTTGGCCGCGACATGCCGGGCAGCAACTGGCACACCTACATCCGCGACCCGGATGGTCATACGGTCGAGCTCTACTATGGGATGGAGCAGATCGGCTGGGACGGCCGCTCCAAGCCGGAATCGATGTACTACCGCGCCTTTCGCGAGACACCGGAACTGCCGCAGATCTCGGAGGAGCAGGAGGTACGCGACGCCATCGCCAAGGGCGTCGACATCAACGCCGGCAACGTCATCAAGGACGAGACCGGCGAGGAATACATCGTCGCCGGCACGCGCCTGCCACGGCCGTTCAAGGTCACCAGCATCGGGCCGATGAGCCTGTTCGTGGCCGATGTCGGCGCATCGGAGGCCTTCTACACCCAGACGATGGGCTTCATCCGCACCGAGGCGGTGACATGGAAGGGCCATCGTTGCGTCTTCCTCCGCAACGGCAGCGAGCATCATTCGCTCTCATTGTTCCCGAAGGCGCTGCGCAGCGACCTGGGGCTCAATCCCGAGACGAGCTGCGCTTCGATGGGGGTCGAGGTCGGCAGCTACCAGCAGCTCCGCGACGCGGTGAGCTACCTTAAGAAGAAGGGCGTGCAGTTCATCGACGCCATTCCGCCCGAGCTCTATCCCGGCGTCGACTACGCCGCGCACATTCTCGACCCGGCGGGGCACTGCCTGATGCTGCACTACTACATGGAGCGCATCGGCTGGGACGGCAAGCCGCGCCCTGCCGAGTTGCGGCGCAAGGTCGGCAAGGACTGGCCGGAGGCGATCGAGCCGATGTCCGACACCTATGCCGATCAGACGTTCATGGGACCGTTGGGATAACGACGGCCCGAACAATGAAGAACAGGAGGAGGAAACATGAGACGCCGGACTTTGCTGATGTCTGCCGCAGCGGCGGCGGTCGGCGCACCCGCGATTGCGCGTGCGCAGGCCTACCCGTCGCAGACCATTCGTCTGATGCACGGCTACGACGCCGGCTCGAATCCTGACACGATCGCCCGTCACCTCAGCGTCCCGCTGACCGAGATATTGGGCCAGCAGATCGTCATCGAGCCGCGACCTGGTGCCGCCGAGCGGCTGGCAGCCAGCCAGATCGCGCGCATGAAGCCCGACGGCTATACGCTCTATCTCATGACGGGTGGGCAGGCGGTCGTCTCGGCGACCGATCGCAGCCTCAGTTACGATCTCCTGAAGGATTTCGACTTCATCTCGATCGTCACGCGCTTTCCCTTCGTGCTCACCGTCGCGCCAGAGTCCCGCTTCAAGACTGTTCAGGCCTACCTGGAGGAGGGCAAGCGCGAACCCGGCAAACTGACCTACGGCACGTCGGGCGTTGGATCTACGCTTCATATGGCGATGGAGCTGATCCTCGAGAAGACAGGCGCTAAGATGACCCATATTCCCTACAAGGGCGGCATCGGCCAGCCTTTCAACGACCTAGTGGGCGGCCGGCTCGACATGCATGTCGTGACGTTCTCCAACGCCCAGCCACTGATGAAGACCGACAAGCTGCGCGCGCTCGCCGTGACCTCGAAGGAGCGGCATCCGGGCTTTCCCGACGTGCCCACGGTCGCGGAAACGGTCGTGCCGGACTACGACGTCGTGTCGTGGCTGGGTTTCACTGCGCCGGCCGGCCTGCCGCCTGCCATCCGGGATCGGCTGTACGAGGCGCTTAGGCAGGCCATGGCGCGGCCAGACGTGAAGGCCAGGCTGGAAGAGCTGGGCAACGACACGCGCGTCTCGAGCCCCGCCGAGTTCCGGACACGGGTGGAGGCCGACATGGCCCGCTGGCGCCCGCTCGCGCACGTCGTCAGCCAGTCCTAGAGTCAGATCGAGCGTTCGCAGGAGAGAGGGCGTCATGAGCAAGTACGGAATCGGCCAGCCGGTGTTGCGTTTCGAGGATCCACGGCTGCTGCGCGGGCAGGGCCGCTTCGTCAACGACGTCAATCTGCACGGGCAGACCTATGCGGTGTTCGTCCGCTCACCGCATGCGCATGCCAACATCCGCTCGATCGACACGAAGGCGGCGTCGGCGGCACCCGGCGTCCTGGCCGTCTATACCGGCCACGACGTGGCGGCAGACGGGCTCGGCATGCCCAAGGCCAACATGCCGAGGAAGCGGCCCGACGGTAAGCCGATGTTCGCGCCGCAGCGGCCACCGCTGATCGTCGATCGGGTCCGCTATGTCGGCGACCCTGTGGCGATGGTGATCGCCGAGACGCTGGCGGAGGCCAAGGACGCCGCCGAACTGGTCGAGATCGACTACGAGCCCATTCCGTCGGTGACGCTCACCGAGGACACGGTGAAGCCCGGCGCGCCAGCAGTCTGGGACGACTGTCCGGACAATATCTCGAACTTCATCGAGCGCGGGAACAAGGCGGCGACGGAGGAGACGATAAGGGGCGCCGCCAAGGTCATCAAGCGCCGCTACGTCATCACGCGGGTGCATGCCCAGTACATGGAGCCGCGCGGAACGCTCGGTGTCTACGACCAGGGCGAAGACCGCATGACGCTCTATGCGGACGTGCAGTATCCCCATCGCGTGCGCAACATGCTGGCGCAGAACGTGTTCAAGGTGCCCGAGAGCAAGATGCGGGTCATCTCGGGCGACGTCGGTGGCGGTTTCGGGACCAAGGGCTGGCAGTATGTCGAGCACCGCCTGACCCTGTGGGCGGCCCGCAAGCTGCTGCGGCCGGTGAAATGGTGCTGCGAGCGCTCCGAGGCGGTCATGGCCGACGAGCATGGCCGCGACAATGTCGGCGAGCTGGAACTGGCGCTCGATGCGGACAACAAGTTCGTCGCGTTGCGTCTCAACATGCTGGCGAACATCGGCGCCTATGTCGGCTCGGATCGCAATCTGCTGTCGCCCTTCGGCATGATCGGCACGGTGCTGGGCGT
This sequence comes from uncultured Rhodospirillaceae bacterium, assembly GCA_945952105.1. Classification (GTDB taxonomy): domain Bacteria; phylum Pseudomonadota; class Alphaproteobacteria; order Reyranellales; family Reyranellaceae; genus Reyranella. Next base: position 185,889 of record CAMFGZ010000006.1, on the reverse strand, counting down.
CTACTTGATCCCCAAGGCCTACATCAACGTCGTGGGCGTTCTCTCCAACACCAACCCCACGGCGCCCTATCGCGGGGCAGGACGGCCGGAAGCCATCTACCTGATCGAGCGGCTGATCGACGACGCGGCGCGCGAGCTGGGCGTCGACCGGGTCGAGCTGCGGCGCAAGAACATGCTGTCCGAGGCGGCCCTGCCGTATCAGAGCCCCGTCGGTCCGTTCTACGACTGCGGCGAGTTCGAGAAGAACATGGACATGGCGCTGAAGCTCGCGGACGTGGCGGGCTACGCGGCGCGGGCCGACGAGTCGAAGAAGCGCGGCAAGCTGCGCGGCCTCGGCATCATCAACGCCATCGAACAGGCGGCCGGCACGGCGCAGCCCGAATATGCCGAGATCCGTTTCAATCCGGCCGGCACGGCGGCGCTGCTGATGGGCACCAAGGCCCAGGGACAAGGTCACGAGACCATGTTCAAGCAGATCCTGAACGAGCGTCTGGGCATCGATCCCAACGAGGTGCAGTTCATCGACGGCGATACCGACCGTGTGGCCTTCGGCATGGGCACCAACGGTTCGCGCTCGACGGTGCTGGGCGGTTCGGCGCTGTTCCTTGCGGCCGGAAAGGTGATCGAGAAGGGCAAGCGGCTGGCCGGCCATCTCCTGGAGGCGGGCGAGCAGGACATCGAGTTCGCCGACGGCATCTTCAAGGTGAAGGGCACCGACAAGACGGTGTCGCTGAAGGCGGTCGCGATGGCGGCGTTCAATCCGACCAAGTGGCCGAAGAGCGGCTTCGAGGGCGGTCTCTACGAGAACGCAACCTATCTCGGCGAAAAGGATACCTATCCCAACGGCTGCCACATCTGCGAGGTCGAGGTCGATCCCGACACGGGCGAGGTCCGGCTCGACCGTTATGCGGTGGTCGACGATGTCGGCACGGTGATGAACCCGATCGGCCTCAAGGGGCAGATCCATGGCGGCGTGGCGCAGGGAGTCGGACAGATCCTGGGCGAGCGCGTGGTTTGGGACCGCGAGAGCGGTCAGCTCCTGACCGCGAGCTTCCTCGACTACACGATGCCGCGCGCGGACACGATGTGCAGCGTGGAGGTGAAGTCCAACCCCGTGCCGACCAAGTACAATCCGCTCGGCGCAAAGGGGGCGGGCGAGGCCGGCACGGTGGGTGCCATGCCGGTGGTGATGAACGCGGTGATCGATGCGCTGGCGCCGCTGGGTGTTCGTGACATGGTCATGCCGGCGACGGCGGAGAATGTCTGGCGCGCCATCCAGGCGGCTAAGGGAGCATAGATCCATGGGCCAGATCGTTGGCGCGGCCGTCGTTTCGCACCATCCCGGCCTGGTGCAGCCGAAGGAAATCCGGGTCCAGCGGGGTAATGGTCGCGACTCGGATCTGATCGAGGGCTTCGATCGCGTGCGGGCAAAGATAGACGCGGTGAAGCCCGACACGTTCGTGCTGTTCGACACGCACTGGCTCACCACGTCGCTGCATCTCGTGGCGGGCGCGGCCCACTACAAAGGGAGCTACACGTCCGACGAGCTGCCGTTCTCGATGACGCGCTTTCCCTACGACCATGCCGGCGCGCCGGCACTGGCGGCCGAGGTCGAGAAGGTGGCGCAGGAGAAGAAGGTCGCGGCGCGCAACGTCGTCGAGGAGACGCTGCCGCTGCACTATCCGACGATCAACGTCATCCACTATCTCGGCCGCGGAGAGAAGGTGCTGAGCGTCGGCACCTGCCAGACCGCGAAGCTGAAGCACTTCCTCCAGATGGGCGAGGTGGTGGGCGAGGCGATCCGGCGCTCGGATGCCAGGGTGGTGCTGCTGGCCTCGGGCGCGATGAGCCACAAATTCTACGACCTTGATCATGTGCCGCCCAATCCGCGGGTCTGGCATCCGGACAATGTTTCGGAGCCCAGGAACCGCGCGCTCGACATGGAGGTGCTGGAACTCTGGAAGGAGGGACGGCACGACACGGTGATCGACCGGTTTCCGGAGCTGGAAGCGGCCAGGTACGAGGGCCACGGCGCGCACTACGCGCAGATGATGGGGGCGCTGGGCGGCAGAAATTGCCGCGCCCGCGGCACGCAGCTCTCGGAATACGAGAACGCGGCCGGCACCGGCAATGTTCATGTCTGGTTCGATCTTCAGTAGGGGGAGTTGTTGAGATGAGCGTACTCGAGGGACCGCGCAAGGAAATCCGTCACGTCATGAAGGACGGCAGCGCCTATTGGGTGGAATTCAAGGACGGCAAGATCGTCTTTGCCGACGGGCGCACCGCGGAAGAGAAGGACGTGGTCCACCTGCCGCCGTGCAACCCGACCAAGATCCTGTGCGTCCACGTGAACTACATTTCGCGCTACTACGAATTCAACAACACGCACACACCGCCAAAGACGCCGACCTATTTCCAGAAGCCGTTGACCGCGCTCAACGCCCACAAGGGCGAGCTGGTTAAGCCCAAGGGCTACAAGTACGTGAACTACGAGGGCGAGATGGCCGTCGTCTTCTCGAAGGTCACGAAGAACGTGAGCCGCGAGGAGGCTTGGGACTGCATCGCGGGCTTCGCGCCGGCCAACGATTTCGGCTGCCACGATTTCCGCGATACCGATGCGGGGTCGATGCTGCGGGTGAAGGGCATGGACGGCTTCTGCCCGATCGGCCCCGGGCTCGTCTCGGGCGTCGATGTGCGCCAGTCGACGCTCCGCAGCTACAAGAACGGCAAGATGGTTCAGGAGGGCGCGGTCAGCGAGCAGATCTTCGACTGCGGGTACCTGATCGCCGACCTTGCGCGGCACATCACCTTCCTGCCGGGCGACATCCTGCTGACGGGTACGCCGGCCAACTCACGTCCGCTCGAAGCCGGTGACACGATCGACATCGAGGTGACGGGCATCGGTCGCCTGTCGAACACGGTCGTGGAGACGCCGGCGCCGCGCGCTTCGGAAGGCTTCCCGCCCAGCCCCGACAGCGAGGGCGTCCGCAAGGTGGCGCTGGGTAACGAAGAGCGCCTGCCGGACAAGTTCAAAACGAAGTAACGGCCTCAGGGGCTGGCGTGACCCAGGAAACGGTCCGGCGGCCGGTCGCCCCATTGCGACTGGAAGCCTTCCTCGGCGCTGAGCAGGTTGCCGCCATTGGCTGCGTTCAGCCGGTCGGTATCTGCCCAGCGTTCGTGGACCCGGCCCCAGGGGTCGCACCAGTAGTCGTAGACCTGGCTGCCGAGCAGGTGGCGGCCGATGCCCCACATATGGTCGTACTTGCCCAGCCGCTTGATGTACTCGTGGTCCTGGAAGACGCAGTCGATATCCTGAACCTCGTAGGAAACGTGGTTCAGGCCGGCCCTTGTATTGTGATTGCAGAAGAAGACGTGGTGATCGACATAGGCATCGCCGCGATCGAGCCGGTTGAACGAGCCGATGATGTTGTCCGCGCTCCCGACATAGACGTCGTCGGACCGGATCATGCCCAGCGTTTCGCGAAACCAGGCCACGGTCTCCGTCACCTTGGGCGACGACAGCACGCCGTGGCCGATGCGCTGGATCGATGTGGGCGACTTGCCGAGACGCATAACCCGTCCGACGCGGCGACCCGGTTCGCGGGCGGTGTTCTGTTCGTCGCGCGCGACCTTGATCGGCTCGATCCGGTTCTGCCCGGCGACGACTTCGATCTGGTAGCCGTTCGGCTCGCTGAGGCGCACGCGCTTGCCGCCGCCCGGCTCGTCGATCGTCTCGATTCCCGAGGCACCCGGCAGCTTCGCCAGCCGCTTCAGGTCGTCTTCGTCGGCGGCGTGATAGGCGAAGCCGATGAACTTCGTGCCGCCCTTGTGCGTGACGTGCAGGTGATGGTGATCGTCGGTGCCGCGCATGTAGAGCGCGTCGGCCGTGCGCTCGGAACGCACCAGGCCGAAATGGGTGAGGAACTCTTCCATCTGGTCGAGGTCGGGCGCCTCCATGCGGGGCCAGGCAAATTCCGCAGCCTTGATTACGGCCATTGTTTCCTCCGCTCTTTGGAGGAACGCTACCGCGACCCTCAGACCCTGAAAAGGAGAGAAACCATGTCCAAGCCGCCGGCCGCCAATCCGCGCGACGGGCTACGATCCTTCGCCCCCAAGCTGATCGAACTCACCGACGATGTGCTTTTCGGCGACGTCTGGCAAAGGCCTGGCCTCTCCAAGCGGGACCGCAGTCTCATAACGTGTGCAGCGCTGGTCGCGATGAACCGCACCGAACAGCAGACAGGACACTTCACCCGTGCCATCAACAATGGAGTTACCAAGGACGAGCTGATCGAGCTCATCACGCATCTCGCATTCTACTCCGGCTGGCCGACCGCCATGTCAGCCGCCAACGTCGCCAGGAAAGTGCTCGAAGAGGGAGAGAAGAAGTGAAGCTTTGTTATTTCAACGATTATCGGCTGGGCGTCATCAAGGGTGACCAGGTCGTCGACGTGACGGACGCCGTCAAGGACATCCCGCATCTGGAAGCCCGGGACCTCATCATCGGGCTGATCGCCCGATGGGACGAATACAAAGGCAAGGTCGAAAAGGCCGCCGTGTCCGGCAAGGGCGTGCCGGTGTCGGGCGTGAAGCTACGCCCGCCGGTGCCGAAGCCCGGCAACATCGTCTGCATGGCGGTGAATTACATGGAAGACGGCACCCTTCCGGAGAAGCCCGCCATCAATGCCTTCCACAAGGCCGCGACCGCTGTGATCGGCGACGGTGACACGATGGTGCTGCCCGACGCGCCGGCCACGATCTTCGAGGGCGAGGCGGAGATGGCGCTGGTCATCGGCAAGCGCGCGACGCGTGCCACGCAGGCCGATGCCTTCAAGCATATCTTCGGTTACACCTGCTTCATCGACGGTTCGGCACGCGGCCTGCCGCCGCCGGGCAATGTCTTCTTCCAAATGAAGTCGCGCGACACTTTCGCGCCGATCGGTCCGTGCATCGTCACAGCCGACGAGATCGCCGATCCGCAGAAACTGAACATCACGCTGACCAACAACGGCGAGGTCATGCAGAAGTTCAACACATCCGACATGGCGCACCACATCCCGCGCATCATCGAATGGGTGAGCTCGATCCATACGCTGGAGCCCGGCGACATCGTCGCCACCGGCACCAATCATCGCGGCCTTCATTCGTTCATGGACGGGGACAAGATCGAGCTGACGGTCGAGAAGATCGGCACGCTGAAGTTCAGCGTGAAGGACGAGCTGAAGCGCACCTGGGCCCGCACCACGCGCCTGCAGCACAAGGAGAAGGGCGGCGAGGGCCCGCACACGCCGCAGCTCACCGGCAAGTACGCGAAGTAAGCACTCGTCCGCTTCCGAAGCGACAAAGGAGGGAGTCTTGCCGGCCGGCAAGGCTCCCTTTTCCTTGGGACACTCGTCGACCGGCGAGGCTATCGAATATGAGGCAAAGGTCCCTCACTGCGGCCGGGATACACCTCTTGCTTGATGGGTTCACAGGCCCGACTAGACGGCCATTCCGAATGCCGCCAGGGATTTTTCGCAATCTTCGATACGCCGAAGGCGCCGGCCTTTCTGGGGTAATTGCGTCGAGCAAACCGAAGACGAAGAAAGGGCGCCACGGTTTCCCGCGACGCCCCTTCGAGACAGCAGGCTGCTACCTGCTTAGTGGGTGAGAGCGGCCTGGCCGTTGCCGGCCTGGACGGGGATCGCGCGGGGCTTCTTCTCCTCCGGAATCTCACGCTGCAACTCGATCGTAAGCAGGCCGTTGGCGAGCTTCGCACCCGTGACCTTCACATGGTCGGCGAGCTGGAAGCGGCGCTCGAAGTTGCGGCCGGCAATGCCACGATAGAGATACTGCTTCTCGTCCTGGCCTTCGTTCGGCGCGGCTTGGCCGGTGACCAGGAGCTCGTTTTCCTTCTGGGTCACGTTCAGCTCGGCTTCGGCGAAGCCCGCAACCGCCATCACGATCCGGTAGGCGTTATCGCCGGCCTTCTCGATGTTGTACGGGGGGTAGCCGTTGGCGCCGGACTGGCTGGCCACCGAGTCGAGCAGGTCGAAGACTCGGTCGAAACCGACGGTGGCGCGATAGAACGGGGAATAGTCGACAGTACGCATCTTGATCATCCTCTCTTGAGCGATGTTGGACGTCCCCGCCCCGGATGGGCGCGGGGAACGCTGGTGATTTGGGGAGGCAAGGGGCGGCTTCAAGGGCGATAAAAATTTCCTTTCGGCACCCTTGAACGGCAGGAATTGCTCCCCTCCCAACAACCTTCGGGAATTCACTTCGTGGCGGATATGCGAGGAATCGCCAGATCAAAGGCGGTTCACAGCATGTCAAAGTTCCTTCCCAAATCCGAAACATCCCTCTGGGTCCTGTCGATCTCCCAGGCGGTGGGCATGCTTGCCCTCAACGTCGCTCTGCGCGTGGCCGTGTCGTGAAACACCTGCCGCTCTTCTTCGATCTGGCCGGCCGCAAGGTCGTCGTGATCGGCGAGGGGCCGAAGGCGGACCTGCGCGTCCGGCTGGCGCTGTCGGCAGGTGCCAATGTGCGGCAGTTCGCGGCCGGCTCGGTCACGCCTGAAGATTTGGAAGGAGCGGTCGCCGCCTTCGTCGCCACGACCGACGAGACAACGGACGCTGCCGCCCGGCATCTGGCCAAGGCGGCCGGGGTGCCGGTAAACGTGGTCGACCGGCCGGCGCTGTGCGACTTCATCATGCCGGCCATCGTCGACCGTGATGGCGTGGTGGTCGCAATATCCACCGGTGGCGCATCGCCGACGCTGGCCAGTGTGTTGCGTAGCCGCATCGAGGCGGTGCTGCCGGAGCGGATCGGCTCGCTCGCGCGTCTCGCCACGACTTTCCGGGCGCAGGTGAATGCGCTGATTGGCGATCCCGCCCGCCGCCGGGCCTTCTTCCGCCGTCTGGTCGAGGGACCGGCATCGCGATTGGCACTCGCGGGCGACGAGGCCGGCGCGCGTCGCATCATCCTCGGCGAACTGGATGCAGCGCGCCGTCAGACCGCCTCCGCCGGTATCGCCCACATCGTGGGCGCCGGTCCCGGAGACCCCGATCTTCTGACACTCAAGGCCGCGCAGCTCCTCCAAGAGGCCGACGCCATCCTGCACGATGATCTCGTGCCGCCGGCCGTGCTCGGCCGGGCGCGCCGCGATGCCGAGATCGTTTCCGTCGGCAAGCGCAAGGGGCGCCCAAGCTGGTCTCAGCCCGATATCGATGTCGAACTCGTGCGCCGGGTGCGTGCCGGCCAGACGGTGGTGCGCCTGAAGGCAGGCGACCCGTTCGTGTTCGGCCGAGGCGGCGAGGAAGTAGACGCCCTGCGGGCCGCGGGCCTCGCCTACACGATCGTGCCCGGCATCACCGCGGCGCTGGGATGCGCAGCATCTACCGGCATTCCGCTAACCCATCGTCATCATGCCTCCGCGGTGACCTTCGTCAGCGGGCACAGCGCCGTCGGCAGCCGGCCCGTCGCGTGGCCGGCACTCGCTGCACACGGCCACACGCTGGCGATCTACATGGGCGCGACGGAAGCGCCATCGGTGCGGGATCGTCTGCTTGAGGCCGGCGCCGACCCGGCCACTCCCGTTGCCGTCATCGAGAACGGCACGCGCGCCGATCAGATCGTTTCCACCGGCCGGCTCGCCGACCTGGCGCGGCTCGCGGCCGCCCATGTCCGGGGCGGCGGACCCAGCCTCATCATCGTCGGGGACGTCGCGGCCTATGCGGTCGCGGTCGAACCCGCGCCCCTCGCAAAGGTGTCCTGATGGCCAAGAATCTCAGCGGTGACCTACAGGTCGCGTCCGCCAACCGCCTGATCGACGGCATGGTGGTCTGGCTCGACGAAGCCGGCCAGTGGACCGACCGGCTGGAACACGCCGCTGTCGCGCGCGACAAGCGCAACGCCGAGATCCTTCTCGACCGTGCCCGGGTGGAAGCTTTCTCCGTGGTCGATCCGTTCCTTGTCGCGGTGATCGAGGATGATGACGGTATGATCGAGCCGCTCTCGCTGCGCGAGAAGATCCGCGCCTCGGGCCTGACCTTCGATGCCATTGCGGCCGATGCGGTGCGTTATGCCTGATACCCATTTCTACCGGTACGACGACTACGACCGCACGCTGGTTTCCGAGCGGGTCGACCAGTTTCGCGATCAGGTGCGTCGCCGTCTTGCCGGCGAGCTGACAGAGGAACAGTTCAAACCGTTGCGACTGCACAACGGCCTGTATCTGCAGCTCCACGCCTACATGCTGCGGATCGCCATTCCCTACGGCACGCTATCGTCGAGGCAGCTCCGCAAGCTCGCCGACATCTCGCGCAAGTACGATCGCGGCTACGGCCACTTCACGACTCGCCAGAACCTGCAGCTCAACTGGATCAAGCTCGAGGACGCGCCCGACGCTCTCGCGGCGCTCGCCGAAGTCGACATGCATGCGATGCAGACGTCGGGCAACTGCATCCGCAACGTGACGGCCGATCACTATGCCGGCGCCGCGATCGACGAGATCGAGGATCCGCGCATCTGGGCCGAGATCGTGCGCCAGTGGTCGACGCTTCATCCCGAATTCACCTTCCTGCCGCGCAAGTTCAAGATCGCGATCACCGGTTCGCCCAACGACCGCGCCGCCGTGCGGGTGCACGACATCGGGCTGCGCCTGTGGCGAAACGAGCAGGGCGAGGTCGGTTTCGAGGTCATCGTGGGGGGCGGCCTCGGCCGCACGCCGATGATCGGCAAGACCCTGCGCGAGTTCCTGCCGAAGAGCGAACTGCTCGCCTATCTCCAGGCGACCTTGCGCGTCTACAACCGCTACGGCCGCCGCGACAATCTCTACAAGGCGCGCATCAAGATACTGGTGCACGAGGTCGGCGCCGCGAAGATGCGCGATGAAGTGGAGGCCGAGTATGCGGCGATGCGCGACGATGCGCTGACCCTGCCGGCGGAAACCATCGAGGCGATCACGCGACAGTTCGCACCGCCGGAGTTGCCGGTGCGACCGGCGGTGTCGGGTCCGGTCGAGGCACGGCGTCTCGCCGATCCTGACTTTGCGCTGTGGCTCAAGTCCAACGTCGCGCCGCATCGCGTGCAAGGCTACGCCATCGTGACGGCGTCGTTGAAGCCGGCCGGCGCGCCGCCGGGCGATGCCAGCGCCACGCAGATGGAGGGCGTTGCCGACATCGCCGAGGCCTACAGCCAGTCCGAGCTGCGCGTGAGCCACGAGCAGAACCTGATCTTCCCGCATGTCGCGGTCGAGGATTTGCCGCAGGTCTATCGTTCGCTGGCTGCGCTGGGCTTCGCCGAAGCCAATGTCGGCAAGATCACCGACATCATCGCCTGCCCGGGGCTCGACTATTGCGCGCTGGCCAACGCGCGCTCGATCCCGGTGGCACAGCGTATCTCGACCCATTTCGCGAGTCTGGCGCAACAGCACGACATCGGCGACCTAAAGATCAAGATCTCGGGCTGCATCAATGCCTGTGGTCATCACCATGTCGGCCACATCGGCATCCTTGGCGTCGATAAGAACGGCGTCGAACTCTACCAGATCAGCCTCGGCGGCGACGTCGACTTCGGCAACACCGCGATCGGCACGATCCTCGGCCCGGCGGTCACGGCCGACAAGGTGGTCGAGGCGGTCGATGCCCTCGTCGGGACCTACCTCGACGTCCGCCTACCGGGCGAGCGTTTCGTCGATACCTACCGGCGCATAGGCGCCCAGCCTTTCAAGGAGAGAGTCTATGCCGCTGTATAGTGAAGCTGGCCTGCCCGCGTCCTATGTCGCCCTGCCGTTCAGCGAGTGGCAGTCGCGTCCCGAATGGCCAGCGGTCTCGCTGGCCAACACCGATCCGCTCGAGGACCTGGCGCCGCATATCGATCGGCTGCGCCTGATCGTGCTGGACTTCCCCAAGTTCAGCGACGGGCGGGCCTACAGTCAGGCGCGCCTGCTGCGCGGGCGCATGGGCTATCGCGGCGAACTGCGCGCGACGGGCGGGGTGCTGCAGGACCAGATCGCGTTCATGCTGCGCTGCGGCTTCGATTCCTTCGAAAGCGAGCAGAAGGGGTTCGGAGAGGCGCTTGCCAAGGCCCGCACGCTTTTCTCCGTCGTCTATCAGCCGGCCGAGGACGGCCAGGTGCCGGCGGCGCTCCGCAGGCTCGAACGCGAAAGCGCGATCCTCTGATCAGGTCTCGGGGGTAGGCGAGTCCGTCTGGGATTCGAGCCAGGCAAGGGCTTCTTCGGCCGCGTCGAATATCCTGGCCTCTCCCGTGAACTTGCCGAGATTGACGTAGCGTTTGGCGAGGCCCGCTCCCATGCCGGGGCGCGGTATCAGAGCCAGCGGCCCCCTTTTGGCGAGGCTCGCATAGGCGGCAGCGCGGGCGGCGAGCGCCATGACGTCTTCGTCGTTGTAGGTGCCATCGCCCTGGCTGCCGTCGAACAGCTTGCGGTAGGTGAGGGCGTCCTGAGCCACGATGGCATCGGTGAAAGCCTCGATGTCCTTCAGCGTGATGACACCCAGGACCCGGGCGTGGATGAAGCGCTTCGCGTGGTCGATCGTGTACTCGATGGGCATGCCGGGACTTTAAGCGAACCGCGCGGCGGACGTCGAGGCGCTTGGCGGGCCGCTCAACCCGGATAGGCTCTCCCGATAGCCGGTACCCCGATGCGAGGAAGCGACATTATCAGGGGGGCGCATTCGTGGCTCTTCCTTGTCGCCAGGAAGAGCATCAAGAACGTGCGCTCTCGGCACCTGTAGTGCCGCCCTCTACAAGGGACTGGACGTCCAGCCTCGACTCCGGGATCGTGGGGCATGACCACGATCTACGGTATCAAGAACTGCGACACGATGAAGAAGGCGCGCGCCTTTCTGGACAAGAAGGGGGTCGCCTATGACTTCCACGACTACAAGACGGCCGGCATCGATCGCAGCCGTCTCGAAGGCTGGGCACGCAAGGTCGGCTGGGAGACGCTGCTGAACCGGTCCGGCACGACCTTTCGCAAGCTGCCCGACGGCGACAAGGAAGAGCTGACGGAAACCAGGGCGATCGCTCTGATGATCGCCCAGCCCTCGATGATCAAGCGGCCGGTTCTGGAGGCGGGCGGCAAGCTGCTCGTCGGCTTCAAGCCCGACCAGTACGAAACGCTCGCCTAAGCCATCCTGGCGGCCGGCTTGCAGGCGAGGGCGATGCTCTCGACGTGGCGGTGGTCGGTGCCGCAACACCCGCCGAGGACGTTCATCTGCGGATGGCTCCGGACGAGGTCGCGATACTGGCCTCCGAGTTCGACCGGGTCTCCGGCGTCGAGATCGGGGGCGTCGTTCAGTTCCTGATGACTGCGCCGCGAAGCGTTGGCGCGCAGCCCCCGAACGCGCTTCGTCCAGGGCTGCCCTGATCCCAGGACGCCCTCGAAGTGGGTCGGGTGGGCGCAGTTGATCATGTAGTAGGCCGGACCGTTCGAGGTCACCTCGTCAATCAGCCCGATCGCCTCGCCGAGAGTCTGACCGGTTGGCAGGCGGCCGTCGGTCTCGAGCGTGAAGGAGAGCACTACCGGCATCGCGGATCTGGTAGCAGCGCGCACGATGCCGATCGCCTCCGGGGCGTTGGTCATGGTGATGGCGGTCACCATGTCGGCGCCGGCCTCGGCGAATGCAGTTACCTGAAGCGCGTGGTAGGCTTCGGCGGCGTCCTCGGACATGACCTCGCCCGCGACATAACCATCGCCACGTGGGCCGATGCAGCCGCTCACAACCATTGGCATGGCTGCGGTTTCATGGGCTTGCCGCAACTCTTGCATGAGGTCGATCGCCTCCGCATTGAGGGCCGCAACGTCCGCCGACGAGTATCCGAGCTTCGCGCCCCAGTCGGCGCTCGCCCGCCAGGTCGGGCTCTCGAGGATGAAGCCCGTGCCGGTGGCGCGGGCAATGTCGATATAGCGCTTGTAATACCTCACCAAGAGGGCGCGCTTCGCCGGATCTTGCAACAAGGGGAATACGGCGAAGAAGGGCAGGTCGAGCCCGTCCAGGAAGATCAGGCAGGTTTCAATGCCGCCATCGGTGATGAACAGAGTGCCGCCAGCTTGGGGCAGGCGATGGCGATACTTTGGGTTTGAATCCATCTCGCAACCCTCGATTCCCAGAAGCGATCAATGAAAGACATTATATTTCAATAAGATAAACGATATAATTGACACTTCGAGATAAATCACTAAAGATCGAGGCATAAGTCCTTTAATGGACAAGAAAATTGATTGCCAATGTCGAATACGACGTGCCCCTCTTTATTCGAGGTTCAAAATGAAAACCGCTGCTGTTGCTCTCGTCGTGCTGCCCCTGGCTTTGTCGGTTTCCGCATGCGGCGACACTTGGGGTGAACGCGCCGTGACGGGTGGCGCCATCGGCGCCGGCACTGGTCTCGCGGTCGGTGCGATTGCCGGCTGGCCGCTGGTTGCGCCCGTACTGGTCGGTACGGCGGTCGGCGCCGGCATTGGCGCGGCCACCACGCCGAAGAAGTAGCACTATCCCAGCAGAAGCTTGAGCTTGCGGTCGAAGACGCGAAGGACGTCTTCGAGCGACTCTCCGTGCGCGAGTTTGCGCGGGCCGTTGTAGACCATGTATGCACCGCCGCTGCCGCCCCCCGGCACCTTGGCGATGGCGAACAGCGGCTGCTCGGCCGTGTGGCGGAAGATCGAGAAGATCGCCATGCCCGGCCGGAAGTCGATGGCGTAGTCTCGCCATTCCCCTGATGCCACACGCATGCTGTAGAGACCGAGGAGCCGCGAGAGTTCCCGCTTGTCGAAGGAGACAATTCGGCGCCGCGCCCGCTGATCGGCCAGACGGTACAGGTTGTTCATGCCGCCGCGTTTCTGAACATGTCAGTTGCGTGAATTCTTGCAGAACCGCCGGTGGGGGTAAAGCGTCCTTCCGACCCCATTCCGTTGTTTGCCAAAGGCTGGGGGGAGGGCTATGAACCGGCGCTGAAGCTGTTGATATTCCGCGATATTCCGGGAGCACTTTGTGTCCGACTCCGCCGCGTTCCATGAGATCGACGAGGCCGTCCGCAAGGACGAAATGAAGGCGTGGTGGGCGCGTTACGGCACCTGGGTGGTGGCGGGCGCCGTCGTCATCGTTGTGGCCGCGACGGGGTTCGTGGGCTGGCGGCAGTACGATCAGGCCCAGCGCGCCGCGGCGAGCGCCGCCTATTCGGCGGCCCTGGCACAGATCGCGACGGATCCGGCGGCAGCGCGCGCCGAACTGGAGAAGCAGGGCGCGAATGCCCTTCAGCCCTACCGCTCGCTCGCGGCGCTTGCGGCGGCCCAGCTCCTGCCGACGCTCGAGGAACAGGTGACGGCGCTGTCAGCCGTGGCGCCGAAGCTTTCGGCGTCCGAGCTCAGCGACCTCGCGATGGTGATCGCCGCCTACAAGAGCATCGATACGCCGAAGGCCGAGGAGATGATCGCCAAGCTCGAACCGCTCGCTGGCGCGGACCGTCCGTTCCGCCTGAGCGTGCGTGAGCTTCAGGCGATGCTGGCGGTCCGCAAGGGCGACACCAAGCGCGCAAAGGAATTGTGGAGCGAAATCTCCAAGGATCCGGCCGTTCCGCAGGGTACGTCCCAGAGGGTGTCGGCGATGCTCAATCTCTACGGCGGCACGGAGGCGAAGTAGGTTCGATGTCGAGCGTGTTGCGTGTGGCCGATCCCCGCCTTCTTCTTGCCGCCCTCCTGATGGTCAGCGCCCTGTCGGGCTGTGACATCTTCGACAAGAAGAAGACCCCCATTCCGGGCGAGCGGATTTCCGTGCTGGGCGACCGGAAGGATCTCCAGCCCGACAGCGATGTGGCGGGCCTGCAGATCGTCTTGCCGCCGCCGACAGTCAACGAATCCTGGCCGCAGTCGGGGGGCTTCCCGAACAATGCCATGCATAACCTGGCGATCGGCGATTCGCCCCGGGTCATATGGACGGCGGATGTCGGCTCGGGCAGCAGCTCGACGCGCATTCTCACCACGCCTCCCGTCGTGGCCGAAGGCAAGGTGTTCGCGAAGGACTCCCAGGGCACTGTCTCGGCCTTCAATGCCGACACGGGCGCGCTGCTGTGGCGTGTCTCGCTCGCGCCGGAAAAGGCCCGCGATTCCGACGAGTTCGGCGGCGGCCTGGCCTATTACGGAGGCCGGCTCTTCGTCACGACCGGCTTCGCCATGGTCTATTCGCTCGATCCGGCCACCGGCAAGGAAGACTGGAACTCGACCGTAAGCGCGCCTGTCCGCGGCTCGCCGCTGGTGTTCGGCGACCGTGTCTTCGTCATCGCCATCGACAACAAGCTGCACGCTCTTGCCGCCTCGGATGGCGCCGATCTCTGGCAGTTCGCCGGCCTTCAGGAAACCGCGGGCTATGTCGGCGGCAACAGCCCGGCTGGCTCCGGCGACTATGTCATCGCGCCCTTCACTTCGGGCGAGCTGGTGGCGCTGCGCATCGACAACGGGCGGCCCGTCTGGAACGAATCGCTGATCGGTGCGCGCGCCGATATTCGCGCCTTCGGCAACCTGGCCGACATTCGCGGCCGTCCGGTGATCGACCGAGGGTTGGTGATCGCGATGGGCTCGGCCGGACAGATCGCCGGCATCGATCTCCGTTCAGGCCAGCGCCAGTGGGATCGCAACATCGGCGGCAACCAGACGCCGTGGACGGCGGGGCGTTTCCTGTTCCTGATGACCGGCAATGCCGATGTCGTTGCCATGGTCCGCGACACCGGCAAGGTCCGCTGGGTCACGCCGCTCACGCGCTATGAGGACGTGAAGGCGCGCACGCCGGTTCTGTGGGGGGGGCCGGTGCTGGCGGGCGACCGCCTGCTGCTGACCAGTTCGCTGGGCGACCTGCTGGCCGTCTCGCCCTATACGGGTGAGGTGCTGGGCAAGATCGACGTGCGCGACCGCGTGCGCCTCGGTCCCGTCATCGCGAACCGGACCATCTATGTCCTGACCGATTCCGGGCGACTCGTTGCCCTCCGCTGAGCACCGCCTGCCCGGCCAGGGACTGCGCCGGGTCGCCATCGTCGGGCGGCCCAATGTGGGAAAGTCGACGCTGTTCAACCGGCTGGTCGGCCGGCGCCGGGCCATCGTCGACGACACGCCGGGCGTCACGCGCGACATTCGCGAGCAACCGGCGCAGCTCGGCGATCTCGCCTTCATGCTACTCGATACCGCGGGCTGGGAAACGGCCGGAGGCGAGGCGCTGGAGGCGCGGATGCGCCGCTTCACCGAGCGCGCCATCGAGAGCGCGGACGTCGTCCTGTTCCTGATCGATGCCCGCTCCGGGATCGTGCCGCTCGACGAAAGCTTCGCAAGCTGGCTGCGCAAGCGCTCGGCGAAGGTGATCCTCGTTGCCAACAAGTGCGAAGGCCGGGCCGGCCAGCAGGGGCTGGCCGAAGCACACGGTCTCGGGCTGGGCGAACCCATTCCTGTCTCGGCCGAGCATGGCGAGGGCCTCAGTGACCTGCACGAGGCGCTTGGGCGCTACATCGAGCCGATGCCGGACGAGGACGAGGCGGGGGACGCCGAGGCGGTCGATCCCGATCTCGCCGACGTGCCGGAAGGCCGCTCGTTGCTGCTGGCGATCGTGGGCCGGCCGAACGTCGGCAAGTCGACGCTTCTCAACCGCCTGGTCGGCGAGGAGCGTGTCCTGACCGGGCCCGAGGCCGGCATCACGCGCGATTCGATCCGCGTCGAGTGGGAATGGAAGGGCCGTCCGGTCCGCCTGGTGGACACGGCCGGGATGCGCCGGCGCAGCCGCATCGAGGCCAAGCTCGAAGCGGCTTCGGTTGCTGATTCCCTCGACACGATTCGCCTTGCGGACGTGGCGGTCGTCGTCCTCGATGCCGCGGACATGGCCGAGAAGCAGGACCTCAACATCGCCGGCTGGGTGATCGAGGAAGGCCGTGCGCTGGTGATCGCGGTCAACAAGACCGACCTGCTGGCCGATGATCAGTCGGGATCGGCACGGCAGTGGCGTAAACTGCGCGACCGGCTCGAAATGTCCTTCTCCCAGGTGAAGGACGTGCCCATCGTCGGCTTCTCGGCGCTGACCGGCCGTGGAATCGAACGCCTCATGCCCAAGGTGTTCGAGACATACGACCTCTGGAACAAGCGGGTCACGACCCCCAAGCTCAACCGCTGGCTGCGCGAAATGGAAACGCTTCATCCGCCGCCGCTCGCGAGTAATGGCCGCCGCATCCGGCTGCGCTTCATGACCCAGATCAAGCGCCGGCCGCCGACCTTCATCCTGTCGGTCAGCCAGCCGGACGAGCTGGGCGCTGACTATCTGCGCTTCCTGACGAACCGCCTGCGCGACGATTTCGATCTGCCCGGGGTGCCGATCCGCCTCAGCATGCGCAAGCCGAAGAACCCCTACGAGGGGCGTCGCAAGCCCCAGCGTTAGGCTGGCCCGTCAGGCTGCCGATCGGCCCGCATGGCGGCCGACGGCGGAGACGCGCCTTGCCCGCGACCGACCTGCTGCCCTAGGCTTGTTTCCAACAAAGCTGAAATAACGAGCTGCATCGCAGCCGCCGTCGGGATGAAAGGGTAAGCAATGGATGTCCAATACGTAGCGCCGAAGACGCTGGACGAAGCGATTCGCGCGTTCTCAGCGGCGGCGGGCTCGGGCCGGATCCTGGCCGGCGGCACCGACCTCCTGGTCCAGATGCGCACCGGCATCGTCTCGCCGGGCACGATCATCGACATCAAGAAGATCGGCGAGATGACCTCGATCGACGAAACCAAGGACGGGGGCTTCCGGGTCGGCGCCGCGGTCTCCGGCATGGTGCTGCGCGAGCATCCGAAACTCAGCAAGGTCTGGCCGGGCGTCGTCGAGGCCGCCAACCTGATCGGCTCCACCCAGGTGCAGGGCCGCGCCACGCCGGGTGGTAACCTGTGCAACGGCTCGCCGGCCGGCGACAGCGTGCCGGCCATGGTCGCGGCGGGCGCGACCGTCACCATCCAGGGGCCGAATGGCCGCCGCGAGCTTGCCGTCGAGAAGGTGCCGAAGGGTCCGGGCCGCCTCAATCTCGAGGCCGGCGAGATCGTCGTTTGCTTCAACCTGCCGCCGCGGGCCAAGGGATCGAGCGACGCCTACCTGCGCATGATCCCGCGCACCGAGATGGACATCGCCGTCGTCGGGTGCGCCGTCAGCCTGACGATGGACAAGGGGACCTGCACCGCCGCGCGCGTCGGTCTCGGCGCCGTCGCCCCGACGGTTCTGCTGGTCGAGGAGGCCGCCAGGGCCCTCGTCGGATCCAAACTCGACGACACCGCGCTGGCCAAGGCCGCCGCGGCCTGCAGCGCCGCCTGCCGTCCCATCGACGACAAGCGCGGCACCATCGCTTATCGCACCAAGGTGGCCGGCGTCCTGCTGAAGCGCACCGCACTCATTGCCGCCGAACGCGCGGGAGGAAAGTAGGACCATGGCGAAGCTCCACGTCTCCACCACGATCAACGGCGAGCCGCAGGAATTCCTCTGCGACGCCGAGCAGAGCATGCTCGATGTCCTGCGCGGACCGCTCGGCCTGACCGGCGCCAAGGAAGGCTGCGGTACCGGCGACTGCGGCGCCTGCACCATCACCCTGAACGGCCGCATCGTCTGCTCCTGCCTGATGCTCGCGGCCGAGGCCGAGGGCCAGAAGATCGGTACCATCGAGGGCATGGCCGGCGAGGAACTGCATCCGCTGCAGCAGAAGTTCCTGGAATCGGCGGCCCTCCAGTGCGGCATCTGCACGCCGGGCGTCCTGATGGCCGCAAAGGCATTGCTCGAGCGCAATCCCGATCCGACCGAGCACGAAGTCCGCTTCTGGCTGGCCGGCAACCTGTGCCGCTGCACGGGCTACGACAAGATCATCCGCGCCGTGATGGACACCGCCGCCGACATGAGGGCCGCCCGATGAGCACGACTGGGAGCAGCAAGACCCCCGATACCGCCAACGACAACAAGTGGATCGGCAAGCGCACGATCCGCCCCGACGGCGCCGACAAGGTGACGGGCCGTGCCGCCTACGCCGCCGACACGACCATGCCCGGCATGATCTGGGGCAAGGTGCTGCGCAGCCCGCATCCGCATGCGCGTATCAAGTCGATCGATACCAGCAAGGCCGAGGCCCATCCCGGCGTGAAGGCCGTGATGACGGCCAAGGACATCGTGAACTTTCCGCTCGATAAGTCCGTCATGCTCGGCATCCAGGACATGCGCTGGATGTGCCGCAACGTCATGGCGCGCGAGAAGGCGCTGTTCGCCGGTCATCCGGTGGCAGCGGTCGCGGCGACCACCGAGAAGATCGCGGCTGAAGCCTGCAAGCTGATCGAGGTCGAGTACGAGGTGCTGCCGTTCGTGATCGACGTCGAGGAGGCGATGAAGCCCGACGCGCCGATCCTGCACGACTTCATCGAGTTCAAGGACAAGCCCTCGAACATCGCCGGCACGCTGGAGCACAAGCTCGGTGATATCGGCGAGGGCTTCGCCAAGGCCGATGTCGTCATCGAGCGCAGCTTCCGCACCCAGCCGGTGCACCAGGGGTATATCGAGCCGCATGCCTGCCTGGTCAGCGTCTCGGACGGCAAGGCCACGATCTGGAGTTCGAGCCAGGGCCAGTTCATGGTCCGCGCCATGTGCGCCTACCTGACGGGCCTGCCGCAGAACGACATCCGTGCCATCCCCGCCGAGATCGGTGGCGGCTTTGGCGGCAAGACCATCATCTACCTCGAGCCGCTGGCGCTGATCCTGGCCAAGAAGTCCGGCCGCCCGGTGAAGATGACGATGACACGCGGCGAGGTGTTCCACGCCTCCGGGCCAACGTCGGGCTCCTACAGCAAGGTCAAGCTGGGTGCGACCAGGGACGGCAAGCTGGTGGCCGCGCAGGGCACTTTCTGCCTGCAGGCCGGCGCGCTGCCCGGTTCGCCCATCCGCGGCGCGGCGGGCTGTGCCTTCGCGCCCTACGACATACCGAATGTCCACTCGCTGGGCTTCGACGTGGTGTCCAACCGCTCGAAGGTCGCGGCCTATCGCGCGCCAGGCGCGCCGATCGGCGCCTACGGCGTCGAGTGCGTCATGGACGAGATGGCCGAGGTGCTGAAGATGGATCCGCTGGATTTCCGTCTGAAGAACGCGGCCAAGCAGGGCACCAAGGCCGCGCACGGCCCGGTCTATCCGCGTATCGGCTTCGTCGAGACGATCGAGGAGGCCAAGAAGCACGCGCACTACACGACGCCGCTGCCCAAGTCGAAGAAAGGCATGTTGTATGGTCGCGGCGTGGCCTCCGGCTTCTGGTTCAATGCCGGCGGCGAGTCGAGCGCGCAGGTGAACATCAACGAGGACGGAACGGTCGTCGTGATCACCGGCCATCCCGACATCGGCGGCTCGCGCGCCTCCACGGCCAACATCACCGCCGAGATTCTGGGCATCGACTACAAGAAGGTCTCGGTGCTGATCGGCGACACCAGCGTCATCGGCTTCAGCAACCTGACCGGCGGCAGCCGCGTGACCTATGCCTCGGCGATGGTCGTCACGCATTCGACGGAGCGGGTCATCACCCAGCTCCGCGAGCGCGCCGCCAAGATCTGGAAGATCGATCCCGACGCGGTCGTCTGGGAGAATGGCGAGGCACGTCCGGCCGGCGACAATGCCGGCAAGTTCGAGCCGCTTAGCCTCGGCCAGATCGCGGCCCAGGCCAGCGCCACGGGCGGGCCCATCGGGGCCGGCCAGCAGCTCAACACGACGGGCGCCGAGGGCGGCTTCGCCACGCATATCTGCGACGTCGAGGTCGATCCCGATCTCGGCATCGTCCGCGTGCTGCGCTACACGGCCTTCCAGGATGTCGGCCGCGCCATCCATCCCAGCTACGTCGAGGGCCAGATCCAGGGCGGGGCCGCCCAGGGCATCGGCTGGGCGCTGAGCGAGGAGTACATCTTCAACAAGGACGGCAAGCTCGATAATCCGAGCTTCCTCGACTACCGCATGCCGGTCAGCTCCGACCTGCCGATGCTCGATTCGGTGATCCTGGAAATCCCGAACCCGAAGCATCCGCAGGGCGTGCGCGGCGTAGGCGAGGTGCCGCTGGTGCCGCCTCTGGCCGCCGTGTCGAACGCGGTCCACGCCGCGCTCGGCCGCCGGTTCTACAGCCTGCCCATGTCGCCGCCGAAGATCCTGGCGACGATGGACATGGCTGCCGACTAGGGACGGGAGATGCGGTGGCGTTTCAGTTGACGCTGGAGCGCTGCCGCACCGCTTCGTCGCCGGCGATCCATTCGCCGTTCATCGTGCAGGTCGGCAGCGCGAGCTGGATCAGCGATTCAGCATGCGCCTCGGGCGGGATCTGCAGCGCTTCGTCCTCGCCCGGAAAGGCCTCGCGGCGCATGAAGGTGCGGGTCGGGCCGGGATTGAAGAGATTGACCTTCAACGGCGTGTGCGCGACTTCGGCGGCATAGACGCCGACCATCATGTCGAGCGCCGCCTTGCTGGCGGCGTAGGCACCCCAATATGGCAGGATGCGCCGGGACACGCCCGAGGTGACGAAGATGGCCCGGCCAGCGTCGGAGCGGCGCAGCAGCGGATCCATCGACCGGATGAAGCGCCAGTTGGCCGTGACGTTCACCGCCATGACCTGCTCGAAGGTCTTCGGTTCGAAATGACCCATGGGCGAGAGCGTGCCGAGGACGCCCGCGTTGCCCAGCAGGATGTCGAGGCGGCCGAAGCGCTCGTAGAGCGCGAGACCCAGCCGGTCGATCCCGGGGCCGTCGGTGACGTCGAGCGGCACCAGGGTGGCGGACCCGCCCACGGCCTTGATCCGGTCGTCGACTTCTTCGAGCCCGCCCACGGTGCGCGCGACCAGTATGCAATGTGCACCTTCGGCGGCGTAGGCCAGCGCGGTGGCGGCGCCGAGACCGCGCGACGCGCCGGTGATCAGCGCGACGCGTCCGGCAAGACGGCCGGCGGTGTCTGCGGGCATGGCGGAAGCCTCAGGCCGATTCGACGAGAAGGGAGAGTTGACGATCCTCGACGCCCAGTACGTCGTCGAGTTCGATCGGGTAGTCGCCGGTGAAGCAGGCGTCACAGAAAGCGGGGGAGGCGGCGTCGCGACCGGGCAATCCCATGGCGCGATAGAGGCCGTCGATCGAGACGAAGGCCAGCGAATCGACGCCGATGAACTTCGCCATGCCGGCCACGTCGTAGCGCGAGGCCAGCAGCTTGTCCTTGTCCGGGGTGTCGATACCGTAGAAGCAGGGATCGGTGGTCGGCGGTGCCGCGATGCGCATGTGCACTTCCTTGGCGCCGGCGTTGCGCACCATCTCGACGATCTTCATCGAGGTCGTGCCACGGACGATCGAATCGTCGACCAGGATCACGCGCTTGCCTTCGATGTGAGCGCGGTTGGCATTGTGCTTCAGGCGCACGCCGAGATGGCGAATGTGGTCCGCCGGCTCGATGAAGGTGCGGCCGACATAGTGGTTGCGGATGATGCCGAGTTCGAACGGCAGGCCCGACTGGGCGGCATAGCCGATCGCGGCCGGCACGCCGGAATCCGGCACCGGGACGACGACATCGGCCGGGACCGGGCTTTCCTTGGCGAGTTCCCTGCCGATGTGCTTGCGCGCATCGTAGACGCCGATGCCCTCGACCTTCGAATCGGGTCGGGCGAAGTAGATGTGCTCGAACACGCAGAAGCGGCGCTTCTGCTTGGCAAACGGCTTGATCGAACGAAGTCCGTTACCGTCGGCGATGACGATCTCGCCCGGCTCCACGTCGCGGACGAAACGGGCGCCGATGATGTCGAGCGCGCAGCTCTCGGAGGTCAGGATCCAGGCATCGTCCAGCCGGCCGATTACCAGCGGGCGCACGCCCATCGGGTCGCGGACGCCGATCAGCGCCTCATTGGTCAGCAGCAGGAGCGAGTAGGCGCCCTTCACCCGGCCGAGCGCGTCGATCAGCCGGTCGACCACGGTCGAATAGTTGGAGCGCGCGATCAGGTGGTTGATGACCTCGGTGTCGGTGGTCGACTGGAACAGGCAGCCGATCCGGACCAGCTCCTTGCGCAGCAGGTAGGCGTTGGTCAGGTTGCCGTTGTGCGCCAGCGCCAGGCCGCCAAAGTCGAAATCGGCGAAGATGGGCTGGATGTTGCGATCCGAGGATCCGCCCGTGGTGGCGTAGCGGTTGTGGCCAATCGCGGAATAACCGACCAGCTTTTCCATGACGGCCTGGGTGCCGAAGATATCTCCGACCAGGCCGGCGGCGCGGTGGTTGTGGAAATGGCGGCCGTCGAAGGTGACGATGCCGGAAGCTTCCTGGCCACGATGCTGCAGGGCATGCAGACCCAGCGCGCTGTGAGCGGCGGCGTCCGCCGTCCCGTAGATGCCGAACAACGCACATTCCTCGTGAAACTTGTCGAGGTCGGCGTCGTCGGAGCGTTTCGGGGTGCTTTGCACGGCGGGGTTATAGCTGGGGTGTCGCCCCGACGCTATCAAGGATAACTCACTGCGGCGGTTTGGTTTCGCCGGCGGGTGGCGAGGAGGTCGGCGCCGCGTTGGACGGCGCGGCGGGGGCTGACGGGGCCGGGGGAGCGGTCGCGGCCCGATTCGAAGGCTGGATGACGCCGCTTTCCATGCCCGGCCGCTGGAGTCGTGTCCGGAATCCGGTGGGAAGCTGCGGTTCGACGAAGGTCGCCATCTCCCGGATCATGGGAAAACTTGCCGCGCCCTCGACCGCGGGCGGCAGCTGGCGGGGGCCCAGATAGCCGTAGAACAGGAACGCCGTGCCCATGGCCACCCAGGCGCAGAGCACGCCGAAGCCGGCGCCCAGGATCTTGTCGGGCTTGCCCAGCGGGCTGCTGCGGATCGAGCGGGTCAGGACGCTGGTGAGCATGATCAGCACGATCAGGGCGGCCACGAAGACTGCCAGCATGGAGATGAAATAGGCGAGTTCCGTGCTGCCGACGAGCTTCTCGACCTCTGGTTGGACGACCGCGGAGAAACGCCAGGCGACCCAGCCGGCGCCGATCCAGGACGCGATGAAGAGGACCGCATGCGCAAACCCCGTGGACATGCCGATAACGGCGCCAAACACGGCAATGGCGATGACGGCCACGTCGAAAACGGTAATTCCCAGCTGTTCCATCGGCCCCGTTGCCCTAGTCCTGATCGTAGTCGCGGCGGCGGTCCCCAGATCCTTCACGGGACCCGTCGCGCCGGCCACGTTTTAAAGGCCGGTCGGCCGGTTGGAAACGCGCCACAAGGTCCGATAGATGCTCGATTTCGTCAATGGCGATGCCCTCCGGTGCACGAGAGGAAGGTCCCGACCCGCTGCGGGCCTGAGGAACGAGCGCGCTTCGGAAGCCAAGCTTGGCCGCCTCACGCAGGCGGGCCTCGCGCTGCCCGACCGGCCTGACCTCGCCGCCGAGACCGATTTCGCCGAATACGACCATGTCGCCTGGGACCTGCTCGTCGGCGAGCGAGGAGATGACGGCCGCCGCCACCGCGAGATCGGCTGCCGGTTCGCCGATCCGCAGGCCACCTGCGACATTCAGGTAGACGTCGTTTGCGCCAACCGTCACGCCGCACCGGGCCTCGAGGACGGCGAGGACCATGGCGAGGCGGTTCGAATCCCAGCCGACCACCGCACGCCGCGGCGTGGCGAGGGAGGAGGGGCTCACGAGCGCCTGGATTTCGACCAGGACCGGGCGGGTGCCCTCGATGCCGGCGAAGACGCAGGCACCTGAGACGTGGCCGCGCCGCTCGGCGAGGAACAGAGCCGAGGGGTTGGCGACGTCGGAAAGGCCGCGGTCGGACATCTCGAAGACGCCGATCTCGTCGGTCGGCCCGAAGCGATTCTTCACCGTGCGCAGGATACGGAATTGATGACCGCGTTCGCCCTCGAAGTAGAGGACCGTGTCGACCATGTGCTCGAGCACGCGGGGACCGGCAATGGCGCCGTCCTTGGTGACGTGGCCGACCAGCAGGACGGCGATGCCGCGTCGCTTGGCGAGTTCGACCAGCGCCTGCGCCGAGGCGCGAACCTGGGTGACGGTGCCGGGAGTAGAATCGACCGTATCGAGCCACATCGTCTGGATCGAATCGATCACGGCCACCCTGGGGGCGTCCGGTCGTTCCAGCGAGGCCACGATATCCCTGATCGAGGTCGCGGCGACGAGCTGCACCGGCGCATCGGCCAGACCCAGTCGCTCGGCGCGGAGGCGAACCTGGTCGACCGCTTCTTCGCCCGAGATGTAAGCACAGGCGGTGTTTTGCTTGGCAAGCGCCGCCGCCATCTGAAGGAGCAGGGTCGACTTGCCGATGCCGGGATCGCCGCCAATCAGCAGCGCCTGGCCCACGACCAGCCCGCTGCCGCACACGCGATCGAATTCGTTGATGCCGCTCCTCAGGCGGGGCGGCTGCGGCGTCGAACCGGTCAGGCCGGTGAATTCGAGGAGCCGGCCCTTGCCGCCGCGCGCCAGTCCGCCGCCGGCGGGACCCGGCGCAGGCGCTGCCTCCTCGACGATGGTGTTCCACTCACCGCATGATTCGCAGCGACCGCTCCATTTGGTGGTGACGGCCCCGCAGGACTGGCAGACGAAGCGCTTGGTCGGGCGCGCCACGCCTAGAGCTTCCGGACCTGCATCCGGATCGGGCCCTCGGCCCGGCCGTGGATGAACTGCTCGACATGGGCATTGCCCGAGCGATCGATGTCGGCAACGGGCCCCTGCCAGATCAGCTTGCCCTCGTAGAGCATGCCGATGCGATGGCCGATCTTGCGGGCGCTGGCCATGTCATGGGTGATCGAGACGGCGGTGGCGCCAAGATCGCTGACGCACTTCACGATCAGGTCGTTGATGACGTCGGCCATGATCGGATCGAGGCCGGTAGTCGGCTCGTCGAAGAAGATGATCTCGGGTTCGCGGGCGATCGCGCGGGCGAGCGCCACCCTCTTCTGCATGCCGCCGGAAAGTTCGGAGGGGAAGAGATCGCCGATTTCCGGGCTGAGCCCGACGGCGCCCAGCTTGGCGATGGCCACCTCGCGGGCCCGCGCGGGCGCCATGCCGTCGCTCTGGATCGGACCGAACGCGACGTTCTCCCAGACGCGCAGCGAGTCGAACAGCGCGCCGCCCTGGAACAGCATGCCGAACTTGCGCATGACGCGTGCCCGATCGCGACTGGAAAGGTCGGCCGTCTCCTCGCCATCGACCTTGATGGAGCCGTTGTCGGGGCGCATCAGGCCCAGGATGCATTTCAAGAGCACCGACTTTCCGGTGCCCGAGCCGCCGATGACGACCATCGACTCGCCGGGCGCGACGTCGAGCTCGATTCCCTGCAGCACCTTCTTCGGCCCGAAGGCCTTGTGGACGCCGCGCAACGAGATCTTGGGAGACGCCATGGGGAAGGGCCGATCAGCGCGCGAAGAAGGCTTCGGTGATGAAGTAGTTGAACGTCAGGATGAGGATCGAGGCGGAAACCACCGCGCTGGTGGTCGCCATGCCGACGCCCTGGGCGCCACCGCGCGACTTGTAACCGTGATAGCAGCCCATCAGTGTGATCAGGAACCCGAACACGGCGGCTTTCACCAGGCCGGAAAAGACATCCTGGAACTGCAGGAAATCCATCGTGTTGCGCAGATAGGCCGCGTCGTTGAAGTCGAGCTTGTAGACGCCCACCAGGAAGCCGCCCAGCACGCCGATGATATCGGCGATCAGCACGAGGAACGGCAGGGTGACGATGCCGGCGATGAGGCGCGGCACGACCAGGTACTTGAAGGGATCGGTCGAGAGCGTAGTAAGCGCATCGATCTGCTCGGTCACGCGCATCGTGCCGATCTCGGCGGCCATCGCGGCGCCGACACGGCCGGCGACCATGAGGCCCGCCAGCACCGGCCCCAGTTCGCGGGTCAACGAGACCACGACGACGTTGGGGATCGCGCTTTCGGCGGAGAAGCGCGCGAAGCCGGTGTAGCTCTGCAGGGCCAGAACCATGCCGGTGAAGATCGCGGTGAGGCCCACGACCGGCAGCGAGTAGTAGCCGATCTCCATGACCTGCCGCAGGATCTGCTGCCGGTACCAGGGCGGCTGCAGTCCTTGCCGGATCGCCTGGAAGGCGAAAGCCGTCACGCCCCCGACTGCCGTCAGGAAGGCGAGGGTCATTCGGCCGAGAACCGTGAGCAGGGGGATGCTCACGCGGTTTCTCCCGATTCTTCGGTCGGCACGTCGGCGTAGCCGTCGACATAGGCGCGGAAGTACCGGCGGCCGAGCGCCGTCATGACTTCATAGGCGTTGGTCCGGGCGTGATCCGCCAGGTCGTCCGGCGTGAGATGGGGGCCCAGCACCTCGACCATCGCGCCGGGCTGGCACTCCGCTTCCGGCACGTCGGTCACATCGATCGTCACGAGGTCCATGGAGATGCGGCCGATCACGGGCACGTTGTGTCCGGCAAGATGGACCTGGGTGCGGTTGATGAGGTTACGGAAATAGCCGTCCGCATACCCCAGTGCAATCGTGGCGATCCGGCTGGGCCGGGCCGACCGCCAGGCGCCGCCATAGCCCACCGTCTGGAACGCGTCGATCCGGCGCGTCTGCAGGATGTGGGCCCGCAGCGTCACGACGCTCAGCATGGGGTTCGGTTGGCCGGGCAGGGGGTTGATCCCATAGAGCGCCGCTCCCGGGCGAAGCAGGTCGAAATGAAAATCGGGCCCGAGGAAGATACCGGAGGAATTGGCGAGCGAGGTCGGCGCACCCGGCATCGCCCGTACGAAGCTGCGGAAACGGGAAAGCTGCTCGCCGTTGATCGGGTTCGACGTCTCCTCGGATGCGACGAGGTGGCTCATGATCAGGGCCAGCCGCAGGCCGCGCAACCGGCCGCGCTCGTTGATCAGCACCTGCGCGTCCTCCGCGCTGAAACCCAGCCGATGGAGGCCGGTGTCGAGATGGACCACCGCGTCGAGTGGCTGGTTGAAGCGTTGGGCGGCCGCCCGCCAGGCGTTCAGCTGGCCCAGGTGATTGAGCACCGGGACGAGGCGGTGCGCCACGAAATCGCCCTCGGTGCCGGGAAGCAGGCCGTTCAGCACGTAGATCGGCGGTTCCGGCAAGACCCGGCGCAGCGCGATGCCCTCGTCGATGTGGGCGACGAAGAACTGGCGGCACCCTTCGGCCGCCAGCCGCGGACCCACCACGGCCGCCCCGGTACCATAGGCATCGGCCTTCAGAACCGCGGCGCAGTCGATCGGCCGGCCGGTCGCGCGCCCGGCATCGCGCAGACCGCGCCAATTGGCGGCGATCGCCCCCAGGTCGATGGAAAGAATCGCCCCGGCACGTCGCGCGGCTTCGTCGTCGGCAGGAATTGACACGCGGCGACCTTAGAACGCTGACACGGGCTCGTCAGCAACGCCATCGAGGTTGCCGAACTTGGTGAACTGGCCTTCGAACGACAGCCGTACGATGCCCGTGGGGCCGTGACGCTGCTTTGCCACGATGACCTCGGCCTTGCCGTAGGTCTCCTCGCAACGCTGCTTCCAGGCGTCGTGGCGCTCGTTGAACTTCTGGTCGCTCTCCTCGGCGCGCCGTCCCGGTTCGGTCCGCGTCAGATAATATTCCTCGCGGTACACGAACATGACGACGTCGGCGTCCTGCTCGATTGAGCCAGACTCGCGAAGGTCGGCAAGCTGCGGGCGCTTGTCCTCGCGCTGTTCTACGGCGCGCGACAGCTGCGACAGCGCGATTACCGGCACGTCCAGTTCCTTGGCGAGCGTCTTGAGGCCGCGCGTGATCTCCGAGACCTCCTGCACGCGGTTCTCCTGTCGGCTCTTTCCCGACGGATTGAGGAGTTGAAGGTAGTCGACGATGATCAGGCCCAGCCCATGCGTCCGCTTCAGGCGACGGGCGCGCGTGCGCAGCGCGGCAATCGACAAAGCGGGCGTATCGTCGATGAAAAAGTTGAGATGCTCCAGTTCGTGGCTGACGTTCATCACCCGGTCGAATTCGGTGCTGTTCATCTCGCCCTTGCGGATCTTTTCCGAGGAAAGCTCGGCCTGCTCCGAGAGCATGCGGGTGGCGAGCTGTTCGGCCGACATTTCGAGCGAGAAGAAGCCGACGACGGCGCCGTCCACCGCCTTGGGATGACCTTCGACGATTTCTTCACGGTATGCCTTGGCGGCGTTGAAGGCGATGTTGGTCGCCAGCGCCGTCTTTCCCATCGACGGACGACCGGCAAGGATCAGAAGGTCCGATCTGTGCAGGCCGCCGAGCAACTGGTCGAGCTGAAACAGGCCCGTTGCCACGCCTGTGAGCTTGCCCTCGCGATGAAAGGCAGCCTCCGCCGCCGTCATGGCCTCGGTGAGGGCGGTGCGGAACGGCTTGAAGCCGCCCTCGGTCTGGCCGGTCGTAGCGAGGTCGTAGAGTTTCTTTTCGGCGACCTCGATCTGCTGCAGCGCGGTCTCGTCCACGTCGCCGGAGAAGGCGCCGTTGACGACGTTCTCGCCAAGATCGATGAGCTGCCGGCGCAGGTAGAGGTCGTGAACCGCGCGGCCGAAGGCGGCGGCGTCGATCACGTGCACCGAGGCGGCCGCCAGGCGCGCGAGATAGGCCGCTCCGCCGGCTTCCTTCATTGCCGCGTCCTGCTCGACGTAGGTCTTGAGCGTGACGGCGCTCACGACCTGGCCGCGCTCGATCAGGCGGGTCAGCGAGTCGAAGAGCTTGCCGTGCAGGGGGTCGGCGAAATGTTCAGGCCTCAGGAATTCGGCGACGCGCTGGTAGGCGGCGTTGTTCACCAGGATGGCGCCCAGCAGGGCCTGCTCGGCCTCGAAATTGTGCGGCGGCTCGCGCAGGCGCGTATCCTCCGCGCCGGGCAGGCGGGTGACGTTCGAGGATTCTTTCAGAGGCTCCATGACATTGTCTTTGCCCAAGATGGGAGGGGGATCACCAGCGCAAAGAATTCAGAGCGCGAAGATATCCAGAGCGTATCGAGGATAGCTCTCTATTCGGCAGCCAGGGAGCCTGACACGTTCTGCAGCCGTTCTCCAGCGACCATGTAATCGCGCGTCAGTGGTACGGCGTCCTGGCGCCGGGCGATCTGAACCTGGAAAACCATCTGGTTCATGTAACGGAAGGCCACTTCGCAGCCGGCCAGATAGAATTCCCACATCCTGCAGAATCGATCGTCGTAGCCGGCGAGCTGCTTGATCTGGTCCTTGTTGGCGAGAAAGCGCTCGCGCCAGTGGCGCAGGGTTTCCGCGTAGTGCAGGCGGAGCACCTCGATGTCGGTGACCCAAAGGCCGGATTTCTCGATCGCGGCCAGGACTTCGGACAAGGCGGGAGCGTAGCCGCCTGGGAAGATGTATTTGCGCAGCCACGTATTTGTGCCGCCCGGCGGCTCCATGCGTCCGATCGAGTGCAGCAGCATGACGCCATCTTCGGCCAGCAGCTCCTTCACCTTCCGGAAGTATTCGAGATAGTGCGCGGACCCGACATGCTCGAACATGCCGACCGACACGATGCGGTCGTAGCGGCCCGTCTCCTTGCGATAGTCCAGAAGCTTGAACTGCACTTGCCCGGTGACGTCTTCCTCGATCGCCCGCCGGTTCGAGACGGCGTGCTGCTCCCGCGAGAGGGTGACCCCGGTGACGTCGACACCGAAGGTGCGCGCGAGGAAGAGACCCATGCCGCCCCAGCCCGAGCCGATGTCGAGGACCTTGTGGCCGGGCTTCAGCAGCAGCTTTGCGGCAATGTGCAACTTCTTGTCGGTTTGTGCCGCTTCGAGGGGCTCGCTGCCATTCCTGAAATAAGCACAGGAATACTGGCGGTCGCGGTCGAGGAAGAAGTCGTAGAGCTCGCCGCGCAGGTCGTAGTGATGGGCGACGTTCTTCTGCGCCTTGCCGACGGGATTGTATTGCTCCAGCACCCTCAGTTGGCGCTGGAGTGCGTAGGACCAGCGCATCAGCGCCGTGGAGTCGACGGCGGCGATGTTGCGCCCGAGAAGGTCCAGCAGGTCGTACAGGCTGCCTTCCTCGACAGTCAGCCGGCCGTCCATGTATGCCTCGCCCAGGGCAAGCCGCGGCCTCAGCGCGAGACGTATTCCAGTCCACCAGTCGTGGACTCGGAGGGCGACGGTCGGGCCGGACTTCGCTCCGACGAGCCGATGCGACCGACCAGACTCATCGATGATGGTCAGTTCGCCTTCGCCCACCACACGGGCAAGGACCCGCGCCAGCAACACGAAATCTTTCTCCCGCTCGTCGCGGGTGCGATGTTAATCCCAACCTCAAATTCGCGGCAAAGGGCAGATCACGCGAAATTAATTCGGTCTGCCTGTAAATAACTTGCATTTGCATTGCGCGCCTTCATATCGAGTGATATCGGGCGATTGAAATTCACTCGCAGTGGAGGAAGATGTGAAGAGACGCGCGCTCGTGAAGGCCGGACTGGCGTTCGGGTCTGGCGTATTCGTCGCCCGGCGTGCCTGGGCGCAGGGCGGTACTCTAAACCTGTATTCGGCCCGCCACTACAACACGGACGAGGCGCTGTACGGCAACTTCGCCGACCTCACCGGCATCAAGATCAACCGCGTCGACGCCGAACCGGATCCGCTGGTCCAGCGCCTGCGCACCGAAGGTGACAAGAGCCCCTGCGATGTTCTCATCACCACCGACGCGGGCCGCATCGAGCGGGCGCGAGAGATGGGCCTTCTGCAGCCGGTCAACTCGGCTGTCCTGGCGAAGGCGGTGCCCGCGCACCTGCGCGATCCGGACAATAACTGGTTCGGCTTCTCCAAGCGTGCCCGCGTGATCTTCTACAACAAGGAGAAGGTGACGGCGGCCGATGCGCCGAAGACCTACGAGGCGCTGGCCGATCCGAAATGGAAGGGCCAGATACTGATCCGCCCCTCGGGTCATATCTACAATCAGTCGCTGGTGGGCTCGTTGCTGGCCGCGCTCGGACCGGAAAAGACCGAAGCCTGGGCCAAGGGCGTGGCCGCCAACCTTGCGCGCCCGCCGCGCGGCGGCGACACCGACCAGCTCAAGGGGGCGGCGGCCGGCGAGGCCATGCTCGCGGTGTCGAACACCTACTACTACGTGAATCTGCTGCGCTCGAAAAAGCCGGAGGACCGTGAGGTCGCGGCCAAGCTGGGCGTCGTTTTTCCCGACCAGGCGGGGCGCGGTACGCACGTGAACATCAGCGGCGGCGCCGTCGCCAAACATGCGCCCAACAAGGAAGCCGCCGTGAAGTTCCTCGAGTATCTCGTCTCGCCGCCGGCGCAGCGCTACTTCGCCGAAGGCAACTCGGAGTTCCCGGTTGTGGCTGGTGTGGAGTTGTCTCCGGAGCTGAAGTCGCTCGGCACGTTCAAGGAAGACCAGCTTAATGCCCGGGTGTTCGCGCAGAACAATGCCGAGGCCCTGAAGATCATGGACCGGGCGGGCTGGAAGTAGGCTGCCGGCCGGCCGGTGATCCCGCCGCAACGGCACGACTGAGCAGGATCACCGGCACCAGCGAGACGAGAACGATAACGATTGCGCCGACGGCCGCCTGTGCAAGGCGCTCGTCGGACGCGAAGCGGAAGACGCCGATCGCCAGCGTGTCGAAGTTGAACGGGCGGATCAGCAGTGTTGCCGGTAATTCCTTGAGCACTTCGACGAAAGCGACGATGCCGGCCGTCAGGGCCGGCGCCCGCAGCATCGGCAGGTGGATGTAGCGCAGCACCTGGTTGGGCCGCGCGCCGAGCACGCGCGCGCTCGCATCCATCGCCGGATCGATTGCCGCCAGGCCCGGCGCGACGTTGGCCATGCCGACGGCGAGAAAGCGCACCGTATAGGCGAGCAGCAGCGCGAAGGCCGTGCCGCTCAGAAGCAGGCCCGTCGGCATGCCGAACAGTCCGCGCGACAGGAGATCGATGCCATGGTCCGCGACGGCCAGCGGCAGCAGGACGCCGACCGCGATGACGGCGCCCGGGATAGCATAGCCCAGCGAGGCAAATTCGATCGTGCGATTGAGCGCGCGCCGACGCACGAGGCGGCCGGCATAGCTCAGAAACAGTGCCAACCCCACGATGATGAGGGCTGCAAGGGACGCGAGGATCAGGCTGTTGACGGCGTCACCGAGAAAACGCTGGTCGGCCACAGCTGTCCCCGAGCGAAACGCGAGCTGGGCGAGGTGAAGCGTCGGCAGCACGAACCCCAGCAGCACGGGCAGGGCGCAGGCGAGTAGGGCCGCCAGCGCGCGGCCGAGCGGTAGGGCAGCCGGCTCGGAGCGATGGCGAAGATTGGAGGCGATGGCGAAGCTCGCGCGTCCGCGGGAATGCCGTTCGAGGAGGATCAGGCCGATCGCGATGGCGATCAGCACGAACGAGATCTGCGCCGCGCCCTCGCGATTGCCCATGCCGTACCAGGTCCGGTAGATCGCCGTCGTGAAGGTGTGGACGCCGTAGTATTGGACGGTGCCGAAATCGGCGAGCGTCTCCAGCAGGGCGAGCGCCGTGCCGGCCGCTATGGCCGGGCGGGCGAGTGGCAGGCCGATGCGCAGGAAGGTCCGCCAGGGTCCGTTGCCCAGGATGCGGCTGGCTTCGAGCAGCGCCTGCGACTGCGTCAGGAACGACGCACGGGCGGCGAGATAGACGTAAGGGTAGAGGACCAGCGTGAACAGGAAGGCGACGCCGGCCGCCGAGCCGAGGTCGGGGAACCAGTAGTCGGCCCGCGACCAGCCGGTCGCGCTCCGCAGGCCGCTCTGGAGGGGCCCGGCGAAGGCCATCAGGTCGGCGTAGGCGTAGCCGATGATGTAGGTCGGCAGGACGAGCGGCAATAGCAACGCCCATTGCAGCACGCCGACGCCCGGGAAACGGCACATCGTCACCAGCCACGCCGTCCCCGTGCCGAGCACGACCGTTCCGACACCGACGCCGAGCAGGAGGATGATCGTGTTTCCGAGGATGTCCGGGAGCTGCGTCTCGGCGAGGTGACGCCAGAGGTCGAACTGGTCGGTGAACAGGCTGGAGCCGATGCCGAGCAGCGGCAGCGCCACTACGGTGGCCACGGCGAATGCCCCCAGCCGCCAGATCATGGACGCACCAAAAGAAAACGCATGCCATCGCGGTGCGATGGCATGCGTTCGAAGAGATGCGCGGTGCCTGTCGGCACGCGCGTTACTTCTGGTCGGCCGGCGCTTCCTCGGCGGCAGCCTCGGCAGCCTCACCCTCGGCGCCCTCGGCGGCCTTGGCTTCGAACAGTGCGGCAGCCTGGTCGGCCGCGCGCTGCGCGGCTTCCGCCGCCTCCATGGCCGCGCGCTCGGTCTCGGCGACCAGCTTGCCGCCCTTGGCGAGGAACTCGGCTTCGTCGGCCGAACGGGCGACCAGCACCGAGATCTCGACCACGACTTCCGGATGGAGGTGGATCTTGATCTTGTGCTCACCCAGCGCCTTGATCGGCTTGTCCAGTTCGACCTGGCTGCGCTCGATCTTGACGCCCTGGGCGGCGGCGCCCTCGGCGATGTCGCGCGACGTCACCGAACCATAGAGCTGCAGGGCCTCGGACGCCTGGCGGATGATGACGACCTTGAGGTCGCTCATCTTCGTGCCGACGGCTTCGGCTTCCTGACGGCGCTCGAGGTTCTGCGCCTCGAGGACCTTACGCTGCGATTCGAAGTAGGTGATGTTGTCCTTGGTCGCGCGCAGCGCCTTCTTCTGCGGCAGGAGGAAGTTGCGGGCGAAGCCGGGCTTCACCTTCACAACGTCGCCCATCTGGCCGAGCTTCGGCACGCGCTCGAGCAGGATGACGTTCATCGGCATGATTGCATCTCCCGACTAGGCGATGAGGTAAGGCAGGAGCGCCAGGAAGCGGGCGCGCTTGATCGCCTGGGCGAGTTCGCGCTGCTTCTTGGACGAGACCGCCGAGATGCGGCTCGGGACGATCTTGCCGCGTTCGGAGACGAAGCGCTGCAGAAGGCGCACGTCCTTGTAGTCGATCTTCGGCGCGTTGGCGCCGGAGAACGGGCAGCTCTTGCGGCGGCGGGTAAACGGACGACGCTGGGCGCTCATGCTTCTTCTCCCGTGTCAGCAGCCGGGGCGGAACCGCCCTCATCACCGAAGCGCGGACGCTCGCGGCGCGGCGGGCGATCGCCCCAGCGGTCGCCACGATCGCCGCCCGGACGGTCGGACTTCTCGGCGCTGCGGACCATGATGGCCGACGGGCCTTCCTCGAGTTCGTCGACGCGCACGGTCATGTAGCGGATGATGTCTTCGTTGATCGACATCGTGCGCTCCAGCTCCTTCACCGCCGCCGCGGGGGCGTCGATGTTGAGCAGGGTGTAGTGACCCTTGCGGTTCTTCTTGATGCGGTAGGTCAGCGAACGCAGGCCCCAGTACTCCTTCTTGGAGACGGTGCCGCCCAGGCTGGTGACCAGTTCGGAGAACTGGGTGGTCAGAGCCTCCACCTGCGTCGTCGCAACGTCCTGACGCGCAATGAAGACATTCTCGTAGAGTGCCATGTAGATTCGGCTCCTTATGGCTGTTAGCGACCCGGAGTTCCGAGGAACCGGCCGGATCTAGCCGTCCCATCGCGGAATGCACCGGGGCGGCAAGGAGATCGGAGCCGATTCAGGCCCCGAAGAGGGGCGGTTATACAGGCCGGCGGCTCGAAATCAAGGCATTACCGGTGCGGCTTGACTGCGTCCGGCACCCCGGTATGACTGCCTCAATTCAAGCCGAAATCAGGGGAAAACGCGCATGAGTCGGGCTTTTGTCTTTCCGGGACAGGGATCGCAGGCCGTCGGCATGGGGGCCGACCTCGCCGGCGCCTTCGCCACGGCCCGGGAAGTATTCGGGGAAGTCGACGAGGCGCTGAAGCAGAATCTCTCGAAATTGATGCGGGAAGGACCCGAAAGCGACCTCGTCCTGACCGAGAACGCCCAGCCGGCCCTGATGGCCGTCAGCGTTGCCGTCGCCCGGATCCTGGAAAAGGATGGCGGCAAGCCGCTGCCGTCGCTCGCGGCCTACGTCGCGGGCCATTCCCTCGGCGAATACTCGGCGCTGGCCGCGGCCGGTGCCCTTTCGCTTTCGGACGCGGCACGCCTCCTGAAGCTGCGCGGGCAGTCGATGCAGAAGGCGGTGCCGGTCGGCGTCGGCGCCATGGCGGCCCTGCTGGGCATCGAGTTGGAGCCCGCCCAGGAAGCCTGCAAGGAGGCCGCGCAGGGGGAAGTTGTCGCGGTCGCCAATGACAACGGCGGCGGTCAGGTCGTGGTCAGCGGTCACAAGGAAGCGGTCGAGCGCACGATCGAGGTCGCCAAGGCCAAGGGCTGCAAGCGCGGTATGCTGCTGCC
Organism: uncultured Rhodospirillaceae bacterium; assembly: GCA_945952105.1. Classification (GTDB taxonomy): domain Bacteria; phylum Pseudomonadota; class Alphaproteobacteria; order Reyranellales; family Reyranellaceae; genus Reyranella. The sequence goes on along the minus strand of CAMFGZ010000006.1, from coordinate 150,606 downwards.
GGTGAGCGCGCCTTTCCATTGCCCGCTGATGCAGCCGGCCGCCGACGCGATGAAGGTCGCACTCGAAGGCGTGACGCTGATGCCGCCGCGCGTGCCGCTCGTGTCGAACGTGCTGGCGGCCGAACTGAGCGATCCAGCCTCCATCAAGCAGCGTCTGGTGGAACAGGTCACCGGCCTCGTACGTTGGCGCGAGAGCGTGCAGTACATGAAGAGCCGGGAAGTGGAGGTGCTCGTCGAGTGCGGTACAGGGAAGGTCCTGTCGGGCCTCGTGAAGCGCATCGACAAGGAGATGACCGGCATGGCGCTCAACACGCCGGCCGACATCGAAGCCTTTCTGAAGACGGCGTGAGGAGAAAGCCATGTTTGACCTGACCGGCAAGGCGGCTCTCGTCACGGGTGCATCGGGTGGTATCGGCGGTGCGATTGCGCGCGCACTCCACAAGCAGGGCGCGACGGTGACGCTTTCGGGCACCCGGGCCGAGGCGCTGGAGAAGCTCAAAGGCGAACTGGGCGAGCGCGCGCATGTCGTGGCCGCCAAGATGGACGATCCGGCAGACATCGACCGGCTCGCCAAGGAAGCCGAGGCCGCGATGGGCGGCAAGCTCGACATCCTGGTGAACAACGCCGGCATCACGCGCGACAACATCTCGATGCGCATGAAGGACGAGGAGTGGGAGAAGGTCCTGCAGGTGAACCTCACCGGCACCTTCCGCCTCACCCGCGCGGCCATGCGCGGAATGATGAAGCGGCGGTTCGGCCGGGTCATCAACATCACCTCGATCGTGGGCGTCACCGGCAATCCCGGCCAGGCCAACTATGCGGCGGCCAAGGCCGGCCTGATCGGCATGTCGAAGTCGCTGGCGCAGGAACTGGCGTCCCGCGGCATCACGGTGAATTGCCTGGCGCCGGGCTTCATCGCCACGCCGATGACCGACGTGCTGACCGACGACCAGAAGAAGGCGATCTTGGGTCGCGTTCCCGCCGATCGCCTCGGCACGCCGGAGGAGATCGCGGCCGGCGTGGTCTATCTCGCCAGCGACGAGGCGGCCTATGTCACGGGTCAGACCCTGCACATCAACGGCGGGATGGCGATGATCTGAGGGTAAAGGCTGCAAGTGCCTGATTTTGTGGGCTTTTCGGACCTAGCCAATGGCCGGGAAGCTATGTTAATAGCCCGGCATTCGCCGAACCCCCTTCGGCGACCGGGATTTTTGGATACACGGGAAGGACAAGACAATGAGCGATATTGCCGAGCGCGTTAAGAAGATCGTCGTTGAGCATCTCGGCGTCGAGGCCGCTCAGGTCAAGGAAGAGGCCAAGTTCATCGACGACCTCGGGGCAGACAGCCTCGACACGGTCGAGCTGGTGATGGCGTTCGAGGAAGAATTCGGAATCGAGATTCCCGACGACGCCGCCGAGAAGATCCAGACCGTCGGCGACGCGATCGGCTTCATCAAGGGCAACGCGAAGTCCTGATCTCCATCGTTTCCTGCAAGAGGGACGTCGGAAGATGAGGCGAGTCGTCGTAACCGGCATGGGTATGGTGACGCCGTTGGGTGACGGTGTCGACACCAACTGGCGCCGCCTCATGGCGGCGGAATCGGGCATCCGCCCGATCCAGGCTTTCGACACATCCGATCTCGCAACCCGGATCGCGGGCGAGGTGCCCCAGGGCGACAAGGCAAACGGCCACTTCAACGTGGACGATTACCTTGCGCCCAAGGAGCAGCGGAAGCTGGACAAGTTCATCGTGTTCGGAATCGCGGCCGCCCAGCAGGCGGTCGAGGATTCGGGCTGGATGCCGCAGGACGAGGAAGGTCTCACCCGGACCGGCGTCATGATCGGCTCCGGTATCGGTGGACTCCAGACGATCTACGAGACATCGCTGACCTTGAAGGAGCGGGGACCGCGCCGCGTCAGCCCGTTCTTCATTCCCTCGGCGCTGATCAACCTCGTCTCTGGCCAGGTCTCGATCAAGTACGGCTTCAAGGGGCCGAACCACGCGGTCGTCACGGCCTGCGCCACCGGTGCGCATGCGATCGGCGATGCCGCGCGGCTGATCCAGTTCGAGGATGCGGATGTGATGGTGGCGGGCGGTGCCGAAGCCGCGATCTGCCGCATCGGCATCGCGGGCTTCAATGCCTGCAAGGCGCTGTCGACCGATTTCAACGATACCCCGACGCAGGCGTCGCGGCCGTGGGACAAGAAGCGCGACGGCTTCGTGATGGGCGAGGGTGCCGGCTGCCTCGTGCTCGAAGAGTACGAACACGCCAGGAAGCGCGGCGCCAAGATCTACGCCGAGATTCTGGGCTACGGGCTTTCGGGCGACGCCTATCACATCACCGCTCCGTCGGAGGACGGCGATGGTGCGATGCGCGCGATGAAGGCGGCGCTGAAGCGCGCCAACCTGGGCACGGACCAGATCGACTACGTCAACGCCCATGGCACCTCGACCATGGCGGACGTCATCGAGCTCGGTGCGGTCAAGAAGACCTTCGGCGCCGATGCCTACAAGCTGTCCATGTCGTCGACCAAGTCGGCAACCGGCCATCTGCTGGGCGCTGCGGGCGCGATCGAGGCGATCTATGCGATCAAGTCGCTGATCGAGCAGGCGGTTCCGCCGACGCTCAATCTCGACGAACCGGACGAGGGTTGCGACATCGACCTGGTGCCGAAGCAGGCCAAGCAGCGCAAGGTTCGCTACGCGCTCAGCAATTCGTTCGGATTTGGCGGAACCAACGCGGCCCTGATCGTCGGGCCTGCCTGAACTCAGGGAGCTGAGTCATGCTCAGCTACTTCCGCTGGGTTCTGTTCTTCATTGCGTTGTTCGCCACAATCATGGGCGGGTCGATCTACGTCGGCCACGTGATCCTGACGGCGCAGGGACCGCTCGAGAAGACCAAGAACGTCGTGATCCCGCGCGGTGCGGGTCCCACGACCATGGCCAAGCTGCTGGAGGAGGAGGGCGTCATCGCCCACCCGCGTCTCTTCCGCGTGGCCCTGCTGATCGACCCGTCGCCCAAGCCGATCAAGGCGGGCGAATACGAAGTGCCGGCGCATACGTCGATGCAGGCGCTGGTCGAATTGCTGCAGTCGGGCAAGGTCGTCCAGCGCCGGCTCACCATTCCCGAAGGCACGACGACGCCCGAGGTGCTGGAACTGGTGCGCAAGACCGAGGCGCTTACCGGCGACATCACGCTCGACGTGAAGGAGGGAGACCTCCTGCCCGAGACCTACTTCTATTCGCGCGACGACACCCGCGACGGGTTGCTGTTGCGCATGAAGGAGGCGATGGAGAAGACGCTCGACGAGGCATGGCGCAAGCGCGCGGCCGGCCTGCCGCTCGCCAACAAGCGCGAGGCGCTGATCCTGGCGTCGATGATCGAGAAAGAAACGGCGGTGCCAGCCGAGCGCACCAAGGTCGCAGCGGTCTTCATGAACCGCCTGCGCCGTCGCATGAAGCTCGAGAGCGACCCGACCACCATCTACGGCCTGACCGAAGGAAAAGCGCCGCTCGGACGAGACCTGACGCGCGCCGACCTGCAGTCGAACACGCCGTTCAACACCTACGTGATCGCGGCCCTGCCGCGCGGGCCCATTTGCAATCCCGGCCGGGCGTCGATCGTCGCGGCGACCAATCCGGCGCGTGACCGTTCGCTCTATTTCGTCGCCGATGGGCAGGGCGGGCACGCCTTCGCCACCACGCTCCTCGAGCACAATCGCAATGTCGAGCGCTGGCGCCAGATCCAGCGCGAAAAAGCCGAATCGCAATCACAGACTCAGCCGCAGACGACGGCGCCCCAGACGCCGCCGACCCGGCAATAGGTGATGCCGGCGCTTCTCCTGGCGCTGCTGCTCTTCGCTGCAATCGCTTTGGTCATTGCCTGGCTCCTGCGCGCCAGCCCTTCCTCGCTGGCGCGCGTGCTGCGCCTGGTCATGGTGGTGCTTGGTGGCGTCGGCATTGGCGCCATGTTGATTTTCGGGCTCCGTTTCCTGCCCGGCCTCCTGCCTGAACTCATGGGGCTGGCGGGTATCGCCATCGCGGCGCTGATCGTGCGCGCCGTCCGCAATCGCCCGTCGGGAGGCTTCAGCGCGCCGGGCACCGGCCAGCGCACCGAGGTGCGCACGACCTTCCTGCAAGCGTGGATCGACCATACGACCGGCGATGTCGGCGGCGCGGTGCTGGCCGGTCGTTTTGCGGGACGGACGCTGGATGTGCTCACGGACGCGGACCTGCTCGACTTGCGGACCGAATGCACGGCCGACGCGGATTCGCTCAGGGTGCTCGAAGCCTATCTCGACCGTCGCTTGGGCGACGACTGGCGCAGCATGCGGGGAGCGCCGCCGCCGCACTCCGCCCGCACCGACATGACTCGCGAAGACGCCCTGGCGGTGCTGGGTCTGTCCGAAGGTGCCACGGACGAGCAGATCAAGGCGGCACATCGGCGGCTGATCCTCCGTATGCATCCCGACGTGGGAGGATCGGCTGAACTTGCTGCGCGCATCAACCGGGCGAAGGACGTGTTGCTCGGTGGATGACCTTGCCACGGCGAGCGCCGCCATGCCATCTAGCGGACCCGCGGGGCATCCTGCCTTGATCCTGTCAAATCATTGATTTTCATATACAATCCAGTTGCTGAACGAGGTCGATGAGCATGGCGCAGCGAGTCCGAAAAGCCGTACTTCCGGTTGCCGGTTTGGGAACCAGATTCCTCCCCGCGACCAAAGCCATGCCCAAGGAGATGCTGACGGTCGTCGATCGGCCGCTCATCCAGTATGCCGTGCAGGAGTGCCTGGCCGCTGGCATCGAGGAGTTCGTTTTCGTGTCCGGCCGCAACAAGGGCGCGCTGGAAGATCATTTCGATCATGCCTTCGAGCTGGAAGTGACGCTCGAACAGCGCAAGAAGGCGCCGGAGCTGAAGCAGACGCAGGACGCCACGATCAAGCCTGGCAATGCGATCTTCACGCGCCAGCAGAAGCCATTGGGTCTCGGCCATGCCGTTTGGTGCGCGCGCCATTGGATCGGGCAGGAGCCCTTCGCGGTCCTGTTGCCGGATGAGTTGACGCTCGACGAGCCGAGTTGCATCGGCCAGCTGGTGCAGGCTCACGAGAAGACCGGCGGCAGCGTCGTTGCCGTGATGGATGTGCCGCGCGAGCAGACCAAGAGCTACGGCATTGCGGCCGTGAAGAACGAGAACGGCAACCTGTCCGAGATCACCGGAATGGTCGAGAAGCCCAAGCCCGAGGAAGCGCCTTCGACGCTGGCCCTGATCGGCCGCTATGTACTGATGCCCGAGGTGTTCGACCATCTCGATCGGCACGAGACCGGCGCCGGCGGCGAGATCCAGCTCACGGACGCAATGGCGAAGATGATCGGTCGTTCGCCCTTTCATGCGTTGAAGTATGCCGGCCAGCGCTACGATTGCGGCAGCCGCATCGGCTTCCTCGAAGCCAATGTCGCCGTGGCCCTGCATCGCGCCGACACGGCCGCGGAGACGCGGGCTCTTCTTGGTCGCTTGCTGAAGGCCTGATCGAAATGCGCATCGCCATGATCGGTTCGGGCTATGTCGGACTGGTGTCGGGAGCCTGCTTCGCGCAGTTCGGACACGACGTGGTGTGCGTCGACAAGGAGGCCGCAAAGATCGAGCGGCTCAGAAAGGGCGAGATCCCGATCTACGAGCCGGGTCTCGACCGGCTGGTGGCCGACAATGTGCGCTCCGGCCGGCTGACGTTCGGCACGCATCTCGCGGATGCGGTGGGCAATGCCGACGCGGTGTTCATCGCCGTCGGCACGCCCACGCGGCGCGGCGACGGCCATGCCGACCTGTCCTACGTCTATGCCGCTGCTGCCGAGATCGCCCGCGCGATCACGGGCTATACGGTGGTCGTGACAAAGTCGACCGTGCCGGTCGGCACCGGGCGCGAGGTCGCCCGCATCATCCGCGAATCGCGGCCCGCTGCCGAGTTCGACGTGGCCTCAAATCCGGAGTTCCTGCGCGAAGGCGCGGCGATCGAGGATTTCATGAAGCCGGATCGCGTCGTGATCGGGGTCGAAAGCCAACGCGCGCGTGACGTGATGGCGGCGATCTATCGGCCGCTCAATCTGATTCAGACGCCGATGGTGTTCACCAACATCGAGACGGCCGAAGTGACGAAATACGCTGGCAACGCCTTTCTCGCGACCAAGATCACGTTCATCAACGAGATCGCCGACCTGTGCGAGAAGGTCGGTGCCGACGTGCACGATGTGGCGCGAGGCATCGGACTGGACGGCCGGATCGGGCGCAAGTTCCTGCATCCCGGGCCGGGATTCGGCGGCTCCTGCTTTCCGAAGGACACGCTGGCGCTTGCCTACACCGCGCGAGAGGCCAACGCCCCGCAGACGATCGTCGAGCAGGTGATCGAGGTGAACAATGGCCGGAAGAAGAAGATGGCGAAGAAGGTCATCGACTTCTGCGGCGGCTCGGTCGCGGGACTGACGATCGGCGTGCTGGGCCTGACGTTCAAGCCGAACACCGACGACATGCGCGACGCGCCGTCGCTCGACATCGTGCCCGCGCTGCAGGCGGCCGGCGCCCGTATCGTTGCGTTCGATCCCGAGGGCATGGAAGAGGCCGGGCGCCTGATGAAGGACGTGACCTTCACCAGGACCGCCTACGAGGCGGCGACGGGCGCCGACGTCCTGCTCGTCATAACCGAATGGCACGAGTTTCGCGGGCTCGACCCGCGGCGCATCAAGGACCTGATGCGGCAGCCGCGCATCGTCGACCTGCGCAACATCTTCGATCCGGCTGAAATGCGCACGCTTGGCTTCACCTACGAGGGTGTGGGCCGGCCCGCCCCGCGTTCCTGAATTTCCCGACGGCTTTTTCCGGAGTCCATTCCATGAGCCACAAGTTCGATTCCAGCATCCTGCGTGAGTACGACATCCGCGGCATCGTAGGCGGCACCGTGCATGCCGCCGACGCACGCGCGATCGGTCGCACTCTGGGGACGCTCGTGAGGCGCAAGGGCGGAAAGCGCGTGGCGCTGGGCTATGACGGGCGACTGAGCTCGCCCGAACTTGCAGCGGCGTGCATCGAGGGGCTGACGGCGGCCGGCATAGACGTGCTGGACATCGGCCTGGCAGCGACTCCGATGCTGTATTTCGCGGTCTACCACCTCGAAGCCGACGGCGGCATCCAGATCACCGGGTCGCACAATCCGCCGGACTACAACGGCTTCAAGATGATGATGGGCAAGAAGTCCTTCTTCGGAGCCGATATCCAGACCCTGGGCGCGATGGCCGGCAAGGGCGACTGGGAGACGGGGCAGGGCAAGGTGGAGAAGCGGCCGATCCTCGCGGACTATGCGGCGCGCCTGCTGCGCGACGTGAAGCCCGGCAAAAAGCTCAAGGTTGCGTGGGACACCGGCAACGGAGCCGTCGGCGTGTCGATCCGCGCCGTTGTGGACAAACTCGAAGGTGAGCATTTCGTGCTGAACGAGAAGGTCGACGGCACCTTCCCGGCACACCATCCCGATCCGACGGTGCCGAAGAATCTCGAGCAGCTGATCGCCGAGGTGAAGAAGCAGGGCTGTGATCTCGGCATCGCGTTCGACGGTGACGGTGACCGCATCGGCGCGGTGGACGGCAAGGGCCGCATCCTGTGGGGCGACCAGCTTCTTGTCCTGTGGTCGCGTGACGTGCTGAAGAACAAGCCGGGCGCCACGATCATCGCCGACGTGAAGGCGAGTCAGGTGCTGTTCGACGAGATCGCCAAGGCCGGCGGCAAGCCCATGATGTTCAAGACCGGTCACTCGCTGATCAAGAGCAAGATGGCCGAGGTCGGCGCGCCGCTCGCGGGCGAGATGAGCGGTCACGTCTTCTTCGCCGATACTTTCTACGGTTTCGACGATGCGCTCTATTGCGGCCTGCGCCTGCTGAACATCGTCGCCAACTCGAAGGAGAGCCTGGCGGAAATGCGCGACGGGCTGCCCCAGCCGGTCAACACGCCCGAACTGCGCTTCGACTGTCCCGATGACCAGAAGTTCGGCGTCGTCGAGAAGGTCAAGGCGAAGCTACAGAAGGAGGGAGCCACGTTCTCCGACATCGACGGCGTGCGTGTCAGCACCAAGGACGGATGGTGGCTCCTGCGTGCCTCCAATACCCAGCCGGTGCTGGTGGCGCGCTGCGAGGCTGCCGACAATGCCGGCCTGGAGCGGCTGATGGTCGACCTCAAGGCGGCGCTGGCGGCCTGCGGCGTCGAACTGCCGGACGATGCCGGCTCCGGCCATCACTGATGCGTTTCTTCTTCTATGGCACGTTGCTGGATCGCGACGTGACCGCCCTGGTGCTGAGGCGGCGTCTGCCGCCACATGCCTATACGCAAGCCCGTCTGCCCGGACATGCGCGGCGCCGGGTGGAGGGCGCGACCTATCCCATCGTCATCGCCGACCCGTGCGGTGAAGTGCCGGGCGCGATCGTGGGAGGCCTCAGCGCGCGCGACGTCGCACACCTCGCGGCCTACGAGGGGCCCGGCTATCGCGTGGTGGCGCTCAGGGTGAAAGTGCAGGGGAAGATGACCGAGGTGTCGGTCTTCGAGCCCATCCAGTCGCGGCTAAAGCCAAGCCGCGAACTGTGGGACCTGACGCTCTGGCAGCGTCGTCACAAACGGTCGTTCATCGGACGGCTGAAAAGGGCGCTCAGCGTGCACCCGGCGTATTCCACGCCGTGACCTGCAGAGCCGAGCAGTAGATTTTACGCTTCTCCAGGCGCTTGCAGCCTTCGGTGGCCTGTTCCTGGGACAGGTTGATGAGCCGCGCGCGATGGAAGACCCGGTTGGCCATCTGGACTTCGTCGACGATCGCCGAGGCCTGCCGTGCGTTGGGGAGCGCGGCCGTCGCGCGCTCGAGCGCGGCCTGGGCCGCTGTCGGTTCACTGAACGAACCTACCTGGATCACCCAGCTGCCGAGGGCGGGCGTGTCGGACATGGCCGGCGCGGGAGCCGCCGGCGCGGCGGGAGGAGGAGCCGCCGCGAATGCGGTCTGCGCAGCGGGGGCGGCAGGAGCCGGCGGCACGAAGCCGGCATACTTGGGGCTGACCTGCTGTGGCGCGGCCTGGGGCGGACGATAGGCCTCCGCGAAGCTGCTGCCAGGGTCGAACTGGGCGGCGGTGTAGCGTGCGGACGGCGGCTTGCGCAGCGACGTCCAGGGAGAGAGCTGCATGGCGGCGGCCAGAGCGAAGCCGCGATCCATCAGCGCCGCCATGGTGCGATCGCGCTGGGCGGCGCTGGTGCCGCCCATGACGACGCCGATGAGCCGGCGATTGTCTCGCATGGCTGACATCACGAGGTTAAAGCCCGACGCGTTTGTGTAGCCGGTCTTCAGGCCGTCGGCGCCTTCATAGTTGCCGAGCATGCGGTTGTGGTTCTCAAGGACGCGCCCGCGATAGGCATAGCTCTGCACCGAGAAGATCGCGTAGTAGTGGGGGTAATCACGCATCAGCGCGTTGGCGAGCTTGGCCAGATCTCGGGCCGTCGTAACCTGCTCGCTGTTGGGCAACCCCGAGGCATTTCGGAACACCGTCGACGTCATTCCGAGCTGGCGCGCCTTCTGGGTCATCAGGCGGGCGAATGCCTCTTCGCTGCCCGCAAGCCCCTCGGCCAGCAGCACGGCGGCATCGTTGGCGGAGCGGGTAACGAGCGCCATCGTGGCGTCGCGCACGTTGACGGTTCCGCCAGGAGTCATGCCCATCTTGGTGGGAGGCGCGTTCAGCGCGTTGGACGAAACCTGCAAGCCGTCGCCCAGCGACAGGCGTCCCGAATCGAGCGCCGAGAAGGTGAGGTAGATCGTCATCAGCTTGGTCAGCGATGCGGGATGACGCAGTTCGTCGGGACGGTCCGACGCGAGTTCGCGTCCGCTCGTGGCATCGACGATCAGGTAGGACTCGCGGGCGTTGACGCCGGGATTGGGGACCCACGAGGAAGAGGTGTTACGCGAGGAAGCCTTGGCGCGGGCCTTGGCCGGCGGCGCCGCGCGCTTGACGGCCGTCGTCTGGGCGTCGACGGGCGCGGGCGTCAGGGAGGCGCCGATGAACACGGCACCGACCGCAAACCAGGAAAGGTTGACCGCAATTCGCCTGAAACGGAAAATCATTGCGAATACGCCACACGCAAAAATTCTGATTCTTGTGCCCAGCCAATAGGTTATGGGCAATTCCTGTCACTCTACTAAAGTTCGCTTTGCTCTGCAACTTTGGACATGCCGTTCTGCCGCCCCAGTTGGCCCGGATCATGCGGAGGTCGATAGGAGACCTTGATGAAGGCTTTTTTTGCGATGATGGCTGTCGCGACTTTGGTTGGGGCCGGCCCGGCTGCGGCCCAGCGGCCCGACCGGAATGTCGAAAAGCCGATCGTGCGCAGTTTCCACTGGTTCGATTTCGTCGCGGCCAACGACATCCGCGCCGCCTGCACCCCGGGTGGCCGCAACCATTTGCGGCTGATCTACAATGCCCTCTGGGAGGAGCAGGTCCGCGCCTACGATATCTTCCTGCAGCCGGACGGTACGGCGGGCATGAATATCGGCGTGCTCGAGGGGCAGGGCAACGTCACGACCGGTATCACAAACATGCTGCTCTCCAACCCGTCGGATATCTTCGCGCCGTGGAGCATGAAGGGCGGGCAGCGGCTTCTCAACGCCGGGGAAACCCGAGAACTCCTGGGGTTGTTGGAGGAGAGCCGGGCCTTCGGACCACCGCGGGACGGAATGCGCCTGCCGGACAACGATTTCTGGTGGACGGTCGCCTCCTGCCGCAACGGCGTCTGGGGCTTCCAAGCCTACCACTATCCGACTGACGGTTTTGCCAACGTGAAATTCTCGGCGAAACTGTTCTCGTGGGATGCAGTGCCGATCCCCGTCAATCCGCCGCGGAAGCTGGAGCCGGCGGAACTTCGACGCGACATGAATGCACCGATCCACCGCGCCCGTGCCGACCGCTGGATGCTGGTGGTGGGGAAGGACGGACTTCGACCGAGGTAGCGGAATCGTTTGGGCTACCTATATAATTCCCGTGTGGCTTGGCTTTGGAGTGTGGCTAGGACGATGGACTTTCTGCGCAGCGTGGGCGATTGGCGGCTAGGCGGGCCGAACGAGCCGCCGAATGGACCGCCCCAGCAGCCGCCGCGTCGTGAAGACGGCGAGGGAGGCGACGACGGTCGCACCGGCGCGCTCACGCTCACGCGCACACGCACCAAGAAGCCCTCGATGTACAAGGTGCTGATGCTGAACGACGACTACACGCCGATGGAGTTCGTCGTCGACGTTCTGCAGAACATCTTCCAGAAGAATCGCGAGGAGGCCACCGAGGTCATGCTGCACGTCCACCAGAAGGGCGTGGGAGTCTGCGGCGTCTACACCTACGAGATCGCCGAGACGAAAGTGACCCAGACGGTCGATTATGCCCGCAAGAACCAGCACCCTCTCCAGTGCACCTTGGAGAAAGAGTAACGACGACCAAGCGTAGTTTGTTTTTCCTGTCGAGGTGGTCCGATGTCCATGTTGTCCAAGAACCTCGAGAAGTCCCTGCATCGCGCCTTCGGGCTGGCAGGCGAACGTCGCCATGAATATGCGACGCTGGAGCACCTGTTGCTGGCGATGACGGAGGACGAGGATGCCGTCCCTGTCCTCAAGGCTTGCGGCGTCGATATCGACCGGCTGCGCCACGATCTCGAAACCTTCGTCGATAATCGCCTCAAGGGCATCATCACGCAGAACCCGAGCGAGCCGCTGCCGACCGCGGGCTTCCAGCGCGTCGTCCAGCGGGCGGCGGTGCATGTCCAGTCGTCGGGCCGCAACGAAGTGACCGGCGCCAATGTGCTGGTTGCGCTGTTCTCCGAGCGTGACAGCCACGCCGTTTCGTTCCTCGAGAACCAGGGCATGACGCGCCTCGATGCCGTCGACTACATCAGCCACGGCAAGGCCAAGGTGCCAGGCCGCTCGCGCACCCGTCGCGTCACCGGCTCCGAGGAGGAAGCCGCGGGTGGCGAGGGCGCGGCCAAGCAGGGTAACGAGGCGCTGGCCGCCTATTGCGTCGACCTGAACCAGAAGGCCCGCGAAGGTCGGGTCGATCCGCTGATCGGCCGCGACCACGAGGTCGAGCGCACGATTCAGGTCCTGTGCCGACGCACCAAGAACAACCCGCTCTATGTCGGCGAGCCCGGCGTCGGCAAGACGGCGATCGCCGAGGGGCTGGCGCGCAAGATCGTCGACGGCGAAGTGCCGGAAGTCCTCAAGGAAGCGATCATCTACTCGCTCGACATGGGTGCGCTTCTGGCCGGCACGCGCTATCGCGGCGACTTCGAGGAGCGGTTGAAGGCCGTCCTGAGCGAGCTCAAGAAGAAGCCGAACTCGGTGCTTTTCATCGACGAGATCCACACGATCATCGGCGCCGGTGCCACGTCGGGCGGCTCGATGGATGCGTCGAACCTGTTGAAGCCTTCGCTGCAGTCGGGCGAACTGCGCTGCATCGGCTCGACGACCTACAAGGAATATCGCAACTACTTCGAGAAGGATCGCGCGCTGGTCCGCCGCTTCCAGAAGATCGACGTGCCCGAACCCACGATCGGCGACGCCGTCGAGATCATGAAGGGGCTGAAGCCGGTCTACGAGAAGCACCATCAGGTGAGCTTCACCGACGACGCCATCAAGGCGGCCGTCGAGCTGTCGGCGCGCTACATCCACGACCGCAAGCTGCCGGACAAGGCGATCGACGTGATCGATGAAGTCGGTGCGGCTCAGATGCTTCGGGCGCCCGACAAGCGCAAGACCACGATCGAGGTCGCGGACATCGAAGACATCGTCGCCAAGATCGCCCGCATCCCGCCGAAGTCGGTGTCCAAGGACGATACAGAACTGCTGCGCACCATCGACCGCGACCTCAAGACGGTCGTGTTCGGCCAGGACCATGCGATCGACCAGCTCGCCGCGTCGATCAAGCTCGCTCGCGCGGGCTTGCGTTCGCCCGAGAAGCCGATCGGCAGCTACCTGCTGGCCGGCCCGACCGGCGTCGGCAAGACCGAGGTGACGCGCCAGCTCGCGCGCCTGCTCGGCCTCGAGGTCATCCGCTTCGACATGTCGGAGTACATGGAGCGGCACAGCGTCTCGCGCCTGATCGGAGCCCCTCCGGGCTATGTCGGTTTCGATCAGGGCGGCCTGCTCACCGACAAGGTGAACCAGCATCCGCATTGCGTCGTACTGTTCGACGAGATCGAGAAGGCGCATCCGGACGTGTTCAACGTCCTGCTGCAGGTGATGGACTATGGCAAGCTCACCGACCACAACGGCCGGACGGTGGACTTCCGCAACGTCATCCTCTGCATGACGACGAATGCCGGCGCCGCCGACATCGCCAAGCCGGCGCTGGGTTTCGGCCGCGAGCAGCGTCACGACGAGGACAACGACGCGATCAACCGCATGTTCGCGCCGGAGTTCCGCAACCGTCTCGACGCGATCATCAAGTTCGCCAACCTGGGCCCGGAATCGATGGGCAAGGTGGTGGACAAGTTCGTGGCCGAGCTCGAGGTCCAGCTCGCTGACCGCAAGGTCTTCATCGAGCTGACCGATGGCGCGCGCCGCTGGCTGGCGGAGAAGGGCTACGACAAGCTGTTCGGCGCCCGGCCGCTCGCCCGCGTGATCCAGGAGTACGTGAAGAAGCCGCTGGCGGAGGAGGTGCTGTTCGGCAAGCTCTCCGACGGTGGCACGGTTCGTGTCGATGTCGACGGGCCGGGCGAGACAGCCAAGCTCGTCTTCACCTTCCTGCCGCCTGAGCGCGGTGCGTTGCCGCCGGCCAGCCAAGAGCCTGTGCTCGCCGGCTAGTGAGCGCCTTCAAGCCGCTCTGGGTTGCCCTGCGCGCCGCGGTGCTTGCCACCGCGGTGTACTGGGTGGCCCTGTTCATCGTCGACAAGATCGGCTGGCAGGCGCCGCTCGGCCTGACCGAGCAATTGGTGTTCTTCGTGGTTTTCTTCTTCGGGGTGCTGATGGCCAAGTAGGCCGTCAGCCCTCGTTTTCCTTGCGGAAGGGCGAGTACTGCTTCAGCCCTTCGATCTCCTGTTCGACGGCCCGGCGCTCGCGCTTCAGGTACTCGTCGACGGCATGACGGAAGCTCGCATCGACGATCCAGTGCGCCGAGTAGGTCTGCACCGGTAGATAGCCGCGCTGGATCTTGTGATCGCCTTGCGCACCGGCTTCGACCCGCGCGAGGCCATGGGCGATCGCATAGTCGATGGCCTGGTAGTAGCAGGCCTCGAAATGCAGGAAGGCATGGCTTTCAAGGCAGCCCCAGTAGCGGCCGTAGAGCGTGTCGTCGCCCTTTAGGTTGAGGGCGCCGCCAACGGGACGTCCTTCGGCTTCGGCCATCACCAGCACGACCTTGTCTGCCATGGTCGCGCCCAGGATGTCGAAGAACGAGCGTGTCAGGTAGGGCGTGCCCCATTTGCGGCCGCCGGTATCCATGTAGAAGGCGAAGAACGCGTCCCAGTGTTCGGGGCGGATCTGATCGCCGCTCAGCGTGTGGATGGCGATGCCTTCGCGTTTCACCGACTCGCGCTCTTTTCGGATCGCCTTGCGCTTGCGTGACGAGAGGGCGGCCAGGAAATCGTCGAAAGTCCGGTAGTCGTCGTTGCGCCAGTGATACTGCTGGCCGAGCCGCAACAGCCAGCCGCGCGCGCCGAAGCGCTTCCACTCATCCTCGGTGCAGAAGGTGGCGTGGACCGAGCTGATGTTGTTGTCGTCGGCGATCTTGGCCAGCATGTCGATCATCGCATCGCGCACGGAATCGGCGAGCGGACCGGGGCGAGCGAAGAGGCGCGGGCCGGGAACCGGCGTGAACGGGACGGCGACCTGGAGCTTGGGATAGTAGCGGCCGCCCGCACGTTCCAGGGCCTGGGCCCAGCCATGGTCGAACACATACTCGCCCTGGGAGTGGCTCTTCACGTAGAGCGGCGCGGCGCCCTGGAGCACGCCGTCGTCGGACTCGGCCAGCAGGTACTGGGGCTGCCAACCGGTGCGTCGTCCGACCGATTTGGAGTCCTCCAGCGCCTTCAGGAAGCGGTGGCTGAGGAACGGATTGCCCGCCGATCCCGGCGCGAGGGCGCAGGCATCCCACTGAGCGGCGTCGACCGCGGCGAGCGAATCGACGACACGGAGACCGACTGTCGGGGCATCATCCGGCATGACCCCAGCATAGCGCGAATCATGCCAGCACGATGGCCATTCGTGCCCGCGATTCTACTCGGCAGGCTTGTGCGTGCGAGCGACCTCGTCAGGTGAACGGCTGAAGCGCGCCTTGGCCCACAGGCTCAGCCGGTCGATGTAGACCAGCACGACCGGCACCACGACCAGGGTGAGCAGCGTCGAGCTGATCAGGCCGCCGATGACGGCGTGGGCCATCGGCGCGCGCTGCGTGGCACCCTCGCCGAGGCCCAGCGCCAGCGGCATCATGCCGAACACCATGGCGAGCGTGGTCATGAGAATGGGCCGCAGGCGGATGGAGCCGGCTTCGAGCAGCGCCTCGTTGACCGGTGTGCCGCGCTCGCGCGCCTGATTGAAGAAGTCGACCAGCAGGATGGCGTTCTTGGTGACGAGGCCCATCAGCATGATGAAGCCGATGGCGGAGAAGATGTTGAGCGTCGTGCCGGCGATCAGCAGGCCGAGGAACACGCCGATCAGGGACATCGGCAGCGACATCATGATGGCGATGGGCTGCAGAAAGCTGCCGAACTGGGACGCCAGGATCAGGTAGATCAGGATGACCGCCATCAGGAGCGCCTGGCCGGCATAGGCGGCGCTCTCGGCCATGTCCTTGGTCGAACCGCCGAACACGAAGCGGTAGCCCGGCGGCAGCTTGATCTCGGTCAGAACCTTCTGCAGGTCACTCGACACCTCGCCGGCCGAGCGGCCGTGGACGTTGGCGGTGATCTGGACCTCGCGGTTGAGATCGCGACGGTTGATCTGCGAGGCGCCGACATCGGTCACGACATCGGCGATCTGGGCGATATGGACCATTCGAGGCAGGCCGTTTGGCTCGGTGCCGGCCGTGAACCAGACGCGATGCAGGTCGGCGATGCCGGTGCGATCGTCGGTCGGCAGCCGGACCATGACCAGGTAGTTCTCGCCATCGGGGGCGCGCCACAGGCTGGTCTCGTCGCCAGCGAAGAGGGGGCGCAGCGACTGGGCGACGGCGGCGGTTCCGAGGCCAAGGTCGGACGCCGCGTCGCGGCGCAGACGCACCGACAGGATCGGCTTGGCGGCCTTCAGGTTGCGGTCGAGGTCGACCATGCCGCGGATGGCGGCGGCGCGCTTCATGACGTCCTGCGACAGCGCATCGAGCGTGTTGGTGTCGGGGCCCTGCAGTGAGAGCTGGAGCTGCTTCTGAACGCCGCCGCCCGGACCGCCGGGGATATTGATGGAGACAAGGATGCCAGGAATGCTGGCCAGGCGCTCGCGGATCGGCTGGGCGAGCTGCTCGGGCGAGCGCTTGCGCTGTTTCAGCGGCTTCAGCTTGAGATAGAGGCTGCCCTGGTTCTTGCCGTTGGCGTAACCGGTGTTGACCGTGCCGTAAGTGTATTCGATCTCCGGGAACTCGCGCAGCGCGGCATCGACCTGGCGCAGCTTGGCCTCGGTATATTCCAGCGAAGAGCCGACCGGCGTCTCGATGCTGACGACCTGCTCGCCGAGGTCTGCCTGCGGCACGAACTCGAAGCCGATGTACTTGGGCAACGCGAAACTGCCGACGAAGGTGCCGAGCGCGATCAGCAGGGTGAGCTTGGGCCAGCGTAACGCCCAGCCCAGGACGACGCGATAGACGCCGTTTGCCTTCTCCTGCGCGCCGTTGACGATGCGGGCGAAGCGGCCGTTGGCGTGGGCCTGAGGGTCGTACCAGACCGACGACAGCATCGGGTCGAGGGTGAAGGAGACGAACAGCGAGATCAGCACGGCGGCTGACACCATGACGCCGAACTGGAAGAAGAAGCGGCCGATGATGCCGCCCATGAAGGCGACCGGAAGGAACACCGCCACGATGCAGAAGGTGGTGGCGAGGACGGCCAGGCCGATCTCGTTGGTGCCGTCGATGGCGGCCTGGCGGTGCGTCTTGCCGAAGCCGATGTGGCGCATGATGTTCTCGCGTACCACGATGGCGTCGTCGATCAGGATGCCGATGGCGAGGCTGAGCGCCATCAGGGTGAGCACGTTCAGGGTGAAGCCAAAGGCGGCCATCACCATGAAGGCGCCGAACACGGAGATCGGCAGGGCGAGGCCTGTGATGACGGTGCTGCGCCAGGAATGCAGGAACAGGAAGACGATGGCGATGGTCAGAAGGCCGCCCTCGACCATCGTCTGCTGAACGTTGTCGACCGAGTTCTGGATCCCGCGCGAGCTGTCGCGCACGATTTCCAGTTTCACGTCGGGAGGCAGGGACGATTGCAGCTCGGCCACCGCCCGGCGGACGCCGCGGGCGACCTCGATCGTGTTGGAGCCCTGGGTCTTCACCACGTCGATGGCGAGTGCGCGCTCGCCGTTCAGCATGGCGACGTTTTCCAGCTCCTGCTGGCCGTCGACCACGTTGGCGACCTGACGCAGGTAGACGGGCGCCTGGCCGCGGCGGGCCACGATCAGGTCGGCGAAGTCGCCCGGCTCGGCGACGCGTCCCGTGACCTCGATGACGCGGTCGTCGTTGCCGCGCTGCACGTTGCCGGCGGGGAAATTCTGGTTCTCGTCCTTGATCGCCCGCATGATGTCGTTCACGCCGACGCGAAGGGCGTGCATGCGGCCGGGATCGAGTTCGATGTTGATCTGGCGCTTGAGGCCGCCGGCGATGGTCGCGCGGCCGACATCGCGCACCGTCTGCAGGCGCTTGATGATGATCTGGTCGGCCAGGGTCGTGAGGTCGCGGACCGAACGCACGTCGGAGCGCACGGCGATCGACACGATCGGCTGGTCGTCCGGATTGAAGCGCTGGATCAGCGGTTCCTTGATCTCCGGCCGGAAGGACGCCCGGACCATCTGCACCTTCTCGCGGACGTCCTGCATGGCGACGGCGGAAGGAACGGACAGTTCGAACTCGGCGATGACGATCGACTTGCCCTCGAGCGAACGCGAGGTGAGCGTCTTGAGGCCGGCGATGGCGTTGACCGATTCCTCGATCTTGCGGCTGATCTCGCTCTCGACGGTCTCCGGCGAGGCGCCAGGATAGTCGGTCGTGACCACGACGATGGGGAAATCGACGTTTGGGAACTGGTCGATGCCGAGTTGCCGGTAGGAAAACAGGCCCATGACCAGCAACGCCACCATCATCATGGTGGCGAAGACGGGATTGTCGACCGCGATCTGGGTAAGCTTCACGGCGGCGGCCTATCGCGTCTCGACGATCTTCACCCGCTGGCCGGCCTGGAGGCCGGGCAGGGGAGCTGAGACCACCGTCATGCCCGATTCGAGGCCTTTCACCTCGACCAGTTCGCCGCGCGACCAGGTGCGCACTGCACCGACCGGCTTGCGCACGAGAATGCCGTTCTCGACTGCGAGGACATAGTCGCCCTGGTCGTCCTTGCGCATCGCCGATGCGGGTACCGCCAGTGCGTGGCCCTTCTCCTGCACGGTGACGCTGCCGGTGCCGAACAGGCCGCCACGCAGCGCTTCGTGGCGATCGGTGATCTCGACATAGACCGGGATCGACCGCGACCCGGCCTGAGTGGTCGGGCTGATGCGGGTGATCCTGCCGTTGAAGACGCGATCGCCGAAGCCTTCGAGTGTCACGTTGGCCGTCTGGCCGACCTTCATGCGGATCACGTCCGCCGCCGGCATCTGCGCCGCGATCTCGACATGGCTGGTGTCGAGCAATGCCAGGATCCTGCCGTCGATGGGCAGCGACTCCCCCTGATTTGCCAAGCGCTCTCCGACCACGCCGTCGAACGGCGCCTTCACCTCGGCATCGGCCAGATTCTTGCGGGCGACATCGAGCTGTGCCTCGGCCACCGAGACCATGGAGGCGCGGTTCTCCGCCGTCGCGCGCGCCTGGTCGGCGGCGGATTGCGAGACGATGTTGCGGGTGGCGAGCGTCTCCTTGTCGGAACGGTCGCGTGCGGTCCAGCGCGCGTCGGCGCGGGCG
Organism: uncultured Rhodospirillaceae bacterium; assembly: GCA_945952105.1. Lineage (GTDB taxonomy): Bacteria > Pseudomonadota > Alphaproteobacteria > Reyranellales > Reyranellaceae > Reyranella. Next base: position 131,468 of record CAMFGZ010000006.1, on the reverse strand, counting down.
GCCTCGAGCGCCGACTGCCGCTCGTTCAGCTTGGCCTGCAACTCGGTCGTCTCGAAACGGGCCAGCACCTGGCCTTCGGTGACGCGGTCGCCTTCTCGGACCAGAACCTCGGCGAGCCGGCCGGCGACGCGGCTCTTCACGATCGTCTGATCGATCGGCTGGGTGGTGCCGGTGAAACGGACGACGTCGAGCAGGCCGCGCGGCTTGATCGTGTGGACCTCGGCAGGGATCAGCTCCAAGGCGCGTTCCGGCGTCTTGGCGACGGTTGCTGCGTTGCCGGCGGGCGGCGAGATCCTGCCGCCCTTCCAGGCGAATGCGCCTCCGGCCAGCACCAGCACCGCGACGAAGGCGACGAGTATCTTGTTCCTGGTCTTCATGGCCGCAGCCCTTTGAGAACGAAATCGAGATAGGCGGTGTAGAATTGCTCGCTATCGACCTTGCCGGGATCGAACGGCGCCAGGGAGCGCTTCCACACCGAGAACATGGCAAGCGGCTGCACGATGATGACGGCAGTGGCTTCCAGATCGGAGAGGGGACGGAACTCGCCGCTTTCGACGCCGCGGCGCAAAGTACGGGCGAAGAGATCGCGGCCGCGCACGTCGAAGCTCGTGCAATAGAAGCGCGCAACCTCGGGGAAGTTGCCGGCCTCCGCCAGGATCAGCTTCACGACGCCACCGGCCGGACTTTCCTCGAAGGCGCGGAAACCGGCGACCAGTTGCCTCAGCAGCTCCTCGCTCGTGCCGTCGAACTGATCGATCATTTCGGCTGCCACCGCCAGGGGGCCGGCGACGGCTTCGGTGATGACCGCCTTGAAGAGCTCTTCCTTGTTCTTGAAGTAGAGGTAGGGGAGGCCCTTGCTAACCGACGCGGCCTTCGCGACGTCCTCCAGCTTGGTCGCCGCGAAGCCGCGCGTGACGAACAGCTCCAGGGCGGCCCTGGCGATTTCGGAAGCGCGGTCTTCCGGCCGCCGGACACGGTTGGGGGCGGTCGCCGCGATATTGACTGACCGGTCAGTATCCATGGTCCGCCATGTAATGCGGAAACCGGGTAGCTTCAAGCCGGAAAGAAAAAAGTCCGGCAGACCTGAGGTCGCCGGACGCTTTGGTAGTTTCGCCTTTCCGCCTTCGAAAACGAAGGCGTCGGATCGGCTTTGTGCTCGTCTTCTGTTAGGTGGCCTCCGGTGGGGCCCCCAACAGGGGGCGCCCACACGGAAGCCGAAAGGCGTTGGTTAGAGGGGTCAAAGTGAAACTTTGACCTACGCCCTTTCCTGATTACTGCTTCTTCTTCTTAGCAGCCTTCTTCTTCGCAGCCTTTTTCTTAGCAGCCATAACTGTCTCCTATGGTTAGCTATGAGGTCCCCAACCGTGAGGCCCCCGGGGTACGCGGGTACGCTACGCCACGCATGCTCAACTGCAGCCAGTGGTGCCGCCGCAGGTCGTGCACTTGAGGCACGTCCCGTTGCGGACCATGGTGAAGTTGCCGCATTCCGGACAGGCATCTCCTTCGAATCCCTTGAGCTTCGCCACGAGGGCTTGTCCGAGGGAGGAGGGAGAGGCTTCTCCGACCGCAACGCCGACGGCGGCCGCCTTGGCGATGTGCGCCGAAGCGACGGCTGGTCCGTCCGTCAGTCCGTTGGGCAGGGCGGCGCCAGCGATCACTTCATTCGCGATCGCGGCGTTGCCGGCAGTCCTGCCGTTCAACACGTAGAGATTGCTGCGCATGTAACCGACGCTGGCGATGCGGCTTACGGCGGCAGCCGCGGCATGCGCGGCATCCGTACCGGGAGGGGGCAGTTCGCCCTGCACCTCGCCGCGGCCCACCCCGTCCGGGCGGAGGTCCGCCTGTTCGACATGCGCCAGGTCGTTGCGCCCGAGATAGGAGATGGCGAGCTCGCGGAAGATATAGTCGAGCACCGACGTCGACATCTTGATGGCGTCGTTGCCCTCGACCATTCCCGACGGCTCGAAGCGGGTGAAGGTGTAGGCCTCGACGAACTCCTCGAGCGGCACGCCGTACTGCAGGCCGATCGAGATCGCGATGGCGAAATTGTTCATCAGGCTGCGGAATGCCGCGCCTTCCTTGTGCATGTCGACGAAGATCTCGCCGACACGACCGTCTTCGTACTCGCCGGTCCGCAGGTAGACCTTATGGCCGCCGACATTGGCCTTCTGCGTGTAGCCCTTGCGGCGCTGAGGCAGGCGTTCTCGGCCGGCGCGGACCTCGCGCTCCACAATCCGCTCGACGATCCGTTCGGCAATGATCGGCGCACGCGCAACGGGCGAAAGCTCCGTCAGGTCGTCATTGGCGGCGATGTCGTCGCCGAGCGCCATGGCAGACAGCGGCTGCGACAGCTTGGAGCCGTCACGATAGAGAGCATTTGCTTTCAAGCCGAGCTTCCAGGACATCTCGTAGGCCTTGCGGCAATCCTCGACCGTCGCTGCGTTTGGCATGTTGATGGTCTTGGAGATGGCGCCCGATACGAAGGGTTGTGCTGCAGCCATCATGCGTATGTGACTCTCTGCAGACAAGCAGCGCTTGCCATCTCGTCCACAGGGATTCGCACAATCGAACACAGAAAGATGTTCGCGCCTGAGATCGGGAGCGCTCTCGATGCTCATCGTGCCGCACGCATGGATGTTCGCGGCGGCAATGTCACTGCGTGAGAAGCCGAGGTGCGAGAGGATGTCGAGCTTAGGATCGGCCAGCGTCTGTTCATCGAGGCCGAGCGACCCACGGCAGAACGCCTCGCCCAGCGTATAGCGCGAGAAGGCGAACCGGATATCGAAGGCGGTCGCGATCGCCTGATCGATCCGCGCCAACGTCGCGGCATCGAAGCCGCGCGCCGACAGGCTCTCGTGGTTGATGGCGGGCGCCGAGACGAGCGAGCCGTGCCCGACGGCATGGTCGACGATGCGCCGGATCGCGGCCTCGTCGTAGCCCAAGGTCCGAAGCGCCAGCGGCACCGTCTGGTTGATGATCTTGAAGTAGCCGCCGCCGGCCAGTTTCTTGAACTTCACCAGGGCGAAGTCCGGCTCGATGCCGGTCGTATCGCAGTCCATCACCAGGCCGATCGTGCCTGTGGGGGCGATGACGGAGACTTGTGCGTTGCGGTAGCCGTGGCGCTCGCCCAACGCCAGCGCGCGGTCCCAGACCCTGCGAGCCGCGGCGATGAGCGTGAAATCGCGGCAATTGGCGGCGTCGAGGGCCTGCGGAGCGATGGACAGGCCTTCATAGGCCTCGCCCGAGCCGGAGGCGGCGCGACGATGGTTGCGGATCACCCGCAACATGGGCTCGCGGTTGGCGGCAAAACCGGGGAACGCGCCCATCAGGCCCGCCATCTCGGCGGATGTCGCGTAGGCGGTGCCGGTCATGATGGAGGTGAGGGCGCCCGCGATCGCGCGACCCTCGGCACTGTCATAGCCAAGGCCCGAGGCCATCAGCAGCGCGCCGAGGTTGGCGTAGCCGAGGCCCAGGGTGCGATATTCGTAGGAGAGTTCGGCGATTCGGCGCGACGGGTACTGCGCCATCATCACCGAGATCTCAAGTACGACCGTCCACAGGCGGCTTGCATGCTCCAGCGCTTCGACGTCGATCGAGCCATCCTCGCGCCGGAACCGCATCAGGTTCAGGGACGCAAGATTGCACGCCGTGTCGTCGAGGAACATGTACTCCGAGCACGGATTGGAGGCGTTGATGCGCCCCGACTCCGGACAGGTGTGCCAGTCGTTGATCGTGGTGTCGTACTGGACTCCCGGATCGGCCGAATGCCACGCGGCTTCCGCGACCTGGTCCCACAAGGCGCGGGCGGGGAGCATCTTGGTGATTTTGCCGGTCGTGCGCGCGGTCAGCGCCCATTGGCGGTCTTCCTCGACCGCCTTCAGGAAGGCGTCGGTGACGCGCACCGAGTTGTTCGCATTCTGCCCGGAAACAGAAGCGTAGGCTTCCGACTCCCAGTCCGTGTCGAAGGTCGGGAACTCGATGTGGCGGTACCCCTGGCGCGCAAACTGGATGACGCGCTGGATATAGTTCTCCGGCAGCTCGGCCTGACGGGCGGCCACGATCTCGCGCCGCAATTTCGGGTTCTGGCGCGGATCGAACGCCGCATCGCTCTCGCCATCGAGGCAGGCTTGCATGACGGCATTGAGATGGCGGTTGGCCAGCTTCGATCCCGCCACGAGAGCGGCGACCTTCTGCTCCTCGAGCGCCTTCCAGGAAATGAAGTCCTCGATGTCGGGATGGTCGATGTCGACCGTCACCATCTTGGCGGCGCGACGCGTGGTGCCGCCCGACTTGATGGCGCCGGCCGCCCGATCGCCGATCTTGAGGAACGACATCAATCCCGAGGAAGCGCCACCGCCGGAAAGCTTCTCTCCATTGCCGCGGACCCGGGAGAAATTCGAGCCGGTGCCGGACCCATACTTGAAGAGACGCGCCTCGCGGATCCAAAGGTCCATGATGCCGCCTTCATTCACCAGATCGTCGGAGACGCTCTGGATGAAGCAGGCATGCGGCTGCGGCCGCTCGTAGGCCGATGCTGAAGGATGGGCCTGGCCGTCCTCGTGATCGACGAACCAGTGGCCCTGGCCCGGACCGTCGATGCCGTAGGCCCAGTGCAGGCCGGTGTTGAACCATTGCGGTGAGTTCGGTGCGCAGATCTGGGCGGCGAGCATGAAGCAGTGCTCGTCGTAGAAAGAGCGTGCATCCGCCTCGCTGTCGAAGTAACCGCCCTTCCATCCCCAATATGTCCAGGCGCCCGCCATGCGGTGGAAGACCTGGCGTGCGCTGGTCTCGCTGCCGAAGCGCTCGGCCTCGGGCATCGCCGCGAGCGCGGCTTCGTCCGGCACCGACCGCCACAGGAATTCGGGAAGATCGTCCTCGCGGACACGGATCAGACGGGCAGGCACCCCGGCGCGGCGGAAATACTTCTGGGCGAGGACGTCGGACGCAACCTGGGACCAGTCGGTCGGGACGTCGACATTCTTCAGCTGGAAGACGATCGACCCGTCGGGGTTGCGAATTTCCGAGTCGGCAGCACGAAACGCCATTCCCGCGAATGGCGATTTTCCTGCTCGTGTATACCGACGCTCGAAGCGCATCGACGATCCCCCGTGCCCGTTCCCGCCATTCTGGTTCCCTGTCGCGGGGGCTGTTCGATCAAGGTCGAACACGCACATGTGGGCACGCGATGATAGTAAATTACAAAATCTTGTGTGCGCAACTATATTTTGTAGACCTGCTTGTTGATGGTACTAGATGATGCAAGCGGGCAACAGTCGTTCGAATTACGCGGTTCGCATGTCATCAAACGACATGAATCATGCGTCGTTCGCGCCGCGTTGCACGCGATGAAGCGCCCGCGTACAAGCGGCGCAGTCACTTCAAACGTGGTTGGTTCATGATCATCGGCACCTGGCTCTTCACCAAGCTGCGCGGCGAACTCGTCGGCACCGATGCGGAGGGCAACCGCTACTTCCAGGACAAGCGCATCGTCCCTGGCATGCGACGCAAGCGTTGGGTGATGTACAACGGCGTGGCCGAAGCGTCGCGCATTCCGCCCGAGTGGCATGGCTGGCTGCACAACATGCTCGCCGATCCGCCGCCCGCCGGCGGTTCGCCGCGCAAGGCGTGGCAGAAGGATCATCAGCCCAACCTCACGGGCACGGATCATGCCTACAGGCCTCCGGGTCATTCGCTGTCCGTGGGCGACAAGCCCAAGCCTGCATACGAGGCGTGGCGTCCAGGCTGACGCCGCGGGAAGCGGGGGAGGCGCGCGTGGGCCGCAATATTGTCGAGACGATCGTGGGCGCGCTGGTGCTGGTGGTGGCCGGCGTGTTCGTCTTCTACGCTTTCTCGAAATCGGATCGGACAGGGCCTGACGGCTACGACCTCGTGGCCCGCTTCGGCCGCATCGATGGATTGAAGCGCGGCGCGGACGTGACGCTGAGCGGCGTCAAGGTCGGCAGCGTTACCGGTTTCAGCCTCGACCCGAAGACCTATCAGGCAGTCGTACGGCTCGCGGTTGCGTCGAACGTCGATCTTCCGGCCGACACTCATGCGAAGATCGTGAGCGAGTCGCTGCTGGGCGGCATGGTCGTCGTCCTCGAGCCGGGCAACGACAAGCAGATGCTGAAGAACGGGGGCGAGATCGAGCATACTCAGGACTCGATCCCACTCACCGAGCTGATCGCCAAGTTCATGTTCGGCAGCACGGGAAGCAAGTGATGGGCACCCAGTCCCCGAAGGAGCCGCCGGTCTGGCGTCAGCCGGACGGCAAGCCGGTATCGTGCCTCGAAAAGATCAAAGTCCTGAACCAGAACATCCAGGAGATCGAAACCCTCTGCGCCGATGCGCTGGAGGACGGAGTTCTGATGGGATGCGATGCGACCCAGATCAAACAGGCACTTCACGAGTTGATCGACGGGTTGACGACGCCCCACGCCAGGGGTTGAGCATGCGCGCACTGCTCGTTCTCGCGGTGCTGGCGACCGGTATCGGCGCGGCTTCGGCGCAGACGCCACCACCCCAGCAGCAACAACCGCCGCGTCCCGGCAATGCCAATCTGCGGCCGGTGCCCGACGGGCCAGGGACGCGGTCGGCCGAGCTGCAGGGGCTCGACAAGGTGACGGCCCGCACGCAGCGCTTCTATGCGCCCGTCGGCAAGTCGACGCGCTTCGGCACGCTCGAGATCACGGTCGGCGATTGTCTGGTGAACGTGCCGGAAGCGCCGCCCGAATCGGTGGCTTATCTTACGATCGTCGACCACAAGCCGGGACAGGCGGAGGAGAAGCTCTTCTCCGGCTGGATGTTCGCGTCGACGCCGTCTTTGTCGGCGCTCGACCACGGCGTCTACGACGTGCGCGTGCTTTCCTGCACGATGGCGCAGGGATCCGCGCCTCCCAGCTCGCGCTGAAACACCGCCGGCCGGTCGATCGCCTCGGCGAGCAGCGCCTTGAAGTCGTCGCGTGGAAGCTCGACGGCGCCGAAGCTGCGCAGGTGCTCGGTCATGAACTGGCAGTCGAGCAAAACGAAGCCACCCCGGATCAGCCGCGCCACCAGATGGACCAGGGCGACCTTCGAGGCATCGCGCTCTCGACTGAACATGCTTTCGCCGAAGAAGGCGGCGCCGACCGAAACACCGTACAGGCCGCCCACCAGCCTTCCGCCGACCCGGCATTCCAGGCTGTGGGCGTGGCCGCGTTCATGAAGTTCCGAATAGAGGGCGACGATGGGTTCGTTGATCCAGCTCTCGGGATGGCCGGGGCGCGGCTCGGCGCAGGCGCGCACCGTCTCGGCAAAAGCGGTGTCGGCGGTCACCTCGAAATGGCCGCTGCGCACCGTTCGGGCGAGGCGATGCGACAGGTGAAAGCCGTCCAGCGGCAGCACCGCGCGCAGGCGTGGATCGAGCCAGTAGAGCTTGGGATCGTCGCGGCTCTCCCCCATGGGAAAGACGCCGATGCGATAGGCCTGGAGCAGGAGGTCGGGGGTGATCTCCAGCATCGCGGCGCTACTTCTTCAGGCCGACCAGCTTCTCCAGCCAGTGGATGTCGTAGTCGCCGTCGATGAAGGCCAGCTCGCCGATGATGCGGCGGTGCAGCGGGATCGTAGTGTCAATCCCGCCTACCACGAACTCCTCGAGCGAGCGGCGCAGGCGCATCAGGCACTCATTGCGGCTGCTGCCGTTTACGATCAGCTTGGCGACCATCGAATCGTAGTAGGGCGGTATCGAGTAGCCGGCGTAGAGGCCGGAGTCGACGCGCACGCCCAGGCCGCCCGGCGCGTGATAGTCCGTCACAAGGCCTGGGCAGGGCACGAAGGTCTCGGGATTCTCCGCGTTGATCCGGCACTCGATGGCGTGACCCTGGATCACGATGTCCTTCTGTGTGAGGCCGAGCGGCGAGCCCGACGCGATGCGGATCTGCTCGCGCACCAGGTCGATGCCGGTCACCGCCTCGGTGATCGGATGCTCGACCTGAAGGCGGGTGTTCATTTCGATGAAGTAGAATTCCCCGTCCTGGAACAGGAACTCCATCGTGCCGGCGCCGCGATATTTGAGCTTGCGGACGGCATCGGCCGCCAGTTCGCCGATCTTGTTGCGCTGCTCGGCGTTCAGTGCGGGCGAGGGCGCCTCTTCGAGCACCTTCTGGTGGCGTCGCTGCAGCGAGCAGTCGCGTTCGCCGAGATGAATGCCGGCGCCGAGCCCATCGCCCAGCACCTGGATCTCGATGTGGCGCGGCCGGCCCAGGTACTTCTCGACGTAGACGGAATCGTTGTTGAACGCGGCCTTGGCTTCGGCGCGCGCCAGCGAAAAGGCTTCGGCGGCCGCCTCGGCGTCCTGGACGACCTTCATGCCGCGACCGCCGCCGCCGGCCACGGCCTTGATCAGCACGGGCCAGCCGATCTTGTTGCCGAGCTCGATGACCTCCTCGATCGAGTCGACAGGGCCGGGAGATCCCGGCACCAGCGGCAGGCCCAGCTCGAGGGCCGTCTGCTTGGCGACGATCTTGTCGCCCATCATCGAGATGTGCTGCGGCGTCGGCCCGATGAAGGTGAAGCCGTGCGCCTCGACCGCTTCGGCAAAGCGGGCATTTTCCGACAGGAAGCCGTAGCCGGGATGGATCGCGTCGGCGCCGGCGATCGTCGCGGCCGACAGGATCGCCGGGATATTGAGGTAGCTCTCGCGGGCCGGCGGCGGGCCAATGCAGACGGACTCGTCGGCCAGCCGGACATGCATTGCGTCGCTGTCGGCAGTCGAATGGACGGCGACGGTCTGGATGCCCATCTCCCGGCAGGCGCGGTGAATGCGCAGCGCGATCTCGCCGCGGTTGGCGATGAGGACCTTGTCGAACATCGGCGTCGGGGTCCTCACTCGACGATCATCAGCGGTTCGCCGAACTCCACCGGCCGGGCATTCTCGATCAGCACCTGCGTGACAGTGCCGGCCTTGGGCGCCTTGATCGGGTTGAAGGTCTTCATCGCCTCGATGATGAGCAGCGTCTGGCCCGCGGTGACCTTGTCGCCCACCGAGACGAAGTTGGGCTTGCCCGGTTCGGGCGCCAGATAAGCGGTACCAACCATCGGCGACTTCACGGCGCCAGGATGCTTGGACAGATCGCCGCCAGCGGCAGGAGCCGTACCGGCTGTCGTGACGGGCGCGGCCGCCACGGCGGGCGCCGCTGCCATCACCACCGGTGCCGCCTGGGCGACCGGCGCGGTCGGACGGGCGACGCGGATGCGCCGTTCGCCGTCGGCCAACTCGATTTCGCCGAGTTTGGTCTCCTCGAGGATTGCAGCCAGCTTGCGGACGAACTCGGTATCCAGCTCGAACTTTGCCATGGAGAAAAGCTCCCGATGTTGGGTCAGCGTGCCAGCAGGCGCGCCAGCGCCTGAAGGGCAAGGAGATAGCCTTGAGTGCCGAGACCCGCGATCACGCCGACCGCGGCCGGGCTGATGTACGAATGATGGCGGAAGCTCTCACGCTTGTAGATGTTTGATAGATGGACCTCGATGGCCGGCAGCTCAGCCGCGTTCAGCGCGTCGAGCAGGGCTACCGACGTATGGGTATAGGCGCCGGCATTGATGACGATGCCGGAGTTGGCCTCTCGCGCCGCCTGGATGCGGTCGACCAGCACGCCCTCGTGGTTGCTCTGGGCGAACTCCACCTCTAGACCGAGGCGATCGGCTTCGGCACGGCAGCTCGCTTCGACGTCCGCCAGGGTTTCGCGGCCGTAGATTTCGGGCTGACGCTTGCCCAGCATGTTGAGGTTGGGCCCATTGAGCACCAGCACCGGCTTGTCGGCCGATGGGCGCCGGGCGGCCTTTGCGGCCAATCCTGCCTCCCAGATACACCAGAGGCGGGCGTTATAGCATGGGGAGTCGGGCCGACAAGGCAGGCTCAGGAGCCGTTTCTCAACAGCTTGGCGTGGGAGAAGAGCCTGTCACACAAGCTGTTGAGGGTCTTGCGCTCCTCTTGGGACAGCGCCTCGTAGAGTTCGGCTTCGTACTTGAGGGCCAGGGGGACGATCTGCGCATGGACCGTGCGGCCCCTGGCCGTCAGCCGAAGGGAGGCCCGGCGGCGGTCGTCGAGATCGGTGGCGCGCTCGACCAGGTTGCGTTTCATCAGGCTCGCTACCGCCCGGCTGACGGCGACCTTGTCCATCACGATACGCTGACCCACATCCGAGGCGGTGAGAGGGGCGAAGCGTCCCAGCGCCGCCATCACCCGCCACTGGGTGACGCTTAGCTCAAAGGGGCCGGCGTAAAGGTCGTGCAGTGACTCGCTGACAAGCTGGGCCAGGACGGACAGCCGATAGGGGAGGAATTTCTCCAGTTCGAGGGCTTGCGCTTCGGTTGGCATAATAGTTACATTTGAAACCAATTCAGCCGGGAGGTCAAATATGGCGAGCGTCACCGACTGCAACGTTGTCGAGATCGACGAGATCAACCCGATGGGCACCGACGGATTCGAGTTCGTCGAATACACCGCCCCCGACCCCGCGGCGCTCGGCGCCCTGTTCGAGAGCATGGGCTTCACCAAGGTGGCGAAGCATCGCTCCAAGGACGTCTCGCTCTACCGCCAGGGCGACGTGAACTTCATCGTCAATGCCGAGAAGGAGAGCTTCGCGCAGGGCTTCGCCCGCGTGCACGGCCCCAGCGTCTGTGCCATCGCGCTGCGCGTGAAGAATGCCGGTGCCGCCTACAAGCGGGCGCTTTCGCTGGGCGCCTGGGGCGTCGAGGGCAAGGTCGGCCCGATGGAGCTCAACATCCCGGCGATCAAGGGCATCGGCGATTCGCTGCTCTATCTCGTGGACCGCTACGGCGACCGCGGCTCGATCTACGATGTCGACTTCGAATATATGCCGGGCGTCGACCGCAATCCCAAGGGTGTGGGCCTCACCTACATCGACCACCTGACGCATAACGTGCATCGCGGGCGCATGGCCGAATGGGCCGACTTCTACGAGCGCCTCTTCAATTTCCGCGAGATCCGCTACTTCGACATCGAGGGCAAGCTCACCGGCCTCAAGTCCAAGGCGATGACCAGCCCGTGCGGCAAGATCCGCATCCCGATCAACGAGAGCACCGACGACAAGTCGCAGATCCAGGAATATCTCTCCGCCTATCACGGCGAGGGCATCCAGCACATCGCGCTGGGCACCGGCGACATCTACGAGACGGTCGAGACGCTGAAGGGGAAGGGCGTGCCGTTCCAGACCGTGCCCGACACCTACTATGAGCAGATCGACGAGCGCTTGCCGGGCCATGGCGAGGACCTCGCGCGGCTCGCGGCCGACCGGATCCTGATCGACGGTGCGCCGACCAAGGGCGGTGGGCTGCTGCTGCAGATCTTCACCCAGACCGTGATCGGTCCGATCTTCTTCGAGATCATCCAGCGCCGCGGCAACGAAGGTTTCGGCGAAGGCAATTTCCGAGCGCTCTTTGAATCCATCGAGCTCGATCAGATCCGCCGCGGCGTGTTGAAGGCATAGCAAAGAACGAAACGACAGAACGACGGAGGAAGCCATGGCCAAGAACTGGATTCCATTGCGCCAGGTGGAGGGCACTGCCTCGCGCCAGGCGCATGTGCGGCTACCCGAGGGCACCTACGAGCGCGAGATCAGCAAGGAGGGCTTCTTCGGCCCGTCCGCGCAGTTCCACCACAAGCACAAGCCGACCGATTGGGTCGAATTCGACGGTCCGATCCGCCCGCGCGCCCTCGATCTCAACAAGCTGGCGACGGCCAAGGCCAATCCCTGGGACGCCGAACTCGTCATGGGCAACAACCACCTGCAGATGCGCATCTGGCGGCTCGACAAGGCGATGCCGCAGCTCGCGCGCAACAGCGACGGCGACCAACTCCTGTTCATTCACGAGGGCGACGGCGCGCTGTTCTGCGACTACGGGCATCTCGACTATGTCGAAGGCGACTATCTCGTGATCCCGCGCGGCACGATGTGGCGCCTGGAACCGGCTAAGCCCACCATGTCGCTGATGATCGAGGCGACCAACGATCACTTCACCCTGCCGGAGAAGGGGCTGGTTGGCCGTCACGCAATCTTCGATCCGGCCATGCTCGATACGCCGCGCATCGACGAGGCCTTCCGTGCCCAGCAGGACGAACGCACCTGGAAGGTATCGGTGAAGCGGCGCAACACGCTCTCGACCGTGACCTTCCCGTTCAATCCACTCGATGCGGTGGGCTGGCACGGCGATCTCAGCGTCGTGCGGATCAACTGGCGCGATCTGCGGCCGCTGATGAGCCATCGTGCCCACCTGCCGCCGTCGGCGCACACGACCTGGGCGACCGGCCGCTTCGTCGTCTGCACTTTCGTGCCGCGCCCGCTGGAAAGCGATCCGGAAGCGCTTAGGCTGCCGTTCTTCCACAACAACGACGATTTCGAGGAAATGATCTTCTATCACAAGGGCAGCTTCTTCAGCCGCGACAACATCCATCCCGGGATGATGACGGTGCATCCCACCGGCTTTACCCATGGACCGCACCCCAAAGCGTTCAATGCGGCGACCAAGGGCGGCAAGACCGAGACCGACGAGGTCGCGGTCATGATCGACACGCGGGATGCGATCGATGTCGCCGCGATGCCGGCCGGCGTCGAGTTCGAGGGCTATGTGAAATCGTGGCGGCCGCCGGAAATGAAGCAGGCAGCGGAGTAGGAACGCACAATGAAACTGGGATCGCTCAAGGAAGGCGGCCGCGACGGCACGCTGATCGTGGTGAACCGCGACCTGACGCGCGGCGTGCGCGCGACCACCGTGGCGCCGACCCTGCAGAAGGCACTCGACGACTGGGCCACCAACGGGCCGAAGTTGCGGGACCTGGCCGAGCAACTCGAGGACGACAAGGCGGTCGGCTCGTTCGAACTCGACACCACGGCGCTCGCGGCGCCGTTGCCTCGTGCCTACCAGTGGGCCGACGGCTCGGCCTACGTCGTGCATGTCGAGCTGGTGCGCAAGGCGCGCGGCGTCGAGATGCCGCCGTCCTTCTGGACCGACCCGCTGATGTATCAGGGCGGCTCGGATTCCTTCATCGGTCCCAACGACGAGATCGAGATGGCCGACGAGGCCTGGGGCATCGATTTCGAGGGCGAGATCGGCGTGATGGTCGACGACGTGCCGATGGGTATTTCGGCCGAGGCTGCGCGAAAGCACATCAAGCTGGTGACGATCCTGAACGACGTGTCGCTGCGCAACGTGATCGTGACCGAGCTTGGCAAGGGCTTCGGCTTCTTCCACGGCAAGCCCGCCACGGCCTTCGCGCCCGTTGCCGTGACGCCGGACGAGCTGGGCGACGACTGGAACGGGGCGCGGCTCGACCGGCCGCTGATTTCAACCTTGAACGGCAAGGAATTCGGCCATCCCAACGCGGCAACCGATCTCACCTTCGATTTCGGCCAGCTCATTGCGCACGCCGCACGCACACGACACCTCGAAGCCGGCACGATCGTCGGCTCGGGTACGGTCGCCAACCGCGATGCGGCCGTCGGTTGCTCCTGCATCGCCGAGCGGCGGGTCCGCGAGACGATCGAGGGCGGCAAGCCCGTGACGCCGTTCATGAGCTTCGGCGATCACATCCGCATCGAGATGTTCGACCGTGCCGGCAAATCGATCTTCGGGGCCATCGACCAGAAGGTCGTGCGCTACACGCCGCCCGGCTGAGCCGTGCTACAGTGACCGCGGAGGCGGTCATGAAGCTCATCGGCTATTTTCGGTCCTCGGCGGCGTTTCGCGTCCGCATTGCCCTGAACCTCAAGGGCATTGCGGTCGAGCATGCGTCCCGGCATCTGCGCAGGGGCGAGCAGTCGTCCGACGACTATGCCGCGATCAACCCGCAGAAGCTTGTGCCGGCGCTGGTGCTGGACGATGGCCGGGTGCTGACCCAGTCGTTGGCCATCATGGAATATCTCGAGGAAACGCATCCCGAGCCGGCCCTTCTGCCGAAGGATGCGGTTGGCCGTGCGCGGGTCAGGTCTCTGTCGCTGATCGTCAGCGCCGACATCCATCCCATCCAGAACCTGCGTGTGATGGCTTACCTGCGCCAGAAGTTCGAGCAGACCGAGGAGAGCGCTTTCGCCTGGTCCCGTCATTGGATCGAGACCGGCTTCGACGCCTACGAAGCGACACTGAAGCAGGGAGGCGCCGGCACGTTCAGCCACGGCGACCAGCCCACGATGGCGGACATGTGCCTGGTCCCGCAGGTCTTCAATGCCGCCCGATTCAAGGTCGACATGAAGCGCTATCCGACCATCCAGCGCATCCACGACACCTGCATGAAGCTTCCGGCCTTCGAAGCGGCCCATCCGTCGCGCCAGCCGGATGCCGAACCGTGAGGAAATCGTTCGTCGGCCTCGGTGCCGTCCTGGTCCTGATCGGTATCGGCGCCGCTTCCCTCCCTTTTGCCGAGAGCCTTGCCGCGACCAGGCTCAGGGCGGCTCTGGAACGCGGCGGCGTAAAGGCGGAGACGGTCAAGGTTGGTCTGCTGGATCGCAGTATCACGCTGGGCGGCATTTCCGGAGGTGCGCACGACGAATTGAAGATCGACGAATGGGAAGCCCGTGGCCTCGCCTGGCCCCTTGACGAACTTCTCAGGGGAAGGGTGCCGCTCGGGGGACTGCACTGGGGCGACCCGATCCGGGTCGCGCGCTTTCATATGCGCAACTTTCGCCTGGCCACACCCGATACCGGTGACTCGTGGGTGATTGGCGAACTGACGGCCGTCAACTTCGACCTTCCTCGCTACGATGCTGGCTACGAGGGGCCGTTTCGCAATGAGGTGATGTTTGCCCGACTTCTGGGCGCCCTGTCGGTCGAGCGGCTCGATCAGAGCGACGCGAGCCATGTGACCTTCGAGCAGACGATCTATTCGGCGGCACAGCTATCGGTCGTGGGGTATCGCCGCGGTCTCGTCGACTCCATCGGAATGAAGGACTTCCAGGTGAAGCCGGCCAATTCCCGCATGGCCGGTCTGGCGATCGCCGACACGACGGCGCGCGGCGTGGATGTGCGCCGTCCGATCGCCGTGGCATCGTCGCTCGACTGGGAGCCGGGCACGCCGATCGGACGGGTTCCCGTGGCGGAGGGCCGGATGACCGGCTTCGGCGGCGATCTGATGACGCGCTACGGCATGTCCCTGGGGAGCGTCTCGACGGAGACGGTAAGCGAAGGATCGAATGCGAGCCGCTCGCGGTTCAGGATCGAGGACTTCGTGCTCGCTCCGTCATTGCGCAGCGTCGAGGCGCTGGGCATGCGCATGGTCCTGCAGTCGATGAACCTGAAGGAAGTCCGGCTGGGATTCGACTGCAGCAGTGTCGAGGACCGCGCCCGCCACGTGGTGACGATCGAGAACTGCAAGCTGAGCAGCCCCGAACTCATCGATGTCTCGCTGGCCGCGCAGGTCGTCGATACGGATGACGAGTTCTGGCGTGCGCTCGACGAGGCGGATTTCTTCGCTCTGCTCGGGACGAAGGCCGCACTCAAGTCGGCCAAGCTCGTCGTTGCCGACAAGAGTCTGCTGCAGCGCAGCCTGCAGGCCAAGTCGCGGCTGAGTGGCCAGCCGGCGGCGGCGGAACGTGCGGCGCTGGCGGCCGAGATCCGGCGTTATCAGCCGCCCGGCGTCCTGATCACGCAGGACATGTCGAAGCTGCTCGATTCCGTCGCCCGCTTCGTGGAGCAGGGCGGCACCCTCACCGTCGAGGCCGCACCGCAGCCGGCATTGGGTCTGGAGAAAATCGACTATCTCCTGAAGCCGGGCGCCGATCTGGTGAACGCCCTCGGCCTCACGGCCACGGTGTCCCGCTAGCTCTTGCGGGCGTCGGCGATCAGAGCCTTGAGCGATTCGGCGTCGACGGCTCCCGGGACGAACTGCTTGCCGATCACGAAAGCCGGCGTGCCGCGCACGCCGAGCGCGCCGGCCAGGGCCATGTTGCGGTCGATGATCTGCTTCAGCTTCGGTTCTTCCATGTCCTTCTCGAGCTGGGCGACGTCGATGCCGACAGAGGAGGCCGTCTGGAGGATCTTCTCGCGGTCGAGCTTGCCGTTGAACTCCATCAGTGCGTTGTGCAGTTCCTTGTGCTTGCCCTGCTTCATCGAGGCGAGCGCCGCCAGGGCGGCGATCCTCGAAGCCTCGCCCAGGATCGGCAGATCCTTGTAGACGATCTTCACCTTGCCGTCGGCGCCCGTGACCGACTTCACGGCCTGGTAGGCTCGCTTGCAGTAGGGGCACTGATAGTCGTTGAATTCGACGATCGTCACGTCGCCTGCCGGATTGCCGCCAATCGGGCTTTCGGGGTCGCGGAACAGCTCGGCCTCGTTCTGGCCGATCGCCTTCACCGCAACGGCATCGCGCTGGTTGTCCTGTTTACGCTCCAGTTCCTGCATCGCCTCGACCAGGACTTCCGGATTGGCCATCAGATAGGCCCGGATGCTCTTGCCGAGATCAGCCGGGACCGGCGTGTCGGTGGCGGTGGCCGCCGACATCGGCACTTCCTTGATCTTGGGCAGTCCAGTGCGGCTTGCGACGGCGGCACCGATGACGATCAGACCGACGAGGGTCGCCAGTAGAAGGGAACGCATCCTGTTATTCTCCAGAGCCAGCTATTTGCGGGGCCGGCTGTTGATGTAGGCCTTGAGATCCTGCGCGCGTTGCCACGCCGGCGTGCCCGGCGTGAGCTGACGCGATGCAGTCTCGGCATGGGTCTGTGCCTCGCTGCGCTGGCCGCGGAGGGCCGCCATCTCGGCTCGAGCCAGTGACGTCATACCCGGATTGTTGAGCTTGGAGTAGCCCGACGCCATCAGCCGCCAGAGTTCGAAGTTGCCGGCCTCCTGCTGTGTCGCGAGTTCCAGGTTGCGCACCGCCTCGCGATCGTTGTCGGGGCCGTTCACATCCAGCAAGGCTCGCGCAAGGTCGATCTTCAGGATCGCCGCCGACGGCGCAAGCTGGACGGCCCGGCGATAGGAGGCGAGGGACTCCGCGGCCCGACCGTTCTCGTAGAGCATCTGGGCCCGGACTTCGTGGAAGTAGGGGTCGTTGGGATATTCCTTCAGCAGGCCGTCGATGGTCAGCAGCGCCGAGCCCAACGCGCCCTTGCGATAAAGGGCGATCGCCCGCGCATAGCGGGCCGGCACGGACCGGTCGGCCTCCGTGTAGCGCTGCATCGCGGCATCGGGAGCGATGAAGCCGTAGAGCTTGGCCACCATGCGCTGGTGCATCATGAGGAATTGCGGCGTGTCGGGCGTGTTGGCGTAGGGCGAACTGGCCGCGGCCTGTTCGAACGCGGAAATCCGCTCGGGCGTCAGCGGATGGGTCGTGAGGTAGGGGTCGCGGCGGTTGATCGCGAGCTTTTCCTCCCGCTGCATGTAGCGCAGGAATTCGATCGTGCCCTTGGGCGACTGGCCGGTGCGCTGCAGATAGGAGATCGCCGCCTGATCGGCCGCGCTTTCCTGGGTCTGGGTGTACTTCAGGAACGACATGAGCGAACCGGGCGCCATCGGGCGTCCAGTGCCGCCGCTGTGGCCGCCGCTGCCGCCCGCGGCCCCGCCGACGGCGCCTCCTGCCATGGCGCCGCCCGCCAGGATCGTTTCCAGGATCTGCATGGTCGAGAGGCTGCGCAATTCCTCCTGCATGCGGGCAAGGTGGCCGCCGGCGATATGACCGCTCTCATGGGCCATGACCCCGATCAACTGGTTCGGCCGCTCCGTGCGCATGATGAGGCCGGTATTGATGAAGATGCGCTGGCCTCCGGCCACGAAGGCATTGAGCGAACCATCCTGGACGAGCATGATCTCGACGCCGTTGGGGTCGAGACCCGCGGCCTTCCAGATCGGAATGGTGAAGGTACGGATCGTGCTCTCGATCTCGGCGTCGCGGATCAGATTGAGGCGTTGACCTTGTTGAGCCGTCGCGGCACGAAACGGCGCCAGCGCGATGAGCGTCAGACAGAAGAGGGTGGCGATGCGTTTGAACAAGGTCGGCACGGGGCTGAAGCAGGCTATGAACGGGCGTTGGCCGCGTCAATTGTGCAACACAGCCTTCGTTGGCCTCTTTCTGCTGACGGGTTGTGGCTTTAGTGAGACGGACCGCCAGCGCGACCGGGAAGAGAACGCGGCCAACCCCGCCGGATTGCCGGCCAACAGGCGACCGCTGTCTCCTGTTACCAAGGGAACCTCCTTCGCCGCCGTCACCGCCGAGGAGGGACGCGCGGCCGAGATCGGACGCGACATTCTGCTGGCGGGTGGCAATGCCACCGACGCCGCCGTCGCCATGTATTTTGCACTTGCAGTGACCCTCCCGTCGGCGGCGTCACTGGGCGCGTCAGGCGCCTGTGTCGTGCACAACGACAAGACGAAGAAGGCGGAAGCTTTCGTGTTCCCGCCGATCGCGGCGCCGGGTGCGGTGCGAGGTACTCCGTTTTCCGTTCCGGGCGGCGTGCGGGCCATCACCCTGATGCACGTCCGTCACGGACAGTTGCGCTGGGAGCAGACCGTCTCTCCGGCCGAACGGCTTGCCCGGTTCGGCTTCCCCGTGTCGCGTGCGCTCGCCCGTGACCTGCAGGCGGGCGGTGCGCTTCTTGGCGCGGATTCCGAAGCGCGCCGCATCTTCGGTTCGGCCGGCGAGGGCACCCAGCTCATGCAGCCCGACCTCGCGACCGTGCTCGGCGGCATCCGGCAGCGCGGCGGCGGTGAATTCTTCCAGGGCGCACTGGCCCGGACCTTTTCCGAACAGGTCTCGCAGGCGGGCGGCAGCCTGCCGGTCGACACGCTGCGCAGCACCATTCCCATTTCCTCGGCGCCGCAGTCGGTGAGCCAGTATCGCAGCCGCGTCTATGTTGCGCCGGCGCCGGCGGCCGGGGCGGCTGCACTGGCTGGGTGGAACGGCGCACAGCCGTCCGGCGGCACACCGGCCGATTCGGGAGGCTTCGCGGGGTTCGCGGCCGTCGATTCCAAAGGTGGGGCCGCGGCTTGCGAACTCTCCATGGGCCAGTTGTTCGGCGCCCGTGTCGTGGTCCCCGGCAGCGGCATCATGCTGGGCTCGCCGAATCCGGAGGCCGCTTCGGTCAGCCCGCTGATCATCGCCAATCCCGGCAATGGCGAATTCACCTTCGCGGGCGCCGGCGGCGGCGGCCCGGGCGCGGCCCAGGCCGTGGGTTTCGTAGCCCGCGAGGTGATCGACAACGACAAGAACCTCGCGACCGTGCTGGCGAACAGGCAGGCGCGGGGCGGCTTCGTCAACGCCATCGCCTGCCCGTCGGGCCTGCGCGGCAAGCCGGAGGCGTGCCGCACCGGCGCCGATCCTGCGGGTGCGGGCCTGTCGACGCTCGCGACGGAATAACGCGCGAAATGTCGGGCAAACTCTCGCGCCGTTCAGGCGGCGTCGACCCGTTCATCGTCATGGACGTGATGGCCGCGGCTGCCGAAAAGGAAGCTGCGGGCGATGTCGTGATCCATCTCGAGGTCGGGCAACCCAGCACGCCGGCGCCAAAGGCCGCGCTGGCGGCGGCGCACGCCGCCCTCGACGCCGACCGGCTCGGTTATGTTGCGGCGCTCGGCATGCCGGCCCTGCGTGAACGGATCGCGCGACACTATCGTGAGACATACGGTGCGGACGTTTCGCCGGAGCGTGTCGTCGTCACGACCGGATCGTCGGGCGGCTTTCCGCTGGCCTTCCTCGCAAGCTTTGACGCCGGCGATCGCGTGGCGCTCGCCGCGCCCGGCTATCCCGCCTACCGCAACATCCTCGCCGCGCTCAACCTAGAGGCGGTGGACCTGCCGACATCGGCAGCCGACCGGTTCCAGCCGACCGTGGCGGCGCTGGAGAAGGCGGGGCGCCTCGACGGGCTGATCGTTGCGAGCCCCTCCAATCCGACCGGCACGATGGTGACCAGGGACGAGCTGAAGGCATTGGCCGACTGGTGCGACAGCAATGGCGTGCGGTTGATCTCCGACGAGATCTATCACGGCATCGTCTACGAGGGCGAAACCCACTCGGCGGTCGAGGTCTCGGACACGGCGATCGTGGTGAACAGTTTCTCGAAGTACTTCTCGATGACCGGTTGGCGCGTTGGCTGGCTGGTCGTGCCGGCCGACATGGTGCGATCGATCGAGCGGCTGACGCAGAACTTCTTCATCTCCGTTCCGACACTCAGCCAGCATGCGGCTCTGGCGGCTTTCGATTGCCGCGAGGAACTCGATGGCCACGTGAAGCGCTATCGCACCAACCGCGACCTCCTGATGGCCGGACTGCCGGCCGCGGGCCTCGACCGGCTCACGCCCGCACAGGGCGCCTTCTACATCTATGCCGACGTCTCGCACCTCACCAACGACAGCCGGGAATTCTGCAGCCGTATGCTGCGCGAGGCCGGCGTGGCGACGACACCGGGTGTCGATTTCGACCGGGCAAGAGGCGCCGGTACGTTGCGGATCTCGTTTGCGGGCTCGACCGCGGAGATGGAGGAGGCGGTCCGCCGGCTGAGGCAATGGAGATGCACATGAGGAGCTGCATCGTCGCGGCCTTGCTTGCGCTCTCGCCCATGGCGGCCCTCGCGCAGGGCGGCCCGAGCTTCGATTGCGCCAAGGCGTCCAATGCTTCCGAACGCGCGATCTGCAAGGCTCCCGAGTTGGCGAAAGCGGATCGTGAGTTGGCCGGGCTTTATGCGGCCCTTGTCGCCAGGCTCACGGGCCCGGCCAAGGAAAGCCTCGAAAAGAGCCAGGTGCGCTGGATCGTCGGACGAAATCGCGCCTGCCAGCCCAACGAAGATGTCGATGTGATCGAGCGCTGCCTCACGATGCGGTATGCCGACCGGATTGCCGATCTCAAGGCGTCCGGCGCCGGCCCCTATCCCTTCGTCGAGGAACAGGCGATCGAGAAGACGGGCTTGGTCGGCAAGGTCAAATACTCGCTGGACCTGCGGTATCCGCGTTTTGCCGGCAAGACGGCAGACTTCTCCGCCCTCAATCGATCCTATGCAGATGCGGCAGAGAAAGCCGCCCGGGAGACGACACCTGGTGCCGATGCCGGGGTCGAGCGGGAAGAGCAATGGCAAGCGGTGCAAGGCTACGCCCTCCATCGGCCCGGGCCCGACGCCATCACCGTGGCGCTGACATTCTGGGCCTATACGGGCGGTGCCCATGGCTATGGAAGTCTGACGTGCGCTCTGGTCGACCTGCGCACCGGCAAGACCGTGCCACCGGCCGGCGTCTTCGCTGAAGGCTCGCCCTGGCTGAAGGAGGTCACGGCCATCGTCGGGGCCGACCTCAAGAAGCAGTTCGTCGAAAACCCCGGCTTCGAGGATGCGCTGGAGCCGCGCAAGCTCACCAAGACCGTGAACAGCGCCGAGCGGTTCTGCTGGCAGGCCGACAGGCTGCAGGTCTATTTCAACCAGTACGAAGTCGGTCCCTATTCGGCCGGGCCCTATTCGGTCGACATTCCCTATAGCCGGCTGAAGCCCCTGCTGCGCACGGGAGGGCCGGTCGGGCGCTGAACGCCCGCTAGTGCATCTTGCGCCTGTCGCGCGCCGGGGCGGCGGCGGTGGCTGCCGCGCGTTCCGTGGCGACGGGCGGCACCGGCCCGGAATGGTGACTGGTCATGTGCCAGCCGTCGCTCGTGCGGACATAGAGGTTGCTCGCCATGAGTTGCCCGTTGGGCAGGATCTCGCGGCAGATGACGAGGGCGAGGCCCGGGCGGCCCACCACCCATTCCTCGGTGCAGCGTACCCGCGGCGCTTCTGGATGCTTCATGATGGCACGCCAGCTTGCCATGATTTCGGCCCGGTCATGCAGGGCCTGCTGCCCTGGATGCAGGCAGATGACCGAGCCGGTCGGCGCCCAGATCATGTCCATCGCGGCGGCATCACGGTCGTTGAAGGCCCGGTAGAAGGCGCGATTGGCGGCCAGGACGGCATCGCGCTCGTCGTCGTCGAATTCCGCCAAGAGCGGCGGCAGGCGGGGGGCACGGCGGGGCATTCGACCCTCGAAACTCACGGGTTGCGCGCTACAGGATTAGCCGACACAGAAGAGGCATCCAACTGTCGAGATCATGATGTCCATCCCCAAGCTCGAATTTCCGCCGTTCCATCTGCCTGCCGAGGCCGAGGCCCTGCGCGAGGAAGTGCGCGCGTTTCTCAAGGAGACGCTGCCGAGGATCAAATCCGAAGATCGCTTCGCAAGCTGGAACACACCGTCGCCCGAGTTCAGCAGGGCGCTGGGCGCCAAGGGCTGGCTCGGCATCACCTGGCCCAAGCAGTATGGCGGCGGTGAGCGATCGTTCCTCGATCGCTTCGTCGTGACCGAGGAGCTTCTGGGCAACAGCGCGCCGGCCGGCTCGCACTGGGTGGCGGACCGCCAGTCCGGTCCGCTGCTTCTGAAGTTCGGCACCGAGCAGCAACGCCAGGCGATCCTGCCGCGCATCACGCGCGGCGAATGCTACTTCAGCATTGGCATGTCGGAGCCGGATTCGGGTTCGGACCTCGCCTCGGTCCGCACGCGCGCCGAGCCCGTTCCCGGCGGCTTCCGCGTCAACGGGACCAAAGTCTGGACCTCGGGCGCACATCGCAATCACTATTGCATCACGCTGGTTCGCACCTCCGGTCAGCATGGCGACCGTCACAAGGGGTTGAGCCAGCTCCTTGTCGATCTCAAGACGCCGGGCGTCACCATCCGCCCGATCATCAACCTCGCCGGCCGCCACGACTGGAACGAGGTGACCTTCTCCGATGCCTTCATCCCCGAGGATTGCCTGATCGGCAACGAGGGCGACGGATGGCTGCAGGTCACCAGCGAGCTTGCGTTCGAGCGCTCGGGCCCCGAGCGCTTCATGCAGAACGTCTACGTGCTGCGTGAGCTTGTGCGCGTGCTCGGCCGCCAGCCGGCCAAGCGCGCCGGCGCCATCCTCGGCCGCCTGATCGCGCGCCTGTGGACGCTGCGCCAGATGTCGACGGCCGTCGCCGGCATGATGCAGGGCGGCAAGTCGCCGGCCATCGAGGCCTCGCTCGTGAAGGACCTCGGCACGATCTACCAGCAGGACCTGCCGGAGATCGCGCGCACCTTGGCCGAGTCCGACGCCACCACCGAGGACGATCTCGCCGACTTCCTCGACGTCGCCCAGTACGCAACGATGATGGCACCGAGCTACACCATCCAGGGCGGCACCACACAGGTCCTGCGCGGAATCGTTGCGCGCGGCCTCGGTCTGCGCTGAAGGAGAACGATCATGGACCGCGATACCCGTGACATGCTGCTGGAAACCGCCAGCCGCTTCTTCGCCGAGCGTTCGGGCAAGGACGTCGTCAACGGCGTCGAGAAGGGCATTTGGCCCGCCGATCTCTGGAAGGAGATCGAAGAGATGGGCCTGCCGCTGATTGCCGTGCCGGAAGAACTGGAAGGTGTGGGCGGTACGCTGGCAGACCTGATGGCGTTGCTGCGCGTGGCTGGCGAGCATGCCGTGCCCGTGCCGGTCGCCGAGACGGCGCTCGCCAACCTGCTGATCGCCAATGCCGGCGGCAAGCCCGCCACCGGACCCTCGACCCTGGCGCTGGGCGAGCTGTCGCTCCAGGGCGGACGTCTCAGCGGCAAGGTCGCGCGGGTACCGTTCGCCGGCGTCGCCGAGCGCTTCGTCTCGGTCGTGACGTCCGGTGGCAAGTCGACGCTTGTCGTCGTCCCGCGTGCCGCCGCGACGATCGAGGACACGCCGAGCCATGCCGGCGAGCCCCATGGTACCGTGACCTTCGACGGCGCCACGCCGGAGTACTCGGCGGCCTCCACCGTCAGCGCCGATCGCGCGCTCGAACTCGCGGCACTCGCCCGTTCGACGCAGATGGCCGGCGCCGCCGACAAGGTGCTGGTGACGGCGACCGAATACTGCAAGCAGCGCGTCCAGTTCGGTCGTCCCATTTCGACCTTCCAGGCGATCCAGCACATGCTGGCCGAGCTGGCGAGCTATGCCGCCGCGACCATCGCGTCGGCTGAAGCCGCGTCGCGCGATGCCGACGAGGGCGGTCTGGTGGATGGCGGCAGCTTCTCGATCGCCGCCGCCAAGACCCAGTGCTCCGACTTCGCGCACAGGATCGCGGCGATCTCGCACCAGTCGATGGGCGCGATGGGCTTCACCCACGAGCACATCCTGCATCACTACACCCGCAGGCTCTGGGTATGGCGTCGCGATTTCGGCAGCGAGAGCTATTGGGGCGAGAAGATCGGCCAGTCCTTTGCCAAGGCGGGCAAGGACGCGCTGTGGCCGGCGCTCACGGAAAGCCGCTACGCCGCCTGAGAATTATCGAAGGCTTTCGAGGCCGAACGGTGCCCCATGCGGGCGCCGTTTGCGTCAGGAGGCTGGCCTGGCCGGCGCGATGACGGTGCGGCCGGTATCGGTCCGTTCGAGGGCGACCGGCACGCCGTGGACCTCCGAAAGCGTCGCAGCGGTCAGCGTCTCGTCGGGCGTGCCGTAGGCGGCGAGCCGGCCCCCGGAGATGACGGCGACGCGTGTCGCCAGCTCGCGCGCCTGGTCGGGATCGTGCGTCGAGAAGACGACGCCGAAGCCGCGGTCACGCAAGGCCTGGACGCGGGAGAGAACGAGGAAGCGGTTTCCGAGATCCAGGCTGGCGGTTGGTTCGTCCATGACCATCATCGGCGCATCCTGGGCCAGCGCACGCGCGATCAGGGCAAGCTGGCGCTGGCCGCCGGAGATGCGGTTGGCCTCGCGGTCGGAGAGGTGCAGGATTCCGAGTTCGTCGATCGCGGCGCGGGCGCGGTCATGGTCGACGGCACCCGGCGCGGCAAAGGGGCCGAGATGGGCGGTGCGGCCCATCAACACCAGGTCGAGGACGGTGTAGGCGAACTCCATCACCTGCGCTTGCGGCACATAGGCCACCGCGCGGGCGAGGGCGGCGCGCGAGAGAGTGTCGACGGGGATGCCATTGATCTCGACTTTTCCACCGAGCGCGGGGATGAGGCCGAGCAGCGTCTTGAACAGCGTCGTCTTGCCGGCGCCGTTTGGACCCAGGAGACAGAGGATCTCTCCCTGCGCGACCGAGAGATCGATGCCGCCCGCGACCTGCGCGGTGCCGTAGCCGATGGCGAGGTTGCCGGTGACGATCATCGTCAGCTCCACACGCGGCGGCCGCGCGCCAGCAGCCACACGAAGATGGGCGCACCGATCAGCGCGGTGAGCAGGCCGAGCGGGATCTCGATGCGGGCGGCGGAACGCGCCAGCGTGTCGACCAGCACGAGAAAGGCAGCACCCATGAGCACCGAGGCCGGCAGCACGCGATCGTAGCGCGGACCGACCAGCGGCCGGACCATGTGCGGGATCATCAGGCCGATCCAGCCGATCACGCCGGAGATCGAGACGGCGGCGGCGGTGATCAGCGTGGCGGCTGCGATCACGACACCGCGCACGAACGCCACATTGACGCCGAGGGCGCGTGCTTCGTCGTCGCCTAGCGACAGGACGCCGATCCGCCAGCGCAGCAGGACCAGCGGCACCAGTCCCACGATGATCGGCGGGGCCACGCTCCAGGCATCGCTAACCTTGATGCCGGACAGGCTGCCCAGCAGCCAGAAGGTGATGGCGGGGAGCTGGTTGTAGGGATCGGCCAGAATCTTCACCAGCGAGATGCCGGCGCCGGCGAGTGCTCCCACCACGATGCCGGCCAGCACCAGCACGAGCACCTCGTTCTGGCTGCGCAGCGCACGCGCAAGTGCATAGACGACGACGACGGTGATAAGCCCGGTGACGAAACCCAGCCCCTGGATGGCGATGACGGGTAGCGACAGGAGTATTCCCAGGACCGCACCGAAACCAGCGCCTGCCGAAACGCCGAGAATGTCGGGCGAGACAAGGGGATTGCGGAACAGCGTCTGGTAGCTGGCGCCCGCTGCCGCCAATGCGCCGCCGACCAGCGCTGCCGCCAGCACACGCGGCAGGCGGATCTGGAACAGGATCGTGTCCGTCGTGGGCGAGGCCGGTGTGCCGGTCACAGGTGCGACGAGGGTTCTCAGCACCTCGCCCGGCGGGATCCGATAGGGGCCGACGACACTGCCGACCAGCATTGCGGCGAGGAGGCCGAGAGCGAGGACGACGAGGATGAGGCCGGCGCGCATGACGCCGTCAGTTTGCCGTGCCGCCCAGCAGTCGCGCCAGTTGGTCGTCGCTTAGGCTGACGCCGTAGAAGAAGTCGTAGAACTTCCTCGTCTCGGCCTTGAGGTCGAGGCCGGCTTCGGCGGGATAGAACAACGACAGCAGCCAGCGCAGGCCGATCAGCCGGTTGAGCGAGGGCGGTGCATCGATCCAGCCCCAGGGAAGATTGGGCGCGAGATAGACGCGCTTGCCGGTGACGGCCTTCACCTTGTCCCAGCCCGGCTTGCCCTGCACGCCGTTGAAGAAACCGCGGTCGAGCGTCACCACGATGTCGGGCTGCCAGGCGATGATCTGTTCCAGCGAGGCGTTGGAGATGTTGCCGCTGCCGCCCAGCCCTTCGGCGACATTGATCGCACCGGCGCGCTCGATGATCTCGGTGTTGATCGAGCCGCGGCTGCCGGTCTCCAGCCCCTCTGGCCCACGCGCCAGATAGACGCGCGGCCGCTTGTCGGCGGGGACGCGCGCCAGCACGCCATCGACCTGGGCGAAGGCCGCCTCGGCATAGGCGGCGAGCGTCGCGCCGCGCTCGACCCTGCCCAGCATCTCGGCTGCGAGCTTGAGCGATGCCGTCGTGGCGGCGAAGCGGCCGTCGATCAGGGCGTAGGGGATGCCGGTCTGTTCCTGAACGCGGTTGGCCAGCGAGACGAACGTGTCGGACGTCGAGCCGAAGTCGAGGATCATGTCGGGCTTGGTCGCGACCAGCCGCTCGAGGCTCACCGTGTCGCCGCGCCCGGTGAGCCGCCCGGTTTCGGGCAGTTCGCGCGCGGGGGCGGCGAGGAATTCCTTTTCGGCGGGCGAGGGCGTGCGGATCCAGCCGACCATCGCGTCGCGCGCCAGCGTATAGGTCAGCACCGACGCCGGCGGGCCGGCCACGAAGACACGTTCGACGCGGGCAGGCAGCGTGACCTTGCGACCGGCCGAGTCGACGATGACACGCGTGGCTTGCGCGAAGCCCGGTCGTGCCAGCAGGCCGGCACCGAGCAGAGCGAGGGCGCCGCGCCGCTTCACTTGTCGCCGACCTGGAAGTCGCCGGGCTGTGCCGGCGCCAGCGGCTCGAACAGCGTCCGGTCGGGCTTGATGTCGACCAACGGCGTGCCGTCGAGGCAGTCCATGCCGCGCACGAACAGGACCGGTCCTTCGATCTTCACGAGACGGACGATCGACGTGCCGATCGGATTGGGGCGGACCGGCGTGCGCAGGGAGAAGACGCCGCGGGCCTCGCCGTCGTTTCGCGGGCTCTGGTGAGTGAGGTCGCGTCGCGATTCATGCAGCCAGTAGAGGACCTCCAGCCGCTCGAACTCGTCGATGCCCCGCAGGCCGTCGGCCCAATGGGCATCCAGTTCGAGCCGGCAGGTCGGCCCGTCCTGCCTTCCCTGTCGCGGCGTTTCCAGCCGCGAGGTCCACGGCGTCCGGATACGCCCGATGAAATAGAGCGAGGCGTCGAAGCGGTCCGGCAGATCGACCGCGCGCTCGCCCTGGCGGATTTCGTTCAGCCGAACCATTGGGGACTAGTTGTCGAGGCCGACCATGACGTCGGACGCCTTGACGATGGCGTAGGCCTCCTGGCCCGCCTTGAGGCCCAACTCGTCGACCGCCTCGTTGGTGATGGCGGTGGTGACGATGATGCCCTTCACGTCGATCCGGACATGGGCCGTCGTCTGACCCTTCTTGACCTCGACGATTGTGCCCTTCAACCGGTTCCTGGCGCTGATTCGCATGTTTCCTCCTCGGCATTGGCGGCCGGAGTATAGGGCCGCAGCCTCTTTATATCCATTCAACCACAGCGAACGCATTCAATGCAGTAAAACTGCGATTCCGGTGGATAAACGATATGTTCAATGGGATATATCGACCCTCTTTGAACTGGAGGATTTACATGCTGGGTACCCGTCGGACCTTTACGTCTGCCCTGGCCGCGGCCGCCTTCCTGCTGTCGGCGGGCGGCTTCGCGCAGCAGGCCGCCGCGCAAGGCAAGGACGTCGTCATCCTCGCCGCCGCCAGCCTCAAGAATGCGCTGGACGAGGCCTCGGCCGACTGGGCCAAGAAGACCGGCAAGACGACCAAGATCTCCTATGCCGCGAGTTCGGCGCTGGCCAAGCAGATCGAGGGCGGCATTCCGGGCGACATCTTCATCTCGGCCGACGTGCCGTGGATGGACTATGTCGCGGAGCGCAAGCTCATCAAGCCGGCCAGCCGCTCGGATTTCCTCGGCAACCAGATCGTCCTGATCGCCGGCAAGGACTCCAAGATCGATCTCAAGATCGACAAGGGCTTCAACCTGCGCGGCGCGCTGGGCGGCGACGGCCGCCTGGCAATGGGCAGCGTCGAGGCGGTGCCGGCCGGCAAGTACGGCAAGGCGGCGCTGGAATATCTCGGCGTCTGGCCGTCGGTCGCCGACCGCGTGGCGCAGGCCGAGAACGTCCGCATGGCGCTGACGCTGGTCTCGCGCGGCGAGGCGCCGCTCGGCATCGTCTACAAGACCGATGCCGCTTCCGATCCGGCCGTGCGCATCGTCGGCGCCTTCCCGGCCGACTCGCACCCGGCGATCATCTATCCGATGGCGCTGCTGTCGACGTCGACCAACCCGGATGCGCAGGCGTTCGTCGACTATCTGAAGACGCCGGCCGCCAAGCCGTTCTTCGAGAAGCAGGGCTTCACTGTATTGAAGTAGCCTCGGCCGCGTCGCTGCCGGCGAGGAGCAGGGACCGTCCCAGCTTCTCGGCGGCGGAGGCGGGCATCGAGAAGCCGACCGTGGCGGGACCGACCGCCACCGCCAGCAGGGTTTCCCCGCCCGGCAGGCCGCCGACGCTCAGCGAATCCGTCGGCACCAGGGAAAGCTTGGCGGCATCGGATGGCAGGTTCTGCGGCAGCGCACGGCCCAGCAGGAGCAGGAGCGGGATCAGGCGCTGCAGGTCCGCAGCCGGGATGGTGAGGGTGGAGCGCCCGCCGTCGCGGCCGATCAGGGTGATCAGCACGGCATTGTCCTGCAGCAGCAACTCGCCGCTGACTTCGGCCGCCTGGCCGAATCGATCCTTTGCATCCCGTCCGGCATCTAGTTGAACGTGGCGCGTGGCTGCGCCACGTCGATCCCGACCAGCGAGGTCGCGAGGCCGCCGGCATCCTCGGGCGTGAGCGCGAAGGAGACCTTGAAGCCGTCGGGCGTGTTCATGGTGAGGATCGTGCTGTCGCTGCCGGCCGCGGCCTCGAGCGAGAAGCTGCCCATCGGATAGACGATTTTCAGCGTGTCGTCCTGGTAACGCGCCTTCAGTGCCTTCTCGATCACGTTCGGCAGGGTCATCAGGAGGGAGCGCAGGCAGTCGACCGGCAGGATCACGGAAGCCGGATGTCCGTCGACGCTTTCGAGGTTGAGGCGGAACGAAACGCCTGTCGGGTCCACCTGACAGTCAGTCAGACCCTTGCCGACGATCTCCATGACCGACACCCCGTTGCAATGAATGACGCTATATCCAGTAAGATATAACGAGAGAGGGCGCAAGCGGTCCTCGGGGAGATCTCGGGGCGGGCTCCTAGTGCAGCTTGGCGTCCGGCGGCGTGAGCAGGCGGGCGAGCGAGCGGATCTCCGGCGAGGAGGCGCCGTAGGCCCGGCGCTCCATCTCGCGGTAGAGGCGCACGATGTCGTTGCCGGTCTCGGTCACCGACGCGCCGCCGCCACCGCCGCCGCCGGTCTGGGCAGCGACGACGGGGTCGCGGAACATCTGGTTCATTTCGTCGACCAGAAGCCAGGCCTGCCGGTAGGACATGGCAAGCGCCCGGCCGGCCGCGGAGATTGACCCCGTCTCGTTGATGAGTTCGAGCAGGCGGATTTTCCCCGGCCCGATCGAGCGTTCGCCGCCGAAATCGATCCGGAGATGCAAGGAGGTCTTGTCAGATGGCTTGGCTGTTGTCTTGGCTGGTCCGCGTCCCATGCGCGCGATTATGCGGCGGCTCCGCGCGCAAGGCCAGATCGCTATCGCAACGCGGCGATCAGCCCCCTGGCGACGTCCGCCGCCTGCAGCCGGATGTCCGGAATCGCCACGATCTCGGTGTAGCGGCCACGGGTCGGCGGACCCAGGACGTAGAGATGGCCCGACGGCGTGCCGTCCCGCCCGATCAGCGCCTCGTCGACAGCTACGTCCAGACCCTGGTTGAGTGGATCGGGGCGCAATAGCCCATCCTTCACCAATTGAGCATGCAACGGGACGCGCACGTCGACTTCATTGCGCGGGCCACGGCAATCCACCACTCGATCAAAGCTGCGCTTTTCGCGGCGGTCCGAGCCTCGACGGATGATCGTGACCTCGACCTTGCTGTCGGTCGTCTTTTCGATCTCGACGCGCCCCGAGACGATCGTCAGTTGTCCGCGCGCCTTTGCGGCATCGATCTGCTCGCCGATCTGGGGCGCGACGCGATGGCGATGAATGTCCCACCACGGTCGCAAGTGGCGCAGGAAGCGCTTCCGCTGATCGAGGTCGAGCGCATGCCACAGTTCGTTGTTGTGCGGTCGCAGGAGCTGCATCAGGCCCGGCCAGCCGAGGCCGGCCTTAAGTTTGGCCCGGAATCGCTTCGTGCGTTGGGACAGGCTGCCGGTGAAGAGGTCGCTCGTATCGGCCTCCGGGGTCGGGATCGGTGCGGAGGGGTGGCGATGCGGCACCAGTCCACGGCGGGAGAGGGCGACGATCGGACCCTTGTGGCCCTGTTCCAGCAGGGACAGCAGCACGTCGATCATCGTCAGGCTGGTGCCGATCAGCAGGATCGATCCCCCGGGCGCGAGACCGGCAATAGCCTCGTCGCGCCAGGGATTTCCATGATAGGCGCCGGAGTCCTTCGAAGGAGGACGATGGCCGGTCGCCAGCACGGCCTTGCGGGCGCCGATCGGAGCCTGTCCGTCGATTTCAACGGTGACACCATCCTCCCCTTCCCGGAGGCCGACGACGTCGCCCTTGACCACATGGAGGCGGCCGTCCGAGCGGTGGACTGCATCCGCGAGCAGGTCCTGGAGGTAACGGCCGTAGATGGCGCGGGGAACGAAATCCGTGCGGCCATAGCCGCGACCGTCACGGGGCAGCCATTGTACGAAGTGGTCTGGCTCGTCGGCCAGCGCCGTCATGTCGCTGGCGCGGACATTTAGAAGGTGATGCAGGCAGTGGGTCGAATAGGCAACACCCAATCCCGGATGATCGCCGCGCTCGATCAGGGCAACGCGAAGGCTGCTTTTGCGAACGAGCTGGGCTGCAAGCAACACGCCGCTGGCGCCGCCGCCGACGATTGCGATGTCGGCGGACGGGGAGGGCGACTCGGAATGCTGCATCGCCAAAGTATGCAGAGATGTACGAGAAGATGCCAGTCATGCAGGTGCGGCGCCTCGGCGCTGCACCTGCATGATGACCGAACGTGTCAGGCGGCCTTGTAGCCGATGACCGCCTTGGTCTCGAGGAACTCCTCGAGGCCCCACCTGCCGTACTCGCGGCCGTTGCCCGACTGCTTGTAGCCGCCGAACGGCGCGGCGGTGTCGCCCATCGGGTAGTTCACATGGACGTTGCCGGCCCGCATCTGCGAGGCGACCTTGCGGGCGTGGTCGAGATCGGTGCCCTGCACGTAGGCGGCGAGGCCGTAGATCGTGTCGTTGGCCAGGCGGACCACCTCTTCCTCGTTCTTGTAGGGGAGGATGCAGATGACCGGCCCGAAGATCTCCTCGCGCGCGATCGTCATGTCGTTGGTGACGCCCGCAAACACGGTCGGCCGCACGTAGAAGCCGCGATTGAGGTTCTCGGGACGACCGACGCCGCCGGTCACCAGCTCGGCACCTTCGTCGATGCCCTTCTGGATGAGGCCCTGGATCTTGTTGAACTGGGACTCGTTCACGACGGGACCGAGCCGGGTGGCCGGGTCCTGCGGGTTGCCGACCACGAACTTCTCGGCCGCGGCCTTGGCGATCTGCTTCACCTCGTCGTGACGGTCCTGCGGCACGAACATGCGGCTGGGCGCGGTGCAGGACTGGCCGGAGTTCACCATCATGCTGTTGATGCCCTTTGTGACTGCCATCTGGAAGTCGACGTCGGGCAGCAGGATGTTGGCCGACTTGCCGCCCAGCTCCTGGGCGACGCGCTTGACCGTGACGGCGGCGGCCTGGGCGACGCGGATGCCGGCGCGGGTCGAGCCGGTGAAGGACATCATGTCGATGTCGGGATGGCTCGACATCGCCTCGCCGACCACCGAGCCGGCGCCCTGCACCATGTTGTAGACGCCCTTGGGCGTGCCGGCGGCGTGCATGATCTCGGTCCAGATGATGGCGTCGATCGGTGCCTCTTCCGAGGGCTTCAGCACCATGGTGCAGCCGGCGGCCAGGGCGGGCAGGACCTTGCAGGCGATCTGGTTGGTCGGCCAGTTCCACGGCGTGATGAGGCCGCAGACTCCGATCGGCTCGCGCGCGATCAGCGTGGTGCCTTCGACTTCCTCGAACGGATAGGTCTCGAGCACGGAGATCATGCGCTCGAGATGCGCCGTGCCGCGGCCGGCCTGGATGGTGCGGGCGAACTCCAGCGGCGCACCCATCTCGCGCGAGATGGCGTCACCCACGTCGTTCCGGCGCTTGTTGTACTCGGCCAGGATGGCGCGCAGCAGGTCGAGGCGTTCCTTGCGAGTGGTACGGGCGAAGGAGGGGAAGGCGGCCTTGGCGGCGGCCACGGCGCGGTCGACGTCGGCGGCGCTACCGACCGAGATCTGGATGTAGGCCTCCTCGGTCGAGGGGTCGATGACGTCGAGCAGGGCGGGCTTGATCGGGTCCACCCACTTGCCGTCGATGTAGAAATGCTTCGCGTGCTGCATGGTGCGACCCTCTGGGCTGTTGGGAAAGTGCTCGCCGATTTGCGACCGGCGATATATATAATTGAACATAACGAAGGGAAAGAGACCGTTGGCCGAGGTATTTCCGTTCCGCGAACGCACCGGGAAGGTCCGCCAAGTGTCCTACGTCACCGGTGACGTGACGCCCGATGGCCGCGAGCTCCTTCTGAACGTGCAGACGGAGCGGGACGGACGGATCGAACTGGCGTTCCCGACGGTCGATCTGCAGCATCTCCTGACGCTGCTGCTGATCCTGGGCGGCAAGGCCGCCGTGAACGGGCAATTCGCCGCCTTCAGCGAGACCTACCAGGCCCAGCCGCTGCCGTTGCATGGCGTCTCGTTGGGAATGGAGACCGACGAAAAGGGCGTCCTGACCGTCGAGGTCGGCGCCGCGGTCCTGTCCTTCTCGCTGCCGCGCGAAAGCATGACCGAAATCGGCCGCACGATCCTGGCGATGACGGACGCCCGTCCGGCCGGCTAGGCCGCCCTGTGCCTGGGGGCGAGGCGGCACTCGCGCGCGAGGTAGCTGAACAGCCCGTCCATCGCGTCGCGATTGGGTCGGCAGACCAGGCTGGTTGCCGCACGCGTCTGTGTCACCAGGCCGGCCAGGACCAGCGTTTTCAGGTGATGCGACAGCGTCGAGGCGTTCATCCCGACGAGGTCCTGGATCGAGCCCACGGTCAGGCCGCCTTCATCGGCCCGCGAGAGGATCTCGTAGATCCGGAGGCGCGCCGGGTTGGCAAGGGCCTGGAGGCGGCCGGCAGCTGTGGTGGTGTCCATCGAGGATGCTGGCATTTCCGTTGTATCTTATTGAACACAACGAGCCGGCGCGCCGGGCAAGCCTGCCTGTGGGCCGCTATTCCGGCTCGATGCCGGCGACCTTCATCATCTCGCGGTAGAGCTCGATCTCGGCGACCATGATGCGCCGCATCTCTTCGGGCGTGCAGGGCGCGATCTCCGAGCCTCCCTGGGCCTGTCGCTCGACATAGGCTGGATCGGTGATGGCCTTGAGCATGGCCTCTCGGAGCTTCGCCATGGCCGGCTGCGGGACGCCGCGCGGCATCAGGATTCCAGTCCAGGTCATCAGCTCGAAGTCGGGAATGCCCTGTTCGATCAGGGTGGGGATGTCGGGCGTGAGCGGATAGCGGCCGCGACTGCCGACGCCGAGGCAGCGCACGGTGCCGGCCTTGACCTGCGGCAGGCTGGTGACCGGATCGGCGAAGCACATCTGAACATGGCCGGCCATCGTGTCCTGCAGGGCGGCGGGCGTGCTCTTGTAGGGCACGTGCAGCATGTCGATGCCGGCCTTGGCCTTGAGCAGCTCGCCCGAAATGCGCGTCGAGGCGCTGCCCGATCCGAAGTTGATCTTGCCCGGCTGGCGCTTGCACAGCGCCACGAACTCGCCGGCCGTCTTCGCCTCGACCTTCGGGTTCACGATCATGAACACCGGCGCACGGCCGATGATCGTCACCGGATCGAAGTCCTTCAGCGGGTCGTAGGGCAGGGATTTCATCAGCGCGACGTTGGAGGCCGCCGCGGTGTTGGAGCAGACGAAGATGGTCTGTCCGTCCGGCTTTGCCTTGGCCGCGACCTCGGCGGCAATGGCGCCGTTGGCGCCTGGCTTGTTCTCGACGACGGCCGGAACGCCGAACGCCTTGTTGAGGCCCTCGGCGACGTTGCGCGCGCTCTGGTCGGTGGCCGAACCCGGACCGAACGGCACGATGATGCGAAAAGGGCCGTTCGGAAAGGTATCTGCTTTCGCCGCGCTGCCGAAGGGCAGCGCGGCAGCGCCGGCGATCAGGTCGCGGCGGCGCATGCTGGGCATCCGCCTACCGGCGCCACCAGCCGCGCTTGGGCTTTTCCGGCGGAGCGTCGATCACGGGGACCGGCGGCGGAGCCGGAGCGGGCTCCGGCTCCGGGATCACGATCGGCTGCGGCGCCGATGCGACCACCGGCGGGGCCGGGGGAGGCGGCGCAGCGGCTTCGACGTTCACCGGGGCGCCCGGATCGAAGGGCGCGCGCTCAACCGGCATGTGCTCGACCGGCATGGCTTCCAGCGGCGTCGGTGGCGAGGCCGGCGGCTCGTGCGCGCCGTTCGGCTCGCTGATGTCGTGACCGTTCTCGGCGTGCTCGTCGCCCTGCGAATCGGCTTGGTCTTCGTTGGCCTGGCCGTCCGATGCCTGGCCTTCGCCCTGCAGAGTTTCGCCCTCGCCATTCTCGCGACGACGGCGGCGGCCACCGCGGCGGCCGCGCCGGCGGCGGCGGTCGCCATTGCCGTCACCGCGATCCTCGCCGTTGCGCTCGCCTTCGGGACGATCGCCCTCGGCACCCTCGGCGTTGTCGTCGTTGGCCCGCGCGGTATCGCGCTCGCCGTCCGGCGCATCGCCTTCGTCGTCGTCGGCAGCGCCGTCGACGCTGGCTTCCTCGCCCTCGCGGTCTTCGCCGTTGGCCTGAGCCCGCTCGGCCCCTTCGCCATCCTCGCGGCGACCGCCGCGACGACGACGGCGGCGGCGGCGACGGCCACGGCCCTCGCCACCTTCATCGTCCGAGCTACGCTCCTCGCCGCGCTCGTCGTTGTCTCGAGCTTCGACGCCCTCGCCCTCGTCGGACGGAGCCTCCTCGCTCGAAGCCTCCTCGTAGGTGGCGCGCGCCAGTTCCGGAGCCGGTCGGTCATTGTTGCGGTG
The DNA here is from genome assembly GCA_945952105.1 of uncultured Rhodospirillaceae bacterium. Lineage (GTDB taxonomy): Bacteria > Pseudomonadota > Alphaproteobacteria > Reyranellales > Reyranellaceae > Reyranella. The sequence continues at coordinate 95,801 of CAMFGZ010000006.1, read as the reverse complement.
GTCGTCGCGGCGCGAGCGCACGCGCTCGATCTCGCAATCGGCGGCGTGGAGGTCCTCGTCGGCCTCGACGATGACCGTGAAGCCGTAACGCTGCTCGATCTCCGACAGCGAATGGCGCTTCTGGTTGAGCAGGTAGAGCGCAACGTTCGGCGGAACGCTGACCGCGATCTCGCTGGCGCGGCGGCGAACGCCTTCCTCCTCGATCGCGCGCAACGCATGGAGCGAGGCGGATTCGAGCGAACGGATGCGGCCGGTGCCGGCGCAATGCGGGCAGACCTCGGTCGAGTGTTCCAGCAGGCTGGGACGCAGCCGCTGGCGCGACATCTCGAGCAGGCCGAAGGCAGAGATGCGGCCGATCTGGATGCGCGCGCGGTCGCTGCGCATCGAGTCCTTCACCTTGTGCTCGACCTGGCGCTGGTGACGCGTCTCCTCCATGTCGATGAAGTCGATCACGATCAGGCCGGCCAGGTCGCGCAGGCGGACCTGGCGGGCGATTTCCTCGGCCGCCTCGAGGTTGGTGCGCAGCGCCGTCTCCTCGATGTTGCGCTCCTTGGTGGAGCGGCCCGAGTTGACATCGATGGCGACCAGCGCCTCGGTCGGATTGATGACGATGTAGCCGCCGGAGCGGAGCTGCACCGTCGGCGAATGCATGGCGTCGAACTGGTTCTCCACCTGATAGCGGTGGAAGAGGGGGATCGGCTCCTTGTAGAGCTCGACCTTGTTCGCCTGGTGCGGCACCAGCTGGCGCATGAACTCGGCGGCGCCCTGGAAGCCCGCTTCGCCCTCGACGAGGACCTGCGCGATGTCGGTGTCGTAGATGTCGCGCAGCGAGCGCTTGATGAGATCGCCTTCCTCGTAGATCAGCGCCGGCGCCGTCGAGCGCATGGTGATCTCGCGGATCGAATCCCAGAGGCGCGACAGGTATTCGTAGTCGCGCTTGATGTCGATGTTGGAGCGCTCGAGACCTGCGGTGCGCAGGATGACTCCCATGCCCTGCGGCACGTCGAGGTCGCTCAGTATCTCCTTCATCCGCTTGCGATCGGCGGGATTGGAGATCTTGCGCGAGATGCCGCCGCCACGACCGGCGTTGGGCATCAGCACGCAGTAGCGGCCGGCCAGGGAGAGGTAGGTGGTCAGGGCCGCGCCCTTGTTGCCGCGCTCTTCCTTGACGACCTGCACCAGCAGGATCTGCCGGCGCTTGATGACTTCCTGGATCTTGTACTGGCGGATCGGATTGCGGCGGCGACGTTCGCGCGTCTCGCGCTCCTCGACGACCTCGTCGCCACCCAGCGTCTCGACCGTGACCTCGGGCTGGGGAGCCTCGGCCGGATCGGTCGACGCTTCGCCATTGGTTTCGACGATCCGCTCGGAGCCGTCAGAGGCGGCCATCGGCTCGCCATCGGTCGCGGACTCGGCCGCCCGTATCTCGGTCGTTTCGTCGGGAGCCGCTTCGGCATGAACGGGCTCGGCCACCGCCGGCTCGACATGGACCGGACCGTCGAGACGCTCGACCGGGATTTCGGCGGGCTGGGCCTGCGGTTCCGGTTCGCGGGCCGGAGTGGCCTCGTCGGCAGCGACTTCGCCGGCTGCCGTCTCGGCCACCACGTCTTCCGTGACGACGACATCGGCCGGAGTGGCTTTGGGCGCGGCGCCCTCGAAGCCCGGCGCCTCGGGGCCGGGTTCGCCGGCGGCGACCTCGGCAGCAGGAGCCGCTTCTGCGGCGGCCACTTCGCGGGCCTCCTCGATGTCGGTGCGGTCGACACGATCGCGCCGGCGGGGTTCATCCTCTTCGGCTTCCGCGTGCAGGCGATGCTGCTCGGCGATCAGCCGTTCGCGGTCGGCGACGGGAATCTGATAGTAGTCGGGGTGAATTTCCGAGAAGGCCAGGAAGCCGTGCCGGTTCCCGCCATACTCGACGAACGCCGCCTGGAGCGACGGTTCGATGCGGATGACCTTCGCGAGATAGATATTGCCCTTGAGGGGCTTGCGGCTCGCGGTTTCGAAGTCGAATTCTTCCAGTCTCGTTCCATCGACCACAACGACCCGGGTTTCTTCCGGATGACTTGCGTCGATGAGCATGCGCCTTGCCATGGGCTCGCTCCGAGGCGTCCGATCCCAACCGGTGCGAGCGACCGGCGGCCATGTCGCCTCCGTCGTGCGAGGGGAGCGGTGCGTCATCGACCCGCCGAACGGCCAACTCTGGCCAAGACGGGGAAGCTTCACGCCGCCGGGCCACGACTGGGCCCTGCCAACCTCGAGTTTCCTGATAGCCACCGCCTGCCTGACAGTCTCTCCGCAGACCGGCCGCACCCCCATTTCTGCAAGGGCGCGAGCCCAGCCTGGCTCGGAAACTGCCGTCGGAGCGCGACCCGAAGGCGCGCTACGAACGACGGCGACTGCTCGCGAACGCAACATACGGGGTTGGCATCACAGCGACAATCAAAAGATTGTGTCGTGTGAATTTGATCTTTTAAGACGTTGAAAAGATTTGGAATTACAGTCGTTTTTCTGATAATGGTTTAACAATATTCAAATAATTTTCATCCCTCTCTGATCCTTGGCATTGGCCATGTCCGATTTCCGCCGCCGTCATTTGCTCGCCGTTCTGGCCGGCGTGACCGTGCTTGGAATGGGCACGGGCGGCGCGTTGGCGGCCCCGTCCAAGCGACAGAAATCGGTCAAGAAGCCCAATCCGACCGTCCCGATGGCCAAACCGAAGCTGGTGTTTCTCGACCCCGGGCACGGTGGTCGTGATCCTGGCGCACTGGGCGGCCGCGGTACCCAGGAAAAGGGCGTCGTACTCGCAATTGCGCGCGACTTGCAGCGCGAACTGCTCGCGGGAAACCGATATCGGGTTCTGCTGTCGCGGAACACCGACAACTACGTTGCGTTACGCGAACGTGTCGCTCGCGCTCAGGCCGCAAAGGCCGATCTCTTCCTCTCGCTTCATGCCGATGCGCACAGCGACCACGATGTGCGGGGGGCATCCGTCTACACACTCTCGGAGGAGGCGACGGACCGCGAGGCGGCCGCCCTGGCGGCTCGCGAAAACCGCGCCGGCATGGTCGTTTCCGGCATGAGGCTGTCGGATCAACCGGACAACGTCGCGCAGACCCTCGTCGCCATGAGCCAGCGCGGGACCGTGAACGATTCCCGGCGGCTTGCCGACACGGTCGTGGCGACCTTCGCCAGAAACGGTGTGCGACTCCTGCCGCGCAGCCACCGGCAGGCCGGATTTGCGGTGCTGACGTCACCCGACATCCCGGCGGCATTGGTCGAGCTGGGCTATCTTTCCAATTCCCAGGACGAGAAGCTTCTGACCGTCCGCCAGCACCAGATGGCCCTTGCCCGGGCGCTGAGGGCGTCCGTGGACGCCTATTTCGGCGCCACAAGAAAGGCATAAGTCCGGGCCATTCTGCGACATTGAAGGCCCTCTGGGTGCCACGTAGAAAGTGACCGTGCTCAACTTCATCAAGATCAGCCTGGCTTTCGCCACTGCCGCCCTCATCGTTGGTACTGGTACCGTCGCAGGCCTTTTCTGGCATTTCAGCCACGGGCTGCCCGATCACAAGCAACTTGCCGACTACCAGCCGGCGACGCTGACCCGGCTTTACGCCGCGGACGGCAAGCTTCTGGCCGAGTATGCCCGCGAGAAGCGCGTCTTCGTGCCCGTCGCCGCCATGCCAAAGCGCGTCCTCGAAGCCTTCGTCGCGGCCGAGGACCAGCGCTTTTTCACCCATCCGGGCATCGACTTCATCGGCGTGGTGCGCGCCATGGTCGCCAACGTGGCCAACCCGGGCAAGCGTCCCGAGGGTGCATCCGGCCTCACCCAGCAGGTCGCCAAGAACTTCCTGCTCACCAACCAGGCGACGCTCTCGCGCAAGATCCGCGAAGCCATTCTCGCCTTCCGGATCGAGGAGACCTACTCCAAGGAACGCATCCTCGAACTTTACCTGAACGAGATCTACCTCGGTTCTGGCAATTACGGCGTGGCGCAGGCCGCGCTCAACTACTTCGACCGCTCGCTCGACGAACTCTCGCTGTCGGAGATCGCCTATCTGGCGGCTCTTCCCAAGGCGCCGAACCGCTACAACATCGTGCGCAACGAGAAGGAAGCCTACGCGCGCCGCGACTACGTCCTCCATCGCATGATGGAGGACGGCTATATCACCGCGGCCGAAGCGCAGGCCGCCAAGGCCGAGAAGCTGCAATATCGCCGTCGCAGTGCCACGGACGTGGCGCAGGCCGATTTCTTCGCCGAGGAAGTGCGCCGCAACCTGATGGCCGCCTATGGCGAGAAGGGCCTCTACGAAGGCGGCCTGACCGTCAGCACGACCCTCGATCCAGCCATCCAGAACGTCGCCGACAACGCCCTGCGCGAGGGGCTGATCGCCTATGACCGCCGTCACGGCTGGCGCGGGCCCTACGCCAAGATCCCCGACATGACCGTGTGGGAAGAAGAGTTCGCGCGCATTGTCCAGCGCCGTCCGCTGGCCGGTCCCGCCGCCTGGCAACTCGCGGTCGTGAACAAGGTCGATGCGCAGTCCATCCAGATCGTCGGCCTGCCGGACGGGGAGGGCACAGTGCCCTTCGCCGAGATGAACTGGGCCCGTCCGACTTTGCAGAACCAGACTCTGGGCGCCTCGCCGCGCGGCCCTCGCGACGTCGTTTCGGTGGGCGACGTGATCGTCGTCGAGAAGGTCGAAAAGCCCGCGGGCGCAAACGCCAAGCCCTATCCGCCCAGGACCTACGCACTGCGGCAGGTCCCCAACGTCGAAGGCGGCGTGGTGGTGATGGACACGCAGACCGGCCGCGTGCTCGCAATGTCGGGTGGCTGGTCCTACGGCCGCAGCCAGTTCAATCGTGCCGTCCAGGCCGCGCGACAGCCGGGCTCGTCGTTCAAGCCGTTCGTCTACCTTGCGGCGATGGACGCGGGCTTCACGCCGGCATCTGTCGTGCTCGATGCGCCGTTCGTCTACGACCCGGGCCATGGCCAGCCGCTGTGGACGCCGAAGAACTATGGCGGCGACATGCTGGGACCGACCACGGTCCGCCGCGGCCTCGAACTTTCGCGCAATTTGATGACGGTGCGCATGGCCCAGCAGATCGGCATGAAGCGCGTCGTCGACGTGGCCAAGGAATTCGGCGTCACGGACAATATGGGCGCCTACCTGCCGATGGCGCTGGGCGCCGGCGAGACCACCCTGCTGCGCATGACGATGGCCTACGCGATGCTGGCCAACGGCGCGCTCGAAATCACGCCTTCCCTGGTCGACCGCGTGCAGGACCGCAACGGCAAGACCGTTTATCGCCACGAGCCGCGCGCCTGTCGCGGTTGCGGCGAAACGGTCGGCAGCGCGAGGCCCACCGCGCCGGAACTGATCGATTCGCGCAAGCCGTTCCACGATCCCGCTTCGGTCTATCAGGTCGTCAGCATGATGCAGGGCGTGACGACCCGGGGCACGGCAGGCCGTCTGGCCGCGCTCGGCCGTCCGATCGCCGGCAAGACCGGCACGACGAACGACGCGCACGACAACTGGTTCCTGGGCTCGACGCCCGACATCACCATCGGCGTCTATATCGGCTTCGACGAGCCGCGGACGCTGGGTTCGCAGGAGACCGGCGGCAGCAATGCCGTGCCGATCTACGAGGCGATCGCCAAGGAGATCTTCAAAGGCAAGCCGCCGACGCCGTTCCGTGTGCCGCCGGGCCTGCGCATGGTCCGCTTCAGCTACGAGGGTGGCACCATCGACGAAGTGTTCAAGCCGAACACCGAGCCGGGATCGGAGGGCTACATGGTCACACCGCTTGACGGATCGGCCCCTTATTCCGCTATAGACCCCACGCAGGGCCCGCAGCAGGCGGGCAGCCCCCGGCGTCCGGGTCTCTCGGGCACGGGCGAGACGTACTAGTCAGTTCTTGAAACGGATCCGTGATGCGCGCCGAAGCCCAAGCGATGGTGAACGAGATCGAGGAGTCGCTCGAACTCCTCAGGAGGCGTCTTTGACTACGACCGTGCGGTCGTACGTCTCGCGGAGCTGAACGCGCGCGCCGAGGATCCGGCGCTCTGGAATGACCCTAAGGATGCCGAGAAGGTGATGCGCGAGCGCACCAAGCTCGAAGCGTCGATCGGGGCGATCAAGCGCCTGCGCGCGGCGGTCGACGACAATGTCGGGCTGATCGAGATGGCCGAGGCCGAGAAGGACGAGGCCACCATCGCCGAGTGCGAGAAGGCGCTGCGCGAGGCCACCGGCGAGGCAAAGGCGGCGCGGCTGGAGACGCTGTTGTCGGGCGAGGCCGATGCCAACAATGCCTATATCGAAATCAATGCCGGCGCCGGCGGCACCGAAGCCCAGGACTGGGCCGAGATGCTGGCCCGCATGTACACGCGCTGGGCCGAACGCCGCGGCTACAAGGTGAGCTGGCTCGAGGAGAGCGCGGGCGAAGAGGCAGGCATCAAGTCGTGCGCCTACAAGGTCGAGGGTCCCAACGCCTATGGCTGGCTGAAGACCGAGAGCGGCGTGCACCGGCTGGTGCGAATTTCGCCATTCGACGGTAATGCGCGGCGGCAGACCTCCTTCGCCTCGGTCTGGGTCTATCCCGAGGTCGACGACAACATCGAGATCGAGCTGATCGACAAGGACCTGAGGGTCGACACCTATCGCGCCTCCGGCGCGGGTGGCCAGCACGTCAACAAGACCGATTCAGCGGTGCGCATCACCCATCTGCCGACCGGCATCGCCGTCGCCGTGCAGCAGGAGCGCTCGCAGCACCAGAACCGCGCCAAGGCGATCCAGATGCTGAAGGCGCGCCTCTACGAGGTCGAGTTGCAGAAGCGCGAGGCGGAGCGTCTCGAAGCTGAAGCAAACAAGACCGATATTGGCTGGGGTCATCAGATTCGCTCCTACGTGCTGCAGCCCTACCAGATGGTGAAGGACCTGCGCACGAACGTGGAACGGTCGGACCCGCAGAAGGTGCTCGACGGCGACCTCGACGAGTTCATGGCTGCCTCGCTTGCCGCCCGCGTGGGCGAGGGCAAGGACAAGGAAGCCGCGTAAGGAGTAGGGGGCTGCCGATGTGGTTCGTGTTCGAAGCCGAGTATGAGATCGAGGACCGCCGCGCCAACTGGAACAAGCCGGTGCGGGATACGATTGCCTGGCACGGTCCCTTCGACACCGAGAAGGAAGCCGACGAAGTCGCGCTCGCCCGCATGTGGGCAAAGATCGATCTCTACGCACACAAGGCCCGGACCGTCGACATGACCGTGAAGGCCTGACGCCTGAACGGCGGATCGGTGCGCTTGGCGCCGATCCACGACGATCCTTCATCCTGAGCGCCGCGAAGGATCTCGCGCCAGCGGAGGAGGCGTCGGGCCATCCCGTCAGGTCCTTGGCTTCGCTCGGACTCCTTCATGTATTCGCCGTGATGGAGCTGGTCCGTCGATTGCATCTCGACCGCCGATATTGGCGGAGAGGCACAAATTGGCGGCACGGCAATTCCATCTCGGCTGGTTCCTCGGCAACAGTTTCGGCGTGCACGGATGGAACCAGCCCTGGGCGGGGGTGGACGCGAGGGACTGGGCACAGCCCGACCTGCACATCGACCTAGCGAAAGCCCTGGAGCGCGCCTGCTTCGACTGCCTGCTGCTCGAGGACTCGCTGTTCGTCCCCGACAACTACGGCGGCTCGATGGACTTCTATCTCGAGCGGGCCCTGCGCGCCCCGAAGAACGATCCTTTGCCGCTGGTGCCGCTGATCGCGCAGGCGACGAGACATCTCGGCATCGTGCCGACCATTTCGACCAGCTTCTATCCGCCCTATCTGCTGGCACGGCTGATCGCGACGCTGGACCTGATGTCCAAGGGCCGCGTCGGCTGCAATTTCGTCACCTCTACGGCGGAGCGTGCGGCGCAGAATTTCGGTCTCGATGAGCACCTTGAACACGACCTGCGCTACGAGATGGCCGACGAGTTCGTGGACCTCGTGACGAGGCTCTGGTCGTCATGGGATGCCGACGCAGTCGTTGCCGACCGAGAGACCGGCATGTTCGTCGATCCTGCGAAGGTCCGCGCCATCGACTTCAAGGGAAGGTTCTTTTCCTCGCGAGGCCCGCTCAACACCGCGCGGCCTCCGCAGGGGCGGCCGGTGCTGGTGCAGGCCGGCGGCTCGCCGCAGGGCAAGGCCTTCGCCGCCCGGCACATGGACATCGTGATCGCAGCGCTGGGCACGGTCGTGGAAATGAAGGCCTTTCGCGACGACATGCGCAAGCGTCTGGTCGCGCAGGGGCGTGATCCCGACAGCTGCAAGGTGCTGTTCGTCGTGTCGCCGACGCTGGGCGAAACCAACGACGAGGCGCAGGCTCGCGCGCGGCGCCGGCAGGTCCAACGCGAGGCCGCACCGGAAGTATCCCTGGCCATGATGGGCAGCCTGACGGACATCGACTTCTCGACCTTCGATCTCGATGCGCCGCTGGCGGATCTCACGACCAACGGCCAGCAGGGCACGTTGAAGCGCTTCCTGGCGCAGGGACGAACGCTGCGCGAAGTCGCGGCCAGCTACCGATTCGGTTTCGAGGATGCCGTCGTCGGAACGGTCGAGCATGTTGCCGACGTGATGGAGGAGGCGATGAAGCAGGTGGGCGGCGATGGCTTCATGTTCAATGGGCCGCTCAGCCGCCGTTACGTCTCCGACGTCACCGACGGACTCGTGCCGGAGCTGCAAAAGCGCGGCCTGGTTCGCACTGCGTACGCGCACGCGCACGCGCATTTTCGCGACAATCTGTTTGCATTCTGATCCCGTAACGCCACTCTCGGTCGAGGATTTGCCGGAGCCGCCTGATCGCCAGTCCCCTCTACGTCGCGCTCGGCGCAATGACCGTCCAGCAGACCTTCGCCACGCTGGGGCGGTCGACGGTCCCACTGATTGCCGCGGCCATCGTGGTCGATCTCGGCATCGAGGCCGCGCTGGTCGGCGTCTATCTCGCGATCGGCTCCGTCGCTGCGTTCCTGACGACCATCGGCTGCGGCGGCTTTATTCTGCGCTACGGTGCGGTGCGCATGACTCAGGTCGGCATGGCTGCGCTGGGCCTCGGCCTTGCCGTCACGACGGTAGGCTGGTTGCCGCTCATCGCGGCCGGGGCCTTCATCGGCGGACTGGGGCAGGCGGTGTCGACGCCCTCCAGCTCGCATCTGCTGGGTCGCCTCGCTCCTCGTAACCTGGCGCCGCTGGTCTTCTCGATCAAGCAGTGCGGCGTGCCAGTCGGACTGATGCTCGCGGGCGTGGTGGCGCCGGCGCTGGTCGTCGAAGCGGGTTGGCGCGTGGCGCTTCTGGTCATAGCTCTCGCCTGCGTGCTCATCGTGGTGGCCCTTCAGCCGCTGCGCGCCGGCTTCGATGTCGATCGCAACCCGGCGCAGCCACTGTCGCCCTCCGACATCCGCGCCAATGTCGTCGGCGTGTTGAAGGAGCCGGCGTTGCGCATCCTTTGCGTCGCAATGTTCAGCTTCGTGGGCCTTCAGTCGCTCTTCACCGGTTTCTTCGTGCTCTATCTGGTGCGCGGCCTGGGCTACGACCTCGAGCGGGCGGGGCAGGTCTTCGCCATCGCGATCGTCGTGGCGGTGCCGGCGCGCATTGGCTGGGGCTGGCTGGCCTCGCGCTTTGTGGCGCCTGCCACGCTGTTGGCCTTCCTGGGGATCGGCATGGCCGCGGCTGCCGTTCTCACGGCGTCGATCGACCCGGAATGGCCGACATGGGCCGCAGCCGCGATTGCCACCGCGTTGAGCGTCACCGGCGTGAGCTGGCACGGCGTGCTGCTGGCCGAGGTGGCGCGCCTGTCGCCGGTCGGTCGCATAGGCGCGACCACGGGCGCCGTTCTGGCCTTCGGCGATGCCGGAGCGTTGGTCTTGCCGCTGCTGTTCAGCGCGGCGCTCTCGCTGACCGATGGCTACGCCACCGGCTTCCTGATCGGCGCGGCCTTGGCGCTCGTCGTCGGCCTGTTCGGCCTGTGGCGGAGGGTCAGCCGACGGTGTTAGGTGCGCTGACGGAGAACTGGCTGGCGAACCAGTCGGCGTACCAGCGCACCGCCCACGGGATCGGGATGACGAAGACGCACATCAGGGCCAGCAGGAGGCCGTGGCCGAGGATCGATAGCCCGGTCGCATTGAAGGTGAGGCGCACGGTGCCGCGGATGTTGCGGCAAATCCACTGCATCATCGCCTTCAGCACCCAGGCCCAGCCGATGACGGTAAGAACGGAGACGGCGAGCAGGACATTCCATCCCAGCCATGCCAGCGTCTCGCCATCGAACGAGAGCTTGAACTGGCCATCTTCGGTACTCAGATTTGCGCAGAACCATCTAAGGACGGGCATGGTGAGCAGGATCGTGGCCAGTGTCACCGCGCCGATCACGCCGGCGTGGTGGACATTGTGCAGCCATACCAGAATGGCGAGCCCGATCAGGATGTACCAGATGTCGGCCGGCTGGCCGGTGAAGCGGAGGCTTCTCCCGTCGGGAAGGGAGATATGCTGGCATACGAACCGGTAGAAGCCCGTGACGGTCCACGGCGCGGGAACTATCAGGATCTGGCCCACCAAATAAAGCAGCGCGCGGCCGAACAAGCCCCAGACAGGAAAGTCGGGGCGGAGCGGACCGGCGGACGAAAGGCTCGGCTGGTGGCCTTCGGACTCCAGAGTCATGCCGCTCTCTCCTGCGTTGGTCGCCGATCCTAGCATCCCCAGATGTTCTGGTGCGTTGTTAATCCATCCCCTCCACCGTCATCCGCTCGTACCGCTATGACCGCCGGCGGCGGGCGCTCGACGTCGTTTTCAGGTCGCGCCGCCGCTACACCTATCTGGGCGTCCCGGAAGAGGCCTCCGATGAACTGAAGGCGGCCTTTTCCAAGGGTGAGTTCTTCAACCGGCACATCCGGGATCACTTCGCCTTCGAGCGCAAAGGGGAAGAGCCGACATCCGGTCTTCCCTGACGGCCGGCGTCGCTTCTGTCCGCAATGCCGTCTCGCCGCTATAGTCGTGCCGACTGAGGAGGACAGGCCATGCGCGAGCCGGGTGGGAAAAGATACGACCGCAGTGCCGAGGACCTCGGCAACATCACCGCGCTGGAGCACGTCAATCTCGGGATCGCCGAGCAGGGGCTGGCGACGGTCTTCTACATGAGCGGGCTCGGCCTCACACGCGATCCCTATATGATGACCAGCATCGACAATATGTGGGTCAATGTCGGGCGCAGCCAGTTCCACCTGCCGACGATGGCCAGAGCGCAGCGCCTGCGCGGGCGGGTCGGACTCGTGATTCCCGATCGTGAGGCGTTGCTGCAGCGGCTCCACCGGGTGAAAGACATGCTCCGCGACACGCGGTTCGCCTTCGTCGAGCACAAGGACCATGTCGAGACGATCTGTCCCTGGGGCAACCGGATCCTTTGCCACGATCCATCCTCGCGCTTCGAAGGCATGGCGTTGGGCATGGCCTATGTCGAGTTCGACGTGCCGCGCGGTGCGGTCGACGGCATTGCGGGCTTTTATCGGGACGTCTTCGCGACGGGCGCGCGTGTCGAGGGTACGGCGGCGCATGTTTCCGTGGGCATCGGCCAGGAGCTGATCTTCCGCGAGAGCGATGCCGCCGAGGCCTATGACGGGCACCACATCCAGGTCTATGTCGCGAACTTCTCCGGCCCGCATGGGAAGCTCGTCGAGCGCGGCTTGCTGACCGAGGAGAGCAACCAGCACCAGTACCGCTTTCAGCAGATCGCCGATCCGGCGACCGGCAAGGCCCTGTTCGAGATCGAGCATGAAATCCGCAGCCTGCGCCATCCACTCCATGCGCGGCCGCTGGTCAATCGCAATCCGCTCCAGACCAATCGCGCCTACATTCCCGGCCGTGACGGCTGGGTGCCCGAGCCGACCGGGTCGAAGATTGACGATCCGAGGATGGAGATGCGGCGCAAGCGCTTCGCGGAAGCGACGGGTCGTGCGGCCGACTGATGCTGGGGCTCGTCGCAAGGATTGTCGGCTTCGGCCTGCTCGGCTTCGTCGTGACGCCCCTCGTGGTGGGAATCACGAGCCTCGCGCTCGCCTACGGCTTGGACTCCCGCTGCGGCACGCCGGGCGATTCAGGTGGCTGCGAGATGGGCATTGCATCGGTCGCCATCGCCTCGGCCTTGCCGGGGCTGGCAATCGGCGTCGCCCTTGCGGTGTACCGGCATTTCCGCAAGGCACGGGTGACACCGGGCGTGAAGCCGTGATGGCCACGGACCCGCCGGCGCTCGAAAAGCTCAAGGCGCGCATCCATGCGCTGCGAGCCAAGACCATCGACAATGGTTGCACCGAGGGCGAGGCGCTGGCGGCGGCGGCCAAGGTCGCCGAACTGCTCGACCGTTACGAGCTGTCCCTCACCGACGTCGAGATCCGTAAGACGCAGTGCGAGGAGAGGATCTACGAGACCCATCTCAGGAAGCGCATCCCGATCGACGAATGCATCGGCGCGATCGCCGCCTTCTGCGATTGCCGGGTCTGGCGCGAGAAGAACGCCGCGGGCGAGGCACGCTACGTCTTCTTCGGTCTGCCGGCCGACGTCGAAGTGGCGCACTACCTGACCGAGCTGATCGACGGCACGGTCCGCACCGGGCTCGGCCGCTACAAGGTCTCGGCCGACTACAAGCGCTTCCGGCACCGGGAGCGACATCTCGCCAACGCGTCCTTTGCGCTGGGCATGTGTTCGTCTATCGCCGACCGGCTGGTGGCGATGAAGGCGGAGCGGGACGGGGTGATCCGGAGCAGCGGCCGCGGGCTGGTCGTGCTCAAGGCCGCCGTCGTCGATAGCGAACTGGCAAAGCTCGGCCTGAAGCTGCTCACGGTCGAGCAGGGACCGGGCCGCATGATCTCGCCCGAGGCCTACGACGCCGGCGGCGCGGCCGGCGAGACCGTCGCCCTCAATCCCGGCATCCGCAACAAGTAGCGTCGGCCCGTTGGCCCCGCGAAGGCCGCCGCAGTCACTGACCCTCGCTCAGCCGTTGGTGGACAGATCGGCGCAATGCAAACAGCTTGGCGCGGTTCTTGTCGCTCGCTGCCGCGATCACCTTGTCCAGTGCCGAAGCGAGAGCCTGCAGGACATCGGAATCGGAACCGGCGTAGCGGCTCACGGCGCCTAGCGCACCGGTCGCCAGCGTCTCGAAGGAGACGGGCTCGGCGATGACGCGCAGCCGGCCCTCTGCGTCATGACGCCGGTTCGAGGGCATTTGCCGCTCCGCCAGCCGTACCAGGGCCTCGCGCAGGCGGTCGATGCAGTAGAGGGCGGTTGTCGGGTCGTTGATGCCGGGGGAGAGGGCACGCTGGGCGATCTCCACGATGCGCCGGATGGAGAATTCGAGGTCCTGATAGGGCGTGCGTTCGATGCCGAGAATGAACGTCGCGCGCAACGCATTCTCCTTGTCTTCGGCAAGAGCCGCGGTCGCGAGGACGCTCAGCACCGGATCGTGCTCGGTCACGAAACGACCGGGCGGCGCCAGCACCTTGACGATCGCATCCGCTTCGGTGGACAGGCGCAACAGTGCCGCGGTGTCGATCGACTGGACGTAGCCACTGGCTTTCGCACAAATGACCTGGGCCCGGCCGAAATCCGGCGGCTCGGTAGCCGTTTCCGGCTCCTCGTGACCCAGTGTCTCCGGGAACAGGCGGTCGATCGTGGCCGAGGTTTCTGCCGCCAGCGACGCAAGCAGCGTCTCGAGGCGAATCGAACTGGCAGTATGGTGGATGAAATAGATCAACACCGCGAGGCCCACGACGGCCAGCACGACGCCGATCGCCACAGCGAGATGCGGCACGAAGCTCGCCCCCTCGACGCCTTTGACGGTGCGAAGGACGAGCAGGCAATAGACGAAGGTGCTGATGAAAGTGCCGAGTACCAGCTGATTGCCACGGTCGCGCATGAAGTTGCGCAGCAGGCGTGGCCCGAACTGGGAGGAGGCCAGCTGCAGCGTCAGCATGGTGATCGAGAAGGTGAGGCCGGCGACCGTGATCATCGAGGTTGCGACCGCAGACAGGATGGCGCGCGCCCCTTCGGGACCGAAGAGATAGATGAATTCGAAGCGCCCATAAGCGTCCGAGTCCATCGCCGCGTCCAGTTGAACCGCGCCGAACGAGAGGAGCACGGCGCCGACCGCCATTACGCTCGGGAGAAACCAGAAACTGCCCCGAAGCAGATCCCAGAATGAGACTATTCTCGTTGCGGACAGGAAGGAGCGCATCGCTCACAACGCGCCTGGCGGGGAATCGCTCCCTGAAGCGGGGCGGGCTGGTGATCTCAGCCGAGATAGGCCTTAACCAGTCTCTCGTCGGTGAGGAAGGACTGCCATTCGCCGGGGCCGATTTCGTGGACGATGCTGCCGACCGACATGACGTAAGCGCGGTCGGTGATCTCCGAGGCGATTCCGACATTCTGCTCGATGAGCAACAGACCCATGCCGCGCTCGCGCAACGCCTTGATGACCAGCAGGATGTCCTTCACGACCTTGGGCGCGAGGCCGGTCGAGGGCTCGTCCATGATCAGCAGGTCGGGCTGCAGCAGCAGGGCGCGGGCGATCGCCACCATCTGCTGCTGGCCGCCGCTCAGCAACTCGACCGGCGAGGCAAGTCGCTCCTTCACCACGGGGAAGAGAGCGGTCACCTCGTCCCACGAAAAGCGCATATGGGCGCCGCGCACCTTACGGCCGACCGTTTCGGCCAGGATCAGGTTCTCGCGCACCGACAGTTCGCCGAACAGGCGACGGTTCTCCAGCACGACGGCGAGACCGTGTTGGGCAAGGTCGTGCGCCGGCGTCGCGGTGATATCGGTGCCGTTCTTGACGATGCGGCCGCCTCGGGAGCGCAGCAGGCCGCAGACGGTGCGGACGAGGGTGGTTTTGCCCGCACCGTTGGCGCCGACCAGGGCCACGGCCTCGCCGTCGCCGACCTTGAGGGAGACGTCGCGCAGGACGGTGAGGGCGCCATATCCGGCGGAAAGGGAGGTCACTTCCAGCACGGTTCAGACCCCGAGATAGACTTCGCGGACCCGCGGGTCGCGCTGGATGGCGGCCATGTCGCCGCTGGCAATGATCTCGCCGAAGTAGAGCGTGTGCACGGTGCGGGCCACGGTCATCAGGCCCATGTCGTGCGACACCAGCAGGACGGTAATGCCTTCTTCGTTCAGCCGCACGATCCAGTCGCGCAGGTCGTCGATCTCCTGGACGTTGAGGCCGGAGGACGGCTCGTCGAGCAGCAGCAGGCGCGGCTCGCCGACCACGGCACGGGCGATCTCGAGGATGCGGCGCTGGCCGGCGGTGAGGCTGGCCGCTGGCAGGTCGCGCAGCGCCGTCAGGCCGAAGCGCTCGCAGGCGGCTTCGGCGCGTTCGCGGATCTCGCGCATCTGGCCGCGCGCGGCGGGGGTACGCAGCAGGTCCTGCAGCATGGTCGTCTTCGTGAGCTTGGTGCAGCCGACCATCACGTTCTCCAGCACGGTCATCTGCTCGAAGACCTGCGGCGTCTGGAAGGTGCGGACGAGGCCGTTGAGGCCGCGTTGCTGGATCGTGTCGCGGCCGAGGGCCGTGCCGCGATAGGTGATGGTGCCGGCCAGCGGCCGTATGTAACCGGTCACGATGTTGAACAGCGTGGTCTTGCCCGAGCCGTTGGGGCCGATGAGACCGATGATGCCTCCCTCGGGCACGTCGAAGGTGACGGAGCGCAGCACGGAGAGGCCGCCGAACGAATGGCCGATCTCCTGGAGGGCGAGGAGGGGCTCAACCATTGCCGCCGCCCTCTCGCCTTGCCAGCCGCGTCCGCAGCTTGCCGAACGCGCCGACCAGTCCTTCCGGCATCAGGACGACGACGGCGACAAGGGCGAGGCCGAACAGGATCTGGTGGATGTCGCCCAGCTTGCTCAGCAGCTCGGGCAGGAAGGTGACGAACAGCGCACCGACCACGATGCCGGGGATTGAGGTTGCGCCGCCGATGACCGGGATCAGCAGGAAGCTGATCGAGCGGTCGACGGTGAAGCTCTGCGTGCTGACGAAGGAGGCGTGATGGGCGAACAGGCTGCCCGCGAGGCTGCCGAACAGCGCGCAGACGACGAAGACCTTGGTACGCAGCGCCTGGAGGTCGATCGAGAGAGCGGCGGCCGCGGTGCTGGAATCGCGCATCGCGCGCAGCATCAGGCCGGTGCGGCTGTCGACGAGATTATGGGCCACCGCCATGCAGGCGAAGGCCACAATCCAGACGAAGAAGTAGTAACGCGACGGCCGGTCGAGCAGGAAGCCGAAGAGGTCGAGCTTGGGGATGCCGCCGATGCCCAGGGTCCCGCCGGTCAGCCAGTCCCATTCGAAGAACAGCGCGCTCGCGATGGCGCTGAGGGCGAGGGTGCCGAGCGCCAGGAAGTAGCCCGTGAGACGCAGGATGGGCCGGCCGATGACATAGGCCAGCACCATGCTGATCACGGCGCCGACCAGGAAGCCCACGATACTGGGCAGGCCCATCATCACCGTACAGTAGGCGCTGGCATAGGCGCCGAGCCCGTAGAAGGTCGCCTGCGCCAGGTTGACGATGCCACAATGACCGAGCAGCAGGCCGATGCCGAGGCCGGCGACCGTGTAGATGCCGGTGAACACCAGCAGGTCTGCGATGTTGCGCGGCACGACGAAGGGCAGCACGGCCCAGACGATCAGGCAGGGAACGAGCCAGAGGAGGGTGCGCGAATTCATGCGCTCAGCCTCCCCGCCGGCCGGCTCGGCCGAGGATGCCCTGCGGCATCAGGATCATGATGATGATGAGCACCGAGAAGGCGACGACGTCCTTGTAGCTCGACGAGATTCCAATAATGGCGAGCGACTCGACCAGCCCCAGGGTGATGCCGCCGACGGCGGCGCCCAGCGGATTGGTGAGCCCGCCCAGCACGGCGGCCGCAAAGCCCTTGAGCGTGAGGTTGAGTCCGAGCTGGTAGTCGACCGCGATCAGCGGTGTGACCAGGATGCCGCCCAAAGCCCCCAGCAGGCCGCCCAGCACGAAGGTGAAGGTGCGCATGCGCGCCACGTTGATGCCGGTGGTGGCCGCGCCGTCCGCGTCGATCGAGGCCGCCATCATCGACAGTCCGATCGTGGTACGGTGGTAGAAGGCGCGCAGCGCCAGGGTCGCGCCGATGCCGATGGCGATCAGCCACAGCGCATGGAACTGGATGACGGCATCCATGACGATCAGGACGCCCTCGCCTCCGAGCGGGGGCAAAAGATGGCCGTCGCGACCGACGAAATACAGGATGCTGGCCGAGAGGGAGAGGGCGAGGCCGATGGTCAGCAGCAGGAAGCTGTCCTCGCTCGCGTTCTTCTTCGCCATGTAGCGGACGAAGGAGACCTCGATGAAGGCGCCGACCAGGGCGCCCGCGATCGCGCCGCCGGCGATGGCGGCGGCATAGGGCCAGCCGGCCTTGGTCAGCAACAGCACGGTGGTCATCGCGCCGATCACGGCGAACTCGCCCTGCATGGCGTTGATCACGCGGCTGCCCTTGAAGATGGCAGACAGGCCCGTGCCGACGAGCGCATAGACGATGCCGTTCGTCACGCCCGCGAAGAGGGCCTGAAGGATCAGGCTCAATGTCATGAAGAGGTGTTTCCGCGCGAAAGGAGGCGCGGCGCAGGGCCCGCGAGGAGACCTGCGCCGTCGTTGGTTACTGCGTGACGCGGAACGGCGTGCGCGTGTACTTGCCGCCGACCAGCTTCGAGAAGACGAAACTCGAGATCGGAATCCCCGTCATGTCGTCGGCCGAGAAGTTGTAGTTGGCCAGCACCCCGGTGTAGGGCGCCTTCATGGCCTCGCAGAGCTTCTCGCCCGTAGCGTCGGCGCCAGCCTTGTCGAGGGCCGCGGCGATGATGTGCGCGGCATCCCAGGCCGCTGCCTCGTAGTTCTTCGGCGTCGAGTTGTAGGCCTGCTTGTAGAGCTCGACGAAAGCCTTCTGGTGCGGCAGCGGATCCTCTCCGACCAGGAACTCCGGGATCACGATGTTGTCCGCGGCCGGTCCCATTGCGTTCACATACTCATAAGACGAGGAGCCGATCGCGGCGACCACCGGCTGGGTGATCTGGATCTGCTTGACGTTACGGAAGGGGGTGGCCGAGGTGGCGATGATGAACACCGCGTCGGGCTGCGACGCCTTCACCTTGGCCGCCTGGGTGGTGGTGTCGGTGGCACCGATTTCGAACTTCTCGACGGCTACCAGCTTGACGCCGTACTTGTCGGCGAGCGGCTTCAGTTCGGCCATCACGACGTTGCCGTAGCCTGCGTCATGCAGCACGCCGATCTTCGTCGCCTTGATGTTCTTGGCGTATTCGAGCAGGGCGGTGGCGTTGAGCCGCTGCGGCGGCAGTACGTGGGCGAGGCACTTGCGCTCGCGCTCGACGGCGGGGCCAATGCCGGTGAAGGCGATCTGCGGGATCTTGTTGGCGTGCGTCACGCCGCCAACGGCGACGGTGCTGGCCGTCAGAGAGGGACCGAGCAGGGCCTGAACCTTCTGGCCGAAGATCAGGTCGTTGGCCTTGCTGAGTGCGGTGTCGGGATTGGAGGCATCGTCCTCGACGATGATTTTGATCGGCCGGCCCTTGATGCCGCCCTTGGCGTTGATGTCCTTCTCCGCCAGCAGCAGGCCGTTGCGCTCGGGCACGCCGAGACCCGCACCCGCGCCGGTGACGGAGACGATGGCGCCGATCTTGATCGGTTCGCCCGAGGTCTGCGCCTGAACGCCGAAGGCCGACAGGCCGACCAGCGCCGTGGCGCCGGCCAATCTTGCGATGAACGATGACAGTGACATTCTTCTTCCTCCCACTCGTTGAACTTCTTTGTGGCCGTCGCTCCGGTCAGAGCAGCGGCGGCGGCCCGGCCATGCCGAGCGCGTGTTGTCCGAACAATGCACCCTGAACATCGGTCGAGAACATGACATGTGCGTTGGCTGCATGCGCATCGCGGAACAGGCGTTGCATCGACCCGCTGAGGTAGAGGCCGCTCGATCCCGCGATACCCATCAGGATGTCGACGGCCTCCAGACAGAGGCGGGCCGAGAAGAAGGCATCGCGCCGATAGCGCAGCTTGTCCTCGTGCGCTGCGTCTGCGCCCGCTCGCGCCACCGTCATCGCGTGTTCGCAGGCGTGCCGCATCATCGCCTCGGCCGTGTCGATGCGGACGCTGGCTTCCGCAACCTTGATCTGCACCGCCTGGCTCGCGCCAAACGGCTGGCCTGTCGTGGTCGCATTGCGCGTACGGGCGGCTCCGACCACCGTCTCGTAGGCTCCCTGCGCGCAGCCCAGTAGCACCCCCGACAGGACGTACGGCCCGAGCGCCAGCATGGGCAGGCGGAAGAGGGGCGACGGATTGGCGACAGAGCCGGCGTGCGGCTTGCCGTTCATCGACCGGGCGGAGATCGTGTGCACCTCGGGGACGAAGAGGTTCCTGATCTCCACGTCCTTCGAGCCGGTCCCCGAGAGGCCGACGGCATGCCAGGTGTCGATGATCTCGTATTGCGAGCGATGGACCAGGGCAAACCGCTGGTCGATCGGCGGGCCGTTCTCGTGCTCGCGCAGCATGAAGCCCAGCATGTTCCAGTCGGAATTGTCGACCCCGGAGGAGAGCGGCCACCGACCGGAGACTTCGTAGCCGCCATCGACCTTGCGGCCGCGGCCGTTGGGGAAGATGAGCGAGGTGGCGATCAGCACGTCGGGCGAGGCGTCCCAAATCTCGTCCTGGGCCTCGGGATGGAAGTAGCCCAGCATCCAGTGGTGGCTGCTGAGGTTGCCGAGATTCCAGGCGGTCGACGGGCAGACTCGCGCGATCTCCGCGCAGGTGTCGACCAGAATACCGACGTCGAGATCGGCGCCGCCGACGCGCGCGGGCTGGACCATGCGGAAGAGGCCGGTGCGATGGAGATCGCGCTCGGTGTCGTCGGGCAGGCGTCGCAACTTCTCGCAGGCCTCGGCGCGGGCGGCGATCGTCGGCACCAGCGTGCGGGCACGTTCGAGCATGTCGGCGTAGGTG
The DNA here is from genome assembly GCA_945952105.1 of uncultured Rhodospirillaceae bacterium. Classification (GTDB taxonomy): domain Bacteria; phylum Pseudomonadota; class Alphaproteobacteria; order Reyranellales; family Reyranellaceae; genus Reyranella. Next base: position 75,751 of record CAMFGZ010000006.1, on the reverse strand, counting down.
ACGCCGGTGAAAGAGACCGGCGTGCTGGGCAACGTCGCCGACGGTGTCCAGTCGGCGGCCCGCTTGGTCCGCATATCGAATTTCCTCCGGCGCTGGGCGCTTGTTTGTTGTCGCGACGATGCTTGTGTCGCGCGTTCAGGTCAAGTGACCTAATTTGTTGATCGATTGACCTGATGTCGGTGATACTTCGAGCCAATAGAACGGCTCGTGGGAGGAGCAAGGATGGCCATCAAGGTGCTGGAGATCCATCACCACGGCGTGCGTATCGACGCCGGTGACAAGACGATCGAAGACCTCAGAAATTTCTATACCGGCGTGCTCGGCCTGGAGCATGACACCGGCCGTCCGGAGATTCCGGGCATTCCCGGCATGTGGATCAACATCGGTGAAGTGGGCCAGATCCACCTGATTGGCGGCGACGTGCCCTCGCGCTTCGCCCAGGGACCCGGCAAGGATCCAACCTCGCCGCATGTCGCGTTGGCCGTCGAGAACATCGCCGAGACCAAGGCCGAACTCGACCGGCTGGGGGCCAGTTACTGGTCGCTGAAGGGCGCGACAGGCCCCGACGCCGAGCAGCTTTTCCTCAACGATCCATGCGGCAACATGGTGGAGCTCCACCAGTTCGACAAATGCCGCTGCCGCCTCAAGAGCCGCGTGAAGGCGGCCTAACCGACCGGCGCGGCGAGGCCGGCGCAGACGAACGGGACGATCTCGCGGATAGCGGTTTCCATGTCCGCGGGATCGCAATGGCCCTGGGAGATCGATTCCAGGCGGCCGGGCTGCAGCAGGGTCCAGACGTAAGCGCCCATCATGAAGTAGTAGCGCCAGTAGAGCGTCTTCGCCGGGATATTGGGAAGGGCGCGCTGGATGGCCTCGACGTAGAGCGCGTTGGTCTCGTCGTAGATGTCGGCGCGCACGATGCTCGCGGTGTCGTCAGGATCGGTGAAGAGGCGGGCGTGCATCTGCATCGAGGTGCGGCGCTGGCTGCCCGCACGCGGCTCGGCCATCAGCAGGGGACGGACCAGCGCATCGATCAGCACCTCGAGCGGGACGATGCCGTGCGGATAGCGGGCCTCGGCTTCCTGCAGGAGCTGGCGCCGCCGCTCGGTGACCTCGGTACCGTGCCGCGCCACTACCGCTTCGAAGATCGCTCGCTTGGATTCGAAATAGTAGTGGAGCTGCCCGACATTCATGCGGGCGCGGCTGGCGATGGCGCGTGTGGTCGCACCGCCGTAGCCCACCCGTCCGAAGAGTTCCTCGGCGACGTCCAGGATGCGCTCCGGCAGGTTGGGGCGGCTCGCCTTTCTGCGCCGCGCCGCCGCGGTTGTCGGCTTCTTGCTGATCGTTTTTCTCGCCACGACACATCCTGCTTGGAAATCGTCGGGCCTTCTCATAGAGCGAAGCCCGGCCGTTTTCCATGGCGGCTGGGGAACAGGATCGCCGCGTGCTAGAAGGCGGGCATGAAAACCAAGCTCCTCGGCCGCACCGGCATCCACGTCTCTCAACTCTGCTTCGGCACCATGTCCTTCGGCGGCGATGCCGACGAGGCCACGTCGGCTTCGATGTACAAGGCGGTGCGCGACGCCGGCATCAACTTCTTCGACACGGCCAACGAGTACAACAAGGGCAAGTCCGAGGAGATCCTGGGCCGTCTGGCGAAGGATCATCGCGACGAGCTGGTGATCACCACCAAGTGCTTCAACAAGACCGGTCCCGACGTGAATGCCGGTGGCGCCAACCGCCGCCACGTCGTGCAGGCGGTTGAGGCGAGCCTGCGCCGCCTGCAGACCGATCGCATCGACGTGCTGTTCCTGCATCGCTACGACGCGGTGACGCCGGTCGACGAGATGATGCGCGGCCTCGAGGACCTCGTCCGTTCGGGCAAGGTGATCTATCCGGCGGTCAGCAACTGGTCGGCCTGGCAGACCCAGCGCGCCGTCGACATCCAGGAGCGCAACAACTGGGCGCGGCTGCAGGTCATCCAGCCGATGTACAACCTCGTGAAGCGCCAGGCCGAGGTCGAGCTGCTGCCGATGGCGGCGGCCAACGGCATCGGCGTCATCCCCTACAGTCCGGCTGCCGCGGGACTTCTCTCGGGCAAGTATTCCGGCGAGGCCTCGGGGCGTCTGAAGACCAACAAGATGTACGAGGCGCGTTACGGCGAGGAATGGGCCTTCGAGGCTGCGGAGAAGTACGTCGCCCTTTGCAAGCGGAAGGGCCTGCATCCGGTCAGCGCCGCCATCGCCTGGGTCGGCGCGCATCCCGCGATCACCGCGCCCATCATCGGCGCGCGCAACCTCGACCAGCTCAAGGATTCGCTCGCCTCGGTGAAGATCGACATGACGCCGGAACTGCGCGCAGAGATCGCCGATCTCTCGCGCACGCCGCCGCCGTCCACCGACCGGCTGGAAGAGCAGAAGGCCGTGAAAGCCTGAGCCGGCTCAGCCCGGCTCCAGCCCCTTCGCGCGGAAGAGCGCCTTGGCTTCCGGCGTGCGAAGGCTCTCGATCAGGGCTTTGGCCAGCGCGGGCCGCGTATTGTCGGCGGGGATGCCGGCCACGAACACCGTGACCATGTGGAGATCGCCCGGCAGCGTGCCAACGATCTCGACGCCGCGCACGCTCAGCAGTTCCGGCACCTGCTGGACGGCTAGGTCGACTTCGCCGGTCGGCAGGAACATGCCGGAATAGCCCGAGGGCGGCGGGAACTTCGTCTTGGCGTTGATCTCGCGGGCGATGCCCATGCGCTCCAGCAGCTTCGCGAAGTAGATGCCGCTCGCGCCGCCGGCCGCGGGATCCGTATAAGAGATCGCCCTGGCGTCGAGCAGTGTGCGCTTCAGCGCCTCGGGCGTGGAGATGTCGGGCTTTGGTGCGCCCGCCCTGACCGCGATGGCCGTGGCGGAGCTTGCGATCACAACGTCCGACCCGGCGACGATCCTGCCGGTGTCGAGCAGCATGTCGGTGACCGCGCGGTTGAGGATCAGCGCGTCGGCCTTCTCGCCGGCCTGAAGGCGCTTCAGGAGCAGGGGGGCCGTGGCCCAGGTGAAGTCGAGTCTGCAGTCGTGGACCTTCTCGAAAGCGGGGACGAGCTCCTCGACCACGCGCTGGACCGCGATCGCACTGAAGACTTTCATGACGGCTCCGAAGCCATGCCCGGCCGGTCGCAGACGTCGATCCATTTGGCATTCACGAGCGTCGCCATACGCTCCGGCGCGATACGGACCGCCGAGTTGGTCGAGCCCGCAGCCGGGACCACCTCGTCGAACGCCCGCAGCGAGCTGTCGCAATAGACCGGAAGCGGCGTTGGCAGCCCGAACGGACAAACGCCACCCACCGGATGGCCGGTGAGGGCCACGACTTCGTCGGCACTCAGCATGCGTGGCTTGCCACCCAGCACGTCCTTGATCTTGCGATTGTTCAGCCTCGCATCGCCGGAGGTCACGATCAGCAGATTGCGGTCCTTGATGCGAAGCGACAGCGTCTTGGCGATCTGTGCCGGCGCAACGCCATGACCTTTGGCAGCCATTTCGACTGTTGCGGTGCTGGCATCGAGTTCGACAACCTGGAGATCAGGCGCATGCGCCGACAGAAACGCACGCACCGCTTCGACGCTCATGCCTGCTGTACCGTCCGGCGGGCGCGGACGCGGGCGCGCTGAGCCTCGAAACGCGCGGCAAGTTCGCCTTCCTCGACATCTTCGAGCCGGCTCTGGATAACCCAGCCGTGACCGAAGGGATCGATGATCCGAACGACCTTGTCGCCCCAGTAGGTTTCCTGTGGACCCTGATTCTTCGCGAGCGATGTCGCTCCGGCGGCCAGAGCGCGGGCGAATACATCATCAACATCGTCGACATAGACGATCAGGAATCCCGAGGACGCCCACGCGGACGTCGGCGATCGTGGCCAATCCGGGCGAGGCGCTTGGCGCCAGTGCGGGTTCTCTTTCGTCACATTGAGGCGGGCGCCGGCGAGCGCAAACTCGGCGCCCAAAGCCTCCGGACCCGCCGGTTCGCCATGGTTGTGCGAGAAGTTGCGCCGGATCTCCTCGGCGCCGATCACATCTCTATAGAAATCGGCCGCGGCGGCCACGTCCTGAACGATGAGGGTGATGCCGATCTGTCCGATCGACTGCCTGCCTTTTACGGCCATTGCAACATCCTCCGGGAGAAGAGGGACTGACAGACGGGAATCTACGGAGAGCCGGTCAGGGCCGCCATGTGGGAATCGTATCGCATGGTGGGCGGCGTCCTCGAATTCCCATGACAAATGCAGCGGCGGCGGTACCGTCCGCCAATTGTAAGGGAGAAACGCATGCCGACGATCGACGCCCAGGTTCACTGCTACGAGCGCAATCATCCGGGCCGCCCGTGGACTGCAGTGCTGGCAGGACCGCCTGAGGTCACCGCCGAGGACATGATCAAGGCGATGGACTCCGTCGGCGTCGACGGTGCGCTGTTGGTTTCCGTTTACACAATGTATCGCTGGGACGAGAGCTATGCCGTTGCCGTCCAGAAGGCGCATCCTGGCCGGTTCGGCGTCATCAAGCCGGTCAATGCCAACGATCCCAAGGTCGAGGGCACGATCGCGGACTGGGCGGCGATGGACGGCGCGGTGGCGATCCGCATCATGTTTACGCCGGAGATCTCGACCGACGCGGCCGATCCCGGCATCAACCGCGTGTTGGCGGCGGCGGCCAAGCATGACCTGCCGGTCAACCTGATGGCGCGCGGGCGCCTGCCGCAGGTCGCCGAACTCGCCAAGCGCAATCCGAACACGACTCTCGTGATCGACCATCTCGGCCTCGAACAGCCAATGGCGCCGCCGGCGCCGAAGGAGCCGTGGCACGAGCTGCCGCAGTTGCTCGCCTTGGCGGAGCACAAGAACGTCGTCGTGAAGATCACCGGCGCCTGCACGCTCAGCCACGAGAAGTTTCCCTACAAAGACATCTGGGATCCGCTGGGACGCATCTTCGACGCCTTCAGCCTGGATCGCTGCATGTGGGGCACCGACTGGACCCGCGCCGTGGCGTTGCTCACCTACAAGGAGGGCGTCGATGCCTTCCGCGTCACCGATCGCCTGTCTGACAGCGACCGCGCGACCCTGATGGGCGGTTCGCTGCAAAAGATCTACGGCTGGTCGCCGGCGAAAAAGTAATCCCGGCTGAATTCAGGGAAGGGCGAGATCGCCCTTCCCAAGCGGCCGCTGCATCAGGATCGAATCCACCCAGCGGCCGAACTTGAAGCCGACGGCGTCGAGTTTGCCGATCTGGCGGAAGCCGTGGCTGCCGTGCAGGCCAATCGAACCCGCATTGGCGCTGTCGCCGATGACGGCCAGCATTTGCCGCCAGGGTCCGTTCTCGCAGCGCTTTATCAGGGTCGACAGCAGCTCCCGGCCGATGCCGTGCCCTTCGAGCCCATCCCGGACATAGACCGAATCCTCGATCGTGTGGCGATAGGCCGGCCGCGGCCGGTACAGCGAGGCATAGCTGTACCCCACGATCCGGCCGTCCATCTCGGCCACGAGGTAGGGAAGGCCGAGCTTCAGCACGGCTTCCCGGCGGCCGATCATCTCCGCGACGGTGGGCGCGGCCTCCTCGAAGCTCGCCAGCCCGTGCAGCACATGGTGGGCATAGATTTCCTGCACGAAGCGCATGTCGCCTTCTCGGGCGTCGCGAATGTCGATGGCCGTCCTCATCATCGTTCCCTCTGAAAGCACCTGTTCTCGTGACAGGCCGATGTCCGACAGGAGGTGATCGTCGAGATTGCGTAGCGCCTCCCGCTGGCGCATCCGCGACCAGGGCGAACCGCCGAAATAGCGGCCGATCTCCATGGCGATGTCTCCAAACCTGCTGCGATTTGCCATGGGCGCAATCTGCAGCCGGTGGAGGCATAAGAGAAATCTTGTTATCTTATGAAATCCATAAGAGAAAATTTGCCATGCGCGGTCTCAACCTCGATCACGTCAACGCCTTCACCGAGGTCGCGCGGCTGGGTTCGTTTTCCGCCGCGGCGTCCCATCTCAACCTGACCCAGCCGGCGATCAGCCAGCAGATCGGCCAGCTCGAGAAGCGGCTCGGTGTTCGGCTGCTGGAGCGCTTGGGGCGGCGGGCGACGCCGACGGCGGCCGGCAGCGAATTGCTCGATCACGCGGCGCGTATCGACGCCGCCGTGGCGTCGCTGCTCGAAGGCCTGGCGCGCTTCACGAGCGGCGAGGTGGGGCGCGTGCGGCTCGGCACCGGCGCCACCGCCGCCATCTTCCGCCTGCCGCCGATGCTGCGCGGCCTGCGCCGCAAGCTGCCCGAGCTGGAAATCACCATCGCGACCGGCAACACGTCGGATGTCGTGAAGGCGGTGCAGGACAATGGGCTCGATATCGGCTTGGTGACACTGCCGGCAGGTGGTCGCGGTCTGGAAGTGTCGCCGCTGCTCGACGACGAGTTCGTGGCGGTGACGGCGCGCGACGGTGTGGCTCTACCGCGACGGGTGACCCCTGCGGTCATGGCCAGCCGGCCGGTCATCATGTTCGAACCGGGCGGCCAGACCAGGGTCGTGACCGATCAGTGGTTCTTCAACGGCGGCGTCGAGCTCAAGGCCAAGATGGCGCTTGGCAGCGTCGAGGCGATCAAGCGGCTGGTGGAAGCAGGGCTGGGCTGCGCCATCCTGCCCGCAGTCGCGGTGCGCGAGGCGGGCGATCGCACCAACCTCGTGGTGCGGCCGCTCTCGCCGCGCCTCTATCGCAAGCTCGCCATCGTGATCCGGCGCGACAAGGTCCAGCACCTCGGTCTGCGCGAGACCATTCGGGCTCTGAAGGGGCTGGCTAAAGTGCCTTGAGCGCTTCCTGGACCTCGTCGACATGGCCCGCGACCTTGACCTTCCGCCAGATCTTCCGGACGACGCCGTCCTTGTCGATCAGGAAGGTGGCGCGGTCGATGCCCATGTACTTGCGGCCGTAGAGGCTCTTCTCGATCCAGGTCTCGTACTTCTCGCAGACTTTGCCGTCCTCGTCCGAGACCAGCGGGAAGTCGAGCTCGTACTTGGCCTTGAACTTGTCGTGACGGGCCACGCTGTCCTTGGAGACGCCGACTACCTGTGCCTTCAGCTTCTTGAACGCGGCGGCACCATCGCGGAAGCCACAGGCTTCGGTCGTGCAGCCCGGCGTATCGTCCTTCGGATAGAAGTAGAGAACCACCGGCCTGCCGCGCAGGTCGGAGAGCTTGAGCTTGCCGCCGCCGTCGGTGGCTGCAGTGAAATCCGGGGCCTTCTTGCCTTCTGCGACGCTCATTTCCTGTTCCTTGCTTGCCAGCCTGCCGCCAGGGCCGGAGCCTCGACGATCCGTTCGTAGATAGCACGTACGGCCTTCGATTCGGCCTCGATGCGCGCGCGCAGGGCGGTGAGGTCGGGTGCGCCCTCGGTGGCGGCGATCAGGCGCTGCTGGCCTTCCGGCGCCTTGCTCTCGTCGAAGGCGGCCTCGTCGCCGTTCAGGGTGAGGCGCAGCAGGCTCTGGACGTCAGACAGGAGCGTGCGGGTGGCGCGAAGACTATCGGCGTCGGCCGGGTCTATCAGCCCGACCGACGCCATGCGGCGCAGCATCTCCGCCGGATGCGGATCGAGGATGTCGGGGTGCGCGCAGGCGTGACGAAGCGCGAGATACTGGGCGACGAAATCGATGTCGAACAGTCCGCCGGGGAGGTGTTTGAAGTCCCACAGGCTCTTGGGCGGTGCATGCTGGGCGATGCGGTCGCGCATGTCGGCGACGTCCTTGACCAGCGTCTCGGGATCGCGCGTGCGGCAGAGCGTGGCTCTCACGGTCTCGGTCAGGCGCTCGACCAGTGCCTGCGGCCCGTGGATCACGCGCATGCGGGTCAGCGCCATGTGCTCCCATGTCCACGACGACTGGGCGTGATAGGTTTCGAAGCCTTCCAGCGAATTGGCGAGCGGCCCGGAGCGGCCCGACGGCCGCAGGCGCATGTCGACTTCGTAGAGCGCGCCCTCGTTGGTGTGGGCGGTCAGCGCCGTCACCATCTTCTGGCTGAGCCGCGTGTAATACTGGATGGGCGAGAGCGGCTTGGGACCGTCGGAAGCTTCCATGCCATCGGGAATGTCATAGACGAAGATCAGGTCGAGGTCGGACGTGGCCGACATCTCGCGGCTGCCGAGCTTGCCCAGGCCGAGTACCGCCAGGCGCTGGCCGTGAAAGCCGCCATGGGTCTCGGCAAAGCGCTGCTCGACGCGTTCGCAGAGCGCGGAGATCGTCGCCGCTGCGATGTCCGAATAGGCGAGGCCCGCCTCGGCCGGGGTCACGATCCGCTTGAGCTGTTGCACACCCACCTGGAAGCGCCGGTCGTTTGCCCAGCGACGGGCCAGGTCGAGAATGTCCTGCTCGTGCTCGACGCGGGCCAGAATGGCGGCAAGTTCGCCCGTCATTTCACCGGCCGGCGGCAGGCGCCGGTAGAAATCCGGCGAGAGCACCGAATCCAGGAGCAGCGTCCGCCGTGCAAGGTGGGCCGCCAGCCCGGGCGCGCTGCCCATGATGGTGGCCAGCAGCTCGAGCAGGGCAGGGTTGGCCTTGAAGAGGGAAAAGAGCTGAACCCCGGCCGGCAGGTTGCTGAGGAAGAGGTCGAAGTTCAGCAATGCCTGATCGGGAGCGGCGGTGCTTCCCAGCTCCTTCAGCAATCCGGGCATCAATTCCGTCAGCAACTCGCGAGCGCGTGCCGTCGCCGTCGAGCGGAAGCGACCGTGGTGCCAGCGCCGCACGATGCCTGCCGCGGCGGACGGATCCCGGAAGCCCAGCGACTTCAGCGTCTCGAGCGTGCCCGGATCGTCGTCGGTGCCGGTGAAGACCAGATTGCCTCCGGGGCCCGCGAGGCTCGGTGCCTCCTCGAAGAGATTGGCATAGTGGCTTTCCACGAGGCGCAGCGTCTCGAGCAGCGCCTCCCGGAAGGCCGCCGGGGTATCGTAGCCGAGGAAGGTCGCGAGGGCGGCCACGCCCGCCTCGTCGGCGGGAATGGAGTGGGTCTGCCGGTCGTCGATCATCTGAAGGCGATGTTCGACCCGGCGCAGGAAGCCATAGGCTTCGATCAACTCGTCCGCGGCTTTCACAGTAATGTGACCCGCGGCGGCGAGCGCCTTCAGTGTCTTGCAGGTGACGCGGCCCCGTAGCGAGGGATTGCGGCCGCCGAAGATGAGCTGCTGCGTCTGGGCGAAGAACTCGATCTCGCGGATGCCGCCGCGACCGAGCTTCACGTTGTGGCCGAGGACCTTGATCGTGCCGCCGCCGCGATGGGCGTCGATCTGACGCTTGATCGAATGGATGTCGTGGATCGCCGCGAAGTCGAGGTGCTTGCGCCAGATGTAGGGCGTCATGCCGGCGACGAAGGCGGCCCCGACGGCTTCGTTGCCGGCGACGGGGTGCGCCTTGATCATGGCAGCACGCTCCCAATTCTGCCCGACGCTCTCGTAGTAGAGTTCCGCGGCCTGGACCGACATCGCGAGCGGCGTCGAGCCCGGGTCGGGGCGGAGCCGGAGGTCGGTGCGGAAGATGTAGCCGTCGGCGGAGGTCTCGGACATGAGCTGCACCAGCAGCCGGGCGGCACGCACGAAGTGGCGCGATAGCTGCTCGTTTCCGGCCAGGGCCGGCGCGTCGCGGTCGTAGAGCAGGATGAGGTCGATATCGCTCGAGTAGTTGAGCTCGCCGGCACCCAGCTTGCCCATGCCCAGCACGGTGAAGGCCGCCGCCTGCGGATCGCCGCCCAGCGCAAGCTGCCTGTCGCGTTCGAGCTGGAGCAGTATCGAATCGGTGAGGGCGCGCAGGCAGCGGGAAGCGAATTCGCTGAGCTCCCCCGTGATGCGGTCGAGCGGCCAGGTGCCGGCAATGTCGGCGACGGCGATGCCGAGTGCCACGCGGCGCTTGAGGCGCCGCAGCCTGACAGCGATGTCGTCGGGCGTGGCGCCAGTGGTCGAGGCGGCCTGGACCAAGGCAACCTCGGCCATGAGGTCCGACATGACGGCGTCGGGCCCGCGACGCCATAGATCGGTCATAAAAGCCGGGTTCTGTAAGGCCGTCTCCGTAAGGTAAGGGCTGTTGCCGAACAGAGCGTCGAGCAGGGCGATGCCCGACGGGGCGTCGGGCCGTGCGGCGCGCTCATCCCAGCGCGCCCAGGCCACGGCTTGCCGCTCACGATCGTGCGGACGAGGAAGGCGGTCGGTCGAAAACCAAGACATTCAATGTGTCGACGGGTAAATACTCATCATCGTCGGAACGCTTGCCCAAGCGTGCCGTCATCGTCAAGGAACGGAAAGAGTCGAGTTTGGTCAAGCGGACCTACCGGTTAGTGGTGCGTGTGACGGCCGGTGTCGTGCTTGCGCTGGCCGCGCTCCTTGTCGTGGCGTCGCTCCGGCTCATGGCCGGACCGGTCAGCCTCGACTTCCTGAAGCCGCGCATCGCCCGTTTGATCGACGTGCCGGGCAACGAAATCCACCCCGACTTCGACCATATCTCCTTCGAGTGGAGCGGTCTCAGCCGGCCCATCCGGCTGGCGTTCAGCGGCTTGCGGTTCACCAACGACCAGAATCAGGTGGTCGCGACCGTGCCCGAGGCGGCCCTGACCTTCGAACCCCGTTCTTTCGTGCAGGGAATATTGCTGCCGACGTCGATCGTCATCTCGCGGCCGGTGATCGAGGCGAACATCGCGCGCGACGGCGGGATGTTCCAGCGCATCTTCACCTCCGACGAAGGCGGGGCGCAGGGCGCGGCGGTGTCGATCCTCGTCGACCAGTTGCTCGCCGAACCGAACTACAAGTCGCTGATCGGCCAGCTCGATTCGGTCCTCATCGAACGGGCGAATGTCGTCCTTCGCGACCTCAAGACCGGTCTCTCCTGGACGGCGCCCAGCGCCAACGCGCAACTACGTCGCGACGCCGCCGGTGTCTTCATAACCGCCGATGCCCGCTTCGAGGGGCACGGCGACCCGGTCGACCTCTCGCTTGCCGGCACCTACACGCGTGATCGCAGCCGCATCTCGCTGGAGGCAAGGATCGCGGGATTCAAGCCCTGGATCTTTGCCGATCTTTCGCCCGACCTGTCCATTCTGCGGGGCGTCGATATCGCCTTTTCGGGGCGGCTGCAGATCGACGGGACCGGCCACGGGGAGATCAGGAGCGTCGCCGTCGACATCAGCGGCAACAACGGCAGCGTCACCCTGCCGGGTATCCTGCCGGCGACCCACCAGGTGCACGCCATGACGGCGCAGTTCACCGTCGACAATATCGAGCATACGTCGAAGATCGAACGGGTCGATTTCGATTTCGGGGCCGCCAAGGTGGTCGTCACGGGCGACGGACGGCGCGCGGACGAGCAACACCATTTTGCCGGCCGCGCCGAAGTCAGGCAGATCCCCGTCGACAAGCTGGGGGACTATTGGCCCCTGAGCTTCGCGGAAGGAGGCCGGCAATGGTCGCTTGCCAACGTGAGCAACGGCACAGTCGACCTGGCGGCGGAATTCGCCCTGAGTGCGCCGGTCGGTGACATTTCGGACATGAAGGTCGACCGGATGGCCGCCTTCCTCGACTATGGCGGATTGAGCGTGCGTTACATGCCGCACATGCCCGAGATCAGGGACGTGTCGGGCAAGGCACGGTATGAGGGCGGAACGCTGCATTTCGACGTGAAGCGCGGCAACGCGGTCAATCTCACTGTCACGGATGGCACGATTGACCTGACGGGATTGGACAAGCCGTCGCCGCAGATGGCGGCGATCCGCCTGCCGATCACCGGCTCCGCGCAGGATGTCATCCGCTTCCTGGCGCGGCCGAAACTCGGTCTGCCCAAGGAAACGCTCTACGATTATCGCCGGCTGGGCGGCAACGTCGCCGTCGACGTTGCGCTGAGCTTTCCGTTGATCGACGCCCTGACCGTGGCGGAGATCGACATCGCGGCCGACGCGCAGCTGACCTCGTTCTCGTTGAAGGACGTGCTGGGCGAGGTCGACCTCACGGACGCGACCGCGCGTGTGAAGTACGGCAATTCCGAACTCAGCGTGGTCGGGCAAGGCAAGCTCGACGGCAACACGGTCGACGTGACATGGCGCGAAATGTTTGGAGCGAAGGCGCCTTTCCGCCGGCGCTACGACGTTCGGGGGACGGTGCCGTCGTCGATCGTCGAGAAAGCGGGCTTCCCGTCGATCGAGCCATTCGTCGCCGGGCCGGTCGGCACGATGCTGCACTACCAGGTGGCCTTGAACGGCACGGGAGAAGTCTCCGGACGTTTCGACATGAAGGCGGCCAAGCTGGCCGTGACGCCGCTCGCCTGGATCAAGGAAGCCGGCGCCGATGCGCTCGCGACCATGAACCTGAAGCTCGCCGCCGGCGGGAAGATCACGACGGCCGATTTCGACGGCCGGAGCGGGAGCCTGCAGACCAAGGGACAGGTGCGCTTCGGGCCTGACAGCAGCGTGCAGCAGATCGCCCTTCAGCAGATCAAGATCGGGCTGACCGACATCGCGGTCGACTGGCGGCGCCATCCAGGGGGCATCGACATCGCCATCCGGGGACCGTCGCTGGAACTGCAACGCGTCCGCGAGATGATGAATGCGCGCAACGACGCCGCGGCCCGCGAGCCGAAGGGCGCGGCCTCGGTTTCACGTACGAGCACCAAGGCCAGCATTCAGTTGCAGAACATCGTCGTGAAGCGCGGTTCCCTCGGCTACCTCAACGGTCGCATGGAGTTCGTGGGCGACCGTGTCGCTTCGGCCGATCTCACCATGGGCGGGGGCAAGGGGGCGACCCTGCGCATCGCGCCGGCCGGGCAAGGCCGGTCGCTTTCCTTCTATGTTGCCGATTTCGGCCAGTTGCTGAGCGAGGCCGGCTGGATCGACGGGCTGGTCGGCGGCTATCTCAGCATCGATGGAAAATTCAACGATACCTGGGCCGATCCGCCGCTCGATGCGACCCTGAAGATGGGACCGTACAGGCTGCAGCGCGTGCTGACGCGACGTGACGTCGGGACGCTCAATTCGGCGATCGATGGATTGAACAGTGCGGGCAATGCCCTGCAGCAGTTCGACAGCCTGAGCGCGAACCTGGTGAAGGCGGGCGACAAGATCCAGGTCCGCAATGGGCGCACCAGCGGCCAGTCGATCGGCCTCACGACGCAGGGCGTCATCGATATCGGACAGGACACCGCCCTCCTGAACGGCGTCGTCGTGCCGGCGTTCGCGCTGAACAACCTTCTGTCGAACGTTCCGCTCCTGGGACCGCTGCTGACGGGCGGGAAGGATGGCGGTCTGTTCGCCGTTTCCTACCAGCTCCACGGTCCGTTCGACGACCTGAAGACCGACGTGAACATGATGTCCGCCATGACGCCGGGCGCGCTGCGCGATCTCTTCAGCTCCCAGCCCAATGCGAGCACTGCCCCAGCGGCACCTCCCTCCGGTGCCCAGGAGATGAAGCGGGCGCCCTGACAGGCAGGGCAATCGCATACGGCGTAGCGATCCCCCTGAATTCATAAGCAAAGCGCAGCACCAGTTGGGATGTTGCCTTGCGCGAACGGTACGACCAGTTCAGTCGTGAAGAGCGCTGCAGGGTTGCCGGCCTGGGTCGGCCGGCAACCCGCGACCGGCAGCGGCTGCCGACGTCAGGCAGTCCGACCGCAAGATGCGGGCGGCAGAAGACAACCTTTGGAAGTGTCTGATTCCGGCCAGCATCTACCGTCGAGATTCCCGCTTGCAAATTCAAAGTCCGGTTCATCAGCAACTCGGGGGCTCGCTTCTCACGGGAGAGACGTCCTTGGAATCATTTGATGGCCGTGGCGGTGATACTGCCCATCCTTCGTTGCCGCCGCGCCTGTTGCCGCGTGCCTTGTCGCGGCGATCGAGCACCGATCACCCGGAAGATCGACCTTCGGCCTGACGGCAGAACGTCGCCTCGACCAGATCGAGCGCGCCGAAATCCCGAGCCGACGAGCAGACGATGACCGGGATGTCCGGCCGTCGGAGCCGCAACGCCCTCCAGGCCCCGAAGGGCCGCTGAACGGAGACGAACATGGCAAGCATCGAGACAGAAGGGCTGCCCTCGGCAGCGCCGGCCGCGGACCCATGGCCGCACGACCAGCTGGGGGGCGACACGCCGCTGGGCCTGGAGGCCGACGAGATGTTCGCGCGGCGGCTGGACACCGGGTTCGCGGGCGAGGTGCGTGGGCTGGTGAACGATCCGGCGACGGGTCTCGCGGGGAAGGACCCGGAGGCGGCGCTGGCCGGCATCTCGGGGACCATCCCGTTGTTGGCCGAGCTGAAGGACCGGTACCTCGCGCAGGCGAGGGGCCCGCGCCAGAAGGCGCTGCTGGAGCCGTTGATCGATCGCCGCCTCGACCGTGCCGGCAGCGAGCTCGGGCGGATCGCGGTGCAGGCGACGTCGGTGCTGGACGACCGCATCGTGGCCGAGCGGCTGGCGGATCTGCGGCAGGATGCGGCGCTGTCGTGGCAGGACAGGGCCCATCTGCGCACGCTGGGCGCTACCGTGGTGGGCGAGCTGCGCTACCAGGGCGAACGAAAGGGCTGGGACGCAGGCCGGACCGACAAGGCGGTGCGCACTGGCCTCAGCGATCTCTACGCCGGCGCGGTCGAGGCGGCGATCGGCCAGGACCCCGAGCGGGCGGCGAAGCTCTACGACCATGCGCGCGACGTGATCCAGCCGGAGCGGCAGGCGGCGGTCGAGGCCCGGATTGATCGGGCGCGCGAGGAGCGTCGCGTGACGGAGATCGTCGGCGGCCTGGCCGCCACGCCGGACGATCCGGCGCGGCGCCCGGACCCCGACGACTACCAGGCACGGGCCGTCGCGCTGACGCCGCCGGACGCCTCGCCCGAGCTGCGGGCGCAGATATCGAAGATGGCGCGGATCGAACAGGCGCGCGCCGACCGGGCCTGGCAGGCGGCGCGGGGCCGCGCGGCGACGGGCGCGCTCGACTGGCTCGCCACCAATCCCGGGGCGCCCCTGATGGCGATGCCGGTGGAACTGCGTGACGGGCTGAGCCCGGAGCAGATGCAGGCGCTCGACCGGACAGCCATGAACGGCGGCCGCGTCGTCACGGACCGCGACCTCTACGACAGGCTCGACGACCAGGCGGTGAGAAATCCGGAAGAGTTCACCGGCGTCGATCTCACGCAACATCGGCTGTCGCTCGGCGACAGCGACTACGACCGCCTGACCAAACTCCAACAGGCTCTCGTCGAAGGCAAATCCGATCCGGCCTTCGAGCGCCACCGTCTCGGCCGCCTGTTCCTGGGCGATGGACTGCGCAACGCCAACGTCGATCCCAACGGGGAGGAGGCCCGGACCGCGCGGCAACAGCTCGACAGGCTTTTAGGCGCCTTCGAATCCGTCGAGGGCAAGCCAGCAACGATGGCCGACATTCGCGGCCTCGTCGACGACGTGGCGGGCGATGTGCTGCCGCGCGGTGAAAGCGATCCGAACATCGTCCGGACCTCGGGCGGCCAGTCAGCTGAAGCGCCGTCGCAGGAAGTCGAAGCGAAGGAAGTGCTCGACGGGGCGGAGCCCCGCATTGCTCACAACGAAGACAGCAGCGCGGAGGTAGGCGAAGCCTTCGATCCGCGGAACATCATTCTCGCGCAAGCCGGAGGTGGTGGTGCTCGTGGTGGCGGTGGTGGTGGCCGCGTTCCTCCACCGTCCCGGCCACCTGCGGCTCCAGGCCAACGGCCCACACCGGGCCCCGGGCACAATCGGCAGCCGCAAGAGGTGTTGCCCGGATTGCCACAGGCAATCGAGAATTGGCGGCGTTGGTTTCCGCCTTCACCTCAGCCATCGGGCACACAGCCCACGCCCGATACGGCCGGACCGGCAGCGGCTGCGGAGGAGAAGGCGGTCCGTGAGAGGACGGACACCTATACGACCTACCGCGAGCATTTGCAGGAACTCGATCCGGAAAATCCTCTGCTGAAGCTCGAACCGGTGCCCGGCGTGCCACCCGACCGGCTAATCGTCGATAGCATGCAGAAAGAAGTCGAGACTGTCGTCCAAGGCAAGCTCGGTAGGTTCGTCTTCAAGAATTACGGCAAGTATCCCGACGACAAGACATTGAATGGCGAACAAGGCAACGGAGAGGACGTACGGATATTGCAGGGAGGCAAAGCCAAAGCTGAGGCCGATTTTGCCGAGTTGAGTAAGCAAGCGACGCCCCATGCGGTCTTTTCCGGCCAGCATGCGGAAGCGCAAACCATTTTGAGACTGCCGGGCAAGGATATGTATGTCGGCTATCGCATCAACAAGGACGGCTTGCCAACGATAGACATAAATTCGCCGCACACGGGCTCCATAAGATTCCACTATAAGTAGAGAGAACGTCATGAATACAATTGAATTCGACGCTAGGGTAAAGGATTTCATCGCCAATTGCGAAGCCGGTCGCGCCGAAGATTGGTTGGGGCTCGTGGTGGTCGCGAATTTTGTCAGGCGTCGCTGTGACATTGCCGACAACGACGAGGTAAAGCGGCTTTCTCTGAAGGTCGTCCGCATTCTGATGGAGCGTGGGTTCCGCGCCGGACAGTTCGAGCGCTATGGAGATTCCAAGCTCATTCTGTGGCCGGACCAGGCGCCGGATGCCGTCGTCGCGCGAATCGACCAAGCGTGGGACCCCGCAAAAGGCGACCCCAACATCAACGATATCTGCTGGTTTGAGTGAGGCAATGGCGGGGGACGACGCAGGCCATCAGATGCGTTTCCGTAAGCGAAGCGCGATGCCGCTCATCGGCTGTGGCGAGGTTGCTCCGGACCATCCACGCCCCCTCCGCCCGACGCTGCCGGGAAGTCCGGCCACGTCGATGTGAGTGACGGCAGGAACGCCCTTCAGGCCCCGAAGGGCCGCTGAACGGAGACGAACATGGCAAGCATCGAGATTGAAGGGCTGCGGTCGGCAGCGCCGGCCGCGAACTCATGACCGCTAGACGGCCCCGGGGATGACAGCCCGCTCGGCCTGCAGGTAGGCCGGTCGCTGACGTCTCCGGGATCAGACTGCGCGGACCAACACGTGCCGCTTGCGGCCGGCCGAGAGCTTCAGCGTCCCTTCGGAATCGAGGTCGGCTTCGCTCACCGTCGCGGTGTCGCTGGCGATCGGCTTGTCGTTCAGTCGGCCGCCGCCGCCCTTGATGAGCTTGCGCGCCTCGTTCCTGCTGTCGGCGAGCCCGGCCTCGTGCATCAGCTCGAAGGCCGAGATGCCGGCCTTCAGTTTGGCGCGGGGCAGCTCGACGGTCGGCAGCGTGTCGGCCTTGGCGCCTTCCTCGAAGGTGCGGCGCGCGGTCTCCGCGGCGCTCTCGGCGGCCTGCTTGCCGTGCGCGAGGATGGTGACCTCGGTGGCGAGGATTTTCTTCGCCTCGTTGATCTCCTGGCCCTGCAGCGCTTCGAGGCGCGCGACCTCGGTCAGCGGCAGGTCGGTGAAGAGCTTCAGGAAGCGGCCGACGTCGGCGTCCTCGGTGTTGCGCCAGTACTGCCAGAACTCGTACGGCGACAGGCGATCGGGATTGAGCCAGACGGCGCCAGCAGCGGTCTTGCCCATCTTGGCGCCGGACGACGTCGTGAGCAGCGGCGAGGTCAGCGCGAAAAGTTCGGCGCCCTGCATACGGCGGCCGAGATCGGCGCCCATGACGATGTTGCCCCACTGGTCCGAGCCGCCCATCTGCACGATGCAGTTGTGGCGCTTATGCAGTTCCACGAAGTCGTAGGACTGCAGGATCATGTAGTTGAACTCGAGGAACGTCAGCGGCTGGTCGCGCTCCAGCCGAAGCCGCACCGAGTCCATGGTCAGCATGCGGTTGACCGAGAAGTGGCGGCCGACGTCGCGCAGCAGCGGGATGTAGAGCAGGTCGTCGAGCCACTCGGCATTGTTGGCCATCACCGCGTCGGTCGCGCCGCTGCCGAAGGTGAGGTAGTTGGCGAAGCTCTTCCTGATGCTCGCCATGTTGTCGTCGATCTGCGCTGGCGTGAGGAGCTGGCGCGTCTCGTCGCGGCCCGACGGGTCGCCGACCTTGGTCGTGCCGCCGCCCATCAGCGCGATCGGCTTGTGCCCGCACTTCTGCCACCAGCGCAGCAGCATGATCTGCAGCAGATGGCCGACATGCAGCGAGTCGGCGGTACAGTCGAAGCCGATATAGGCGGTGCGGACGCCGCTCGACAGCAACTCGTCGAGGCGCACGGTGTCGCTGCACTGATGCACCATGCCGCGCTCGTGCACGATGCGCATGAAATCCGACTTGAAACCCGACATCTTCCGCTCGGTCCGTTGCGTGGCTGATTGTCCCTGAAGGCGCGGGGGGTGTAACACATCTCCCCCATGGCTTCATCTTTCCTGCGGGCCCTCGGCCTGATGAGCGGCACTTCGGTCGACGGTGTCGACGTGGCCCTGATCGAGACCGACGGCGAGCGGGTCGCCTCGTTCGGGCCGACCCTGACCGTGCCGTATCCGGACGATGCCCGTCGCACCATCCGTGCGGCGTTCGGCGCCACCGTCGAAACCGATGCGACACGAGCCGCTGAGAAGGTGGTCACCGATCTCCATGTCGCCGCCGTGCGCGCCTGGGCCGCCGAGAACGGCATCGCCCCGGAGACGCTCGACCTCGTGGGCTTCCATGGCCAGACGATCACCCATCAGCCCGACCGCCGGTTCACCTGGCAGATTGGCGACGGGGCGGCGCTCGCGCGTGCGCTGGGGACGCGCGTCGTGAACGACCTGCGCTCGACCGACGTGGCGGTGGGCGGGCAGGGCGCACCGCTGGTGCCCGTGTATCACGCGGCCCTCGCCGCCGACCTGCCCCGGCCGCTCGCGGTCGTGAACGTCGGCGGCGTCGGGAACGTCACCTGGATCGGAGCCGAAGGGTCGTTGCTGGCTTTTGATACAGGTCCTGGCAACGGTCCGATCGACGACTGGTGCGCGCGGCGCGCCGGGCAGCGCTACGACAAGGACGGCGCGCTGGCGGCGATGGGCAAGGTCGATCGGGGACGGGTCGAACGTTTCAGCGAGCATCGCTTCTTCGCGAAGGCGCCGCCCAAGTCGCTCGACCGCGGCGACTTCAACGATGCCTGGGCCGACGGCCTCAGTGTGGCCGACGGTGCCGCCACGCTCACGCGCGGCACGGCGCGCGCCATTGCCCTGGCAGCGAAGCACTTTCCCGCGCCGGCGGCGCAATGGGTGATCTGCGGCGGCGGTGCGCGCAATCCTACGTTGCTGCGCGCGATCGGCGAGGAGACGCGCGGCAAAGTCGTGACGGCCGCCGATCTCGGCTGGGATGGCGATGCGCTGGAAGCGCAGGCCTTCGCGTTCCTCGCGGTGCGCTCGCTGCGAGGAATGCCGCTGACGTTTCCCGGAACGACCGGTGCGCCGCGTCCAATGACGGGCGGCCGGTTGAACGAACCCTGATCAGGGTTCCTTGTTGCTCGTCGCGCGGCCCGGCGGATTGAGCAGGCTCTTGGCGACGTACTTGTCGACATCGACCGCAAGCTTGTCGAGCGAGTCGTGGAAGAAGTGGTTGGCGCCCTTGATGGTGCGCGACTCGACCGTGATTCCCTTCTGCAGGGACAGGCGCGCCACCAGCTTCTGGATGTCGGCCTGCGGCACCACCTCGTCCTTCTCCGCGCCGACGATCAGGCCGGATGACGGGCAGGGGGCGAGGAACGCGAAGTCGTAGGAGTTGGCCGGCGGCGCCACCGATACGAAGCAGTCGATCTCGGGGCGGCGCATCAGCAGTTGCATGCCGATCCACGCACCGAACGAGTAGCCGGCGATCCAGCACGACTTGGCGTCGGCATTCATGCCCTGCAGCCAGTCGAGCGCCGCAGCGGCGTCCGACAGCTCGCCCATGCCGTTGTCGAAACGTCCCTGGCTGCGACCGACGCCGCGCGTGTTGAAACGCAGCACCGAGAAGCCGCGATTCACGAAGACGTGGAACAGCGAAAATACGACCTTGTGGTTCATCGTCCCGCCATATTGCGGGTGCGGATGCAGGATCAGCGCGATCGGTGCGCGTTCTTCCTTGCTCTGGTGATAGCGACCCTCGAGGCGACCTTCGGGGCCGGTGAACATCACGTCAGGCATCGAGACTCCGGTTCTTCCCCCTGATCGACACTTCGGTCGTAACCGATCTGGTGGTTGTTTCGTGGGGATTCTCGATACTTGACCAACCCGCTGGGATTAATTAAATCCGAGTGACGCAGTTGGTTTTTGCCCAGAACCCCTGTCTGGGGCGCTGGCATATCGTAGTAACGCCTTGGTTTTCAAGAACTTTAGGCGCTTCCGTAGCGAACAACGGCCGATTCCGGCCGTGAGGAGGATGCTGTGAAGCTCAGCACCAAGGGACGTTACGCCGTCATGGCGATGGTCGATCTGGCGCGGCATGCCCAGGCCAAGCCGGTTTCCCTGTCGGACATCGCCACCCGCCAGGAAATCTCGCTGTCATATCTCGAGCAGCTTTTTGCCCGCCTGCGCCGTGCGGGCCTCGTGAAGAGCGTGCGCGGCCCCGGTGGCGGCTATCGCCTTGCCAGGGGCTCCGCCGATACCCGCGTCTCCGAGATCATCCTCGCGGTCGACGAGCCAATCAGCGCCACGCGCTGTACCGAGATGGGCGCCACCGGCTGCCGCGCCGACCGCAGCAAGTGCCTCACGCATGACCTGTGGGAGGAACTCGGCAACCAGATCCACCTGTTCCTGAGCTCCGTCACCTTGCTCGACGTGCTGGAGCGCAAGCTCGCGTCGCGCCTGCTGGAGGCGCCGCCGGCAGCGAATTCCGACTCGATGGCCGCCGCCAGCTAGCTCGAGCCGTGCCCATGTCCGCCGTCACTTACCTCGATCACAACGCCACCAGCCCGCTGAGGCCGGCGGCGTTCGACGCCATGGTCGAGGCGATGCGCGCGGGCGGAAACCCCTCGTCGGTTCACGGCGCCGGCCGGAGGGCGCGGGCGATCGTGGACAGGGCGCGGCGCGAAGTTGCATCGCTCGTGGGTGCGCGGCCGTCCGAGACGATCTTCACGTCGGGCGGCACCGAAGCCAACAATCTTGCTCTGTCGGGCGCCGGGCGCCGGCGGGTGCTTGTGTCGGCCGTGGAGCATGACAGCGTCCGGCGCGCCGTGTCGCGGGCGGAGATCCTGCCGGTCGATGGCGAGGGCGTTCTGGACCTCGCCGCGCTGGAGGCCGCGCTGTCAGCGTCGGTTGAGCCGGCGCTGGTGTCGGTCATGCTGGCCAACAACGAGACCGGCGTGCTGCAGCCCATCGCCGAGATCGTGCGCCTTGCGCGGGCGGCCGGCGCGCTCGTGCACTGCGATGCCATTCAGGGAGCCGGCAAAGTAACGGTCGACCTGCAGGCCCTCGGTGTCGACTATCTCAGCCTCTCCGCTCACAAGCTCGGTGGCCCGCCCGGCGTGGGAGCGCTGGTCGTCCGCCACAGTGCGCCGTTCTCGCCGGACCGACTCGGCGGAGGGCAGGAGTCCAATCGTCGGGCGGGCACGGAGAATGTTTCGGGCATCGCGGGATTCGCTGCGGCGGCCGAAGCGGCCAAGGGGGGGCTCGACGTCACCGGGTTTCGCGACCGGCTCGAACTTTCTCTTGTCCAGATTGCGGCTGGGGCGAAAATATTCGGCGCAAGGGCGCCACGCATCGCCAATACGACCTGTATCTCCATGCCTGGCGTTCCCGCCGAGACGCAGGTGATGGCGCTCGATCTTGCCGGTGTCTGCATCAGCGCTGGCGCCGCCTGTTCATCGGGAAAGGTGCAGCGGTCGCCGGTTTTGCTGGCAATGGGCGTGGCGGCCGAGGAAGCCGCTTGCGCGACGCGGATCAGTCTCGGCTGGAATACCGGGCCGGCCGATATCGAACGCTTGATCATCGCGTGGCAGGACCTATATACCCGAGTGCGACAGTCGGATATTTCCCACAGCCTTTCCAGGGCCAGGGCAGCGTAGGAGTTTCAAGGGGTTAGCATGACAGCCATTACCCAAATCCGGCGCAACGACCAGCCGATCTATCTGGATTACCAGGCCACCACGCCGATGGACCCGCGGGTCCTCGAAGCCATGATGCCGTATTTTACCCACAAGTTCGGCAATTCGGGCTCGCGCAGTCACGCCTATGGCTGGGAAGCCGAGGAAGGCACCGAGAAGGCGCGCGCGCAGGTCGCGAAGCTGATCGGTGCCGACGAGAAGGAAGTGATCTTCACCTCGGGCGCCACCGAGTCGAACAACCTCGCGATCCGCGGCGTGGCCGAGTTCTACAAGGATCGCAAGAACCACATCATCACCACGGTGACCGAGCACAAGTGCGTGCTCGATACATGCCGCCATCTCGAGCAGCAGGGGTTCGAGGTCACCTACCTGCCGGTGCAGAAGGACGGCCTGCTGGATCTCGACGTGCTGCGCGCGGCGATCACCGACAAGACGGTGCTCGTCTCGGTCATGGCCGTGAACAACGAAATCGGCGTCATCCAGCCTCTAGCCGAGATCGGCAGGATTTGCCGCGACAGGAAGGTCTTCTTCCACACCGATGCGGCCCAGGCCGCCGGCAAGATCCCGCTCGATGTAGAGGCGCTGAACATCGACCTGATGAGCATCTCGGGCCACAAGATCTATGGACCGAAGGGCATCGGCGCGCTTTACGTCCGCCGCAAGCCGCGTGTTCGCCTGGTGCCGATGATCGTCGGCGGCGGGCAGGAGCGGGGCTTTCGTTCCGGTACCCTGCCCACGCCGCTGTGTGTCGGCCTGGGCGAGGCGGCCGAGATCTGCATGAAGGAGATGGACGCCGAGGCAAAGCGGCTGAAGAAGCTGCAGGAGCGGATGCTGACCGGCCTGCGGGCCAAGCTCACGGACATCGTCGTCAACGGCGACCTCGAGCACCGTATCCCGGGCAACCTCAACATCAGCTTCGCGTATGTCGAAGGCGAGTCGCTGATGATGGGCATCAAGAACCTGGCGGTCTCGTCCGGTTCGGCCTGCACCTCGGCCTCGCTGGAGCCCAGCTACGTTCTGCGGGCGCTGGGCGTCGAGGAAGACATGGCGCATACGTCGCTGCGCATCGGCCTCGGCCGCTTCACGACGGAGCACGAGATCGATACCGCGGTCGACGAACTGGTACGGCACGTCAACAAGTTGCGTGAGATGAGCCCGCTCTGGGAAATGGCCCAGGAAGGCATCGATATCAAATCCATCGAGTGGGCTGCCCACTGAACCTTCGGGCGCCGCTCGAGAATTGAGGAGAGTGTCATGGCTTACAGTGAAAAGCTGATCGATCACTACGAGAACCCCCGCAACATTGGCTCGTTCGACAAGGCAGCCGAGGATGTGGGCACCGGCCTGGTCGGTGCGCCGGCCTGCGGCGACGTGATGAAGCTGCAGATCAAGGTCGGCGCCGACGGGCTGATCGAGGACGCCAAGTTCAAGACTTTCGGCTGCGGCTCTGCGATCGCTTCCAGTTCGCTCGTCACCGAGTGGGTGAAGGGCAAGACGATCGACGAGGCCGAGGCCATCAAGAACACCGACATCGCGCGCCACCTGGCGCTGCCGCCGGTGAAGATTCACTGCTCGGTGCTCGCCGAGGACGCGATCAAGGCGGCGATCGCCGACTATCGCGCCAAGGCGACGAAGAAGGCCGAGTAGCTTACGGAGCCCAGCGCATGACCACGACCACCGACACCCCGAAGCCGGCGGCGCCCGCAGCAGCGCCGGCCGCGCCGCGTCCGCGCCGTCCCCGTCCGCAGCTCATGACGGTGACGCCGCTTGCCGCCGAGCGCGTTAAGGCACTGATCGATGGCCGTGGCAAGCCGACGGCGGGCATCCGCATCGGCGTGCGCACCAAGGGCTGCTCAGGTCTCAGCTACACGCTGGAATTCGCCGACAAGCAGGAGCCGATGGACGAGGTCATCGACACCGGCGGCATCAAGTTGCTGGTCGATCCGAAGGCCTCGCTGTTCCTGATCGGCACCGAGATGGACTACGAGGAAGAGAAGCTGAAGTCGGGCTTCGTGTTCAAGAACCCGAACGAGAAGGGCCGCTGCGGCTGCGGCGAATCCTTCCACGTCTGAAGACCGGTCATGGATCACTTCGCGCGGCTGGGACTGCCGGCGGCGCTCGATCTCGATGCCGCCGCGCTGGACCGGGCCTATTTCGCGCTCCAGCGCCAATGGCATCCCGACCGCTTCGTTTCCCGGCCGCCCGAGGAGCGGGCGAAGGCTTCGGCCGAGGCCGCTTCGCTGAATGAGGCCTATCGAACCCTGAAGGATCCGCTCCGCCGTGCCTTCTACATGGCCGAGCTGTCCGGGGTTGAGATGCCGGGCGACGGCAAGACGATCGACGATCCGGAATTGTTGATGGAAGCCATGGAGGCGCGCGAGGCGCTGCACGAGGCGGGGTCGCCCGAGGCGGTCGACGCTCTGGCCGCCGAAGCCCGCCAAGGCGTGCAGAAAGCGCTTTCGGGTCTCCCCAGTTTGTTCTTGGCAAACGACAGGGCCGCCATCAGAAAGGCGCTCCTTCGCCTGCGTTACCTCGAAAAATTCGCCGAGGAAGCGCGGGCACGACGCATGAACATCGAACGGTCGAACGCATGACCTTGCTGGAGATCCACGAGCCGGGCGAAACGCCGCTGCCGCACGCCGGCGAGGGCTCGCTGGCGGTCGGCATCGATCTCGGCACGACCAATTCCGTGGTCGCCATCGCCCGTGACGGAAAGCCCGCGGCGCTGCATGACGAGGCGGGCAGGGCTCTGGTGCCGTCGGTCGTGGCCTATCCGCAGGCGGGTGGCGTGCTCGTGGGGGAAGAGGCCCGTGCCGTGATCGCCGCCGAGCCGCGCAATGTCGTGGCCTCGATCAAGCGACTGATGGGACGCGGCGCGGCGGATCTCCATGCGGTGGCCGGCGTGCTGCCCTACGAGGTCGAGCCGGGCACCGGCGAAACCGATATGGTGAAACTGCGCATCGGCGGCAAGGCGCGTTCACCGGTCGAGATCTCGGCCGAGATCCTTAGGGCGCTGCGCGCCCGCGCCGAAGCGGCGCTGGAGAAGCCGGTCGAGCGGGCCGTGATCACCGTCCCGGCCTATTTCGACGATGCGGCACGTACCGCGACCCGCGACGCCGCGCGCGTGGCGGGGCTCGAAGTGTTGCGGCTGGTGAACGAGCCGACGGCGGCGGCGCTGGCTTACGGCCTCGATAAGGGCTCCGAGGGTCTCTACGCCGTCTACGATCTGGGCGGCGGCACCTTCGACTTCTCGCTGCTGCGGCTGGAGAAGGGCGTGTTCCAGGTCCTGGCGACCGGCGGGGACACCGCGCTGGGCGGCGACGATTTCGACCGTGTCATCGCCGAGCGCATGCTGGCCGAGCGCAAGCGCGACGGACTTGCCGACCAGGTCGACGAGGCTGCGGTGAAGGCGGCGCTGGCGCTCGCCCGTCACATGAAGGAACAGCTTTCCGAGCGCGACCAGACGTCGGGCCGTCTCGAAATCGCCGGCACGCCGTCCTTCCATGCGCTCACGAGGGACGAATTCGACGCCATGATCGGGACCGATGTCGGCCGAACGCTCGACATCTCGCGCAACGTGCTGGCCGATGCCGGCATGGCCGCGACGGACATAGAGGGCGTGGTGCTGGTTGGAGGCTCGACGCGCGTGCCGCTGGTGCGCACGAAAGTCGCTACGATGATCGGCAAGCCGCCGCTCACCGACATCGATCCCGATGAGGTCGTGGCGCTGGGCGCGGCGCTGCAGGCCGAGGCGCTGACCGGCGGCGGCGACACGCTGCTGCTCGACGTGACGCCGCTGTCGCTCGGCCTCGAGACGATGGGCGGCATCGTCGAGAAGATCGTGCCGCGCAACACCCCGATCCCGGCGCAGCTTGCGCAGGACTTCACGACCTATCAGGACGGCCAGAGTGCCATGGCGATCCATGTCGTGCAGGGCGAGCGCGAGATGGTCGCCGATTGCCGCAGCCTGGCGCGCTTCGAGCTGCTCGGCATCCCGCCGATGACGGCGGGCGCGGCGCGCATCCGCGTGACCTTCGCCGTCGATGCCGACGGGTTGCTGACCGTCTCCGCCGAAGAGCGGACGACCGGCGTGGCGCAGCGGGTCGAAGTGAAGCCGTCCTACGGCCTCAGCCACGACGACATGGCCGACATGCTCTACGACGGCATGGACAATGCCGAGGCCGACATGAATTTGCGCCTGCTGACCGAAGCGCGGGTCGAGGCGAAGCGCAGCCTGCTGGCGCTGGAAGCGGCGCTCGTGAAGGACGGCACGCTGTTGTCCGTCGAGGAGCGTGCCGCCATCGACGAGGCGCGGGTGGGGCTGGAAACGGCGATGCAGGGCGAGAGCCGGGACGAGATCAATGCGGCGGCCGAGGCGCTCGAAGCCTTGTCCAAGCCCTTTGCGGAGCGGCGCATGGACCGCGGCATCCGCGAGGCGCTGTCGGGCATGTCGATGGGCGAGCTGGAAAACCGGGTCGGCGAGTAAGCGGAGCGAGATCAAGAGATGCCGAAGATGACGTTCATTCTGCGGGACGGGACGCGCAAGGAAGTTGATGCGCCGCTCGGCCTCTCCGTGCTCGAGATCGCACACCGCAATCACATCGACATCGAGGGAGCCTGCGAAGGATCGCTCGCCTGTTCGACCTGCCACGTCGTGGTGGAGACCGGCTGGTTCGACAAGCTGGGACCTGCCAGCGACGACGAGGAAGACATGCTCGACCTTGCGTTCGGTCTCACACACACTTCGCGTCTGGGCTGCCAGATTCGCATGACCGAGGCGCTGGACGGGCTGGTGGTCAAGCT
Source organism: uncultured Rhodospirillaceae bacterium (assembly GCA_945952105.1). GTDB lineage: Bacteria > Pseudomonadota > Alphaproteobacteria > Reyranellales > Reyranellaceae > Reyranella. The sequence goes on along the minus strand of CAMFGZ010000006.1, from coordinate 48,962 downwards.
CCCGGCCGCAACGCGCAACATGATGGTCGACAAGTAGGAGAGGCCGATGGCCCGCAAGCTGCGCTGGACCGACGTGCAGGACATCGCGATCGAGCTCGAGGAGCGCCATCCCGACGCCGACAACGTGAATCTGCGCTTCACCGACCTGCATCGCTGGGTGATGGAACTGCCGGACTTCGAGGACGATGCCGCGCGTTCGAACGAGAAGATCCTCGAGGCCATCCAGGCTGCCTGGATCGACGAGCGGGACTAGCCTCTTCCTTCGCCTGACGCCGTAATTTGGCCGGAAATATGGGTGACAAGCGACTGATCCGGGAGGGGTCCCCATCATGATCGCGACGAGAGTTCGTCCACTGCTGCTGCCGCTACTGCTGGCCGCAGGACTGGGCGCTTGCGCGTCCCAAGGCGTGCAGCCGGGTATCGTGAGTTCGAGCGCACCGATTGCCGGTCAGCCGCCCGGGGCGCCGACACAGGTCGCTTACAGCGCCCCGATGGGGGCCGGTCGCGTCGTTTCGATCCGGGACGTCGGACTGGCCGGCTCCGGGGGAAGCTACGGCAATGGCAGCGGCAATGGCGCGCTGATGGGTGGAATCATCGGCGGTGGTGTCGGCGCGACGATCGGCGCGATCACGAGCAACACCGTGGGAGGCGGCCTGGTCGGTCTTCTGCTCGGCACCGTGGGCGGCGCGATCGCGGGAACGATCGCTGACGGCCAGCAAGGCGGCGGCCGGGGGATCGAGGTCACGGTCCAGCGTGACGATGGGCAGAGCGTTACCGTGGCCCAGCGCGACGACGGGGACGTCCAGCTCGGCGACCGCGTACAGATCGTGCAGGACGGGCGCGGCGTCGCGAAGGTTGTGCGCGACACGTCGCGGAACCCCGACTGAGACCGGTCGTTTGGATGGATCGAGAGCGCGAAAGGTTTCTCTACAGATGTTCGGCAAATGGCTTCTCGGCCTGATCGTTCCGGCCGTTCTCGCGACCGGCCTCAGCGCCTGCAACGGCACCGGCGGCGTGCAACCCGGCGTGGTCAACACATCCTCGCAGGGAGCGAGCTATCGTGGGGAGAATGGCCGCGTGGTGTCCATTCGCGAGGTTCCGGTTCGTGGCAGCCGAGGCTCGGGCATGAGTGACGGTACCCTGATCGGCGGTGGTATCGGCGCCGCCGGCGGCGCAGTGGCCGGTGGCGCCATCACCAATTCGGTGGGCGGCGCGGTCGTGGGCGGGCTGCTGGGCGCGGTGGCGGGCGGTATCGCCGGCACGGCGATCGATCAGAACTCGACCCGCCGCGGCATCGAGGTCACCGTCCAGCGCGACGACGGACAGCGCGTGACCGTCGCCCAGTACGACGACGGCGACATCCAGATGGGCGACCGTGTTTCGATCGTCTACGACCGCAATGGCGTCGCCAAGGTCGTCCGCGACACCGGCTATCGCCGCGACTAGCGGGGGCTTTGGCCGCGCTCTGGCGGCGGCGGTGGGCGAGGCCTATATAGGCCCCGCCATGAGTCCCAATTCCCTCGGTATCGACAAGGCCCCCGGCGACACCCGTGTGGTGGTCGCCATGTCGGGAGGCGTCGATTCGTCGGTCACCGCGGCGCTGCTCAAGGAGCAGGGCTACGACGTCGTGGGCGTGACCCTGCAGCTATACGACCATGGCGTCGCGGTCGGAAAGTCGGGCGCGTGCTGCGCCGGTCAGGACATTCAGGACGCACGTCAGGTCGCCGAGCGCCTCGCGATCCCGCACTACGTCCTCGACTATGAAAGCCGCTTCCGCACCGAGGTGATGGACGCCTTTGCCGATGCCTATGCGCGCGGCGAGACGCCGGTGCCGTGCATCGCCTGCAATCGCACGGTGAAGTTCCGCGACCTGCTGAAGACCGCGCGCGAACTTGGCGCCGAGGCGCTGGCGACCGGCCACTATGTCCGCCGCGTCATGGGCGAGGCGGGGGCCGAGCTTCACCGCGGCGCCGATCCTTCGCGCGACCAGAGCTATTTCCTGTTCGGCACGACCCGCGAGCAACTCGACTTCCTGCGCTTCCCGCTGGGCGACCTGCCCAAGAGCGAGACCCGGGCGCTGGCTGGCCGCTTCGATCTCGTTGTCGCCGACAAGCCCGACAGCCAGGACATCTGCTTCGTGCCCAATGGCAACTATGCGTCGGTCGTGCAGAAGCTGCGCCCCCAAGCGGTCGAGCCCGGCGACATCGTCGACATGGCGGGCAGGGTCGTCGGCCGTCACGAAGGCATCGTGCGCTACACCGTCGGACAGCGCCGCGGCCTGGCGCTGGGCGGACGCGACGGGACCGACAACGATCCTCTCTACGTCGTGCGATTGGAGCCCGAGACACGGCGCGTCGTCGTCGGTCCGCGCGCGGCACTGGGGCGCGCGGAGATAGCGCTGTATGACGTCAACTGGCTGGACGTCCCCCACATCGGGAGTCTGCCGGTGCAGGTCCGCGTGAGGTCGAGCCAGGCGCTGCGTCCGGCCGAGATCGAATTGACGGACGAAGGGGCGGTCGTGCGTTTCGCCGAGCCCGAAGTCGGCGTGTCGCCGGGACAGGCCTGTGTGGTCTACGACCGGTCGTCGGGCAGTCGTGTCCTGGGTGGCGGATTCATCCGGCGCTTCGGCTGACCCTGTCATCGCGGAGTCACGCGACACCGCGATAAGGCCGCCATGGCACATGACGGCTCCCAACGACCCTTCTCGCGCCGCGATTCCCTGGCGGCACTCCTCCTGGCCTTCTCGACGCCGCTGGCGGCACGGGCTGACGGCTATCCAAGCAAGCCGGTCCGGCTCGTCATTCCATATCCGCCGGGCGGCGGCACCGACATCACCGGGCGGGCGATGGCGCAGCGTCTTGCAGAGACGCTGGGACAATCGGTCGTCATCGAGAACAAGCCCGGTGCCACCGGCATGATCGGCGCGGCAGGCGTCGCGAAGGCGCCCGCCGACGGCTACACGGTCCTGTTCGGCGCGGCGAGCGAAATGGCGATCAACGCCAGCCTGTTCAGGAACATGACCTACGACCCGCGCACCGACTTCGAGCCGGTGATGCTGGTGGCCACCTTCCCACTGGTGTTCGTGGCGCCGGCATCTTCGTCGCGATCGCTCAAGGACCTCATCGAGGCGGCGCGCGCCAGGGCGGATGCGGTGAGCTACGGATCGATCGGCAGCGGCAGCCCTCAGCATCTCGCGGCGGAACTCCTGTCCAGCATGGCCCAGGCGAAGTTCGTTCACATTCCCTACAAAGGGTCGGGACCGCTAGTGCAGGACGCGGTCGGTGGCCACATCGACATGGCAGTGAGCAGCGTGCCGCCCGCGGTGCCGCTCGTGCGCTCGGGCAAGCTGCGTGCGCTCGCCGTGACCTCTTCGCAAAGGTCCGATGCCCTGCCCGATGTGCCGACGATGGCTGAACTGGGTTTCGCGAGCTACGAGTTCAACACCTGGGTCGGGGTGGCCGTCCCTAAAGGGACGCCCCAAGAGGCCGTGGAGCGTCTTCGCACCGGCCTGGTGGTGGCTCTGGCGGCTCCCGACGTCCAGAACGCGCTTCGCGACCAGGGAGCTGTGCCCGTCGGATCCACCGCGGAGCAGTTCCGCCAGTTCGTGCGGGACGAGGTTGCGAAGAGCGACCGCATCGTTTCGCAGGCAGGCATCCAGCCGGAATGACGATTTGCTCGGGGCGGACATGGTCTATCATGGCTTGATGAACCCTTCCCGACGCCGGGCGATCCTGATCATCTGCGACGGCCTTGGCGCCGAATGGATCAGCGAAGCCCGCACGCCGACCCTGGCGCGTCTCCTGGCCCAACATCGCCGCGCCGCCGATCATCGTGCGGTGTTTCCCTCGGTCACGCGCGTCTCTGCGGCCTCGATCGCGACCGGTTGCTATCCCGGCCGTCACGGCCTCGAAGGCAACCAGATGGCGCTGGTCGAGGACGGAAAAGTCGTCGTGCACAATGTCGGTGCGCCGTCCTTCCGGCAGACCATGCGCCGTGTGACGGGACGCACCCTGCGGGTCCCGACGATGGCGGAGCGGCTGGCGAACTCGGGCGGGCAGATCGCCTATTCGAACGTCTCACCCGGCGCGGCCTATTTCCTCGACCCCGATCACTTCGGGACGGTGCTCCATCGCGCCGGCTCGTTCGGTGCCGGCGGCACGCCGCTCACGGGCGGCGCCCATCTCGACGTGAGCCACGATCTCGATGGCGACATCGAGATGACCCGGCGTTTCTGCGCGGAGGTCGTGCCGTCGGCGGATTTCAGGCTGGCCATCCTGTGGCTGGCCAACCCCGATCTCACCCTGCATCATGATCCACTGGGCTCGCCCGAACACATCCATGCACTGGAGGTGACCGACGCCCTGGTCGCGAAAGTCATCGAGACCGTGAAGGCGCACGAGGAGCGCTTCGACACGCTGCTGGTGGTCGGTTCCGACCACGGCCACGAAACCATCGCCCGCTCGGTTCATATCGGCAAATGGCTGGCCGGGCATGGTCTCGAGGCTGAGGTGAAGGAGGGGCGTGTCGGCGTCGCTTCGCAGGGGACCTCGGCGTTGATCTACGCGACCGGCGCGGCGAAAGCGGCCGTGGAAGGCGTGCTCCCCGCGATGCAACGGGAGCCGTGGGCCGGGTCGATCCTGACGGGCGACGCGCTGGCGGCGACGGGTCTGACAGCGGACGCGCTGGTCGCGGCAGTCGACACGACGCGTCACGACGAGAGGAACGCCTTCGGTGTTTCGGGAACGCGCTGGCTGGTCGAAGACGGCGAAGCCCCCCCGGACATCGGCTGCGGCCACCATGGCGGGTTGGGACCGGGCGAGACCCGGCCGTTCCTGACCGTCATCCATCCCGAGTTCGGGCAGGGCGAGGCCGGCCGCACCACGAGCCTGGTCGATATCGCGCCCACCGTGCTGCGCTTCCTCGGCGAGCCTGTGGACGGCATGGACGGGCGTCCAATCGCGCCCTGAAGGGTGCCGTTGCTTTTCTTGACAGAATGCGGCCCCGCCGCTTAATAGCGCCCACCCATGGCTGGGTAGCTCAGCTGGTTAGAGCACGGCACTCATAATGCCGGGGTCGGCGGTTCAAGTCCGCCCCCAGCTACCAATTTCGGCCCCCGGTTCCGTGCCCTGACAGGTGCGGCCGGGGGCTTTCATTTGCGCATTGACTGCGTCAATTTGTGACCATGGCCCACGGACATACCCAGCAGACCGACGTCATCATCGTAGGGGCAGGGCCGGTTGGCCTTTTCACCGTGTTCGAGTGCGGCATGGTCCGCCTCAACTGCCACGTCGTCGACGTGCTGGACGATCCTGGCGGCCAGTGCACGGCGCTTTATCCGGAAAAGCCGATCTACGACATTCCCGGCTTCCCGCGCATCGAGGCGGCGGAGCTGATCGTCCGACTGAAGGCGCAGGCCGCGTCGTTCAAGCCGGTCTATCACCTGGGAGAGCAGGTCCAGTCGCTGGAGCCGCTGACCGGCGGCTTCTGGCGGGTGACGACCTCCAAGGGCACCGTGTTGCAGGCCAAGGCCGTGATCATCGCCGCCGGCGTCGGCGCCTTCGGCCCCAACCGCCCGCCGCTCGAGGGCATCGAGGCCTACGAAGGCAAGAGCGTCTTTTACTACGTCACCCAGCGCGAGACCTTCCGCGGCAAGCGCATCGTGATCGCGGGCGGCGGCGACACCGCCGTCGACTGGGCGCTCTCGCTCGCCGAGATCGCCGGCCATGTTTCTGTGATTCATCGCCGCGACCGGTTTCGCGCCGCGCCCGACAGCGAGGCGCGACTCAAGGCGCTGGCGAAGGACGGCAAGATCGATCTCGTCGTGCCGTACCAGCTCCACGGCCTCGAAGGCGAAGGCGGCCGGCTGAGGGCGGTGACGGTGGCCACGCTTGACGGCCAGACGAAGCGCATCGAGGCGGACATCCTGCTGCCGTTCTTCGGCCTGTCGATGTCGCTGGGACCGATCGCCGATTGGGGCCTGGCCCTCGAACGCAACCAGATCGAGGTCGATCCCGCGACCGCGGCCACGAACAAGGCCGGCGTTTTCGCAGTAGGCGACGTCGTCACCTATCCCGGCAAGCTGAAGCTCATCCTGACGGGCTTCGCCGAAGCCGCCATCGCCGCACGCTCGGCCTACACGTTGATCCATCCCGAAACGCCGCTGCACTTCGAGTATTCGACGACATCTGGCGTTCCGGACGCCTAAGGCCGCCGCGTGGACACCTTTTGTCCCGATAGCGAACTTGGCTACGAACGGAGCCGGACGAGATTTGTCCCGGGGCAAAGGCTTCTACTGGACGAAGCCTATCGTCTTGCGCATCTGCCCCTGATCGCGGCGGACCATACCGACGTCGTCCGGTCGCACCCCGGCGCCGGCTATCACATGGGGCGGCACGCACGGATCTTCTCGCTGGTGCTGCCGGTTCCATCGGATGCACTCGACGGGTCGGCTGCCTATCGGGAATTGGAGGCCGATCTCAGACGAGCGCCGCTCGCGCACAAGATCGCCTGGGACCTTCTGGCGAAGCGCCGCGCGAGGCTGCATGCGACGATCTGCGGGTCTCTCTCGAAGCAGGTGCCGTATCGCACTTCCGAAGACGAGAGAGCCGCTCCCAAGAAGCTCGGTCCGTTTCGCGTCGAGTTACGCGGCTTGTTCTCCGGCAATATCAACGTCGGCCGTCTCTATCTGCGAGTCTACCCAGAGTGTCGGGACGGAGGGAACGCGCTAAGGCAGATTCAACGGGCCCTCGGCAGACCGGAGACGGACATCTACCTCGTCGGCATGTTCAACCTCTTGGATCATCTGCATTCGATGGAAGCAGAGGCGCTGCGCGCCCTTGTCGAGCGGTGGTGGGACCGCCCCGTGCTCGTCCTCGACGTGGCCTCGCTGTGGCTCCTCGGCGCCTCGGACGACCTCGTCTTGAATGCGAGGATCGAGGACGTGCTTCCCCTGCAGTGAGCAGCCTTCAGGCGCTTGCAGCACGATGCTTGGACGAAGTGGCAGGCCACGACATTACTTTCGACGCTGGCACCTCCTATGGGGGGCTCAGCAGGGCGCCGCCATAACCCCTGCAATGGCTTCGAGGGGCACAGTCTTTTCAGCTGATCGTTTATCTCGTTTGCATTCGCCGTGGCATGGCTGAGTAGGTTCTTGTCATCACGATACCGCTGCTGCAGCATCTCAACATTCGCATCATTCAATGTGCCCTGACTTGCGTGGAAGCACTCCAGCCTTGTTTCCAATGGTGCAGAAGTAGACGCCGACGGTATAGTCCCGTACCGGATTATAGGAAGGCAGAAATGCCGATCAGCCGCACTCCCGCTCACGCTGGCCCCACCGCAGCGACTCGGAAAACAGAATCGAACCCATTGCACACCCACACTTCAAAACCAGCTTCAAAATCAAGCCAGGGGCGACGATTTTCACCATCGGCTCTTGCTTCGCCCGCCATATCGAGGCAGCGCTCCAGGATCGAGGTTTCAACGTCCCAACCCGGCAGTTCTGGAGCGACGGCGGGGCAGGCAAGGCAACTGACAACTGGATGCTCGATAACTACGGCGTTCCGGCAATCCACAACGAGCTTCGCTGGGCGCTGGGCGTCGGGGAGCCCTATGACCCCAAGGAGCAACTCTTTGAGGTCTACCCCGGAAAGTTTGCAGACTTGCATCTCTCATCGCGCGTGCCGCTGTGCTCATTCGAAGACGCCGTTAGCCGACGCGACCGCATCTTTCAGGTCAATCGCTGTGTTCGTACCGCCGACACTGTCATCATCACACTCGGCCTGGTCGAGGTTTGGTGGGACAAGCTCACTCGAACTCATCTCAATACGAGGCCTTTCGAGGCGGCAATCCGCGCAGCGCCGGATCGCTTTGAAGTGCATGTACTCGCGTACGAAGAGATTTTCTCTCAACTCGATTCCATGTTTGCGATGATTTTCGAACATTGCTCGACGATCGGTGGCATCATCATCACGGTGTCACCGGTGCCGATGACGGCGACATACACCCAACATGACGTCGCCGTTGCCAATCAATATTCCAAGGCGGTTCTGCGCGCTGCCGCAGAAGCTATCGTCGAGAAGTACGATCGCGTCGACTACTTTCCGTCCTACGAGACCGTCATTCTGTCGGATCGGCAACGAGCTTGGACGGACGATCTGATTCATGTCGCGCCGGAAATGGTCGAGGTTAACGTTTCGCGTCTGCTGGGTGCCTATGTCGGCAGCGAGACGATTCTGCAAGCGCCGCCGGCTGGCAATTCGTCTCCAATGCCACGGGGCGGCAGTGCTGCCGATGCGGCGCTGGAGGATGCAGAAAATCTTCTGAAGACCAGGCGATACGCGGACGCGGTGGCAGCGGCGAGTGTATGCATTCAGGGACCTGCGGCCAGCAGGGCATTGCGCATCATTGGACAATGCCGATTCGAGCTCGGGCAGTGGGATCGTGCGGAGGTCACGTTGCGGCAAGCGCTTTCGATACGCTTCAATGACCCACATGCACACGGATATCTAGGCTTGGCGCTGTGGGCGCAGGATCGCTACGACGAAGCCATCGATGAGCTAAAGACGGCGGTTGACTACTCGCCGACAATCGCCTTGTGGACGTGCCGCCTGGCCGAAAACCTCCTCCGCGCCGGCAAGTACGAAGACGGTCGAGCCATCATCGAGCGCGGGATGCAAATTTGGCCCGACCATCCCGGTTTAAGGCGATTGAAGAAGCAACCAGAGATGTCCTTGCAGAGCGGCGTGTACGATCGGGAACATGCGGAACTGCCTGACAAGTAAGGCGAACTTCCACAATCACAGCAAGTCTCGTCGAGATTGTGCCTCATAGTCGACTAGTTGACGACCGCTGGGCGACTCCGTTTTGCAACCCAATCATCCCGATTCGTAGAGAAACAGTTGCGTTCCGGGTCGGACGGTAGCGATTCACGCTTCAATGGTAAGCGCTGCGAAATAGCCTTTCCCGATCTGTCCACCTGGCTGCGAAGCAGATCCTGACCCGCCTCGCCGAAGTCGCGATCACACTACGCGGCCGCGGAGAGCTTGCGCAGGGCGGCCAGGCGGCGGGCGTAGGGTGGGTCATTCTCCGGTACCAGCGCGGGCGGCACGATGCTCTCGGCAAAGTGGCAGGCGACGACCTGGCCTTCCACGCCGGTGCCGTCGCTCAGGGGACGCAGCACCGGCTCCTCCTGACGGCAGCGATCCTGGGCATGGGCGCAGCGTGTGTGGAAGCGGCAGCCCTTGGGCGGATTGAGCGGGCTTGGCACGTCGCCGGCCAGACGGATGCGGGCGCGTTGTGCAGTGGGATCGGGGACCGGCACCGCCGACAGCAGCGCCTGCGTGTAGGGATGGCGCGGCCGGGCGAACAGGCTGCGCTTGGGTGCCAGTTCGACGATCTTGCCGAGATACATGACAGCGACGCGATCGGAGATGTGACGCACGACCGCCAGATCGTGGGCGATGAAGATGTAGGAAAGACCGAGCCTTTGCTTGAGGTCCTGCAGCAGGTTGATCACCTGCGCCTGGATCGACACGTCGAGCGCCGACACCGGTTCGTCGCAGACGATCAGCTTGGGTTGGGAGGCGAGCGCGCGCGCGATGCCGATGCGCTGGCGCTGGCCGCCGGAGAATTCGTGCGGATAGCGCAGCGCGTGCCAGGCAGAGAGGCCGACCTCAGCCAGCAACTCGTCGATGCGCTTGCGCAGGGCCGCTCCCGAAGCGAGCCCGTGCAGCTTGAGCGGCTCGGCCAGCGTCTCGCCCACGGTGAGACGCGGGTTCAGCGAGGCGTACGGATCCTGGAAGATGATCTGCATGTCGCGTCGCAGGTCGCGCAACGCGCCACGGGAGAGGCCGCGCACGTCGCGGCCGGCAAAGCGGATGGTGCCTGCGGTCGCCTCGATGAGGCGCAGCACCAGCCGGCCCGTCGTCGACTTGCCGCAGCCCGATTCACCGACCAATGCGAGCGTCTCGCCGGGCGCCACGTCGAAGGTGAGACCGTCGACGGCGCGCACCGTGCCGACGGCGCTCTGGAAGACGATGCCGCGCTTCACCGGGAAGTGCTTGGTGAGGCCGGTGACGGAAAGCAGGGGCTCGGTGCTCATTCGGCGGCCTCGGCGAGGGCGAGATCGAGCGGCGCCTTCCAGCAGGCGGCGCGATGGCCGGGCGCGATCTCCCGCAAGGTGGGTTGTTCGGCGCGGCACTGTGCATCGGCGAGCGCACAGCGCGGGCTGAAGCGGCACCCGGGCGGCGGGGCATAGGGATTGGGCACCACGCCCTCGATGGCGGTGAGGCGTTCGTCGCCGTCGCTGCCCAGACGCGGGATCGAGCCCAGCAGGCCGAGCGTGTAGGGATGCTGCGGATCGCTGAACAGCAGGCCGACCGGCGCTTCCTCGACGATGCGGCCGGCATACATGACGATCACGCGATGGGCGAGTTCGGCCACCACGCCGAGATCGTGGGTGATCAGCATGATGGCAGCGCCCGTGCGTTCGCGCAGGTCGCGCAGCAGGTCGAGGATCTGCGCCTGGATGGTGACGTCGAGCGCCGTGGTAGGCTCGTCGGCGATCAGCAGCTTCGGATCGCAGGCCAGCGCCATGGCGATCATCACGCGCTGACGCATGCCTCCGGAGAGTTGGTGCGGATACTCGTCGAGCCGTGTCTCGGGCGAGGGGATCTTCACCAGCCTCAGCATTTCCAGCGCCCGGGCGCGAGCCTCGGCCCCGGAGAGGGAGCGGTGGAGCTGGACGGCCTCGACGATCTGCTCGCCCACGGTCTGCACCGGGTTGAGGCTGGTCATCGGCTCCTGGAAGATCATGGCGATGTCGTCGCCGCGCACCGCGCGCATGTCGCTTTCCGGCAGGGCGAGCAGGTTGCGGCCTTCCAGCCTTATCTCGCCGGCGGTGATGCGGCCCGGAGGGTTTGGCACCAGCCGCATGATCGACAGCGACGTCACCGACTTGCCGCAGCCCGATTCGCCCACGATTCCCAGCGTCTCGCCGGGCGCCAGCGAGAAGCTGATCCCGTCGACCGCCGCGAACGAACTTCCGCCGGAGCGGAACTCGGTGCGCAGGCCCTGCACGTCGAGGAGCGCGCTCCTGTCATCCCGAGGCTGCAGGCCGAGGGACCTTTCCTGTTGCTTCAAAGGTCCCTCGCTTCGCTCGGGATGACAGCCTGCACCACGGCTAGGTCACCGGCCGCGACTGCGGCAGTCGATCGCGCGTGCCGTAGACCGGCGGAGCGAGCTGGTCGGCGGTGCGGCCGGCCCAGTCGCGCTGGCTGACGGTTTCGAGCCGCTTGCGCTGGCCTTCGATCAGACCGGCGGTCGCGGCCTCAACATCGACCGTGAGGACCTTGCCGTCCTTCACGACCTGCGTGCCGTCGACATAGACATGGCGGATGGCGCGGTCACCCGCCGAATAGATCAGGCTGCGGACCGGCTCGTGGGCCGGCTGCATGTAGGGATGGCTCATGTCGACCAGCGAGAAGTCGGCCTTGCAGCCCGGCGCCAGCCGGCCGAGGTCGGGCCGGCGCAGCATCTTCGCGCCCCCGATCGTGGCCGCCTCGAAAGCGTGCCGCGTCGTGCCCATCTTGTAGTTCATGGTGACGGCGCGCGCGAGGTAGCAGACCAGGCGCATCTCATCGAGCATGTTGTGCGGGAAGGTGTCGGTGCCGATGCCGACCGTGATTCCGGCATTCATGTAGCGGCCGATCGAGTTCATCACCATGCCGCGTCGCGCGAATACGGTCGGGCAGTGGGCGACCGAGGCGCCGGAATCGCGCAGCCGCTCGAAGTCGTTGGCGTGCGGATAGTGGATCTGCGGATGATCGTTCAGGAAGATGCCGTGACCGATAATGAGATCGGGGCCCAGCACGCCGATCGAGTCCAGCCATTCGATGGGCGTCTTGCCGTGGCGATGCACCATCTCGTGGAACTCGACCACAGCCTGGCAGGCATGAGTCTGCATCGGGAGGCCGCGGCGCTTGGCTTCCTGCAACGCTTCCTTGAAGAAGCCCTCGCGGCAGGTGTCGATCTGCGCCGGGCCGACCATGCCGGAGAGACGTCCGCTCGGGTGCTTCGCGGCCTCGTCGAGCGTCGCCATCGAGGCTTCGAAGGCTTTCTCGCCGGCCTTCTCGTCCCAAGCGTATTCGACGGTGTGGCCGTTCTTGGTGTACCAGACGCCCTGTCGCATCATCGGGCAGACCACGGCACGAATGCCGGTGGCGGCGAGGTCGTCCGCCCAGCCGGGGCGGGCCATCGACAGATCCGTGATCGTCGTGACGCCGCTCTTCAGCAGCTCCGACACCGCAACCTTCGAAGAGGGTCCGGCATCCTCGGGATTGAGGCCGAACACGGTCAGGTATTCGTAGAGCGAGCTCTGGCCCAGCTTGTCGCTGCCATACTCCTCGGTGAGGCCCTTGTTGGCGGGCTCCGAGAAGGGATGGCTGTGCACGTTGACGAGGCCGGGGATGGCCATCATCCCCTTGCCGTCGATCGTCGTGTCGACCGGGTCCGTGTAGCCCGGTCCGACATGGGCGATCTCGTTGCCCTTGAACACGAGATCGGCGTTTTCGAGATAGACGTGCCGCCCTTCGGCCTCGTCCCACGCAACGACGTGGTCGAGGCCGGCGATCTTGGTCGTCTTCATGAACGTTTCGCTCCGCTTGCTGGCTGTCTGCTTGACTACTTGTAGGCGATGCCGAGGCCCTTATAGAGGCCGCATCCATAGTTGCCGTGCGCCTTGATGGGCTTCAGCTTGGAACCTGCCACCACGAACAGCGGCTCGTGGAACAGCGGGATCCAGACGAAGGCATCGTGGACCTTCTGCTGCACTGCCTGATAGGAGGCCGTGCGCGTGGCCTCGTCGAGCGCGGTCGAGCCCTTGTCGAGCAGCTCATCTGTCTCCTTGTCTTTCCAGTTCATGCGATTGGGCGTCGGCGCATTGGTGGAGCGGAAGTAGAGGTTCAGCGCGTCGCCGGCGCTGACATAGGGGAAGCTCATGCCGAAGGCGTCGAACTCCTGCGTGGCGAGCTTGCCCCAGGCGACCGTCGCGTCGAAGAGCTGGATCTGCAGGTCGATGCCGACCTTGCGAAGGTCGCCCTGCACCGCCTCGGCGATCTCCTTGAAGGCGCCGGAAATGCCGTAGATCAACGGCGCCAGCTTCTTCCCGTCCTTGTAGCGGAAGCCGTCCGGCCCCTTCTTCCAGCCGGCCTCGTCGAGCAGCCGCTCGGCCTCCTTGATGTTCTCGCCATAGGCTGCCTTGTTGAGCTTGCCGTTGAAGTCGAGAACGTTGGGCATCAGCATCGTCGAGGCGGGGTCGGCGAAGCCGAAGGTCACGGCGTCGGTGATCGCCTTCTGGTCGACGGCGAGATTCATCGCCTGGCGCACGCGCACGTCGTTCACCAGTTCCTTGTCGACCTTGAAGCCGATGAAGTAGGTCCAGAAGAAGTTCTCGGCCTTGGTCACCGAGAGGTTCTTGTTGGCCTGCAGCTCCTTGATCGACCAGTAGGGAACGTACTGGCTGGCATCGGCCTGGCCGGCCTGCAGCGCGGTGACACGGGTATTCTCCTCCGGCACCACCTTCCAGATCACCTTGTCGACCTGCGCCTCGGTGTAGTCGTAGATCGGCGGGCCCCACTTGTAGCCCTTGTGCTTGGTCAGCACAGTCGAATCGCGCGGCGTCCAGCTCTCGAAGCAGTAGGGGCCGGTGCCGTCGAAGCCCTTCACGCCGAAGTCGGCGCCGAGCTGCTTGGCCTGGTCGACGTTCAGCACCGTGTGGAAGTACTGGGTCATCTGATAGAGCAGCTCGGAGAACGGCTTCTTGAGCTTGTACTCGACGGTGTAGTCGTCCGGCGCCGTCACCTTGTCGACGTCGCCCATGCGCCACTTCACGAGACCCTTGGTCTCGGGGTCGAGCCAGCGCTCGTAGGTTGCCACGACGTCCTTGGCCGTCATCTTCTTGCCGCTGCAGAAGGTGACGTCGTCGCGCAGCTTGAACGTGTAGGTGAGACCGTCGGGCGATACGCTCCAGCTCTTGGCGAGGCCTGGCTTCAACGTCTTCATGTCGAAGTCGAGGTTCACCATCGTGTCGCCCATCATGTAGATGACCTCGGCGCCCGACCGCGCGGTCGACTTGTGCGGATCGTAGCGGTCGGTGTCGATCTCGCGCACGATCGTCACGCTCTTCTGCGCCATCGCCGGCGCTGTCAGGCCCGTCACGGCCACCGCGGCCAATGCCGCCAACGTCAGTTTCCTGCTCATGCCCACACCTCCTCTTGTCTCACCTTATTGCCGCAGCTTCGGATCGAGAGCGTCGCGCAGGGCGTCGCCCAGCACGTTGAATGCCAGAACCACGAGGAAGATCGCCGCGCAGGGCAGGGTCGAGACATGCGGAGCGATCGACAGGAACTTGCGGCCGTCGGCGGCCATGCTGCCCAGTTCGGCGGTGGGCGGCTGCGCGCCGAGGCCGAGAAAGGAGAGCGCCGCACCCAGCAGGATCGCCTGCCCGAGCTGCAGTGTCATGTAGATCAGGATGGTCGGCCAGCAGTTGAGCGCGAGATAGCGCCAGATCAGGGCGCCGTCGCCCAGGCCCACGGCGCGACCGGCTTCCATGTACTCCTGCTGCATGATCGACTGCGCCGCACCGCGGGCAATGCGCGCGATCGACGGGATGGAGGCGATGCTGAGCGCCACGACCAACGAAGTGAGGCCCGTGCCCATCACGGCGGCGATGGCGAGGCCGAACAGGATCGACGGGAAGGAGAGGAGCACGTCGACCAGGCGCATCAGCGGCTGGTCGAGACGCTTGAAGTAGGCCGCGCTGAGGCCGATCAGGGCGCCAAGCCCGCCGCCGACCAGGACGGCGGAGATGCCGATGCCCAGGGTGGCGCGCAGACCGAACAGGATACGGCTTAGCATGTCGCGGCCTTGGCCGTCGGCGCCCAGCAGGAAGTCCGGACAGCGTGCACCGCCGATCGGGCAGAGCCGCAGGCGCATGTTGGAGCCGTAAGGATCGAACGGCGCGATCCAGGGCGCGAGGATCGCGGAGAAGACGATCAAGATCAGGAACAGGGCTGCCACGGCAGCGGGCGGATCACGCAGGATGCGGCGCCAGACGGCGTTCTTGCGCCGGATCATGGCGATGGCGCGCCGGTCGGCTTCGCTTTGCAGGGGCAGGGCCGCATCGGTCATCCGCGGGCAATCCTTGGATCGAGATAGGCGTAGAGGACGTCGACCACGAGGTTGATGGCCATGAAGCCGACGGCGAGGATCAGGATGGCGCCCTGTGCTAGGGGAAAGTCGCTTGAGGTGATGGCGCCCACGGCCATGCGGCCGACGCCCGGCCAGGCGAACATGGTCTCTGTGACGATCGAGCCGCCCAGCAGGAAGCCGATTTGAAGGCCGACCAGCGTCACCACGGGGATCATGGCGTTGCGCAAGGCGTGGCGCACGGTGACGCGCCAGTCGGATGCGCCCTTGGCGCGGGCGGTGCGCACGTAGTCGGCGCCCAGGGTTTCGAGCAATGACGTGCGCGTCATGCGCGCGACCGGGCCCACGAAGACCGCGCCCAGCGTGATCGCCGGCAGGATGATGCTGAGGAAGCCGTCGAGGGTCCATATCGGACCGTTGCGCCCCTGGAAGGGCAGGAGGCCGGCGCCGCCGACATACTGGATCAGGAGCAGACCGACCCAGAAGACCGGCACTGACACGCCCATCACCGACAGCGCCATGATGGCACGATCGATCACCGTGCCGCGGCGGCGCGCCGCCAGGGTGCCGAGCGTGATGCCGAGCGGAACGGCCCAGATGAGACAGGCGAGCATCAGTTCGATCGTCGGCCATAGGGTGAGTGAGATCTCGTCGACCACGGCCCGGTTCGAGATCATCGACCGGCCGAGATCGAGCTGGAAGACGCGGCCGAGATAGCGTCCGAACTGGACCCAGAGCGGCTGGTTGAGGCCGAGGTCGTTACGGATGGCATCGATTTCCGCTTTGGTGGCGGTCGGTCCGGCGACGACCGTTGCCGGATCGGTGGGCACGACCTGCAGCAGCAGGAAGCCGATGAGCAGCACCCCCAGCAACACCGGGAGGGATATCATCAATCGATGGGCGATATGACGCGCCATTTATTTCGAAACCTGCCCCTCTTCGGGTAAGAACACTGGCCGACGCCGCGGCGCTCGACAAGCGCCCGGCGGGTGGCATGATCGCTGCAACGTCATGCCATGGCGTTGCAAGAACCGCGCCGGGGAGCGTCGACGATGTCATCTGGAAAGCTGAACGAGCAGGCGAAAGGCGTCTACATCATCGCCGCGACGCCCTTCACCGACGAAGGCGCGGTCGATCTGCAGAGCGTCGACACGCTGACCGATTTTTATTTGGGCTGCGGCGTACATGGATTCACCCTTCTGGGAATGATGGGTGAAGCGCACAAGCTCACCGCCGACGAGTCACTGTCCGTCGTCAACCGTGTCGTGGGCCGGGCGCAGGGCCGTCAGGTGATCGTCGGCGTCAGCCATGCGGGTCTCGAGAACGTGCGGCGCCTCTCGCACGAGGCGATGATGGCAGGCGCGTCGGGCGTGATGGTCGCGCCAGCTCCCGGTCTCAAGGGCGACGACGGCCTCTACAATTACTACGCGCAGGTCTTCCAGGCGCTGGGGCCTGACATTCCGGTCGTCTATCAGGACTACCCGCAGACCACCGGCGTCTATATGCCGGTCAACGTGTTCGAGCGGCTGGTCGACGACTTCAAGCAACTCGTCATGCTGAAGCACGAGGACGCGCCCGGCCTCGCCAAGCTCACGAGGGTGCGGGAGGGCGAGAAGAAGCCGGGGCGCCGCCGCGTCTCCATCCTGGTCGGCAACGGCGGACTTTACTACCCGCAGGAGATGCGCCGCGGCGCTGACGGCGCAATGACCGGCTTTGCGTGGCCCGAGATGCTGGTGCAGGTCTACGAGCTCTTCGCCAAGGGAAGACCCGAGGAGGCAGAAGACCTGTTCGACTTGTATCTGCCGCTGGTGCGCCACGAGGTGCAGCCTGCGATCGGCCTTGCGCTGCGCAAGGAGGTCCTGTTCCGGCGCGGCGCCATCAAGAGCCCGAAGCAACGCGCGCCGGGCTCGTCGCTGACGGCGACGGACAAGTCCGAACTCGACGGGATGATTGCGCGCCTCGAACGGCGCCTGGCCGATACGGGCCGACTCGCCAAGGCGGCGGAGTAGGGGACATGGCTGAGTATGATTTGATCGTCCGCAACGCAAAGATCGTCACGGCCGAGCGTCAGACCGAGGGTGACATCGCCGTGAAGGACGGCCAGGTCGTCGAGATCGGTCCCGACCTAAAGGGCAAGGGGGCGCGCGAGATCGATGCCGGCGGCAAGTTCGTGCTGCCGGGCGGCGTCGACAGTCACTGCCACATCGAGCAGAAATCCGGCATGGGCGTAATGTGCGCCGACGATTTCTATACCGGTACCGTCTCGGCGGCGTTCGGTGGCACCACCACCGTCATTCCCTTCGCCGCGCAGCATCGCGGCATGTCGCTGCGGCAGGTCGTGAACGACTATCACGAGGCGGCGACGCCGAAGGCAGTGATCGACTACGCCTTCCACCTGATCGTCACCGATCCGACGCCGCAGGCGCTTGGGCAGGAACTGCCGGCGCTGATCAAGGACGGCTACACCTCGTTCAAGATCTACATGACCTACGATGCGATGAAGGTCAGCGACTACCAGATCCTCGACATCCTTTCAGTGGCACGTCGCGACGGTGCGCTGGTCATGGTGCATGCCGAGAACCACGACATCATCCAATGGTTGGCGCATCACCTGGTCGAGCAGGGCCACGGCGCGCCGAAGTTCCACGCGATCGCCCATGCCCGGATCGCCGAGGCCGAGGCCACCAACCGCGCGATCTCGCTGGCACGGCTGGTCGATGCGCCTCTGCTGCTGGTCCACATGTCGGAGATCGAGGCGATCGAGACGCTGCGCCAGGCGCAGAAGAAGGGGCTGAAGATCTTCGGCGAGACCTGCCCGCAGTACATCGCGCTCACCGCCGACGACATGGACAAGCCCGGCGTCGAGGGCGCCATGTGGTGCTGCAGCCCGCCGCCGCGCGATTCGGCGGCGCAGGAGGCGGTGTGGGCTGCACTGAAGGACGGCACGTTCCAGACCTTCTCGTCCGATCATGCGCCTTACCAGTTCAATGCTGGCGGCAAGATCCCGAAGGGCGACAAGACGACTTTCAAGGAAATGGCCAACGGCGTGCCCGGCATCGAGATCCGGCTGCCGATGCTGTTCTCGGAGGGCGTCCAGAAGGGCCGCATCACCCTGCAGCAGTTCGTGGCGCTGACCTCCGCCAACCACGCCAAGCTCTACGGCCTCTATCCGAGGAAGGGCACGATCGCGGTCGGCTCCGACGCCGACTTCGCGATCTGGGATGCTGACAAGGATGTCACGGTTACCTGGAAGGACCTGCACGACAATGTCGGCTACACGCCCTACGAGGGACGCCAGCTCAAGGGCTGGCCGATCACGGTGGTCAGCCGCGGCAGGGTCGTGGTCGAGGACGGCAAGCTCAACGCCGAGCGCGGCTCGGGCCAGTTCCTGCCCTGCGCCTCGCCCGATTCGTCGAAGCCCATCGGCCAGAGTGCCCCCGAACTGCAAGCCATGTCGCGCTTTGGCCTGAAGCCGCTGTTTTGACCTTGTTGTCGCCCCACGCACCGTGTCATCCCGAGCGCAACGAGGGACCCTTCGAGCCGTCAGCAAGGGTCCCTCGTTGCGCTCGGGATGACAACTTTACCTCAATCAAAGTCGAGATCCGATAATGTCCCGTCGTCTGAAAGTCTCGTCCGCCCAGTTGGGCCCGATCCATCTCGCCGACAGCCGCGCGAGCGTGGTCAAGCGCATGATCGAGATGCTGAAGGAAGCCGACAGCCGCGGCTCCAAGTTCATCGTGTTTCCCGAGCTCGCGCTTACGACCTTCTTCCCGCGCTACTGGATGGAGGATCCCAACGAAGTCGAGAAGTACTTCGAGAGCCAGATGCCGAGCCCCGAGACGCTGCCGCTGTTCGAACTGGCGCGCGAGAAGGGCATCGGCTTCTACCTGGGCTATGCCGAGCGGACCGAGGAAGAGGGATCGACGCATCATTTCAACACGTCGATCCTGGTGGGACCGGACGGGCGGTTGATCGGCAAGTACCGCAAGGTCCATCTGCCGGGTCATGACGAGCACCGCCCGACGGTGCCGTACCAGCATCTCGAGAAGAAGTATTTCGAGGTCGGCAATCTCGGCTTCAACGTCTGGAAGATGTTCAAGGACGAGGTGATCGTCGGCCAGTGCATCTGCAACGATCGCCGCTGGCCCGAGACCTTCCGCGTCATGGCGCTGAAGGGCGCGGAGATGGTGGTGCTGGGCTACAACACGCCGAGCGACAACGTCTATGCGCCGCACGAGCCGCCGTACCTGCGTGTGTTTCATCACATGCTGTCGCTGCAGGCAGCTGCCTACCAGAACGGCATCTGGGTCGTCGCGACCGCCAAGGCCGGTAAGGAAGACGGGTTCTGGCTGCACGGCGGGTCGGTGATCGTGGCTCCGACCGGCGAGATCGTCGCCAAGGGCACGACCGAGGACGACGAGGTCATCTCCTACGATTGCGATCTCGGCCTCGGCGAATACATCCGCAACACCACGTTCAATTTCGCCAAGCATCGCCGCCCGGAGCACTACAAGCTGATCAGCGAACGCACCGGCGTCAAAGTCGAACCGTCGAACTGAGGACCACAGAGATGCAATACGCTTCCGACGACCTGACGCCGCACGAGCGCTACAAGGTCCTGACCGCTTTCGTGCTGCCGCGACCGATCGCCTGGGTGACGACGCTCGGGCCGACCGGCGTGGTCAATGCCGCGCCCTTCAGCTTCTTCAACGTCTTCGCCGAAGACCCGCCGCTCTGCATGTTCGCGATCAACAAGCGGCCGGACGGGCGCCTCAAGGACACCTGGACGAACATCCAGCGCATGGGCGAGTTCGTGATCAATCTCACGGACGAGCCGCTGGCGCTCAAGATGCACGAATCGAGCGGCGACTTTCCACCGAACGTGGGAGAGCCCGACTATCTCGGCCTCAAGCTCGAAGCCTCGGTCGACATCAAGACACCTCGCCTTGCTGAGGCGCCGTGGTCGATGGAATGCAAGACCTGGCAGGTCATCAATGTGAAGGACGACCGCCAGCTGGTGATCGGCGAGGGGCTGCGCTTCCACATTCGAGACGAGCTGTGGGACGACAAGGCCAAGCGTGTCCACATGGACAAGTACCACCCGGTGGGCCGCATGTTCGCCGACCGTTACTGCCGCACCAACGACCGCATGGACTTCCCGGCGGCGCCGGTCGTGAAGGCCGCGGCAGAGTAGCGTCTACGACCAGTTGAGCCGGCTGCGGCCGATCGCCATCGAGACGGCGGCCTGGCTGGGCTCGACGACGGGCAGGCCGACATGGCGCTGCAGACGGTCGCGATAGCGCGCCATGCCGGCGCAGCCCATGACCAGCACGTCGGCGCCGTCCTCGTCGCGCAGTTCGGCGGCGACCTCAACCATGCGGCTGAAGGTGCGGGCCTCGTCGGCAAGCTCGACCACGCCCAATCCGATCGCGCGGTCGCCCGCCATGCGGTCGTTGAGGCCCATCTGGCCGACATAGCGCAGATGGCGCGGGATCGACTTCCTCAGGATCGAGATGACACCGAAGCGCTGGCCGAGAGTCAGCGCGGTGAGGATGCCGCATTCGGCGATTCCGAGAACCGGCTTCGTCGTGAGCTCCCGGGCCGCATGCAGGCCGGGATCGGAATAGCAGGCGATGACGAAAGCGGAGCAGTCGTCGTCGCGCTTTTTCACCATGGCGCCGATCAGCGGCACGACCTGCTCGACATGTCCCTGGTTCTCGATGCCGGGCGGCCCGTCTTTCAGAGTGACGCATTCGACGGCGGGGCCGCCGGCGATGCGCAGCGGCTCCATGGCGGTATCGATGCCGCGGGTCACGGCTTCCGTGGAGTTGGGATTGATGACGAGAATGCGGTCGGCCATGGGCCTGAAGATGGCCTCAAAATTGCTATTCAACAATGCCTGATCTAACGTCGCGGCCTGGGGATTTCATGGGAAGGAACGCACCTTGATGATGCAACGCCGTTTTGCCGCGATTGCGATCGCCGCCCTGATGTGCGCGAGCCCGGCGCTCGCCCAGGACAAGAAGCCGCCGCTTCGTACCGGTGTGGATGGCACCTTTGCCCCGCACGCCATGCCGAAGCTCGGCGGCGGCGTCGAAGGCTTCCAGATCGACGTCTTCACAGAAGCCGCCAAGCGCATGAAGCGCGACATTACGATCGACGCCGTGAGCTTCTCGACGCTTATCCCGGGCATGCAGTCGGGCCGCTACGACTTCATCGCCGCGCCCACCACGGTCACCAAGGAGCGTGCCGAGAACATGCTCTTCACGGCGGGTTACCTGTGGACCGCCTTCCAGTTCGGCATCAAGAAGGGCAGCGCGCCGATCAAGAGCTGGGCGGACCTCAAAGGCAAGGCCGTGGCCGTGAACAAGGGAACGCCCTACGAGACGCTCGCCAAGAAGATGGGCGAGGAACATGGCTTCACCGTGCAGGTCTACGATACGCAGCCTGACGCCACGCAGGCCGTTCTCTCGGGCCGCGCCTACGCCACGCTCGGCGGCAACACGACCATCGTCTACGCGGCATCGAAGAACCCGCAGTTCATCGCCGACCTCGAACTTGCGGAAACACGCTCCCATTGGGCGGCGCCCGTACCGAAGGACAATCCAAAGCTCCGTGCCGAACTGCAGGATGCGCTCGACTGCATGAAGAAGGACGGCACGATGGCGAAATTCTACGAGAAGTGGTTCGGCAAGAAGCCCGGTCCGGACGATCTCGCCGTCGTTGTCACGCCGGGTTACGGGGTGCCAGGCATGCCGGGCTACGATCCGACGCCGCATGAACTGAAGTGCGGCGGCTGATCCGAGGCGATGTCCAACAGTCACATCGTCGATGCTCGCGCGATCCACAAGCATTTCGGCACCCTTCACGTCCTGAAGGGTGTCGATCTCAAGGTGGACGAGCGCGAGCTGGTGTTCGTGATCGGGCCGTCGGGGTCCGGAAAATCGACCCTGTTGCGCTGCCTCAACCGGCTGGAGGAGCCATCCTCCGGCTCGATCATCGTCGACGGCATCGATATGCTCGACGCGCGCACCAACATCAATCACGCCCGCCGCCGCATCGGCATGGTGTTCCAGTCCTTCAACCTCTATCCGCACATGACCGCGCTGGGGAACGTCACGCTGGCGTTGCGCAAGGTCGCGGGCAAGAGCCGGGCGGAAGCGGAGGCCCTGGGTCATGCGGCGCTGAAGCGGGTCGGCCTGGCCGACCGTGCCGACCATACGCCGGGCCAGCTTTCAGGCGGACAGCAGCAACGCGTGGCCATCGCGCGGTCGATCGCCCTGGAACCCCGCGTGATGCTGTTCGACGAACCCACCAGCGCGCTCGATCCCGAACTCGTCGGCTCCGTGCTGGAGGTCATGCGCGACCTTCGCGAGAGCGGCATGACCATGATCGTCGTGAGCCATGAGATGGGCTTCGCGCGTAACGCCGCCGATCGGGTCGTCTTCATGGACGACGGGCTGATCGTGGAGCAGGGGCCGCCGGCCGCCATTTTCGAGACTCCGGCACACGACCGCACGCGCGCCTTCATCGGCCAGATCCAGCGGCACTGAGGGCCGCACGGCATGAGCGGCTGGGACAAATTCGTCGAAACCTTCTTCAACGCGAAGGTCATGGTGAAATACCTGCCGGACATCCTGTCCGGCGTGGTCGTCACCATCGAGCTTGCGCTGCTGATCGTCGTCACCGGCCTCGGGGCGGGTCTTGCGCTCGCCCTGCTGCGCAGCCTCGCGATCCGGCCGCTTAATTGGCTGATCATCTTCATCGTCGACCTGTTCCGCTCGCTGCCGCCGCTGGTCATCATCGTCCTGATGTATTTCGGCCTGCCCTATGCGGGCCCGGCGCCGTCGGGCTTCGTCTCGACCTGGCTGTCGCTTGCCTTCGTGCTGATGGCCTTCTCCGAGGAGATCTTCTGGGCCGGCCTCACGTCGATACCGAAGGGCCAATGGGAGGCGTCGCGCTCGACCGGCCTCACATTCGGCCAGACCCTCTTCAACGTCGTGCTGCCGCAGGCCTTCCGCCTCACCATTCCGCCGCTGACCAATCGGACCATCGCCATCACCAAGGGTACTGCGCTCGGCACGGTCGTCGCCGTCACGGAGATCCTGGGACAGGCGAGCTCGGCCATGTCCAATTCCTACAATCCCTCGCCGCTGATGATGGGCGCCGCGGCCTATGTCGTCCTGTTCCTCCCCGTGGTCATCGCCGCACGTTGGATCGAGACCAGGTTCGCGTGGAAGCGATGATCGAGGCCTTCTTCAACATCGAGATCATGAAGGCGGCCTGGCCAATCGTGCTGACCGGCCTCTGGAACACGATCCTGTTGTCGCTGATCGTGGTGCCGCTCGGCCTGCTGGGCGGCCTGATCCTGGCACTGCTCGCCTCGATCAGGCATCCGCTGGTGCGCTGGCCGTTGATGGCCTGGGTCGATTTCTTTCGGGCGTTTCCGCCGCTGGTGCTGCTGGTCCTGCTGTTCGCGGGCCTGCCGTTCGCCGGGCTGGAACTGGGCGGCTTCGCTTGCGTGGCGATCGCCTTCTTCCTCAACACCGGATCGTACTATGGCGAGATCTTCCGGGCCGGCATCGATTCCGTTCCCGCAGGTCAGGTCGAGGCGGCGCGCTCCACCGGTCTCACGCGGATGCAGGCCATGCGCCACGTCGTCCTGCCCCAAGCGGTCCGCAACGTGATGCCCGACCTGCTGTCCAACACACTTGAAGTGGTGAAGCTCACGTCGCTGGGCTCGGTCGTCGCAGTGCCCGAGTTGCTCTACGAGGCGCGACAGGCACAGAGCATCACCTACAATCCGACACCGATCGTGATGGCGGCGGTGATCTACTTCCTGCTGCTCTGGCCGGTCGTGCGGCTGTTGAGCCGTCTCGAGAACGGCGCCTTGGCCGGCCGGCGTTGAGGCCGCGCCTCAGCGCCGGGTGACGCAGTCGCGGTATGTGACCGTCTGGTTGGCGCCTTCCTCGATGAAGGCGGTGTCACCCTTGCTCCAGAAGACGAAGGCGCCGCTCGAATCCGCGTAGCGTGTGCCGGAAGCGGAAAGGGTCTGAGGCAGGTTGAACTTGCGGCCGTCGCTCAGCTGGACCACGACGCGTCCGCCCGGAATGGGACGACCATCCGGAGCGACGCCCGACTTGCCGTCATAGTAGTCGGCCACGACAGTCTTGTTTTGCTGGCACTGGTAACGAACCGTCGAGATCGGCGCATCGGGTGAGGGGGCCTTGAGGGGGGGACCCTCGTTACAGGCAGCCAGAGGCGCAATCGAGGCGAGCGCGACGGTCATGACCAGGGCGCGATGCATGTCGGGTCTCCGGACAAGTCTGCAGAAAGCGAAGCCTTCTTAACGCACCCGGAGGCCGGATGTTGCTCGTGCTTTCATTCCCGCGCGAGGGCCTGGATAAGCTCGCGGGTCTTCTCCCGGAGGCTCTTGCTCCGAATTTTGTAGTAGGCACGCACAAGCTCCAGCGTCTCGCGCTTGGTATTTAGGTCGGAGTCGGTGGATTTCTCCGGCGCCCGGGCGCGTCCTGGCTTTCGCTTCGCGATCACGGGCGTCGCATCCATTCCGTCGAAAAAATGTTCGACCGGAACGTCAAGGACCTTGGCGAACTCGAAGAGGCGGCTCGAGCTGATCCGGTTGAAGCCGCGCTCGTATTTCTGGACTTGCTGGAATGTAAGGCCCACGGCCTTGCCGAGATCGGTCTGGCTCATGCCGAGCAGAGCCCGACGCTGCCGAAGCCGATTGCCGACATGAGTGTCTACTGGATGAGAGCGCGCCACGTATACCTCCGCTGCATGATTACCTATCGCATCGGGTCCTTACACTTACCTTTCGATGGCTTCCGCGCCGCGCACGATCAATTCGTCGTGCGCGGCGGCAGGTCCGCAGTTCGGTCCGGCAGGAAAGGTGCGGTTGCCTATCAGGTGCAAGCTCCATACCCTCGCCGTAGGCGGCAAAGACCGCTGCATTGGGAGGATAAATGATTGTCAGTCTCGTTCGCGCCACCTGCGCCTTCCTTGTTGCGTTGGCGGCTGCCGTGCCGGCGTCGGCACAAGCCCCCTGGCCCGACAAGCCGGTGAAGATCGTCGTCGGCTTCACGGCCGGGAGCTCGACGGATGTCACTGCCCGCATGTTCGCCCAAAAGTTCACCGAGGCTTGGGGGCAGCCGGTGATCGTCGAGAATGTCGCGGGCAACTCCGGCGCCATCGGCGTCGACCGTGTGGCCAAGGCCCCGCCGGACGGCTACACGCTGATGTGGTCGGGCAATGCCGCGATCACCATCCTCCCGTCGATGCAGGCTCTGCCCTTCGATCCGTTGAAGGACCTGACGCCGATCTCGACGTCGCTGGTGATGCCCTCGCTGTTCATGGTGAACAACGACCTGCCGGTGAAGTCGATTCCCGAACTGATCGCCTATGCCAAAGCCAATCCGGGCAAGCTTTCCTATGGAACGCCGGGCATCGGAACGCCCCAGCATATCGCGGGCGAGCTGTTCTGCTTTCTGGCCGGTATCAAGATGGAGCACATACCTTATCGTGGCGCCAACATGGCCGACCTGATGAGCGGCGTGGTCCAGGTCGGTATCCAGAATGCCGGTGCAGCGATGCCGCTGGTGCGCGACGGCCGCGTGCGGGGCATCGCCGTCACTTCGCTGAAGAGGACATCGAGCGCGCCGGACCTGCCCACGTTGGCGGAGCAGGGCTTCCCGGGCTTCGAGGCAACCTCGTGGTTCGCCCTGCTGGGGCCGGCCAGCCTGCCTGCGCCGATCGTCGAGAAAGTGCGAGGCGACTCGCTGAAGGTTCTGGCCGATCCGGAGATGCAGAAGAAGTTCAACGCCATGGGCCTGGACCTCGTCGGCAGCACCCCGGAGGAGACGCGCGCGGCGATCGCTGCCGACATCCCGAAATGGGCCAAGGTCATCAAGGAAGCGAACATCAAGCCGGGACAGTAATTGCCGCGCGTGCCGCCAACGCCCGGCTGCGGTAGACTGGCCGGACATCGCGGGGAAAACACTGCATGCCGGCCAGGTCGATCCTCATGGCCCTCGCGCTCAGCGTGTGGCTCGTCGTCTCGATGATCGTCTTCATAACCGTCGCCTATGTCGGCTTCATCGGCGTGGGAGTCGTCGGGATGCTGATGTGGTGCATCTGCAATCTGATCGAGCTCGATGCGCCGGTGAGCGCAAACGCGAGCGAGGCCTTCCTCATCCGGCGCATGCAGGCGAGAGCTGAGCGGCGGGCCGAGGAGCGCGCGGCAACGATCGCCGATCGGCTGGCGTCGCTTCAATCCATCCGTTTCTACAGATACCTCGGCGCGGCATTGACCGTGGTCGGTATCGGCGGCTTCGTGCTCTTCCAGATCTAACCGGCCGGTTTCCTAGTATTCCTCTATGATTTGTCCGTTGGGATGGATGGTGACCCTCTTGGGCACACCTTGGGGACGCGTCGGAACGGGATCGCGCGTGACGCGGGCCCGCCACGATCCGTCATTTTCCTGCTCCAGACGCTGCACGCGATAGCCTTGGTTCTCCAACCTGTCGCGGTTCAGCGAGTAGGTATTGGGCTGGGAAGGCGGGGGTGCCATGACCGGGGCAGGCGGTGCCACGGGCGGCGGCGGCAAGGCGCCCGGAGACATGGTGTCGGGCATGCGCCCGCCATTGCCGATCGAGCCCGGCACCAGCTGGGCGGAAGCCGTGCCGGCGGCGGCGAGGACCAATCCGAATCCGAAAGTGAGCAGGCCTTTTCGCATCCTCTTAATATAGGGTGTGCACCGCGACCTTGCTAAGAGGGAGCGGGGGGAAATGAGCGTATGACCTTGAAGGGCGTCGGGGCGCGCAAGCGTTTGTCGGACATCATGCGGCAGGCGGAGCACGCGGCATCCCTGCCCAAGGTGCTGGGGCCGCTCAGCATCGTTTTCATGGGGATCGGAGCCATCATCGGCGCCGGCATCTTCGTCCTGACGGGGACGGCGGCAGCGCTTTACGCCGGCCCCGCGGTGGTGCTTTCCTTCGTGCTGGCCGGCATCGCCTGCGCCTTCGTGGGGCTGTGCTATGCCGAACTGGCGGCGCTCATGCCCGTCTCCGGCAGCACCTACACTTACACCTATACGAGCCTCGGGCAGCTCGCTGCGTGGCTGGTCGGCTGGAACCTCGTCCTGGAATACTCGATCGGCGCGGCGGCGGTCGCCGTCGGCTGGTCCGGCTATTTCAACGGCACGTTGTCCCTCCTGGGAGTCGCCGTATCGCCGCGCTTCGCGAACTCGACCGGGACGATCGTCACGCTTGCGGACGGCAGCAGCGCGACGGCGATCGCCAACCTGCCGGCCGTGGCCATCGTGGTCGTTCTCACCGTGTTGCTGGTAAAAGGCACCCGGGAATCGGCGCGCATCAACAATCTGATGGTGGCCCTGAAGCTGCTCGTCATCCTCGCATTCATCGGTTTCGGCATCGCCCACATCTCGACCGCCAATTGGCAGCCTTTCGTCCCGCCGAACGATGGCACGTTCGGCACCTTCGGGTGGAGCGGCGTGCTGCACGGCGCCTCTGTCGTGTTCTTCACCTACATCGGCTTCGATGCCGTCTCGAACTGCGCGCAGGAGGCGCGGAGACCGCAGCGGGACATGCCGATCGGCATCATCGGTGCCCTTGCCCTGTCGACGATCCTCTACATCCTCGTGGCGGCCGTGCTGGTTGGCATCGTTCCCTATCGGGAGTTGAACGTCGCCGCGCCGGTCGGGCTTGCGGCCGAACGCATGGGCATCGGCTGGCTTGCGCTGCTTATCCAGCTCGGCGCGCTGATCGGCATCACGACGGCGATCCTCGTGCTGCTTTACGGCCAATGCCGCATCTTCGCGGCGATGGCGCATGACGGCCTGATGCCGCCGGTCTTCAGCAGGATACATCCGAGGCTGCAGACGCCGTGGATGAGCCAGATCCTGATAGGGGCGGTCGTGGCCATCGTCGCCGCCGTGGCGCCCATCGAGACGCTGAGTGAACTGGTTGGTGTCGGCACGCTGTTCTCGTTCCTGATGGTGTGCGCGTCGGTCCTCCGTTTGCGCAAGATCGAGTCATTGGCTCACAGGCCGTTCCGCGTGCCCGGTGCCCCGTGGGTGCCCTTGCTCGGCATCCTGTCCTGCCTCGGCCTCATGGTCGGCCTGTCGCCGCTTACCTGGGCGCGGCTGATCGTCTGGATCGCGATCGGTCTGGCGGTCTATTTCGTCTACGGACGGTCGCGCGCCACCGAGCGCCTGGGCAAATAGGCTCAGCCCAGCAGGGAATGCCGCTTGCGGGTGAGCGGTACCACGACGACGCTGGCGCCGGGACGCGCTATGCCCTCGGCCACGGCCGCCGTCACCTCTGCGCCGGTCTTAGCCAGTTTGGCCGGCGCGCCGTAACCCTTGGACAGCGCCTCTAGGTCGATGCCCGGCAGGTCGAGACCCGGCACGTTCGGCGTCCGCTCCAGCTCCGCGAAGGATTTCAGGATGGCGTATTCGTGGTTCTGCATCACCACGAACACGACGTGCGCCTTCTGCTGTACGGCGGTGTAGAGCGCCTGGACCGAATACTGGAAGGAACCGTCGCCCATCAGCGCGATGACCGGGCGGTTGCGGCCGCTGCTGCGCTCTGCCAGCGCGAGGCCCACCGCGGCCGGCATGTCCCAGCCCAGGCCACCCGAGGCGAAGGTGTAGAAGCAATCAGGCTTGTCGATGCGGAACTGGTCCTGCATCTCCGCGACTACCGAGGGCGCTTCCTCGACGAGCACGAAGTCGGCCGGGCAGGCCTTGCGGACCGCCGCCATGATTGCGTCGGCGGCCAGCGGCTGGGCCTCCATGTCGGGCGTGTTGGGTGCGGCCCGTAAAGGCGTCTGCACCGACGAGGTTCGCCTGGTCAGCAGGGGCTGGATGGCGTCGAGGAACAGCCTGGCATCTGATACGAGACTGTCTCCGATGGGGGCCTTCGACGACATGTTGGGATCGTCCGTGACCTGCAGAAGGTGAGTCCCCTTCGGTACGTAGTCACCGCCGACATAGGGGTAGTAGCGAAAGACCGGTGCACCGATCACGACGGCAAGGTCGTGCCCCTCGAACTTCTTGCCCAGCGGCCCGATCGCGGCGGGCAGGGCGCCGGCATGCAGGCGATGGTTCTCGGGGAAGGGCGACCGCTCGGCGAAGGGGGCGGTCCAGACCGGGACGCCCAGCGTTTCGGCAAAGCGGATGCCTTCGTCCCACGCCTCGCTGCGGGCGAGATCGGAGCCGTAGACGATGACGGGCGACCTGGAAGCGTTGATGCGTCCGGCAAACTCGGCCACGCGGGTGGGATCGGGTCCGACCCGCGTCGCGACGGTGCGGAAGGCGTCGATCTCCGGCATCGGCTTGTCCCAGTCGTCGAGCGGCAGGGAGAGGAACACGGGACCGCTCGGCTGCTGCATGGCCGTCGCATAGGCGCGCATGAAGGCGGCGGGGATGTCCTCCGCACGGGCGGGCTCGTAGGCCCATTTCACCCAGGGCCGCGGCAGGCTGGTGGAGTCGATGTTGGTGAGGAGCGGCTCGAGCAACAGCATTTCGCGGGTCTGCTGGCCAGCCGTGATGATCAGCGGAGTCTTGTTCTGGTAGGCGGTGACGATGCAACCCATCGCATTGCCCATGCCGGCACCGGTGTGGACGTTTACGATCACCGGCTTGCGGAGGCCTTGAGACAGGCCATCGGCAATGCCGACGACGCTGGCCTCCTGCAGGGCCATCACATAGTCGAAATCATCAGGGAAATCCTTGAGGAACGTCTCTTCCGTCGATCCCGGATTGCCAACCACCGTCGTGACGCCGAGTTTACGGAGCAAATCGAAGGTAACGTCCTTGACGGTACGCATGCGGGCTTTCCTCGGACCAGTCAGTGTTCGCTTTCAGTCTACAAGGCTTCGGCGCTTGCGCCACTCGCGAACGACCGGCACTCGCGCACACCCCCAAAACCGCAGGCATGCGAACGGAGCGCCCCACGAGGGGTAGGGCGCTCCGCCATTCCGCAGGGAAGTAGGGTGTGGCTCCTACTGCTCGCGGATATTGCCCTTGGTATCGAGCGTCACGGCGACCTCGACATTGTTGCGCATCGCCTTGCCGGTCCAGTTGCCGGCGGTATCCCGCGTCAACGACTTGATGCCGTTGTAGCCCTTGGCCTCGATCTGCGCTTTGGCAGCAGCCTCCGCGGCTGTCGCATTCGACGACGTGGCGGGGAGATTGGTGTTCGGGTTGCTGGTCTGTCCCGGCATCGAATTCATGTCACGGCCAGCGGGGGTGCTCGGCTGCATGGTCTGCGCGAAAGCGGCGCCGCCGATGGTGGTGACGGCGATGGCAGCAAAGGTGATGAGGGTCTTCTTCATGTTGTTCCTCCAGTGGTGTCGAATGACGTGGGCTGGTTGCCGGATCAACGCCGCCTCGTAGCAAGGTGTTGCATCGAATTGCAGAAACCCATCTTCAGGAAATGGCCCTGATTTCAACGCGCTATCCGCACACTCGTTCAACGTCTGTGACAAAGATCGATGAGTGCCTTCGCGCTTAGCCATGGCGGTCTGTTCGCGGCTTCCTTCCTTGCCGCGACGGTCTTTTACGTTCAGTCGGAGTTGGTGCTGGGCGGCCTGCTGGTCGCGATCGGCAAGACTAGGCGTTACGCAGTCCTCTTGGCCGCCACGCTGGGCTGGGTCGCCTAGCGAGAGGTGCGTGGCACTGAAATTGCTTCTTCTGTGGTGCTCGACACGGGGTCCACGGGAGCCACTCATGAAGTCATCATCGTTTCGCCGACGTACCGGACTGGCGGCACTTGCGCTGACGCTTCTCTCCGTCATGCCGGCAATGGCTCAGGACAAAGTGCGCTTTCAGACCGACTGGATACCGTCGGGCGAGCACGCGATGTACTACGGCGCATGGAGCAAGGGTATCTATGCCAAGCACGGCATAGACATCACCATCACCCGTGGCTACGGCTCGGGCGACACCATCACCAAGGTGGCCGCCGGTGCCGCAGACTTCGGCGTCGCCGACATCGCCGCGGTCATGACAGCGCGCGCGCGCACGAACGTCCCCGTCAAGACCATCGCCGTCGTCTACAATGAATCGCCGCACTCGCTCTTCGTTCTGAAGAGCTCCGGCATCACCAGCTTCAAGGGCCTCGAAGGCAAGAAGATCGGCATCACGCCCGGCAACAGCCACCGGTTCTATTTTCCGGAGGTCGCCAAGAAGGCCGGCACCGACCCCAACAAGCTGATCTGGACGAACATGGACGGAGCCGCGATGGCGGCTCAGCTCATCGCCAAGAACATCGACGCGGCGCCGTTCTATTCGATCCACTACTACTACATCAACAAGGCGGCGGTTAAGGCTGGCGAGGAGATCCTGCCGCTGCCCTTCGTCGAGGTCGGCTTCAAGATCTACGCCGCCTCGCTGATCACCACCGACAAGATGTTGCAGGACAAACCCGACCTGGTGAAGCGCTTCCTGGCCGCCACCAAGGAGGCCTTCGAATGGACTGCCGCGAATCCGGAGGAGGCCTGCAAGCTGCACGTCGCGCGCTTCCCCGAGGTCGAGCTGGACGACTGCCTGGGCAGCGTGAAGGCGGTCATGAAGTTCGTCTTCAACGACCACAGCAAGGAATTCGGCTGGGGCAAGGAAAGCCCGGAGCGGCTCAAGTTCTCCTGGGAGACGATCGCCACGGCCAACGAACTGAAGCCGGAGTTCGACTACAAGACGGCCATCGACACCAGCAAGGTGACCAAATAGCGGAGCCGTGAGGTGATCTCGCTCAACCGGGTCACGCGCATCTTCAACAGCCGTGACGGCGACCAGGTCACGGCGCTGCAGGACGTTTCGCTGGAGATCGGAACCAACGAATTCATTACGCTGGTCGGACCTTCCGGATGCGGCAAGTCCACCCTGCTGCGCATCGTGGCCGGCCTGATCCTCCCGACCGCGGGGCGGGCCTCGATTGGCGGGGAGACGATCACCGAGCCACGGGCGGAGACCGGCATCGTC
Organism: uncultured Rhodospirillaceae bacterium; assembly: GCA_945952105.1. Classification (GTDB taxonomy): domain Bacteria; phylum Pseudomonadota; class Alphaproteobacteria; order Reyranellales; family Reyranellaceae; genus Reyranella. The sequence goes on along the minus strand of CAMFGZ010000006.1, from coordinate 16,735 downwards.
TTCCAGGCGCCGACCCTGCTGCCGTGGGCCAGCGTGCTCGACAACGTCCTGTTCCCGCTGCGCATGATGCATCGCGTCGATTCGACCAGCACCGACAAGGCGATGGCCCTGCTGAAGCTGGTGGGTCTCAAGGGCTTCGAGGGCAAGTCGCCCCGCGAGCTTTCGGGCGGGATGCAGCAGAGGGTCGCGATCTGCCGGGCGCTGGTGCACGATCCCGACATTCTGCTGATGGACGAGCCGTTCGGGGCGCTCGACGCTCTGACGCGCGAGGAAATGACCATGGAACTGCTGCGCATCTGGAGCGAGCGGCCCAAGACCGTCCTGTTCGTCACCCATTCGATCACCGAAGCCGTCGTTCTGGCCGACCGCGTGGTGGTGATGTCGCCACGACCGGGCCGGATCCAGGAGGTCATCGACATCGGCTTGCCGCGACCACGCAGCTTCGAGACCGAGGCGACGCCGGAATTCCACGAGGCCAGCCAGCGCATCCGCCAACTCATCTTCGGAACACGCCATGTCGGTCCAGGCCGCGCCGCCGCTTAAGCAGGGGCAGAAGACGGCCCGCCGCAAGAACAGGGCTGCCCTCTACGAGCTGGCGGTTCCGCTGCTCGCGACCGCTTGCCTGTTCCTGCTGTGGGAGGGCGCCTGTCGCATCTTCAAGATTCCAGGCTATCTCGTGCCGTCGCCGGTCGACATCTGGAAGGAGACGACGGCCATCGGCCCGACGGTGGCGGGCCATACGCTGGCGACCTTCAAGACGGTGATGTTGGGTTTCGTTGTGTCGATCCTGATCAGCCTGCCGCTGGCGGTAATCCTGACGGCGTCGCCGGCCATCGCGGCCGCGGTCTATCCATTCCTCGTCTGGACCCAGTCGATCCCGAAGGTAGCGCTGGCGCCGATCCTGGTCGTTCTGCTCGGGACCAATGAGTTGCCGCGCATCGTCATCACGGTGCTGGTGGCTTTCTTCCCGCTGGTGATCTCGATCGCGACGGGTTTGCTGTCGGTGCCGCCCGAGCTGATCGAACTGAGCCGCGCCTGTCGCGCCTCGAAACTCAGCGAGCTGCTGCGGATCAGGCTTCCCTATGCCATCCCCTTCATCTTTGCGGGCCTCAAGGTTGCGATCTCCCTTGCGGTCGTGGGCGCGGTCGTCGCGGAATTCGTCAATGCCGATGCAGGTCTGGGCTTCCTGATCCAGACCTCGACGGCCTTCTTCAAGGTGCCGGTCGCCTTCGGGGCGCTTATCATTCTGTCGATCATGGGTGTCGTTCTGTTCCAGATCGTGGTGATCGCGGAGCGGGTCTTCTTCCCGTGGTCGAGCAGCAACACGACGCCGGGGGCCTGACCGGCCGCGCAAGGGAGCGAGTGACATGGCGAAGAAGCCGAAAGCACCGATGACGGTGATCCGAGGCGGCCGCGTGGTCGACATCAAGGGCCATTCCGCGCCCACGGCCGACATCCTGGTGAACGACGATACGATCGTCGAGATCGGGCCGAAGGTCGCGGCGCCCGAGTCGGCCATCGTGATCGACGCCAAGGGCAAGCTGCTGCATCCAGGCCTGATCAACGGCCATACCCACAGCCATGGCAATCTCGCCAAGGGCATGGTGGATCGCGTGACCCTGGAGTTGCTGCTGACGGCGGGGCCTTACATGAGCGGTGCGCGTACGCTCGAGGACAAGTACCTGTCGAGCCTGATCGGCGCGGCCGAGATGGTGATGAAGGGCTGCACTGCGGCCTACGACCTCGCGGCCGAGTTCCCGATGCCGACGGCGGAAGGGTTGGCGGCCATCGGCCAGGCCTATGCCGACGTGGGCATGCGCGCGATGCTGGCGCCGATGGTGGCCGACACCAGCTTCTTCCAGGCAATCCCCGGCCTGATGGACCAGTTGCCGCCGTCGCTGCAGAAGGAAGTCGAGGCCTATCGCCTGGCACCTTACAAGACCAGCGTGAAGCAGATGAAGAAGGCGCTGCACGGCTGGAAGCTCGACGGGCAGGGAGTCCATCTCGCGGTCGCGCCGACCATCCCGCACCACTGCAGCCGGGAGTTCCTGCTCGCGTGCCTGAAGCTCGCCAAGGACTACGACACCGGCCTGCACAGCCACGTCTCGGAATCCAAGACCCAGGTGATCGTGGGCTACCGGCTCTACGGGACCTCGCTCACCGCCTACATGGATTCGCTGGGACTGGTCGGCCCGAAGTTCACGGTCGGTCACGGGGTCTGGCTGGATGGCGACGACATGAAGCTGCTGGGCGACAAGGGGGCGTCGGTCTCGCACAATCCTGGTTCCAACATGGTGCTGGGTAACGGAATTGCCGACATGCGCGGCATGCTGGATGCGAAGGTGAACGTCGGCATCGGAACAGACGGGGCGAGTTGTTCCGATAATCAGAACATGTACGAGAACATGCGGCTGGCCTCGATGGTCTCGAAGGTGCAGGGGCCGGACAATCGCAAATGGATCAGGACCGAGGAGGTCCTGCACGCGGCGACGGCCGGCAGCGCACGGGCGTTGGGCCTGGGCGACAAGATCGGCAAGCTCGAGGCCGGCTACAAGGCGGACATCGTCTTTCTCGACCTGGGCCACATCAACTGGATCCCGTTCAACGATCCCACAAACCAGATCGTCCATACCGAAGACGGAGCGGCCGTCCATTCGGTGATGGTCGCCGGCCGCATGGTGCTGGAGGACCGCAAGCTGCTGAACGTCGACATGGTTCAGCTCGCCCGGCTTGCCGAGAAGGCACGCGAAAGGCTCGACAGGGGCCGCAAGCCCGCCAAGGCACTTTACGACAAGCTGGAAAAGGTCGTGAACACGTTCTGCCCGGGGCTGGCCAAGCAGCCGCTACATATCGACCGGTTCGGTGGAAGCCATCATCACGGCTACCACCATCATCACTAGTAGCCCAGGCGCCAGCCGTTCCGAAGGTAGCCGTAACGCACGAGGCGCACGGCAACGATGCCGTTGAGAGCAATTCCGCCCACGACGGTGATGAGCATCAGGATCATGCCTTCCATCGAGGCGCTGAAGAGATAGACGATGATCGTGAGCCCGAAGATGGCACTCGCCACAATGGCTGCCATGGCCACCAGGTCTACTATCGCAAGCAGATAGAGCCCTTTGGTGAGCACGAACAGTGGTCCGGCAAATGCCGCCCAGACATACGACCACTGGTCGATAACCATGAAATCGTCGTTATCGGCTTTGTCGAAGCGATATGTCGGAAACAGAGCGTCTACGATCACAGGTTCTAATCAACAACTGTCAGGGTTCGGTTTCGACCGGAACGTATCATGCGCGGTGCAAATGGACCAGTGGAGGACTGTACTATGCGGCGGTAACGCCTATCAGGCTGTCGTGCAACCAGAACATGGCAATGTAGGCGATTGAGCCGATCGCGACGACCAGCAGATCGTTCACCGACCAACCAACGTCGGGAGCACCGGCATCTCCGCGACGCTTCACCGAAATCCGGTCGTAGACGGCCCAGGCAAGTAGTCCGCCGAAGAGCAACATCGACCCGAGGTCTCCATTCACCAGCAGGTGAGACAAGGCCCACGCCTTGACGGCGACCAGCATGGGGTGTCGGAGAAGCGATTTGATGCGACTTGCCGGTGCATACGCTGCCGTGAGGGCCACGAAGGCAAACCACAAAAGGAAAAGGGAGATTGGGTGAAAGATGGAATGAGGTGGGTTCCAGATCTGGATGTAACCGCCACTCCGATACCGGCCGAACCCGATGACGATCAACACCAGCCCTACGGCTGCCAGGATCGAATAGAGGCCCTTGTAACGACCTTCGCCAAGACGCCCGATGACCGCCGCGCGCGCACCTCTCATGGTTGTAAAAAAGTGAATTCCAAGGAAGAGGGCGAGGCCGAGGACAAGCAACGTCATGCGCCACTTATAACACGCAGGTCATTGCATTGCGGCAGCAATTACCTGTGTGTGGCGGTCAGTGCGAGGTCTGCGTGACGTTCCCGGTGCTATCCACTGAAATCGCCACTTCGATGTCGTTCTTGGTGGCTTTCGCCTGCCAGGAACCGTCGTCCTTGCGGGTGAGATCCTTGATGTTGCTGTAACCGCTCGCTTCGATTTGCGTCTTGACCGAAGTGGCGCTCTGGGCGGTTCCGGGCATGCCGGCAGGCGGGACCGCGGGGGTCGTGGATGTACCCGTGGTCGGAGGCATCTGCGCCGCCACCACGGACGTGAGCGCAACCAGGGCCGCCGCGGTTGTCAGGATGAGCTTCATCGCACACTCCTTGCATTGAGACGTCCTCAAACAATGCGTGGCGTCGCGCTACGTTCCGTGCGGACCGAGAATCGCGCGTCAGGCCAGATCTTCACTGGAGACGCTTAGGGCATAATCGGGTGTGCATCCGAGCACTTTCACAAAGGTTCGGTCGATCAGCCGGGCGATATCGGCCGGATCGTTCCCGGCGGTCCCGACGGTCGCAAAGGCATTGGCGTCCCAGTCGACGAGATCGAGTTCGAGGCCTTCCAACCCTTCTGTGGCCCCGCTCAGTTCGAAGCGGGTGAGTGGATCTTCCGCAAACGGATAAGGCGCCAGATTGATCGTCTCCGCCATCACCTGGATGGAGACGTCCATGCCGTCTGCATTCACTGTATCCAACGTGCAGCAAAGCAGACCGCCCTCGTTCATCTCGCCGTAGATGTCGGCGAGGGCTTCCCTGATCTGGTCTTCAGCCATCTGCCTCTCCGCGTATGCGCCTCAATTCATCCTCCACATGTTCATCTTTTGGCCCCATCCAGGAGCAACCGTAAACTCCTTTGCGCGTTCCTTTCATCAAGGTCGATAAGTCGTCCAAGGGGGCCTCGTGAAGCTTCTTCCAGTTCTTGTGTCGTCGGCATTGATGCTCACGGTCGTGCCCGTGATCGCGCAGCAGATCGCGATGGCGCCCGCGACGGTTGATTGCGCGGCCGGCGAACCCGATCCGGTGCAAATCAGCTGGAATCAGCCTTGTGAGGATGGCGCCTGGCTGTTCGAACCAGGCGTGGGGTGCCGCATGTGGGACTTGCATCCGGACAAGGAAGACAGGGCCAACTGGACCGGATCGTGTCGTGCCTCATTGAAGGAGGGTAGCGGGATATCGGAGTGGACGGAGCACGGGCAACCCGCCGATCGCTTCGAAGGCGCCTATCGCAATGGCCGTCGTGAAGGCGCGGGCCGCTATTCCTGGAATGCCAACGACCGATTCGTGGGCAACTATGTAAACGACCTGCCGAACGGATACGGGACAGTGACGCTGGCCGGTACGACGCTCTCGGGCGAATGGCGCAACGGATGCCTGTCCGTCGGCGGTAAGGTGGTGGCGATCGGCGTGCCGCTTGCTCATTGTGAGGATACGCCGCAATACGGCGCCGAGACCGCCACTCTTCACTAATCGCCGCCGTTTCTGGTCAGGTCAACGCGAAGTAGTGCAACGCCATGCCGACCAGACCCGATGCCACGATCGGGTAGGCCGGATTGATCTTCGTTCGCCACAGCAGCAGGAATACGACGAGCGAGATCACCCCGAAGAAGACGTCCGTGATGGCTCCCTTTCCCATGATGATCGCGCCGGCCAGGACGAGGCCGACCGCAACGGAGCCCAGTCCGGCCTGGATCGACGGACGCCAGCGCCACGTCGCGAGATGGGTCCACAGCCGGCCAATGAAGAACGTCAGCAGGCCGGTCGGCAGGAAAAACGTGATGAGCGCCACCAGCGCCCCGGGAATGTGGCCGACCACTACGCCGATCGACGCGACCATCATCATGTTCGGGCCGGGGGCGAGCTGTCCCAGACTGTAGAAATGCAGCAGCTCGGGAAATGTCAGCCAGTGATAGGTATCGACCGTCAGCTCCTTCATTTCCGGGAAGGCGGCCATGCCGCCGCCGACGGTAAGGAGAGAGAGGTAGGCGAAGACGCCCGCGAGTTCCCAGAGGTTCTTCACGGGACGTCCTTGTCGCGCGGTCGGTGCCACCAGATGGCAACGATGCCTGCCACGATCAGTGCATAGGGCACAGGGACCTTGAAGAAGGCGACGGCCACGGCGGTGAGAACGACGAAGACATAGTCGGCCACCGATTTCAGTGTCTTGGCCCCAAGCTGGACCAGCACGACCACGATCAGCCCCACGGCGCCGGCCGCGATCCCATGCAGGAAAGCCTTGGACCAGGGGCCGTCGCCACTGGCGCCGTAGGCAAAGCCCGCAGCGATCATGAGCGAAGCGCCCGGCAGGCACATGCCAAGGGTGGCGACGAGGGCCCCGACGCCTCCGCGCAGCCGGTCTCCGACCAAGATCGACATATTGGTGGCGTTGAGACCGGGAAGGGTTTGGCTGATCGACAGCAACTCGACGAAGCTGAGATCGTCGAGCCAGCGCTGGCGCACCACGAGGCCTGTCCTCAGATAGCCCACGACACCGCCTCCAAGGCTGGTCGCGCCCATCACGAGGAATACCCAGAAAAGCTTTCCGAGCGACGGTGGAGGGGCGGGCGTGGAAGTGTCTGCGACGCTCATTCGTGTGCTTGCGGCGGGTTGCCCTTCAGCCGGTAGACGGCGCCGGTCTTGGTCGTGGTGAGCGAAAGCCAGTCACCGGCGACCTGCTGGAGCTCGAGGAAGAAGAGCTCGCAGTGGTTCAGCGCCTTGTGCTTGATGTCGTCGGGTCCATTGAAGCGCAGCTGGAAGGCGAACTCTCCCACGAAGGCATGATGGTCGCCGCGCGCGCGCCACAGGCCGAGATTGGCCGTGGCCGCCGTATGGTGGCCGAAGTCGAGCAAGCAGATGTCCTGCAGCAGTTCCTCGACAATGGTCTGATTCACCAGCGACACATCGTTCGGACCGTCGCACGAGATCGATCCGAGGGTCGGGAAGATCTGCGCCAACTCGGGGAGGGACATGTTGCCCAGCGACGACATGACGATTCGCGCGGCCTGAGGCGCCTGGCTGAGGCCGAATTCGACGTTGTGCGAAAGCAGGCGCCGCAGACCGCCGACCCGTTCCTTGAGAGGCATGACCTCGAGCTTGAACTTGATCTTGTATTTTCCGTCGATGTGCGGCCGCACGTCGAGGGCCTGGGCCTTCGCCATGTTGTCGCTGCGATACTTGAAGACGATCTCCGGGTCGCCGATGGGGAATCCGTCCTGGTACGCGATGCGGCGCCGCACGATGAAGCTGTTGTTGTAGAGGTGATAGCCTCCTGTATCGAGGAACAGGACCTCACGGACTTCGGGCCGCTGCTGGGACTTCGGCGTATGCTGGTAGCCGACGCCGGTGGTCGCCGCGGCCCGCTCGACCAGCGCCGCGAACTCCTTGAAGACATGGGCGGACGTAAAGCGGTCCGGCTTGAGGATCAGCTTGCACTGCAGGTACTGGATCTCATCGCAGCGACGGCCGTCGGCATAGGCGCTGGGCTGGCGTTCGGAAAGCCACTGGGCGATCTGCCCATCATCCTGGTGTGAATGCATTCTTCCCCCTGTCGGTAACGTAGCGCTGCCCTATCGCGCTGTCATCTGAGTGGATGCCGGCTGGTCGGCCCGGCCATAGGTCTCGACCCTGCCGTCGGTGAAGCAGACATAATAGCGGTCCGACATGGACCACGGCGTGCGGCTCCAGAAGTCCCTGAGCACCGTATAGTAGGCGCAATCCTTGCCCGGCGAGTGCGCGGATCCGTCGGGCGGTCCCATGACGGCGCGGACCTGGTCGCGATCCATGCCGGCCTGGAGGCGCTCGACATTGTCTCCGTGCACGCAGCCGGCGAGCAGGGCGGTCGAAAGCAGGCATGCGGCGTACTTCATGGCTTTCTCCTTGCGATTAGTCTGGCTGGGCCTCGCCGCCAACAATTGTCGGGCAGGCGGATGGCTGGCGCAATTCCGAACGATGCGCTACGTCGGCTGGATGCAAGATCATAACAGATTTGTCGCGCCGGGCGTCACGGCCTCGCTGAGCGGCGCCACGGCCGGCCTGCCGGAAACCCCAATTTCAGAAGTGGCGATGACGGTGTTCGGCGACCCCGACGTCGTGCCGCTGTGGTTCGGCGAGAGCGATCTCGTGACACCGGATTTCGTGCGCGATGCGGCCGCCGCGGGTCTGCAGGCCGGCGACACCTTCTACACGTGGCAGCGTGGCATTCCCGAACTGCGTGGCGCGCTGTCGGCCTATACCGAGCGTCTCTACCGCATCAAGTGCCCGATCGAGCGGCTCACGGTCACGACCGGAGGCATGCAGGCGATCCTGCTGACCTGTCAGCTCCTGCTGGATCCGGGCGACAATGTCGTGATCGTCTCGCCGATCTGGCCCAACATCACCTCCGCCACCAAGCTGGTGGGCGGCGTGCCCAAATACGTCGCACTCGAACGTACGCCATCGGACGGATGGAAGCTCGACCTGCAGAAGATCTTCGACGCCGTCGACGACCGCACGCGTGCGATCTTCGTGAATTCGCCTGGCAACCCGACGGGCTGGACGATGACGACCGACGAACAGGCAGCCCTGCTGGACTTCGCGCGCAAACGCGGCGTCTGGATCATGGCTGACGAGGTCTATGCCCGCCTGATCTACAGCAAGCGGCCGGACGGCCGCCAGGTGGCGCCGTCTTTCCTCGAACTGGCCGGTCCCGACGATCCGGTGATCGTGCTCAACAGCTTCTCCAAGCCATGGGCGATGACGGGCTGGCGCCTGGGCTGGCTCACCCATCCGCCGGCGCTGGGCGAGCAGTTCGCCAAGCTGGTGCAGATCAACACATCGGGCGTGCCGGCTTTCCTGCAGAAAGGCGCCGTTGCGGCGCTGGAGCAGGGCGACGGCTTCATTCACGAGATGGTCGAGCGCTGCCGCGCCGGCGGCGAACTGGTGTTCCAGCGCCTGTCGGCGCTGCCCAAGGTGAAGATCGCGCGGCCGGATGCGGCGTTCTACGCCTTCTTCTCGGTCGAGGGCGTCGACGATACGCTGGCCTTCTGCAAGACGATGGCGAAGCAGTACAAGGTCGGGCTCGCGCCGGGCGAGGCCTTCGGGCCAGGCGGGCAGGGCAATGTGCGCCTGTGCTTTGCGTCGAGCGCGGAGCGTCTCAGCAAGGGCCTCGATCGCATCGAAGCGGCGATCAAGGCGCTGTGATGCCGGCATGCCCGCAGCTCCCTCTATCGCGGTCCAGCACCTGCGCAAGGTGTATGGCGAGATCGTCGCCGTCGACGATCTGAGCTTCTCGGTGCCGTGCGGCACCGTACTGGGGCTGCTGGGCGGCAACGGCGCCGGCAAGACGACGACCATCGCCATGTTGCTCGGCCTGCTCGAACCGACCGGCGGCAGCATCGGGATTCTCGGCATCGACATGCTGCGGCGGCGCTACGCGGCGCTGCCGCGCATGAACTTCTCCTCGCCTTATGTCGACCTGCCGCACCGCCTGACGGTCCGCCAGAACCTCCAGTTCTACGGCCGGCTCTACGGCGTGAAGGACCTCAAGCGCCGCATCGTCGAGATCGCCGAGCATATGCAGGTGGCTTCGTTTCTCGACCGGCCAGCGGGGAAGCTGTCGGCCGGCCAGAAGACGCGCGTGGCGCTGGCCAAGGCATTGATCAACAAGCCCGACGTGCTTCTGCTCGACGAGCCCACGGCGTCGCTCGACCCCGACACGGCCGACTGGGTGCGCGGCTATCTCGAGAATTACCAGCGCGAGACCCATGCCACGATCCTTCTCGCTTCGCACAACATGGCCGAGGTCGAGCGGCTGTGCGACGACGTGATCCTGTTGCAGGCCGGAAAGGTCTTCGAGCGCGGCAGCCCGCGAGAGCTGCTCGAACGTTTCGGCCGCGAGGACATGGAAGAGGTGTTTCTCGACATGGCGCGCGGTCGAGGCCGCGGCCTCGATGCGCTGAAAGCGGAAGGAGGGGCGCCATGAGCGGCTCCTTCGGCCGGATCCACGCGCTCGTCCTGCGCCATATCTATCTCTGGCGCAGTTCGGTGATGCGCCTGATCGATTCGATCTACTGGCCGGCCGTGCAGATGGTGATGTGGGGCTTCATGACCCAGTACCTGCTGCCGCAGGCCTCGTTCGTGGCGCAGGCGGCGGGCGTGCTGCTGTCCGGGCTGCTGCTGTGGGAGGTCGTGGTCCGCGGAAACCTCTCGCTGTCGATCGCCTTCCTGGAGGAGATCTGGTCTCGCAACCTCGGCCATCTGTTCGTGAGCCCGATCCGCTCCTGGGAGCTGGCCACCGGCATCATCATCGCGGCGTTGCTGCGCACCCTGCTGGGCATGATCCCGGTGTCGCTGATGGCGTGGGCATTCTTCGGCTACTCGATCTACTCGCTCGGTCTGCCACTGCTCGCTTTCTTTGTGATCCTGCAGATGTTCTCCTGGTCGATCGGCCTCGCGATGTCAGGGCTGGTCATGCGGGTGGGACAGAGCGCGGAGAGCTTCGCCTGGGCCGCCGTCTTCGTCCTGATGCCGGTGAGCGGCGTCTACTATCCCGTCTCGGTCCTGCCGCACTGGCTGCAGGTCATCGCCTGGGGATTGCCGCCGGCCTATGTCTTCGAGGGGATGAGAGCCATCATGGCCGAGAAGGTCGTGCACTGGGACCTGCTCGGCATCGCATTCGGCCTTTCGGTCGTCTACCTGGTCGTGGGCTTCCAGGTGTTCCAGTGGTTCTTCCGTTCCTCGCGACGGGCCGGTTCACTGTTGGGGCAGGGCGAGTAGAATGGGCGGCGTTTCCGGAGGTAAGTGATGCTGAAGAAATTGATGGTTCCCACCCTGATCTCGCTTGCCGCCGCAGCGTGTTCGACCGTCGACAAGATGGGGGCAGAGCCGATAACGCCGCCAAAGCCCGTCCCCGCCTGGTCCAATGTCTACACTGTACCCTACGACGCGATGGTGACGTGCCTCGCCGCGCCGGCCGCCAGCGGCTTTGTCGTCAACATCGAACCGTCCTCGGCGCCCGGCACGACGACCGTCCTGTACGTGCCGCAGAGCGCGCCGCAGGCGGAATCGCGCTATGTCGTGAAGCGCGTGCCGGACGGCACGATCCAGGTCGACTGGATCCGCGTCGGCACGGTGGGCGGCCTCGACTGGCTCGACGTGCAGGCCCGCCAGCGTGCCAACCGCTGCGGCGGCGTCAGCTAGGCCAGCTGGCTAGCGGGCGTTCAGCACCGCGGTACAGGCCGCCGGCAGCTTCGGCCGGTAGGGCTTGGGCGGTGTGGTTGGCGCCACGACGGGCGCCTTGCGGAACCATGATTCGAGTGCCTCGCCACAGCCGTCGTCGTGGGCGTAGTCGGCTTGCGGCTGGCACTGGGGATTTCCGGGCGGGCAGTAGAGGCGGATGTGGAAATGCTCGTCGTGCCCGTACCAGGGCACGAGCTTGCGCAGCCACGAGCGGTCGCCGCCGACCGTCTGGCAGAGGCGCTGCTTGATCCATTTGTTCACGAAGATGCGGTCAAGGTTCGGCATCTGCGCTGCCGTCCGCAGCAGCAGGACGTGCTGCTCGTTGAACACCGAATCGTCGATGCCGCTGTCGTTCGGCAGAACCAGCGAGCGCAGGCGCGGATTTTCACGGTCGGCCGGGGCGCGGCGCGCGCCGGGCTGACGCTCGAACCAGATGTCTGCGTCGAGGCCGACCTGGTGGCTGGCATGACCTGACGGGGCGGGGCCGCCGCGTGGCTGGCCGATGTCGCCGATGTAGAGATGGGCCTGTCCGGCGGCGCGCATCTTCTCCGCCAGGGTCTTGATGAAGTCGATGGTGACCGGCTGGCCCCAGTAGCGGTTGCGGCTGACGCGGATAGCCTCGTAGCCGGGGCCGTCCAGTGGCAGCGCCTGTGCGCCCTGCAGGCATCCGGCGGTATAGAAGCCGATTGATTGCGTCGGCCCGGGTGAGGGCGTCGTGACGGTCGCCCAGTCGTTGGCCCTGGCCGCTCCTGTCAGCGACAGGAAAACCGCGAGTAGCGGAACCGCGAAACGCATCATCTTGGTGGCACCATGGAACGTTTCAGGTGACGGGCACTCGATGGATTACGGACTTTTAGGGGATCGTCGAGCCGGAATGCAATGTTGGCAACCCGACAAAAAGAAACGGCCGGGAATTACCCGGCCGCTCTCCGACTTTCCAACGACAGGCCTGTGCCTTGGACCGTCTGCTGCTGCGTCTACAGCAGCTTACTGGATGACGATCTCGACGCGGCGGTTCTGCGGCTCGCGGACGTTCGGGCCGGTCTGGACCAGCAGGCCCTGCTCGCCACGGCCCACCACCGCGATCGCGGTCGCCGGCACGCCTTCGCGAACCAGCGCGTCCTTGACGGCGTTCGCACGACGCAGCGACAGCGCCATGTTGTAGGCCTCGGTGCCCGACGTGTCGGTGTGACCCGTCGCCGTGATGCGCGCGTTGCCCTTGCTCTTGTAGGCGCCGGCAGCCTGCTTGATCGTGGTCAGGGCCTGGGCCGACAGGTTCGAGCGATCCCAGTCGAAGAACACCATGAACGACGGCGGCGCAACGACCGGCGGCGGCGGCGGCGGGGCGGCCGGGGCCGAGCCAAACTTGAGCTGCAGGCTTGCCATCAAGCTGAAGTTGTTATTCGGGATCGTGGCGTTCAGTTGGTATCCAACGCCCGCAACCCGGCCGTAGTAATTGTAGTTGGGAGCCGTCGTCCCGTAATAGCGGCCTTCAAGGTTGAGACGGACCATGGAGTCCAGATTATAACCCACGCCCACCATTGCCTGATAAGCAAATGCCGTGGCGTTGGCCGAGCCGCCCGCAGCCCCGCCCGTGAGGAAGGCCACACCGGCGCCGGCACCGACGTATGGAACGAACGCCTGGCCAGCCATGAAGTCATAATAGACATTGGCCATGGCCGATATCTGATCGACGTAGGCGTTGGCATTGCCGGCGATCCCCGGCACGCTCAACGTACCGTAGTTGCTGCGGTAAACGCCTTCGAGCTCCACACGGGGACCGAGAAGGTCGTAGCCGATAACACCGCCGACAAGCCAACCGGTGTTGTAATTGGCGTTGATCTGAGTGCTCGCCGATCCGATGGGCGGAACGGTGAGGATTCCGGTGAACGAGTTGTTCAGCATCCAATTGAGGCCGCCTTCGCCACCGATGTAGACACCACCGGGCTGCAACGATTGGGCCTGCGCGGCCACCGGCAGCGAGAGCATCGCAGCTGCAACGACTAGAGTCTTCTTCATGAATTGAATCTCCCCAAATTTCCGCTACCGACAAAGACCCGGCACGGTGCTTAAGCGCTTCCAGATTATCCTCGGTTAAGATGCAGCTCCATATGCAATACAACTCCGAGGCGATTTTTGTCGGGTAGTGTGGCAACCATGTCGCTATGGCCGGTGGCGGAACCTGTTGGCGTACGCACTCGGCCCGACAAGCAGGGGCACGCCGCTCACTTCTGCCGAATTCGACGGTATCTCAGGCCTGCAATCCGAGCGGATAGGACCACTGGCCGGGAAAACGAATGAATGCGCAACAGACGCTGCCGGCGTCGTGGCTCAGGGACGTGCAGTCCATGCGGGCCAGCATTATGCCGAAGGAAACATATCATCTTGTTGGCACGCTGGTCGCTCGCTAAGACTTTGCCAATGGCCTACGAGTTCCTCGAGATCGAACGGCACGGCGCCGTCACGTCGCTGACACTGAACAGGCCGCAGCGGCGCAACGCGCTGACGCACCGCATGATGCTGGAACTGGAAGACGCATTCGTGGGCGTCGGCACGGACCGCGATTGCCGCGTGCTGGTTTTGCGTGGAGCCGGCGGGCATTTCTGCGCCGGCGGCGATCTCGATGCGATGGCCGACGTGCCGCCCTTGCCGCCTTCGGGACCCGATCCGCTGGTGCCGGCCTATCGCCAGTTCGGAAACGCGTTGTTGGCGCTCGATGCGCTCCCGCAGGCCACGATTGCGGTGGTCGAAGGATCGACGGTGGGGGCTGGTTTCGGCATGGCCTGCTGCTCGGATGCGGTGATCCTGCATCACAGCGCCCGCCTGGGCATTCCCGAACCCAGGGTCGGCTTCATCCCATCGCAGATCATCCCCTTCCTGGTGCGGCGCATGGGCGAGGGGCCGGTGCGCGACCTCGCGGTCACGGGGCGCGTGATCGACGCCGTCGAGGCGCATCGCCTTGGTGTCGGACGCTATCTCTGCGCCAGCGGTGCCGAGGTGGAGGCGACCCTGCAGGGGCTGCTCGATGACATTCTGAAGATGGAGCCCAAGGCGCTGGCCGTCGCCAAGCGACTGGTGATGTCCTGCGCAACGAAGGAAGATCGGGCCGTGATGGACGAGGCGGCCGAAAGTCTGGTCGGCCTGCTGCGTCAGCCGGAGGCAGCCGAGGGCATCCGGCATTTCATGGCGAAGACCACGCCCCCATGGGCCAAGAGGTAGCGATGCGAAACTATCGCCACATCGAAGTCAGGCCGATCGCCGGCGCGCTGGGCGCCGAGATCTACGGCGTCGACATGTCGAGGGACCTGGAGGCCGAAATCGTGACCGAGTTGCGCCAGGCGTTCCTCGACCATCTCGTGATCTTCCTGCGCGACCAGACGGTGACGCCGCATCAGCAACTGGCCTTCGCGCGCAAGTTCGGCGATCCAATCGAGTATCCGCAGCTCAAGGGCCTGCCGGAATCGCCGATGATCACGCCGGTCGTGAAGCTCGAGCACGAGCGCAACAATTTTGGCGGCATCTGGCACTCCGACACGACCTATCTGCCGGTGCCGCCGATGGGCAGCATGCTGCTGGCCCGCGAAGTGCCGGCCTTCGGCGGAGACACGATGTTCGCCAACCAGTATCTCGCCTACGAGGCGCTGTCGGACGGGCTGAAGGCAACGCTCGACGGACTGGTGGGCGTCAGCTCCTCGGCCAAGGCCGATGTCACCAAGACGCGCGAGGATCGCATGAAGGCGGCGGGCGTGGAGCTGAAGGTGCTGACGGCCGAACATCCCATCGTTCGCACCCATCCCGAGACCGGCCGCAAGGCGCTCTATACGTCGGACGCGCATACGGCTCACATCAAGGGCTGGACTGAGAAGGAGAGCCTGCCGCTGCTGCGCTTCCTGTGGGAGCACCAGACGCGACCCGAATTCACCTGCCGCTTCCGCTGGGAGGCCGGGTCGCTTGCCTTCTGGGACAATCGCTGCGCGATGCACAATCCCATCAATGACTATCACGGCTTCCGGCGCGTCATGCACCGGATCACCTTGGCCGGCGACAAACCGCGATAACGGGGAGAGCAAATGTCCGGACTGGGAGGCCTGCTGGCCGTACTCGTGCTGGTCGCCGCCAATGGCTTCTTCGTTGCCGCCGAGTTCTCGCTGGTGGCCGTCCGTCGCAGCCGGGTGATCGAGCTGGCGGCTGCCGGCCGGATGAACGCGCAGGCACTGGTTCGCGCGCTCGACCACCTCGATGCCAACCTTGCCGCGACGCAGCTCGGCATCACCATTTCGTCGCTGGCCCTGGGCTGGATCGGCGAGCCCGCGATCGCACATCTGATCGAGAAACCTCTCGCCGAGACCTGGGGCAGCATCGCCGGCATCAGCGCCTATGCCATCGCCGTCGGCATCTCCTTCGTCATCATCACCTCGCTGCACATCGTCCTGGGCGAGCTTGCGCCCAAGAGCCTGGCACTCCAGCGCAGCGAGGGCACGGCGCTGTGGGTGGTGAGGCCGCTCAGCCTGTTCCGCTGGCTGCTCAATCCGGCGATCCTGGTGTTGAACGGCATGGGCAATCTCGTGCTGAGACTGTTCGGGCTGCGTCCTGGAACGGGCGAAGAGTCGCTGCATTCTCCGGGCGAACTCAAGCTGCTGGTCGAGGCGAGCCAGGATGCGGGTCTGCTGCAGGACGCACAGGAAGAGGTCGTGGTCCGTGCACTCGACATCGGTAACCGCCGCATCGGCGAGATCATGACGCCGCGCACCGAACTCGACTGGCTCGACGTCAACGACGATCGCGACGAGATGGTGCGCTGGGTGCTGGAGAGCCCCTACGAGCAGATGCTGGTCGGCAGCGGCAGCGTGGACAATCTCCTGGGCGCGGTGACGAAGACCGATCTTCTGAACCAGGTGCTGCGCGGCGGCACGCTCGATCCGGCCGCCATCGTCGCCACGCCGCTGATGGTCCATGAGGCCATGCCGATCTTCAAGGTGCTCGAGCAGTTCAAGCTGGCGCCGGTGAGGCTTGCAGTGGTCGTCGACGAGTATGGCGGGATCGAAGGCATCGTCACGCAGACCGACCTGCTGGAGGCGCTTGCCGGCGACCTGCCGGAGGCGCCGGGCGAGCATCCGGACATCGTCGAGCGCGAGGATGGCTCGCTGCTGATCGACGGCATGGCGCCGGTACACTCGACGCTCGACAGGCTCGGTCTCAAGGTGCCGCCGCCGGTCAGCACGAAGTTCCACACGATCGCGGGCTTTGCACTGGCTCAGCTCGGTCATCTGCCGATCGCCGGCGAGCAGTTCACCTACGAGGACTGGAGTTTCGAGATCGTCGACATGGACGGACGGCGCATCGACAAGCTACTGGCGCGACGGACGTCGCAGATCGAGGCGTAGGTCGAGCGATCTTCGACACCATCGCTTTCCGCGCGGGAAAGAAGGAATAACACGCCACCCTGAGGGGCGAACGCAGTGAGCGTCTCGAAGGACGGTCGGGAGCAGCGCGTCTGCTGCCCATCCTTCGAGACGACGTGCCCTGCGCGTCTCCTCAGAATTTGTGAATCTTTGTCTTTCGGATGCAGGCTCGAGATGATTCCAT
>CAMFGZ010000005.1 GCA_945952105.1 uncultured Rhodospirillaceae bacterium | reverse complement strand
CAACGATGGCGGACATTCGTGGCCTCGTCGACGACGTGGTGGGCAATGCGCTGCCTCGCGGGGGAGGACGATCCGAATATCGTCCGGGTCTCGGGCGGCGAGTCGGTCGAAGCGAACGGCGAGACAGATATCTCGCAACATTCCGAGCAGCAAGTTGGGCAAGCAGACGGACTTCCCTTCATCGCTGCACATATGTGGACGCGCATACAGCAAAAGGGATATCGCCTAGTCAAATTGATGACGCTCTGAAAGGTAAAAGAATATTGCAAGCAAACGGCAACACGATGTGCATCGGCGCTGCTGTCATCGTCATTCTGAGCCCATCGGGTGGCTACGTGACCTGCTACTGGAAGTAAATGGAATATGGCTTTAGAATTCAACCACTACAACCAGTGAGGGCATTTTATATATGATATGCAATATAGTTGACCATCGTAAGAAGCCCTATGTCTGGAAACGCATCAACGCAATTGTCGAGCCGACATGGCATGATAATTCTCTAGATGGGGACAAGACGGAGCAGACTGAAGGTGAGAGTGATTATGACGAAAAGGCCGGTATCTCTCTAGAAGAGGCAATCGCATGGGGTAACGCCTTCCAGTATCCGGTGACGCTGTATCTCTATGACGAAGGTGATGGGATTCCCACGGAATCCGAAAGAAATAAAGTTTGGTAAGCTGAAGATTAAGTTCAGCCCTTTGTCGGGCATGCCGGCACCTATGTTTGGGCGATGGCATCGCCGGGGCCATCCCGCTTCTGGCCGAACTGAAGGACCGGTACCTGGCGCAGGCGAGGGGCCCGCGTCAGAAGGCGATGCTTGAGCCGCTGATCGACCGCCGCCTCGACCGCGCGGCGGCGACCTCGGACGGATCGTGGCGCAGGCGACGTCGATGCTGGACGACCGCATCGTGGCCGAGCGCCTCGCCGACCTGGGGCGGGACGCGGCGCTGTCCTGGCAGGACCCAGCCCATCTGCGCACGCTGGGCGCCACCGTGGTGGGCGAGCTGCGCTACCAGGGCGAACGTAAGGGCTGGGACGCGGTCCGGACCGACACGGCGGTGCGCACGGGCCTGAGCGATCTCTATGCCGGCGCGGTCGAGGCCGCCCTTGGCCAGGATCCCGAGCGGGCGGCGAACCAGCCGGAGCGGCAGGCAGCGGTCGTTACTTTCGCCGCTATCGGCCTCTGGACGAGGCAAGTGGCAACACGACCTGGCGGACTGCGCCCTACGAATGCGGCCGGCATTCCATCGGAACGTTACTCGGCGGCGATCGACTGGGTCGCGGGGCTCTTGTAGGCGGCGAGCAGCGAGGCTTCCCGCTCCTTGGCGGCCTTCACGTTCTTCTCCTTCACATGGCCGAAGCCGCGCATCGTTTCCGGCACGCCGGCGATCTGCACCGCCATCGCGTGGTTGTCCTGGCTGAGGCTCGCCAGCAGCGTCTCGACCGTCGCTTCGTACTCACCGATGAGACGGCGCTCCATGCGGCGCTCTTCGCTGTAGCCGAAGATGTCGAACGTGCCGCCGCGCAGGCGCTTCAGCGAGGCGAGAATGCGGAAGGCCGGCATCATCCACGAGCCGAACTCGCTCTTCTTCAGCTCGCCCGTCACCGGGTCGCGATCGGAGAACAGCGGCGGTGCGAGATGGAAGCTGATCTTGTAGTCGCCGTCGAACTGCTGGCGCAGCTTCTTGTGGAACTCGCCGTCGCTGTACAGGCGGGCGACTTCGTACTCATCCTTGTAGGCCATCAGCTTGTAGAGCGACTTGGCCACGGCTTCGGCGAGGCCGCGGCGGCCCGGCGCCTTGTCCTTCTCGGCCTTGGCTACCTTGTCGACCAGCGCGCGATAGCGCTCGGCATAAGCCTTGTCCTGGTAGGCGGTGAGCAGCTCGACCCGCTTGGAGACGATCTCGGCCAGCGTGCGCGCCACCGGCTTCTCGATGCGCAGCGCGGGCTTGGCGGCGGCCTGCACGGCGGCGAGGTTGTGCGCGGCGAGGCGGCCCCAGTTGAAGGTCCGCTTGCTGCTCTCGACGGCGACGCCGTTCAGCTCGATGGCGCGCATCAGCGCCTCGAACGACAGCGGCACCAGACCCTTCTGCCAGGCATGACCCAGCATGAAGAGGTTGGTGGCGATCGAATCGCCCAGGATCGCGGTGGCGAGGCCGGTGCCGTCGATGAACGAGGTGGCCTCGTCGCCAGCGGCGTCGCGGATCGCCTTCATCATCGCTTCGGCACCGAGATCCATGTCGCCGTTCATCACGAAGGCCGCGACCGGCTGGACATAGCCGTTGATGACGGCCTTGGTCACGCCCTGCTCGATGCGCGACAGCGCGGCCGGCGAGGCGGCCACGACCATGTCGCAACCCAGCACCAGGTTGGCGCCGCCGGCGGCAATGCGCACGGCGTGGAGGTCTTCGGGCTTGGGCGCGAGCCGAACATGGCTCATCACCGCGCCGTTCTTCTGCGCAAGGCCGGTGAAGTCGAGGACGGTGCAGCCCTTGCCCTCGAGGTGCGCGGCCATGCCGATCAGCGCGCCGACGGTGATCACGCCGGTGCCGCCGATGCCGGTCACCAGAATGCCGTAGGCCTCGTTCAGTGGCCGCAGCGTCGGCATCGGCAGTGACGCGAAGGGATCTTCCTTCACCAGCTCGAGCTTCGGGCGGCGGGCCTTGGCGGGAACGCCGCCGCGGACCGACACGAAGCTCGGGCAGAAGCCGTTCACGCAGGAGAAGTCCTTGTTGCAATTGCTCTGGTCGATCTGGCGCTTGCGGCCGAGCTCGGTCTCGAGCGGCTTCACCGACACGCAGTTGCTCTTCTCCGAACAGTCGCCGCAGCCCTCGCAGACCGCGTCGTTGATGAACACGCGGCGGTCGGGATCGGGGAAGGTGCCGCGCTTGCGGCGGCGGCGCTTCTCGGCGGCGCAGGTCTGGTCGTAGACCAGAACGGTGAGTCCCGGGATCTCGCGCAGCTCGCGCTGCACCGCGTCGAGCTCGTCGCGATGGCGGATCGTGACGCCATGCGCGAAGCCGGCGTTCATCGGGTACTTGTCCGGCTCGTCGGTGACGACGATGACCTTCTTCGCGCCCTCGGCCTCGACCTGCCGCGTGATCTCGGGAACCGTCAGCGGCCCGTCGTGCGGCTGGCCGCCGGTCATGGCGACCGCGTCGTTGAACAGGATCTTGTAGGTGATGTTGACGCCGGCCGCGGCCGACTGGCGGATCGCCATCAGGCCGGAGTGATAGTAGGTGCCGTCGCCCAGGTTCTGGAAGATGTGGTTGTCGGAATGGAACGGCGCCTGGCCGACCCAGCCCACGCCCTCGCCGCCCATGTGGCTGATCAGCGAGGTGCGGCGCTCCGGCATCCAGATCGCCATGCCGTGGCAGCCGATGCCGGCCATGGCGCGGCTGCCCTCGGGCACCTTGGTCGAGGTGTTGTGCGGGCAGCCCGAGCAGAAGAACGGCGTGCGCGCGACCTTGGGCGGCGGCGCGGCCAGCAGCTTCTCCTTGGCTTCGAGACGCGCGAGGCGCTGGCGCAACTCGGGCGATTCGCCCTGATGCTTCATCAGGCGGCCGGCGATCACCATCGCGACGCCAGTCGGCGTCAGCTCGCCTTCGCTCGGCAGGATGATGCGGCCGGTCTCGTCGGCCTTGCCGATCACCGTCGGGCGGCGGTCGGCCGGCAGGTGATAGAGGATGCGCAGAAGCTGGTCCTCGAGGTTCGAGCGCTTCTCCTCGACGACGATCACTTCCTGAAGGCCTTCGGCGAAGCGGCGCGCGCCTTCGGCTTCGAGCGGCCAGGTGACGCCCACCTTGTAGAGACGGATGCCGAGCGCCCGCGCGCGCGCGTCGTCGATGCCGAGATCTTCCAGCGCCTGGCGCGTATCGAGATAGGCCTTGCCGGTCGTCATGATGCCGATGCGGGCCTTGGTCCCGGTCTCGGTCGGCTCGATCACGGTACGGTCGAAGCCGTTGGCGCGCACGAAGGCCGCGACCGCCGCCATCTTCGGTCCATGCAGGCGGCGCTCGGCTTCGAGCGGCGGATCGGGATTGCGGATGCCGAGTCCGCCGGCCGGGAGCTGGAAGTCGGTCGGCATTACGATCTGGATGCGCTCGGGATCGACCCACACCGAGGCGCCGCTCTCGACGGTCTCGGAGATCGCCTTGAAGCCGACCCAGCAGCCGGAATAGCGCGACAGCGCGAAGCCCAGCATGCCGAAGTCGAGATATTCCTGGACGGTCGCCGGATTGACGACCGGGATCATGGCGGCGGCAAAGACCTGCTCGCTCTGGTGCGGCAGGGTCGAGGACTGGCAGCCATGGTCGTCGCCCGCGAGCGCGATGACGCCGCCATGCGGCGAGGTGCCGGCGGCATTGCCGTGCTTCAGCACGTCCATCGAGCGATCGACGCCCGGGCCCTTGCCGTACCAGATCGAGAAGACGCCATCGACCTTGGCGCCGGGGAACAGGTTGGTCTGCTGGCTGCCCCACACCGCCGTCGCCGCGAGGTCCTCGTTGAGGCCGGGCTGGAAGTGGATGTTGTTCTCTTTCAGGTACTTCTTCGCGCCCCACAGCGCGTTGTCGTACATGCCGAGCGGCGAGCCGCGATAGCCGGAGATGAAGCCACCGGTGTTGAGCCCGGCCGCGAGGTCGCGCTGGCGCTGCATCATCGGCAGGCGCACCAGCGCCTGGATGCCGGTCATGTAGACCCGGCCCTTGCCGAGCCGGTAGCGGTCCTCGAGGGCGTAGTCGCCGAAAACGAGCGGAACTGGGGTGACGGTGCTCATCGCGGGAGCCCTCCGATGCGGCGGCGTGAACGGGCGTTTATTTGCCGCAGCATAGCCGGCTGGACCGCCGGCGCAAAAGCCTGTCGAGGCTTTTAGTCGTCCTGAATTTCGCTTCCGAAGCTCTCAGGATGACAAGATGCGCAAAGTTAATTCGTCGGGCGCTTGCCGGCCTTGAAGTCTGCGATCGCGGCCTTGAGCTGGCGGTATTCGGCGCAGCCGAAGGTGCAGAGCGAGTCGAGCCGCGCGAGCTGCTGCTCGGCCTCGGGCAGGCGGCCCAGCATCAGGTAGGCTTCGCCCAGATATTCGTAGGCGCCGATGTGGCGGGAATCGATGGAAAGCGCCTGCTGGTAGTATTGCAGCGAGGCGGTGGGATCGCCCGACTTGCGCGTGGCGAAGCCCATCAGGTTGTAGGCGTCGGCGTTCTTCGGGTCCTTCGCCACGACCTGCTGAAGCAGCGGCAGCGCGCCCTTGTAGTCGCGCGCCTCGATCATCGCCTTGGCGCGCGTGAAGTTGGCGTCGACCGGCTTGGCCGGCGTTTCCATCGAGGAACCGCCGCCGGCGGCCTGGACGGGCAGGGACAGGCCGAGGGCCGTCACGGTCATCGCGGCAGCAAGGAAAAGGGCGCGCATCGGAGTCCTCCTGAAGGTCGGCTGGATTGTCGCCCGGCCCGTCCATCGGACAACGAAAATATTATGACATTGCCGTGAGATCGCCGGCCTTCGAGACGGCGCGAACCGCGAGCCTGCTCTGGCGGCCGCGGATTTCGACCTCGTGCCGCGGTGCGTCGCCGAGATCGATGCCGGCGCGGTCGAGCAGCTCCTGCGACACGACCAGCTCGACGCCGAATTCCTTGGTCATCGATTCCAGCCGGCTCGCCGTGTTCACCGTGTCGCCGATGGCCGTGATCTGGGCGGCGCGGGCGTAGCCCATCTCGCCCACGATGGCGGGGCCGGCATGGATGCCGATGCCGATGCGCAGCGGCGCGTCGAGATCGCCCGACATCGCCTCGTTGAGATCGTCGAGGGCCAGCGCCATGCGCCGCGCGGCATCGAGGGCCTGGCGGCAAGCCTGCTGCGGCTCCTGGTTGAGGCCGAAGATCGCCATCACGCCGTCGCCGATGAACTTGTCGAGACGGCCGCCGGCCGCCTCGACGGCCTGGCCGGTGGCCCGGAAGTAGCGGTTGAGCAGGAACACGACGTCATAGGGAAGCTTGCCCTCGGAGATCGTTGTGAAGCCTCGTATGTCGGCGAACAGCACGGCGACGTAGTGCTCGCCGCCATGGGCCTGCGGCTGGCGGCGATAGGCCTCGGTGGGGCCGGCGGTGGCCGGCAGCAGCGGCGCCACGCGATAATGGCCCGGGGGCGGATGCAGCTGGCAGGCGAGGCGGACGTTCGCCGGCGCGCCGATCCGCGCCAGCACCTTCGCCTCTTCCGGCGAGGCCGGCGGCAGCCTGTGGCGGTCCTCGCCGGTGATGCGCACTCGGCAGGTCGAGCAGCGTCCGCGACCGCCGCAGACCGATGCGTGGGGAATGCCGGCAATGCGGCTCATCTCGAGGATCGTGAGACCGGCGGGCTGCGTCACGCTGCGGCGCTCGTCGTAGTCGAGACGCACGACGCCGGCGCGCCGTTCCCAGAGGTCGCGCAGCGGCCGCGCGGCGATTGCGCCGACCAGCAGCGCGAGCGCTGCATATTCCAGCCCGGCCGCGATCGAATAGAGGTTGGCGAGCTGAGCGGGGGCCGGGATATTCGCCCGCTCGAACAGCATGTCGAGGAAGCCGGGGCGCTGCGCCAGCTCGGCGACGTCACGCAACGCAACGGCGGCGCCCGCGAGGCTGGCGGCGGGGATCAGCAGGGCGAGGCCGTAGAGAAGCGGCAGCCAGTCGCGGTACCAGGGCTTCAGGCGCAGGGCGAAGTGCAGGCCGATGCAGCCATGCATCCAGACGACGAGCGGCAGCGAGAACTGGCGCACTATGCCCGTCCAGTTGCCGGCGACGAGCGAGCCCAGCACCCAGGGGTAGCCCGTCTGGACGTCGTAGAGCGTCTCCGCGAGTCGCGTACCGACGACATGGACCACGCCCAGCGGGATGATCGACGCGCCGAGAATCCATTGCGCCCATTCCCAGCGCGACAGCTTGAGCGCGCGCCGCCGGTACAGCGACCACAGCGCGAGGAAGAAGTGGCCGAGCATCGCCCCGTAAAGCACCGCGAGTCCGACGGGATTGCTCCAGAGGGACGCGAACAGGTGCCGGCCCGCTTCGAGGACCCGCAGCGAGATCAGCCCGAGCGCATGATTGAGGAGATGGGTGACGACGTAGAAGAAGAGGACGTAGCCCGACCAGAGGCGAAGCCGTCCGGTCATGGCGTCATTTCAGGACGGGAAGGACGGCTTCGGGAGGCCGGCCGATCGCGGCCTGCGTGCCCTTCACGACGATCGGACGTTGCAGCAGGACGGGATGCTCGGCGATCGCCTTCACGATGTCGGCCTTGGTGAGGTCCGCCTTCCTGACCTTGAGGGCTTTGAACTCGGCCTCGCCGTCGCGGATCAGCTCGCGCGGATCGCCACCGACCAGGGAGACGAGCTTCTCGACCTCCGCCTTGCTCGGCGGCTCCTTGAGATACTCGCGGATCGCCGGTTCGACGCCCTTGCTTCTCAAGAGGTCGAGCGTCTGCCGTGACTTGCTGCAGCGCGGGTTGTGCCAGATCGTGACGGTCATGGTTTCCTCGTTGGTCGAACCATGGCGGGACGTTCAGGCTTCGTCCAGAGAATCGGGGTCGGCCGCCTCGATCACCTTGCGGGCGAGACTGTAGGCAAAGCCCGCACGCGCCATCGATGCGAGGTCGCGCGCCTTGTTGTCTTCGCGGTCCTTGGCGCGATAGGGACCGAGGCGACGGCGGCGGGCGAAGGCCAGCGCGGCCTGTAACTCTCGCTTCGCGGGATCGGTGCCGAGTTCGTCGTCGAGGGCGGCCATCGCCTCCTCGACATCGTCGGCGCCGACGCCCGCCACCTGCAGACGCTGGCGTGTCAGCCGGCCCGACATGCCCCGACGGTGCAGCGACCTCGCCTTGGTCTGGGCGAAAGCCTTGTCGTCGAGCAGGCCGGCGGCGACGAACTTTCCGACGAGCGCCTCGATGGCCTCGTCGACATTGTCCATGACCGGTGCGTCGAGCAGGCGTGCCTTGGAAACCCGGCGCCGCAGCACGCGCCGCAAACCCTCTGCCGAACTTGCGTACCGCTCGAGATAGAACACGGCGGCATTCTGCAGATACTTCGCCGTGATCGGAGAGGCGGTCCGCTTCACGGCATCAGCCCCTGAGCGGAATTCCCACCATTGCCTGCAGTTCGTCGATCGCGGCTTCTGGATCCCCGACCTTGATGGTGCGCATGCCCAAGGCGCGCGCCGGCTTCAGGTTGATGCCGAGGTCGTCGAGATAGATGCAACGGTCGGGCGGGACGCCGAGCAGGTCGCAGGCATGCTGGTAGATACGTGGATCGGGTTTGCGCAGGCCGATTTTGCTCGATTCCACGACATGCTCGAAAAGAGACATGATCTCGGCGACCGCCTTGGCCTTCTCCGGGCTGCGCGCCATGCCCGGCCCTTCGCCCGACTTCATGTTGTTGGTGATGCAGGCCACCCGGAACATCGCCTTGCAGCGTCGCAGGGCCTCGACCATCTGCGGCCGAATGTCGCCGCTCAGTGCCTGCAAAATCTTCCAGCCCTCGACCCGGTGCCCCTGCAGCCTTGCTTCTTCCTCGAACAATTCGACAAAGCCCTGCAGTGAAACCTCGCTTCGTTCCATTTTTGCCCAGGCATTGGTATCCGGGTTGCGCGCATTCAGGCTGCGCAGGAAATCTTTGGGAAGATTCGCCTCGACCTCGTAGCGATTGAACGCCTCGAAGGGGCTCGAAAGGATGACGCCGCCGAAGTCCCAGAGGACCGCGAGCGGGGTTTTTGCATGGCTCGTATTCATGGTGGTGCGACGGTCTTTACCTTGTTGCTGCCGCAGTCGGCCCTTATCTCACGCCCTCCATAGGCGACTGGTCGCTCGTTGACCATCGACCTGAACTCCGGATTAGGAATTTGCACATGAGCGAAGCAGCGGTGATGCCGCGCGGCAACGCAGTGGCGGCAGTGACGGCAGCGACTGACACGAACCAGACGGCTCGCCCCGACGGGCGCAACCGGCGGGCTGCCGAGACCCGTCGCAAGATCATCGAGGCCGCCAAGGTCATGATCGCCGAAACCAGCACGGCCCCGACCGTGGTCGCGGTGGCCCGCCGGGCCGACGTCTCGGTGCGCTCGGTCTTCCAGCATTTCGGCGATGTTGAGTCACTTTTCGTAACTGTCATGGACGCCATCCGGCAGGACATCGTCGTTCCGCCGCCCACGGCCAACACCCGTCCGCTGTCGGACCGGATCGGCTCGGTGGTCCAGAGCCTGGCCGAGGTGTTCGACAAGATCGTCCCGCTGCGCGTCGCCGCCGGCCAGTTCGTGGGCCATCCGGCCCTGATCGAGCGCGGCCAGGCCTTCAAGCAGGAGTTGCGGGACTCGACCTTCGAGACCTTCGCGCCGGAATTCGCCAGCCTGGACGAGCAGGCCCGCGAGGAACTGGCGGACGCCATCGGCGCGGCGCTGTCCCTCGACGCCTGGATCGTCCTGCGCCGCCGCGACAATCTGAGCTTCGAGCGGGCGGCCGCCGTCTGGCGGATGACCCTCGAGGCCCTCCTGTCGCACCGGTTCGCCTCGGTTGCGGCGGAATAGCCAATCCCTGCTGGTCGCCGATTGACTTGGCGTTTGGGATCAGAGAGTTAAGAGCCCCAATCAACTGACGAACGCTCGGTAAATGGCGACCAGCCAGCTTCATGAAGATTTTTCGCGCGAGGAGCACGTCAAGGCGGGCACCGATCGCGGGTTCGGATTCGTTTTCGCGGGGTTCTTCGGGATCCTGACGGCGATCAACCTGTGGCGCCACGGCACCGAAGAGGGCGCCGCCTGGAAGTGGATGCTTCCGGTTGCGGTGGCGTTCCTCGTGGTGGCGCTGGTCTATCCCAAGGCGCTCGGCCCGCTGAACCGGCTGTGGCTGAAGTTCGGCCTGCTCCTCTACAAGGTGATGAATCCGCTGATCCTCGGCCTGCTGTTCTTCGTGACCATCATGCCGATCGGTCTGCTGATGCGTGCCTTCGGCAAGGATTTCCTGCGGCTGAAGCTTGATCGCAATGCCAAGAGCTACTGGATCGAGCGCGCACCTCCCGGGCCGCCGCCGCAATCCATGCGCAACCAATTCTGATCGCGAAAGGACAGAGCAATGGGCTCCATACTTGTCGAACTCTGGGCCTTCATGCGCGAGCGCAAGAAGTTCTGGCTGCTGCCGATCCTGGTCATGATGGTGATCTTCGGCGGCCTGATCGTTCTCACCAAGGGTTCGGCGATCGCGCCCTTCATCTACACGCTGTTTTAAGCGGCTAAGGACACTTCCATGCGGGTGCTCGGCGTCTCGGCCTTCTATCACGACAGCGCGGCTGCGCTCCTCGAGGACGGTCATCTCGTCAGCGCCGCGCAGGAAGAGCGCTTCACCCGCAAGAAGCACGATGCGGGCTTCCCGCAGAACGCGGTCCAGTTCTGCCTGGACCGCGCCGGCATCAAGCTTCAGGACGTCGACTACGTCGCCTTCTACGACAAGCCGTTCCTGAAGTTCGAGCGCCTGCTCGAGACCTACCTCGCCTACGCGCCGCGGGGCTTCAATTCCTTCCGCATGGCCATGCCGCTGTGGCTGAAGGAGAAGCTCTTCCAGAAGACGCTGCTGCGCGACGAGATGAAGAAGTGGCAGCCGGACTTCGACTGGCAGAAGCGGCTGCTGTTCGGCGAGCATCACCAGAGCCACGCCGCCTCGGCGTTTTTCCCGTCGCCCTATGAAGAGGCGGCCGTCCTCTGCATGGACGGCGTTGGCGAATGGGCGACGACGTCGCTGGCCATGGGCAGCGGCAACAAGCTCGAGATGCTGCGCGAGATCCACTTCCCTCACTCGATCGGCCTGCTCTATTCGGCATTCACCTACTACACCGGCTTCAAGGTCAACTCGGGCGAGTACAAGGTCATGGGCCTCGCGCCCTATGGCGAGCCCAAGTTCAAGAGCCTGATCCTCGACAAGATCGTCGACCTCAAGGAAGACGGCACCTTCCGCCTCGACCAGAGCTACTTCGACTATTGCACCGGCCTGCGGATGACGAACGACAAGTTCGGCGACCTGTTCGGCGGCAAGCGGCGCAATGCCGAGGAGATGCTGACGCAGCATCACATGGACCTCGCCGCGTCGATCCAGGCCGTCACCGAGGAGATCGTGATCCGCCTCGGCCGGTCGGTGAAGAAGGAAACCGGCGTAAAGAACATCTGCCTGGCCGGCGGCGTGGCGCTGAACTGCGTCGCCAACGGCAAGCTGCTGCGCGAGAACATCTTCGACGGCATCTGGGTGCAGCCGGCGGCCGGCGACGCCGGCGGTGCGGTCGGCGCGGCCTATGCCGCCTATCACGGCTTCCTCGGCCAGCCGCGCAAGCTGAACGGCCACATGGACGGCATGGCCGGCTCCTATCTCGGCCCGGACTTCAACGACGACGAGATTGCCGAACGCCTCACGGCCGTCGGCGCCAAGTTCTCGCGCCTCTCTCGCGACGAGATGATCGACCAGACAGCGCAGGCGCTGGCCGATGACAAGGCGGTCGGCTGGATGCAGGGCCGCATGGAGTTCGGTCCGCGTTCGCTCGGCGCCCGCTCGATCCTGGGCGATGCACGCTCGCCCTCGATGCAGAAGACGCTGAACCTCAAGGTGAAATACCGCGAGTCGTTCCGCCCCTTCGCGCCGGCGGTACTGCGCGAGGACGTCGACAAGTATTTCGACTTCCACACCGACAGCCCCTACATGCTGATGGTCGCGCCGGTCGTCGAGGAACGCCGCCGCAAGATGACCGCCGAGGAAGACGCGCTGTTCGGCATCGACAAGCTGAACGTGCCGCGCTCGGACATCCCGGCGGTCACGCACGTCGACTATTCGGGCCGCATCCAGACGGTCCACGAAGAGACCAACAAGCCGTTCTACGACCTGATCTCGTCCTTCAAGGCGAAGACCGGCAGCTCGGTGGTGGTGAACACCTCGTTCAACGTCCGCGGCGAGCCGATCGTCTGCACGCCCGAGGATGCGTGGCGCTGCTTCATGGGCAGCGAGATCGAGGTGCTGGTCGTCGGCAACTGCCTGCTGCGCAAGGAAGACCAGGATCCGTCGCTGAAGCTCGACTACAAGAACGCCTTCGAGCTCGACTAGTCCGAAGGGCGCTTCTGAAATGCGCGCCCTGGTTTGCGATCGCCTCGGCGATCCCTCCGTTCTCCATATCGAAGAACGTCCGATCCCCGAGGCGGGACCGGGCGAGATCGTCGTCAGAGTCGGCGCCGGCTCGGTCAATTTCCCCGACGTGCTGATGGTGGCCGGCGGCTACCAGCATAAGCCCCAGCTGCCTTTCGTGCCCGGCATGGAAGGTGCGGGAACGATCCACGCTGTCGGCGCGGACGTGACGGGCTGGAAGCCCGGCGACCGTGTGATCTTCGGCGTGCGCCCCGGCGCCTTCGCCGAGTACGTGAAGCTGAAGGCGAGTGGCCATCCGATGCGCCTGCCGGCCGACTGGTCCTTTGCCGAGGGTGCGGGCTTCCGGGTCGCCGCACAGACCGCCTACCACTCGCTGGTCCATCGCGCCGCGCTGAGGAAGGGCGAGACGTTGCTGGTACACGGTGCTTCGGGAGGCGTCGGCCTGGCCGCAGTTCAGCTCGGCAAGCACATCGGCGCGCGTGTCATCGCGACCGGCAGCGACGATGCGCGACTGGCCGTCGTGCGCGCCAATGGCGCCGACGAGGTTGTGAACTATCGCACCGGCGACTTCGTCGCCGCGGTGAAGGAGATGACGAACGGCAAGGGCTGCGACGCGATCTACGATCCGGTGGGCGGCGAAGTGCTGGAGAAGTCGGTGCGCGCCGCCGCTTATGGCGCACGGCTGCTGGTGGTCGGCTTCACGTCGGGCGGGCCGAGCAAGCTCATGTCCAACCACATCCTGATCAAGGGCCTGTCGGTCCTGGGCGTGCGCGCGGGCGAGACGATCCTGCGTCTCTCGCCCGAACTCGGCCGCGACTATGTCGAGGAACTGCCGCGGCTCGCCGCGCTGGGTGTCATGCGCCCGCACGTCTCGCACCGCTTCCCGATGGAACGGGCGGCAGAGGCGTTCCGGGTCCTGATCGACCGTAAGGTCGTCGGCAAGGTCGCGATCGAGATGGGCTCCGAGACGTAACGCGTCAGCGGAGCGCGCCACTCCAGTGGCGCCCTCATCAAGACATGAGCGCCACTAGAGTGGCGCGCTCCATTGAACTATCGCGCGTAGAAGATCGTGACCTTGCGGTCGATCTCGGAGGCGTTGTCGTTGCCGAAGTTCATGTTCCCGAAGGCTTCGGGGTCGGCCACGATGGTGATGTTCTTGGCCGGATAACCGTCGCGGATCATCTCCGCGGCCACCGTCTGGGCGCGCGCCCGGGCGAGCTTCAGATTGTAGGCCTTGTCGCCCAGCTTGTCGGTATGGCCGATCAGGCAGACGGCCGAGACCTGGCGATCCTTCGCGGTCTTGACCGCCTGCGCGATCGCCGGCTTCTCGGCGGGGCGGAGATGCGAGCTGTTGAGCTCGAACAGGATGCGGACAGGCGGCGGCTGCGTGCTGCCGCCGCCGCGCGGGCAGGTGCCGACGGTCTGTGCAAAGGACGGCGCGGTGGCGAACAGGATGCCGGCGGCAAGGAGGGCGCCGATTCTTTTCATTTGAGCTCTCCCTTGAGGGCCATCTCGACGAAGGGGAGGCGATCGTTGCCGAAGAACATCATGTTGTCCACGAAGCAGGTCGGCGCGCCGAACACGCCGCGCGCTACGGCCTCCTCGGTCGTTGCCTTGAGTCGGTCCTTCACGTCCTGGTCCTGGATGCGCGCACCGACCTTGGCCGGATCGAGACCGGCCGCGCTCAGCACGGCGGCGATCTCGTTCATGTCGTTCAGGTTGCGGCCGTCGACCCACATCGCCTTGTAGACTGCGGGATGGTAACGCTCGAACGTGCCATCGATCTGCGCTACCGCCGCACCGCGCATCAGCGCCAGCGTGTTCACCGGAAAGAAGGGATTGCGCTGGAACGGCACGCCGTAGTGCCGCGCCCACAGCGGCATGTCGAAGCCGCTCCACTTGGACTTCTGCGGCAGCTCGGCCGGCGAATGATTGCCCGTCGCCTTGAACACGCCGCCCAGCAGCATCGGCTTGCGCACCAGCGTCGCGCCCGTGCGTTGCGCGATTCCCTCGACCTGAGTGTCGGCGAGATAGCTGTAGGGGCTGCCATAGTCGAAGTAGAATTCCAGCGTCCGGGCCATGCGTTCCTCCTTGCTTGTGGCGAGCCTGCGCCGCTTCTAGCCTTGCGACAAGAATAGTTCGAGGAGGGATCGCATGGGCCGCGTTGCGGACAAGGTCGTGCTGGTGACGGGCGCGGGATCGGGGATCGGCCGCGCCTCCGCGAGGCTGCTGGCGGCGGAGGGCGCGACGGTGATCGTGACCGATGTGAACCGCGCCGGCGGCCTCGAAACCGTTCAACAGATTGGGGGGCTGAATTCGGGAGGCACGGCGCGCTTCGAGGAGCAGGATACCTCGAAGGAAGCCGACTGGGAGCGCATCATTGACGATATCCTGGCGCGCGAGGGCCGGCTGAACGGGCTGGTCAACAATGCCGGCATCGCGGGCCCGTTCCCCTCGACCTTCGAGGGCGAGAGTCTCGACCAGTGGCGCCGCATCCTGTCGATCAACGTCGAGGGCGTGTTCCTCGGCTGCAAGTACGGCGTGCCGGCGCTCCGGTCCTCGGGTGGCGGCTCGATCGTGAACATGTCGTCGCTGGCGGCCTTCCTCGGCACGCCCGACCTCTCGGCCTACGGCGCCAGCAAGGGCGCGGTGCGGCAGTTCACCAAGACGGTGGCAATCGATTGTGCGCGCAAGGGCTACAAGGTGCGCTGCAACTCGGTGCATCCCGGCATCATCATGACCTCGATGGGCGAGCATATCCTGCCGAGCGAGAAAGCGCGCGAGCGCACGCGCCAGCGCGTGCCGGTCGGCCATTTCGGCACGCCGGAGGACATCGCCTACGGCGTGCTCTACCTGATTTCCGATGAGTCCCGCTTCATGACCGGCGCCGAGCTGGTGATCGACGGCGGGATGAATGCGATCTAGTCGCTCCGCGCATGCGGAGCGACTGGCGGCGTGTAGCGCTGCAGGGAGCACAGCGACCGAAGCGCGGGCGCCGCACGGTGCAGAAAAGATGGAGGTGCGCTCTTCCTTCGGCGCTCCCGGACATTGCCGAAGGCAATGTCCTGACGCTCCTGGGGCTGAGCGAAGCTCAGCCCTACTTAATATTCACCTGATGGGTGAACTTGTCGCCGTCGCTGATCGTGATCTGCTGGAAGCCCAGCAGCTTCAGCAGGTCGAAGAAGTTCGCGTCCTCGGCGATCGTGCGCTCCTGGAAGAAGGGCGACAGGCGCGACATGGTCGTCATGTTCGCGAGGATCGCGCGCGCACGGTAGATCGTGCTCATCTCGCCGGGCTGCAGGCCGACGATGATCATCTTGTCGGCCTTCTCGCCCTTCACGAAGACCGAGTAGGGAACGCGGTACGCCGACTGGATGGTGCCCTGCGACACGACGGTGGCGAACTGCACGCGCTGGGCGCGCTCGGCGCCGGCGATCGTCTGCATCGGCGAGGTGTAGGTCTCGACCGCCGTGGGCTTGGGATAGTAGTAGCCGACATAGCGGTCCTCGTCGGCCTTGGCGGTCGCGGCGGCGGCCGTCGGCTTGGGCTGCTGCTGCGCAAGGGCAGGCAGGGTGCCGAACGCGACGAGGACGGCGAGGCCGGTTGCGAACCGATTCATCATGAGTGTTTCCCCAATGGTCTGATGCTGTAGTGGCGGCAGGCTAGAACAACGTATAGCCGCCATCGATGACGAAGTCGCGCCCCGTCGTGTAGCCGGAGGCGCTGCTCGCCAGATAGACCGCGATCGGGCCGAAGTCGGCGCCGCTGCCCCAGCGGCGCGCCGGGATGCGCGGCAGGACATTGCCCGCGAACTTCGGGTTGGCGACCGCATTGGCCGTCATCTCGGTCTCGATCCAGCCCGGCAGGATCGAGTTCACGGTGATCTTGTAGCGCGCCAGTTCGACGGCCAGCGCACGCACCATTGCCGTCACGCCGCCCTTGCTGGCGCCGTAGTGGCTGGAGCGCGCCGCGCCCTCGATGGCCGCCGTGCTGGCCATCGCCACCAGCGAACCGCCCTGGCCGCGCTCGACCATGTGCTTGGCGGCTGCACGGAACGTGAAGAAAACGCCGTCGAGGTTGATCTGCAGCACGCGGCGCCACTCGGCATAGTCCATCTCGAGGATCGAGCCCTTGCCGCGGCCCGAGACGCCGGCATTGGCGACGCAGTTGTCGACATGGCCCATCACCTTCACCGTCTCGGCGAAGGCGTCCGCGACCTGCTTCTCGTCACCGACATCGACGATCTGGGCGTGGACCTTGCCGCCATGCTTCTTCAGCTGCTCGACGGCCGCGTCGTTCTTCTCCTTGCGCGTGCCCCAGATGCAGACGCCGGCGCCCGCCTGGGCCATCGCGTCGGCCATGCCGAGGCCGATGCCGCCGTTGCCGCCCGTCACCAGCGCCACCTTGCCCGTCAGATCGAAGCCCTTGTAGGCCATGCGTCTCTCCCAAACGAAAACCGGGCGGGATCAAACCCCGCCCGGTCCATAGCGTCAATCTGACGAGAGGTCAGTTCAGCCGGTCCGTTTCGACCAGCACAATCTCGGCATCCTCGAGCGCCACGATCTCGATCTCGTCCTGGTCGACGATGGCGACACCGTCGCGGGCATTCGCCGTCACGACCTTGCCGTCGTTGCCGCGGACCTCGATCCGGCCCTTGGCCGGCACGAGATAGGCAGGCTTGCCGTTCAGCTTCTGGCGGGTCGACTGGCCCGCCTTCACCGTGCCGGCCATCAGCGAACCGTCGGCATAGAGCGGGATCGCCCCGTCATCCCCGCGCCCCGAGGCCAGCGGCACGAGCTTGCCGTCGCGCGCGTCGGCGGGGAACTGCACGGTCTCCCAACGCGCGGGCACGCCCTGCTGGTTGGGAATGATCCAGATCTGGAACAGCTCGGTCTCGGCCTGCTCCATGTTGTACTCGGCATGCTGGATGCCGTTGCCCGCGCTCATCACCTGGATCTGACCCGCTTCGGTCCGGCCCTCGTTGCCAAGATGGTCCTTGTGCGTGATCGCGCCCTTGATGACGTAGGTCACGATTTCCATGTCGCGATGCGGGTGCGGCGGGAAGCCCGACTGCGGCGCAATGCGGTCGTTGTTCCAGACGCGCAGCGCGCCCCAGTGAACCCGGTCCTGGTTGCGGTAGTCCGCGAAGCTGAAATGGAAGTTGGCCTTGAGCCAGCCGTGGTCCGACTTGCCCAATTTATCGAAGGGTCTGAGCTCGATCATGGTGTTCTCCTTGCTGCTCCCAAAAATGGCGCAACGAGGAGGGGGATCAAGTTTCGGGTTGGTAACGGGCCGAGCTACGCTCGGCCCGGGGAGCGGCAGGACATTGCCGAAGGCAATGTCCGGGAGCGCCGAAGGAAGGACGACCATCGGGCGGCTCATGACTCCACCGCTCCTGCGGGGCCTCCGCGTTGCTAAATGATGAGGCGACTACGGAGTCTCTCCGGCGAGAAGGAATCACCCGCTCCTAACAACGACCTCACTCTGAGGAGCGCTCCGCAGGAGCGCGTCTCGAAGGGTGGGCACGCGCACCGCGCCTGTGGACCATCCTTCGAGACGGCCACGCCGTAGCCTCCTCAGGACGAGGTCGCACGGGTCAATTTAGGGACAGAAAGACTCTAGCGTGGTCTGCAGATCGGGTCCGACCCATCCCAGGTGCGGGCGCGTTCGCGGATGTGCTCGAAGAAGCGCCCCTTATTCCCGCTAATGTCGGAAATCTCGACCACGGTACCGGCATGAGGATCGGCGGGCGCGCCGGTGTCGAAATAGGCGAAGCGGCCCTTCTCGCCGCCGATCTGGCCTTCGTGGCCGATCTTGTAACCCATGCCGAGCGCGCGGTCGTAGAGCGCCTGGTAATCGGTCGACCAGAAGGCCACATGCTGCAGCCCTTCGCGGCCGGAGTCCAAAAACTCCCTGTACATCGAGGGCGCGTCGTTGCGCTGCTGGATCAGCTCGATCTGCAGGTCACCGGCATTGGCTAGCGCGATGCTCATCTCGACCTGGGAGTCCTGGCCGCGATGGCGGAACCAGTCGGTCTTCACGCGGTCGATGTAGAACCACGGGCCGACCTGCAGCACGTCGATCCAGTGCGCCATCGCAGCCTCGATGTCGCGCACGACATAGCCGTTCTGGCGGACGGGCCCGAACAGCCGGCTCATTCCGCGGCGGCCCGTTCACGGTCGGCCGAAACGCCGAACGTGAAGCCGCGATAATTGTCGGCCACGATCTCCTTGCAGGTCGTGCGATAGCCTTCGCCGATATAGGGCATGAACACGCGCGGCTTGCCGGGAATGTTGACGCCCAGGTACCAGGAGTTGGCCTTGGGAAAGAGCGTGCGGTCGGCGACTTCGGTGACATGCACGCCCCAGGCCGCCTGGGCCTCGGCGTCAGGCTCGATCGTGCCGAGATCGTGCCGGCGCATGTGCGCCAGGCACGCGTCGATCCAGTCGACGTGATACTCGCAGTTGGTGATGACGTTGCCGATGACCGACGGGCTGCCGGGGCCGGTGATCGTGAACAGGTTCGGGAAGTCCTTTACCGTCAGGCCGAGATAGGTTTTCGGCCCCTCCGACCACGCATCCTTGAGCGTGGCGCCGTTGCGACCGCGAATGTCGACGGCGAGCAGCGCGCCCGTCACCGCATCGAAGCCGGTCGCGAAGACCAGCGCATCGAGCTCGAAGTGCCGCGACTTCGTGTCGACGGCATGGGCGGTGATCTTCTCGATCGGCTCGTCGCGCAGGTTCACCAGTTCGACGTTCGGGCGGTTGTAGGTATCGAAGTAATCGGTATCGACGCACAGGCGCTTCACGCCGAACGGATATCCAGATGGCGAGAGCGCGGCGGCGGTCTTGGGATCCTTCACCGTCTCGCGGATCTTCTGGCGCACGAAGTCGGCGGCGACCTCGTTGACGTCGGGATGGACGAGGATGTTGGGGAAGGCCTTCAGAAATCCGCCGCTGCCGCCCTCGTTCCAGAGCTTTTCATAGTGCTTCCACTGCACGTCGCGCGGCGGCACTTCGGCGGTGAAGGCGGTCGGCGGCACGCGGCCGAAGTCGGACTGTTCGAGACTGGCGAGATAGGCGTCGAGCCCGTCGTCGAAGCTCTTGTGATCCTCGTCGGTGAGCGGACGATTGCGCGCCGGCACCGAGAAGTTGGGCGTGCGCTGGAACACGACGAGCTGCTTGGCCGCCTGGGCGATCATCGGGATCGCCTGGATGCCCGACGAGCCCGTACCGATGATACCGACCTTCTTGCCCTCGAAGCTTACCGGCTCCTGCGGCCAGCGGGCGGTGTGATAGATCGCGCCCTGGAAGTCGGCGACGCCGGGAATGTCCGGCGTATTGGGCACCGACAGGCCGCCGGTCGCCATGATCAGGAAGCGGGCGGTGAGGTGGCCGCTGCGATCGGTCTCGACGATCCAGCGCTCGCTCTTCTCATCGAAGGTCGCGCTCGCGACCCTCGTGTCGAAATCGATCAGCTTGCGCAGGTCGAGCCGGTCGGCGGCGAACCGGGCGTAGCTGAGGATTTCCTCCTGGCCGGCATAGCGGTTGGTCCAGCGCCATTCGCGACGCAGCTCCGGCGACCAGCTGTAGGAATAGAACAGGCTCGGCACGTCGCAGCGCGCGCCGGGATAGCGGTTCCAGTACCAGGTGCCGCCGACGTCCGGCGCCGCCTCGAGCCCGCGCACCGACCATCCGCTTTCGCGCAGCTTGTGCAGGGCATAGAGGCCACCGAAGCCGGCGCCCACCACCACGACATCGCAGTCGACGGCTTCGACCGCGCTTGCGCGCTTCTGAACGGAAGTTGCCATGGCTTCGCGAACTCCTGCTGGACAACGCGACGAGGATGATCGCCTGTCCACAAATTTGGAAACGTTTCCAATTTAGTCTTGCAAGCACCGCCCGCTCTGTCAAATATGTCGCTTCGTATGGCAGAAATCGTTTCCAAAGCGACCATCCGAGACGTGGCCCGCACGGCCGGCGTTTCGGTCGGGTCGGTGTCGAGGGCGCTGAACGGCGGCAAGAACGTGAGCGCCCGAGTGGCACGCGACGTCGCCGCGGCGGCGGAGAAGCTCGGCTACCAGCCGGATTTCCTGGCGCGCAGCCTGAGGACGCGCACGACGGGCATGGTGGGCTGCCTGGTCTCCGACGTCGCCAATCCGCTCTACGCCAGCATCGTGCAGGCGGCCGAGGCGCGACTGCGCGACGCCGGACTGCTGATGGTGGTTGCCAACACCGCCAACGATCCGGCGCGCGAGCGGGCGATGGTCGCGGCGTTCCGCAGCCGCCGTCTCGACGGCATGCTGGTCGCGCCGGGCAGCGACGAGAACGACCGGACCTGGCGCGACCTCGCCACCGGCGGCTCGCCGGTCGTCATCCTCGACCGCGACGTGCCTCCCGATGAAGAGACGCCGTCGCCAGCGGTGCTGGTCGATCATCGCGACGGCGCGCGGACCGCGACGCGCTACCTGATCGGTCTCGGACATCGCCGCATCGCGCTGCTGACGCCGGGCGCGCGCATGCGGCCGGGCCGCGAGCGCATTGCGGGTTTCAAGGCGGCCTTCGCGGAGGCCGACATCGATCCGGCGGGCGCGCTGGTCTGCCTGCAGGAATCGTCGATGGATTTCGCGCAGGGCGATGCGCTCGCCCTGCTGCAGCGTGAGCAACGGCCGACGGCGATCATCGCTCTCGGCACCCGCATCCTCGCGGGCGCGCTGCGGGCCGCGCGCGACCTCGGCCTCTCTGTGCCGAACGACCTGTCGGTGATCGCCGTCGGCGACACCGATCTCGCGGCCGTGCATTCGCCGGCGATCACGGCGCTGCGCTGGAGCCTGGAAGATGTCGGACGCGCCGCGGCCGAGCTGCTGCTGCAACGGTTGAAGGGGAATTCGGGCGAGGGGCAGTCGCGGGCGCTGCTGCCCGTCGATCTCGTGCTGCGCGACTCGTGCGGGCCGCCGGCAGTGAAGTAGCCGGGAAGTAATCAAGAACCACGTGGAGGAAAGAATGAGACTGCTGCGGAGGGCGTTCGCCCTGACTTTGGCCTTGGGCCTCGCGATGCCGGCGACGGCGCAGACGGGCGACGCCAAATGGCCAAGCAAGCCGATCCGTATGATCGTGCCATTCGCCGCAGGCGGCGGCACCGACCTGGTGGCGCGGGCTCTCGCCGAAAAGCTCGGCACCGCGCTCGGCCAGACCGTGATCGTCGACAACAAGCCCGGGGCGTCGGGTGTGATCGCGATGGAAGCAGCGCAGAAGGCGCCGCCGGACGGCTACACGCTGGTCCTCGGATCGGCCAGCACCGTCGTGGTCAATCCGGCCGTCATGCCCGACCTGCCCTACGATCCGGTGAAGGACTTCGAGCATCTGGCCGATATCGGCTCGGCCACTGTCGTGATGGTGGCGAGTCCCGACTATCCAGTGAAGGACCTGCGCGACGTGATCGCGCTGGCCAAGGCCAGGCCCGGCGAAGTGAACTACGGCACCTGGGGCAACGGCTCGACGGGGCATCTCTGCGCCGAGATCATCCGCGCCGGCACCGGCATCAACATGACCCACGTGCCCTACAAGGGCGCGGCACCGGTGCTGAACGACGTCGCGGCGGGCCATATCAAGCTCGGCTTCTCCGACGTGCAGTCGGCCGTGCCGATGGTGAAGTCGGGCAAGGTCAAGGTCGTGGTCTCGTGCACGCGCCGCTCGATCAACTTCCCCGACGTGCCGGGCTTCGTCGAACAGGGCGTCGATTTCGACTTCGTCTGGCGCTACGACCTGATGGCGCCGCTCAATACGCCCAAACCGATCGTGCAGCGCCTGCACGCCGAGCTGATGAAGATCCTGGCGATGCCCGACATCAAGGAACGCTGGGCCGAGTTCGGCATGACCGCCTCGACCATCAGCCCCGACGATCTCAAGGCGCAGACGGCCAAGGACATCGCGACCCTGCGCAAGATCGCGCAGCAGGCGAACGTCAAGCCGTGAGCGGGACGGCAGTCGTCACCGGCGCGGCCAGCGGCCTCGGCCGCGCCATCGCCCGCCGCTTCGCGAAGGAAGGCATCAAGGTCGCGCTGTGGGACGTCGACCTTGCCGGTGCGAAGCGTGTCGGCGAGGAGATCGGCACGCTCGCCACACCGTTCGCCGTAGACATCACGAACACGGCAGTGGTGGGAGCGACCTGGGCGGCGACCAAAGCGGCATTGGGCACGCCGTCGATCCTGGTGAACAGCGCCGGCATCCTCGGCCCCTCGGCCGGCATCGCCTCCTATCCCGAGGAACAGTGGCACCGGGTGCTCGACATCAACCTCAACGGCACGTTCCGCTGCTGCCAGGCGGCCGTCCCCGACATGGTGGCGGGCGGCTACGGCCGCATCGTCAACATCGCCTCGATCGCGGGCAAGGACGGCAATCCGAACGTCGCGGCCTATGTCGCGTCCAAAGCCGCCGTCATCGCGCTCACCAAGTCGATGGGCAAGGAACTCGCGACCTCGGGCGTGCTGGTGAACGCCATCTCGCCCTCGGCTTCGGAGACCGCGATCTTCGGCGACCTCACCGACGAGCGGCGCGCGAAGCTGCTCGCCAACGTGCCGATGGCGCGGATGGTGCGCCCGGAGGAAGTCGCGGAACTGGCCTTCTGGCTGGCTTCGCCGGCCTGCTCTTTCTCGACCGGCGCGACGTTCGACATTTCGGGTGGCCGGGCGACGTACTGAGCCGAGTGTGGTCGTTCTTCCTTCGGCGCTCCCGGACATTGCCGAAGGCAATGTCCTGCCGCTCCTAGGGCTGAGTTTCGCTCAGCCCTAACGACCTTCTCGCCACCACGCGCTGGCGATGGCCATCAGGAAGGCGAGGCCGATCAGGATGCCGGGCAGCAGCGGGATCTGGTTGATGCCGGCGACCGTGTAGCCCTCGTTGCGGCGCAGGCCGATCCAGTCGGAACCGCCGGCGGCGCGGCCGGGGCGCACGGTGCGGATGTCGGGTTCGGACTGGTCGGCGAGCCACATCAGGCCGCCGCCCGTGCCATCGACCAGCGGCTTCAGCTTGGCCTCTGTCGCACGCACGTCGGAGAATTCGAGCGGGTCTGGACTGCCAACGGCGGCAACGGCGCGGAGCGTGCCGTCGTCGAAGCGATAGAGGCCGGGTTTGTCGACATCGACCACGGCGAGGCCAAGGCCCGGCGCGGTCTGGCGCAGGTCGAGCGTGCGCGTGGCGCCGCCGGGCGAGGTCATCGTGACCTGCGGGAAGGTGGCGGCGAGCGTGCGGCGCGTGATCTCGATGCGGCCGCCGACCGCGGTGGCGCGCAACGCTTCTTCCTCGAGGTCCGGCTCCTTCATCAGCCAGTGGGCGACGCGACGTACCAGCTCGGGCTGCGGCCCGCCGCCGTCGATGCCGCGGTTCCACAGCCACAGGTGATCGGACATGAGCTGCGCCACGCGGCCCTCGCCGACGCGGTCGAGGATCACCAGCGGCTTCTCGTCGGCGCCGGACAGCACCGCGTTGCCGCGCTCGGTGCGCGAGGTGATGAGGCGGAACCAGCGGCCCCACTCAGGCTCCTTGTCGGGGGCACCCGCCTGCGGGAGGTTCGCCGACACCGGATGGCGCTGGCCGATCTCGGTGACCCTGGGCTTGAAGCCGGCCTCGACCACGTCGCCGGTCGGGGCGGCCGGCAGGATGGCGCCGAGCGGCGTGCGGTAGAGCGAGCGCTGCGTCGCGAACACCGGTCCGACCGAGACCAGCAGCGCGCCGCCGCCCTTCACGTATTCGCTGATGTTGCGGAAGTAATCGCGCGTGATCAGGTTCCCCGACTCGTAGCGGTCGAAGATGATGAGGTCGAATTCCTTGAGCTTCTGCTCGAACAGCTCGCGCATCGGGAAGACGATCAGCGACAGTTCGCGCACCGGCGTGAAGTCGTCCTTCTGCGGCGTGCGCAGGATGGTGAAGTGCACGAGATCGACCGCCGGGTCGCTCTTCAGCAGGTTTCGCCACGCCCGCTCGCCCTGATAGGGCTCGCCCGAGACCAGCAGCACGCGCAGGCGGTCGCGCACGCCGTTGATGGTGAAGAGGGCGCGGTTGTTGTCGAGGGTGAGCTCGCTCTGGCCGGGGCCGACTTCCAGTTCGACGACGTTGGCGCCGGGATTGCCGACGGTGATCGGCAGTTCGACCGAGCGGCCCACCGGCACGTCGATGCGCTTCACGACCTCGCCGCCGACCGACAGCGTGACGGGCGCAGTACCGCCGGCGGGATCCTCGATCCGGAACTTCGCCATGACCTCGCGGCCGACCACACCGAAGCGCGGCGACTGCTCCAGCACGATCAGCCGGTCGCGCTCGTTCTTCTTGCCGGCGATCAGCGCATGCACGGGCGCACCGCCCAGCTCCGGCGGCACGCCGGCCGGCACGTCATGGACCTGGCCGTCGCTCAGCAGGACGACGCCGGCGAGGCGCTCCGGCGGAATCTCGATCAGCGCCGAGCGCATCGTGTCGATCAGGCGCGTGCCGCCCGGCCGCTCGCTGCCGAGCTGGATCTGCGACGGCGGCAGCACGACCTCGCGGACTTCGAGCCCGTCCTGCTGGCCGAGCTTGCGCTTCAGAGATTCGCGCGCGGCCTGGACCTGCTGGCGCCGTTCGCCGATCGCCATGGAATCGCTGTCGTCGACGACGACCAGAGCCACGTCGGCGATGGGCTTGCGCTGCTCCTCGATCAGCGAGGGATTGGCCAGTGCCGCCAGCACCACGACGAGCGAGCCCAGGCGCCAGATCGTGCCGCGCGCACCCGCGCGCAGGCCGAGCAGCACCAGCACGAGCCCGACCGCGCCCAGGACGGCGAGCACCGCCCACGGCAGCAGCGGATCGAAGGCGACCGAGACGGCCGACGTCATGTTCATCGCCTCAACCTCTGCATGATGTCCTGCAGGTGAACCTGGTCGTCCTTGTAGTTGCCGGTCAGTGCATGCATCACGAGATTCACGCCGAAGCGGTAGGCCATCTCGCGCTGCGTCTCGCCGCCGGGCGACACCGGCATCAGGCCGCGCCCGCGCTGGTCCGTGGCCCAGGCGCCGGCATAGTCGTTGGACCCGATCAGGATGGTGGTCACGCCGTCATTGACGCGGCCGGTCCCCGATTCGATCCAGAGCTTCCCGCCCTGCCAGCGGCCCGGCATGTCGGAGAGGAGATAGAACGCCTTGCTCAGCACGTGGTCCGGCGGCATGGCGACCAGCGGCGGCGTCTCGACGCCGGCCAGCAGCCGCTTGAGGTCGGGATTGCCGCCCGCTGGACGGTCGAACGTCATGTGCTGGTCGCGGGTATCGATGAAGATGATGCCGCCGGTCCGCAGGTAGCGGTCGAGCGCGGCCTGTGCGCGAGGCGACAGCGCCGGCTGCGTCGAGGTCACGGGCCAGTAGATCAGCGGATAGAGTCGCGGCTCGTCGCGCTCGAGGTCGAGGCCGACCGGATCGGCCGGCTCGACAGAGGTGCGGTTGCGCAGGATTTCGCTCAGGCCCTCGAGGCCGGCCTTGCTGATGTCGTCGACTTCCTTGTCGCCGGTGATGATGTAGGCGAGGCGGATGTCGAGCGAACCTTTCAGCGCCTGTTCGTCGGTGAGCGGCGGCGGGCCGGGCCGGGCCGCCGGGGTGGTCGCAGCTGCACCAGGACGCTGCGGCGGCGTGGGTGCCGGCTGTGCCTGCGGCGGAGCCGCCGGCCTTTGCTGGGTCTGCCCCTGAGGCGCCGGTGCCTGCTGCGCGTGGACATCGGGGGCGTCGACGAACGCCAGGGCGGCCAGCAACAAGGCGGCCGGTGCGGCGCTGCCGAAACGGACCGCCTTGGGCAGCAGGCCGCGCAGCCACAGCGAGATCAGCAGGTCGGCCAGCAGCAGCACGAGCGCCGCCAGCAGGAACCACTTCGACAGGTCGGTCTCGCCGCCTTCGGAGAGCTTGTCGGTCGAGATGCCGCTCGGCAGCGCGAGCGGCTTGGGCGCCGGGATGCGGCCGCCGATGTTGAAGGCGACTTGCGCGTTCTCGTCGCCGTAGAGACCCGGCGGGGAAGAAGGCTTGGGCTGGAAGGTCTCGGTCGCATCGGCCGGCAGGATCTGGATGCCGGCGGGCGGCGCGCCAAGGCGGCCGAAGCCGTCGAGCGTGCGCCATGGCTTCAGCGCCTTGTTGACGCCGTCGCCCGCGACGCCGCGCGAGAGGGTCACGAGACGCTGCAGCATGTTCACGAAGAGGCCCGAGAGCGACAGGTTGCTCCAGCCGGTATTCGCGGTGGTGTGGATCAGCACGAGATAGCCCTGGCCGCGCTTCTCGGCCGTGACCAGCGGCGTGCCGTCGGCCAGGCGCGCCCAGGTCTTGTCGGCGAGGTCCGGCGTCGGCTCGGCCAGCACCTGCTGCGAGATGCGCACGTCCTTGGGGATCGGAATGCCGAGGAAGGGGCTGTTGGGCGGGAACTCGGCCAGCGCGCTCGGCTGGCCCCAGCTCATGATGCCGCCCAGCGCGCGGTCGCCCAGGCGCAGCGGCGTCGGCACGAGATTGTCGGCGCCGGCTGCGAGATTGGGGCCGGCGAAGCGCACGGCAATGCCGCCGCGCTCGATCCACTTGGCGATCTCCTCCCGGTCGTTGGCCGAGGGCGTGGAACCGTCCGGGATCAGCAGCACGGCGGTATTGCGCGTCAGCACCGATTCGCGATCGCCGATGCTCAGGCTCACATAGGGATCGAGCGCGCGTTCGAGGAAGTAGATTTCCTGCAGCAGCGGCTGGTTTCCCGCGGTGGCGCGCTCGCCCAGGATGGCGACGGGCCGGCGGCGATTGCGCTCATCGAGCAGGATCGTGCTGCCGGCGCCGCCCTGCGCCTCGATGTCGAGGCGGGACATGCGGTTGCGGAGCTCGGGCGGCACGGCCAGCACGCCTTCGCCCTGCGTCGCGGTCGCGGCGAAGTCGAGATCCATGCGGGCCACGACGCGGCCCTGTTCGTCGGCGGCCTGCACCGCCACCTTGCGCGGCCCGTCGGCGGCGGCGCGCAGCGCCCGCACCTTCAGGTCGCGGCCCTCGGCGGCCGGCGGCAGGAGAAGCAGCGGTGTCGTCGCCTGGTCGGGCAGCAGCACCTGCAATCCGTCGAAGCGGCGCAGGCGCTCGGCGAGGCGCGTCGCGCCTTCGTCCTCGAGACCGTCGCTCAGCCACACGGCATAGGCGCCGGGGTCTATCTGCATCTGGTCGATGGCGGTCGCCGCGGCGGCGCGATCGCTCGGCCACGGCTTGGGCCGGAAGGCGCGCAGCAGCGTGCGGGCCTCGTCGGGCCGCATCGCGCCGCGACGCACGGAAGGCGCATCGAGCGGGGCGGGGGCGGTGCCCACGAGGACGACCGGACGGTTGGCGCGCTCGGCACGCTGGATCAGGCGCTCGGCATGGGCGGTACGCGTGGCCCAGCCCGGCGCGCTCGACCAGCCATCGTCCATCACCAGCAGCAGCGGGCCGCGGCCCGGCAGCTCGGCCTGAGGATTCAACAGCGGACGCGACACCGCGAGGATCAGCGCCGTCGCCAGCAGCAGGCGCAGCAGCAACAGCCACCACGGCATCTTCATCGGCGTCTGCTCGGCCGGCTCCAGCCCGACCAGCAGCCGGATCGCCGGGAAGCGCACGAGCCTGGGCAGCGGCGGGATCAGCCGCAGCAGGAAGTAGATCGCCGGCAGGGCCACCAGCAGGGCCAGCATGCCGGGGGCGGCGAAGGCGAAGGCGCCGAGACTGAGCATGCGGTCAGGCCATGTTCAGCCGGCCGAGGTCGGCCATCGCGAGATAGAGC
Source organism: uncultured Rhodospirillaceae bacterium (assembly GCA_945952105.1). GTDB lineage: Bacteria > Pseudomonadota > Alphaproteobacteria > Reyranellales > Reyranellaceae > Reyranella. The sequence goes on along the minus strand of CAMFGZ010000005.1, from coordinate 195,769 downwards.
GACAGGAGCACGGTCTGCGGCGAGCGATCGGTGCGATGCAGGTGCACCGTCCAGTTGGCCGGCCGGGCGAGGCGGTGCAGGCCTTCCTTCTGCGCGACGAGACGGGCGCCGTAGGCGGCGCGCACGGCCTCGACCCGGCGGATCGTGTGCTGGCCCTCGGCCTCGAGCCCCTCGAATTTCACATGCCCGTCGAACGGCAGCTCTTCCTCGGCGGGATCGAGGATCTGCACGAGATGGCCGCGCACGCCGACGCTGGCGTAGTAGCGGATGATCTCCTCGATCTTTTCCAGCGGATCGAGCCAGTCGGACACCAGCACCACGGTGCCATGCGCGGGCAGCGGCACCATCGGCGGCAGGCTGGCGGGCGTGCGCTTCGTGTCGCGGCTTTCGTCGAGCAGGGTCTCGGCGACGCGGCGCACGGCGACACGGCCGGAAGTCGGCCGCATGCCACCGGCCAGCACCGCCACGCGCTCGCCGGCATCGGCCAGCAGGCTCGCGACGGCGAGCGTGATCAACTCGGCGCGCACCGCCTTGGTGTCGATGTTCTTGAGCGAGGCGTATTGCATCGAGGGCGACGCATCGCGCCACAGCCAGATGCTCGCCGCGGCCTCCCATTCGGTTTCGCGAACGAACAGGTTGCGGCTGCGGGCGCTCTGGCGCCAGTCGATCTGGGTGGCGCTGTCACCGTCGCGGAACGGCCGGTACTGCCAGAAGGCGTCGCCCTGCCCGACGCGGCGCCGGCCGTGCACGCCCTGGATGACGGTCGCGGCCACGCGATCGGCGGCCACCATCAGGGCAGGCAGCGTGCCGGCAAGCTCGAGCGAACGATGAAGGGTTGAAGGCGCAGCCATGAACTCCCGCTGTGCAATGCCTAGGCCAGAGGATTATCCGAGGCGCGCGCACATCTGGGCGATCACCGACTCGACCGTCACGCCCTCGGCGCGGGCGGAGAAGTTCACGGCCATGCGATGGCGCAGGATCGGACCCGCGAGCGCCACGACATCGTCGACCGACGGGGCGAGGCGGCCCTGGATGATCGCGCGGGCACGGCAGGCCAGCATGAAGGCCTGGCTGGCGCGCGGGCCGGGGCCCCAGGCGACGCGCTGGCGCACGACGTCGAGATCGGTGTGTTCGGGACGGCCGGCGCGCACCAGCTTCAGGATGGCGTCGACCACGCTCTCGCCGATCGGCAGGCGGCGCACCAGCGCCTGCGCGGCCATCAGGTCGCCCGGCGAGAGAGCCTGCGTGGCGACCGCCTGCTCCGCACCCGTCGTGCCGATCATGATCTGGCGCTCGGCCTCTTCGTCGGGATAGCCGACGTCGACCTGCAGCAGGAAGCGGTCGAGCTGGGCTTCCGGCAGCGGGTAGGTGCCTTCCTGTTCCAGCGGGTTCTGGGTCGCCAGCACATGGAAGGGCGCAGGCAGGTCGTACCGCTTGCCGGCCACCGTCACGTGCCGCTCCTGCATCGACTGCAGCAGCGCGGACTGGGTGCGCGGGCTGGCGCGGTTGATTTCGTCGGCCATCAGGAGCTGGGCGAAGACCGGACCCTGCAGGAAGCGGAAGGTGCGCCGGCCGCCTTCGCTTTCCTCCAGCACCTCGGAGCCCAGGATGTCGGCCGGCATCAGGTCGGGTGTGAACTGGATGCGCTTGGCTTCCATGCCCAGCACCACGCCCAGCGTGTCGACCAGTTTGGTCTTGGCGAGACCCGGAACACCGATCAGAAGGAGGTGGCCGCCCGACAGGAGGGCAACCAGCGTTTGATCGATGACGTCCTGCTGGCCATAAATGACCCTGCCGATGGAGGTGCGGGCGGCGCGGAGCTGTCCGCCCAGCCGCTCGATGTCGGCGAGGGCGGCCTGAGCGTCGGCGTCGGTAGCAGTCGATGTATCGGGGGCCACCAGGGCGCTCCTGTCGTCGATGGGAATAGTCGTTGAGGGAAGCCCAGAATTGAGGCCGGAACAAGGGCATGACGGTTGACGAAATTGTGCGGCGGGTGAGCGAGCGCAGCCGGCGTTTGGCATCCGGATTGCCCGTCGCGACGCCGCCCATCGGCAGCGACTTCTCGCTGAACGGCATCGTGTCGATGCCCGAGGTTTGGCGCCCGGCCTCCGTGCTGGTTCCGCTGGTTCGCCGCGAACCTGAACTGACCGTGCTGCTGACCCAGCGCACGGAGGACATGCCCAGTCATGCCGGGCAAATCGCCTTTCCCGGCGGCCGCCGGCAGGCCGAGGACGTGGATGCGATCGCCACGGCGCTGCGCGAAACGGAGGAAGAGGTCGGGCTTACCCGCAATTTCATCGAGGTCATCGGGCCGGTCGACCAGTACAGGACCGGCACCGGCTACGAGATCACGCCGATCGTCGGAATGGTTGCGCCGGGCTTCACGCCCCGTGCGGATCCGCGCGAGGTGGCGGATGTCTTCGAGGTGCCGCTCGCCCACTTCCTCGACGAGCGCAACCACCGTATCGACAGCAGGGTCTGGCAGGGACGCGAACGGCGCTACTACGCGATGCCCTATGGCGAACGCTACATCTGGGGCGCCACGGCCGGTATGCTGAAGAACCTCCATTTCATCCTGACCACCGGCGCCTGACGCCGGCCGGGAGTCTTCATGCGCGTCGTCCTTCTGATCCTCGTCCTGGTGCTGGCGCCGTTCTGCGCCTTCTTCCTCTGGGCCTGGGCGGTAAAGATCAAGCAGGAGCGAAAGCTCGCCGGGACCCTGCCGTCGTGGCAGGACATGCCGATGACCTGGCTCGGCATCGCGGGGTTCGCCTGCGCGATCCTGGGCTTCCTCGTGATGTTCTTCACCCAGGACCAGGGCTACGGCGGCCTGTTCGCGTCATGAAGCCGTCCGGTCGACTGGAAACGCCGCCGTGGGCAGACGACACGGCGGTCCAGACGCTGTTCGGCGTGCTGGGCGCCGCCGGCATCACCGCGCGCTTCGTCGGCGGCTGGGTGCGCGATGCGGTGCGTGGCGTGACGCTGACCAACGAGCCCGACCTCGCCGTCGACAAGCCGCCGGAGACGGTGATGCTCGCCCTCAGGGAGTCAAAGATCAAAGTGGTGCCGACCGGCCTGAAGCACGGCACCGTGACGGCGGTGATCGCCGGCGCTCCCTACGAACTCACCACCCTGCGTCGCGACGTCGAGACCGACGGCCGGCACGCTGTCGTCGCCTTCACCGACGACTGGCTGGAGGATGCGAGCCGCCGCGACTTCACCTTCAACGCGCTCTACGCCGATCTCGACGGCACGCTCTACGATCCGTTCGACGGCCGCGCCGACCTTGCCGCGAAGCGCGTCCGCTTCATTGGCGATGCCGACCAGCGCATTGCCGAAGACAAGCTGCGGATCCTGCGCTTCTTCCGGTTCCATGCCTGGTTCGGCCAGCCACCGTTCGACGCCGAGGGTTTCACCGCCTGCCGGCGCAATGCCGGCGGCCTGCGCGGCCTCTCGGGCGAGCGGGTGCGCAAGGAATTCCTGCGCCTGCTCGACGCGCCGGCGCCGGCCGACACGGTCGAGGCGATGCGCGAAGCCGCGATCCTCGATCACTGGCTGCCCGAGTGCGAGGGCGTGGTGCGGCTGCGGGCGCTCATCGCGCGCGAGGACAGGCCCGATCCGTTGCGCCGCCTCGCGTCGATCCTGTCGCGCGAGGCCGATGCCACCGTGATCGGCAAGCGGTTGCGGCTCTCGACGCAGGAGTCGCTGCGGCTCGACGTCATGCTGGCGCCGGATCCCGTCATCGACGTGGCCGGCGGGCCGAAGGCGTGGCGGGCGCAGATCTATGCGCTGGGCGGCAATCTCTATGCCGACCGCCTGTTGCTCGCGATCGATGCGCCGGGCGACTGGCACGCGGCGCTGGCGATGGCGCGCGACTGGTCGCCGCCGGAGCTGCCGGTGAGCGGCGGCGACGCCCTGAAGCTCGGCCTCAAGCCGGGACCGAAGGTCGGCGCCCTGATCGAGGCGATCGAAGGCTGGTGGATCGACGGCGACTTCGCGGCCGATCGCGCGGCCTGCCTCGCCGAACTCGAACGCCGCGTGAAGGCGCTGCAATGATCCGTCCCGCCGTCACCTTCGTGCTCTGGCTGGCGATCGCGATCCTCGTCGTGCTGAACGATTTCGTGGGCGACACCTGGATCGCCGCCTCGCTCTCGGTCCGCGCCGTCGAATGGTACAAGGCTCTCGTGCCGATGCCCTATGTCGCGATGATGGCGATCATCCATGCGGGGCGCACGCGCGGCGACCGCTGGTTCGAGGCTTCCCTGCTCGCGGCTCTGCTGTGGCCGGCATCGACGATGCTGGCCTCGTTCCTCTATGCGCGCCTCGCCTACGAGGAGGGCCCGGAGGCCTTCTTCGATCGCCTCGGCTTCTGGTGGGGCGCGCCCTATCCGCTGCTGGTCCTCGTTCTGTTCGTGGCGCCCGTCGTCGCGGGATGGGCGCTGGCCGGCCGCCGATGAGCATCGTCTCGCGGCTCTGCATCTCGGGCTACCGCTCGCTGCGCGACGTGCGGCTGGAGATCGAGCCGCTCACCGTCGTGACGGGCGCCAACGGCAGCGGCAAGTCGAGCCTCTATCGTGCGCTTCGGCTGCTGGCCGATGTCGCGCAGGGGCGCATCATCCCGTCGCTGGCGCTCGAAGGCGGCATCTCCTCCGTGCTGTGGGCCGGACCGGAACAGTTCTCGCGCGGCATGAAGCGCGGCGAGCAGCCGGTGCAGGGAACGGTGCGCAAGGGACCGGTCAGCCTGAAACTCGGTTTCTCTTCCGAGGATTACGGCTACGCGATCGATCTCGGCCTGCCGATCCCGGGCGGCCTGTTCGGCCGCGATCCGGTGATCAAGACCGAGACTCTGTGGACCGGGCTGGTCCTGCAGCGCGCCAATGCCTTCGCCGAACGGCTCGGCCCCTCGGTCACATTGCGCGACCGCAAGGGGCAGCGACGGCAGGCCTATACGCATCTGCAGCCGTTCGACAGCATGCTCACCCATTGCGCCAATCCCGAGGACGGCGCCGAACTCCTGTCGCTGCGCGAACAACTGCGCGACTGGCGTTTCTACGATCACTTCCGCACCGACATCGATGCGCCGGCCCGCCGCCGCCAGGTCGGCACGCGCACGCCGGTGCTCGCGGGCGACGGCGCCGATCTGGCCGCCGCCCTCGCCACCATCCAGGAGATCGGCATCGAGGGTGAACTCGAGACCGCGATTGCCGATGCCTTTCCCGGCGGCTCGGTCGATGTCGCGGTGAACGACGGTTACTTCGAAGTCGAGATGCTGCAGCACGGGCTGCTGCGCCCGTTGAAGGCTACCGAGCTGTCGGATGGCACGCTGCGCTATCTGCTGCTGGTGGCGGCGCTGCTGTCGCCGCGGCCGCCGTCGCTCATGATCCTGAACGAGCCCGAGACCAGCCTGCATCCCGATCTGCTGGCGCCGCTGGCCCGCCTCATCGCGGGCGCGGCGAAACGATCGCAGGTCATCGTGGTCTCGCACGCCGAGCGCCTCGTCTCGGCGCTGACGAAAGCCGACGGAAGACGCATCACGCTCGCCAAGGAACTCGGCGAGACGATCGCCGAGGGCGAGGAACGCCCGATGTGGAACTGGCCGGGGCGTTAGCGCATGTCGTCCTGAGTGCAGCGAAGGATGACAATGGAGCTACGGCCACCTCACCTCGGGCGGCAGCGACATCAGGATTGCTTCGACGTTGCCGCCGGTCATCAGGCCGAACCGCGTGCCGCGGTCGTGCAGCAGGTTGAACTCGACGTAGCGGCCACGGCGTGCGAGCTGGTGCGCGCGCTCGGCATCGGTCCAGGGTTCGTTCATGTGGCGGCGGACCAGCTTCGGATAGATGTCCAGAAAGGTCTCGCCGACGGCGCGCGTGAAGGCGAAGTCGCGCGCGTGGTCGCCGCTGTCGAGATAGTCGTAGAAGATGCCGCCGACGCCGCGAGGCTCGCCGCGATGGGGCAGGAAGAAATACTCGTCGCACCAGTCCTTGAAGTTCGGATGGTACGCCGGATCGTGCGCGTCGCAGGTCGCGCGCAGCGCGGCGTGGAAGTCGCGCGTGTCGGGCTCGTGCGGCACCATCGGCGTCAGGTCGGCGCCACCGCCGAACCAGCTGCGCGTCGTCACGATGTAGCGCGTGTTCATGTGCACCGCCGGCACTTTGGGCGACTGCATGTGTGCCACCAGCGAGATGCCGGCCGCGAAGAAGCGCGGGTCCTGCGCGGCGCCGGGGATCTGGGCGCGGAACTCGGGGCTGAACTCGCCGAACACGGTCGAGATGTTGACGCCGACCTTCTCGAACACGCGGCCGCGCATCAATGACATGGTGCCGCCGCCGCGATCCTCGCCGTTCGCGCCTTTCTCGCGTTGCCAGCCCTTGCGCTCGAAGCGGCCGGGCGCGCGGTCGCGATGGGTGCCCAACAACTCGTCCTCGATCCGCTCGAAATCGGCGCAGATGCGGTCGCGCAGGCCGGCGAACCAGGTGGCGGCTTCTTCCTTGCGACGGGCGATGGTCGCGTCGTCGGGCAGGGGGGACGGGCCGTTGGGGCCGGTGGCGGTGCGGGTTGGCTTGGCGGTCATGCGAGCTTTTCGAATCCCGAGGTCTGGCGAAGGGCCTCGCTCAATACCATCGCGGCCGCGAGGGCAACATTGAGTGACCTTGCCCCAGTCTGGAGGGGAATGCGGACGCGCAGATCAGCCCTCTCATGGACATCGGGCGGCACCCCGGCACTTTCCCGGCCGAGCAGGAGAATATCGTCGGGCTGGAAAACCGCCTCCGGCAACCGCGTCCCCCCAGCCGTGGACAGCAAGACCAGCCGCCCCGGCGGTTGGTCCCTGCAAAAGGCGGCCCAGGAAGCGTGCCGGACGAGAGTCGCCAGATGGAAATAATCCATGGCCGCCCGCCGGATCCGCTTGTCGTCGACCGGAAAGCCGCAGGGCTCGATGACGTGCAGCGGGACGCCCAATCCGGCCGAAAGCCGGATAAAGGATCCCAAGTTCTGGGGAATGTCGGGCTCGAACAGCGCCAGCCGCATCGACTCGTCTCCTCCTGTCCGGGTTGCCGAGAGAGGTGTTGCCTCATCGGTTGGGCGACATCGCCGGCCAGGATGAGCCGGGATGCAGCCGGCTGACCGTGTCCCGGTGCGAGCCGTATTGTTGACGCAGAAGTCTCATGGCGTCATCAAACCGCGGACACCGACGCTGCGCCCGTGGGAAAGACGACCGCATATGATCCTGAACTCAGCTCAGATTGCGTTCTTCGTCCTGTGTGTCGTCTTCGGCAGCGCCATGATCGGGATGTTGATCGGCCGCCGCCTGCCCGCTCATCACCTGAGCGCGGAAGCGAAGGCGACGGTTTCCGTTTCCATTGCCGTTGTGGGAACCATGACGGCACTCGTGATCGGCTTTCTGATATCGAACGCCAATGCCGCCTTCAACGCGCGCAACGCCACCGTCTCGCTCCTGTCCTCGAGCATCGGACAGCTCGATACGCTGCTGCGCCGCTATGGTCCGGAGACCGATCCCATCAGGGAGAACCTGCAGCGCTTCGCGGCGCTGAACTTCGAGGATCTCTTCGCCGAAGATCCAGCCGGCAAGCACAAGGTCAACAACCCAGCGACGGCCAAAGTCTTCGACGAAGTGGAGGACAGGCTCGTCGCACTGAAGCCTGCGGACGATCGCCAGAAGTGGCTCGTCGGCGAGGCCTTGCGGCTGGCGGCCGCGGTCCGGACGGCCCGGTCGCACCTGATTCAGCAGAATGTGAATTCGCTGCCACTGCCGTTCGTGGGGGTTGTCGCCTTGTGGCTGATCGTCGTCTACGGCAGCTTCGGCGTGTTCGCGCCCCGCAATGCCACGACGGTGGTCGCCCTGTTCTTCAGCGTCGTGGCCGTATCGATGGCCATCAAGCTCATTCTGGACCTGGACAATCCCTTCGATCGCGGCATTCGCGTGACGCCGCCGCCCATTCGCATATCGCCCGAGCCCTTGCGCCAGGTTCTGGAGACCCTTCGGCAATAGCGCCGCCTTTCGTCTTGCAGGCCGCACTGCGGATTCTCTTCGGTCGCGGATGCGCACGCTGCAACGCTCGCCCCCCTCGGCGAGTGCCCCAACCACCCGGCTGGCGAACCAGACGCCGCTGGCCGACGAAAAATCATCTCGAAAAGTGCCAAATCCTTGCGGTTTCTTGCACGCATCGCCTGGCGAAAGTGACTTTTCTGCGGCACGCTGTCACAGAATGCCGCTCATCGGGCCTGCGACCAACAGAGCCTTGAAACAAAAGGGGCTTTCCCGGCTATATACCCGCCATCTCCTCGGGGGGACGGAAGAGAGTAATCATGGCTTCTTCAAGCATTCCGGCCAATGGGCACGGCGAACCGACTCGGCGCGACTTCTTGATGGTCGCGACCGGCGCTCTTGGCGCGGTCGGCGCTGCGGCCGTCGCATGGCCGTTCATCAATAATCTCAACCCCGCCGCGGACACGCTGGCCCTGTCGACCATCGAGGTGAACGTGACGCCGATCGCGGTCGGCCAGGCGGTCACCGTGAAGTGGCGCGGCAAGCCGGTCTTCATCCGGCATCGCACGGAGGCCGAGATCAAGGAGGCCGAGGCGGTGCCGATGTCGCAGCTTCCGGATCCGGAGACCGACAACAAGCGCGTCACCGACACGGCCAAGAAGGTCCGCCCGGAGTGGCTGATCATGATCGGCGTGTGCACCCATCTCGGCTGCGTCCCGCTCGGCAACAAGCCCGGCGACCCGAAGGGCGAGTTCGGCGGCTGGTTCTGCCCCTGCCACGGCTCGAGCTACGACACGTCGGGACGCATCCGCAAGGGACCGGCGCCGAAGAACCTCGTCGTTCCGGACTACCTGTTCACCTCCGACTCGCTCGTTCGCATCGGCTGATCGACCCAGGTCGTCCGCCTCAGATCTCGCTGGAGTTCCAGAATGGCTTCGTCACACGGCACGCCGCCGGTCTTCAATAACAAGGTGATCGCCTGGGTCGATCACCGCCTGCCGATCTTCTCGTATATCGAGAAGGAATATCACACGTTCCCGACGCCACGGAATTTCAACTACTTCTGGAACTTCGGCGCGATTGCCACGGTGATGCTGGTCCTCATGATCGCCACCGGCATCGTGCTCGCGACCAACTACACGCCACACGTCCTGATGGCCTTCGACTCCGTCGAGCGCATCGACCGCGACGTGCCGCAGGGCTGGCTGATCCGCGACCTGCACATGAACGGGGCCTCGTTCTTCTTCATCGCGGTCTACATCCACATCTTCCGCGGCATGTACTACGGCTCCTACAAGGCGCCGCGCGAACTGCTGTGGATCCTGGGCGTCGTCATCTTCCTGCTGATGATGGCGACGGCCTTCATGGGCTACGTGCTGCCGTGGGGCCAGATGAGCTTCTGGGGCGCCACCGTCATCACCAACCTGTTCTCGGCGCTTCCCGTGGTCGGCGAGTCTATCGTGACATGGCTGTGGGGCGGTTTCGCCGTCGACAATCCGACGCTCAACCGCTTCTTCGCCCTGCACTACCTGCTGCCGTTCATCATCGTGGCCGTCGTTGCGCTGCACGTCGTGGCGCTGCACGTCCACGGCTCGAACAATCCGACCGGCATCGATCCGAAGGGTCCGCAGGACACCGTCCCGTTCCACCCGTACTACACGATGAAGGACGGCTTCGGCGTGGTCTGCTTCCTGATCGTCTACGCCGCGTTCGTGTTCTTCGCGCCCGACTACATGGGCCATCCGGACAACTACATCCCGGCCAACCCGCTGGTCACGCCGGCGCACATCGTGCCGGAATGGTACTTCCTGCCGTTCTACGCGATCCTGCGCGCCATCCCCGACAAGCTGGGCGGCGTGCTGGCGATGTTCGGTGCCATCGCGGTGCTGTTCATCCTGCCCTGGCTCGACACCTCGCGCGTCCGGTCCTGCACGTTCCGGCCGATCTACAAGTGGTTCATGATGTTCCTTGTGGTCGACGTGATCGTGCTGGGCATCTGCGGTTCCAAGCCGCCGGAAGGCTTCTGGGTGCCGCTGTCGCAGCTCGCGACCCTCTACTACTTCGCCCACTTCCTCGTGCTGCTGCCGATCCTGGGCAAGATCGAACGGCCGTTGCCATTGCCTCCCAGCATCGCCGACGCGGTGCTCAAGAAGAAGGCGGTCTAAGAGCCATGCGCAAGCCGTTTGCCCGCAATCTCCTGGTCTCCGGCGCCATCGCGCTGGCGTCCTTCACCGTCGGCACCGTCGCCATCGCGGCCGGCGGCACCGAGCATCCGCCGCACAGGCACTGGCACTTCCAGGGCCCGTTCGGCACCTTCGATCGTGCCGCCGCGCAGCGCGGCTTCCAGGTCTACCAGGAAGTCTGCGCGGCCTGTCATTCGCTGTCGCTGATGTCCTATCGCAACCTCACGGAGCTCGGCCTGACCGAGAACCAGGTGAAGGGCCTGATCAAGGACATCTCCGTCTCCGACCTCAACGATGACGGCGCGCCGGTCGACCGGCCCGCCCGCCCGTCCGACCGCTTCAAGAAGCCGTTCCCCAACGAGGCCGCCGCGGCCGCCGCGAACAACGGCAAGGCGCCGCCCGACCTCAGCGTCATCGTCAAGGCGCGCGAGTACGGCCCCGACTACATCTACGGCATCCTCACGGGCTACGTTCCGTACGACAAGCTGACGCCGGAGCAGATCAAGGAGTTCGACGTCAAGAAGGACGACAACTTCAACAAGTACTTCCCGGGCCACAAGATCGCCATGGCGCCGCCGCTGGCGGACGACAAGGTGACCTTCGCCGACGGAACCAAGGCCACGCTCGATCAGGAAGCCGCCGACGTCACCGAGTTCCTGGCCTGGGCCTCCGAGCCGCACATGGAAGACCGCAAGCGCACCGGCGTTCGCGTGATCCTGTTCCTCCTGGCGCTGGCCGGCCTGATGTACGCCGTGAAGCGCATGGTGTGGGCCGACAAGCACTGACGCTCGGAGCGTGGGTGCCTCCGCGTCGGCCTAGTTGCTCGGGGCCGACGCCAGCAGGAATCGCAGAAGCAGATCCCCGACAAGATCCGGCGCCTCGACGAGAACCGAGTGCCGGAGAGCGGGCAGGATCACGAGCTCCGCATTCGGAAGGGCCGCCGCGATCTGCTCGTTGAGCGCGGGCCCGCAGCCGGGATCGAATTCACCGGTCGTCACCAGCGTGCGCGCGGCGATCTCGTGCAGCCAGGGTCCCATGTCGGTGGTGGCGAACACCTTGTAGGTCTCGCGGTAGACCCGCGGGTCGGCGTTCAGCATCTGCTGCTTTCTCTCCTCGACGACCTCCGGATGGTCGCGCCGGAATTCGTCGGTGAACCAGCGGCCGAGCATCGTGTCGAGGATGCCGGGCATGCCCTCGGCATAGAGCTTCTCGACGAACCTGGCGCTGTTTGCGCGGGCTTCGGGACTGCGGAAGGCGGCGGTGCAGATCAGGGCGAGCGACTTGACCCGCTCCGGATGAGCGCGCGCATAGGTGGGCACGATCATGCCGCCCAGGGAATGGCCGATGAAATGCGCCTGCTCGATGCCGAGTTGCGCCCGCAGCGCTTCCAGGTCGGCGGCGAATTCATCGAGGCCGAGCGGAGCCGTCGTGCCCTGCGAGCTGCCATGGCCGCGCAGATCGTAGGAGATGCAGCGGAAGTGCGGCGCGAGTTTCGCGATGACGCCGTCCCAGACCTGGCGGCGGGCGCCGACGCCGTGGGTGAGGAACACGGCGGGACCTTCGCCCGTGATCTGATAGTCGACGCGAACCGGCTGAACCATGGAAAGACCTTTCTGGGCGGATGGCTGGGAGCGGCGTTGATCGTCAGCCCAGGGCCACGAAGATGTCGGTGCCCTCGACCTTCACGGGGAAGGTCCTGAGAGGCACTTCGGGCGGGCCCTCGACGACGGCGCCGGTACGGATGTCGAAGAACGCCTGGTGCAACGGGCACTCCACGCAGCCCTTCTCGACATATCCCTCCGAGAGGAACGCAAACTGGTGGGTGCATATGTTGGCGGTGGCGAAGTAGCCGTCCTCGAGGCGGAAGATGGCGATCTCCTCGCCACCCACTTCGACGCCGATGACTTCCTTGTCGTCCAGCGCGCTCGTCTCCGCCGCCTTGAGCCAGTTGGTCATTCGCCCTCTCATCAACCGGTATGATATCGATATGATTCATATCGATACCTTCGATGTATGTCCGGAAGGTAGACCATCCCGGCCGGTGCGCCGTCAATTGCGTTCGCCCTCCGGCATCGACTGAAGCGATATTCATATAGATCGTATCGATTTGAGTGGAGAAGAGGGCGGCGTCATGCTTGGCCAGGCAGCAGGAGGCCAGGCAATGGACAGCACAAGCAAGACAGTCGGCGCGGTCGATAACTCCTACGCGAAGACCTTCCTGCCGATCACGCAGGCCGCCCATCCGACCGGAGAGATGTATCACGACCCCGCCGTGCTCGAGCGGGAGAAGCAGGTGATCTTCGGCGAGGACTGGCTTTGCATCGCGCGCGCGGAGGAGATCGCCAATCCCGGCGACTACAAGACGTTCCGCCTTGTCGAGCAGCCCGTCCTGCTGTGCCGCACCTCCACCGGCAGGATCGCGGCCTACTCCAACACCTGTCTCCATCGCGGCGTCGAAGTCGCCACCGGCGCAGGCAATGCGAAGGAATTCACCTGCCCGTATCACGGCTGGCTCTACAATCTCGACGGCCAGCTGATCGGTGCGCCCTACATGCGCGACTCGGAGGGCTTCGATCGCAAGAACTGCAAGCTGCCGGAACTGCCGTGTGAGACTTTCCAGGGCTGGGTGTTCGTCTCGTTGAACAAGACGCCCGAGAAGTTCGAGACCTTCATCGCCGAATTCGCCGAAAAGTTCGGCTACATCGACATGGAGCCGATGCGGCTCGGCATCCAGCGCGACATTCCGCTGAACTGCAACTGGAAGCTGATGGTCGAGAACTTCATCGACTTCTATCACATCGGCGTGTTGCACAAGGACACGATCGGTCGCTACATGAAGACGACCGACGTGCCCTACGAGACGCGCAAGCGCGGCCAGGTCTTCATCAACGAGTACGACGCCGGCTCGCACACCAAGTCGGGAGAGGTCTTTGTCGAGCCGATTCCGGCGCTGAAGGACAAGCCGCCGCGGTTCTCGCAGGCCGGCGTCATCACCCCCAACGTGAACTTCTTCGTGCGGCCCGACTACGTGATGCTCTATTCGTCGTGGCCGGTCGACGCCAACACGATGATCATGAAGCAGTTCATCGTGTTCCCCAGGCACATCGTCGAGTCTCCGAACTTCCCCGAGGTGAAGAGCCAGTTCCTGGAGATGAGCGACAAGATCCTCGGTGAGGATTTCGCCATGGTCGAATCGCTCCAGAACGCCTCGCGCGCCAGGCATTTCGTTCCGGGTCGCATGAGCCGGCTCGAGAAGGGCGTGCAGCACTTCATCCTGCACAACCTCGACCGCATCTACGGCGAGCGACAGACGGCCGCCGCGGCCGAGTAGGGGCTGCTGCGATGTTCTATGAATGTGCCCGCAACGACCATGGGCTGCCGCACAATCCGTTGAAGCAGTGCGTGGTTCCGCGGCCGATCGGCTGGGTGTCGACGATCGACGGCAGGGGCCGGGTCAACCTGGCGCCGTTCAGCTTCTTCAACCTGGTGAGCGAGCATCCGCCGCTGGTGATCTACTGCCCGGTCGGCGCCCATGCCGAAGGCGGCGAGAAGGACTCGCTGCGGGCGGTGCGGGACGTCGGCGAGTTCGTCATCAACGTCGCGACCTACGGCCTGCGCGAGGCGCTGAACGTATCCTCTGCGCCGGCGGGAAGCGATGTCGACGAGTTCGAGCTGGCGCGGCTGACCAAGGAGCCGTCGCAACTGGTGCGTCCGCCGCGGGTGAAGGAATCGCCGCTCCATCTCGAGTGCCGCCTGGTCAAGGTCATCTCGATGCCGGGTTCGTTCGGCGGCGTCGACAACTGCATGGTGCTGGGCGAGGTGCTGGGCGTGCACATCGCCGACCATCTCCTGCAGGACGGGTTGCTGAAGATCGACCGGCTAGAGCCGATCGCACGGCTCGGCTACCAGGAATACGCGGTGGTGCGGGAGACCTTCACCATGCCGAGACCCACACGTGTGACCGTCGAGAGCGCCTGAGCTCGCAGGCGAAGGGAGTGCCCATGTTCACGTCGAAGCGGCTGCTGCGCGCGGCCGACAATCTGGTCAACAAGCACTTCGCGGTCGGCAACGGCGAGACCGTGCTCGTCACCGCCGACACGGCGACCGAGGGCAGGCTGATCCAGGCCGTCGTCGATACGGTGATCCAGGCCGGCGGCAAGCCCCTCGTGGCGGTGGCGCCGCAACTGCCGTTCCAGGGCGGCCTCGCCGATCCCTATGTCTCGGACGCGCTCAAGGCCGCGGCGATCGCCTGCGATGTCTGGTTCGACTTCTGCTTTCCCTACCATGCAGGCTCGGGCGCCCATTCGGCCGCGATGGACGCCAACCGCTGCCGCTACGCATTGCTGGCCCTGGCCGAGGCCGACAGTTTCGAGCGTCTCTACGGCTGCGTCGACTTCCCGGCGATGATGGACTTCAACGTAGCGCTCGCGGAGTTCTTCGCCGAGGCGGCGGGCCAGCAGGTGCGCTTCACCTGCCCCCGGGGCACCGACGTCACGCTGACGCTCGACAAGCTGAAGATGATCCGCCAGCGCGTCTGCCAGAGCCCGGGCATGAACACGGTGCCGGGCACGCAGAGCTTCTATCCGGTGATGGACAGCGTGAAGGGCAGGATCGTCATCCAGGCGCTGTTCGACGAATATTACCGGACCCTGCGTGAGCCGATCACCATCGAGGTCGACGGCAAGATCAAGGGATTCACGGGTGGCGGGACCGAGGACCGGCCGAGCTTCGGGCGTGCGCTGCGGCGGGCCGGCGGCAAGGGCGACTACGGCTACTTCGTTCATTTCACCCTGGGCTTTCATCCGGGCACGATGCTCACCCAGCGCCAGTTCATCGAGGACATCCGTGTCCCGGGCTCCAACGCGATCGGCATGGGCCTGCCCTGGTGGGAGCCGGGCGGCGGCGAGAACCATCCCGACGGCATCGTCCTCGACCAGTCGCTCTGGGTCGGCGACGTCCAGCTCGTGAAGGACGGCGACTTCGTGGGGCCGGGCCGGCTCGCCAAGCTGCACCAAGCCCTGTCGCGGCGGCTGGACTAGGACGCCGCGTGGCCTACCGCATCCACGAGGACCGGCTCGGCGCCGCCTTCGGCTGCGCGGCCGACGATGCGCTGCTGCGGGCGGGCCTGCGCGCCGGCCTGCCGCTCGCCTATGAATGCAACGCCGGCGGCTGCGGCAGCTGCAAGTTCGAGCTGGTCGAGGGCGAGATCCTCGATGCCTGGCCGGCGGCGCCCGGCCTGTCGGAGCGCGACCGCGGCCGCCGCCGCTATCTCGCGTGCCAGTCGCTGCCGGCTTCGGACTGCCGCATCAAGATGATCGGCCGCGGCGACGCCTCGGAGGCGCCGTTGCCCGAGCGGGTGAGCGCCACCCTCGAAGCGGTCGAGGATCTCACCCACGACATGCGCGAGTTCCGCTTCCGCACCGACCGGCCGGCAAACTTCCTGCCCGGCCAGTATGCGTTGCTGTCGCTGCCGGGCTTGGGCTCGCTGCGGGCCTATTCGATGTCGAACGTCGCCAACGATACGGGCGAGTGGCATTTCATCATCCGGCGGGTACGCAACGGCGCCGCGACGTCGCTCCTGTTCGACCTGCGTCCGGGTGCCCGGGTCACGCTCGACGGCCCGTATGGTCGCGCCTATCTGAGGACTGCCACCGCCCGCCACGTCGTGTGCATCGCCGGCGGGTCGGGCCTGTCGCCGATGATCGGCATCGCGCGCGGGCTCGACCGGCTGGGCCCGCCCCAGGACGGCAGCTTCGATTTCTTCTACGGCGGCCGGTCCGCCGACGATATCTGCGGCGAGATGATGCTGCGCGACCTCCCGCGGCTTGGCGGCCGGCTGCGCTTCCATCCCATCGTCTCCAACGAGGACGCGCGCTGGGCGGGCCGCACGGGAATGGTGCACGAGCTGGTGGCCGACCTGCCGGACGAGACCTTCAGCCGTGCCGACTTCTATCTCGCGGGACCGCCGCCCATGGCGGAGGCGGTGGTGTCGCTGCTGGCGCGCGGCCGATCCGTGCCGGCGGAGCGGATTCACTACGACCGGTTCTTCTGACCCTGCCGCTTGCGGGGTGCCGCCGGCGGTGCAAAGGACAGGCCGAGTGCCTGCGGATAGGTCCGTTCCTTCAGCGGCCGGGCCTCCACCAACTCGTGGATGACATCGATCAGCGATTGCTCGACCCGGCTGGGGCGAACGCGGGGGTTGGTGATCATGAAGACGTCGACCGGCATCATCGGCTTGTAGGGCGGCAGTCGCCAGAGCAGCCCGTCCTTTTCGTCACGGGCCGCGATGTGGATGGGAATGACCCCGATGCCGATGCCGGCGACGATCATGCGCCGGACCTCCTCCATGTGATTGGAGACCGCAGCGGCGGGTTCGGCG
Organism: uncultured Rhodospirillaceae bacterium; assembly: GCA_945952105.1. Taxonomy (GTDB): domain Bacteria; phylum Pseudomonadota; class Alphaproteobacteria; order Reyranellales; family Reyranellaceae; genus Reyranella. The sequence continues at coordinate 179,199 of CAMFGZ010000005.1, read as the reverse complement.
AGCTGCATTTCGGCGTGGGCATCGGCAATCGTCTGCAGCGTGTATGAGATCGTCGTCGGCCGGTAGTAGCTGACGGACGCCTCGTTGCGCAGCTCGGCGGGGGTGACGTCGCTGCGACCGAACAGGCGATGCGTCGGTCCGCAGTAGAAGGCGCAATGCTCGCGGAACAGGTGAAAGCATTCGAACTGGTCGGGCGTCTGGTAGAGCGGCGTGATGGCGAAGTGGATCGTGCTCGCCGACATCGCCTTCATGATTTCGGGGCTCGACATCACGGTGGTGAGGAACGTCGCCTTCGGGTGCCGGCGGTGGAACTCCGCGAAGGCCTGGTTGAGCAGCGGACTGGTCATGTGGCTGGCCATCGCCAGATGCACGGTGCCGGTGAGTTCCCCGCTGAGGTCGGCGATCAGCAGCGAGATGCGGTCGATGCCGTTGGCGATCTCGCGGGCCTCGCGATAGAGGACCTCGCCGGCGGCCGTGAGGGCGAAGTTGGTGGGACCGCGCGTCGCGAGCTTGCAGTCCAGCCGTTCCTCCAGCTTCTTCAGCGCCGCGCTTACGGCAGGCTGGCCGCGGCCCAGCACGTCGGCGGCGCGCGACAGGCTCTGCTGCTCGGCAACCACGACGAACATGTGAAGCAGGTTCCAGTTGATTTTCTTGGCCAGCCCCTCGATCGGGCGGACTTGGTGCGCGGGTTGCTTGGTCATCTGGTTCCTTCGGGCGGTTGAGCCTGAATATTAAATTCATTGTTTTCGTCATTGAAAATATCAATTTGCGTCATGCAGGCCCTCTGTAGGCTAATCGTCAAAAGACCAAGGGGATGGCCATGGTAAGTCGTAGAAAACACGATGTCTGAGCGCATCGCCGTGGAGCAGAAATCGCTGCCCGATCCGCTGGGACGCCTTGCCGGCCTTGCACGCAGGATCTTCCTGGCGGGCGGTATCCTGCCGATCGTCCTCGTCATCGCCATCGTGGGCTTCGCCATCGCCGAGCCGCGGTTCCTCACCTACAACAACCTCTTCAACGTCGCCCGGGCCTCGAGCTTCCTGGTCGTCGTCAGCATCGGCCAGATGCTCACCCTCCTGGTGCGCGGCATCGACATGTCGATCGGCTCGACCGAGGCGCTGGTCAGCGTCTGCGTGGCGCTGGTGATGGCCACGGTCCTCGCTGGCGATCCGAATGCGCCGTGGCTCGCGATCGCCGCCGGCATCGGCGCGGGCATGGCGATCGGCGCGGTGGTCGGTGCGATCAACGGTGTCGGCATCGCCGTCTTCAACGTCAACCCGTTCATCATGACCGTCGGCATGCTCTCGATCCTGTCGGGAATCGCGCTCACGGTCAGTGGCGGCATGCCGATGTACGGCATGCCCAAGCAGTTCGGCCAGGTCTTCGCCTATGCCGCGCCGCTCGGAATTCCGGCGCCCGTGTGGGTCGCCGGCGGCGTCTTCCTGATCATGTACTACATCCTCAACTGGACGCCGTTCGGCCGTCGCATCTATGCGCTGGGCGGCAACATCGTGGCCAGCCGCCTCGCGGGCATCAGCACGCGGCTGCACATGGTGATGGCCTATGTGATGTGCTCGGTCATCGTGTCGATCGGCGGCCTGCTGCTGACCGCCCGCGTCGGCACGGGCGAGGCGACGCTCGCCTCCACGCACGTGCTCGAATCGATCACCGCCGTGGTCATCGCCGGCGTCTCGTTCTTCGGCGGCATCGGCCGGGTCGGCAACGTCGTGCTCGGTGCGTTCTTCGTGACCCTTGTCACCAACGGCATGAACCTGCTGCGCGTGCCGAGCTATCAGCAGCTCATCGTGCTGGGCGTGCTGCTCATCCTCGCGGTGGTGGTCGACCAGGTCCGGATCAAGATGATGCAGCAGGTGAGGGCCGAATAGCATGGATCACGTCCTCGCCCCCGCCCGCCCTGCGGCGGGCACCACATCGCTCCTCAAGGCTTCCGGCATCGTCAAGTCGTTCGGCGGCAATCGCGCCCTGAACGGCGTCTCGCTGGAGGTTCGCGAGAACGAGATCATGGCTCTGGTCGGCGACAACGGGGCCGGCAAGTCGACTCTGGTGAAGATCCTGTCGGGCGCGGAAGTGCCGGACGAGGGCACCATTCATGTGAGCGGCCGGCTTGCCGCCATCCAGAGCCCGCACGACGCGCACGATCTCGGCATTGCCACGCTGCACCAGAATCTGGGTCTCGTGGATTGCTTCGACGTCCCGCAGAACGTGTTCCTGGGCCGCGAACTGTCGACCAGGGTTCTCGGCGTGATCCCGCTGTTGCGGCGCGCGGAGATGGTGGAGCGCACCAAGGCGCTGCTGCGCGAACTCGACATCCGCATGCCGTATCTCGACCGCCCGGTCAGCACCATGTCGGGCGGCCAGCGTCAGGCGGTCGCCATCAGCCGGCTGCTGCTCGGTGACATCAAGCTGATCATCATGGACGAGCCCATGGCGGCGCTGGGTGTGCACGAGGGCCAGAAGGTGCTCGACCTCATCCAGCGCCTGTCCCGGCGCGGCATCTCGTTTCTCATCGTCAGCCACAACATGGAGCATGTCATGAGCATCTCCAACCGCGTGGCCGTGCTCAAAAACGGAAATCTGGTCGGCGTGGTGCCGACGGAGGGGACGACCCGCCAGGACATCACGTCGATGATCATCCATGGCCGGGTCTAGGGGAGCCATTATCCCGAACCGGGATATAGCAGTGGGAGCCGTGTCATGAGGAATATCTCTGGAATTGCGATCTCGGCAGTGTTGGCGATGCAGGCGGGGGCGGCCTTCGCGGCCGACGACTGGACGGCCGGGCTGATGGTCGACGAGAGGAACCCGACGGCCGTCTACAAGCCGCTGCCGGTCGGCGCGCTGACCAAGCCGTGGAAGCTCTGCGTTGCCTTCCCGCACATGAAGGATGCCTACTACGTCGCCAAGGACTACGGCGTGATGATCGAGGCCAAGCGCCAGAACATCTCGGCCACCATCATGGCCGCCAACGGGTACGACGATGTCGCGGGGCAGATCCAGCAGATCGAGGACTGCGTCGCCGCTGGCGGGAATGCCGTGCTGGTCAATGCCGTCTCCAAGTCGGGCCTGAACGGCATGATCGAGGAGCTGGCCCGCAAGGGCGTGCCGGTGCTCGACCTCGGTAACGGCGTCACGACCGACAAGATCGCGGCGGCAGCACTTGCCCAGTATTATTACGCGGGTGCGACGGCCGGCAAATACCTGGCGGAAACCTATCCGGCCGGCTCCGGCAAGAAGAAGATGGTCTGGCTCGCAGGCCCGGCCGGCTCGCAATGGGTCGAGGATGCGGTGAAGGGCATGAAGGAAGCCATCGCCGGCTCCGACGTGGACCTGGTGAAGGTCATCTACGGCGATACCGGCAAGGCGACCCAGATGAAGCTGATCGAGGACGCGCTGCAGACCTATCCCGACCTCACCATCATCGGCGGCGTGGCGCCGGCGATCGAGGGCGCGATGGAAATCGTCAAGGAGCGGGGCCTCAAGGACAAGAAGCTGATCGCCTTCTATTCGACGCCGCCGATCGAGCAGGCCGTGCGCGATGGCATCGTCATGGCGACCGTCAACGACAACAACCTGCTCGGCTCGCGGATCAGCGTCGACCAGGCGCTGCGCCTCCTCGAAGGCAAGCTCGAGGTCAAGGTGGCAAGCCGCAAGTTCAGCATCATCGACGGAAAGAACGTGAACACCTACGACCGCACGACACTGCTTGCGCCGGAGGGTTTCAAGCCGGTGTTCAAGATCGATGCGGTCAAGAAATAGTCGGCCAGCGCCGCATCTCTGACCTAACGTCTTAGACGACGTTCGATCGCGTCGTGGCGCCGGATCAGCCGGCGGGCGCGGTCGATCACCGGGATGTCGATCATCTTGCCATCCACCGAGAACGAGCCGCGGCCCTCGGCCGCGGCTTTTTCGTCGGCCTCGATCAACTTCCGCGCATGGGCCACTTCGTCCGCCGTGGGCGTGAACGCCTCGTTCAGCGCACCGACCAGGCCGGGATGGATGCAGGTGCCGCCGGAGAAGCCGAAGCGGCGGGCCCGTTCGGCGCTTTTCCTGTAGGCGGAGGGGTCTGAATAGTCGGCGACGGTGCCGAGGATGCCGAACACCGACACGCCGTGCGCCTGCGCCGCGAACGCGACCATGCGCTTGGGCAGTTCGAGCGTCTCGTCGCCCGGCACCGAGCCCGTCTCCAGCGCGAAATCCTCGCCGCCCAGCATCATGGCGACGACACGCGGGCCGCGCTCGGCAATGTCGGCCAGTTCGGGCAGGGCGCGCGGATGCTCGATCATGGCGGCGAAGCCGACGCTGCCCACCGGCATGCCGCGCTCACGCTCCAGCTCCGTCACCACCTCGTCGAGCAGGCGCAGGTGTTGAACGCCCTCGGTCTTGGTCACGAACAGCGCCGAGAGGCCGGGCCGAACCGCCGCCTCGATGTCGGGGATCGCGAGCCGCAGCGGCCGGTTGATGCGCACGGCGACGTCGGCGCCGCCGCGGACGACCTTCTTCATCGTCTCCGGCAGCATCGCGCGCGCCTCGGGCTTCTGCGCCGGCTGCACGCTGTCCTCGAGATCGACGAGGACGCAGTCGGCGCCGCGCTCGTGCGCCCTGTCGATGAACTTCGGCACGTTGCCCGGCACATAGAGGATCGAGCGCCAGAGGGGCGGGACGGGGCGGTTCACTTCTTCTTCCCTTTTGAGATCACACCCGATGCGCAGAGCCTGTCGTAGTCGGCGGCGCCCAGCATCGGCTTCAGCAGCGCCTCGTTGTGCTCGCCGACCTTGGGGGCGGCACTCTTCAGGGCGCCCGGCGTCCCGGACATGCGCGGCACGACCGGATGGGTGGGCAGTTCGCCCATCTCCTCGTCCTCGATCTCGATCAGGGATTCACGCTCCAGCACATAGTCGTCCTGGACGATCTGCGAGATGTCGTAGACCGGGCCGATGGTGACGCCGGCCTCGTCGAAATAGCGCAGGTTCTCGGCAAGGTCGCGGGCGCCGACGAACTCGCCGATGATGCGGTCGAGCTCGACGCCGTTGCGCACCCGCTCGATGTTGGTCGAGAAGCGCGGATCCTCCGCCAGCTCGGGCCGGCCGATCTTCGCCAGCACGCGCATCGCCATGCCCTGTGTCGAGGCGGAGAGGCAGACCCAGCTTCCGTCCTTCGTCTGGTAGACGTTGCGCGGCGCGGCGTTGGTCGAGCGGCTGCCGGTGCGCACCTTCACCTCGCCGGTCAGCTTGTAGTTGGCGGCCTGCGGACCCAGCATCGAATAGAGCGGGTCGAACAGCGGCAGGTCGAGCACCTGGCCCTTGCCGCCGTTCATCTCGACCTCGCGCAGCGCCACCATCACGGCGCCGTAGCCGTTCAGCGCGGCCATGCAGTCGGCGAGATACATCGGTGGCAGGACCGGCTCGCGATCAGCGAAGCCGTTCATCGAGGCGAAGCCGCTATAACCCTCGATCAAGGTGCCGAAGCCCGGCTTGTGACGATAGCGTCCGTCCTGGCCCCAGCCGGAGATGCGCAGGATGACCAGCTTCGGGTTGATCGCGTGCAGTTCGGCTGGCGACAGGCCCATGTCCTCCATGACGCCCGGCCGGAAGCTCTCGACCAGGATGGCGGCGGTCTTTGCGAGCTCGCGCACGATGGTGCGGCCGGCGTCGGAGCGCAGGTCGAGCGCGACGCTCTTTTTGTTGCGGCTGTAGACCTTCCACGCCGTCTCGACGCCCTTGACGCGCCACGAGCGCAAGGTGTCGCCCTCGGGCGGCTCGATCTTGATGACTTCGGCGCCGAAGTCGGCGAGCTGGAGCGTCAGCACGTTGCCGGCGACCAGTCGCGACAGGTCGACGACGCGGACCCCGTTCAGGGGACCGCGTGCGCCGGGGGTGAAGGTCTTCTTCGAGGGTTTCTTTGCCAAGGTCAGCCGTTACCCACTTCCTTGCTGAACAACTGCATCGTGCGTTCCATCGCCTTCTTCGAGGCGGCGGCGTCCCAGCTGCCGCGCTCGTCGCAATGGAAGCCGTGATCGGCCGGATAGTCGAAGATCTCCACGTTGGGATGCAGCTCGCGCAGCTCCTTCACGTGCGCCATCGGGATGTGCATGTCCTTGTCGCCGAAGTGAAGCTGCGTCGGCACGGTCGGCTTTTCGCCCTTGGCGCCGTGGATGCCGCCGCCGTAATAGGCGGAAACCGCGTCGGGCTTGAGCCGGGTGGCGGCCAGCCAGCTGATCGTGCCGCCCCAGCAGTAACCGGTCACGCCGACCTTCTTGACGCCCCGCTTCTTCAGCTCGTCCATCGCCGCCTGGACGTCCTGCACGGCCTTGTCGGTGAAGCCCGGCGTCATGACGTAGCCGCGGCCCTCGGCGATCGTGTCCGGCGTGTAGCCGAGTTCGATGCCGGGCTTGATATGGTCGAAGAAGCGCGGCGCGAGGGCCAGGTAGCCGGCGGCCGCGAACTTGTCGGTCACGCCCCGGATGTGATGGTTCACCCCGAAAATCTCCTGGATGACCACGATGCCACCCTTCGGCGTGCCCGCCGGGCTGGCCAGATAAGCGCCGATCTCGCCGGCGGCAGACTTAAGACGGATATCTTCGCCCATGAATAATCCTCCCTGTGTGGCCGGCATTGGACCATGGTAAGCCCGCGCCGTTCAAGGAATCAGAGCCATGTATCTCCCCAAGCATTTCGCAGGCGACGAAGCGATCGGTCGGGAAGTCATGCAGGCCCATAGCTGGGCCCTGCTGATGACCACCGACGAGGCCGGCGCGCCCTTCGCCACCCACCTGTCGCTGCTCTGGCAGGACGACGGCAGCGAGCACGGCTCGCTGATCGGCCACCTGGCGCGGGCCAATCCGCACTGGAAGCTCTTCGAGCGGCCCGCCCAGTCGCTGGCACTTTTCTGGGGGCCGCATGCCTATGTGTCGCCGACCTGGTATGCGCCGGGGCCGAAGGTGCCGACCTGGAACTACGTCACCGTCCATGCCTATGGCCGCCCGCAGGTCGTCGAGGACACCGAGGGTGCGCTCGACGCGCTGACGAAACTGTCGACGGCCTACGAAGGTTCGGAGGCCTCGTCCTGGAACCTCGACCGCCTGCCGCCGGGCAATGCCGAGGCCCAGACGCGCGGCATCGTCGTCTTCCGGATGCCGCTCCTCCGTCTCGAGACCAAGATCAAGCTCAGCCAGAATCGCGATCTGGAGGACCGGACGCGCGTGATCGCCCGGCTGGAAGCCAGCGACGGCCAGGACGCGCAGGCGACCGCTCGCTGGATGAAGCGGGTGCTGTCGTGACACACGTTCTGCAATCTCTTTACATCGACTGAACCATCGGCCAATTTCCTCGCCAATCAACGGGAGGAAATGAAATGACGATACGTCGCCGCGGCCTCGTGAAACGTGGCCTTGGAACCGTGATCGCCGCCGGCGTCGGCATGCCGCTCTACCTGCCGGCCGCCCGTGCGCAGGCTTATCCGAACAAGCCCATCACCTTCATCGTCCCGTGGCCTGCCGGCGGATCGAGCGACATCACGCTGCGCGCGATATGCGAGCGGGCCGGCAAGGTGCTGGGCCAGCCGTTCCAGATCGACAACAAGGGCGGCGCCTCCGGCACGCTGGGACCAGCCACCATGGCCGCCACCGCGCGGCCGGACGGCTACACCCTCTCGCAGCTCCCGATCTCCGTGTTCCGCCTTCCGGTGATGCAGAAGACGGCGTTCGATCCGCTGAAGGATTTCACCTACGTCTCGCATCTCAGCGGCTACACGTTCGGCGTCACGACCGCGGCCGACCAGCCCTACAAGACCTTCAAGGACGTGATCGAGTACGCCAAGGCCAATCCGGGCAAGGTCACCTACGGCACGCCGGGGGCCGGCACGTCGTTGCACATCGGCATGGAGCGCATCGCGGCCCAGGCCGGGATCAAGTGGACCATGGTGCCGTTCAAGGGCGGCGCGGAGACCAACGCCGCCGTGCTCGGCAAGCACACGACCCTGCAGGCCGATTCGACGGGCTGGAAGCCGCTGGTCGATGCCGGCCAGCTCCGCCTGCTGTGCGTCTGGACCGAGAAGCGCACGAAGAACTGGCCCGACGTGCCGACCCTGAAGGATCTCGGCTTCGACATGGTGTTCGACTCGCCGTTCGGCATGGGCGGTCCGAAGGGAATGGACCCGGCGGTCGTGAAGAAGCTCGATGAGGCCTTCAAGGTCGCAATCGAGGACAAGGAAGTGATCGCGACGCTGGAGAAGTACGACATGTCTCCGCGCTACATGCCGGCCGCGGCCTACGACAAGTTCGCCCGCCAGCTCTACGCGGAGGAAAAGGCCGCGCTGGAGAAGCTGGGACTGGCCGCCAAGAGCTAGCACTCCCCGCGAAGCGGGGGCAGGATGTTGCGGGGGAGGAAACAATGCGTCGTCGTTCGTTCATCGTGGCTTCGGGCATGGTTGCGTCCGGAGCCTTCGGCTCGTCGCTCGCGCATGCGCAGGGCAGCCCGTCGCAGGCAGCGAAGGACTTCCCGAACAAGCCGATCACGCTGATCATGCCGTGGCCGGCGGGCAGCGGCGTCGACCTCTGGCACCGCGCCATGGCCGATGCCGCCGGCAAGCTTCTCGGACAGCCGGTGGTGGTCGACAATCGCACCGGCGGCGCGGGCACGACCGGGCCGGCCAGCATGGCGGCGACCGCCAAGCCCGACGGCTACACGATTGCGCAGATGCCGGTGACCATCTTCCGCCTGCCGCACATGCAGAAGACGCCCTACGATCCGATGAAGGATTTCACCTGGATCCTCCATACGTCGGCCTACACGTTCGGCGTCGTGGTGCGCGCCGATTCGCCCCTCAAGAGCTTCCAGGACGTGATCGCCTTCGCCAAGGCGAACCCCGGCAAGTTCACCTACGCGACACCGGGCGCCGGCAGCTCGCTGCACATCGGCATGGAGCAGATCGCGCACAAGGCCGGCGTGAAGTTCACCCACGTGCCCTTCAAGGGAGGGCCCGAGGGCTGGGCGGCGCTCGAGGGCGGCCACGTCATGGCCGATGCCGACGCGACCGGCTGGGCGCCGCTCGTGGATTCCGGCAAGTTCCGCCTGCTCTGCATCTGGACGCAGGAGCGCAGCCCGCGCTGGCCCGATGTGCCGACGCTGAAGGAGCTGGGCTACGATCTCACGCTGGACTCGCCGTTCGGGCTCGCGGGGCCCAAGGGCATGGATCCCCTGGTGGTGCAGAAGCTGCACGACGCTTTCAAGGCCGCTCTCGACGATCCCAAGGTGGCCGAGCTGATGGTCAAGTACGACTATCCCAAGCGCTACATGAACACGGCGGACTACGCCAAGTTCGCCAAGCAGCAGTATGACGAGCAGCGCGAGGTCGTGGAGCAGCTCGGACTCGCCAAGAAGAGCTGAGTATGTTGCGGCGCGCTGAATTCTGGGGCGGCCTGTTCTGGCTGGCCATCGGAGCCTTCGTCACCTGGCAGGGCTGGTTGCTGGAACTTGGGACCCTGCATGAGCCGGGCTCCGGCTTCGTGTTCTTCTGGCTTGGCCTCTTCATGTCGGCGCTGGCCCTGTCGATCACGGTGACCGGCGTACGCGGCAACGGTCCGCTGCTGGCCGATCTCTGGCAGGGCGCTCGCTGGCGCAACGTCGTGATGGTGATCGGCGCCCTGGTCGCCTTCGGCGCGCTGTTCCAGCAGCTGGGCTTCGTGCTCTGCAGCCTGGCGCTTCTGCTCTTCCTGATGACCTTCGTCGATCCGGTGCCACCGAAACTGGCGATCCCGATCGCCCTGGGGGCGTCCGTCGGGGTCTGGTACGTGCTGGAAAAGGTCCTGCTGGTCCAGCTTCCCAAGGGAAGCTGGCTCGAGGATGTCCCCTACCTTTCATGGCTGGCGGGCTGACGCGATGGATGTCCTCTCCGGCCTCGCCCAGGGTTTCGCGGTCGCCCTGGATCCGATCAATCTTCTCTACTGCTTCATCGGCGTGTTCATCGGCACGCTGGTCGGCGTGCTGCCGGGCATCGGCCCGATCTCGGCCATGTCGCTCCTGCTGCCGGTCACGCTGTCCGGCTCGCCGGAGTCCGGCATCATCATGATGGCCGGCATCTACTACGGCTCGATGTACGGCGGGTCGACCACGGCCGTGCTGGTCAACATCCCCGGAGAGGCGGCGTCGGTCGTGACCTGCCTCGACGGCCACGAGATGGCCAAACGTGGCCGCGCCGGCCCGGCGCTGGGCATCGCGGCGCTGGGATCCTTTGTCGCCGGCACCTTCGCGATCGTGGCGCTGATGCTCGTGGCGCCGCTGCTGGCCAAGGTCGCGGTGGCGTTCGGTCCGCCGGAATATTTCAGCCTGATGGTACTCGGCCTCACCATCCTGTCGTTCCTGACGCAGGGCTCGATGGCGAAGGCGCTGCTGATGGCGGCGGTCGGCGTCGTGATCGGCCTGATCGGTCTCGACCAGATCAACGCCATGCCGCGCCTCACCTTCGACCGCCTCGAACTGGTCGACGGTATCGGCCTCGTGCCCGTCGTGATGGGCCTGTTCGGCGTGGCCGAGATCCTGGCGAACATCGAGCAGCAGATCCGCCGCGACATCGTGCAATCCCGCATCGGCAGCCTGTGGCCGTCGCGCGAGGACCTGAAGGCCAGCGCCGGGCCGGTGGGCCGCGGCACGCTGCTCGGCTTCCTGCTGGGCGTGCTGCCGGGCGGCGGCGCGGTGATCGCCTCCTTCGCGTCCTATGCGATCGAGAAGAAGCTGTCTCGCACGCCCGAGCGATTCGGCAAGGGCGCCATCGAGGGCGTGGCGGGGCCGGAAGCCGCCAATAACGCGGCGGCGGGCGGCGCCTTCATTCCCTTGATGACTCTCGGCATCCCGCCCAACGTCATCATGGCGCTGCTGCTCGGCGCCTTCGTGATCCACGGGCTGCAGCCCGGGCCGCTTATGATGAGCCAGAACCCGAAGGTCTTCTGGGGCATCGTCGCCAGCATGTATGTCGGCAACATCATGCTGCTGGTGCTCAACATGCCGCTGATCGGCATGTGGGTGCAGGTCCTGAAGGCGCCCTACAAGATCCTGTTCCCGCTCATCCTGATGTTCTGCATCGTCGGCGTCTTCGCCTCGGGCAACGCCGTGTTCGACGTGTTCGTGATGATCGGCACGGGGCTGCTGGGCTACCTCATGCGCAAGTTCGGCTACGAGGCGGCGCCGCTGGTGCTGGCCTTCGTGCTGGGCCCGATGCTGGAGAACAACCTGCGCAAGTCGCTGATCCTGAGCCAGGGATCGTTCGACATCTTCGTCGTGCGGCCGATCTCGGTCGCCTGCCTGGCGCTCGCCGCCTTGCTGCTGATCGCGCCGCTCCTTCCCGCGCTCCGCAAGAAGCGCGAAAAGGTGGCGCTCGACGTGACGGAGTAGCTACTTCCAGTCTCGCTTCGGGCAATTTGCCTCGTCCTGAGGAGCCGCGCGAAGCGCGGCGTCTCGAAGGATGGGCAACGAACGCGGTGCTCGTGCCACCCTTAAAGACGCTCACTGCGTTCGCTCCTCTGGGTGTGGTCGGCGTTTGGGGATCGACTGAGTCGGTCCCCACCGGAAAGACTCCGGATTACTTCGCCTTCAGCAGGTCGGTGACCTTGAGCAGGATCAGCTCGTTGTCGTCCGACTTGCCCAGCGCGCGGCCCGACGAGAAGGGCAGGTTGTTGTCGTTGCCGACGATGATGTGGTCGGCATCGACGAGGTCGACGTTCTCGATGGTGAAGAACGGGAAGGTGAGCTTGCCGTCCCTGACGCCCGCGCGCGCGACCTTGTTCGGGTCCTGGATGTCCATCAGGTCGATGTAGCCGACCTTCTTCACGAAGCCGTCGGCATCGGCCTGGCTCATGTCGATCTTGTAGATGCGCTTGAACTTGGCCGGCACGTTGAAGCAGTCGGCCTTCACGGCGCCGTCCTTGCAGGCCTGGGCCGCGTCGCCCTCGGTGTCGTCGCGCTCGATGATCAGGCCGGTGCTGGCGTCGATCATGTTGAAGTCACCGATGGCGTTGGCCGGGGCTTCGAGCGTGTACTTGAAGCTCTTGCCCGTGTACTCGCCCTTGGCCACGTCGAACTCGAGGATGCGCAGGAAGCGCTTGCCGTCCTTGGCTTCCATCTCGCCCGATTCGGTCACCAGCGGACCTTCGAGCAGCGGATAGAGGAACTTCCCGTCGGGCGACTGGGCCATGCCCTCGAAGCCCTTGCTGCGCCGGACCTCGAACTTCACCGGACCGGGTGCGCCCGGCAGGGTCATCGCGGGATGGTCGGGCGAGCGCACGACCTTGCCGTCGACCTTGGTCTCGAAGATCTGCAGCACCTTGCCGCTCTTGTCGGTCTTGATCAGGTAGGGGCCGAACTCCTCGCCGAAGTACAGCGCATCGCCGACCGGCTGCACCGATTCGAGATCGAAGTCGGCGCCGGTCAGGTAACGCTTCGGCGTGTTCTCGTTGACGATGCGGAACGGGATCTTGCGATCGGGATCGTGCAGGAAGGTCGTCGAGACGCGCTCGACGGCGCCGCTCTTCCAGTCGGGCTTCAGCACGTGGAACATCAGCATCGCGTCCGGCGAGTTGGCCTTGGAGCCGAAGCCGTTGTCTGTGATCGTGAGGAAGGTGCCGTCCTTCAGGTTCCTGATGCCGGACAGGCCCTGCACGGGCTGGCCCTTCAGCGGCAGCATGAGGCCGGTGGGACGGGGCGCCGCCTTGTCGGAGAGGGCGGAGAAGGCCTGCACGCTCTCGGGCGTGTCGATCCGCTGGCCGGACGGACCGGCGTAGCGGCCGGAAATCTGCAGCTCCGGCGGCGCATCGGCGGGGGCGGGCACGAGGGTCATGGCCGGCAGGATCGCGTGACCCTCCAGCGTGGCAGGGAACTTGGTTTGCGCCGAGGCGGGGAAGGCGGCCAGCAGCAGGGCGGTGGCGGAGGTCGCAAGCAGAAGATGTGTTTTCATGTCTGTCTCTTCATGAGGTGTGACATCCGCCTGCTACAGCCATCGCGCTACGGTTTGCTGACGGTCCCTTGTGGACGGCGAGGGGCTACGCGCAAGATCGTAACGGAAACGCCATTATTGCCCGCTACCCAGACGAGGCGTTTCCAGGAGATCGCATGGCCGCCGCTCAGAATGACGATTACACGGATCCCGACGATATCGGCGTAAACGCCAGCACCGAGCCGTCGATCGGCGAGCTGATCGAGCGCCGCCTCAGCCGGCGCGATGCGCTGCGGGGCCTGGCGGGCGTCGGCATCGCGGCGTCACTCGGCAGCCCGTTCGCCAGCACCGGCGCTGAGGCACAGACGGCCGGCCCGTCGACGCTCACCTTCAAGGAGCTGGCGCATACGCTCGACGCCAACCAGCACGTCGCCGAAGGCTACGACATGCAGGTATTGATCCGCTGGGGCGACCCGATCATCGGCGGCGGCGCCGACTTCGATCCGAAGGCGCTGACCGCCGCCGAGCAGGAGAAGCGCTTCGGCTACAACAACGACTATCTCGGCCTCTATCCGATCCCGGCCGGCAGCCGCAGCGGCGACCGGTTCCTGATGGTCGCCAACCACGAATACACCAACCCCAACCTGATGTTCGCCGGGCTGGGCAGCGGCCGCGATGCGGCGCTCAAGGCAACCAAGGAACAAGTCGCGGTCGAGATGGCGTCGGTCGGCGGCGCGGTGATCGAGATCATGAAGGACGGTGCCGGCTGGAAGGTCGTGCCCGACAGCAAGTTCGCGCGCCGCCTCACCGCGACGACACCGATGGAATTCTCAGGCCCCGCCGCCGGCCACGACAAGCTCAAGACGTTGGCCGATCCGACGGGCACAAAGGTGCTGGGCACCTTCGGCAATTGCGCCGGCGGCAGCACGCCCTGGGGCACGTGGCTGACATGCGAGGAGAACTTCCACTTCTACTTCGACGGCGATGCCGCGCGTGCGGCCGACACCGAACTCGGCAAGCGCTACGGCGTGGCCAAGGCGACCAATGCCTGGGGCCAGCATGTCGATCGCTTCAACTTCGACAAGGAGCCGAACGAGCCCAACCGCTTCGGCTGGGTGGTTGAGACCGATCCCTACGAGCCCAACTCGCCGCCGATCAAGCGCACCGCGCTCGGCCGCTTCAAGCACGAAGGTTGCACCTACGCGCTGGCCAAGGACGGCCGCGTGGTGCTCTACAGCGGCGACGACGAACGCTTCGAATATGTCTATCGCTTCGTTACGTCGAAGCCCTGGAACCCCAACGATCGCGCGGCCAACAAGAATCTGCTGGACGAAGGCATGCTCTCGGTCGCGCGCTTCAACGCCGACGGCAAGGTCGAGTGGCTGCCGCTGGTGCAGGGCCAGGGACCGCTGACCGCCGCCAACGGCTTTGCGACGCAGGGCGACGTGCTGGTGAAGACGCGCATGGCCGCCGACCTGCTGAAGCCGACGCCGATGGACCGGCCGGAGGACATCGAGACCAACCCCGTCAACGGCCGCGTCTACGTCGTGCTGACCAACAACGGGCGGCGGAAGGCCGATCAGGTCGACAAGGCCAATCCGCGCGCTTCCAACGATCACGGCCACATCCTCGAGATCACGCCCAAGGACGGCGACCATGCAGCCTCGGAAGGCACCTGGTCGATCTTCCTGCTGGCCGGCAAGCCCGGCCAGGATGCCGGCGCGCGCTATCACCGCGCGACCTCGGACAATGGCTGGCTGAGCTGCCCCGACAACATCGCCTTCGACAGCAAGGGCCGCATCTGGATCGTGACCGACGGCGCCCCCTCGGCGGCCGGCGTTGCCGATGGTGTCTATGGCGCCGACACGACGGGCTTCGGCCGCGCGCTGACGCGCTGCTTCTATCAGGCGCCCACGGGAGCCGAAGTGTGCGGGCCGATCTTCTCGCCCGACGACAACACGCTGTTCCTGTCGATCCAGCATCCCGGCGAGGATCGCAACTCGACCTTCGAGAAGCCGTCGACGCGCTGGCCCGATTTCAAGGACGGCATGCCGCCGCGGCCCTCCGTGATCGCGATCACGAAGAAGGGTGGCGGGACGATCGGTTCGTAATGCTCATTGGAGCGCGCCACTCCAGTGGCGCTCATGCGTCGTTAAAGCAACGGGATATGAGCGCCACTGGAGTGGCGCGCTCCGTTGAGAAGCTTCGAGTTTCCGTTCTTATCTATTCTGCGCCGTGCGAGCTCTCGCGCTTGGTTACAAGCGCTGCCGCTCGCCGGTTCAATGTCTGAGGCGCTTGCGCCTCAGACATTGAACCTGAAGTGAAACACGTCGCCGTCCTTGACGGCGTATTCCTTGCCTTCCAGCCGCAGCTTGCCGGCATCGCGGGCGCCCGCTTCGCCGTTCAGGGAGACATAGTCGTCGTAGGCGATGGTCTCGGCGCGGATGAAGCCCTTCTCGAAATCCGTATGGATCACACCGGCGGCTTCGGGCGCCTTGGCTTCGCGGCGCACCGTCCAGGCGCGGGCTTCCTTCGGGCCGACCGTGAAGAAGGTCACGAGATCGAGCAGCGCGTAACCCGCGCGCACGACACGGGCGAGGCCGGTCTCCTCGAGGCCGAGCGACGAGAGATAGTCGCCTTGCTCCTCCGCCGGGAGCTGGGCCACCTCGGCCTCGATCGCGGCCGAAATGACGACCGACGGCATTCCGCGCGACCTGGCGAAGGCCTCGGCCCTGGCGCTGTGCTCGTTGCCCGTGGCCGCCGAACTTTCCTCGACGTTCAGCACGTACATCATCGGCTTGGCGGTGATGAGCTGCAGGCGGGAAAAGATCGCGCGCTCGTCGTCGGTGAGCCTGGCCTCTCGGGCCGGCTTGCCGTCGCGCAGCGCGTCGAGCGCCTTCTTCACGACCGGCACCTCGGCGGCGGAGTCCTTGTCGCCGCCCTTGGCTTTCTTCTCGAGGTTGGGCAGGCGCTTCTCGAGGCTGTCGAGGTCCGCCAGCATCAGCTCGGTCTCGACGATCTCGGCGTCGCGCACCGGATCGACGTTGCCCGAGACGTGCGTGACGTCGCCGTCCTCGAAGCAGCGCAGCACATGGGCGATCGCGTCGACCTCGCGGATGTTGCCGAGGAACTGGTTGCCCAGTCCCTCGCCGCGCGACGCGCCCTTCACCAGGCCGGCGATGTCGACGAATTCGAGCTGCGTGTTGATGATCTTGGCCGAGGTCGCGATGGCCGCGAGCCTGTCGAGGCGCGGATCCGGCACCGCGACGCGGCCGACGTTCGGCTCGATGGTGCAGAACGGGTAGTTGGCCGCCTGCGCCGCCTGGGTGGCAGTCAGCGCGTTGAACAGGGTCGACTTGCCGACGTTGGGCAGGCCGACGATTCCGCAATTGAAACCCATGTTCTACTCTTTGCTGTGCTCTTTGCCGTTCTGGGCGCCCCTGATGTCGAGGCGGGCCGGAAGATCGGGAGGCGGCGCGAGATGCGCCACCTTGCTCATGTATTTCTCGTCGGCCTTGGCGCCGCCTTCGACCAGCAGCGCTGATTCCTCGGCCAGCGCATTCAGCACCTTCGGGACCCAGCCGTCCTTCGGATCGCGCTCGTCGCGCTCGAAGTCGCGCAACACCCAGTGCAGCACCAGGTCCTTGTGGCCGGGGTGGCCGATGCCGATGCGCACGCGGCGATAGTCCTTGCCGACATGGGCGTCGATGTCGCGCAGGCCGTTATGCCCGCCGGCGCCGCCGCCCTTCTTCATGCGCACCCGGCCGGGAGCGATGTCGAGTTCGTCGTGGAAGACGACCACGCGGTCGAGCGGAACCTTGAGGAAGCGCACGGCTTCGCCCACGGCCTTGCTCGACTCGTTCATGAACGTCATGGGTTTCAGGGCGATGACGCGTTCGCCGCCCAGATGGCCCTCGGCCACCTCGCCGTTGAAACGTGAACGCCAGGGAGAGAAGACACGGCGGCGGACGATCTCGTCCACCGCCATGAATCCCACATTGTGCCGGTGCCCCGCATAGCGCGGCCCGGGATTGCCGAGCCCGACCAGCAGAAGCATCGACGGAGCCGAGCCTTCGCCCGCCCGTTACTTCTTCGCCGGAGCGGGGGCCTTCGCACCCGCAGCCGGGGCCGCACCCGCCGCCGGGGCGGCGCCCGCCGCCGGCGCAGCGCCGTCGGCCGGAGCATCCGTCGCGGCCGCTTCGCGCGCCACGGTCGGGGCGGCGATCGACGCCACGGTGGCGTTCTTGTCACGGCTCACCACGCGCGCGCTCTCGGGGATGTTGAGCGTCGACATGTGGATCGAGTGGCCGATCTCGAGGCCGGTCAGGTCGACCTCGAAATACTCCGGGATGGCGCTGGCTTTGGTGCGCACGGTGATCTCGTGCAGCACCACGTTCAGCACGCCGCCACGCTTGATGCCGGGCGAGGCCAGCTCGTTGCGGAAGTGCACGGGCACCTGCACGGTGATGATCGACTCAGGCCCGATGCGCAGGAAGTCGAGATGGAGGGGACGGTCCGTCACCGGATCGACCTGCACGTCGCGCGGCAGGACGTCGTAGTCCGTGCCATCGACGGCGATCTTCATCAGGTGATTGAAGTAGCCTTCCTTGTGAAGCTCGCGCTCGATCGTCTTCGGTTCGACGGCGATCATCACCGGGGGCTGCTTGTCGCCGTAGATCACGGCGGGAATCAGTCCATCGCGACGGCTGGAACGGGCGCCCCCTTTACCGGCCCGATCCCGCATCTTCGCGACGACTTTGGTCGTCTCTGCCATCTCACATCTCCTTGGGTTGCTCTGTCATCTCGGCGTGGCCTCCAGGGGTGCCCATCGCCGGATCTCTTGAAATTCGTGGTTGGGATTCTTCAGTCGAACAGGCTCGAAACGGAAGCCTCGTCGGTGATGCGCTTCATCGCCTCGGCCATCAGCGTCGCGATGCTGAGCGGCCGGATGTTCGGCGAGACGCGCACCGCCTCGGTCGGCATGATCGAATCGGTGATGACCATCTTCTCCAGCGGCGAGGCCGCGACGCGGGCGACCGCGCCGCCAGACAGCACGCCGTGCGTGATGTAGGCCGAAACCGACTTGGCGCCCTGGTCCATCAGCGCGACCGCCGCATTGCAGAGCGTTCCGCCCGAATCGACGATGTCGTCGATCAGGATGCAGTCGCGGTTCTTCACGTCGCCGATCACGTTCATCACTTCGCTGACGCCGGCGGCCTCGCGGCGCTTGTCGATGATGGCCAGGTCGGCGTCGATGCGCTTGGCGATGGCGCGGGCGCGGACCACGCCGCCGGTGTCGGGCGACACGACGGTCAGGCTGCGGTTGGAGAAAGTCTCCTTGATGTCCTTCGAGAAGACCGGGCCGGCATAGAGATTGTCGAGCGGAATGTCGAAGAAGCCCTGGATCTGGCCGGCATGCAGGTCGAGCGTCAGCACGCGATGGGCGCCGGCATGGGTGATCAGGTTGGCGACCAGCTTGGCCGAGATCGGGGTGCGCGATCCGGTGCGGCGGTCCTGGCGGGCGTAGCCGTAATACGGGATCACCGCGGTGATGCGGCGGGCCGAGCTGCGGCGCAGCGCATCGATGGTGATCAGCAGTTCCATCAGATGGTCGTTGGCCGGGAAGCTGGTCGACTGGATGACGAAAACATCCTCGCCGCGCACGTTTTCCAGGATCTCGACGAAGATCTCGTTGTCCGAGAATCGGCGAATGTTGGCCTTCACCAGGGGCAGGGCCAGCTTGGCGGAAATGGCTTCGGCCAGCGGTCGATTGCTGTTGCCGGTAAGAATCTTCATGGATCGCGTCCCTCGCGCCGGGGCGGGACATCATTAAGTCGTTGATCTAAAACGACAAAACGGCCATCCCGGGCCGCGACGGGGCGGAACATACCAATGAGTCGGTGGTCTGTAAACGCCCTGAAATACGGGGCTTTTCGTCGCCTCAGTAGGGGACCTTGTCGTCGATCATGATGATGCGGTGAAGGCGGCGCACCTGCGTCGCCTCGTCCCATTCGCTGGCCCGATGCAGGCTGCAGCGATTGTCCGACATCAGCACGTCGCCGGGCTGCCAGCGGTGCTGGTAGGAGAAGCGATCCTGGATCATGTGCTGCAGCAGCTCGTCGTAGAGCGCCTGCGCCCTTTCCGCCTCCATGCCGTCGATGCAGGAGCCCCATTCGCCGCCGAGATAGAGGCCCCGCTTGCCGATCTCGGGATGGGTGCGGACCAGCGGATGGACGACGTCGGGGATCTTGAGCCGCTCGGCCTCCGCCTCTTCCTCGCTCGCCTCGGGGAACAGGTTGCGGAACAGGCGGGCGCGGCTGTGCAGCACCTTCAGCCCGTCGATCTCGGCGCGCTTGGCGTCGGGCAGGGCCTCGTAGGCGGCGATGCCGTTGGCATAGCGCGTGTCACCCTGGCCTTCCGGCACCTGGATGGCGTGCAGGTAAGTGAACAGGCCGGGCTCGGGCAGGTGATAGTGGTCGGTATGCCAGTTGAGGCCGACCTTGGGGGAGCCGACCTTCGCCTGCTCCTCGTGCACGTTGCCGACCACGAAGATCTCGTGGTGATCGGGAAGGCAATAGTGCCGCAGCGAGTGCAGGTCGGGGCGGCCGCCGAAACGGTTGGCGAAGGCAAGATAGCCGGCGGGCGAGAGTTTCTCCTGCCCACGGAATAGCAGCAGCGTGCGTGCGACGCAGGCGGCGCGGATGATGGCGATCATCTCCTCGTCATGGTCGTCGCTGAGGTCGATGCCCTCGATCGACGTGGCGACATTCTCGGCGAGATCGGTGACGACGAGCCCGCGCGCCGCGGCGGCGCTGCGCCAATCGAACGACTGATCGACCTGTGCGGTCATGGCGGACTCCTTCGGTGGCACCGTTATTGCAGTTTCCCAGGCACGGTCCTGGATCGACCTCTGGGCCAACACCACTGCAAGCGCCGTGCCGCAGACCCTCGGGGCGGCAGGCCTATCGAGGATGGATGTCATGCGTGTTCCACTGATCTCGGCTGTGCTTCTCCCGCTCTGCATCGCCGCCCTTCCGGTCACGGCGCAGACCTGCAAGCCCGCCATCGCCGACGCTGACCTGGTCGCGCCCGGCAAGCTTCAGATGTCGATCAACCCGACGCTGCCGCCGCAGCAGTTCGTCGACGAGAAGGGCGAATTGCAGGGGCTGAACGTCGAGCTGATGCGCGAGATCGCCAAGAAGCTGTGCATCCCGCTCGAGCTGATCCGCATGGACTTTCCGCCGATGATCCCGGCGATGCAGGGCGGCCGATTCGACGGCATCAACACCGGCATGTTCTGGACCGAGGAGCGCTCGAAGATCGCCTACACGGTGCCCTACGCGCAGCAGACCATCGCGCTCACCGTCATCGCCAACTCGCCGCTGAAACTCACCGACGCGGCGTCGCTGGCCGGCCGCAAGGCGGGCGTCGAGGTCAATTCCTACCAGGAGCGCTGGCTGCGCGGCGTCGACAAGGAGCAGGTCGCCAAGGGCGCCAAGCCGATCGAGATCCTCACCTTCAAGACCGCGACCGACGTGCTGGCGGCACTTCGTGCGGGCCAGGTCGAGACGGCGATCCTGATCGACGTGACGGCGGTCGAGATCAAGCGGCGCGGGCTGATCGAGATCACCGCGACGGGGCTCGGCAGCGCGCCGACGACCCAGATGTATCGCAACAAGAACGTCGCGGAGAAGGTCGCCGCGGCGCTGACCGAACTCAAGAAGGAAGGCTACTACGACAAGCTGTTCGACAAGTACGGTCTCACCAAGCTGCCGGTCGAGACCTTCGTCATCCGCGGCCCCGGCCCGACGTAAGATCGCAACGGTCGCATCATGAGGGGCTTCGACGTCGGTGATTTCTACGCCGCGCTGACCAACCAGTTCCTGCTGGTCGGCGTGCTGGTGACCGCCGGCCTCACCGTGGCGGGCCTGGCGGGCGGGTTGATCCTGGGTCTCGCCATCGCGTTGATGCGGGCCTCGCGCCACGGTCCGGTCAGCCGGATCGCACAGGGCTACATCTGGTTCTTCAGGGGCACGCCGCTCCTGATCCAGATGGTGATGATCTATTCCGGCCTGCCGCAGCTCGGCATCAAGTTCGGCGTGCTCACCTCGGTGATCGTGACCCTGGTGCTGAACGAGGCGGCCTACATGGCGGAGATCATCCGCGGCGGCTTCCTCGCGATTCCCGCCGGGCAGAGCGACGCGGCCAAGGCCCTCGGCCTCTCGCGCTCGCTGGCATTGCGCAAGGTGCTGCTGCCGCAGGCGACGCGGATCATCCTGCCGGCGCTCGGCAATTCGGTGAACGGCCTGCTGAAGGCCACGTCGATCGCCTCGGTGATCTCGATGGAAGAGTTGATGCGGCGCGCCGAGATGATCATGCAGATCAAGTTCGACGTGCTGGAGGTCTTCGCCGCCGCCGCCGTCTACTACCTCGTGCTGACGACACTGTGGGACCGCGCCCAGCGCTGGCTCGAACGCCGCTACGATCCGACGCGGCCGACGGAGACGAAGGAGAAGACGGCGGGCACCGCTGTCGTAATGCCCGCCGTGGAACAGGCCGCTCTGCCGCGCTGAAAACAAAATCCGTCGTCTCGACTGAAGCGAAGGCGCGTAGTGGAAACACCTTCGCTCAACCAAAAGCCGGCTATGTCTAGAGGGAAGGTCTCTCTGCTACGCCTCGCTGCGCGAGCCTCCGGTCGAAACGACGAGTCTGTTTTGGTAGCTACTTCTTCAACGGCGCGTAAAAGATGCTGTCGATCTCGATGATGTCGCCGTCGAACAGCTTCTTCGCCTCGAACATGGTGCGCGGCGGATAGGGCGGCTTGCCCCAGAGCTCGACCTGCACCTTGTCGACCAGCGGCGCGACGGTGGCGAGGTCGCTCACGTAGATGGTGAGTCGCACGCAATCCCGCAGGCTCGCGCCCTCGGACTGCGCAATCAGTCGAATGTTGAGGAAGGCCTGGCGGATGCGTGCTTCCGCGCCGTCGACCAGCTTGTTGGTCTTCGGATCGACACCCTGCATGCCGGCAACGAAGACGAAATCGCCGGCGCGGGCGCCGAGGCTCCAGGTGCCCTCGGCCTTGATGGCACCGGGCGGATCGAGCGTCCGGACGCCATTGGGGGAAAGGGCCGGTGGCGATTGCGCGGCCGCGACGCTCGCCGTCGCGACCACGAAGCCTGTGAGGGCCAGAAGCCTCACGCGTGCGGGTTGGCGACGAAGGGCCACTGGGTCTTGTCGGCCTTGGTGTAGGGCAGCAGCGACCAGTCCGGCACCAGCGCGCCGGGAGCCGCGACATAGACCACCTCGCTGGCGATCGGCGCATAGGCGGCGTGGAAGTGCTGCATCGACTTCACCACCACGACCTTCTTGGTCGAGGGATCGACGCCGAGCTTGGTGAAGCAGTCGAGACTGTGGCACTGCGAGCGCGTGGAGTTGACGATCACCGTCACGCCCTCGATCTGAAGGGCGGCGGCGTCGCCGATCGGGCTGGTGCCCTTTCGTGCGCCACCGAACTGGATGAACACGTTCTTCTCGAGCTTCAGCACCCTGGCGCGCGCATCGACCGGCGGACCCGACTGCGGCCCGAGCTTGCCGCCCAGCCGGATGTCGAGTTCGGCGCCTTCACCCACCTCGAAGGCGAGCTTCACGGCGCCTGGATCCCAGAACATGGCAATCGCCGCGTCCTTCACCTTGCCGTCGAGCAGCGCCTGCAGGATGAAGGTCGAATCAGAAGCGGCACCGCCGCCGGCATTGTCCGACACGTCGGCCAGCACCATGGGCTTGGGCAGGTTGTGCGAGCTGACGCGCGCCATGGCGGCCTCCAGCGTCACATAGGGCGGCTGGGTGGCTTCGCGCATGGCGAAGAACTCCTGTCCCAGCTCCTTGGCGAGCTTCTCGGCCTTGGGCTTGTCGCCGTCGGTGATGGCGATGATACGGCTGCTCATCTCCTTGATGTCCGACCACGGGAAGCCGTGGGCGACGGAGAGCGAGAGCACGCCGTCCCTGCCTTCCATCGCCATCAGCTTGTCGACGAAGCCGCGCATCGGCTGGCGCGTCGTGTGGAACACGCCGATCATGCGGCAGTCCCAGGTCGCCATCACCGGCTTCGTGCGGCCCTCGATGGCGCCTTCCATGACGTTGAACAGGTCGTCGGCACGGTCCGACACGTCGACGTGGGGATATTCCTTGAACAGGACCAGCGCCGTGGCGTCGCGCATCGTGCCTTCGCCGATGTTGCAGTGGAGGTCGAGCTCGGCGCCCACGGGGACGTCCGGTCCCACGACCTGGCGCACATGGGCGAGCAGGTCGCTCTCGCAGTCGTCATAGCCCTCGGCGACCATGGCGCCGTGCATGGAGAGGAATACCGCATCGACCGGCATTGCCGCCTTGAGGTCGGCAATGATCTCGTCGCGGAACGCTTCGTAGACCTTCTTCACGGTCTTGCCGGCCGGTTGGGCGAAGGCGCAGAGGCTCTCGACCACCTGCCAGCCCTTGGCCTCGGAACGCTTGCGCCAGACGTCGAGCGGCGCGCCGAACATGGGGACCTTGTCGCCATAGCTGGCCTTGCGGAACAGGCAGGTCTCCTCGAACAGGCCGTGCCCGGTTGGAATCGAGGCAAAGGTATTGGTCTCCGTGCCGAGGCACGCCGTGAAGATCTTTTTCATCTCGATGTCCGGATACTCTGCGGGAAAATGAACACAGTGCGGGGAAGTGTATCGGCGCGTCGATTACGCCGCCAGCGCGCGGTCCATCAGCGCCGTCTCGCTGTCGCCGAGATCGGCGCTGCCGAACTGGGCGAAGGGCGAGCCGGCGAGGCGGGTTTCGGCATAGAGCGTGGCGAAGGGCGAACCAGCCTCGACCAACGCCGCGACGGCCGCGAGCTTGGCCAGGCCCTCGCAGACGAAACGTGCGCGGCGTTCGGCGTTGCCGGACTTCAAGGTCTGCTCCAGCGCCTGTGCGAGCGGGCCGGCCTTGAACGCCTGGTCGGCGGTGCGTACGAGGCGCGAGAGCGTATCGGTCGCGGCCTCGGGATGGCGGCCCGCGGCGCGCAGCACGTCGAGCGCCATCACGTTGCCCGAGCCTTCCCAGATCGCGTTGAGCGGCGATTCGCGGAAGTAGCGCGCCAGCGGCAGGTCCTCGGTGTAGCCGTTGCCGCCCAGGCACTCGAGCGACTCATAGACGAGCTGCGGCGTGCTCTTGCAGACGAGGAATTTCACCGCGGGCGTCAGCAGGCGCGCATAGGCGGCCTCGCGCGGATCGTGCGCGGCATGCTCGGCGGCGCGGATCAGGCGGAACACCAAGGCCACCTGCGCCTCCAGTTCCAGCGCCATGTCGGCGGCGACCGCACGCATCGCCGGCTGGTCGGCGAGCCGGCGCTGGAAGACCGAGCGGTTGCGGATGTGATGCAGCGCCTGGCTGAGCGCGATGCGCGACTGGCCGGCCGAGGCGATGGCGCAGTCGAGGCGCGTCAGGTTCACCATCTCGATGATGGTGCGAATTCCCGCACCCTCGGGGCCGACCCGCTCGGCCCAGGCGCCGTGGAACTCGACCTCGGAGGAGGCATTCGACTTGTTGCCGAGCTTGTCCTTCAACCGCTGGAAACGGATGGCGTTCTGAGATCCATCGGGCCGGTAACGCGGCATCAGGTAACAGGTGAGGCCGGGCTCTCCTGATTCTTTGGCCGCCTGCGCCAGCACGAGGAAGGCGTCGCACATCGGTGCCGACATGAACCATTTGTGGCCGCTGATCTCGGCATGGTCGCCGTGCGCCTTGGCCGTCGTGATGTTGGCGCGCACGTCGGTGCCGCCCTGGCGCTCGGTCATGCCCATGCCCAAGGTCACGCCGTTCTTCTCCCACCACGGCAGCGGGCGCGGATCGTAGGTGCGCGTCTGGATCTTCGGCAGCCACTTCGCCAGCAGCGCCGGCTCGGACCGCAGCGCGCCGACGCAGGCATGCGTCATGGTGATCGGACACATGTGGCCGCTCTCGGCCTGCGTCGCGAGATAGAGGCGGACGGCACGGGCCGCCATGGGCGCCGGCGGGTCGCTGCCGTCATGGGCCGAGGCATGGATGCCGTGGCCTATGCTCTTCTGCATCAGCGCATGATAGGCGGGGTGGAATTCGACCAGGTCGAGCCGGTTGCCCTTGCCGTCCATGGTGCGCAGCTTCGGCGGATTCTCGTTGGCGACCCGCCCGAGATCGAGTGTCTCCGCCTTGCCATAGTCTCTGCCGCAGGCCGACAGGGTCGCGAGATCGAGCCCCGCGCGCTGCGCCGCGTCGGCCAGCGGCCGGTCCGTTGAGAACAGATCGACATCGCCGAAGGCGGGCGACTGGTTGAACGAGGCGTCTTCGAGAAAGCCGGAAGTCATGGTGCGGCCACTCTACTCTTCCTCCTCTCCCCCGCCAGGGGGAGAGGAACAGGAGTGGAGGTCAGGCCGCGAACTTGCCGAATTCCCAGTGGCGGCCGGGGGCGGCGGCGAACAGGGCCTTGGTGTAGTCGTCCTTGGGCGAGCCGAAGACCTGCTCGGCCGAGCCGTACTCGACGACGCGGCCCTTGCTCATCACGGCGACGTAGTCGCAGATCTGGGCGGCCACGCGCAGGTCGTGGGTGATGAACAGCACGGCGAGATTCAGCCGGACGCGGATCTCGTCCAGCAGCTCCAGCACCTGCTTCTGCACCGACACGTCGAGCGCCGACACCGCCTCGTCGGCGATCAGCAGCTCGGGCTCCATGGCGAGCGCGCGCGCGATGCAGATGCGCTGGCGCTGGCCGCCCGAGAACTGATGCGGGTAGCGGTCGAGCGCGTTGGGATCGAGACGCACCGTCTCCATCAGCTTGCGCGCGCGCGCCATCGCCTCCTCGCGCGACACGCCGAAGTTCATCGGTCCCTCGATGATAAAGTCGCCCACGGTAATGCGCGGGTTCATCGAGCGATAGGGATCCTGGAAGACGATCTGCACGCGGCGGCGGTGCGGGCGCAGCTTGCTGGCCGACATGGTCGCGATCTCGGTATCGCCGATATAGACCTTGCCCTCGGTCGGATCGATCAGGCGGGCGATGCAGCGCGCCACGGTCGACTTGCCCGATCCCGATTCGCCCACGATGCCCAGCGTCTCGCCACGACGGATGTCGAGATCGACATCGACGGCGGCCTTCACGACGCGCGCCTTCTGGAAGAAGGAATTGCCGGTGTAGATCTTGCCGAGCTTCTCGGTGCGGAGGACCGTCTGGCCGTCGCGCCGCACGCCGCGATGCGCGGGCGTGATCGACGGCACCGACGAGATCAGCATCTTGGTGTAGCCCTGCACCGGTCGCGACAGGATCTGCTCGGTCGGACCCATCTCGACGAGCTCGCCCCAGCGCAGCACTGCGACGCGATGGGCGATCTCGGCGACGACGCCGAAATCGTGGGTGATGAACAGCACCCCGGTGCCCTGGCCCGCCTGCAGCTCGGCAACGAGCTTCAGGATCTCGGCCTGGGTGGTGACGTCGAGCGCGGTGGTCGGCTCGTCGGCGATCAGCAGGACCGGATCGAGCACCAGCGCCATGGCGATCATGATGCGCTGGCGCTGGCCGCCGGAGAGCTGATGCGGGAACGAGGCGTAGATGCGCTCCGGTTCCGGCAGCTTCACGCGCGCCAGGATCGCGAGGATCTTGGCGCGGCGCGCGGCGGAGTCGAGCTTGGTGTGGGTGCTCAGGACCTCGTCGATCTGATCGCCGCAGGTCATGACGGGATTGAGCGCCGTCATCGGCTCCTGGAAGATCATCGACATACGCGTGCAGCGCAGCTCGCGCAGCCGGTCCTCGCTGGCCGTCAGGATGTTCTCGCCCTCGAGCAGGATTTCGCCCGAGGTCGGCTTCAGCGCCTTGGCGAGCAGACCCATCACCGTGAAGGCGATCACCGACTTGCCCGAGCCCGACTCGCCCACGAGGCAGACGATCTCGCCGGGGTTGACGGTGAAGCTCACCTTCTCGACGGCATGGACCCGGTCGCCGCCCTTGGGCAGGGCGACGCTGAGGTTGCGGACTTCGAGGACGGGTTTCTTGGTTTCGGTCGACATCAGACTTTCTTGCTCATCTTCGGATCGAGCGTGTCGCGCAGACCGTCGCCCATGATGTTGATGGCCAGCACCGTCAAGGCAAGGAAGATGCCGGGATAGAGGATGTTGTGCGGGAACACGCGGAACAGCGTGCGGCCCTCGGCCATGATGTTGCCCCAGCTCGGGATCTCCGGCGGGATGCCGATGCCGAGGAA
Organism: uncultured Rhodospirillaceae bacterium; assembly: GCA_945952105.1. Taxonomy (GTDB): domain Bacteria; phylum Pseudomonadota; class Alphaproteobacteria; order Reyranellales; family Reyranellaceae; genus Reyranella. The sequence goes on along the minus strand of CAMFGZ010000005.1, from coordinate 152,002 downwards.
CGACAGCGCGGCTTCGGTCAGGATCGCGGCGGCGGCGAGGAAGGTACCCTGCACGATCAGCGGCGCCACGGTGTTGGGCAGGATGTGGCGGAACATCAGGACCCAGGTCGGCGTGCCGACCGAGATCGCGCCCTCGACATAGGGCTCCTCGCGCACCGTCAGCACGATCGAGCGCACCAGTCGCACGACACGCGGCACGTCGGGCACGACGATGGCGAACACCACGGTGATGAGGCCGGCGCGCCAGATCGAGACGAGGGCGATCGCGAGCAATATGCCCGGAATCGCCATCAACCCATCCATGATGCGCATGATGATCCCGTCGGCCCAGCGGATGTAACCGGAGATCAGGCCGATCACCATGCCGATGGCCACCGAAATGACGGAAACGGCGACGCCCACGGCCAGCGACACGCGCGCGCCGTAGAGCACGCGGCTGTAGACGTCGCGTCCCAGGCTGTCGGTGCCCATGATGGCCACGCGCTTGGCGGTCTGGCCGTCGTCGAGACGGTAGGTGATCTCGGTGCCCGGCTTCTTGTTGCGGGCCGCCGGATCGATTCGCTGCGGATCCACGGTGCCGAGGAACGGCGCGAGGATGGCGATGACCAGCATGGTCAGCAGGATGAGGCCGCCGAAGATCACGTTCGGGTTGCGGAGAGCAACGAGCCAGAGGCTCTTGCGCTTGGTCGACGCCGCCGCAATGGAGGCGGAGTCGACGGCTTCTTCAGTGATCGCGCTCAATACCGGATCCTCGGGTCGAACAGGGTGTAGCTGATGTCGATGAGCAGGTTGATCACGACATAGACGACGGAGAAGAGAAGAATGACGGTCTGGATGGTCGGGAAGTCGCGGCTCAGCACCGCCTCGACCGTGAGACGGCCGAGACCGGGCAGGCCGAACACGCTTTCCGTCACCACCGCGCCGCCGATCAGGATGGCGATGCCGAGGCCGATCACGGTGAGGATCGGCACGGCCGCGTTGCGCAGCGCATGGCGCATCAGCACCACGCGGTTGCTGAGGCCCTTGGCGCGGGCGGTGCGGATGTAGTCCTCGTTCAGCACTTCCAGCACCGACGCGCGCGTGATGCGCGAGATCAGCGCGATGAAGCCGACCGACAGAGTGAGCGACGGCAGGACCATGCGCTCGAGGAACTGCCAGAAGTTGACGCCGATGCGCACATAGCCCTGCACCGGCAGCCAGCCCAGCTCGATGGCGAAGACGTAGATCAGGCAATAGCCGATCACGAAGCCCGGCACCGAGAAGCCCAGTACCGAGAAGCCCATCACCGCGCGGTCGAGCAGCGAGCCCTGGCGGTAGGCGGCCATCACGCCGATCGGCACGGATACGGTGACGGCGAAGAGCAGCGTGCAGAGCGCGAGCGCGAGCGTGGGTTCGACGCGCTGGGCGATCAGCTCGGCGACGGTCTTCTTGAAGAAGAAGCTTTCGCCGAAATTGCCCTGCAGCACGTTGCCGATCCAGATCGCGAACTGCGTCCAGATGGGCTCGTCGAGCCCGAGCTTGTTGCGGATGTCGGCAATCTGGTCCGACGTGGCGTTGTCGCCGGCGATGACGGCGGCGGGATCGCCAGGCGTCAATCGCAGCATGAGGAAGACGAAGATAGCCACCACCGCCAGGACGGGGATGATGGCTATGAGACGGCGGGCAATAAAGTCGAGCATTTTCCCTCTACGTGTCACCCCGTGCGAAGCGAAGGACCCTTCGCTCCGCCCGGGAGGACGGCACGGCCACCGGACGGCGGCCCTGATGTCACTTCTTCTCGATGTTCCACATCACCGGAACCGGCGCCTTCAGCCAGCCCGAGATGTTGGAGCGCATGGCGCCCGGTCCGTACCACTGACCGATCCAGCCATACTGAGCGGTCTCCAGCGCCCGCGCCTGAACGGCGGCGGCGAGCGCCTTGTTCTTCGCGGGGTCGGTTTCCTTCGCATATGCGTCGCGCAGCTTCTCCATCTCGGGATCGGTCGGCCAGCCGAACCACGCCTTGTCTCCGTTCGCGACCATGTAGGAAGTCGAGATCGGATTCAGGATGTCGGCGGCCACCGAAAAGGTGTGGAAGATGTTCCAGCCGCCCTGGCTCACCGGACCCTTGTTGGTGCGCCGCGTCACAACGGTCTGCCAGTCCATCGACTGCATGTCGACCTTGAATCCGCCCTGTTCGAGCAGCGCCTTTGTCACAGGCGCGACGTTGGTGAGGACGGGCAGCGTCGTCGACTGCAGCAGCACGATCGGCGTGCCGTCGTAGCCGGCTTCCTTGAGCAGCGCCTTCGACTTCTCGAAGTTCGGCTTCACCAGCAGGTCGCCGGGCGCGTTGACGGCGTTGGGCGTGCCGCAGATGAACGCCGCGGTGCAGACCTTGTAGAACTCCGGCTCGCCGACGGTCGCCTTGAGGTAGTCTTCCTGGCGGATCGTCAGAAGCGCTGCTTCGCGGATCTTCGGATTGTTGAAGGGCGGCTGGAGCCAATTCATGCGGTAGATGAACTGATGGCCGAGCGGGTTCCAGTTGTAGAGCGTGACGCCCTTTTCCTTCTTCAGGATCGGGATCAGGTCGTGCGGCGGCTGCTCGATCACGTCGATCTCGCCGGCGGCGATCGCATTCACCTGCTGCTGCGGATCGGGCATCTCGATGATCTCGACCCGGTCGACCTTGACGACCTTGCCGCCGGCCAGGCCCGAGGCGGGCTCGGCGCGCGGCTTGTACTTCGGGTTCTTGTTGTAGACATGCTTCTCGCCGGGCTTGGACTCGGCGTTGACGTAGATGAACGGGCCGGAGCCGATCTGGCTGTCGATCTGCTTGAACGGATCGGTGTCGGCGACCCGCTTCGGCATGATGAACGGAACCTGCGAGGACGGCTTGCCGAGCGAGTCGAGCACGAGGCCGTAGGGCTCCTTCAGCACCATCTGGAAGGTCTTGGGGTCGACCTCCTTGAACTCCTTCACGAAGTCCATGAGCTTCTGGCCCATCGCGTCGCGCGCGCCCCAGCGCTTGATCGAGGCGATGCAGTCCTCGGACGTCACCGGCTTGCCGTCGTGCCATTCGAGGCCGTCGCGCAAGGTGAAGGTCCACACCGTCTTGTCCGCGGAGACGTCGTACTTGTCGACCATCTGCGGCTTCACGACGTTGTTCTCGTCGGAGGCGAACAGCGTGTCGTAGATGAAGTAGCCGTGGTTGCGCGTGACGTAGGCGGTCGTCCAGATCGGATCGAGGATCGTGAGGTTGCCGTTCTGGACGAACTTGACGACCTTGCCCTGGGCCATCACCGGGCCCGCGCTCGACAGAATCGCTCCGGCGACCATCGCCGCGAGCGTACGCTTCATCACTCTCTTCATGTTGGCCCCTCCGGGTTTCTTCCCCATCGAGGAAGGCAGGGATCGCCCGCCTTCGTCGATGGGCGCGCGGGGCCGGAAACCCCGCGCGCGGATCGGCCTTACTTCTTCGTGACGTTCCAGAAGACGGGCGCCGGAGCGGTCAGGTTGCCCTCGACGTTCTTGCGCCGCGCCAGCGGCGCGTACCACTGTCCGACGTTGATGTGGGTCGGATGGTCGACCCAGTACTTCTGCAGGTCCTCGACGATCTGCTTCTGCTTGGCCGGGTCGGTCTCCTTGGCGAACTGGTCGCGATACTTCTCGATCGTCGCATCGCACGGCCAGCCGAACATGGCCTTGTCGCACGCGGCGTTGAAGTAGCCGGCCATCACCGGATTGAGGATGTCGGCCGCCACCCACGAGGTGAGGAAGGCGTGCCAGCCGCCCTGGCTCGGCGGATCCTTCTTGACGCGGCGCGCGACCAGCGTCTGCCAGTCCATCGAGACCATGTCGACCTTGAAGCCGGCCCGCTCCATCTGCGCCTTGGCGACCGGCGCGAGGTTGGTGAGGACCTGCAGGTCGGTCGACTGCATCAGCACGATCGGCGTGCCGTCGTAGCCGGCCTCGGTGAGGATCTGCTTGGCCTTCGCGGCGTTGCCGTTCAGCACGTCCGCCATGCCCGCGTCGGTCGCCAGCGGCGTGCCGCAGACGAACGGCGCCTTGCAGACCTTGTACCACTGCGGGTCGCCGATCGTGGCCTTGAGGAAGTCCTCCTGCGCGAAGGCGACGAACACGGCGTGCCGGATCTTCGCATTGTCGAACGGCTTGGCGAGGCTGTTGAAGCGGAAGGCGTACTGGTTGCCGGTCGGGTTGAAGCTGACCAGCTCGATGTTCTTGTCCTTGGCGAGCAGCGGCAGCAGGTCGTGGCCCGGCGATTCGATCATGTCGATCTCGCCGCTCTGCAGCGCGGCGACCTGCGTCTGGATGTCCGGCATGGCGATCCACTCGACCCGGTCCACCTTCACGACCTTGCCGCCGGACAGTCCGTTCGCCGGCTCGGCGCGCGGCTTGTACTTGGTGTTCTTGACGTAGACGATCTTCTCGCCCGGCTTCCACTCGTCGCCCTTGAAGACGAATGGGCCGGAGCCGATCACGTCCTCGAGCTTGATCTGCTGCATCGGGTCGGTTTCGGCGGTCTTCTTCGGCATCATGAAGGGCACGTTCGACGACGGCTTGCCGAGCGACTCGAGAACCAGGCCGTACGGCTCCTTCATCTTCATCCTGAAGGTCTTGGCGTCGACCGCCTCGAGCGATTCGACCGAGCCCATCATCTTCTGGCCCATCGAATCGCGCGCCGCCCAGCGCTTGATCGAGGCGATGCAGTCCTCGGCGGTGACGGGCGTGCCGTTGTGCCACTCGAGCCCGTCGCGCAGCGTGAAGGTCCAGGTCAGCTTGTCGGCGGAATTCTCGTACTTGTCGACCATCTGCGGCTTGACGTTGAACTTCTCGTCAACCGCAAACAGCGTGTCCCACACCATGTAGCCGTGATTGCGCTGGATGTAGGCCGTGGTCCAGATCGGATCGAGGATCTTGACGTCCGAATGCATCACGACCTTGAGCGTCTGCGCCTCGGCGGGCGCGGCAGCCATCAATGCGCTGACGCTTGCCGCGGCGACGATCGCCAGCGCCGATTTCCTGAACGAAAACATGCTTGTTGTGCTCCCTGTCTTGCGCCCCGTTCCTGCGTTGTGAAGTCTTGCAAGAATCGAGCCGCCCCGAGCGACAGTAGCAGCCGGGAACCCCCCTCTGACAAGCCGATTCAGGAACAGCGCAGGGATCAGCGCGCCCGGTTGATCGCCTTCTCGAGCAACTCCAGCACGCCCTCGGACGCAGCCGAGGCGACGATGTCGCCGAATCCGGCCCAGGAGCCCTTGGCTGCCGCCATCGGCACGGGATTGGACTGCTCGATGTCGCCGATCGTCTTGCCGGCCGGGTCCTTGACGACCCATTTGACGACGAGCTTTCCGGTCCGCTCGTCGATCTGCGTCAGGCTCACCGTGCCGACCACCGAGAAGGCCTCGCCGTCCGCCTGGTCGACGATCACCAGCTTGCTCGATCCCAGCGCACGCCGCATGCCCGAGGTGAGCTGGCGATTGCCGTCCGAGGGCGCACCGGTGACCTGCACCACGAACACCTTCACCTGCGGCTCGGCAGGCTTGGCGGCCACCGGCGTCGGCGTCGTCGTGCTGGTCGGCACCGTGCCGTCCGGCGACGGCGCCGCCGCGGGATCGGGCGGGAACTCGTAGGGGATGGTCACGCCCGCCGCGACCTGGCCCGGCGCCTTCGGGATGAAGTTGGGCGGCTTGCCGATCAGGGTGGCGACCCGGGGTGCGGCTTGCTGCGCGATGCGCGAGACCAGGCGCTCGGCCTGCTCGGCATAATCCTCGGGCGGCGCGCGGGTCTTCACGGTCGCGGGCTCGTCGGTGCGCGGGCGGCCGCGCACCCGCCAGTCGACCTGGACCTCGATCGACATGTTCGCGTCGCGCGTGCTCATCACGCCTTCGACCTGGATGGGCGCCTCGGCCGGGGCGACCGCGGCATTGATGCCGTAGGACTGGAGCTCGATGGCGAGGGAGGCGGCGACTCGTTCGCCCATCTCCGGCGGCATGTTGCGCGGCGGGCTGATCGCGACCTCGACCTTGTCGCGCAACTGCCGGCCGTAGGAAATCTGCGACGGATCGTGCTCGAAGGGTCTCGGTGTTCCGCCGCACGCCGCGAGGGCGAGCAGGCACAGCAGCATCACAACATGGCGCATGTCGCGACGACCCCGAGCAGGCAGCAGACCATCAGGATGATGAAGTAGGGCACGTCAGGTGGCGAGGGCGATGGCCGACAGGCCGCGCCCGTAGTCGCGCACGCCCTGCAGCGTGTTGCGGCGATAGCTGAAGAAATCGTCGGTGCCGGTCAGCGTGTCGTGGCCCGTCGCGGTCACGGCGACGCCGTTGCGGGCGATGCGGTGCACGAGATAGCCCGGCAGGTCGAACATGAAGTGGCCCGCGCGCGTGGCGGTCCTGAAGAACGCCGCGTTGGCCTCGTCCTGCGCGAGGAACGGCGCGGGAAACTCCGGCCCGACTTCATACGATTGCGGGCCGATGCAGGGGCCGACCACGACCCGGATGCGCTCGCGGCGCGCGCCGAGCTTCTCCATCTCGCCGATGGTGACGTCGACGATCCCGCCCAGCGCGCCCTTCCAGCCGGCATGCGCGGCGCCGATCACCGAGGCCTCGCCGTCGGCCAGCAGCACCGGCGCGCAGTCGGCGGCCAGCACGCCCAGGACCACGCCCGGCCGGTCGGTCACGAGGCCGTCGGCCTTTGGCGCGCCGGGCGAACTCCAGCGATCGTCGGCGACGGTCAGCACGTCGGTCGAATGGGTCTGGTGCACGGTCTGCAGGTCGGGCTCGGCGAGGCCGAACTGCCCGGCCACGCGACGGCGATTCTCGCGCACATTGTCGGGCGAATCGCCCGAGCCGTAGCCGCAATTGAGCGAGGAGTAGAGGCCGGCGCTGACGCCGCCCTGTCGCGTGAAGAAACGATGCTGCACCCCGTCGAGGGCGTCGAGCGTCTGGGCCTGGATCATTTGTTCGTCCGGGGTGTCAGTCCGAGGGGGCATCCGTGAAACCGGCTGGCGGGGCGCTCTTGCCGTCGCCGAGGGCCAGCACGCGGAAGAGGGTGCCCATTTGATCGGGGGCGATCAAGCGGGCCGATGCCGCATCGATTGCATGGGCCTGCGCCGCATTTGCACGCTGCTTCAACGCCTGCGCACGCTCGAGGAGGCCGAGCCTCCGCAGGAAGACGCCCTGCCCGACGGGTCCGAACGCAGCGACGCCGGCGGCGGCGGCCAGCGACGCGAAGTCGACATGAGCGCTTAGATCGGTTTCGCCGGGCCGGTCGAGGATGTCCGCCCCGCGATGGCCGCGCACTGCCTGCAGCGAGGCCGCGCGGCCCGCGCCCTCCAGGCCGTAGTCGACGATGAGCGCCCACCCGCCGTCGCGGGCGATGCGGGCGCCGATGGCGCCGGCCAGGGCGCGTCCCGCTTCGCTCAACTCCGCCTCGGCCCCTTCGTCGGCCTCGGGCAGCACGGCGGCGAAGGGTGTGGCGCCCGGTGCGAGGGCGAGCCGCAGCCCGCCTTCTTCGTCGAGTCCGACCATGCGCTCGCGCCAGCCCTTTCCCGTGCGATGGAACTGTCGTACCGGCAGCGCATCGAAGAATTCGTTGGCGACCAGCAGCAGGGGGCCGCCGGGCACCTCGTCGAAGCGCTCGTGCCAGGCCGGCGCGTAGCCCCGCAATGCGGCGCGCTGGGCCTCGCGCATCGGCGCGTTGGTGTCGACGAGGTGAAGGTCGAGCGCGGCATGGAAGCCCGGCACGCCGCGCGTCGCGCGCAATGCATCGGCCATCAGCGTTCCGCGGCCGGGGCCGAGTTCGACCAGCCGCACGAGCGCGGGCCGGCCCATCGCCAGCCAGCGCTCGGCCAGCCAGGCGCCCAGGAGTTCGCCGAACATCTGGGAGATTTCGGGCGCGGTGGTGAAGTCGCCGGCGGCGCCCACGGGCACAGCGCGGCGGTAATAGCCGAGTCGGGGATGGCCGAGCGCCTCGGCCATGAAGTCGGCGAGGGAAATCGGGCCGGTGAGCGCGATGCGGCGCGCGATCAGCCCGCCCAATTCGGTCATGGTCGCTCCGTCACCGCCGCCCGGTCACGGCAGGGCGGGCTTCCGGTAGGCGCGCAGGATCACCCACACGCCGAACAGCAGCACCGGCAGGGACAGAAGCATGCCCATGGTGATCGGTCCCCACAGGTAGCCGAGATGGGCGTCGGGCTCGCGGAAGATCTCGCCCACGATGCGCGCGAGGCCGTAGCCCGCGCAGAACACGCCGGTCAGCAGGCCGGGACGGCGGCGGCCCTCGGTGAACTTCCACACCGCGACGACGATCAGGGTCAGCAGCACGCCCTCGAAGAAGGCCTGGTAGAGCTGGCTGGGATGGCGCGGCAGCGGTCCGCCGCGCGGGAAGACCATGGCCCACGGCACGTCGCTCACGCGGCCCCACAGCTCGCCGTTGATGAAGTTGGCGAGGCGGCCGAAGAACAGGCCGAGCGGCGCCACGATCGCCACGAGGTCCGACAGCATGAAGGGATCGGCCTTGTTGCGCATCGCAAAGAGCAGGATGGCGGCGATGACGCCCAGCAGCCCGCCATGGAACGACATGCCGCCCTCCCACAGGGTGAGCGCGGACAACGGATGCTCGATGTAGAAGCCCGGCTTGTAGAACAGCACGTAGCCCAGCCGGCCGCCGAGGATCACGCCGAGCGCGGCCCACAGCAGGAAGTCGTCGATCTTGAGCGGCGACAGGACCTTCGGCGGCTGGTCGCAGACGCGGCGCATCACCTGCCAGCCGATCACCAGGCCCGCGATATAGGCCAGCGCGTACCAGCGGATGGCGAACGGACCGAGCTGCACCAGCACGGGGTCGATCTGGGGGTAGGGGATCGCCAGGAAAATCGCGGACAGGGTGTTCATGAGGGCGACCCTTATAGCGGGGGAATCGTGTCCCTAAAATCGTCGCGGCGCCGATCCTGGAGGAGCGGCGCCGCTGGGGACTATCCGAACTGTCTTTTTTGGAGTTTTGAGAGAGGGGGCGTCGGAAGGTCCTTGTCGGCTCAGGCTTCGCCGACCGTCTCGAGAATCGAGGCGGTCAACGCGTCGGCAGGGCTCTTGCCGGCCCAGACGACGTACTGAAAGGCGGGATAGAAGCGCTCGCTCTCGGTGATCGCCACCTCGACGAGGTCGTTCAGCTGCTCGGCCATCAGCCCGTTGGTCCCGCGCAGCGGGATGGCGTGACGGAACATCGGCAGGCCCTCTTCGCTCCACAGATCGAAGTGACCGAGCCACATCTTCTCGTTGATGAGGCCGAGCAGGCAATGGATGTCGGTATGGCGCTCGGCGGGAATGCGGACATCGTAGGCGCAGGTGAAGTGCAGCGCCTCGACGTCGTCCCGCCAGCTGAAGAACATGCGGTAGTCGCACCAGCGTCCGGCGACCTCGACGGCGATCTCCCGGTCGGAGGTACGGTCGAACGGCCAATCGTTGGCGGAAACGACTCTTTCGATCATTTCGAGCGGGTTCAGGTCGGCTTTCCGTCTGGTCCGCTCTTGTCGCGTTAACGCCATCGACCCGCTCCCCAACCATTCCGCCGTGCGGCTCATCGGAGCCATTCTTGAGGCGGGTGGTCGACATATCGTGGTGGGCACCCAACAACCCACTAGCGGTAGCCTGCCATAAGCCTATCTCGCCACGCAATAAGAAAGGCCCGTGTAAAATGGGGAAAGAGTCAGGGATTCCATGAATTTAATCCCCAACGTTAAGATTCGAGTCCGGAGATTCCGCAGGACGAATCGGGAATTGCTGCTGAAAAATTGAGCAAAGACCGCCGCTGGCCTCGGTTTGCCCGCTGGTTCCGCACGTCCTGTGCGATTGGCACAGGCCTTGCCTTCATGTCTCCAAGCGCGCCAGCGCCAAGACTTGGAGGAGGCTTCGATGTTCAAGGACCCGTTCGATCCCAAGGCCCTGCTCGGCCGCGGCGGCTGCAACTGCGGCGGCAACCACAGCCAGGCCGACCATGCCCGCCTGACGGCGGAGGCGGTGCCGGCCGGCGAGGAAGCGCGCTGGAACCGCGTGGTCGATGCCGCCGTCCTGCGCGCGGTGTTCCCGGTCGATGCCCAGCGCCGCCAGTTCCTGAAGACGGTCGGCGCCGCCACCGCGATGGCCGCCATCTCCTCCGTCCTGCCGCTCGGCGCCGCGCGTGAGGCCTTCGCCCAGGGCGGAGCGCCGGAGAAGAAGGACCTCAAGGTCGGCTTCATCCCGATCACCTGCGCCACCCCGATCATCATGGCCCATCCGATGGGCTTCTATTCCAAGCAGGGGCTCAACGTCGAAGTCGTGAAGACGGCGGGCTGGGCGGTGATCCGCGACAAGTCGCTGGCCAGGGAATACGACGCCTCGCACATGCTCTCGCCGATGCCGCTCGCCATCTCGCTGGGCGTCGGCTCGAACCCGGTGCCATGGACGATGCCGGCAATCGAGAACATCAACGGCCAGGCCATCACGCTCGCCAACAAGCACAAGGACAAGCGCAACCCGAAGGACTGGAAGGGCTTCCGCTTCGCCGTGCCCTTCGACTACTCGATGCACAACTACCTGCTGCGCTACTACGTGGCGGAGGCGGGCCTCGATCCCGACAAGGACATCTCGATCCGCTCGGTGCCGCCGCCGGAAATGGTCGCCAACCTGCGCGCCGACAATCTCGACGGCTATCTCGGCCCCGATCCGTTCAACCAGCGCGCCGTCTATGATGGCGTAGGCTTCATCCATATGCTGACGAAGGAGATGTGGGACGGCCACCCGTGCTGCGCCTTCGCCGTCAGCAAGGAGTTCGCCACCCAGAACCCCAACTCCTACCGCGCCCTCCTGAAGGCGATCATCGACGCCACCGCCTATGCGCAGAAGCAGGAAAACCGGAAGGAGATCGCCAAGGCGATCGCGCCGCAGAACTACCTGAACCAGCCCGAGACGGTGCTGGAGCAGATCCTGACCGGCACCTACGCCGACGGGCTGGGCGGCGTGAAGAAGGATCCCGATCGCATCGGCTTCGATCCCTTCCCCTGGAACCAGTTCGCCATCTGGATCCTGACCCAGATGAAGCGCTGGGGGCAGCTCAAGGCCGATGTCGACTACGCCAAGGTCGCCCAGGAAGTGTTCCTCGCCACCGACACGGCGAACATGATGAAGGAGATGGGCCTCACGCCACCCGATCCGTCGAAGAAGACGATCGTGGTGATGGGCAAGCCCTTCGATCCGGCCAAGCCGGCCGACTACGTGAACAGCTTCGCGATCAAGCGGACCTGATCTCGTGAGCTTGTCGCCGGAACCAAAAAGCCACCTCATCCCGAGGAGCGAGCGTCTCGGAGGATGGGCCAAGGATACCGCGTCTGCAGCCCATCCTTCGAGACGGCTGCTGCGCAGCCTCCTCAGGATGAGGACTCTGCCTTCTGTGGATGGTCGGCGCGCATGATGAAGAACTCGCTCGGGGTGCGGGCGGGCCTGCTGTCGGTCCTGATCTTCGTGGCCATCGTCGGTATCTGGCAGGTCGCCACCATGCCGACGGCCGGCAGCGGTCCGGCCATGGATCCGGAATATGCCAAGCTGGTGGGGGCCGCGGCGGCCACCGGATCGAAGTCGGCGATGCCGACGCCCGCCGACATCGCGGCCACGATCTGGAAGCATCTCTCCGATCCCTTCTACGTGCGCGGCAGCAACGACAAGGGCATCGGCATCCAGCTCGCCTATTCGCTGGGCCGCGTGCTCCTCGGCTTCGGCCTCGCCGCCCTGGTGGCGATTCCGCTGGGCTTCCTGATCGGCATGTCGCCGCTGGTCTATCGCGCGCTCGATCCCTTCATCCAGATTTTGAAGCCGGTCTCGCCGCTCGCCTGGATGCCGCTCGCGCTCTACACGATCAAGGACAGCGCCATCTCCTCGATCTTCGTGATCTTCATCTGCTCGATCTGGCCGATGCTGATCAACACCGCGTTCGGCGTGGGCAGCGTGCGCCGCGAATGGCTGAACGTGGCGCGCACGCTCGAGGTCGGGCCCTTCCGCACCGCCTTCAAGGTGATCCTGCCGGCCGCGGCGCCGACCATCATGACCGGCATGCGCATCTCCGTCGGCATCGCCTGGCTGGTGATCGTGGCCGCCGAGATGCTCGTGGGCGGCACCGGCATCGGCTACTTCGTTTGGAACGAGTGGAACAACCTCTCGATCGCCAACATCGTGACCGCGATCCTGCTGATCGGCCTGGTCGGTCTCCTCCTCGATCAGGGCCTGGCCTGGCTGGCCAGGCTCGTCACCTATCCGGAGTAGAGCGATGGAATCCCGTCCCCTGATCAGCGTCGAAGGGCTGGCGCGCCGCTTCGGCGAGACCGGCCAGCCGGCCGTGTTCGAGGACATCTGGTTCGGCATCGACAAGGGCGAGTTCTGCTGCCTGATCGGCCATTCCGGCTGCGGCAAGACCACGATCCTCAACGTGCTGGCCGGCCTCGACAGTCCGAGCGGCGGCGCCGTCATCGTCGACAATCGCGAGATCGACGGGCCGAGCCTCGACCGCGCCGTGATCTTCCAGGGCCATGCGCTGCTGCCGTGGATGACGGTGATCGGCAACATCGCCTTTGCCGTCTCCTCGCGCTGGCCGAGCTGGGACCGAGCCAAGGTGCAGGACCATGCGCGCAGGTTCATCGAGCTGGTCGGCCTTTCGGGCGCGGAGAACAAGCGCCCGGCGCAGCTCTCCGGCGGCATGAAACAGCGTGTCGGCATCGCCCGCGCGCTCTCGATCCAGCCCAAGATGCTGCTGATGGACGAGCCGTTCAGTGCCCTCGACGCGCTGACGCGCGGCATGCTGCAGGACGAGGTGCTGCGCATCTGCGCCGACACGCAGCAGACCGTGTTCATGATCACCCACGACGTCGACGAGGCGATCCTGCTCGCCGACAAGATCGTGCTGATGACCAACGGACCGGGCGCGCGCATCGCCGAGATCGTGGTCAACACCATGCCGAAGAACGAGCGCCACCGGAACGACCTGCACCGGCATCCGCAGTACTACGCCATTCGAAATCATCTCGTGGAATTCCTCGTGAACCGCTCGAAGGCCTTCGACAGGGAGATCGCCGAGCACGGCTTCGACCCGAAGCGGCCGAAGCTGGTGAAGCCTGGATTGTCGGCGGTCAATCCGCCGGCCGACGTGGTGCCCCTGAGACATTCGAACTGACAACCGGGAGACGACAATGAAGCGCGCTGAAGTGACCGAGAAGATCCTGACCGCCAAGAGGATGAGGGAACTGACCTGGGAGGAGATCGCCACGAAGATCGGCGGCGCCTCGAAGATCATCGTCACCGCGGCCTGCATGGGCCAGATGAAGATGACCAAGGAGCAGGCGACCAAGGCCGGCAAGCTCTTTGGCCTCGGCAAGGAAGAAGTCCTGCTGCTGCAGGAAGTGCCCTATCGCGGCTCGCTGCCCCAGATCCCGCCGACTGATCCGCTGATCTACCGCTTCTACGAACTGGTGCAGGTCTACGGCACGACCTGGAAGGAACTGATCCAGGAGGAATTCGGCGACGGCATCATGAGCGCCATCGACTTCGACATGACGATGGAACGCCAGCCCGACCAGAAGGGCGACCGGGTGAAGATCGCGATGTCGGGCAAGTTCCTGGGGTACAAGTCGTACTGAGTTCGTGACTTTACGCAGCCTGTCGTTCGAAGGGTCAGGGCTGCCGGGCTTAAGGGAAGGGTCCTTCGCTGCGCTCGGGATGACACCGTCTTTTTGATCGGCGCACTCGCGCCAAAACCAATACGGTGTCATCCCGAGCGTGAGCGAGGGACCCGTCGCCTTTCTCAGGCCCGCCAAGCGGTAGTGTGCGAGATCGGTCAGGAAGTTGGCCGCTTCCCCGCTCTTCCGTGGCCGGCAGTCATCCGCTATGGAGGATTGTTGACAATCGACGATCAGAATCTTCCGGAGGCTTTTTGGCTCTTTCCGATCTTTCGACACCGGACGTAGGTGCGATTTTTCAGCGTGTGCCGAAGGCGACGTTGCGCGCGCATATCGTCGAGCGGCTGCGCGTGGCGATTCTGGCGGGCGACATTCCGCCGGGCGCGCCGCTGGTCGAGACGGCGCTGTCGGAGCGGTTCGAGGTCAGTCGCGGGCCGTTGCGCGAGGCGCTGCGGCAGCTGATCGAGGAGGGGCTGGTCGTGACGGTGCCCTATACGGGCACGCGCGTCGCCGAGCTCTCGGTCGAGGACGTCCACGAGATCTATTCGCTGCGCACGGTGCTGGAGACCTTCGCCTTCGAACAGGTCTGGCCGCGCCGCGACGATCGCTTTCGCACCGAACTGAAGCGCCGCAACGAGGCGCTGATCGCCTCGATCGATGCCGGCGACGATCGCGCCAGCATCCTGAACGAACTCGAGTTTCACGGGCTCGTCTACGAGGCGAGCGGCCACAGACTGCTGCAGCGAGCCTGGCACGGCTTGCGCGGCCGGCTGCAGCTCTACTGGGCGGCGCATCATCGCGCGCACGGGCGTCGCGGCCCCAGGCGCGACAGTCACGACAGCTATATCAAGGCAGCGCTCGGCGCCGACTTCGAGACGATGAAGGCCGAGATCGACGATCACATGCGTCGCGGCATGGAAACCACCGAGAAGTTCCTGCGCTCGATGCCGACTTTGTCCGGGAAGCCAAAACGGGGAGACAATTCATGACCATCAATCGACGTTCTTTGTTTGCCATCGCGACCGCGAGTGCCGCGGCGCTGGCCATTCCCTTCGCAGCGCGTGCGCAGAGCACGCTCGACGAGGTGAAGAAGCGCGGCGTGCTGCGCGTCGGCGTCACACAGGCGCCGCCCTGGTATTCCAAGGATCCCAAGACCGGCGAATGGTCGACGGGCCTCGGCATCTCCATGGGCAAGGCGATGGCGCAGTCGCTGGGCGTGAAGTTCGAGCCGGTCGAGGTGACGTGGGGCAATGCGATCGCCGCCCTCCAGGGCGACAAGATCGACCTGATGTTCATGCTCGACGCCACCGCCGAGCGTAAGCAGGCCGCCAACTTCCCGGAAAATCCGCTGCTCTGGTACTCGCTCGCCGTGCTGGCGCGCGACGATCTCGACGCCAAGACCTGGGAAGGGCTCAACAAGCAGGGCGTGCGCATCGCCGTGCCGCAGGCCTCGACAATGGACCGCTGGGCTACCCAGCACACGCCCAAGGCCGACATCCAGCGCTTCCCCGGCAATGCCGAGGCGATCGCCGCCTTCCAGTCGGGCCGGGTCGATGCCGTGCTGCTGTTCCATCCGCCGCTGCTCGCCGCGCGCCAGCGGCTGGGCAAGGGCAAGATCGTGGTGCCGCTGCCCGCCGAATCGCAGCCCTCCAGCGCGGCGCTGCGCAAGGGCGACACCGCCTTCACCGAATGGGTCGATAAGCAGTTCGCCGACTATTACAAGAGCGGCCAGACGCAGAAGTGGTACGAGCAGGCGATCGCCGATTTCGGCCTCGATCCCAAGTCCGCGCCGCCGGTCATGAAAGAGATGATCAAGTAGGCGGCCGCGCCTCTTGGCCTATCAATGGGACTTCTCGCCGGTCCTCGCCAACGCACCGTTGTTGGCGCAGGGGCTGGCGAACACGCTCAAGATCACGGGCACGGCGCTGGTCTGCGGCGTCGCGCTCGGTCTGGCGCTGGCGCTCCTGCGTCTCTCGCCAAAGCGGTTCCTGTCGTGGCCGGCCGGTTTCGTCATCGAAGTGTTCCGCACGACGCCACCACTGGTGCAGCTCTTCTGGTTCTTCTTCGCCCTGCCGATCCTGGTCGGCATCGAGATGACGCCGTTCGTGGCCGGCGCCGTCACCTTCTCGATCCAGTCGGCAGCCTTCTTCGCCGAAGTGTTCCGCGCCGGCATCCAGTCGATCGAGCGCGGGCAGTGGGACGGCGCGCGGGCGATCGGCATGCGCCATGACCAGGCGATGCGCCGGATCATCCTGCCGCAGGCGGTGAAGCGCATGATCCCGGCCTTCATGGAGCGCGCCATAGAGCTCATGAAGACGACGACCCTGATCGCCACCATCTCCTATGCCGACCTGCTGTTCGCCGCCAACGAGGTCTCGCAGAAGACCTTCAGGCCGCTCGAGACCTATACGGTCGTGGCCCTGATCTATTTCGTCGTGATCTTCCTCGCGAGCCAGGTCGCGCGCCTCGTCGAGCTGCGGCTGGCGCGCAGCGGCGAGAGCACGGTGCATTGATGCGCTGGGATTTCGCCTCCGTCCTCGACAATACCGATGCGCTGCTGGTCGGCGCGGCCGGTACCCTGCGCATCTTCGCCATCTGCCTGGTGCTGGGCCTCAGTCTCGGCCTCGTCGTTGGACTGGGCCGCTACTCCCGCAACCGTCTGCTCAACATACCGGCCACGATCTTCGTCGAGTTCTTTCGCAACACGCCGGTGCTCGTGCAGATCCTGTGGTTCTACTTCGCGCTGCCGATCCTGCTGCCCTTCCAGATCTCGCCGCTCGCTGCCGCCTCGCTCGGCATTTCGCTCAACTCGGCGGCCTTCTCGGCCGAGATCTATCGCGGTGGCATCCAGTCGATCGAGACCGGCCAGTGGGACGGCGCGCGGGCGCTCGGCATGCGCTGGGGCCAGGCGATGCGTCGGATCATCCTGCCCCAGGCGCTGAAGCGCATGCTGCCGGCGCTGACCAACCGCGCCATCGAGATCTTCAAGATGTCGACGCTCGCCTCGGCCGTCGCCTATGTCGAGCTGCTGCAGCAGGGCAAGCTGATCGCCTCGCTCAACTACAATCCGATCGAGGCCTATACCGCCGTCGCGGTGATCTTCTTCGTCTTCCTGTGGCCGCTGGTGCAGTTCAGCTACTTCCTCGAACGGCGGCTCAAGAGGGACGAATGACGATCCTCAGCGTCTCCGGTCTCACCAAGCGTTTCGGCACTACCGACGTGCTGCGCGGCATCGACCTCGACGTGACGCGCGGCGAGCGCATCGCAATCCTGGGCGCCTCGGGTTCGGGCAAGAGCACGCTGCTGCGCTGCCTCAATTTCATGGAGCGTCCCGGCGGCGGCACGATCGCGCTCGACGGCCAGGTGCTGGGCCGCGAGGGAAAGGCGGGCGAGCGGATCTATCGCGAGAGCGAGTTGATCCAGGTGCGCCAGCGGGTCGGCATGGTGTTCCAGCAGTTCAATCTCTTTCCGCACATGACGGCGATCGGCAACGTGATGGAAGGGCTGCGCACCGTGCGTGGCATGCCCAAGCCCGAGGCCGAGACGCGTGCCGCTAAGGAACTGGCGCGGGTCGGACTCGCGGAGAAGGCGGAAACTTATCCGGCGCATCTCTCGGGCGGCCAGAAGCAGCGGGTCGCGATTGCGCGCGCGCTCGCAATGGACCCGGAGATGCTGCTGTTCGACGAGCCGACCTCGGCACTCGATCCCGAGCTGGTGGGCGAGGTGCTGAACGTCATCCTCGCGTTGGCCGAGGAAGGCCGCACCATGCTGCTGGTCACGCACGAGCTGGGCTTCGCCTATCACGTCGCGACGCGCGTGATCTTCCTGGCCGACGGCGCGATCCACGAGCAGGGCACGCCGGACGAAGTCCTCAAGAACCCGAAGAAGGAGCGCACGCGCGCCTTCCTCGCCAGCCACAAGCAATTCAGCTTCTAGGGAAACGTCATGAGCAACGAGCAAGCGAGCGCCCAGGCCTATCTGGCCGATGCGCGCAACGACCAGGTGCTGGTCTACGTGAACGGCGCGTTCGCGCCCCGCAACGAAGCCAGCGTCTCGGTGTTCGATTCCGGCTTCGTGCTGGGTGACGGCGTGTGGGAAGGGCTGCGCCTCGTGAAGGGCAAGCTGATCAGCCTCGACGCGCACATGGACCGGCTGTTCGAAGGCGCGCGCTCGATCGATCTCGACATCGGCCTCGACCGCGCCGGCGTCATCAAGGTTGTGACCGATACCTTGGCGAAGAACGGCATGACCGACGGCGCCCATGTCCGCCTCATGATCACGCGTGGCCTGAAGAAGACTCCCAACCAGGATCCGCGCTTCGTGATCGGCAAGGCGACGATCGTCTGCGTCGCCGAATACAAGACGCCGATCCCCGAAGCCAAGGCCAAGGGCTATACGCTCTTCACCTCGACCTTCCGCACGACCAACCCCGACCAGTTCGACCTGCGCCTCAACTCGCATTCGCGGCTGAACCTGATCCAGGCGCTGATCCAGGCCATCAAGGCCGGCGCCGACGAAGCACTGATGCTCGACCCGCGCGGCTTCGTGGCCTCGTGCAACTCGACCAACTTCTTCATCGTGCGCGGCCGCGAGCTCTGGACCTCGACCGGCCTCTACAGCTTCAAGGGCATCACCCAGCAGAACGTGATCGACGCCTGGCGCGCCGCCGGCAACGTCGCGAAGGAATGCGACTTCACCCTGGCCCAGGTCTATTCAGCCGACGAAGCCTTCGTGACGGGAACGCTGGGCGGCGTCACGCCGGTGACAAAGGTCGACGGCCGCCTGATCGCCGACGGCAAGGCCGGCAAGGTGACGAAGGAAGCCAGCGACCTCTATCTGAAGTCGGTCGGCGCGCTGTAAGGGAAAGGTCCCTCGCTACGCTGCAGGGCGGGGATTACCCCGCCCTGCAGCGTAGCGAGGGACCTTTACTCCACCTCGGCACGGTCTAGGCTCGCGTCATGAACCAACTGTCGCCGACCTATCGCCTCCACTACTTCCCCGAGTCGGGCAACAGCTACAAGCTGGCGCTGATGCTGACCCTGTGCGGCCAGACCTTCGAGCCGGTCTGGACCGATTTCGGCGGCGGCGTCACGCGCACACCGGAATGGCGCGCCACGGTGAACGAGATGGGCGAGATCCCCGTGCTCGAGGTGGACGGCGAGCGCCTGACCCAGACCGCGCCGATCCTGCTGCAACTGGCCGCTCGATACGGCCGGTTCGGTGGCGAGAGCGAGGCGGAGACGTTCGAGATCCTGCGCTGGCTGTTCTGGGACAACCACAAGCTCACCGGCTTCATGGCGACCTATCGCTACAACCGCGCCTTCCTTCGGTCGGTCGATCCCGTCGTGCTCGATTTCATGCGCAAGCGCATCGACGACTATCTCGGCATCCTGAACGGCCACCTTGAGAAGCGCGCCTTCGCGATTGGCGACCGGCCGACCATCGCCGACATCTCGATGATGGCCTACCTGTCGTTCCCCAAGAACGAAACCGGCTACGACCTCGCGGTCAGCCATCCCGCCGTGAACGCATGGCTCCTGCGCATGGCCGCACTTCCCGGCTGGAAGGCGCCATACGACCTTCTCCCCGGCAAGCGCCTGCGCTGCTACGTGTAGCTACCCTGCCGCTATGCTTCCGGCGTGGGGGAACCAAGCTTCGCTTGCAACTCGGCGATCTGCTTCTTCAGCTCCTCGTTCTCCTCGCGCGCCTTGGCGGCCATCGCCTTAACGGCGTCGAATTCGTCGCGGCGCGGAATGTCCATGCCGTCGAGGATCTTGGCGATCTGGTCGCGCACCCGCGCTTCCATCTCGTCCTTCATGCCGGTGAGGGCGCCCATGGCGCCGTTGGCCACTTTGGTCAGGTCGTCGATGAAGGGATTACGGGTTTGCATGGCAGCTCTCCTGATGCGGCGAGTATGGGCGGCTGGTAGCATCCGGCGCAAGAAGCACTGGAGGACGCCGTGGGTCTGGTCAAAGTCGAGTCGAGCGAAGGTATCACCACCATCACCATGATGCGCCCGGAGAAGCGCAATGCGCTGACCCAGGAGCTGTGCGACGGGCTCTACGAGGCCTATCGCGCCTTCGAGGCGGGCGACGACCTGGTCGCCGTGCTGCAGGCCCAGGGCCCGGCCTTCTGCGTCGGCGCCGATCTCACCAATCCGCCGGCCGCGATGTGGAAGGCGGTGCCGCATGTCAGCCACGCCCTCACCAAGCCGGTCATCGCCGCCACCCAGGGCTGGGTCATCGGCGGCGGTATCTGTCTCGTGATGACCTGCGATCTCATGGTGTCTGCGGATACGACGAAGTTCATGTACCCTGAGGCCAAGGTCGGCGTGTTCGGCGGCCTCATGCCGGGGATCGTCTCGCGCATGCCGCACAAGGTCGCGATGGAATTGCTGTTGCTCGGCGAGGAGATTTCGGTGAAGCGCGCCTACGACGTCGGCTTCGTGAACAAGGTCGTGCCGCTCGGCCAGGAGCGCGCCGAGGCGCGGCGCATGGCTACGGTCATCGCCCAGTCCGCGCCGCTCGTCATCCGCACGCTGCGCGATTTCGCCAACCAGACGCTGCCGCGCGGCCCGGCCGAGGTGTTCGTGCCGGAACGCTACAAGCTCGAGACCATCGCCAACTCCGAGGACCGCAAGGAAGGCGCCGCCGCCTTCCGCGAGAAGCGGGCCGCGAAGTTCAAGGGACGCTGACACCATGGGCAAGCTGCTGCTGGTCGGTTGCGGCAAGATGGGCGGCGCCATGCTGGATGGCTGGCTGGCGCGCGGCCTCGTGGCCGCCGACATCATCGTCGCCGAGCCGGTCGAGGCGATCCGTCCCCGGCACGCCGGCGTCCGCGTCGTGTCGGCCTCGACGGAAGTGACGGAGACGCCGGAGATCGTCGTGCTGGCGGTGAAGCCGCAGTCGATGGACGACACGCTGGCAGACCTGCGCCGCTTCGCCGGCAAGGGCACGGTGTTCCTGTCGATCGCGGCCGGCAAGACGCTGGGCTACTTCGCAGCCCATCTCGGCCACACCGCCAAGATCGTACGTTCCATGCCCAACACCCCGGCGGCGGTCCGCCAGGGCATCACCGTCGCGACGGCGGCGGCGAGCGTGACGGAAGAGGAGAAGAAGCGCTGCCACGAGCTGCTCGAAGCGGTGGGGCAGGTCCTGTGGGCCGACGACGAGGCGCTGCTGGACCCGGTCACGGCGCTGTCGGGCAGCGGGCCGGCCTATGTCTTCCTGCTGGTCGAGGCGATGGCGGCGGCGGGGGTGAAGGCCGGCTTGCCGGCCGACATGGCCATGCAGCTCGCCCGCGCGACCGTGGCGGGCAGCGGCGAGCTGCTGAAGCAATCGAAGGAGCCGGCGTCGCAGCTGCGCGTTAACGTCACCAGTCCCGGCGGCACGACGGCCGCGGCCCTGCAGGTCCTGATGGCAGATGACGGTATCCAGCCCGTGTTCGACAAGGCGCTCGCCGCCGCTTCGCACCGTTCGAAGGAGCTGGCGGGGTGAGTGAGTCCGATCGCGACAAGGCCCTCGATGCCTTTCTCGGCCTGATCGCCGAGAAGGGATTCGCCGACGTGTCCCTCCGCGAGGTGGCGCAAGCCGCCGGCCTGGGCTTTGCCGATCTCTATCGCCTGCATCCCGACAAGATGTCCCTCGCCGCCGCCTTCATGGCGCGGATCGATGCGGAGGTGCTGGCCGGGACGGCGTCGTCCGACGATCCCGAGGAGACCGTCCGCGACCGTCTGTTCGACGTGATGATGCGCCGCTACGACGCGCTTAAGCCGCATCGCGCTGCTCTGCGCGCTTTGCGTCGCGCCGGTACCCGCGACCCGGTGGTCGCCCTCGCCATGGGGCCGGCCCTGCGGCGGTCGATGTCGGCCATGCTGGAGGCGGCGTCGGTGCCGAGCGAAGGGATTCCCGGTGCGCTGCGGCAAAACGGGCTCCTGGCAATCCATTACGCCGTCTCCCGCGTCTTCGATGGTGACGACACGGGAGATTTGTCGAAGACGATGGCGGCGCTCGACGGGCGCCTCAAGACAGCGGAGCGTTGGGCCCAATTCTTTGATAAATATACGAAATCTCCGTCTGGGCGGACGTCGCAAGAACCACCGGTTTCGCCCGAGCCGTGAAGATTTTGTGCAGTGCACAAAAACACTGCTTGACTCGCTGCAGTGCATCCCTAAATTAGGCTCCGTTGTGCACCGCAGCAAAGGCGGGGCACTTAGCTCAGCCTTTGTTAGTCCCTGCAGGAGAATTCCCATGTACGCCAACGGCGCCTTCAAGAACCCCTTCGCCGACTTCGATTTCAGCAAGATCTCCAGCGAGTTCAAGCTGCCGGCCGTCAACGTCGAGACCTTCGTCGAGACCGCGCGCAAGAACTTCGCGACCATCACCTCGGTCAACACCGCCGCCGTCGAGTCGCTGAAGACGATCGCGCAGCGCCAGGGCGACATGGTCCGCGCCGCGATGGAAGACCTCTCCAAGCACGGCAGCGAAGTCCTCGCCGCCGCCACTGTCGAGGAGAAGGCCGCCAAGCAGATCGACTTCATGAAGAAGTCGTACGAGTCGGCGGTCACCAACTCGAAGGAACTGGCCGAGCTCTACACCAAGGGCCAGACCGACGCCGTGACGGCGCTGAGCGCCCGCGTCGCCGAGCTGACCGAAGAGGTCAAGGCCGCGATCGCCAAGAAGTAAGCGTTTCTCAGTAAGCGTGGGTCGGCCATTCGCCGATCCGGAAAAGGGGCCGCGTACGTGGCCCCTTTTCTTTTGCGCGCGCGCTTTTAGTGTTCGCGCATGACCACCATCACCTACGAAGATTTCGAGCGCGTCGACATCCGCGTCGGCACCATCGTCGAGGCGGCGCCCCTCGAAGGCGCACGCAAACCGGCCTATCGCCTGCTGATCGATTTCGGCGACGGGATGGGCACCAGGAAGTCCTCGGCGCAGATCACCGTGCACTACACGCCCGAAGAGCTGATCGGCCGCCAGGTGGCCGCGGTGGTGAATTTTCCGCCGCGCCAGATCGGCAGGTTCATGTCGGAAGTCCTGACCCTGGGCTTCCCGGCCGGCGACGGCAGCGTGGTGTTGATTGCGCCGACCAAGCCCGTGCCGAACGGCGGCAGGCTCTTTTAAAGCAGAATGAACTTCCTCCTCCCGTCACACGGGAGAGGTGGCCCCGGCGCTGTTTACAGCGCCTTTGGCCGGAAGGCGAAGGCCATGAGTCTGAACTCTTCCCGATCGACAATCATGGCGTTGCCTTCCCCCTCCCGGCCTCCCCGTAAGACGGGGGAGGTGGAAGAGTTACTCAGCCGCCTTCGGTAGAGGCTCGCGGAACCTCGTGCGATAGCCGTCCCATTCGTCGGCGCCGGAGAGGCGGAAGCCCTGCTGCGGCGTGATGTCGGAGAGCGGCGCGGGATGGCGGCCCTTCGCCTTGAGATCGGCCAGCGCCGCATCGCAGGCGCCGACCACGGTGCGCGTCAGCATGCCGGGCAGGATCATCACCGCATAGTTCATCTTGCCCGCCTCCTCGATGGAGAGGTCCGGCGTCTTGCCCTTCCACACCATATTGAGCAGGCACGGGCCCTTCACGAGCTTCGGCACCGACGCCGTCTCCTCGAGCGTCTGCGGCGCCTCGACGAAGGCCATGTCGGCGCCGGCCTCGAGGGCTGCGTTGGCGCGGCGGATCGCTTCCTCGAAGCCCAGCACGGCGCGCGAATCGGTGCGCGCGATGATGATGAAATCGGGATCGACCTTGGCACTCGCCGCCGCGCGGATCTTGGCGACATAGTCCTCGATCGGCACGAGGGTCTTGTCCTCGAGATGGCCGCACTTCTTGGGGAAGCCCTGGTCCTCGATATGGATGCCGGCGACGCCGCGCTTCTCGTACTCGCGCACGGTGCGGATCGTGTTCAGCTCGTTGCCGTAGCCGGTATCGGCATCGGCGATCACCGGAAGCTTGATCGCGGTGGCGATGCGGCCGGCATTGTCGGCCATCTCCGACATGGTGACGAGGCCGTAGTCGGGATAGCCGAGGCTCGCCGCCGTGCCGGCGCCGGTCATGTAGACCGCCTCGAAGCCCGCGCGTTCGATCGAACGCGCGGTGATGCAGTCGAAGCAGCCCGGTGCCGCCACCATCCCGCGCTTCATGGCGTTGCGGAAGATCCTGCCCTTGGACATCGTTAGTCTCCCTTCGCGTTGTCGTTTCAGGCCGCCTTCATGCCCATCGCTGCCGCCTGCTGGACATCAAAGCGCTGGCGCACTTCGTCGTAGTTCTGGCCCTTCATCACGCCGCGCACGGCGCCGGGCTCGACGGTGCCATAAAACACTTCCCAGCTCTGTGGCAGCCGGCGCGAATCGGGGCGGGCCAGCCACAGCCGGTAGAGAGTGCGCTTCTTAGCCTCGTCGGCATGGTCCTCGAAGCTGGTGCGCGAATGCAGCATCGTCTGGTTGCACAGGATCTGGAGATCGCCCGGTTCGAGGTTCATGCAGAACATGTTCTCGGGCCGGCGCAGGATCGTATCGAAATACTCCATCGCCTCGCGCTGCAGGCCGGTGAGCGGCGTGGCGCCATCGAGCTTGAGCGCGTTGACGATGCGGTTGCGGTTCCACTTGCAGAAGACGCGACCGTTCTCCTCGGTGACGATCGGTGCGGGATACCATGGCGCCTCGCCCGCAGACTGTTCGCCGTTGCGGCTGAACGGATAGTCGGTCGCCAGGGCGGCGGCATAATCCGGCCGCTCTTTCTTGAGGATGTCGTAGGCGGTGGCGGCGCTGGCGCACATGCTCATGCCGCCGACCGGCGCCTGATTGTAGCAGGAGAGCAGCACGACGTCGGAACCGTCGACATGGAAGTCGAGTTCGGCGTTGGAGTTGTAGCCGCGGCCGGTCGGGCTGCGGTAGCTCATGCCGGCGTTCTTGACCTCGGTGATGTAGTCGCTGGCCTTGTTCTGCGGCCGCGCGACGCCGAAATGCAGGCCGATCGCCCAGGTCATCAGCCTGAACTCGTCGGGCGTGACGCCCGCGCGCGGCAGGTTCTTCACCAGCGCCATGCCACGCCCGTCGCGGACCTCGCGGAAGGCGGCGGCCAGGGTCGGCACGGCCGAGCCGAGATCGAAGTCCTCGCGACGCCACGACAGGATCGGCCGGTCGGCCGGCCCGGCCTTGCGCACCGTCGCGAGCAGGTCGGCACCCTCGGCCGGCGACAGGGCGTAGACCCAGCCCTTGTCCGACTCGACGTCGGCGACGGTCCAGGAAATGGGAGCGGTCGTTGCCATTGTGTCCTCCGTCAGTCAGCGGTCATGCCGAGCCGGCGGATCGTCTCGCCGGACTCCTTGATGTCGCGTTGGAAGCGCTCGCTGAACGCGGCCGGCGTGTCACCGCCGGGCAGCGAGCCGTATTCGATGATCTTCGCGCGGAACGCGGGCACGGCGAGTACGCTCGCAATGTCCTTCTGGATCGCATCGACAGTGGCCGGCGGCGTGCCGGCCGGCGCGAACAGGCCGTACCAGGAATTCTCGTCGAGGCCGGAGAAGCCCTGTTCCTTGAACGTCGCGACGTTGGGCAGGGCGGGGATGCGCTGTGTCCCCATGATGCCCAGTGCCTTGAGCTTGCCGGCGTTGATCAGCGCGAGGCCCGAGGTGACGCTGGCGATGCCCACGTCCACGCGGCCGGCCGAGATGTCGCCGACGAAGGAGGCCGCGCCCTTGTACGGCACGTTCATCAGCTTGATGCCGGCGCTGTCGAAGATGCGCTCGGCCATCAGGCGGCTTCCGGGATCGGGGCTCGCCGACGTGCGCTTGTCGGGACCTTCCTTGCGTACCAGCTCGACCAGGCCCTTGAGGTCGTTGGCCGGCAGGTCGGGCGTGGCGAGAAGCGTCGCGACCGGGTAAGCGACCGCGGTGACCGGCGCGAAGGCCGTCGCCGTGTCGTAAGGCAGTTTCATAAGGTGGGCGTTGATGGCGATGCCCGAGACCGCGAGCACCATCGTGTGGCCGTCCGGCTGGGCGCGCGCGACGAGAGCCGCGCCGACCGAGCCGTTGCCGCCGGTGCGGTTGTCGACGATCACCGTCTGGCCCCACTTCTCCTCGAGCGCTTTGGCCATCAGGCGGCCCACGGCGTCGGTGCCGCCGCCCGGGCTGTAGGGCACGATGATGGTGACGGTCTTGGTCGGCGTGAAGTTGGACTTGGCCGGCGCGGCATTCTGGGCCATTGCCGTGGCCGCGATACCCAGCGCGAGGGCGATGCCGGCGAGCGTAGCTGTGATACTTCTGGCCATCCTCGTTCCTCCTCTTTCTTGTTGGTATATAGTTAGTACAACATGGCGATCCACATCATGGCAAGCGGACTGCGCCTCATGGGCCGGCTGGCGAAACCCGGCGTGCCGGCATGAAACTGAACGCCGACGGCGCACTCCTGCATCGCCAACTCTACATCCTGCTGAAGGAACAGATCGTTTCCGGCCGCTACCGCCCGGGTGAAGCGCTGCCGACGCAGGAGGCGCTCTGCCGCCAGTTCTCGATCTCGCGGATCACGGTGCGACGCGCGCTGTCCGATCTTGCCGACGACGGCTTCGTGCAGAATCGCCAGGGCGTCGGGGCCTTCGTCACCGCCAAGACCATCGACACGAAGCACGGGCCGGATTTCGGCTTCATCGGCGACCTGAGGCGCACGCTCAAGGAAACGACGATGCGGATCCTGGCGCTGGAGATCGAGCGATGCCCCCGGACGATCGCCGCCCATCTCGGCATCGCCGACGGAGAGCAGGCTCTGCATCTCGTGCGCGTGAGATCGTTCGAGAACAAGCCCGTGACCCTGCTCGATGGCTGGATCCCGATGCCGTTCGCGCAGTCCGTGACCGAGGAGGGGTTGAGGACGACGTCACTGCACGAGTTGATCGCGGGCAGCTTCGAAAAGCTCGGCGGCGTGGCGCAGGAGGTCAACGCCGCGCTCGCCGATCCGTTCGTCGCGCGAGCACTCGACATCGAGATCAATTCGCCGACGCTCAAGATCGACCGGCTGGTGCACAACCGGGAAGGCGCGCCGGTACACTACGTCACCGTCTGGACGACACCCCGCCGCACCCGCCTCGTCATGGCGGTCAGTGCGGACGATATCGATGGCTACAATGTCGGGCGCCTGCTGCACGATGTGCAGAAGTGACGCCGGCAATGGAGCGCGCAATTCCAGTTGCGCTCATGTCTTGCCGATTGACATCGCTCGAGCGCCCCTGGAGTGGCGCGCTCCAATGAGGTGCCGTGGCCGGCCTCAGTAGACTCTGTGGATCCAGCCGTGCGGGTCGGCGGCGCGGCCGCGCTGGATGCCGACGAGGGCGGCCTTCAGTTCCTCGGTCTTGGCGCCGGAGCCGCCATTGCCGATCCTGAACTCGCCGTCCTTGCTGCGCACCGTGCCGATCGGCGTGACGACCGCGGCGGTGCCGCAGGCGAAGGCCTCGCGCAGGCGGCCGCTGGCGGCATCCTTGCGCCACTGGTCGATCGAGTAGCGCTCCTCGCTCACCTTGATGCCCTTGTCCTTTGCCAGCGTCAGCAGCGAGTTGCGGGTGATGCCGGGCAGGATCGTGCCGCCGAGCGGTGGGGTGATCATCGAGCCGTCGTCGAACACGAAGAAGATGTTCATGCCGCCCAGCTCCTCGATCCAGCGCTGCTCGACGGCGTCGAGGAACACGACCTGGTCGCAGCCGTGGCGTGTCGCCTCGGCCTGCGCCTGCAGGCTGGAGGCATAGTTGCCGCCGCACTTGGCGGCGCCCGTGCCGCCGGGGGCGGCGCGCGTGAAATCCTGCGAGACCCACACCGACACCGCCGGCGCGTCGGTCTTGAAGTAGGCGCCGACCGACGAGGCGATGACGATGAACAGGTAGTCCGACGAGGGCTTCACGCCGAGGAAGATCTCGTTCGCGAACATGAAGGGCCGGATGTAGAGGCTGCCGTCGCCCTCCGGGATCCAGGCGCGGTCGATCTTCACGAGCTGGTCGACAGCCTCGAGGAACACGTTCTCCGGCAGGACCGGCATGGCCAGGCGCTCGGCCGACTGCTGGAAGCGCCGGGCATTCTCCAGCGGGCGGAACAGGGTCGCGCCGCCGTCGGCGGTGCGATAGGCCTTCAGACCCTCGAAGATCTCCTGGGCGTAGTGCAGGACGGCCGCGGCCGGATCCATCGGGATCGGCGCGCGCGGCTCGACCTTGGCGTCGTACCAGCCCTTGGTCTCGTGATAGCGGATGGTGACCATGTGGTCGGAGAAGACCCGGCCAAAGCCCGGATTCTTGAGCAGCTCCGCGCGCTTCTCGGCGGAAACCGGCGACGGATGCGGGACGCTGGCGAATTGAAGCGTGGACATTGTCTTGGACATTTCTCTCTGAAGTATTTGTTTCACTCTATCACAGGCGGCCGCGCCGCAAGCCCTGCCGCGTCGCTCAGAGCGGAATTCGCACGATCACGCGCAAACCGCCGAACGGCGAGGCGGCCAGGGTGACGTCGCCGCCGTGGCTGCGCGCCACGTCGCGCGCGATGCTGAGGCCCAGGCCCACGCCGCCGGTATCGGCATTGCGCGATTCGTCCAGCCGGTAGAAGGGGCGGAACACGTCCTCGTACTTCTCGGGGGGAATGCCGGGGCCGTTGTCGTCGACCGTGACCTCGATCGAGGTCCGGCCGCGCACCGCCTCGACCTTCACATGGTTGGCGTAGCGCAGCGCGTTGGAGACGATGTTGGTCAGGCAGCGCTTCATGGCCACGGGGCGCAGCTCGACCGTCATGTCGCCCTTCCAGCCGAGGTCGAGGCCGGCATTGTCGCGCCGCACGCCCGCCGCCACGTCCTCGAGGATCTCCGACAGGTCGGCCACGACCGGCTCCTCGTCGCCCTCGCCGCGGGCGAAGGCGAGATAGCCCTCGATCATGCGCTGCATGTCGGCGACGTCGTCGGCCAGCTCCTTCGTCTCCGGCGAGTCCGGCAGCAGAGCGAGCGACAGCTTCATGCGGGTGAGCGGCGTGCGCAGGTCGTGGCTGACGCCGGCCAGCATCTCGGTGCGCTGCTGGATCGAGCGGCGCAGACGGATGCGCATCGTGTGGAAGGCGGTGGCGGCGTTGCGCACCTCGCGCGTGCCACCTGAGAAGGCGAAGTCGGGCACGTCGCGTCCCTTGCCCAGCGCGTCGGCGGCCACGCCGAGATGCTCGATGGGCACCAGCTCGCGGCGCATGAACCAGATGGCGAGGCCGAACAGCACGAGCGCGAGGCCGAGCTGCGCCACGACGTAGGCGAAGCTCGACCCGAAGGTCAGGCGCACATGCGGGACCAGCACCTCCATGACGTCGCCGTCGGAAAGCTGGATCTCGATCAGGAGCTGGCCGCCGCCGATATTGTTGTCGAGGAAGAAGGGGCGCCTGAGGTCGGCATTGAGCGCGCCCTGGACCTCGCGGGCCACGATGTCGAAATACTCGGGCTCCTTGAACGGACGCACGATGCCCTTGCGGAAGGAGACGAACAGCAGCAGGTCCTGGGCGGAGCGGCGCAGGATCCAGTTGCGATGCTCGTCGTCGGGAAAATCCGACCGCAGCGAGATCAGCAGGCGCAGGTCCCGCACCAGCAGGATGGCGAGCCTGTTGGTCACGTTGTCGCCGCGCTGGCTGTAGAACCACCAGGCCGACAGCGCCTGCAGCAGCAGCATCGGCACGACGATGATGATGAGGGCGCGGGCGAACAGGGTCTGCGGCGAATGCTTGTCCGACCATTGCGCGATGCGCTCGAAGACGTCGCTGATGGCGCTCCACCTCATGCGTCGACCAGCCGGTAGCCCTGGCCGCGGACGGTGCGCAGATAACGCGGAAAGGATGGATCGGGCTCGATCTTGCGCCGCAGGCGCGTCACCTGCACGTCGATGGCGCGCTCGTTCACGTTGGCGCCCACGGTCTTGCAGAGAGTCTCGCGGCTCAGGACCTCGCCGATGCGGCCGGTGAAGGCGCGCATCAGGGCGATCTCCGCGTCGGTCAGCGCCACGCGCTTGCCCTTGTCGGTGAGCTCGCCCAGTTCGAGGTCGAACTGCATGGGGCCGAACGTCACCTGCCGCGGCGTCTCGGGCGCGGGAACGGCGGCGGCGGTCGACGGCCGGCCGCGGCGCAGCACGCTCTGGATGCGCAGCAGCAGCTCGCGCGGCTCGAACGGCTTGCCGAGATAGTCGTCGACGCCCTTTTCCAGGCCGGCGATGCGGTCCTTGGTCTCGACCATGGCGGTGAGCATCAGGATCGGCACGTCGTCGGTGCGGCGCAGTTCGCCGGCGAATTCGAGGCCCGTCTCGCCGGGCATCATGACGTCGAGCACGATCAGGTCGAAGTCGAGGGAGCCCAGCCGCTGGCGCGCCTCGGCGGCGCTGGCCGCGGTCGTGACGCGGAAGTCGTTGCGCGACAGGAAGGATTTGAGGAGTTCGCGCAGCCGCGTGTCGTCGTCGACGACCAGGATGTGCGGCTTGTCGGACGAAGCGTCCATGGCGCGCTAGCGGTTGCCGCCGCGCATTCGCTTGTCGACCACCTGGCGCTCGGCGGGATCGAGCAGCCCCAGCAGCACCTTGCGGAAGCCCTCCACGGCTTCGGCGCCGGTCTCGCGGTAGGCGCGGGCGAAGCGCTGGCTCTGGCGGTCCGTCAGGTCGCGCTCCAGTTCCTGGCCCTTGGGCGTCAGCCACAGGAGCCGCTCGCGCCGGTCGCGCGCCCCGCTCTTCTGCTCGACATAGCCCTGTTCGAGCAGGTCCTTCAGCACGCGGCTGATCGACTGCTTCGTCACCTTCAGGATCGACAGGAGATGACCGACCGTCTGGCCGGGATGGCGGCCGATGAAATAGAGCGCGCGATGATGGGCGCGGCCGAGCTGGTAGTGCCGGAGTTGCTGGTCGGATTCGAACGTGAAGTCGCGATAGGCATAGAACATCAGCTCGATGCCCTGACGCAGCTCTTCGTCGCGCAGGAACAGGGGGTTGGCGGGGGCTCGGGATTCCACACGCTCTTTATAGAGCGGGCGCGTTGCGTTGACACCCCGCGCGGGCCGGTGTTACGGCGCGAGCCTCCTTCCAGACATTTTCTTTCTTCGTGCGAGGACGCCATGCTGACGGTCCACCATCTCGGCAAGTCGCAATCCGAACGGATCGTCTGGCTCTGCGAGGAACTCGGTATTCCCTACGAGCTGAAGGTCTACGACCGCGATGCGGTCACGCGGCTCGCGCCGCCCGAATACAAGGCGCTGCATCCGCTGGGCGCGGCGCCGGTGATCCAGGACGGCGACGTGCTGCTGGCCGAGTCCGGCGCCATCGTCGACTGGATCATCGCCAAATACGGCAAGGGCCGGCTGGTGCTGGCGCCCGACCATCCCGACTTCGCCCAGTTCCTCTACTGGTTCCATTTCGCCAACGGCACGCTGCAGCCGGCGACGGGGCGCAACATGATCCTGGGACGGCTCGACCTGCCCGCCGACAATCCGCTGCTCAAGGCGATGACGGGGCGTCTCGGCCTGGCGCTGGGCCTGGTGGAGGCCCGTCTTGCAAAGGCCGACTACCTCGCCGGAGCAGAGTTCACGACCGCCGACATCATGGCCGTCTTCTCCCTGACGACCATGCGCTACTTCCTGCCGTTCGACCTGTCGCCCTGTCCCGCGATCCTCGCCTATCTGCAACGGATCGCGGGGCGCCCCGCCTACCAGCGCGCGATGGAGAAAGGCGACCCGGGCATGCCACTCCTCCTGACCTGATTTTTCAGGGCCGAACCCCTCGCAGGGTCAGTGTGTTTGACAAGGTCAGTAATATTGACCTAAATGGGTAGATAGTTATCTTTTAACTGCCCGCAAGGACCTGATCGGAATCAAAGGAAGGGGGATATCGCAATGTCCTTAACGATGGATGACCGCGACGGCTTCATCTGGCTGGACGGCAAGCTGGTGCCGTGGCGCGAAAGCCGCATGCATGTGCTGACCCATGCGCTGCATTACGGCTCGGCCGTCTTCGAGGGCGAGCGTATCTACGACGGCCGCGTCTTCCGCCTCGCCGCGCACAGCGCGCGCCTGATCCGCTCGGCCAACCTGCTCGACTACGACCTGCCCTGGTCGCGCGAACAGATCGACGAGGCGACCCGCGCCGTCGTGAAGGCCAACAATCTGAGCGCCGGCTACATCCGGCCCATCGCCTGGCGCGGTTCGGAGGTGCTGGGCGTGTCGGCGATCGGCACCACGGTCCATCTCGCCATCGCCCCCTGGGCGCAGGAAGGCCGCCTGTCGGTGCAGGCGCGCGACGCCGGCATTAACGTCACCCTGGCGAAATACCGCCGCCCTTCGCCGGAGACGGCGCCCGGCCATGCCAAGGTGGCGGGCTTGTACGTGATCTGCGGCATCGAGAAGGACCGTGCGCTGAAGGCCGGCTTCGACGATGCGCTGATGCTCGACTGGGAGGGCCGCATCGCCGAGACGACCGGCGCCAACATCTTCCTGGTGATCGACGGGCGGCTCGTGACGCCGACGCCGCACAATTTCCTCGACGGCATCACGCGTCGCGCGGTGATGGGCATGGCGAGGAAGCGCGGCTGGACGGTCGAGGAGCGCGACGTGATGCCGGAGGAGTTGGCGCAGGCCAGTGAGGTCTTCCTTTGCGGCAGCGCCGCCGAGATCGTGCCGGTCGGTTCGATCGACCAGCATAACTTCCAGGCCGGCCCCGTCGCCAAGACCCTGATGGCCGACTTCCAGAAGCTGGTGCGCGAGCCCGACAGCGAGGGCTTCGGCGAGGCCACGCACCTGATGACGCCGGCGTCGTCCCTGGCGGCCTGACCGGATGGCTTGACATAGGGGCCGGCAATCCCCTTTTCTCGATGGCGTCCGAGGGGTGCCTGATCTTCCTGCGGGAGACGGGCTGAGACAGCCTTAGCGGCTGAACCCTTTGAACCTGATCCGGGTCATGCCGGCGAAGGAACGGGAGCTAACGTTGGATCGTCCTGTCGTATCAATCATCGGAGCTGGCGTTGCAGGTCTGGCCTGCGCGACCGAGCTTGCCGATCGCGGCATCGCCGTCGAGGTGCTGGAGCGCGCTGCCCTTCTGGGCGAAAGCGCCTGCTCCTGGATGGCGGGCGGCATGCTGGCGCCGTGGTGCGAACGCGCGACGACCGACGAGATCGTGGCGCGGCTGGGCGAACCCTCGATCGACTGGTGGCGCGAGCATTTTCCGGGCACCGTCTCGAAGGGCAGCCTTGTGGTCGCGCCGGCCCGCGATGCGGCCGACCTCACGCGCTTCGCCGCAAGGACCGAGCGGCACGAATGGCTCGATGGCGATGGTATCGCCGCGCTCGAACCCGATCTCGCCGGCCGCTTCCGCCGCGCGCTGTTCTTTCCCGACGAAGCCCATCTCGAACCGCGCAAGGCGCTGGCGGCGCTGGCGGCCGGTCTCGAAGCGCGCGGCGTTCCGATCCGTTTCGGCGTGGACGTGAAGCCGTCCGATGTCGCTTCGGACTTCGTCGTCGATTGCCGCGGCCTGGCCGCGCGCGACGAGCTGTCCGACCTGCGCGGCGTGCGCGGGGAGATGATCGTCGTGCTCACCCACGACGTGTCGCTGGCGCGGCCGGTGCGCATGCTCCATCCGCGCATCCCGCTCTACATCGTGCCGCGTGGCGACGGCATCTTCATGATCGGCGCCACCATGATCGAGAGCGAGGAGCGCCGCGCCGTCAGTGTGCGCTCGGCGGTCGAGCTGTTGAACGCGGCCTATACGCTGCACCCGGCCTTCGGCGAGGCCGAGATCGTCGAGCTGGGCGCCGACCTGCGGCCGACCTTTCCCGACAACCTGCCGTGCGTGCGACGCAAGGGCCGCGTGCTGCACGCCAACGGTCTTTTCCGGCATGGTTTCCTGCTCGCGCCCTGGCTGGCGCGGCAAGTCGCCGATGCCGTTCTTCTGGAGACGAGAGATGCGGATATTCCTGAACGACGACATGCATGAAGTCGCGCCCGGCACGCTGGCTGCGGCACTGGACTCGCTTGGCTTCGGTGGCCGCAAGATCGCGACGGCGGTGAACGGCCGCTTCGTCGCCGCCGCCGCGCGGCCGCGCACCGAGTTGGCCGACGGCGACAAGATCGAGGTCGTCGCGCCGATGCAGGGAGGCTAGGGCTCCGATGTCGTCTTCGTCGTCCTTCTATGGCGTGGAGTTGAAATCGCGGCTGTTGCTCGGCACGTCGCGCTATCCCTCGCCGGCGGTCCTCGAACGCGCGGTCAAGGCGTCGGGCGCCGAGGTCGTGACGGTCTCGCTGCGCCGCGAGAGCGGGGCGGGCAAGGCCGGCCAGGCCTTCTGGTCGCTCATCCAGTCGATGGGCGTGCGCGTGCTGCCCAACACCGCCGGCTGCCATTCGGTGAAGGAAGCGGTGACGACCGCCCACATGGCCCGCGAGCTGTTCGACACGCCGTGGATCAAGCTCGAAGTGATCGGCGAGGCCGACACCTTGCAGCCCGACGTGTTCGGCCTGGTCGAAGCCGCGCGCATCCTCAGCGAGGACGGGTTCGAGGTGTTTCCCTACACGACCGAGGATCTCGTCGTCGCGGAGCGGCTGGTCGAAGCCGGCTGCCGGGTGCTGATGCCGTGGGGTGCGCCCATCGGTTCGGCGCGCGGCCTCAACAACGTCTATGGCCTGCGCTCGATGCGCGCGCACTTTCCCGACATCCCGCTGGTGGTCGATGCCGGACTGGGTGTGCCCTCGCATGCCGCGGCGGCAATGGAGCTGGGCTACGACGCGGTGCTGCTCAACACGGCGGTCGCCGAAGCGGGCGATCCGGTCGAGATGGCGCGGGCCTTTGCCCTCGGCGTCGAAGCCGGCCGTGCTGCTTACCGTGCCCGCCCGATGGAGCCGCGCGACATGGCCGTGCCGTCGACGCCGGTGATCGGCAAAGCGGCCCTTGGAGACTGAGAGATGCTCGATCCTTTCTATCCGGTGGTGCCCAATTCCGGTTGGGTGCAGAAGCTGGTGCCCGTCGGCACCAAGCTCATCCAGCTGCGCATCAAGGACCAGCCCGAGGATGAGATCCGCCGGCAGGTTCGCGAGGCCAAGGCCATCTGCGACCAGCATGGTGCCAACCTGATCGTGAACGACTACTGGCAGGTCGCAATCGACGAAGGCTGCGCCTGGGTCCATCTCGGCCAGGAGGATCTGGTCGACGCCGACGTGAAGGCAGTGCGTCGCGCCGGCATCAGGATCGGCGTCAGCACGCACGACCATGCCGAACTCGACAAGGGTCTCGCCATCGATCCCGACTATGTCGCCCTGGGACCGATCTGGCCGACCGTGCTGAAGCAGATGCCGTGGGCGCCGCAGGGCACCGAGCGTCTCGCCGAATGGAAGAAGCTGATCGGAGACAAGCCGCTGGTCGCGATCGGCGGCCTCACGCTGGAGCGCGCGCTGCTCTGCCTGAAGTCGGGCGCCGACATTGTCTCGGTCGTGGGCGACATCGTGAACAACGCCGATCCGGTCGGCCAGGCCAAGGACTGGATCGCCGCGACGAGGAAGTCGTGACCAATCGCTATGCCCGCCAGGCCGTGCTGCCCGAGATCGGCGACGCGGGGCAGGCGCGTCTTGCCGCCGCCTCGGTGCTGGTGGTCGGCGCGGGCGGCCTCGGTTGCCCGGTGCTGCAGTATCTCGGCGGCGCCGGCGTCGGCCATCTCACGATCGTCGATCACGACACGGTCGAGGAAACGAACCTGCATCGCCAGCCGCTCTACGGCATGCCGGACATCGGCAAGCTAAAGGTCGAGGCGGCGCGCGCGACCCTGCAGCGGTTCAATCCCCATGTCCGCATCGACACGGTGCCGGAGCGCCTGACCCCGCAGAACGCGGCGCAGCTCGTGGCGGCGGCCGACATCGTGGTCGATGCCGCCGACAGTTTCGCCGTCACCTACATGCTGAGCGACGTCTGTCACGCGACTGCCAAGCCGCTGATCAGCGCCTCGGTGGTCGGCATGACCGGCTATGCCGGGGGCTTCTGCGGCGGCGGCCCGAGCTATCGCGCGGTGTTCCCCGAAGTCTCGGTGGATGGCGGCACCTGCGCCACGGTCGGCGTGATCGGCACTGCGGTCGCGATGCTGGGCAGCCTGCAGGCGCATCTCACGCTGCATCACCTGCTGGGGCTCGAGCCCTCGGTGCTCGGCCGCGTCGTCACCTTCGATGCCAGGCGCGTGGCCTTCGGCGGCTTCGCCTTCGCCGGCAGCCCCGAGCCCGAGGAACAGGTGGCGTTCATCGCGCCCGACCAGGTCCGCTCCGACGATATCGTCGTCGACCTGCGCGGCCTCGACGAAGCGCCGGTCTCGCCCTTCGCCGGCGCGCGACGGTTGGTCGTCGACACAATCGACGAACTCGGCACGCCCGATGGCCGCGTCGTGCTGGCCTGCCGCAGCGGCCAGCGGGCATTGATGGCGGCGGACCGCCTGCGCGAGCGCGGCGTCACGAACCTCGCGCTGGTGGCGCTGGGGTAGTTGCGACCGCGACCATGCACGAGACGACGGGACTTACTTCTTCTCCCAGCGTGCCGCTGCCGTGTCGTCGTCCTGATGCGCGCCGACCCATTGGTCGCCCTTGGGCGTTTCCTCGAGCTTCCAGAACGGCGCCTTGGTCTTCAGCCAGTCGACCAGGAATTCGCAGGCCTCG
Organism: uncultured Rhodospirillaceae bacterium; assembly: GCA_945952105.1. Taxonomy (GTDB): domain Bacteria; phylum Pseudomonadota; class Alphaproteobacteria; order Reyranellales; family Reyranellaceae; genus Reyranella. Next base: position 115,663 of record CAMFGZ010000005.1, on the reverse strand, counting down.
AAGGCGGCCTCCCGGTGCGGCGAGCCGACGGCCACCATCACGATGCGTTCGCCCGGCTCCATGCGGCCGTAGCGATGCACGATCAGCGTCGCTTCGAGCGGCCAGCGCTTCTGCGCCTCGGCCTCGATCTCCTCCAGCGCACGCTCGGTCATGCCGGGATAATGTTCGAGCGTCAGCGCATCGACCCGGTCGCGATGATAGCCCTCGCGCACATGCATCTCGCGCACGAGCCCGACGAAGATTGCGAGCCCGCCGATGCGCTTGTTGCCGTCGGTGAGGCGGGCGAGTTCCGCGCCGACGTCGAAGTCGGCTTCCTGGACGCGCACCGTCATGGCGTCAGCCGCCGGTGAAGGGCGGGAAGAACGCGACTTCGCGCGCGCCCGCGAGCTTCACGTCGAAGGTGGCCGTGCGCTGGTCGACGGCGGCGCCGAACGCCGCACCTTCCGCCAAAGCCTCTGCATGGCCGGCGCTGCGGCCGCGCAGCCAGGCGACGAGATCGCCGACCGTGTCGATGCCTTCGGGCAGCGTGACCTCTTCCTCCGGCACACCGACGGTCTTCTTCATCCACGCGAAGTAGCGGACCTTCACTTCTGGCCACCCGTCGTGGGCGCATCCTCGGCCATGTGGCGCAGGCCGGTGCGGAGGTAGTCGTAGCCGGTGATGAGGGTGAGCGCGGCGGCGATCCAGATCAGCACGATGCCGGCCTGCGTCACCCAGTGCGCCGCGGCGTCGCCGACCAGCAACGCCGCAATGGCAACCATCTGCACGCCGGTCTTCCACTTGGCGAGCGCGCTGACCGGCAGGCCGACCCGCAGTTCGGCGAGGAATTCGCGCAGGCCCGAGACCAGGATCTCGCGCGCCAGGATGATGAGGGCCGCCAGCACGTTCACGCCCGTCAGGGTGCCGTTGTCGACCAGCATGACCAGCGCGGCGGCGACCAGCAGCTTGTCGGCGATCGGGTCGAGGAAGCGGCCGAAGCGCGAAATCTGGTGATAGCGACGCGCGAAATAACCGTCGAACCAGTCGGTGACGGCGGCGGCCACGAACAGCGCCATCGAGAACCACTGCGCCCAGCCGCGGTCGAGCCAGAAGCAGGCGACCACGAGCGGAATCGCGACGATGCGCGACAGGGTGAGCATGTTGGGAAGATTGAACAGCATCGCCCCGACCTTACCGGCCGCCCCGGAAGTGGTCATGGATTTTCTGGGCGAGGGCGCTGGAGATTCCCGGCACCGACTTGATGTCCTCGAGGGTGGCGCCCGATACCGCACGGGCGCTGCCGAAATGATTGAGCAACGCGCGTTTGCGCCCGGCGCCGATACCCGGCACCTCGTCGAGCGCCGAGCGTGTCAGGTCGGCGGCGCGGCGTGTGCGGTGCGTGCCGATCGCGAAGCGATGGGCCTCGTCCCTGAGGCGCTGCAGGAAATAGAGAACTGGATCGCGCGGTTCGAGCGAGAAGGGCTGCCTGCCGGTCATGAAGAAGCGCTCGCGGCCCGCATCGCGGTCGGGGCCCTTGGCGATGCCGACGAGGGCGATGTCCTCGAGGCCGAGCTCGTTCATCACCTGACGCACTGCTTCGAGCTGGCCCTGGCCGCCGTCGATCAACAGCAGGTCGGGCCAATGCTCGTCGTCGCGCTCGGGGTTCTCCTTCAGCGCGCGGCCGAACCGGCGGGTCATCACCTCGCGCATCATCGCGAAGTCGTCGCCGGCGGCGCCCTCGGTCTTGATGTTGAACTTGCGGTAGGCGTTCTTGTTGAAGCCTTCCGGGCCGGCCACGATCATCGCGCCGATCGCCGCCGTGCCCTGGATGTGGCTGTTGTCGTAGACCTCGATCCGCTCGGGCGGCGCATCGAGGCCGAACACCCGTGCCACGCCTTCGAGCAGCGTGCGCTGCGTGCCGCGTTCGGCCATGCGTCGCGCCAGGGCCTCGCGCGCATTGTTCACCGCCTGGTCGAGCACGTCCTTCTGGTCGCCGCGCTTGGGCTGGCGGATTTCGACCTTGTGGCCGGCCGACAGAGCGAGCGCGTTTTCCATCAGCTCGCGCTCGGGAATGTCATGGCTGGTCAGGACCAGCTTCGGCGCCTGCCGGGCTTCGTAGAACTGACCCATGAAGGCTTCCAGCACCTGGGGCTCGTCGAGGTCGCGTCCATGGCTCGGGAAATAGGCGCGGTTGCCGAGGTTCTGGCCGGCACGCAGGAAGAAGACTTGTATGCAGATCTGCCCGCTGTCGGCGTGGGCGGCGAAGATGTCGGCCTCGTCGATCGACGGCAGGCTGATCGACTGGTGCGAAGTGATGTGGGCCAGGGCTCGAATGCGGTCGCGCAGGATAGCCGCGCTCTCGAATTCGAGGTTGGCCGAAGCCTGCTCCATGCGCTTCGACAGGGTCTGCTGGATTTCGCGATTGCGGCCGCCCAGGAAGCCGCGCACGTCCTCCACGATGGCATCGTATTCGGGCTTCTCGATGCGGCCGACACAGGGCGCCGTGCAGCGCTTGATCTGGTACTGCAGGCAGGGCCGTGTGCGGGTCGAGAAGACGCCGTCCGAACAGGAGCGCAGCGGGAAGGCGCGCTGCAGGGCGTAGAGCGTGCGGTTGACCGCCGTGGCCGAGGCGAACGGCCCGAAATACTCGTTGGCCGGCTCGCGCGTGCCGCGATGCTTGGCGAGCTGCGGCCAGTCGGTGTCGCGGCGGATCACGATGTAGGGGAACGACTTGTCGTCGCGCAGCAGCACGTTGAAGCGCGGCCGGAAGCGCTTGATCAGGTTGTTTTCGAGGAGCAGCGCCTCGGCCTCGCTGTCGGTGACGGCGAATTCCATGGTGCGCGTGGCCGAGACCATGCGGATCAGGCGCGCGGCGAGCCGGGTCGGCTGGGTGTAGGCGGCAACGCGGCTGCGCAGCGAGCGCGCCTTGCCGACATACAGCACCTCGCCCTCGGCCGAGATCATGCGATAGACGCCGGGCTTGCGCGGCAGGGTCCGCACGAAGTCGGCGATGATCCGCATGCCGTCGGCAAGGGAGCCTTCGCTGGTGGGCTGGTCGATGTCGGTTTCGTCGGTCACGGGAGGCGGAGAATGGTGTCCGGAGCATCCCCGCACAAGCCAGTCGGCGGCATGTGGGGAAGTCTGTGAAGAAGTCCCATGCGCTTCGGAGATGCGCGGAGAGTCACTGTATTGACTCAATGTAGGAGGGGTGGCAGTCGCCTGCCACCCCTCTGTTAACGCATTGTATCGACGTCTCTTTTAGCCATCTGGCCTCAAGTCAGAAAAGGCTGGCGCTCCTTTTTGTTCCCGTTTCGACCCATTTGGCTGGCGCGCTTCGATGTGTGGATAAGTTCGGTGGCTTCAAAGCACCGACAGCATGCGTCCGACCAGCGGGTGACGAACCACGTCCTGCTGTGTCAGGCGGACGACGGCGACGTCGTCGAGCCCCTCCAGCTTGGTCCCGATCGCGGCCAGACCGGACAGTTCCGGCAGCAGGTCGGTCTGGTCCGGATCGCCGGTCATGACCATGGTCGAGTGCCAGCCCAGCCGCGTCAGCAGCATCTTGAGCTGGCCGTAGGTGCAGTTCTGCGCCTCGTCGATCAGGACGAAGGCGTTGTTGAGCGTGCGGCCGCGCATGAAGGCAACGGGCGCAATTTCGATCGTGCCGTCCTCGAGGTTCTGGCTGAGACGCTTGGGCCCCAGCCGGTCGTTGAGGGCATCCCATAGCGGGCGCAGGTAGGGGTCGAGCTTCTCGCGCATGTCGCCGGGCAGGAATCCGAGATTCTCGCCGGCCTCGACGGCCGGCCGCGACAGCACGATGCGCGAGACGGTCCCGCTTTCCAGGGCTTCCACGGCGGCGGCGATCGCGAGATAGGTCTTGCCGGTACCGGCCGGTCCCAGCGCCACGGTCAGCGGTTTGGTCTCGATCGCCTCCATAAGGACCCGTTGGTTGTCGCTGCGGGGCCTGACTTTCTTGATGTAGCTCTGATCTCGGTTATTGGCCGGAGCTTGGTCGAAAACGACGTTGTGAATACGGGCGCTGTCGATGGCGTGCAGCTTGGCTCGGCGTGCGGCGCGTTTGGCCATATTCGTACTCCGGTGTCATTGTCAGAGGAGTGGGATCGAACGCCCAAAACAAAAACGCCCCCGGCGAGCGGAGGCGTTGGCGATCGATGGTCTGGCGGAGGGGTGAGGCCGATAGGGCACGCGGTGGAAGCTCCACCGGTGAACCAGTTTCCGTCGGGGGACATGTCCTCGAACGGATAAAAACCCTCCCTCTGCTACCGAAGGAAGCCTAAGCCGAAACCGGGCCCGCGGCCACAATATTTATGGTCCGACACCGAAAATTAACGCTAGGGAAAGCATTCTGTCGTCATCGGGTGTAGGCCGGTCGGCCGGCGACGTAGGTCGCCTGCACCGCCCGGTCGTCGCCCAGGATCATCTGCACGAAGAGCTGTTCGGCAAAGTCGCGGGTCTCGTCCATGCGGAAGGCGATCAGGGGCGTGGAGCGCATGTCGAGCACCACGAGGTCGGCCTCCATGCCGGGCGCGATGCTGCCGATCCTGTCCTCCAGGTGCATCGCCGCCGCCGAGCCGCGCGTCGCGAGGTAGTAAGCGTGCCCTGCCGACAGCGGGTGGCGGTTGAGTTGCGCGGCCTTGTAGGCCTCGTTCAGCGTCTGGAGGATCGAGAAGGAGGTGCCCGCGCCGAGGTCGGTGCCGAGGCCCACCCGCACCGGCCGGTCGCCGCGCGTGGCGCGTGCGATGTCGAACATGCCGCTGCCCAGGAAGAAGTTCGAGGTGGGGCAATGTGAGATGGCCGCGTCGGCGGCGTGCAGACGCTGCATCTCGTCGTCGCCGAGCCAGATGCCGTGACCGAACACCGCGCGCTTCCGGCAGAGACCGTAATGATCGTAGACGTCGAGATAGGAACCGCGCTCCGGGAAGAGCTCTCCGATCCAGGCGACCTCGGCTTCCGTCTCCGCGATGTGCGTCTGCATCAGGCAATCGGGATGTTCCCGCCACAACGCCCCGGCCGCCGCGAGTTGCTCGCGCGAACTCGTGCCGGCGAAGCGCGGGGTGATCGCGTAGAGCAGGCGCCCGCGGCCGTGCCATCTGTCGATGAGCGTCCGCGAATCGTCGTAGCCGGATTGGGCGGTGTCGCGCAGCCCGTCCGGCGCGTTGCAGTCCATCAGGACCTTGCCGGCGGCGAGGCGCAGGCCGAGCGCCTCCGCTTCCTCGAACAGGATCTCCGCCGAATGGGCGTGCACGGTGCAGTAGACGCAGCTCGTGGTGATGCCGTTGCGCAGGTTCTCCCGCAGGAAGGCGCGCGCCACCCGCCGCGTGTAGGCGCGGTCGGTGAATTTCATCTCGGTGGGGAATGTGTAGCGCTCGAGCCAGTCGAGAAGCTGCGTGCCGTAGCTCCCGATCATCGGTAGCTGGGGAAAATGGACGTGGGTGTCGACGAAACCCGCCGAGATCAGCGCATCCTTTCCGAAATTCCGCACCTCCGTGCCCGCCGGCAGCAGCGGCGCGATGCGGTCCGCGGGTCCGAAATGCGTGATGTGCCCGTCCCGCATGGCCACGATCGCATCGGGCTCGTGGATCATCGTGCGGTCGAGCCCGTCGCGGAACGGATCACCGCTGAAGGTGAGGGCGGGGCCGCGAATGGCCGTCGGTCGCAAGGGAGAGGTCATCGCTTCGACGTTCGCACCGAACGGCAAAGCGGGGAAGGGCCGTGCTAAGAGGGAAGCGTGAAACGAAAGAGGCTGGGATGAGCGAGATCTTGTGGCGTGGCATGACGCGGGCCGAGCTCGACAAGGGCTACAACAACACCGATGCCGTCGCCGATTCCGGAGCACGCCGCGACGGCTGGATCGCCCGCAGCGACCGCTTCCGGGCGGCGCATCCCGACGGTCTCGATCTCGCCTACGGTCCGCGGTCCCGCAACAAGCTCGACCTGTTCCGCTGCGGCGCGGCCAAGGCCCCGCTGTTCGCCTTCATCCATGGCGGCTACTGGCAGCGCAATGCCAAGGAAACCTTCGCCTGCATGGCGGCCGGTCCGCTGGCCAACGGCATGGATGTCGCCTTCCTGGGCTACACGCTGGCACCGGAGGCGACCCTGACGGCGATCGTTGAGGAAATCGCCGAAGCGGTACGCTGGCTGCGGCGCGAAGGGCCGCGCCACGGCGTCGGGCAGGGGCGGCTGGTCGTATCGGGCTGGTCGGCCGGCGGCCATCTCACGGCAACGACGCTGGCGATGGACGAAGTCGATGCCGGCCTTGCGATCAGCGGCATCTACGACGTCGAGCCCTGCCGGCTGAACTACCTCAACGACAATCTGCGGCTGACGGCGGCCGAGGCCGAGGCGACCAGTCCGATCCTGCACCTGCCGAAAAAGAGCGCCCCCGTGGTGCTCGCCTATGGCACGGGCGAATTGCCCGAACTGCAGCGCCAGTCCGTCGCCTATCATGAGGCGCGCCAGGCCGCGCGCCTGCCCTCCGAATTGTTGCCGCTCCCGGGCCTCAACCATTTCTCGATCATGGATCAGCTCGAGGCCGCGGACGGTTCGCTGGCCACCGCGGCGGCGCGACTGGGGCGCGTCGGCGGCTAGGATCGGCGGCGAGACGGTCTCGACGTCGGACGCCGTCAGGGCCTCGTAAGCAACTGCGTCTAGCATGCAGTCGGCCATGAAGTTCCGTGAACTCAATCCGTCGCAGCAAGTCATTGTTCGCCGCCTCGCGCTGGGCCTGTCGCTGACCGGCCTCGGAGTCCGCGACGAGTTGTGGAGCCTGGCTCGACTGGGCCTGGTGACGGGAAACCGCGACTATCCGCAACTGACGGAGGCAGGCTTCGCCTGCCTGCACGCGATGCCGTCCGATCGGCTGTCCGGCTGAAGCCGGTCAGCGACCGCCGCGCAGAGTGATGATCGCGACCTCGCCGCGGCAATTGAAGCGCACCGGCGGATAGGCGACGCCGAGACCCGAATTCGTGTAGCCGGTCATCGCCCCGTGCTTCCAGAGGCCGACCGCGCCATGGCGGCATCGGGTCAGGGTACTGAACACGGGCCGCCCGCCCGGCAGGCATATCTGGCCGCCATGGGTGTGTCCCGCGAGATAGAGCGCGTAGCCCGCGTCGGCGGCGTGGTCGGCCATCTCCGCGGAGTGGATCAGGGCGATGCGGCAGGCCTCGCTCGAACCGCCCAGCGCCCGCCGCGCCGCGTCGGTGTAGAAGCTGTTCACATCGTCCAGGCCGGTCACGCCGAGCCGCTCGGCGCCCCGCTCGATGACGACGGAGCGGTTGATCAGGACGTCGAAGCCCAGCCTCTCCAGCGTGTCGGCCATGGCCTCGGAATCGTGGTTGCCGAGGATGGCGAGGCGCTGGCCGCGGACCTGCACACCGCTCAGCGCTTCCATCAGGTGGCCGGCCGACACCGCCACGGGCGCATGGTGATCGCCATGGACATCGCCGGTGAGCGCGAGCAGGTCGACCTCGACGCCATCGAGCAGGCGGCGGGCCGCCGGAACCAGGTCCGGCAGGACGTCGAGATGCGTGTCGCTCACGTGAAGGATGCGGTAGCCGTCGAACGCCGACGGCAGGCCGGGAACCTCGATCTCGAACTCGGTGCGCCGCAGGTCGAGGGCGTTATGCACGCCCCGGCGGTAGAGGGGCGTACGCTTCAATACCCAGGCAAACAGGTCGAGCAGGCGCGTGAAGATGATCTTGCGGCTGCGAGGCCGCGGGCCGTCGGGGCCGCAAAAATGGTCGCTCTGCTCGATCAGCCGTCGAGCGGAGGCCCAGGCCGGGTCACGGCCCCGGTCGGCATCGGTCACGGGTCCGTTCCTTGTGAACCAAGAGGGAAAGCCACCTTATCAGAGGTGACGGCAGGCCCGCGCAGCCCAAATTTCGCCCCTCAGGATGGCTGATGCTACGACCGAGCGTCACATCCCCCCCGGATTGAGCTTCGAGTAAACCCTCCCGCCATGAGAGGTAAGGCATGAGCGTCGATCGCGAGGCGGTGAAGGCCGCCCCGAAAGACGGGCGAAAGCTTCGTTCGGATAAAAACACAACCAGCAGGCTAGCGACCATCGTGCTGGTGACGATCTCGGTCCTGGTGTCGCTGGTGCTGCTCGAGCTGGCCTGTCGCGTGCTCCTGCCCGGTCCGGGCAGCCTGACACACTGGCCGAACCTGGCGCGCGAACGGATGGGAACGGGACCGGACGTCGCCAAGGTCCGGTGCCAGTACGCCTTCGACGCGCAGATCGGCTGGACGTCGCCGCCCAATTGCGTCTCGCGGACCTACAATGCCGATGCCGACGGCTTCCGCCGCACCAACCCGAAATCGGCCCTCGCCGAACCGCCTGTGCTGGTGACCGGCTCGTCCTTCGCCAAGGGCGACGAGGTGAACGACGACGAGACCTGGCCGGCCGACCTGCAGACCCTCACGGGACGCAAGGTGGTGAACGCCGGTGTCAGCGGCTACGCGTTCGACCAGGGCGCGCTCAGCACCGAACGTCTGGTGCCGAGGGTGAAGCCGCTGTTCGTCGTGATGAGCTTCACCCCGGGCGACATCCGGCGGAGCGAGCTGAAGGTCGCGTGGAGCCGCGAGAAGCCCTACTTCACCGTCGCCGACGGCAAGCTGCAGGAGCACAACGTGCCGGTCCCGGGCCAGCCGAATGCGCCGGTGCCCTTGCCGGAGCCGGCGCGGTGGCTGGGCCGCTTTGCGCTGGCCGATCTCATCGTGCAGCGGCTGGGCCTGCAGCGGGGCTGGTACTTTGACGAAGTCCGCGGCGCGCCGGCCGGCAGCGGAGAGGCGATCGTCTGCCTGCTGATGCCGCGGCTCGCCGCGCTTGGCGTGCCGGTCGTGGTCATGGCGCAATACAGCCGCGAGTACTGGACGCAGAGCGCGGGGCGCCGCGCCGAGGACCAGCGGTCGGTCGACAAGGTGATGGGCTGCGCGGGCGCTGCCGGCCTCATCCCCTTCGATCTCGCCAGGCCGATGCAGTCCGTCATCGACGCCAGGGGCGTCGACGCGCTCTATCGCTCCGACCATCATTCTGCCGAGGGCAATCGCATCGTGGCCGGGCTGCTGCTGCAGGAACTGGAGCGACTGAAGCTGATCTCGGCGGCGGGCGGGCGCTAGCGGCTGGACGCTGCGCCGGAACCTCTGTATCTGCAGTCTGCGGATACATTGCGAGAGTCCCTGGTGCCCGTTCGACGCATGAGCGCCGCCGATGCCTTCGATGCGTTGAAGGTCAATCCGGACAGCGGCTGGCCGACACGCGAGGACCCGGCCAACCGGTTCGCTCATTTCGCCGATCCCTCTTTCACGCCGCGCTTCTCGCTCGAACCGGGACAGCGAATTTTCACCATCGGCTCCTGCTTTGCCCGCAACGTCGAGCGCGCGCTCGCGGATCGCGGCTTCGACGTGCCGACCCTCGCCCTGCACGGGGCGCTGGGCGACGATCCCTCGATCAACTGGGGAGGCGACCGCGGCGCGGTCCTGAACAACTACGTTCCGGCGGCGATCGCGCCGCAGATCCGTTGGGCGTTCGGGCAGGATGCCTTCGATCTCGAAAAGCATGCCTTTCAAATGGGGCGCGATCGCTACGTCGATCTGCAGCTTCCTTCCGGCTTCCGACCGCTGGCGGCCGAGGCGATCGCTCGCCGGCGCGACGCCATCAGCACCATCTACCGCAGCCTCGCCGGCAGCCATGTCGTGCTCATCACGCTGGGGCTGATCGAGGCCTGGTACGACACCCTCTCCTGCCTCTACGTCAATTGTCCGCCGCCCAAGAGCGCGATCCGCTCCGATCCCTCGCGGTTCGAACTGCACATCCTCGACTACAACGAGGTGGTGGCCTCCCTTGAGGAGCTGATCGCCCTGCTCGGCCGGGTTTGCCCGAAGGGCCATCGCGTGATCCTGACCGTGTCGCCGGTGCCGCTCCAGGCGACGTTCACGGCGTCGGACGTGGCGGTGGCGAACACCTACAGCAAGTCGGTGCTGCGCGCGGCGGTCGAACCGCTGGTCGCGCGCCACGAGCACATCGAATACTTCCCGTCCTACGAGAGCGTGATCCTGACCGACCGCTCGATCGCCTACGTCAACGATCAGGTCCACGTCGACGGCGCGCTCGTGCGCTTCAACGTCGATCGCATGATTCGGCGCTACGCGGGCGCGGCGGGCGGCGAAGCGGTCGCGGATGTGATCGAGCGGGCCCGCGCGGACATCAAGGCCGGGTTGTTCCGGGCCGGGCTCAAGCGGCTGCAGAAAGCGTGGGCGGAGAATGCCGGCGATCCCGCGCTGGCCATTGCGCTGGCCCAGGCGCAGATTCGCGCGGGCAACGGCGCGGTCGCCGAATCGCTCCTGCTGCAGGTCGTCGACGCGAAGGAGAACGTGGCCGCCCGCAACCTGCTGGCTCGCTACTACAACGAGAATGGACGCCATCAGGAGGCGGCCCTGCAGGCGGAGAAGGCGTCCGAGGCCTTCGCCGTTCGTCGCGACCGGCCGTTGCGGCTGAACGGGTCGCTCCAGCGGATCATTGCCTACTATCATCTCGACCGGTTCGAGGAGGGGCTGGCGCTGCTCGACCGGGCGACCTACGACCTCGTGTCGAGGCCGCTGGTGATCTACTGGAAGGCGCGCTTTCTGGAGAAACTCGGCAGGGTCGACGAGGCCGAGACCTTCTATCGGGAATGCAACCAGCTGGCCGAGCAGGTCGCCTACCAGACAGCCTTCGCCGATTTTCTCGCCGCGCAGGGGCGTTGGTCCGAGGCCGCCGAATGGGTCGACCGCATCCTCGTCGTTTTCCCGGGCGACAAGACGGCGCTGCGTTTGCGGACCGAACTGCGCCGGCGCGAGATCGGCGCCGGCCCGTCGCGTCAGGTGAGGTCGCGCGACTGGTTCGCCGGCCTCGCAAGGCGCTTCGGCCGGGCACTCTCCTCGCGCACCCGGCGCGAAACCGCCGCTCCCGACGAGCCTGCCTAAGACGATCCGCTGCGGCGACGCAGCGTCGCCCTGAGCCCGGCTTCGATCAGACGGCGGACGGCGTCGCTGCGCGCGATCTCGGCATGGTCGGCATAGAGGTCCACCGCCGCGGCGAGCGGCGGGGAAAGCCTGGCGGCGACGAGCACGCCGGCGCCGCCGGGCTTGGGCGGACGCCCCATCTTCTTCTTCCTGGGCTTGCGGGAGGTCGGCATCCTGCTGGCAAGGTCCGTCGGCCGCGGGGACATAACGTTAACAGAAAGTCAGCCGCTGCGAGAGGTGCCCGCAAAGACAAAGGGCCCAGTCGCTTCCGACTGAGCCCTTTTCTATTTGGTGGAGCCAAACGGGATCGAACCGTTGACCTCTACAATGCCATTGTAGCGCTCTCCCAGCTGAGCTATGGCCCCGAAATCCTTGGGAAGGCGGGAGGTATAGTTAATGCCTCGTGCGCTTGCAACTGCCTCTAGCGGTCGCCCTCTCCCTTGTCGTCGACCTCGACTTCAACCTCGACCTCGAGATCGTCCTCGTCATCGTCCAGATCGTCCGCCGACAGCGCGTCGTCGCCGTCCGCATCGGGCAAGTCGTCGCCGTCCAGATCGTCGCCCTTCTTCTTGGCGGCCGCAGCCTTGGCCGCTGCCGCTGCCGCGGCGGCTGCCGCAGCCGCCGTCGCCGCGGCGGCGCCGCGACCCCGACGGACCTTCACAAAGTCCTCGCGATCGTGCTCACGCCCGCACTTCGGGCATTTGATCGGGCTCTTGTTCAGGTCGTAGAAGCGCGCCGCACAGCTCTGGCAGGTGCGTTTGGTGCCCCAGCTCGCTTTGACCACGCTGAATCTCCTGCAAATAAGCTGGAAACGGCCGAACGGGCCGCGAGGGAGCGCGTATGTCACGCGTCTTTCACCCTGTCAAAACCAAATTCCGGCATGCTAGGAGGGCGCCGCGCCGCCGTGCGGCCTTCCGTCCGACCTTCTGCCGTGGAGTCCGCCCTGTCCGCCCATGCCGCTCCGGCCAAGCTGATCGCCCGTCCCGTGGACCGGTTGCAGGGACGCGTCCGGGCGCCCGGCGACAAGTCGGTCTCCCATCGCTCCCTGATGTTCGGCGCGCTTGCGCTGGGCGAAACGAAGATCACCGGCCTGCTGGAGGGCGAGGACGTGCTCGCCACCGCCGCCGCGCTGCGCGCGCTGGGCGCGCAGGTCGAGCATGAAGGCGGCGGTGCATGGCGCGTGCGCGGATTCGGCGTCGGTGGCGCGCGCGAGCCCGACAATGTGCTCGACCTCGGCAATTCCGGTACCTCGGCCCGCCTGCTGTCGGGCATCCTGGCCAGCCATCGCTTCACCAGCTTCATGACCGGCGACGCCTCGCTGCGCCGCCGGCCGATGCAGCGGGTCATCGTTCCCCTGTCGCAGATGGGCGCCCGCTTCGAGGCGCGCGAGGGCGGCCGCATGCCGCTGGCCATCGTCGGCACCGACGAAATGGTGCCGATCGAATACCGCCTCCCCGTGGCCTCGGCCCAGGTGAAGAGCGCCATCCTGCTGGCGGGCCTGAACACGACCGGCGAGACGACCGTGATCGAGCCCGAGGCCACGCGCGACCATACCGAGCGCATGCTGCGCCATTTCGGCGCCGAGGTGCGGGTGGTCGCGGCGGACGGCGGCGGCAAGCGAATCACCGTGGTCGGCTGGCCCGAACTCAAGGCGCGCGACATCGTGGTGCCGGGCGATCCCTCGTCGGCGGCCTTCGCCGTGGTGGCGGCGGCGATCCGGCCGGGCAGCGACGTGACGGTCGAGAATGTCGGCCTGAACCCGTTGCGCGCCGGCCTCTACGACACGCTGCGCGAGATGGGCGCCGACATCACCCTGGAGAACCAGCGCGAGGTCGGCGGCGAGCCGGTGGCCGACCTGCGGGTCAAGGGCAGCGAGCTCAAGGGTGTCGAGGTGCCGCCGGAACGCGCGCCCTCGATGATCGACGAATATCCGATCCTGGCCGTGGCGGCGGCCTGCGCCCGCGGCACGACGCGGATGCTGGGCCTGGCCGAGCTGCGCGCCAAGGAAAGCGACCGGCTGGCCAGCGTCTCGGCCGGGCTGGCCGTCAACGGCGTGCGCCATGAAATGGGCGCCGATACGTTGTTCGTGCACGGTACCGGCGAGGCGCCGGTCGGCGGCGGCACGGTCGTCACCCATCTCGACCATCGCATCGCCATGTCGTTCCTCGTGCTGGGCCTGGCCTCGCGCGAGGGCGTGGCGGTCGACGATGGTTCGCCCATCGACACCAGCTTCCCCGGCTTCGCCCGCTTGATGGGCTCTCTCGGCGCCACGATCGAGGCGGCGTGAGGCCGGCTGCCGTCATCGTCATCGCCATCGACGGGCCCGCGGGAGCCGGCAAGGGCACGCTCGCCCGCCGGCTGGCCGAGCATTTCGGCCTGCCCCATCTCGACACCGGCCTGATCTACCGGGCGGTCGGTCTGAAGGCGGAAAAGACCGGGCTGCCGCCGGTGGAGGTCGCCGCCGGCCTCGATCCGGCCGACCTCGCCGATCCCGAACTGCGCACGGATGTGGCGGGTCAGGCCGCCTCGAAGGTGGCCGCGATGCCCGAGGTTCGAGCCAAGTTGTTGGATTTCCAGAAGAAATTCGCCAACCAGCCGTCGGGGGCGGTGCTGGATGGGCGGGACGTGGGCACCGTGATCTGCCCCGAGGCCCTCATCAAGCTGTTCGTTACCGCCAGCGCAGAGGCGCGGGCGGAGCGGCGGTACCGGGAGTTGCGCGCCAAGGGGGTGGACACTATAAAGCCGCGCGTTCTTGCCGAGATGGCGGAGCGGGACCGTCGCGACAGCGAACGGGCGGCAGCACCACTCAAAGCCGCACCCGATGCTTTCCACCTCGATACCAGCGACATGGATGCCGATGCGGCTTTTGCCGCCGCTCTGGCGTTCATCGAGCGCAAGGGCTTTCGATCTTCCGGGCCGTAAGTCGCCGCCGGCGGATCGAAGACTTCCAGCGGCGATTGCGCCGGGACGTGTCGTCCCTGCGTCGGTGTTTCAAGGCAGTGGATCCGCCGGACTTAACCGGTTGGCCGACGGGCGGCAGCGTTTCGCCCGGGATCGATGAAGGAGAGTATGAATGGCTAAGGGCAGCGCCCTGCGTTCCCGCGCGAACGACGCCGCAAGTGCGGAGTTTGCAGCACTCCTCGAAGAATCGCTGGGCGGTTCGTCGAGCTTCGAAGGCACGGTCGTAAAGGGCCGCGTCATTCGCATTGCCAACGATTTCGTCGTGGTGGATGTCGGCCTCAAGTCCGAGGGCCGCGTCGCACTGCGTGAGTTCGCCAACGGTGGCGCCGGCGCCCCCGAGGTCAAGGAAGGCGACACCGTCGACATCTTCGTCGACCGTATGGAGAACAAGGAAGGCGAGGCCGTCCTGTCGCGCGACAAGGCTCGCCGCGAGGAAGCCTGGACCGTTCTCGAGAAGGCGTTCACCGACCAGGAACGCGTCATGGGCACGATCTTCGGCCGCGTGAAGGGTGGCTTCACGGTCGACCTGTCGGGCGCCGTGGCCTTCCTGCCGGGCAGCCAGGTCGACGTGCGCCCGGTGCGCGATGTCGGCCCCCTGATGGGCCAGGCCCAGCAGTTCGCGATCCTCAAGATGGACCGCCGCCGCGGCAACATCGTCGTGTCGCGCCGCGCCGTCATGGAAGAGACCCGCGCCGAGGACCGTACCCGCCTGATGGGCGCGCTGTCCGAAGGCCAGGTGCTCGACGGCGTCGTCAAGAACATCACCGACTACGGCGCGTTCGTGGATCTGGGTGGTGTCGACGGCCTGCTGCACGTCACCGACATCGCCTGGAAGCGCATCAACCATCCGTCGGAAGCCCTCACCATCGGCCAGCAGGTCAAGGTGCAGGTCGTCCGCTTCAACCCCGAGACGCAGCGCATTTCGCTCGGCATGAAGCAGCTGATGAGCGATCCGTGGGACGGCGCGGGTGCGAAGTACCCGGTCGGCCTCAAGCTCAAGGGCCGCGTCACCAACATCACCGACTACGGCGCGTTCGTCGAGCTGGAGCCGGGTGTCGAGGGTCTGGTCCACGTCTCCGAGATGAGCTGGACCAAGAAGAACGTGCACCCCGGCAAGATCGTGTCGACCTCGCAGGAAGTCGAAGTGATGGTGCTGGACGTCGACATGTCCAAGCGTCGCATCTCGCTCGGCCTCAAGCAGTGCATGGCCAACCCGTGGGAGAGCTTCGCCGACCAGTATCCGGCCGGCACGGAGCTCGAGGGCGAGGTCCGCAACATCACCGAGTTCGGCCTTTTCGTGGGCCTGCCCGGCGACATCGACGGCATGGTCCATCTCAGCGACCTGAGCTGGGACAAGGCCGGCGACGAGGCGATCCGCGACTTCAAGAAGGGCGACCAGGTCAAGGTCAAGGTCCTCGACGTCGACATGGACAAGGAGCGCATCTCGCTCGGCATCAAGCAGCTCGCCAACGATCCGTTCGAGAAGGTCGGTTCGGTCGCCAAGAAGGGTGACGTCGTCACCGTCATCGTGGCCGGCATCCAGGACAACGGCATCGACGTCACGGTGCAGGACGGCATCCCGGGCTTCATTCGCAAGACCGAGCTCAGCCGCGACCGCTCCGAGCAGCGCCCCGACCGCTACGCGATCGGCGACAAGCTCGACGCCAAGATCACCAACATCGACAAGGCCTCGCGCCGCGTCGTGCTGTCGGTCAAGGCGCGCGAACTCGACGAGGAGAAGAAGGCGATGGCCGACTTCGGTTCGTCGGACTCGGGCGCCAGCCTGGGCGACATCCTGGGCGCCGCGCTCAAGAAGCGCGCCGAGGCCGACGAGGACGAGAAGTAAGCCGTCTTCATCAAGGTTTACGGAAAGGCCGGCCCGCAAGGGTCGGCCTTTTCTTTTGGTTTCAAGGGCTTAGGCTTGACGACCCGGTTATTGAGTTTAATATCAAAGACTTAATCAATGTGCTCTGGGGCTGAATAGCCCCCGTTCATGGAAACGCGATGACCAAGTCCGAGCTGATTGCCCGCCTGGCGGCCCGGAATCCGCACCTCTACCAGAGGGACGTCGAGCGGATCGTCGCCACCGTGTTCGACGAGATCTCCAAGGCCCTGGCCTCAGGCCACCGCGTCGAACTGCGCGGTTTCGGTGCGTTCTCCGTGAAGAAGCGCGATCCGCGCACCGGCCGCAACCCGCGCACCGGCGAACAGGTCGCGGTGGCGTCCAAGCGCGTGCCCTATTTCAAGACCGGCAAGGACCTGCGCGACCGCCTGAACAAGGAGGCCGCACGCGCGGCCGGCCTGCTGCCGCCGGAATCCGACGGCGACGACAAGACCTAGGGTCTTTTTTCCCCCATTGAGATGGGGGAGTGCCCCGTCATACGGGGCGATGGGTCATGGGCCGAGCGACGGGCTGCTGCCTGGTTACAGGCCGCAAGCTTGCAACGTCCGAGAGCGCCGAGGAGAAACGACCCTCTCTTGACCCTTGCGTCGACGATTGCGCCGCCATCTCCCCATCTGAATGGGGAGGTTTCACGCCCGGCCCGATCGTCCGCCTCGCATAACGGGGGCGCGGTGTGGCATGCTCCGCCCCGCATGAAAATCCTATCCCGCGTCCTTTTCCTGCTCTTCATCCTGATCGGCGTGCTGGTGGCGGTCAGCAATACCCAGACCGTTCAGCTCGCGCTGTGGCCGTTGCCGCACATCATGGTGCTGCCGGTCTATCTGTTGGTCATCGCGATGCTGATGCTGGGCGTCCTGGCGGGACTGAGCATGGGCTGGTGGGCCGGCCGGCATCATCGCCGCCGTGCGCGCGAAGCCGGCGGTGAAGCCGCCCGTCTCGATCGTGAAGTCGCGCGCCTCAAGGCTGCGCAGGCGGCCCGGCAGACGGCCGAGCCGGCCGGGCCGGCGCCACGCGATCAGCGCGCGCTCGAGCGGCAGAGCGCCCTGGTGGCACCCGAACTCGGCTCGCGCACGGTGCGCGGTCCGTTTTCATGAAGGTCCTGTCGGCGGCGGAGATCGACGCCGCCCTCGATGACATCGCCCTGATCGACCGGCTCGACGCGCTGTTCCGCGCGGGCTGCGAGATGCCGGTACGGCATCATCATCCGATCCGGGAGCCGCTCGGCGCGGGGTCCGCCGATGCGATGCTGCTGCTGATGCCGGCCTGGACCACGGGTGCTTCCGGCCGTGTCGGCGTGAAGGTCGTCACGGTGTTCCCCGACAACGGAAAACGTTCGCTGCCCTCGATCTATGGCCAGTATCTGCTGCTCGACGGCACGACCGGCGCGACGCTGGCGCTGCTCGACGGCACCATGCTGACCAAGCGGCGCACCGCCTGCGCCTCGGGCCTCGCCTCGCGTTACCTGTCGCGCCCCGATGCGACGCGCCTGCTGATGATCGGCACCGGCGCGCTCGCGCCCGAGCTGATCCGGGTGCACGCCAAGGTGCGGCCCATTACGGACGTCGCGATCTGGGGCCGCACTCCGTCCCAGGCCGAAGCATTGGCGGCCCGACTGTCGCAGTCCCTGCCGGCCATGCTCGGTCGCGAGATCGGCATCCGGGCCGTCGGCGACCGCGAGAGCGCCGTGCGGGAGGCCGACATCATCTCGTGTGCCACTCTCTCCAGGGCGCCCCTGGTCGAGGGCGACTGGCTGCGCGAGGGACAACATGTCGACCTCGTCGGCGCCTACACGCCCCAGATGCGCGAAAGCGACGACCGCGCCGTGCGGCGTGCCCGTCTCTATGTCGATACGCGCGCCGGGGCGCTGAAGGAAGGCGGCGACGTCGTCCAGGCCATCGCCAGCGGCGCGATCGGCGAAACCCATGTGATCGCCGACCTGTTCGAGCTGTCGCGCGGGCAACAGACCGGCCGCACCGCCGGCGATGCCGCGTCGATCACGCTGTTCAAGTCGGTCGGGGCGGCGCTGGAAGATCTCGCCGCCGCCGAGCTTGCCGTCGAGACGGCCGTCGAAGCTAGGGCTCGATAAGCGCGCCGGACGCCTTCAGTGCCTCGATGTCCTTCGCGTCGACGCCGGCCTCGGCCAGCACGGCGCGCGAATCCTGGCCCTGCAGCGGCGCCATGGTGCGGATCGACGGCGGCGTCTTGCTCATGGTCATCGGTGGCTCGACCATCATGATCTCGCCCTCCGACGGATGCGGATACTTCTTGAAGAGCTTGCGCCAGACGAGGTGCGGGTCCTCGAACAGATCGGCCGGCTTGGAGACCGGGGCGTTGGGGATCTGCGCCTGGTCGAGCAGCTTCACCCATTCGGCCGTGGTCTTCGACGGCGCCAGCGCCTCGACCATCGCGTACATGTCGCCGATATGCATCGAACGCGCATTGATGGTCGAGTAGCGCGGGTCCTGCAGCACCTCGGAGCGGCCGACCAGCTCGAAGAAGTTGCGCCAGTGCTTGTCGTTGTAAGGCAGGATCGCCATCCAGCCGTCGAGCGTGCGGTAGGGTTTGCGGGTGCGGGCCAGCAGGCGCGTATAGCCGACCTCGCCCTCGTCGCTGAAGGTCCGCTCCCACATATGCTCGACCAGCAGCCAGGCCGACATGGTCTCGAACATCGGCACCTCGACGAACTGACCCTCGCCGGTGCGTTGACGATGCATCAGCGCTGAAAGGGTCGAGAAGGCGAAGGTGAGGCCCACCGTCTTGTCGGCGATGATGGTCGGCGGATACTTCGGAACGTCGTCACCGGCGGCGCGGCCCATCAGGTCGGCAATGCCGAAGCGGGCCTGGATGGCATCGTCATAGGCCGGCAGTTTTCCGTAAGGACCTTCGGCGGAATAGCCGTAGGCGCCGACATAGACGATGTCGGGCTTCACCTTGCGGATCTCCTCGTAACCGAGGCCCAGCGCCTCGATGGCCTGCGGCCGCAGCGCATGGACGAAGGCATCCGCCGTGGCGACGACCTTGAGAAGGGCGGCGCGGGCCTCCTTGTTCTTGAGATCGAGGCAGAGCGAGCGCTTGTTGCGATTCACATAGAGATAGGTCGGTCCCATGCCGGGCGTCTTGCCCGGCTTGCCGATATGACGCACCGCGTCGCCTTCCGGCGCCTCGACCTTGATCACGTCGGCGCCCTGGTCGGCGAGCAGCATCGTGCCGTACGGGCCGAGGATGATGTTCGTGAGGTCGACGATCCTGATGCCTTCGAGCGCGCCGGGCATTTGCCTGTCCTGTGTTGACCGAGTGTGCGGTCACACTGCCATCGCCGCGGGGCGGCGTCATCGTTCCAGCCATTGCGTCGCAAAACATCGGCGTAAATCATTGAATGCCTTGGATAGATGCGAACCCGGCCCGCTCAGCGGGCATGGCCCAAGCTCGATTCCCCGTGTCACGGACTCGGGCATTGTTCGCAAGAGAACGCCGTGCGGTTGCAGGGGCTCGAGAAACTCGCCTCAGCTTCCGTGCACCACTTGTTCGGCGCGTTGGCGCATTCACCTTCGATAAAGGGTGTTATGTGACCGTTGTGCGACGCGCATTGTCGGTGTAGCGAAGAGACAGCAAGCCGGGGGGGCGATGCGAAGCAACGTCGCAAAAAAACAGCACGAGCCAAAGACGGCATCGAGCGCGGCATCACGGCCCTATCGTATCGAAGACCAGATCGGATATCTGCTCCGACGCGCGCATCAGCGCGCGAGCTCGATCTTCCAGAGCGGCATCGGCGATCCCAACATCACGCCGACGCAATACTCAAGTCTCGCAAAGCTCGACGAATATACCGAACTGTCGCAGAACCTGCTCGGCCGTCTCGTCGGCATGGACAAGGCGACGATGCAGGGCGTGGTACGCCGGCTGAAGGAACGCGGCCTCGTCGATTCGAGACCCGATCCCGGTGATGCCCGTCGCACCCTGCTCAGCCTGACGACGGAAGGTCAGAAGCTGGTCGGCAAGCTGATGCTGAACGGTCCGGCCGTGTCGCGCGAGACGCTGAAGCCTCTCAACGCGCAGGAACAGAAGCAGCTGCTGGATCTTCTCTCGCGAATCATCTGAAGCCGACTCATTCGTTTGACTCGTCCGTGGTGTGTGTCATCGTACGTACACGAACGATATGGGCGACTATCTCCGACCCCGAGACCTCGACGAGGCTCTCCAGGCACTGACCCGACCCTTCACGGTGCTCGCCGGCGGCACCGACTTCTATCCTGCGCGAGTCGGTCGAACGGTCGCCGAGGATGTCCTCGACATCACCGGGATCGCCGCTCTGCGTGGGATCTCCGAAACCGAGAAGGGGTGGCGCCTGGGCGCCACGACGACCTGGAGCGAACTGGTCGACGCGGGCGTGCCGCCGCTGTTCGACGGGTTGAAGCAGGCGGCGCGCGAGGTCGGCGGCCGCCAGATCCAGAACGCTGGCACCATGGCGGGCAATATCTGCAACGCCTCGCCCGCCGCCGATGGCGTCCCGGCCCTGCTGGCCCTCGACACCCAGGTGGAGCTGGCAAGCCTCGCGGGAACGCGCCGCCTGCCGCTGGCCTCCTTCATCACCGGCGTCCGCAGGACGGCGCTGCTGCCCGGTGAACTCGTCACTTCCTTCCATGTGCCGCGTCCGCAGCACGAAGCCCGAAGCGCATTCCTCAAGCTGGGCGCACGGCGGTACCTGGTGATCTCGATCGCGATGGCCTCCGTCGTGGTCGAAGTCGCGGACGATCGCATCGCGGCGGCGCGTGTCGCCGTGGGCGCCTGCTCGCCCGTGGCGCAACGCCTGCCGGAGCTCGAACAGGCGCTGCTCGGTGCGCCGGCCAACGCGCAGCTCGGCGAACGGGTGGAGCCCGGCCAACTCGCGCCGCTGTCGCCGATCGACGACGTGCGCGGCAGCGCGGGGTATCGCAACGACGTGGCCCTGGTCTTGCTGCGTCGCCTCCTGTCCGAGGTGGCTGCTTGAAACTCCAATTCACCCTCAATGGACGCGAGACGGACTGGGATGGCGCCCCGGTCACGCGACTGGCCGCGGCATTGCGCGACGATCTCGGCGTCACCGGCACCAAGATCGGCTGCGACGCGGGCGATTGCGGCGCCTGCACGGTGCTGCTCGACGGCCGGCAGGTCTGCGCCTGCCTCGTCGCGATGGGGCAGGTGGGCGGGCGCAGCGTCGAGACGGTCGAAGGACTGGAAAGCGGTGAGGACACGATCGCCGCGCTCCAGAAGTCCTTCCTCGATCATGGCGCGGCCCAGTGCGGCATCTGCACGCCCGGCATGCTGATGGCCGCGCAGGAGCTGGTGCGGCGGAACGGCAAGCCCACGCGCGCCGAAGTCGAGGACACATTGGGCGGCGTGCTCTGCCGTTGCACCGGCTACGGCAAGATCGTCGATGCGGTGATGGATGTCGTGGCGCCGTCATCCGATCGCGCGCCCGTAGCCGGCGAGGCGGTGGGGGCCCGCATTGTCCGCGTCGACGGGCACGCCAAGGTAACGGGCCGCGATGTCTTCGGCGCGGACGCCATTCCCGGGGACGCGCTGTGGGTGCGCGTCGTGCGCTCGCCCTACGCCCGCGCGCGCTTCGAGCTGGGCGATCTCGCGCCCCTGCGTCGTCGGCTCGCGGCCGTGCTGACCGCGGCCGACGTGCCGTTCAACGGCTACGGCATCTATCCCGACGTGAAGGACCAGCCCGTGCTGGCCGACGGGCTGGTGCGCTATCGCGGCGAGGCGGTGATCGCGCTGGTCGGCGAGCGCGCCGATGTCATGGCGATCCGCGATGATGAGGTGCCGATCACCTGGATGCCGGAGGTGCCGGTCCTCGGTGTCGACGCGGCGATGGCCGCCGACGCGCCGCTTGTCCAGGCCGACAAGCCGGGCAACCTGCTGCTGAACGGCGGCGTGAAGCGCGGCGATGCGGCCGGCGCGTTCGAGGCATGTGCCGCCGTGGTCGAAGGCACGTTCGAGACCGCCTTCGTCGAGCATGCCTATATCGAGCCGGAAGCCGGCTGGGCGCTGCGGGTCGGCGACCGCATCGAAATCCACGCGACCACGCAGACGCCCTACATGGACCGCGACGAGGTCGCGAACCTGATGCGCCTGAAGCCCGAAGCCGTGCGCATCGTGCCGACCGCCTGCGGCGGCGGCTTCGGCGGCAAGCTCGACCTGTCGGTGCAGCCGCTGATCGCCATCGCGGCCTGGACGCTGGGACGGCCTGTGGCGCTTGTCTATACGCGGCCCGAGAGCATGGCCGCCAGCACCAAGCGTCACCCTGCGCGGGTGAAGGCCAAGTTCGGCTGCGGCGCCGACGGCAAACTCTTGGCCTGCGACGTGACCGCGACCTTCGACACCGGCGCCTATGCCTCGTGGGGACCGACCGTCGCCAATCGCGTGCCGGTGCATGCGATGGGGCCTTATGCCATTCCCAACGTGCGCACCTGGGGCGAGGCTTTCTTCACCAATGGCCCGCCGGCCGGCGCCTTTCGCGGCTTCGGCGTGCCGCAGGCCGCGATTGCGCACGAGGCGATGATGGACGGGCTGGCCGACCAGCTCGGGATCGACCGCCTCGAATTCCGGCATCGCAATGCCCTGCGCGCCGGCGACACGACGGCGACGGGTCAGACGCTCGCCCATTCGGCGGGTCTCGCGCAATGCCTCGACGCGCTGCGGCCGCATTGGCAGGCGGCGCACGAGAAGATCGCGTCCTTCAATGCCACGGGCGGTTCGCGCCGCCGTGGCATCGGCGTCGGCTGCATGTGGTACGGCATCGGCAACACCTCGATGTCGAACCCCTCGCGCATGCGGGTCGGCCTGTCGCCGGCCGGCACGCTGACGCTCTACAGCGGCGCGCTCGACATCGGGCAGGGCAGCAATACGATCATGGTCCAGATCGCCGCCGACGCGGTCGGCCTGCTGGCCTCTCAGTTCGCCCTCGTGACGGGCGACACCGATCTCACCGCCGATGCCGGCAAGACCTCGGCCTCGCGCCAGACCTTCGTGTCCGGCAAGGCGGCCGAGAAAGCGGGCCAGGACCTGCGCCAGCAGATCCTGCGCCTGGCCAATGCCGGCCCGGGGGCAACCCTGTCACTCGACGGCGCAAGCCTCTCGGTGCGCGACGGCGCCGAGCTGCGGACGATCGATCTCGTCACGGCGGGTCCTCTGATGGGCGAGGGCATGTTCGATCCGCCGACCACGCCGCTCGATGCCGACGGGCAGGGCGTCCCCTATGCGACCTATGGCTTTGCGGCCCAGCTGGCCGAGGTCGAGGTCGATGTCGAACTGGGTACGGTGAAGGTGCTGCGCATCGTGGCCGCGCATGATGTCGGCCGCGCGATCAACCCGACCCTCGTCGAGGGCCAGATCCAGGGCGGCGTGGCGCAAGGTCTCGGTCTCGCGCTGATGGAGGAATACCTGCCCGGCCGCACCGAGAACCTGCACGACTATCTGATCCCAACTGTGGGCGACGTGCCCGAGATCGAGTGCCTGCTGATCGAGGATCGCGAGCCGCTGGGTCCCTCCGGCGCCAAGGGGATCGGCGAGCCGGCGCTGGTGCCGACCGCGCCCGCCATCTTGGGCGCGGTCCATCACGCGACCGGCGTGCGGGTTCATCGTGTCCCGCTGTTGCCGCATCGCCTGCGCGAGGCCATCGTCGAAAAATCAAGAGCGGAGATGACATGAGCGACGACATCTCGCTCTCGGAGGCCGAACGCAGCGCCGGCATCGTGCGCTGCGATGCCTGTCCCGTCCTGTGCCGCATCCGGCCCGGCCGCGCCGGCGCGTGCGACCGCTATGCCAACGAGAACGGCGCGCTGGTGCGGGTCGATCCGTTGGTGCTGCTGGCCAAACCCGACCTGCCGCGCGTCGCCTTCGTCGAGGGCAGCGAGGCGTGGCGTGGCGAACTGGGCAAGGGCGAGGGCGCGTTCGTCACAGGGATCGGCGCCACCACGACCTATCCCGACTACAAGCCCGCGCCGTTCATCGTGTCCTCGAAGCATGACGGCGTCGACATGGTCACGGTCGTGACCGAGGGCATCTTCAGCTACTGCGGCGTCAAGGTGAAGATCGACACCGACCGCTATCTCGGCCCCGAGCAGGCGGCGGTGCGGGTGAAGGGCGAGGCGGTGGGCCATGTCACCACTGCCGAGTACGGTTCGCAGATGCTGTCGCTGGGCGGCGTGCATCATCTCACCGGCGGCAGCAAGAAGGAGGGCGTCGTCACCTGCGACGCGCTGCTGGCGCTGTGCAACCGCGAAGCCGTCGAGCTCAGCATCGATGGTGGCTCGACGGTGATCGTGCAGGCCGACCGGCCCCCGGTGGTGAACGGCGTTCTCGAGGAGCGCATGCGGGTCGGCTGCGGCTCGGCCGCCATCGGCATGTTCGCGCCGCAATGGAAGGACCATGTCGACGAGGTGATCGTGGTCGACGACCACATCACCGGTGTGTTGAGCGAGCATCAGGGCGGCGCCTTCCTCGACATGAAGCCGGCGGGCATCCGCGTGCGCGGCCGCCGTTCGACGCCGGGCCGCTATTTCCAGGTCGCCGAACCAGGCCTCGGCTGGGGTGGTACAAATGTCAGCGACCCGCTGGAGATCATCGAGAAGATCGACCCGAAGCAGGCCTGGCCCGGCCTGAAGCTGCTGATGGTCTCGACGACCGGCGAGCATTCGGCCTGGTTCACCCTCGACGAGGGCTTGAAGCCACGGCCCGCCGAGATGCCGGTGCCGGTGCGCCATGTCGTCGAGCGCATCGCCGAGAATTGCGAGCCGGCGCTCTGCACGGTGCTGTTCATGGCGGGTGCCGGCGGCTCGCTGCGCGCCGGTGTCACCGAGAACCCGGTGCGATTGACGCGCTCGGTGCGCGACACGCTAACCAAGGTCACGCTGGGCGGTGTGCCGGCGTACATCTGGCCCGGTGGCGGCATCACCCTGATGGTCGACGTGGCGCGCATGCCGGAGAAATCCTTCGGCTATGTGCCGACGCCGGCGCTGGTCGCGCCCATCGAATTCACCCTGCGCGCCGAGGACTATGCGGCGCTGGGCGGCTATGCCTCGCGCGCCGTCACGCTGGAAGACGTGGTGGCGCGACACAAGGTGCGGATCGAATGAGCGCCGTCGCCGCCCGGTTCGCCGACGGACGGCTGCATCTGCAGCACGGGCCGATCGATCTCATCGTCGAAGCCTTCGGCGCGGCGGACGAGGTCGAGCGCGCCTACGGGCAGGCGGTCGAGCGCTTCGGCGATATCCTGCCGACGCTGGTGGGTGAACTCTCTGTGCTGCGCCGGCCGGTGGCGCAGGCCTATCCGCTGCTGCAGGGGCCTGTGGCGCGGCGCATGGCCGAAGCCGTGTGGCCGCACCGCGCCGTCTTCATTACGCCAATGGCCGCCGTCGCGGGCGCCGTGGCCGACGAGATGCTGCAGGCGCTGGTCTGCGGCCGCGCCCTCGACAAAGCCTATGTGAACGACGGCGGCGACATCGCGCTCCATCTGGCACCGGGCCAGTCGCTGCGCGCCGGGCTCTTCGCGCGGGCCCTCGACGGCGTGGCGCTGCTGACGCACGAACGGCCGGTGCGTGGCGTCGCGACCTCGGGCTGGGGCGGCCGGTCGTTCTCGCTGGGCATTGCCGATAGTGCGACGGTGCTGGCGGCGACGGCGGCGGCGGCCGATGCGGCGGCGACGATGATCGCCAATGCGGTGAATGCCGATCATCCCGCCATCGAGCGACGGCCGGCCCATGCGCTCGATCCGGACAGCGACCTCGGCGAGCGGCTGGTGACGGTCGCGGTCGGCGAGCTGCCGGCGGAGATCGTCGACGCCGCGCTCGATCGCGGCTTGGCGGAAGCGCGGCGGTTGAGATTGTGCGGCCTGATCGACAGCGCGGCGCTGTCGCTTCAAGGACAATGGCGGCTCGAAACGGGCGGCACGCCGCTTGCTCTGTCGGAGGCGGGATGAGCGATCTGGTGAAGGTGCGGAAATACGTGGCGACGGTCGAGGAGACGCTGCACGACTTCGGGCCGCTGTTGGCACGGCCGGTGACCAAGGCCGTGGTCGGCGGCGTCATCGCCAATCCCTATGCCGGCCGTCATGTCGACGACATCCAGCCGATGATGAAGGCGCTGGAGCCGCTCGCCGTCGACCTGACCGAACGGGTGATGAAGATCCTGGGAGCCAAGGGCCCGGAGCTGGAAGCCTACGGCAAGGGTGCCATCGTCGGCCTGAACGGCGAATTGGAGCATGCAGCGCTCTGGCACCAGCCCAGCGGCTTCGGCATCCGCCATGCGATGGGCGGCGCCAAGTCGATCGTGCCCTCGACGGTGAAGGTCGCGGCGGCCGGCGCGCGCATCGACATTCCGCTGCATCACGTGACGGCGGCCTATGTCCGCAGTCACTTCGATGCCATCGAGTTCTGCGTGCCGGACGGGCCGCGTCAGGACGAGATCGTGTTCATCGTCGCCGCCTCGATCGGTGGCCGCCCGCATGCGAGGGTCGGCGGGCTGACACCTGCCGGGATCAAGCTGGGGGATGGACAACGATGAACGAGGACGCACTGGCGGCCGCCCTCAAGGCGATGGACGACTATATCGACGGGCTGAACCGCCACGACGAGGCGGCGGTCAACAATGCCTGCAATTTCCCCCATGTGCGGTTGGCCGGCGGCAAGGTCGTCGTCTGGCCCAACCATGGAGACTACAAACTCGGCGACTTCATCGCCCGCGCCGGCGATGGCTGGCATCACAGCACATGGGACGAGCGCACGCCGATCCATGTCGGCCGCGAGAAGGTCCATCTCAAGGTGAAGTTCAGCCGCTGGCGCGAGGACGGTTCGCGGCTCAGCGTCTTCGAGACGATCTACATCGTGACCCTGCAGGACGGTCACTGGGGAATACAGGCGCGGTCGAGCTTCGCCGACTGAGTGCTTGTGAGGTGGGTGCCGGCCTCGCTAGGGTCGGTTCACAGGGAATGTTTCACTCATTGAAGAGGGGGATCTCATGCTGACTCGCAATCGCCTGCTCGCCGGCACCGCGGCGCTCGTGGCGTTTTCGCTCGTCGGAGCGGCCAACGCGCAGGCGCCGATCAAGATCGGCGAGCTCAACAGCTACAAGGTCTTTCCGGCCTTCCTCGAACCCTACAAGAAAGGCATCGAGCTGGCGGTCGAGGAAGTGAACGCCGCAGGCGGCCTGCTGGGCGGGCGCAAGATCGAGGTCGTGAGCCGCGACGACAACGGCAATCCGGGCGATGCCGTGCGCGTCGCCGAGGAACTGCTGAGCCGCGAGGGCGCCTCGTTCCTGATCGGCACCTTCCCGTCGAACGTCGGCCTCGCCGTCGCCGACTTCGCCAAGCAGCGCAAGGTGCTGTTCATCGCCGCCGAGCCGCTGACCGACAAGATCGTCTGGGACCAGGGCAACGCCTACACGTTCCGCCTGCGCACCTCGACCTACATGCAGACGGCGATGCTCATTCCCGACGCGGTCAAGCTCAAGAAAAAGCGCTGGGCGATCGTCTATCCGAACTACGAGTACGGCCAGTCGGCGACAGCGGCCTTCAAGAAGCTCCTGAAGGAGAAGCAGCCCGACGTCGAGTTCGTCGCCGAGCAGGCGACGCCGCTCGGCAAGATCGACGCCGGTGCGGTCGCCCAGGCGCTGGCCGACGCCAAGCCCGACGCGATCTTCTCCTCGCTGTTCGGTCCCGACCTCGCGAAGTTCGTGCGCGAGGGCCAGACCCGCGGCCTGTTCAAGGGCGTCGAGGTGTTCAATCTCCTCGCCGGAGAGCCGGAATATCTCGATCCGCTGAAGGAGGAGTCGCCCGATGGCTGGTACGTCACCGGCTATCCCTGGAGCGAGCTCAAGACGCCCGAGCACACCAAGTTCCTCAACGCCTATCAGGCCAAGTTCAAGGACTATCCGCGCCTGGGTTCGGTCGTCGGCTACGCGACCGTGATGTCGGCCGCCGAAGCCATCAAGAAGGCGGGCTCGCTCGACCAGGAGAAGCTGGTCGCCGCGATGAGCGGCCTGTCGCTGATCACGCCGTTCGGCATGATCCAGTACCGGCCACTCGACCATCAGTCGACCATGGGCGCCTATGTCGGCCAGATCGGCGTGAAGGACGGAAAGGGCTACATGAAGAACTGGCGCTTCGTCGACGGCAAGGACGCCCTGCCGAGCGACGCCGACGTCCAGAAGATGCGGCCGAAGAACTGACGACAAAGCTGTCATCCCGAACGAAGTGAGGGACCTTTGCGGCGCCCTGAAAGGTCCCTCGCTGTGCTCGGGATGACATTCCCTCTGTCCTCGGCCATCGCGTGACACTCGCCAGTTTCATCATCCAGCTCCTGAACGGGCTGGCCGCCGCGGCGTCTTTGTTCCTCGTGTCGGCTGGCCTGTCGCTGATCTTCGGCGTGACGCGGATCGTGAACTTCGCGCACGGTTCGCTCTACATGCTGGGGCTCTATGGCGCCTATTCGCTGATCGAGTTCTTCGGCCGCACGCCGCTGGGCTTCTGGGGCGCCGTCCTGCTCGCAGCTCTTGCGGTCGGTCTGGTCGGCATCCTGATCGAGGTGCTGGTCCTGCGGCGCATCTATCGCGCGCCGGAACTGTTCCAGTTGCTGGCGACCTTCGCCGTCGTGCTGGTGATCAAGGACATCGCGCTCTTCGCCTGGGGCGCCGAGGATCTTGTAGGCCCGCGCGCGCCCGGCCTCTCGATGGCGGTCGAGATCATGGGGCGCCGCATCCCGGCCTACGACCTGCTGCTGATCGCCATCGGCCCGGTCGTGCTGACCCTCCTCTGGCTGCTGCTGACGCGCACGCGCTGGGGTGCGCTGGTACGGGCGGCGACGCAGGATCGCGAGATGGTGGGCGCGCTCGGCGTCGACCAGGCCAAGCTTTTCACCTCGGTATTCTTCGTCGGATCGGTGCTGGCGGGGCTGGGCGGCGCGCTGCAGATCCCGCGCGAGCCCGCCAACCTCGAACTCGACCTCGCGATCATCGCCGACGCCTTCGTTGTGACGGTGGTGGGCGGGCTGGGCAGCATCGGCGGCGCCTTCCTGGCCGCCATTGTCATCGGCGTCGCCAAGGCTTTCTGCATCGGCATCGGCACCGTGACCTGGTTCGGCTTCGAGATCTCGTTCTCGAAGCTCACGCTCGTGGTCGAGTTCCTGATCATGGCATTGGTGCTGGTGGTGCGGCCCTACGGTCTGCTCGGCAAGCCGCAGGCCGCGCAGCGTGCCGCCTCGGAGCCGGCGCCGCCGCTGCAGGTGCCGTCCTGGACCTTCGCCCTGGTGTGGCTGGCACTGCTCGCGCTCGTGCCGCTTGTCGCCGACCGCTACGCCACGATCCTGCTGACCGACATCGTCTGCTTCGCGCTGTTCGCGGTCTCGCTGCATTTCATCATGGGGCCGGCCGGCATGGTCTCGTTTGGCCACGCCGCCTATTTCGGCATCGGCGCCTATGCCGCCAGCCTGCTGCTGAAGCGCTTCGGCCTGCCGATGGAAGCCGCGCTTCTGCTGGCGCCACTGATCGCCGGCCTCTTCGCCATCGCCTACGGCTGGTTCTGCGTGCGGCTCTCGGGCGTCTATCTCGCCATGCTGACGCTGGCGTTCGCACAGATCAGCTGGTCGATCGTCTTCCAGTGGGATTCCGTCACCGGCGGCAGCAACGGCGTGTTCGGCGTCTGGCCGTCGGCGTGGCTCGCCGACAAGACCGTCTACTACTATCTGGCGCTGGTCCTGTGCGGCGCCGGCATCCTGTTCCTTTGGCGCGTGCTGTTCTCGCCGTTCGGCTACGCCCTGCGTGCCGGCCGCGATTCGCCGCTGCGTGCCGAGGCGATCGGCATCGACCTGCGCGGCTTCCAGTGGGCGGCCTTCGTGCTGGTGGGCGCGCTGGCCGGCCTCGCCGGTGCGGTCTACGCCTTCTCCAAGGGCAGCATCTCGCCGTCGAGCATCTCGATCGCGCAGTCGACCGACGGCTTGATCATGGTCCTGCTGGGTGGTGTCGAGACCTTGACCGGCCCGGTCGTGGGCGCCGCGATCTTCACCTGGCTGCGAGACGCGGTGGCGCGCAACACCGAGTTCTGGCGCGCCGTCATGGGCGGCGTGATCCTGCTGATCGTGCTGCTCTTCCCGCAGGGACTGGTCGGCGGCCTGAAGGCGCTGGTCGCGCGCTGGCGGGAGCAGCGCGCATGAGCGACGCGGTGCTGCAGGTCGAGGGGCTGCACAAGGCGTTCGGCGGCGTGCAGGCGGTGGCCGACGTCTCCTTCGCCGTCTCGGCCGGCGAGATGCTGGCGCTGATCGGGCCCAACGGCGCGGGCAAGAGCACCTGCTTCAACATGCTGAACGGCCAGCTCGCGCCGGACTCCGGCATCGTGCGCCTCGCGGGGCGCGATATCGTGGGCCTGCGCCCGCGCGCCATCTGGCGGCTGGGCGTCGGCCGCACCTTCCAGATCACCGCCACCTTTGCCTCGCTCAGCGTCCGCGAGAACGTGCAGATGGCGCTCTATTCCCATGCCGGCCGACTGCGCTCGCTACTGTCGCGCTTCGGCGCCGCCTTTCAGAGCGAGGCCGACGCCTTGCTCGATCAGGTCGGCATGCTCGACCAAGCGGAGCGGGCCTGTGGCGTGCTGGCCTATGGCGACCTGAAGAGGGTGGAACTCGCCATCGCGTTGGCCAACGAGCCGCGCCTGCTGCTGATGGACGAGCCGACGGCCGGCATGGCACCCAAGGAGCGGGTCGCTCTGATGGAGCTGACGGCGCGGCTCGCGCGGGCGCGCAACATCGCCGTGCTGTTCACCGAGCACGACATGGACGTGGTCTTCACCCAGGCCGATCGCATCATCGTGCTCGATCGCGGCGTGCTGATCGCCGGCGGTACGCCGCAGGAAGTGCGCGCCAATCCCAATGTGCGCGCGGTCTATCTCGGGAGTACGCACTGATGCTCCCGGCGATGCTCCAGGTCGCCGACCTGCATGCCTTCTACGGTCGCGCCCACATCCTGCACGGCATCTCGCTGGAAGTGCGCGCGGGCGAGGTCGTGGCGCTGCTGGGCCGCAATGGGGCCGGCAAGTCGACCGCCATGAAGGCGATCATGGGTCTGGTGCCGCCGGCCAGCGGCACGGTGAGCTTCGCCGGCCAGCGCATCGAGCGCCTGCCGCCGTATCGCATCGCGCGACTTGGTCTTGGCTACGTGCCGGAGGAGCGGCGCATCTTCACCGAACTGTCAGTGATGGAGAATCTCGAGGTCGGACGGCAGGGCGCGCGCGCAGGCGTGCCGGTCTGGACCGAGGAGAAGCTGTTCAAGCTGTTCCCCAACCTGGCGCGCATGCGCGAGCGGCCGGGTGGGCGCATGTCTGGCGGCGAGCAGCAGATGCTCACCATCGCGCGCACCCTGATGGGCAATCCGAGCTGCGTGCTGCTCGATGAGCCGTCGGAAGGGCTGGCGCCCATCATCGTCGAGGAGATGGGCAATTCCATCCGCGCGCTGAAGGGCGAGGGCGTGTCGGTGATCCTGTGCGAGCAGAACCTGCACTTCGCCCTGGGCGTCGCCGACCGCGCCTACATCATCGAGAAGGGCCAGATCCGCTTCGGCGGCTCGATGGCCGAGCTGGCGGCCAACGCTTCCCTGCGCGAACAATATCTTTCGGTCTGAACCCATGGCGTCCAAAAGCAGCTTCACGGTCGGCATCGATGTCGGCGGCACCTTCACCGACCTGCTGGCGATCGATCCGACGTCCAACGAGGTCAAGCTCGCCAAGGTGCCGACCACCGTCGACAACCAGGCGATCGGCTTCATGGCGGCGCTGGCCGCGGCCGGGCTCGATCCGGCGCTGTTGCAGGCGGTGGTGCACGGCACGACGACGACCACGAACGCGCTGCTCGAACGCAAGATCGCCAAGGTCGGCCTGATCACCACCAAGGGCTTCCGCGACGTGCTGGAACTGGGCCGCCGCACACGGCCGCAGGCCTACGGGTTACGCGGCACCTTCACGCCGATGATCGACCGCGAGGTGCGGCTCGAAGTGCCCGAGCGCATGGATGCCGACGGCAAGGTGCTGACGCCGCTCGACGAAGCCGCCGTCGCCGACGCCGCGAAGAAGCTGCTGGCGATGGGCTGCGAGGCGGTCGTCATTCATTTCCTGCACAGCTACATCAACGCCGCGCACGAGCGCCGCGCCGCCGAGATCGTCCGCGGCCTGTGGCCCAACGACTATGTCACGGCGGGCCATATCATCCTGTCGGAGTATCGCGAGTACGAGCGCGGCGTGACGGCGGCGGTGAACGCCTCGGTGCAGCCGGTGCTCGACCGTTATCTGTCGCGGCTGCGCACGGAGCTGAAGGCCAAGGGCTTCGACCGCGATCTGCTGGTGATGCAGGGTAATGGTGGCACGATCTCGTCGCAGCTCATCGCTGAGGCAGCCGTGAACACCGTGATGTCGGGCCCGGCCTCGGGTGTGATGGCGGCGGCCTATACCGGCCGCGCCTCCGGCCATCCCAACCTGATCACCTACGACATGGGCGGCACATCGACCGATGTCGGCCTGATCGAGAACGCCGTGCCGCAGGTCTCGGGCGAACTCGAACTCGAATATGCGATGCCGATCCACGTGCCGATGGTCGACGTGCACACGATCGGCGCGGGCGGCGGCTCCATCGCGTCGGTCGATGCGGCCGGCATGCTGCGGGTCGGGCCGGAGAGCGCGGGCGCGCGACCGGGCCCCATCTGCTACGGGCGCGGCGGTTTGGAACCCACCATTACCGATGCCAACCTGGTGCTGGGCCGGCTCAACCCCGACAAGCTTCTGGGCGTCGACCACCCGGTGACGCTCGACCATGTGCGGGGCCTCGTGCTGGAGAAGGTCGGCCAGCGGCTCGGCCTCGATGCCGAAGCCGCGGCTGCCGCCATCCTGCGCATCGCCAACGACCGCATGGCCGGGGCGGTGCGTCTCGTCTCACTGTCGCGCGGTCACGATCCGCGTGACTTCGCGCTCTTCGCCTTCGGCGGCGCCGGCCCTCTCCATGCGACGGCGCTGGCGCGCGAGCTGGGCATCCCGACGGTGCTGGTGCCGGCGCGGCCCGGCATCACCAACGCGCTGGGCTGCGTCGTGGCCGACCTGCGCCATGACTATGTGCGCACCGTGAACAAGCCGCTCTCGGCCGTCGATGACGCCACGGTGGCGCGCATCTATGCCGAGCAGGCAGCCGAGGGTGAGGCCACGATCGCCCGCGAGGGCGTGCCGGTGCGCGAACTGCGCCGCGTGCTGTCCGCCGACATGCAGTTCCAGGGGCAGAGCCACATCCTGTCGGTCGGCGTCGACAGCGCCGACATCGGCGTCGCTGGCCTGCACGAGGCGTTTGCCGCCGCCTACTTCCGCCGCTTCGGCATCGAGCTGCCCGAGATCCCGCCGGTGCTCGTCAACCTGCACACCGCCGTGATCGGCGTGCGGCCGGAAATCTCGCTGGGCGCGCTCGCCGCCACCGAACGCAGCCCCACGCTTGCGGCCGCGAAGCTCGGCACGCGCCGCGTCTGGTTCAGCGACGGCTGGCACGACACGCCGGTCTATGCCCGCGAAAAGCTGCCGCTCGACGCCACGCTCGAAGGTCCGGCGATCCTCGAACAGCTCGACTGCACCACCGTCGTCGAACCAAGCGACAAGGTGCGACAGGACACGCTCGGCAATTTGCTGATAACAGTCGGCTAACGAATAAAAGTCTGGAGGAAACGATGAAGGTGACGGACGTCGTCTGCCACATCCTGAGCTGCAAGGTCGATAAGCCGTTCGTGTCGGCGCGCGGCTGGGTCTATGGCACGCGCTCGACCTGCCTGGTCGAGATCACGACCGACGAGGGCATCACCGGCTGGGGCGAGTGCTATGGGCCCGCCGCCGTCGCCAAGACCTTCATCGAGACGCAGTACAAGGCGCGCGTGATCGGCAAGGATCCGTTCGACGTCGAGGCGATCTGGGAAGACCTCTACAACAGGATCAAGGATTACGGCACGACCGGCATGGCGATCTCGGCCATCTCCGGCATCGACATCGCGCTGTGGGACATCATGGGCCGCGCCGTGAACAAGCCGGTGCACAAGCTGATCGGCGGCGCCTATCGCAGCGAAGTCATCGCCTATGCGACCGGCCTCTACTTCATCGATATGAACAAGCTGATCGAGGAAGCGGTCGAGGAAGCGCTGGAGTTCAAGCATGACGGCTTCCAGGCGATCAAGATGAAGATCGGCCTGGGCGACCTGAAGCTCGATACACGGCGCGTCACGGCGGTGCGCGAGGCGATCGGGCCGAACGTGAAGCTGGCGATCGACGCCAACCACTGTTTCTCGGTGCCCAACGCCATCAAGCTCGGCCGCATGCTGGAGGAGCAGGACATCCTCTGGTTCGAGGAACCGGTCAGCCCCGAGGACCATGACGGCTATATCGAGGTGACGCGTGCGCTCGACATGGCGGTGGCCGGCGGCGAGAACGATTTCACCCGCTGGGGTTTCCGCGACATCATCGCGAAGAAGGCGATGGACATCGTGCAGCCCGACCTCTGTGCGGCGGGTGGCTTCTCGGAGTGCCGCAAGATCGCGACGCTCGCCTCGGCCTTCGGCGTCGAATGCGTGCCGCACGCCTGGGGCTCGGCCATCGGCCTTGCCGCGACGGTGCAGTTCCTCGCCGCGTTGCCGGACCAGCCGCCGGCCTTCCGCCCGATGCCGCCGATGCTCGAGTTCGAGCAGACGCCGAACCCGCTGCGCGATCACCTGGCGCTCGAGCCGATCGTGCAGAAGAAGGGCATCGTGACGGTCCCGACGGGCCCCGGTCTCGGGATCGAGATCGATCGCGAAGTGCTGAAGAAATACAAGGTGGCCTAGCCGGTGGCGCGCCACTCCAGTGGCGCGTCTTCGCTTGCTGCAACAATGACGCGCGACTGGAGTCGCGCGCCCCCAGCGGGGAGAAGATCATGAAAATCGTCGACGTAAAGGCCTATCCGACCAGCTATCGCGTGCCGAAGGAGCTGCAGGTCTCGCTCGGCATCGGCACCATGACCAAGCGCGACTGCGTGATGGTCAAGGTGACGACCGAAGACGGGATCGTGGGCTGGGGCGAGAGCCATCATGCGCGCTCGCCCGGCAGTATCGGGCACCTGATCAACACGACCCTGAAGGGCTTCGTGGTCGGCATGGATGCCACCGACACGGT
Organism: uncultured Rhodospirillaceae bacterium; assembly: GCA_945952105.1. Lineage (GTDB taxonomy): Bacteria > Pseudomonadota > Alphaproteobacteria > Reyranellales > Reyranellaceae > Reyranella. Next base: position 80,609 of record CAMFGZ010000005.1, on the reverse strand, counting down.
CGGCATCTGGGCCAGGATCTACAAGTTCCAGCTCGGCAGCCACGGCATGGGCGCGGCCACCGCCATGGCGATGAGCGGCCTCGACCAGGCGCTGTGGGACATCAAGGGCAAGGCCGTCGGTTGGCCGCTCTACAAGCTGCTGGGCGGTTCCAACAAGCCGGTGCCGGCCTATGCCGGCGGCATCTCGCTGGGCTACCAGGCGCCGGAATCGCTGGCTGACGAGGCCGGTCCCATGGTCGCGGCGGGCTACAAGGCGCTGAAGCTCCGCGTCGGCGACAGCGTGAAGAACGACATTGCGCGCATGACGGCAGTGCGCAAGCGCTTCGGCGACGACATGGTGCTGCTGACCGACGCCAACACCGGCTACACGGTCGAGGATGTGCGCCGTGTGATGCCGGCGATGGACGAACTCGGCATTGCGTGGCTGGAGGAGCCGTTCCCGGCGCATGATCATCGCTCCTACGCGATGGCCAAGGGCTGGGGTGTGACGCCATTGGCGGCCGGCGAGAACCATTACACGCGCTTCGAGTTCCACCGGCTAATCGAGGACGGCAACGTCTCGATCCTGCAGCCCGACCTGTCGAAGAGCGGCGGTATCACCGAGGTGCAGCGCATCGCGGCCGCCGCCTCGATGTGGAAGCTGCCGATCCATCCGCACAGCTCGATGACCGGCCTCAATCACGCCGTGTCGATCCACTTCCTGGCGTCGATCGACAATGGCGGCTACTTCGAGGCCGACCTCTCGGTGGCCAACAAGTTCCGCGACGAACTGGGCAGCGCGCCCTGGGAGATCGGCAAGGACGGCAACGTCCGCCCGCTCGACAAGCCCGGCATCGGCGTCGAGATCGACGAGGAATTCCTGATCGCCCACCCGGTGATCGAGGGACCGGGGTACGTTTGATCATTGGAGCGCGCCACTCCAGTGGCGCAATCATGATTCTTGAGCGCCACTGGAGTGGCGCGCTCCAATGAACTAAGTCGCCGGGATGAGATCCGACGCCTTCTCCGCGATGGCGTTGGTCGCGGCGTAGGTGTTGCCGGAGACCATCGTCGGCATGCAGGACGCGTCTGCGACGCGCAGGCCCTCCAGGCCGATCACGCGCATGCTGAGCGGATCGACCACGGCCATCGGATCGGTGCCGAGCTTTGCCGTGCCGACCGGATGATAGGTCGTCGAGCCGGTGGCGCGGGCATGGGCCATCCATTGCTCGTCGGTCTGCACCGCCGGTCCCGGCAGGTTCTCCTCGACTACGTAGCCGCTGAGCGGCGACGTGGCGAGCAGCTTGCGCAGGTACTTCATCGCCGCCAGCAGCGCGTCGCGGTCGTGCTGGACGGCGAGATAATTCGGCTGGATCTCGGGCTTGGCCGTGGGATCGGCACTGGTCGCCTTGACGTGGCCGGTGCTCTCCGGCCGGAGCTGCGACACGCCGAGCGTCATGCCCGGCACGCGATCGAGTTCCGACGTGCCGTAGCGGCCGGGCATGTAGCTTGCCGGCGCGAAGTAGAGCTGCATGTCGGGCGTAGCGAGACCGGGCCGAGTCTTGAAGTAGCCGCCGGCATGGCTGGGCGCGGCCGTCAGCAGGCCTTTGCGCGTGAAGGCATAGCGCAGCACTTCGCCCACCAGCGGCAGGCCGCGGCTCTTCTCGTTCAGCGAGCCAGCGCCCTTCACGAGCGCCGAGACGCGCACCGCATAGTGGTCGCGGAAGTTGCGGCCCACGCCCGGCAGGACGTGCTTTGCCGCCACTCCGATCTCGCGCAGGTCGTCGGCATTGCCGATGCCCGAGAGCTGCAGCAGCTGCGGCGTGTTGATGGCGCCGCCGGACAGGATCACGTCGCGGCGGGCGCGGATCTGCTTCGTCTGACCGTCCTGGCGATAAGTCAGTCCAACGGCGCGCTTGCCGTCGAGGTCGATGCGCTCGACCAGCGCGTGGGTGATCACCTTGAGGTTCGGCCGGTTCATCGCCGGACGCAGATAAGCGTCGACCGGGCTCCAGCGCCGGCCGCCCTTCATCATGTTCTGGTAGAGCATGGTGCCTTCCTGGTCGCCGCTGTTGTAGTCGGGCGAGCGCTTCAGCCCGAGCGTCTCGTTGGCGTCCATGAAGGCGTCGCTCAGCACATGCGGATCGCGCTGGTCCTCGATGAAGAGGGGCCCCGCACGCCCACGTGTCTCATCGCTGCCGCCGACCCGGCTCTCGGCGCGCTTGAAGTAGGGCAGCAGGTCGTCCCACGACCAGCCGCGGCAGCCGAGCTGCGCCCAGGTGTCGTAGTCGGCCGACTGGCCGCGCACATAGAGATGGCCGTTGATCGAGCCCGAGCCGCCCAGCACTTTTCCGCGTGGAAATCTGATCTGTCGGCCGTCGATGTGCGGGCCGGGCGCGGTCTCGTAGCCCCAGTTGAGATTGTCGTTATAGACAGTCTTGTTGAAGCCGGCCGGCACCTTGATCCAGATATGGTTGTCCTTGCCGCCGGCCTCGATCACCGCGACCGTGTTCTTGCCCGAGGCGGACAGGCGATTTGCCAGCACGCACCCCGCGGCGCCGGCGCCGGCGATGACGTAGTCGAACTCTTCCATCTGACGTTTCCTTGTTTTCTTTAGGCGGCGACCACGAGGGTCGACGCCAGTTGGCGCACCGACTTCACCATCGCCATGGCGACCAGCTTGCCGGTCTTGCGGTTCTCCTCGCTGACGGTCACGTCTTCCCTGAAGGTGAAGCGGCCGAACGCGCCCTTGGCTTCCAGTTCGACGATGTGCGTGGTGATGGTGGGATCAGCCACGATCACCACGCGCGTCCGGTCGAGGCCAAGTCCGGCGATCGCGGCGGCGGCAGAGATGTTCACGTTCTGCGGATAGAGGCGGGCGCCTTCGCGCACCGGCCCGTCGAACACCGTGTGCGGCGCCTTCAGCCCGTCGAGATCGACCAGCGTCTCCGCGACCGTGCCTTTCCAGGCTGACGGGTCCTTGCGCACCGTGACGGTGACGCTGTCCAGCCCGCCGACCGCAGCGCTGCTCAGTATGTCGAGCGCGCCAATGCCGCCCGACGGCAGGATCAGCCGCGCGCCATTCGCCTTCGCCGCCGCCAGCAACCGGTCGAACAGGGCGGTGTCGGTAAAGGCGCCGACAGAGGTCACGAAGAAGTCGGCACCGCTTTCCAGCACGCGCTGACCGTAGGTGCGGACGGCGTCATGGCCGGCGCATTCGGCCACGGCATCGAAGCGATGGGCGAAGAACCGGTCGGGCTCGTGCGTCAGCACGCCTTCCGGGCGTGGCCGGCGCACCAGGACGGAGACCAGTTCGATGTTCTCCAGCCCGGCGGCTTCGACATGCTTGCCGATGGCGCCGTAGCCGATCAATCCGAGCTTCACGAGAGGCGCGCCTCTGCCCAGCGCGCCCAGGAGATGAGCTGGTCGTCGCTGCCATGCTTGCCGATGAGCTGCACCGAGAGCGGCAGGCCGAACGGGCCGAGGTTGAACGGCAGCGCGATGCAGGGCGTGCCTAAAAGAGTCCAGAAGCGGTTGAAGATCGGATCGCCGGTGTAGCCGAGACCGGCCGGTGCTTCGCCGCGGGCGGCGGGCGCGAGTAGGAAGTCGAAACGTTCCCATGCCTGTGCGAGATCGCCCAGCGCGCGTTGCTTGCGCTTCTTGGCATCGGCGAGTTGGGCGCGCGTGACGCTGTCGCCGACCTCGAGACTCGCCGTCAGCCCGGGCGAGAGGAGATGGGGGAAGCGGGCGCGTTCGGGCCCGTAGTGATGGGTCGCTTCCTTGGTCATCACCCGGTTGTGCGCGGTGATGAGCGGCCCCCAGCTTTCGGGCATCTCCCATTCGCGCAGCTTGGCGCCACCGGCCCGAAGGGTCCGGGCGGCGAACTCGATGTTCTTCCTGTTGTACGGATCGGCCTGATCCCACCAGAGGGTGCGGCAGAAGCCGATCCGCGGCATCTGTTGCGGCGGATCGGCCGGCGCATGGCCGTAGGCGGCGCGGATCAGCGCGAGGTCGTTGGCAGTACGAGTGAAGAAGCCCAGCGTGTCGAGGCTCCTGGCGTAGGTCTTGATGCCCGTCGTATCGGCCCAGCCGTAGGTGCCCTTGTAGGCCACGACGCCGTTGAAGGCGCCGGGACGGATCACTGAGCCCGAGGTCTGCGTGCCGTAGCCGACGGGGACCATCGTATCGGCAACCGCCGCGGCAGAGCCCGAGGAGGAGCCGGCCGGCGTATGGCGCAGGTTGTGCGGATTGTGCGTCTTGCCGGCATGCGCGCCGGCGAATTCCGTCGTCACCGACTTGCCGAGCACGATGGCGCCGGCGTTCACGAGCTGCGTCACGCAGGCGGCGTCACGGCCCGCGACATGGTCGCGGTAGATCGGCGAGCCGCAGGTGGTGGGCAGGGTCTTCGTCGAGATGATGTCCTTCACGGCGAGCGGGATGCCGTGCAGCGGCCCCACCGGCTTGGCGCGCTTGTCGAGCATGTCGGCGCGCTTGCGGGCGCCCTCGGCATCGAGCGCCTCCCAGGCATGGACCTGCCCCTCGCGCTGCTCGATACGGTCGAGGCAGGCTTCGACGAGATCGCGGGCCTTCAGCCGCTTCTGCGACATGCGCAGGATCGCTTCGCTGGCCGACAGCTTGTTGGGCGCTTTCGCCATGCGCTCGTTCCCCTTTCGATTTGTCGGGCGCATGATGGCCGAGCCCCGGACAGAAAGGTAGTCCGGCACAATCGAGGGAGCGGGCGATGCCTCAGGGTTTGCCCTTCAAGGTCCGGAAGCTCGGCCACGCCGTCGTAAACGTCGCCGACCTCGACCGGTCGCGGCGCTTCTATACCGACGTGCTGGGCTTCAAAGTATCCGACGTCTATCCCGCCACCATGATGCCGGGCGGCATGGTGTTCCTGCGCTCCAACGGCGACCATCATTGCCTGGCGCTGGTCGGTGGCGCACCGGTCACGGAGTCCCGCGCCCGCACCTTGCATCACCTCGCCTTCGAACTGGGCACGCTCGACGAGGTATTCCGCGCGCGCGATCACCTCAGGGCGCATGGTGTCGAGATCGTCTACGAGGGCCGCCGCCGCGCCGGCTGCCAGGTGTCGGTCGAGTTCCTCGACCCCGACGGCCACCATCTCGAACTCTACTGGGGTGTCGACCAGATCGGCTCCGATGACCGGGCGCGGCCGGCCGAAGAATGGCGCCAGACCCTGACCCTGGAGGACGCGGTGCGCATCGCGCCGCCGGGGCAGGACACGACCCTGCACGATTCCGAGCTCAGGAGACGCGTTTCCGGCGCCTGAGCTGGCATGCCCCTTGCTGCCGGGAGCCCATAGTCGAGGAGGGCTCCATGGACATCGGTGTATTCATTCCGATCGGAAACAATGGCTGGCTGATCTCCACCACGTCGCCGCAATACATGCCCAGCTTCGATCTCAACCGGCAGATCGTGCAGAAGGCCGAGGGCTACGGGCTCGATTTTGCCCTGTCGATGATCAAACTGCGCGGCTTCGGCGGCGAGAGCGAGTTCTGGGACCATAATCTCGAATCCTTCACCCTGATGGCTGGTCTGGCCGCGGTGACGGAGCGCATCCGGCTCTATGCCTCGGTCGCGGTGCTCACCATCCCGCCCGCCATCATCGCGCGCATGGCCTCGACCATCGATTCGATCTCGCACGGCCGGTTCGGCGTCAACATCGTCTCGGGCTGGGCCAAGGACGAGTACGAGCAGATGGGCCTGTGGCCGGGCGAGGCGTATTTCGGCTACCGCTACGACTATTCGACCGAGTTCGTGACGGTGATGAAGGAGCTGTGGGAGACCGGCACCTCCGACTTCAAGGGCAAGTACTTCCAGATGTCTGACTGCAAGCTCTCGCCGCGTCCGAAGGCGCCGATCAAGATCGTGAGCGCTGGCCAGAGCCCCCGCGGCATGGAATTCGGCGCGACCTACTGCAACTACAACTTCACGCTGGGCAAGGGCGTGAACACGCCGACCGCCCATGCGCCGACCAACCAGATGATGGTCGAGGCGGCGGCCAGGACCGGCCGCGACGTCGGCAACTACGTGCTGATGATGGTGATCGCCGACGAGACCGACGAGAAGGCGATGGCCAAGTGGAAGCTCTACAACGAGGGCGCCGACATGGGCGCGCTGGCGTGGATGTCGGGCCAGGCCGACGCCGATCCCAACGCGGACGATGGCGGCACGGCCAAGCGCATCTCTGCGCCCGAGGGCGCGATCAACTTCAACATGGGCACGCTGGTCGGCTCCTATGCCAACGTGGCCAGGATGCTCGACGAATGCGCCACCGTGCCCGGCACCAAGGGCATCATGCTGACCTTCGACGACTTCCTCGTCGGCATGGATCAGTTCGGCCAGCACATCCAGCCGCTGATGAAGTGCCGCGGCGACCGAACGATCAAAGTCGCTGCCTGAAGTCCGGATAGACCTGCTAACATGGTCGGATGACGACCATGGGAAGCCCTGAACGCTGGCGACCGCACGGCCCGATGTCGGCGCCCGGTAGCGGACCCTTGAATTTTGACGGGCTGCCGACGGACGTCGGTGCCCTCTGCCATGTCGTGCAGGGCATTCTGATCCATTCGGACTGGCTTGCCGCTTATGGCGTCAGCGAAGCGCAATTCCGTACGGTATCGCGCGAGACGCTCCCGTTGGCCGGCCGGCTGAAGCAGATCGCCGACCTCGATGGGGCGGTGCTGACGGCGGAACGGGCGACGGACCGGCGTGCGGTCGGCACCTGCCGCGACTACGCGCTGATGCTCTGCGGCATGCTGCGCCAGCAGGGTGTACCGGCGCGCGTGCGCTGCGGCTTCGCGGCCTACTTTCGCCGCGAGTGGGAGGACCACTGGATTTGCGAATATTGGCGCGACGAACGCTGGCATCGTGCGGACGCCCAGCTCGATCCGGTCATCGCGCCGCGTCTCGGTATTGGCTTCGATTTCAGGGATTTGCCCGCCGACATGTTCGTCACCGCCGGCGAGGCGTGGCGGCGCTGCCGTGCGGGCGAGGCCGATCCGATGAGCTTCGGCCATGGCGAGCAGGCCAGTGGCCTGTGGTTCGTGCGGGTGAACGTCATGCGCGACCATCATTCGGTGAACGGACGCGAGACATCTGATTGGGATACGTGGCGGCAGGCGAAGGCGGTCGATCATGTCCTGTCGGAAGCCGAATGCGCCCGGACCGACGATCTCGCCGCGCATCCGGAGTCGTCTTCGGCAAGGCCAAGCCCGCCGTGGGTCGGTCGTTGAGGCGTCCTTCGGCGCTCTCGGACATTGCAGGCAATGTCCTGTCGCTCAACGGGCCGAGCTTCGCTCGGCCCTACAACGTATTCATGCAGAAGCCGCCGTCGATCAGGATGTTCTGGCCGGTGATGTAGGCAGCCGACACGCCGCACAGGAAGGCGCAGGTGTCGCCGAATTCCGACGGGTCGCCGAAGCGGCCGGCCGGGATGGTGGCGGAGACCTTGGCGCGGTCGCTGCCCAGCGCGTTGGTGCGCTCGGTCGCGAAGGCGCCCGGCAGCAGGTTGTTGATCGTGACGCCCTTTGCGGCGACCTGGCGCGACACGCCGGCCACGAAGCCGGTGAGGCCGAGGCGCGTGGCGTTCGACAGGTCGAGGTTGATGTAGGGGCGCACGCTCGTCATGGAGGTGATGTTGACGATGCGGCCGAAGCCGCGCGCCATCATGCCGTCAACGCAATGGGTGATGGTGTGCACGGCGGACAGGAAATTCGCGTCGATCGCACGTGACCAGTCTTCCGGTGTGAGTTCGCGGAAGTCCTTCTTCGGCGGACCGCCGGCATTGTTCACCAGGATGTCGGGCTCGGGGCAGGCCGCGAACAGGGCCTTGCGGCCTTCCGGTGTCGCCACGTCGGCAGCGACGGCCGTCACCTTGGCGCCGGTCGCGCTGCGCAGCGCGGCGGCCGTCTCCTCGAGCTTGTCGGGACGCCTTCCATTGATCACCAACTCGCAGCCGGCACGGCCCAGCGCCTCGGCGCAGGCGCGTCCCAGCCCGTCGCTGCTGGCGCAGACGATCGCCTTGCGGCCCTTGATGCGCAGATCCATGGGAGCCTCCCTTCTTACGCTACTTGGTCTTCGCTCCGCCCATCCAGCCCTTCACCGTTTCGCGGAAGCGCTGGAACGCCACGTAGAGGCCCGGGATCACGAAGATGCCGAGGAACGAGGCCGCGATCATGCCGCCGAACACCGCGGTGCCGACGGCGCGCTGCGTGGCGGCACCTGCGCCCGAGGAGATGACCAGCGGCACCAGGCCCAGGATGAAGGCGAACGAGGTCATCATGACGGCTCTGAACCTGAGCCCGGCGGCGGTCGTCGCCGCCGTCACGATGTCGGATCCCTTGTCGCGTTCGGCCATCGCGAACTCGATGATCAGGATGGCGTTCTTGGCCGCCAGCGCGATCAGGACCACGATGCCGATCTGGGCGAAGATGTTGTTGTCGAGGCCGGAGATGAACAGCGCCGTCACCGCGCCGAACAGGCCGACGATGACCGACAGCAGGGCCGCCAGCGGGATGGCCGTGCTTTCATAGAGGCCGACCAGGAACAGGTAGGCGAAGACGACGGCGAGGCCCAGGATGAAGCCGGTCTGGCCGCTGGCGGCCTTCTCCTGCAGCGCCGTGCCCGTCCACTCGAAGCCGTAGCCGGCGGGAAGCGTGCGCTTCGCGAGAGTCTCCATGGCGGCGATGGCGTCGCCCGAGGAGTAGCCCGGCGCCGGCGCGCCGTTCACCACCACGGAGCGCAGGTTGTTGTAGCGGACCACCGAGGAGGGCGCGGTCACCATCTCGATGTTCGCCACCGCCTGCAGCGGCACGAGTTCGCCGCTCGCCGCACGCACCCGCACGCGGAAGACGTCGCTCACCTTGCTGCGATCCGAGGCATCGGCCTGCACCTTCACCTGCCAGGTTCGTCCGAACAGGTTGAAGTCGTTGGTGTAGGAGCCGCCGAGCGAGGTCTGCATGGCGGAGAAGATGTCGGAGATCGAGATGCCCAGCGCCTGGGCGCGCTCGCGGTCGAGCTTCAGGTTGATCTGCGGCGTCGAGGCGCTGTAGGTCGTGTAGACCCCGGCGAGTTGCGGCACTTCCTGCGCCGAGATCATCATGCCGCGCGACACGGCGGCGAGATCGGCGGGCGAGGCGCCGGCGAGCGACTGCACAACGAACTCGAAGCCCGACGAGTTGCCCAGGCCCATGATGGGCGGCAGGTTGAAGGCGAAGACGTTGGCGGACGCGATCTGGCTGAAGGCGACGTTCAGCTCCTTGAGCGCGCTGAACACCGAGAGCGAAGGGTCCTTCCTCTGGTCGAACGTCTTCAGCTCGACCACGACCAGCGCGCGGTTGGGCAGCGCGAGGCCGTCGATCATGCTGTAGCCAGAGACGGTGAAGACGCTCTGCTTCCAGGGCTTGTCGGCGATGGTCTTCTCGACCTCCGCGACGGCCGCCAGCGTGCGGTTGGTCGAGGCCGCGTCGGGGAGCTGCACCTCGGCCATGAACGCGCCCTGGTCCTCGTCGGGCAGGAAGCCCGAGGACACGATGGAGCCTATGCCGCCGGTCGCGGCGGCGAAGCCCACGACCAGCAGCAGGGCGACGATGCCGCGCCGCGCCAGCGGCGTCACGACCTTGACGTAGCCGTCGCGCGTCCTGTCGATGCGACCCTGCATCCAGCCGACCACGCCGGTCGGCTTCTTGCGATGGCGCAGGATCAGCGAGCACAGCGCCGGCGAGAGCGTGAGGGCGTTGATCGCCGAGATGATCATCGAGACCGACACGGCCACGGCGAACTGCGCGTAGAGCTGGCCCGAGATGCCGGGGATGAAGGCGGTCGGGATGAAGACCGACAGCAGCACCAGGGTGATGGCGATGATCGGCCCGGTGACCTGGCCCATGGCCTTCTCGGTCGCCTGCGCGACCGTGAGCTCGGGCTCGTGTTCCAGGATGTGCTCGACCGCCTCGACCACCACGATGGCGTCGTCGACCACGATGCCGATCGCCAGCACGAGCGCCAGCAGCGAGATCGTGTTGGCCGAGTAGCCGAGCGCCAGCATGACGGCGAAGGTGCCGATCAGCGCGACCGGCACGGCGATGATCGGGATCAGGGTGGCGCGCAGGTTGCCGAGGAAGATGAAGACGACGATGCCGACCAGCACGAAGGCCTCGATCAGCGTCTTGATCACGCTCTTGATCGTGGCCTGCACGAACACGGTCGTGTCGTACATGACGTTGTACGCGACATCCTCGGGGAAGCGCGGCTCGAGCGCCTTGATCGCGTCGCGCACGCCCTGGGCGGTGGCCAGCGCATTGGCGCCGGGCAACTGGTAGATTTGGATGCCGGCGGCGGCCTGGCCGTTGTAGCGGCCGAGCTGGTCGCTGGTCTTGGCGCCGAGTTCGACCCGGGCGATGTCCTTGACCCGGACCAGCGCGCCGTCGGACTTGGCGCGCACCACGATGTTCTCGAATTCCTCGGTGGTGACGAGGCGGCCCTGCGTGGTGATGTTGAGCTGGAAGCTGACATCGTCGAGCAGCGGCGCCGCGCCCACCAGGCCGACCGCGGCCTGGACGTTCTGGGCTTGAACCGCCTGCACCACCTCGTTGGGGGTGATGTCGAGGCTCGCCATGCGCTCGAGGTTCAGCCAGATGCGCATCGAGTAGTCGAGCGCGCCGAACAGCGAGGCCTCGCCGACGCCCGGTACGCGCCGCAACGTGTCGAGCAGGGTGATGGTCGTGAAGTTCGACAGGAACAGAGCGTCGCGCGTGCCCTTGGGCGAGTAGACGGCAACGACCTGCAGCAGCGCCGAGGACTGCTTCTTCGTCGTGACGCCCAGCCGCTGCACCTCGGGAGGCAGGAGGGCGATCGCCTGGTTGACCCTGTTGTTGACGTTGACGGTATTGAGGTCCGGATCCGAACCCACCTCGAAGCTGACGGTGAGCGCGTAGCTGCCATCGCCACCCGACGTCGACTTCATGTAGATCATGCGCTCGACGCCGTTGACCTGCGCCTCGATGACCTGCGCCACGCTCTCCTCGACCGCCTGGGCCGATGCGCCGGGATAGGTCGCGGTGACGCGAACCTGCGGCGGCACGATGTCGGGGAACTGCGCCACCGGCAGCGCGGTCATGGCGATGAGGCCGGCGATGGTGATGACCGTCGAGATGACGAACGCCAGCCGCGGCCGGCGGATGAACAGCGACGAGATCGTCATGACTTACTGCTTCTGCGTCGAGGCGGAAGGAGGCGCCACGGTGGGATTGACCGTCATGCCCGGGCGCACGCGCTGCTGGCCCTGGACGATGACCTTTTCGCCGGCCTGCAGGCCGGAGGTGATGGCGACCATGCCGTCGCGCGAGACGCCGGTCCTGACCCGCTTCTGCTCGACCACGTTCTTGTCGTTGACGACGAACAGGTAGGCGCCGGTCTGGTCCTGGGCAATGGCGGCCTGCGGCACGGCGACCGACGTCGGCACCTTCTCGCCCTCGATGATGACCCTCAGGGTCTGGCCGTCGGTCAGTACGCCGTCGGTGTTGGGGAAGGTGGCCCGCACGATCTGACCGTCGGTCTTGGCGTCGACCGTGTTGTCGATGAAGTCGATCTTGCCCTTCTCCTTGTAGATCGAGCCGTCGGCCAGGCGGATGCGCACGACGATGCCGTTGGGGTCGGCGGCCTGCTCGCGCCGCGCGTCGAGCAGCTCGCGCTGCGTCACGGGGAAGAGCACGCGGATCGGATGCTCGCTGACGATGGTGGCCAGCACGCCCGAATCGGGACTGACGAGGTTGCCCGGCGAGAAGGCGGCGCGGCCGATGCGGCCGTCGATGGGCGACCTGATCTCGGTGTAGGAGAGCTGGAGCTCGGCATCGCGCAGCTGGGCACTGGCATCCTCGACCTGTGCCTTGGCCTGGAGCTGCTCGGACAGCCGCTGGTCGTAGGTGACCTGGGTGCCGGTGTTGGTGCGCAGCAGCTCCGCGGCACGCTTCAGCTGCATCTCGGCATTGGCCAGGGCGGCCTGCGCGGCGTCACGCTGGGCCTTCTTCTGGTCGACGGCGGCCTGATAGGTCTCGGGCTCGATGGTGAAGACGACCTGATCCTTCTTCACGAGGTCGCCGTCGGCGAACTTGCGCGGGCCGAGGAACCCCTTCACGCGCGCGCGCAGCTCGACCTTGTCGACGGCGGCGGCGCGGCCGATGAATTCGGCCTGGTCGGCGATCGGCTTCATCTCGGCGGGCTGGACGAGCACGGCGGGCGGCGGGCCACCCTGCTGGGCGCGTGCGGGCGCCGTGCCGCAGACAGCGCAAAACACCGCAGCGACGAGCATCGATGCCGTCGAACGCCGGTTTCTCATCGTCATTTTCCCCGCTCAAGTCTGGCGCCGGAAGAGTGCCTCAATTCCCCCGGATGGTCACGGCAATTCACGCCGATTGGGCCTTGCAAGACAGCGTGTGATCGGAGAGGAGTCGGGGATGCAGGCGTTGCGATGGTTGGCTCTCGTTTTTGCGGCGGCGTGTGCCGTCGCGCCAATGCACGCCTCGGCGCAGACGCAGACTCCGGCCCAGGCTCCTGCGCAGAGTCCCGGCCAGGCGGCTCCTGTCCAGACGCCGGGATCGGCGCAGCGCAGCAGCTTCACCAATCCCGCCGAGTACGACAGCTACGTGGCGGCCCTGAACACGAAGGATCCTGCGCGCAAGGCGCAGGCGATGGAAGTTTTCATCGCCTGGTATCCCGGCAGCGTCCTGCGCTTCGAGGCGCACGAACAGGCGATCGCGGCGTGGCAGGCGGCCAACCAGCCGGCCAAGGCCGACGTCCTGGTCGCCCGCCTCCTGCAGGTCGATCCCGACAATGTGCGCGCGCTCGCCAACCGGGCCTATGTGGGGCGCCTGAAGGCCTCGGGAGGCGAGGCGTCCGCGCTCGCCGGTGCGGTGATGGCCTCGCAGCGCGGCCTCGCGGTGATGCCCAAGTGGCAGAAGCCGCCATTGCTCGACGATGCGGGGTTCGCCAAGGTGAAGGAGCAACTGTCCGGCGTCTTCAACGGCGTACTGGGTTTCGCCGCGCTCCAGGAGAAGGACTACGACAAGGCGCGCGTGTTCTACCGCGAGGCGGTCGCGGCCGATCCGGGCAACCTCCAGGACGTCTATCAGTACGCCGTCGCGCAACTGGAAGGCTCGCCGGTCGATGCGCTGGGCTTCTGGTACGGCGCCCGCGCGATCGCCATCGCCCGGGCGGCGAAGAACGATTCGGCCGCGCAGGATATCGATCGCTATGTCCGGTCGCGCTATCGCGTGTACCGCGGCAGCGAGGAAGGCTGGGACGCGATCGTGACGCGTGTCGCGAACGAAACCGCGCCTCCGGCCAACTTCAAGAAGTCGATCCCGCGCGCCATGACGCCACCGGAGCAGGCGCTGCAGCTCCTCGAAGACAACGAGCTCAACAAGCTCACGCCCGCGCAATGGGTGCTGGTGCTGCGCCATCGCGACGTCAGCCCCGCCAACAAGCGCGCCGCCGAGTCGGTGTGGAAGGCGATCGGCGAGAAGCAGGGCGCCTCGCGTCTCAAGCTCATGTTCAAGGTGGTCTCGGTCACGCCCGAGCGCATCGAAGGCGCGATCACCGACGAGGCGCAGGCCGGCAACCTCGTCGACATAGAGGTGACGCCGGCGCGTCCGCTCAACCCGCCGCCGTCGGTGGGCACGAAGATCGCGATGTTCGGCACGCTGAGTGAGTACCGCACGCAGCCCTTCGTGTTCCGCTTCGTCCGCGCCGAGCTCGCGCCGGAATCGATGCCCGTCGCCGGCGGACAATGCGCCGATCCGCGGCCGCAGATGTGCACCAGGGATTATCGCCCGGCCTGCGGCGTGCTGCGCGACGGCTCGCGCAAGACCTACGGCAACGCCTGCACCGCGTGCAGCGACCCGCAGGTCGTGAGCCAGGGGGCCGGCGCCTGCCCGTAAGAACTCCGGAGCGGTCATGATGACCGCTCTTTCTTCGGCGCTTCCGGACATCGCAAAGCGATGTCCTGACGCTTGGCGGCCGAGCTTTGCTTGGCCTAATGCGCCATCAGCAGCGGCACGCGGCAGGACGAGATGACTTTGCCGGTTGCACCGCCCAGTCCGAGGAAGCTCATCACCTGGCCGCGGCCATAGGCGCCCATCACCAGCAGGTCGGCGCCCTTGCCGTGCGTGTAGTCGAGCAGCGCGCGGCCGCGTGCGCGGCCCGACACGGCGCCGGGATCGATGGCGTCGATCACCGTCTTGATGCCATGGCGGCCGAGGTTGCGCGCGAGATAGGACGCGCCGACGTCGTCGGCCTTCGAGCCGACGACCAGCAGCGTGACGCTGCTGGCCTTGGCGAGGAACGGCAGGGAATATTCGACGGCGCGGGCGGCCTGGAAGCTTCCGTTCCATGCGACGACGATCGAGCCGAAACCGCCGCTGCCGGCATTCGGCGGCGCGATCATGACGGCGCGGGCGCATTCGTGGATGGCGGCCTCGACGGTGGCGGGCGCGACGTTCTCCGGGTCGGAGCCCGGACGGCCGAGCACCAGCAGGTCCGAGCAACGGCCCATCGCGACCAGCGTGTCGAGGGTCGCGGTTTCGGCGGCGGTGTAGGTCGAGCCCGCGAGGCCGCCGAGCACTTCCTTGTAGGCGCTCTCCGACGCCTTGCTGCGCTCTTCGAGTCGCTCGTCGTCGAGGTTCATGATCAGGGGCATCGCCTCGCCGCTCATGGCGAGCCCGCCGACCGCGCCGCCGGCCGGCCCGACCGGGAGGTGCAGCGCATCCACGCTGGCGTCGAAGATCGAGGCGACCCGGGCAGCCAGGCGGAACGACATCGCGGCATCAGGACCGCCTTCGGACACGGCCAGAATCGACTTCATCATGTGAACATTCCCCCAACGGATCTCTTCAGGACGCGCGATTAAGGAGCGGCGGCGCGTCCGGTGCAAGCCAAGTCTTTCGGCCGGCGGCTTTGGCCGCCATCATGTCTCAAAGGCTCATCTCAGCTTCGTGCCGCCTGCGCGAGACCGGTCATGAGATCGGCGACGCCGCCCAGTTCCTGGCCGGCGTTGCGGGCGCCCTGCAGGACCTCCTCGACCGAGCGGCCGTTCGCCATCGAAGCGGCGCCCCACAGCAGGGCGGAGCGCATGCCGCTCTTGCAGAAAGCCACGACCTTTTCGTCGCCGGAGGCCAGCAGGTCGGCGAGGGCGCGCACCTGCTCCGGCGTCGCCCGCGGGCCGGGAAAGGGCAAATCGAGGAATTTCAGTCCGGCTGCCTCGGCGGCCGCGCGCAGGTCCGCCGTCCTGGGCTGGCCGAAGAGGGCCTCGCCGTCGGGCCGGTTGTTCACGACGGCGGTGAAGCCCGCGCCAGCGACTTCTTTCATGTCGGCGGGCGAGAGCTGGCCGGAGACGGAAACCCGGTCGTCCACGGGGAGAAGGGAAAGGCTCATGTCGACAACTCGCGTTTGCGGATCCAGTGAATGAAGGGCAGGGCCAGCAGGACCATCCAGAGCTTGCCCAGGATCTGGCCGGCCACATAGTCGAGGCTGCCGAAGGCCAGCCACAGGAACAGGATGCTGTCGGCGATCAGGCCGACGACGCTGCTGGCCAGCACGGCCAGGACGAGGCCGCGCGACTGCAGGGGCGTGTACACGGCGAAGTCGGCCAGTTCGGAGAGCAGGAACGCGGCGGTCGAGGCGATCAGAAGCTGCGGCGGCGCGACCGCGCCGGACAAGGCGGCCCCCGCCACGATGGCGGCGAGCGCGACGCCGCGGCCGAGCCTGCGCTGCACGAGATCGCGCAGCACCAGCGCCAGCCCGATGATCAGCACGCCGGAGGGTGCCATCAGCGGCTTGTCGTCCGGCCCCCACGGCCAGACCGGCACGAGACACGGACCCTGCGGCACGCAGACCGCGCCGACATTGCCGATCATCCAGTTGGCGACCGGGATGCAGGACACGAAGCCCAGAAAGTAGGCGAGCCCTTCCAGTCTGGCGCGCAGCGGTGAACTCATGCCCGCGCTCCTAGCAGGTGGGCCCCTGGAGGGGAACCCGGTCGGGCGGGTTGCGTTTTAGCGGAGACACTCAGGAGAAATTGCATGCAGCCCATCGCCCGTCGTTCGATCCTGCTCGGCATCGCCGCCCTGCCGGCCGTCCATGCCACCCGCGCTTTTGCCGTGGATGCGCTGCCGGATTCGCGCTTCGTGGGATTCGCCCAGCAGTTCAACGATTTCGAGATCGCGTCGGGCCGGCTCGCTCTCGCCAAGTCGACGAACGAGAACGTCCGCGGCTTCGCTGCGCGCATGGTCGCCGACCAGACGGAGGCTGCGCAGTATCTCACCAAGTCGCGCTCGGAAGCCGGCGTGTCCTACGCACCCGATCCCAGCAACACGCCGGGTTGGGTCGCCACCTTACAGCGCCTGAACGTGCTCGAGGGCGTCGAGTTCGATACGGCTTACGCCAATGCGCAACTCGCGGCCCATATCGATGCGAACGCGCAGTACGGTGCCTACTCGCAGGACGGTGGCAATGGAGCGCTGCGCCGCTACGCCCAGCTGCAGTTGCCGAAGATCCAGCAGAACCTGACGGGCGCGCGCCAGCTCGCCGGCGGCCGCTAGTTCTTCAAAGCGAGGCTTTTCCCTCGCGCCAAGCTGAAAAGCCCCGCTTGCGCAGAGTGCAGGCGGGGCATTGGCCGCAGCCATAGCCCCAGTCGTTCCGGGGGCCGCGCACACTGTCGTAGCAGGTATGCGTGTGTTCCAGGATCAGCTCGACCAGTTCCTGTCCTCCCAACTCGCTGGCGAGGCCCCATGTCTCCGCCTTGTCGAGCCACATCAGCGGCGTGTGCAGGACGAAGGCTCGGTCCATTCCGAGGTTCAGCGTGACCTGCAGCGCCTTGATCGTGTTGTCGCGGCAGTCGGGATAGCCCGAGAAATCCGTCTCGCACATGCCGCCAACCAGGTTGCGGATGTTGCGTCGCCAGGCGACGGCCGCGGCGAAGGTGAAGAACAGGAGATTGCGGCCGGGCACGAAGCTGTTGGGCAGCCCATCCTTCTCCATCGCGAAGGCCACGTCGCGCGTCAGTGACGTGTCACTGATTTGTCCCAGCACGCCCATGTCGATGAAATGGTCCTGGCCCAGCCGGTCCGCCCACTGCGGAAATTGGCGCCGGACTTGGTCCAGGACCACCAGCCGTTGATCCAGTTCGATCCGGTGTCGCTGGCGATAGTCGAAAGCGACCGTCTCGACATGCGTAAATCGCTCTAGCGCCCAGGCCAGACACGTGGTGGAATCCTGGCCGCCGGAGAAGAGGACGAGGGCCGATCGAGCATCGTTCATGAGGGGCTTTATCGCCCGCAACCTCGCTCCGCGCTACAGCGTTGGCGTTTACCAGACCTGTAATCACAGTGAGGGGGAACCCATGTTCGTCTCCGATATCCTGTCGCGTAAGGGTGGTCTCGTTTACACGGTCACGCCGGGGACCTCGGTCGCCCAGATCTCCCAGCAGCTCAGCACGCGCCGCATCGGCTCTGTGCTGGTCCTCGACGCCGGGAGTTCGGTGGCCGGCATCGTCTCGGAGCGCGACCTCGTGCGCGCCTTCGCCAGCCACGGGGCTGCGGCCCTGGAATTCGAGGCGCGCAACGTCATGACGCGCGATGTCGTGACCTGCGATCCCGACGATTCCATCGACCATGTCATGGAGCAGATGACGCGCGGACGTTTCCGCCACCTGCCGGTGGTGCGCCACGGTGAACTGCTGGGTCTGGTCTCGATCGGCGACGTCGTGAAGGCGCGGCTCGAGGAAGCCCGGCATGAGACCGAGGCGCTGCGGGCCTACATCGTCGCCGGCTGACGGCCACGCTTAAGTTCGTGAACGATCTCCGCTAGGGTCGCGGCCGGACCCTGGGCGGAGAACGCATGTCATTACCCCTGCAAGGCAAGGTCGCGCTGGTGACGGGCGCGGGCAAGAATATCGGCCGCACGATCGCGCTGACCCTCGCGCGCGACGGAGCGTCGATCGTGGTCAACGGACGCTCCGACAAGGCTTCGGTCGATGCCGTCGTGGCCGAGATCGAAGCGGCGGGCGGCAAGGCGATGGCGGCAATGGGCGATGTTTCCGATCCGGCTGTGCCGCCCCGTCTCGCGGCCGAGGCCGCGGCGACGTTCGGCGGCGTCGACATCCTGGTCAGCAACGCGGGACTTCGCCGCCAGACCTCCTTCCTCGACATGTCGTTCGACGAATGGCGCGAGATCATGTCGGTGGCGCTGGACGGCGCGTTCCTTCTGGGCAAGGCGATCGTGCCGCAGATGGTGGCGCGCGGCGGCGGCGCCTTCGTGGCGCTGTCCGGCATCTCGACCCATGTGGGCACGCCGAATCGCTGCCATGTCTCGGCGTCGAAGTCCGGTCTCGAAGGCTTGATGCGCGCGCTGGCGGTCGAACTCGCGCCGCACAAGATCACCTGCAACGCGCTGGCGCCTGGCGCCATCGACACGACGCGCGGTGCCGCCGCGGGCGCGGCGCCGCCCAATCGCGTGAACCGTCCCATTCCGCTGAAGCGGTTCGGTACGGTCGAAGAGATCGCGGCCATGGTGCGGTTGCTGGTCGGGCCGGAAGGCACCTTCATCACCGGTCAGACGATCCATGTGAACGGCGGCGAGTTCCTGACGTGAGGAACCTCATCACCGACGTGCCGGGCGTGCTGGTGGGCAACGCCCAGGACATGCGCGCCGCCACCGGCGCGACCGTGGCGATCTTCGGGGGCGGCGCGGTCGCCAGCATCTCGACGCTGGGCGGGGCACCGGGCGATCGCATGGGCACGTCGCTCGAACCCGAAGCGGTGGGGCAGGCGATCGATGCCGTCGTGCTCTCGGGTGGTTCGGTCTACGGGCTCGACGCCGCCGGCGGCGCTTCGGCCGTACTCTGCCAGCGCGGGCAGGGCCGGACGTTCGGCGGCCTCGCCATCCCCGTCGCCGTGCAGGCGATCCTGTTCGACCTCATCAACGGCGGCGAAAAGGACTGGATGCGCGAGCCGGTGACGCACAAGCCGCCCTATTGGGATCTCGGCCGCGATGCCGCGCTCGTCGCCGCGCACGATTTCGCGCTGGGCACGGCCGGTGCCGGCGTCGGCGCGACGACGGCGGGCCTGAAGGGCGGGCTGGGCTCGACCAGTGCGAAGACGAGCCATGGCTTCACCGTCGGCGCGCTCGTCGCGGTGAACGCCGTGGGTGCCGCCACGATCGGCAGCGGTCCGCACTTCTGGGCCGGTGCCTATGAACAGGGCGACGAGTTCGGCGGGCTGGGTTGGCCCGCCAAGCTGCCCGACGATGCGCTCAGGATGCGTTTCAAGGGCCAGCCGCTGCCGGTGACGGCGACGACCATCGCGCTGGTTGCCACCGATGCGACGCTCACCAAGGCGGAGTGCAAGCGCCTCGCCATCATGGCGAATGACGGCCTCTCCAAGTCGCTGCGCCCGGTGCATGCGCCCAACGACGGCGACACGGTGTTCGCCGCGGCGACCGGAAAGGCGGGCCGCGGCGGCGATCCGCCGGTCCTGACCGAACTGGGCACTGTCGCGGCCGACTGCCTCGCGCGCGCCGTGGCGCGCGGCGTCTACGAGGCGACGGCACTGCCATTCCCCGGGGCCGTGCCCGACTGGAAGACGAAGTTCGGAGGCGGACGCCGATGAGTTACCTGATCGTCTTCGTGGGCGCGGGCATCGGCGGCGCGGCGCGCCACGGCATGAACATCTGGGTGGCGCGGCTGATGGGCTCGCACTTTCCCTGGCACACGCTGGTGATCAACATTCTGGGCTCGATCGTGATGGGCCTCATCACCGGCTGGTTCGCCGAGCGCGTCGGCGCGGCCGCGCATTACCGGCTGTTCCTCGCCACCGGCGTCATGGGTGGCTTCACGACCTTCTCCGCCTTCTCGCTCGACGCCGTGCTGCTGTGGGAGCGGCATGAATATCTGATGGCGGCGCTCTATGTCGGCGGCTCGGTCGCCGGCGCCATCGCGGGTCTCGCCGCCGCGCTCTGGATCATGGGCAAGGCGCTGGCGTGAGCCAGCCGCGGAATTTCGACGTCGTCGTCCTGGGCGGCGGCGCCGCGGGCCTGATGTGCGCGATGCGCGCCGGCCAGCGCGGCCGCAAGGTGCTGCTGCTCGACCATGCCGAGAAGGTCGGCAAGAAGATCCTCATCTCGGGCGGCGGGCGCTGCAACTTCACCAATCTCGACGCGCGGCCGGAGGCGTTTCTCTCGGCCAATCCGCATTTCTGCAAATCCGCACTGGCGCGTTACACGCAGCACGACTTCATCGATCTGGTGAACAGACACAAGATTGCCTGGCACGAGAAGACGCTGGGCCAGCTCTTCTGCGACGGCTCGGCCCGGCAGATCGTGGCGATGCTCCTCGACGAATGTGCCGCCGGGGGCGTCGACGTGCGGGTCGGGCACAGGATCACGCGCGTGGAGAAGGCGGATCGCTTCACCGTCACGACCGACCACGGCGATTTTTCCGCGGCCTCGGTCGTGCTGGCGACCGGCGGCCTCTCGATCCCGAAGATGGGCGCGACCGGTCTTGCGCACGAGGTCGCGCGCCAGTTCAAGCTGCGGGTCACCGAGACGCGGCCGGCGCTGGTGCCTCTCACGCTCCCCGTGCCGGAAATCAGCGGCGTGTCGCTCGACGTCGAGGCGCGCTGCGGCCGCGCGCGTTTCCGCGAGGCGCTGCTGTTCACGCATCGCGGACTCTCGGGGCCATCGATCCTGCAGGTCTCTTCTTACTGGAAGCCGGGCCAGGAGATCACCGTCGACCTGTTGCCCGATCAGGATGCGGCTTCGTTCCTGAAGGAGCGCAAGCGGACGCGCCCGAAGGCCGAACTGCGCACGATCCTCGCGGAAATCCTGCCGCAGCGGCTGGCACAGAGCCTCGCGGCGGAAGGCATCATGGCCAATCAGCGCGATCGCGACCTTGAGACGCTCGCGAACCGGCTCAAGGCCTGGACCTTCACGCCGAACGGCACGGAAGGTTATGCGAAGGCGGAAGTCACGCTCGGCGGCATCGACACCGATGGTCTCTCGTCGAAGACGATGGAAGCGAAGAAGGTCCCCGGTCTCCATGCAATCGGTG
This sequence comes from uncultured Rhodospirillaceae bacterium, assembly GCA_945952105.1. GTDB lineage: Bacteria > Pseudomonadota > Alphaproteobacteria > Reyranellales > Reyranellaceae > Reyranella. The sequence goes on along the minus strand of CAMFGZ010000005.1, from coordinate 59,509 downwards.
AAGCGGTCGACGTCACCGGATGGCTCGGCGGCTACAATTTCCAATGGGCCTGGTCGTCGGGTTGGGTCGCGGGCGCATCGGTCTGACCTACCCCTTGTACGCAACGAGGAGCGCGCCGGCGGCGATCAGGGCGACGCCGGCCCAGTTGGCGGTCGAGAGCTTTTCGCCGAGGAAGAGGACGCCGAACACCGCGACCAGCACGATGCTCAGCTTGTCGATGGGCGCGACGCGCGCGGCGTCGCCGAGCTTGAGGGCGCGGAAGTAGCAGATCCAGGAGCCTCCGGTCGCCAGCCCGGACAGGACCAGGAACAGATAGGTGCGCTGCGAGACCGAGGAGAGCGGCTGCCACTGGCCGGTGCAGACCAGGATCACGCCGAGCACGCCCATGATCACGATGGTGCGGATGAAGGTCGCGAAGTCGGAGTTGACGTTCTCGATGCCGACCTTGGCGAAGATCGCCGTGAGGGCGGCGAAGGCAGCCGACAGCAGTGCCCAGAATTGCCAGGAGTCGAAGATGTTGGATTGCATGGTCCAAAAGCCTCCCGGCCGTCAGCGGGCGAAGACCGACCGTATGTCGGCGATGCGATCGAGCATCAGGATCTTCTTCCTGATCGCGTCGGCAACGTCATGGGGCAACATCCGTGCCGTCAACGAGAAGAACTTCCCGGTGAGTTCGTCGCGCGAATAGGGATCCTGGTCGTCGCCGCGATTGGCTTCGACGGCGGCGGTGAGGGTGCGGCCGCCGCGGAGCCGGACGTCGACGCGGGCGGGCCGGAACTGCGGCAGTTTCGCGGTCATCGCTTTGTCCTCGACGACGAAGACGCGCTTGGCCAGCGCCTGCACCCGCTCGTCGCGCACGGCATCCCAGGTGAAGTTCTCGACCCGCGACGAGCCGCGCGCCAGGCGCGTCGCCACCGCGAAGGGCACGGAGAACTTGCCGGCGAGCGTGTTGCGCGGCGCCTGGTCGTCGAGCTCGGCCGCGAAGAGATAACTCGCGACGTCGATCCGCTCGACGTCGTCGGCCGCGATCGTCTCCTTCGCCAGCAGGCTGTCGAGCGCGTCCAGCGCGCCGTGATTGTAGCGGCAGCAGGAATGGAGCTTGAAATAGTTCTGGTCGATCTGCCAGTCGCGGCCGAGCCCGTCGATCATGCGCGCCGTGTCGAACCGCTCGGAAACGACCTTGCCGAACACGCTGGAGAGCCCGTCGCGCTCGCCGATGAAGCCCCCCTCGATGAGGTCGATCGCCATCAGCGCCATGCGGTTGGAGATGCCGGCATAGGCGTTCCGCACCGTGCCGCCCTCCAGCATGGTGCGCTTGGAGGAGGCGAGGGTGAGCGAGGAGGCGACGTTGATCGTCTCGCGCATTTGCGCGGCGTCGTACCCCAGCAGCTTCGCGACGGCGACGGCCGCGCCCACCGTGCCCCAGGTGCCATGCGGATGCATGTCGGGGCGCAGGGAGGCTGCGATGCCGATGCGCGCGCCGACCTCGTAGCCCAGGATCAGCGCTTCCATCACGGCCTTGCCGGACAGGCCCTTGATCTCGGCCATCGCCCAGGTGGCGGGCAACGCATGGATGGAGGGATGGCCCTTGGCGAAGCGGTTGCCCTCGTCCATTTCGAGGAAGGTGCCGGCGGTGCCGTTCAGGAATGCGGCCGCGGCCGACACGGCGGTCTTGCCCGTGCCCATCACCGCGGCGTCACCGACCGGGCTGACCGTCAGCTTGGCGGTAAGGGCCTGCATCTCGGGTTCGGCCGCGCCGCCCACGATGGCGCCGACCGTATCGAGGATCACGTAGGAGGTCTGCTCGACGGTGGCGGGCTTCAGCGTCTCGAAGCGGAAACCCACCAGGAAGTCGACCAGCGTGTCGAGCCAGAAACCGCTCACCGGGCCACATCATCGCGTTGGGTCATCATCGTGTCGGCATAGTGCCTGGCGATGTCGCCGGGCGTCGCCTGCCAGACATTGCCGAACCGCTCGATGCGCCGCAGCGCCTCGTCGAGATATTTTATGCGATGCGCCATGCCCATCAGCCACGGATGGATCGACAGGCTGAACACCTGCCCGCCCTCGTGGTGCAGCAGCTCGAAGGCGTCGCCCACGATTTCGGGATAGCGCGTGGTGTTGATGCGCCGCAGCCAGAGCTGCTGCACGTCGTCCCATTCCGGCTGGTTCGGCATCGAGACGAACTTGCGGCCCTCGCCGACATGCATGGGATAGGGCTGGTCGTCGTTGGGCCAGTCGAGCACATAGTCGATGCCGGCATCGGCCAGCAGGCCCGGCGTGCGCTGGCTCTCGCCGAATTCCTGGCCGAGCCAGCCCTTTGGCGCGGCGCTGGTCGCCTTCTCGATCGCGGCGATCGAGGTCGCGATCTCGGCCTTCTCCTCGGCCTCGCTCATCTTGGAGCTGATCATGCGGTTGGCCGAGACACCGTGTCCGATGATCTCGTAGTTCCGCTTCTTGAATTGCTCCATCAGGAACGGATAGCGTTCCGCCGCCATGGCGTTGACCGCGACGCCCGCCCGGATCTGGTAGCGGTCGAGCACGTCGAGCACGCGGAAGATGCCGGTGCGGTTGCCGTATTCGCGCTGCGTCCAGGTGCGATAGTCGGGATGGTAGGTGCCGAATTCGCCGGTGAAGCGGCTGTCCTTCACGGCGCCGTCTGGCGGCAGCAGCTCGTAGTATTCGAGGTGCAGCACGACATAGAAGGCGACGCGGGCGTTGCGCGGCCAGTTGAGTTTCGGCCGCTTCGGGTACGGGACGTAGTCGTACCAGGGATTGTCCATCCCGGCGGTCAGCGGCGGCGGATTCTTGGAAATGGGAGCGCTCATCCTACGCCTCCTTCCCGAGATGCTGCTGGTAGGGTCCCAGCCCGTTGGCCGTGTACCAGTCCAGAATCTCCTCGGCGGTGCAGACCCAGGCATCCTTGTGCTTGCGGATATAGGACAGCGCGCGGTCGAGGTGCTTCAGCCGGTGTGGCGCCGCCATCATGTAGGGATGCAGAGCGAGGCACATGACCCTGCCGTTCTCGCTGCCTTCGCGATAGACCGTGTCGAAATGGTCGATGATCATCTGGGCGAACTCCTCCGCCTCGACCGGCTGGCGGTAGATCATCGCGTCGTTGAGATCCATCGAGTAGGGGACGTGGATCAGCGTGCCATGTTTGGTGGCGAGCGGCGTCGGCTGGTCGTCATGGTAGAAGTCGCAGAAATAGTCGAGGCCGGCCTCCTTCACGAGGTCGGGCGTGTTCAGCGTGTTGGACACGGCGGGCGAGAACCAGCCGCGCAGCTTGCGGCCGGTGAGGCGCAGGTGCGTCGCCTTACTGTGCTCGATGACCTCGCGCTCTTCCTGCTCCTCGTAGCCCCAGTGATAGCGTGTGTTGAAGTAGCCGTGGCTCATATACTCCCAGCGGCGCGCTTCCATCGCCTCGAGGATCTCGGGATACATCTCGATCACCGACATCGAGAGCGAGACGGTGCAGCGGATGCTGTGCTTGTCCAGCACCTCGAACATGCGCCACAGGCCGACCCGGTTGCCGTAGTCACGGCCGCCATAGCCCAGCACGTCGGGATGCGGCATGCGTGGCCACGGATTGCGCACCCGGACCTCGGCGGGGATATATTCGTAATGCTCGATGTTGGGGCAGACCCAGACCGCGACGCGCGCATTGTTGGGCCAGGAAAGCTTCGGTCGTTCGACAATGGGGGAATAGCCGAAACGGTAGGGGTCCATCCGGAACGCTCTTTCTCGGGTTGGCGCGATTTTGGTTGGCATGGAGAGTGCAACACGGGTTGCGCTGTACTTCAACGCCCCGCATCCTGTTCGCATGGCGGATAACATTCGCTTCACACTCAACGACAAGACTGTAGAGGTCTCCGGCGTCACGCCGATGACGACCCTGCTCGACTGGCTGCGCGACCATCGTGGCCTGCGCGGCACCAAGGAAGGCTGCGCCGAGGGCGATTGCGGCGCCTGCACCGTGGTGCTGGAGCGCGACGGCCGGCGCGATGCGATCAATTCCTGCATCGTGCTGATGGGGCAGGTCGACGGCCAGTCGGTGCGTACCGTCGAAGGGCTGCGCGGCGCCGAGGGCGGGCCGCATCCGGTGCAGACCGCGATGGCCGAAGCCGATGCCACGCAATGCGGCTTCTGCACGCCGGGCTTCGTCATGTCGGCCGTGGCCTATGCGGGCAGCGGCGGGGCCGCCGATCCCGACACGATCCACGACGCGCTGGCCGGCAATCTCTGCCGCTGCACCGGCTACCGGCCGATCGTCGAGGCGATGACACGGATCGCGGGCCTGGCGGTCGAGCCGCCGCCCGCGTCCGTCCTGCCGCCGCGGACAAAATCGGTCGCTTTCGACGGCGCCTTCTTCGCGCCGCGCTCGCTCGATGAGCTTCTGGCCCTGCGCGCCGCTCATCCCGAGGCCCTGCTGCTGTCCGGCGGCACCGATCTCGGCCTGCTGGCCAGTCGCGCGCGCACGCCGCCGAAGCAAGTGATCCATCTCCGGCACGTGCCCGAGCTGACGGCGATCTCGACGACCAGCGACAGGATCAGCCTTGGCGCGGCCGCGACCTACGGCGACGTGGCGCCGGCGCTGATCGAGGCCTTTCCCGCGCTGCGCCCGTATCTCTCGCGACTCGGTTCGCGGCAGATCCGCAACATGGGCACGATCGGCGGCAATATCGGCACGGCCTCGCCGATCGGCGACATGCCGCCAGTGCTGCTGGCGCTGGAAGCCAGCCTGACGCTGGTATCGAAGCGGGGCACGCGCGAGATCCTGCTCGACGAGTTCTTTCTCGATTATCGCAAGACCGCGCTGGCGCCCGGCGAGATCATCCAGGCGATCTCGATGCCGCGCCTGTGGGAAGGCGAGACTTTCCATTGCGACAAGGTGAGCAAGCGCCGTGACCAGGACATCTCGACCGTCGCCGGCGCCTATCGCGTGCGCATCCGCAACGGCAGGATCGAGGATGCACGGCTGGCCTTTGGCGGCATGGCGGCGACGCCGCGCCGGGCGCGCGCAGCGGAGGCGGCCCTGCTGAAGGACGGATTTGCGGCGGCGATGGCCGCCGTTGCCACCGACTTCAAGCCCGTCGACGACTGGCGCGGCTCGGCCGCCTATCGCCTGCAGGTCGCGGCCAATCTGCTGCGACGACTGGAATTGCGGATCGCCGATCCGGGGCGCGTGCTCGAGGTCGAGACGCTGTGAAGGCCGCGGTCCATACGGCGCAGCGCCATGACAGTGCGCTGAAGCATGTCACGGGACAGGCGCTTTACATAGACGACATGCCAGAGCCGCCGGGCACGCTGCATGGCGCCTTGGTGCTGAGCACCATCGCCTGCGGGCGGCTCGTGAAGACCGATTTTGCCGCCGCCTCTGCCATGCCGGGCGTGGTGGCGGTGCTGGGGCCGCAAGATATTCCCGGCAGGAACGACGTCGCCGCCATCGGCCAGAACGAGCCGCTGTTCGCCGCCGACCGGATCGAGTTCGCCGGCCAGACGCTGGCGATGGTCGTCGCGGAAACGCTCGACGCGGCGCGCGCGGCCGCCGAGAAGGTCGTCGTCGAGATCGAGGCCGAGGAGCCGATCCTCGACATCGCGACGGCTCTCGCCCGCAAGGCCTATGTGCAGGCGCCGTCGACGGTGCTGCGCGGCGATCCCGGTGCGGCGATGGCAAGTGCGCCGCACCGGCTCGAAGCCGCGTTCAGCGTCGGCGGGCAGGAGCATTTCTATCTCGAAGGCCAGATCGCCTTCGCGCTGCCGGGCGAGGATGGTGACATCACGGTACATTCCTCGACCCAGCATCCGACCGAGGTCCAGCATATCTGCGCCCGGCTTCTGGGCTGCGACTTCAACCGCGTGACGGCAGTGGTGCGCCGGCTGGGCGGCGGTTTTGGCGGCAAGGAGAGCAACGCGTCGTGGGTCGCGGCGGCGGCGGCCGTTGCCGCCAACCATACGGGCCGCCCCGTGAAGCTGCGCCTGCCGCGCGAGGTCGACATGATGGCGACCGGCAAGCGCCACGGTTTCGACTATCGCTACACGGTGGGCTTCGACGATGAAGGCCGCGTGCTGGCGCTCGACGCGGTGCTGGCGGCGGATGCCGGCTGGAGTCTCGATCTCACGCCCGGCGTCGTGGCGCGCGCGCTCACGCATACCGACAACGCCTACTGGATTCCGCACTTCCGTGCCGTCGGCTATGCCTGTCGCACCAACAAGCAGTCGAACACCGCCTTCCGCGGCTTCGGCGGGCCGCAGGGTGTCGTGATCATGGAGGATGCGCTCGACCGCATCGCGTTCCATCTCGGCCGCGATCCCGTCGAGATACGCGCGCTGAACTTCTATGCCGAGGGAAAGGACGAAACGCCGTACGGCCAGAAGATCGACGAGAATCATCTGCTGCGCTGCTGGGCCGAGGTGAAGACCGGCGGTGAGGTCGAGCGGCGGCGCGCCGAGATCGATGCCTTCAACGCCGCCAATCCGGTGCTGAAGCGCGGGCTCGGTCTGTTTCCCTTGAAGTTCGGCATCTCCTTCAACCTGCCGCACATGAACCAGGCCGGCGCGCTGGTGCATGTCTACACAGACGGCTCGATCCGCCTGAACCATGGCGGCACCGAGATGGGGCAGGGCCTGTTCATCAAGATCGCCCAGATCGTGGCCGAGGTCTTCAAGGTCGATATCGACCGCATCCGCGCGTCCGCGACTTCGACCGCCGAGGTGCCCAACACCTCGCCGACCGCGGCGTCGACGGGAACGGACCTGAACGGCTGGGCGGCGTGGGAGGCGGCCAACACGATCCGCCAGCGCATGGTGGCCTATGCCGCCGGGCATTTCGGCGTGGCCGAGGCCGACATCGAGTTCGCCGATGGCAATGTCGGTATCGCGAAGCCGGGCAGCAACCAGGTGCTGAGCTTCGGCGAGCTGGCCAGGCTCTGCTGGCTCGGCCGCGTGTCGTTGTCGTCCACCGGCTACTACAAGACACCGAAGATCCATTGGGATCCCGTCGCGATGCGTGGCCGGCCGTTCTTCTACTTCTCCTTCGGTGCGGCGATGGCCGAAGTGGCGATCGACACGCTGACCGGCGAGAGTCGCGTGTTGCGGGCCGACCTCGTTCAGGATTGCGGCGAGTCGCTCAATCCCGCCATCGACCTCGGCCAGATCGAGGGCGCCTTCGTGCAGGGCCAGGGCTGGCTCACCTGCGAGGAGCTGTGGTGGGACGCCAAGGGGCGGCTGCGTACGGCGGGTCCGTCGACCTACAAGATCCCCGGCAGCCGCGACGTGCCGCCGGTGTTCAATGTGAAGCTTTTAGACAATGCGCCCTCGCGCGAGGCGACGATCTTCCGTTCCAAGGCCGTGGGCGAACCGCCGTTGATGCTGGCGACGGCCGTATGGACCGCGCTGAAGGATGCGATCGGCGCGGTGGGCAACGGCAAGGTCGCCGTGCGTCTCGATGCGCCGGCTACGCCCGAGCGCGTGCTCGCGGCGGTCGAGCGCGTCCGACGTGAAGCCCGGACGGCTTTGCCATCGACGTGATCGAGCCGATCCAACCAACGCTTGGTTCGCCCAGCAGTACGAGCCGGACTCGCTGCCACGCTGATCGAAAGCTAAGGTGCCGCCCGATTTTGCCGATTTCGGGAGGACAAGATGGACGTACGTATGGATGGCCGCGTGGCCGTGATTACTGGCGCGAGCACCGGCCTTGGCCTGGCGATGGCCAAGGAGTTTGCCGCGTCGGGCGCATCGGTGGCGCTGCTGGCGCGCAAGCAGGATGCACTGAATGCGGCGAAGGCCGAGGTTCAGAAGGCGGCCGGCAAGGCCAACATCAAGATCGAGGCCTATTCCTGCGACGTCGCGAAGGCCGCGCCGATCGCCGACACGTTCAAGAAGATCGAGGCCGAGTTCGGCAAGGTCGACATCGTCGTGAACAATGCCGGCATCAGCAACGCCAAGTCGTTCGAGACGGTGACGGACGAGGACTGGCAGGGCGATCTCGACCTGAAACTGTTCGCCGCCATTCGTCTTGCCCGTGCGGCGATCCCCGGCATGCGCGAGCGCAAGTGGGGCCGCATCGTCAACGTGCTGAACATCGGCGCCAAGGCCCCGACCGCCAACTCGACGCCGACCAGCGTCAGCCGCGCGGCGGGCCTCGCGCTCACCAAGGCGATGAGCCAGGAACTCGCCAAGGACAACATCCTCGTCAACGCCATGCTGGTCGGCCTGATCGAGAGCGATCAGTGGGCGCGCCGTCACAAGGGACCGGCGGGCGAGGGCAAGACCTACGAGGAGTTCCTCGCCGGCATGGCCAAGGGCCGCATCCCGCTCGGCCGCATGGGCAAGGCCGAGGAATTCGCCCGCATGGCGTGTTTCCTCTGCTCCGATGCGGGGTCGTTCATCACCGGTGTCGCGATCAACGTCGACGGCGGCGCGAGCCCGGTGGTCTGAGCGCTAAGCACGACGATCAAAGAAGACCTCATGCTGAGGAGGCCGCATTGCGGCCGTCTCGAAGCATGGGCACGAGCACCACGCCTGTTGCCCACCCTTCGAGACGCGGTCCTGCGGACCGCCCCTCAGGGTGAGGTCGTTTTTGAGTAAGGCGCGAAAGCTTTAGAAATTCTTCGACAAAAAGAAACGCGTGTTGCCGGGTGGGTAGTCGGGGATCTCGCCGAACACCCGGTAGCCGTTGCGCTCGTAGACGCGGCGCGCGTCGGCGCTCAGCGTTTCCAGCCAGGCGCCGAGGCAGTTGCGGCACTTGGCTTCGGCTTCGGCCTGCAGCAGCAGCTTCGAGCCGAGCCCCTGGCCGCGCAGGCTCTCGGGAATGAACAGCTTCTCGACGAACAGGCGGCGAAATCCGGTACGGCCGTAGAGGCCGCCCAGCAATGTCCCGTCTTTCGAGCGGATCATGATCGCAAGCGGCGCGCCGTCGATCGGACCGAGCAACTCGATGTTGAAGGCGCGCAAGCCCTTGCCCAGCTCGTCCGACATATCGGCGGGCGGCGCATCGGTCAGCGTGATGTCGAAGTCGGTGTCGGTCACGGAAGCGCTTCTAGCGCGGGCGGCCCGGCGGCGTCACGTTCCACTGGCGGCGCAGCTCTTCGAGGTCGTGTTCGACCCAGTCCCATAGATTCCAATTCGGATCGAAGATGTCTTCCGTCATCTCCGCGCCGCGCGCCCAGGCATGCCAGAACTCGTCGGGATCGAGGCCGCCCTTGCCGGCATGGCCGACATCGTTCAGCTGCTCGCCGAAGTGAAAGAAGAAGATCACCGGCAGGATATGGCCGCTCATCGGATTGATGGGGTGCATGCCGGCGGTGAAGGTGGAGACCAGCAGCTCGCCGCGCGCGCTGGTGTCATAGCCCGAGATGACGTGCGTGGAATCGTGCGCCGTGCCGAAGGCGGCATTGAGGGCGGATGGATCGCCGGGGAAGGGATAACCGTTGGTCTTGTCGAAGTCCCACAGCGCCTTGCCGAACGTGTTCTGCGGCAGCTTGCCCAGCGCCTCGTAGCGCGCGGCAAGCGCGGGGTCGGCGTTGGCGCCCTCGTAGGGGCGGATCCAGACATTGGGATCGAGGCCTGCGGAAGAGCGGCTCAACACGCTGTCGAAGTTCTTGCGCCACATGTCGGCGGTGGCCCAGGCGAGATGGCCGGACGCCGCCTCGACGAGGTCGGTGAGATAGTCGGCCTCGATGTCGAGGGCGCGGGAATATTCCAGCACGCGCTTCAGTTTGCCGTGGTCGAGCGAGCCGTCGACCATCGCCATGATGGCGAGATACTTAACGGCTTCCTCGGCAAGCGAGCGGTCCTTCAGGATCGCGACCAGGTCGGCCGGCTCGGAAGCGGGAAGCGTGCCGAGATCGACCAGCCCGTAGCGGCGCAGGAGATAGTGCCCTGCCGCCCGGATGCTCGCCGTGTCGGCGTAGGTGATCGTGTGTCCGCCGGCCAGCGCCACCTGGCGCATGGCGCCCAGGATGGCGTCGCTTTCGCGCGGGCCGACGGCGCGCACCGATTTAGCGCAGCGGCTCGAGGATGCTCACATAGTTGGCGACTGCCGCGCCGCCCATGTTGAACACGCCGCCGAGCTTGGCCTTCGGCAGTTGCAGGCCTTCCGGCGCGGTGCCGGCGAGTTGCATGGCCGTCATCACGTGCATCGAGACGCCGGTGGCGCCGACCGGATGGCCCTTGGCCTTGAGGCCCCCCGAGACATTGACCGGCAGCTTGCCGTCGCGCTCGACCCAGCCCTCGAGGATGGCGCGCTCGCCTTCGCCCGGCGCGGTGAGGCCCATCGCCTCGTATTCGATCAGCTCGGCCGAGGTGAAGCAGTCGTGGCTCTCGACGAAGGAGAGGTCGAGCAGGTCGAGATGCGCCGACTTCAGTGCGCGCTGCCAGGCAAGCTGTGGCCCCTCGAACTTGATGATGTCGCGCTTGCTCATCGGCAGGAAGTCGTTGACGTGCTCGGCGGCGCGGAAGGCGATCGCCTGCTTCATGCCGAGCGCGGTGCCGACGTCGGTGAGGATCACCGCGGCCGCGCCGTCGGTGACGGGCGAGCAGTCGGTGCGCTTCAGCGGGCCGGCGACGAACGGATTCTTGTCCGACGGCGTGCGGCAGAACTCGTAGGCGAATTCCTTCTGGAAGTGGGCGTAGGGATTCTTCGCGCCGTTCCTGTGCGCCTTGACCGCGATCTTCGCGAGCGCGTCGGACTTGTCGCCGTAGCGCTGGAAGTAGGCCGAGGTGATCTTGCCGAAGATGCCGGCGAAGCCCGCCTCGATGTTGGCTTCCTCGGCGACGTAGGAAGCCTTGATCAGCACCTCGCCGGCCTGCGTCGAGTTGAGCTCGGTCATCTTCTCGACGCCGACCACGAGCACGAAGCGCGCCTTGCCGGCGGCCAGCGTGTTGAGGCCCATGTGGATCGCGGCCGAACCGGTGGCGCAGGCATTCTCGACCCGGGTCGAGGGCTTGAAGCGCAGGTCGGGATGGGTCTGCAGCGGCAGGGAAGAGTGGAACTCCTGGCGCACGAAGCCGCCGTTCATGTTGCCGACATAGATGACGTCGACGTCCTTCGGCTCGATGCCGGCATGGGCGATCGCCTCGGACGCTGCCTTGACGATCAGCGACTCGCTGGTCTCGCCGTCGAGCTTGCCGAATTTGCCGTGGGACCAACCGACGATGCACGCGGTCATGGAACTCTCCTTGGTTCGTGGCGGCGACCCTAGACGCGGCTGTGCCGCCGGTCGAGGTGCCATTTAGTGCATATACACTTATATCGCTTCGTGAACGGCGCAAGAGCCTTCGCGTGGCCCGCGCGATGCCCAAATTCCGCCGCGCGGCGGGTATTGACTGCCCGTCTCAACCGGAGCCTCACTGGCATATGGCCGACGCCCTCCCGCCTCCCGAGCGTTCGATTCCTCCCGTGCAGCCCGCTCCCCAGCCCGCCGCACGCTGGCCCTGGATTCTGGGGGGCCTCGTCGGTGGCTTCTTCCTGCTCGCCGCAGGCCTGGGACTCGGCTGGTATCTCTTCTACCGTCCGATCGTGAACGTTGCCGTCCAGCTCCCCGCGCCACCGGCGCCCCCCGCCCCGGCGGGTCCCGACGCCGCCCAGGTCAAGGCGCTGGAGGAGCAGATCGAGAAGCAGAAGACCGCGAACAAACAGATCGAGGAGCAGATCGCGACCCTGAAGGAGCGACTGCGCGCCGACGTCTGCACGGCGAAGGACCCGGCCGGCAAGACGCCGCCTGCCTCGACACCGGCACCGTCCGGCCAGAAGACCTGAATTGAAGACCTGAACGTAACAAAAGAATCGTTGCTCTATACAAGAGCTAGCGCCACTCTGCCCTGACAGTGCAATAGGTCGGGCGGGTGAGCGTGAGGCTGGCTGTTAATCGATGGCAAGGCGCGGCGTCGACGGCCGTCTTGGCCGTTCTGACGAGCGCCTGCGACCTCAAGCGGGCTCCGGTGCTGGACCCCAAGGGCCCGATCGCCCTCGCCGAGCGCGATCTCCTGTTCGATGCCTTCTACGTGATGATGCTGGTGATCGTCCCGATCATCATCCTCACCCTGTGGTTCGCCTGGAAGTATCGGGCGTCCAACACCAAGGCCAAATACACGCCGACATGGGCCAACTCGGTCAAGATCGACGCCATCACGTGGCTGATCCCGGCCGTCATCGTCATCGCCGTCGCGGTGCTGCTGTGGCGCAGCACCCACAGGCTAGACCCCTATCGTCCGATTGAATCCAGGGAGCCGCCGTTCGACGTCCAGGTCGTGGCCCAGGACTGGAAGTGGCTGTTCATCTATCCGGAGCAGGGGATCGCCGTGGTGAACCAGCTCGCCTTCCCGGCGGGCCGGCCGGTCAGCCTGCGCATCACCTCCGACACGGTGATGAACTCCTTCTACGTGCCGCAGCTCGCCGGGCAGATCTACGCCATGGCCGGCATGCAGACGCGCCTGCAGATGCTGGCGGACCAGCCCGGCAAGTTCGTCGGCCGCAACAGCCAGTACAGCGGCGGCGGCTACTCGGACCAGCATTTCGAGGTGCTGGCCATGACGCCGGCCGACTTCGAGGCCTGGGTGGCGCGCGCCAAGCAGAACGGCACGGCGCTCGACGCTGCCGCCTACACGGCGCTGGCGGCGAAGAGCCGCGCCAATCCGATCACCTACTATTCGACGGTCGAGCCGAAGCTGTTCGACACGATCATCGACAAGTACAGGCACAGCGGCCATGCGCAGCACGCGCCGGCGCGGAGATAGCTGATGTTCGGCAAACTGACGATCGACGCCCTGCCGTTCTACAGCCCGATCGCCGCGGGCGGCGCCGCCGTCACCGTGGGCGGTGCGCTGCTGGTCGCGGCCGTGCTGACCTACCTGAAGGCGTGGAAGTATCTCTGGACCGACTGGCTGACCAGCGTCGACCACAAGCGCATCGGCGTCATGTATGTCGTGCTCGCGCTGATCATGCTGCTGCGCGGCTTCGTTGACGCGATCATGATGCGCGCCCAGCAGGCCTTCGCGCTGAACGGCGGTGGCTACCTGCCGCCCGAGCATTTCGACCAGATCTTCAGCTCGCACGGCACGATCATGATCTTCTTCATGGCGATGCCGTTCATGACGGGGCTGGTGAACATCATCGTGCCGCTTCAGATCGGGACGCGCGACGTCGCCTTCCCGTGGCTGAACGCGGTCAGCCTGTGGCTGAGCGCGGCCGGTGCGGCGCTTGTGATGGTTTCGCTGGTCATCGGCAAGTTCTCGACCGCCGGCTGGACCGGCTATCCGCCCTATTCGGGCATCGACTACAGCCCGGGCGTCGGCGTCGACTACTGGATCTGGGCGATCCTGATATCGGGCGTCGGCTCGACCCTGTCGGGCATCAACTTCATCGTGACCATCCTGAAGCGCCGCGCGCCGGGCATGACCCTGATGCGCATGACGCCCTTCGTCTGGACCGCGCTCGTCGCCTCGGTCCTGATGGCCTTCGCCTTCCCGGCCATCACCGTGGCCTGCGGACTCCTCGCCCTCGACCGCCTCGCCGGCATGCATTTCTTCACGAATGCAAACGGCGGCAACATGATGAACTACGTCAACCTGTTCTGGATCTGGGGCCATCCGGAGGTCTACATCCTGATCCTGCCGGCCTTCGGCATCTTTTCCGAGGCCGTGTCGACCTTCTCGCGCAAGCGCCTGTTCGGCTACGAATCGCTGGTCTATGCGACGGCGGCGATCGGCATCCTGTCCTTCACCGTCTGGCTGCACCATTTCTTCACCATGGGCTCCAGCGCCGGCGTCAACGCCTTCTTCGGCGTCATGACCATGATCATCGCGGTGCCGACGGGCGTGAAGGTGTTCAACTGGCTGCTGACCATGTATCGCGGCCGCATCGAGTTCCATCCGTCGATGATGTGGAGCATCGGCTTCATCGTGACCTTCGTGATCGGCGGCATGACCGGCGTGCTGCTTGCCATCCCGCCGGCCGACTTCCTGATGCACAACACGACCTTCCTGGTCGCGCACTTCCACAACATGATCATCCCGGGCGTGCTGTTCGGCTATCTCGCCGGCTACATGTACTGGTTCCCCAAGGTCTTCGGCTTCGCCTTCCATCGCGGCTGGGGCCTCGGCGCCTTCTGGTGCTGGATCGTCGGCTTCTATCTCGCCTTCATGCCGCTCTATCTGCTCGGCCTGAAGGGCATGCCGCGCCGCATGGAGACCTACAACGATCCGACCTGGCAGCCCTACCTGCTGGTCGCCATGTCCGGCGCCGTGGTCGTGCTGTGCGGCATCGGCTGCATGGTCATGCAGCTCTTCGTCTCGATCCGCGACCGCAACAAGACACGCGACCTGACCGGCGACCCGTTCGACGGCCGCACCCTGGAATGGTCCACCTCCTCGCCGCCGCCGCCGTATAATTTCGCGGTGATACCGACGGTGGGCGATCGCGAACCCTTCCTTGAGATGAAGGAGAAGGGCATCGCCTACCAGCGGCCAGCGGCCTACGAGGCGATCCGCATCCCGTCGAATACGCCGATCGGCGTGATCATCGGCGCCTTCGCCTTCGTGCTGGGTTTCGCGATGATCTGGCACATCTGGTGGCTGGTCCTGGCCGCCGGTGCCGTCGTGTTCGCCGCGGTGATCGTGCGCTCGTCGACCGACGACCAGGAATTCACGATGTCGGCCGCCGAAGTGAAGGCAATCGAGGATGAACGGTTCCGCACGATGGGGAGCCGGCCATGAGCGTCGCCCACATGAGCGCGCACGAGCGCGAGGAGATCGAGACCGAGGAGCAGCGGGCGCTCGGTTTCTGGCTCTATCTGATGGGCGATGCCGTGATCTTCGCCCTGTTGTTTGCGACCTACGCCATCATGATCCCCGGCACCGACGGTGGTCCGACGGGCAAGCAGCTCTTCGAGCTGAACAATGCCGCCATCGAGACGGCGCTGCTGCTGGTCTCCAGCATGACCTTCGGATTCGCCAGCCTCCAGGTGAAGGCGGGCAATCGCGGCGCGGTGCTCCTCTGGCTCGCCATCACCTTCGTGCTGGGCGCGGCCTTCGTGTTCCTCGAGGTGCGTGAGTTCGCGGGCATGATCGCCAAGGGGGCGGGGCCCGATCGCAGTGGCTTCCTCTCGGCCTTCTTCACGCTGGTCGGCACGCACGGCGTCCATGTCACCATGGGCCTGCTCTGGATCGTGATCCTGGGTGCCCAGGTCGCCTTCAAGGGCCTCACCCTGCCGGTCGCCTCGCGCCTGCATCGGCTCGGCCTCTTCTGGCATTTCCTCGACATTGCCTGGGTCGGCATCTTCTCCATCGTCTATCTGCCGGGACTTCTGTGATGGAACATGAAACCGGGCACGGGCTGCGCTCCTACCTGATCGGCTTCGTCCTGGCGGTGGTGCTGAGCGCCGTGCCGTTCTGGCTGGTCTACACGCACGCCCTGCCGCCGCAGCGCACGCTGCTCGTCATCGGCATCGCCGCCATCCTGCAGGTCCTGGTGCATCTGCGCTTCTTCCTGCACATCAACTTCACGACCACGCCGCGCGAGAACGTGCTGGCGCTGGTCTTCACGGCGCTGCTGCTCTTCATCATGGTGGGCGGCAGCTTCTGGATCATGTTCGACCTGCACGCCCGCATGGCGCTCTAGCCGGCGGTCTCATGGCACAAGCCAAGTCGAAGATGACGCCACTCCTTCGTTGGGAGTGGTTGGTCGGCCTGTCGCCTGTCGTGGCGACGATCCTGGCCTATCTCGCGCTCACGAACCTGTCGCTGGCCGGGCCGGCGATCGGCTTCACCGCGGGCGTGCTCGATGGGCTGTGCGCGGCCGGCCTGCCGGCCTTCTGGTGCCGTCTGCCGAAGCCGGTGACCCTGCTGGCGGCCGTGCAGTTTCTGGCTTTCCTCTGGTTCATCCTGGCCTCGGCCTACATGTTCTGGCGCGTGCGCTTTGCGCCCAACTACCCGAAGCCCCGGGCCTACATTCCCGGCTCGGCCTCGCTGTTCGAGATGGCGAGCTGGGGCGGCATCTGGCTGTTCATGCTGATCGGTGGCCAGATCTTCCCCTATCGCGGCGCCGAACTCGCCGAACCCAGCCTGCTCTTCGCCATGCTGGGCCTCAGCCTTGCCATCCTGTCGCTGCGCATGCTGGCGGTCGCTCTCCGGTTCCGGCAGTAGCCCGTCATGAAGCTCTTCAAGGACGAGCTTCACGACGATTTTGGTACTTGGCCGCTCGGCTACATTCCCTATGGCGGCGCCGATTTCGGTGAGGTCGCCGCCGTCGCTGAAGCGATTGGAGATGGCGACGACGCGGCATTCCATGCAGCATGGATGGCCGCTGGCGACCGCATGCTTGCCGAAGCAGGGGACGTCCTGGCGCGCGGCCATCGCGGTTCGGCGCGCGAGCTGTTCCTGCGGGCGAGCGTCGCCTATGGCGCCTCCTATCATCCGCTCTTCGGCACGCCGGTCGATCCGCGGCTCCTCTCGGCCTTTCGCAAACAGATCGACGCCTTCGACAAGGGCCTCGCACTCGGCGATCCGCCGGTGCTGCCGCTTCGCATTCCCTTCGAAGGGACGTCGCTTCCGGCGTATTTCGTTCCGGCGGTCGGTCATGAGACGGAAGTCCGTCCGCTCGTCATCCTGACCAACGGCTACGACGCCACGGTGACCGATCTCTACTTCATGTCGGCCGTGGCGGCTTCGCAGCGCGGCTATCACTGCTTGATCTTCGACGGGCCGGGGCAGGGCGAGATGCTCTACGAGCACGGCCTGCCGCTGCGGCCCGATTGGGAAGTCGCGGTGCGCGCGGTCGTGGACTTCGCCGTGTCGCTGCCGACGGTCGATCCCGCGCGCATCGCGCTGAGCGGCGCGAGCCTCGGTGGCTATCTCGCCCTGCGCGCCGCGACCGGTGAGCCGCGACTGGCCGCCTGTATCGCCGATCCCGGCCTGTGGAGTGTCGCCTCGTCGGCTCGCACCTTCGCCAGCCGGCTGGGCGCCGATCTCGCGGCGGGCGCCAGCCTGTCGACGATCGAGCCGAAGGTGCTCGATATGATGTTCGGCATCATCCAGGCCGACCGGGGCCTGCGCTGGAAGATCGTGCAGCGCGGCTTCTGGGCCAACGGCGCCACGGATCTCCGCGACTACCTGCGGCTCATCGAGGGCTTCACCCTCGAAGGAGGCATCGAGCGGATCAAATGCCCGGTGCTGCTCACGCACGCGGAGCAGGACGGCCTGGCGTCCGACACGCAGACCGTATTCGACGCGCTGCGCTGTCCGAAGGAAATCATCCGCTTCACCGCAGCCGAAGGTGCGGGCGATCACTGCGAGATGATGAACCGCTCGCTGCTGAACCGGCGCGTGTTCGACTGGCTCGATACGGTGATGGCGGCCCGCTGAGCTGACGGTCTCGCGGCCGATCCAGAAATTCCTATGGATTTCCTATGCCGACCGCTCGGCCACCGGCTCGAATTCCTATGCCCCGACGCTCTTCTATGCCGGCGAAGGAGTTCCCATGCTCGACATCCTGTTCTTCGGCGGCGGCCTGGTGCTGTTCTGCCTGCTGATCGCCTACGAACGCCTGTGCCGCAGGCTGTGAGGCCAACATGACATTCGATTACGTCCTGGGCGGTGCGCTTGCCGCCCTTCTGCTCGTCTATCTGACGGTCGCGCTGGCGCGGCCGGAGAAATTCTGAGGCGGCCATGACGATCAACGGCTGGGCGCAGATCGCGCTCTTCTGCGGCCTCGTGCTGCTGCTCACGCGGCCCCTGGGCGGCTATCTCGACAATGTGCTGGCGGGACGGCGCACCTTCCTGTCGCCGGTGCTGCGCCCAATCGAAACCGGCTTCTATCGTCTCGCCGGCATCGATCCGGCCGAGGACCAGAGTTGGTGGGTCTATGCCCGCGCCATGATCGTCTTCCATATCGTGGGCTTCGCGTTCCTCTACCTGCTGCTGCGCCTGCAGGAGCTGCTGCCGTTCAATCCGCAGGGCATGTCCGCCGTCGCGCCCGATCTCGCGGGCAATACCGCCGTCAGCTTCCTGACCAACACGAATTGGCAGAACTACGGCGGCGAAGGCACCATGAGCTACCTCTCGCAGATGGCCGGCCTGTCGGTGCAGAACTTCCTGAGCGCCGCCACAGGTATCGCGCTCGCCGTGGCGCTGGTGCGCGGCTTCGCGCGCGCAGAGTCGAGGGGTATCGGCAATTTCTGGGCCGACATGGTGCGCGCCACGCTCTACGTGCTGCTGCCAATGTGCGTGCTGCTGACGATCTTCTACGTCTGGCAGGGCGTGCCGCAGAACCTGTCGCCCTACGTCGAGGCGACGACTCTCGAGGGCGCGAAGCAGACCATCGCGCAAGGTCCGGTGGCGTCGCAGCTCGCGATCAAGATGCTGGGCACCAACGGCGGCGGCTTCTTCAACGCCAATTCCGCGCATCCCTACGAGAATCCGACGGCGCTCTCGAACCTGGTGCAGATGTTGTCGATCTTCGCGATCGGCGCTGCGTTCACCAACCTGTTCGGCCGTGCCGTCGGCGACGAGCGCCAAGGCTGGGCGATCCTCGCTGCCATGGGCCTCCTGTTCCTGGCGGGCGTGGTCGTCTGCTACTGGGCCGAGGCCGGCGGCAATCCGCTGATCGGCGCGCTGGGCGTCGACACTGCGGCCGGCAACATGGAAGGCAAGGAGGTGCGCTTCGGCGCCGCGCTTTCCGCCCTGTTCGCCGTGATCACCACTGCCGCCTCGTGCGGCGCGGTGAACGCCATGCTCGACAGCTTCATGCCGCTCGGCGGCATGATCCCGCTGATCAACATGCTGTTGGGCGAGATCATTGTCGGCGGCGTCGGCGCGGGCCTCTACGGCATGCTGCTCTTCGCCATCCTGGCGATCTTCCTCGCGGGCCTGATGGTCGGCCGCACGCCCGAGTATGTCGGCAAGAAGATCGAGGCGCGCGAGGTGAAGTTCACGATGCTGGCGATCCTCTGCTGCCCGTTGGCCATCCTGGGATTCACCGCTCTGGCCACCGTCATTCCGGCGGGCCTCGCCGGGCCGGCCAATGCCGGACCCCATGGCTTCAGCGAGATCTTCTATGCCTACACGTCGGCGGCGGCGAACAATGGCAGCGCCTTCGGCGGCCTGACGGGCAACACCGTCTTCTACAACGGTACGCTCGCCGTCGCGATGATGATCGGCCGCTTTGCCATCATCATTCCGATGCTGGCCGTGGCGGGGGCCCTGGCCGCCAAGCGCAAGGCCGCGATCTCGGCCGGCACCTTCCCGACGCACGGCGGCCTGTTCGTGGGCCTGCTGGTCGGCGCCGTGCTGATCGTCGGCGGTCTCACCTTCCTGCCGGCCCTGGCCCTCGGCCCGATCGTCGAGCACTTCGCCCTGCTGGCCGGCACGCTGTTCTAACGAGGCTCCACATGAGTAAACGTGACAAGTCGCCGTCGCTTTTCGACCCCGCGATCCTGAAGCCCGCCCTGCTGGGGAGCCTCACCAAGCTCGACCCGCGCGAGCTGGTGAAGAACCCGGTGATGTTCACCGTCGAGATGGTGGCGCTGGCCGCGACCGTCCTCACCGCGCGCGACGTCGCGACTGGCGTGACGGGCTCGGGCTTCCAGATCCAGCTCGTGGTCTGGCTCTGGATCACCGTGCTGTTCGCCACCTTCGCCGAGGCCGTCGCCGAAGGCCGCGGCAAGGCGCAGGCCGACACGCTGCGCCGCATGCGCAGCGAGACCATGGCCAAGGTGCTGCTGGGCGTTGGCGACACGTTCGAGCCGCGCCGCGCCCATACGCTGAAGGTCGGGGAGAAGGTGCTGGTCGAGGCCGGTGACCTGGTGCCGGGCGACGGTGAGATCATCGAGGGCGTGGCGACGATCGACGAATCGGCCATCACCGGCGAGTCCGCGCCGGTGATCCGCGAGGCCGGCGGCGACCGCTCGGCCGTCACCGGCGGCACGCGCGTTCTCTCGGACCGGATCAAGGTCCGCATCACCGCCGAGCAGGGATCGAGCTTCCTCGATCGCATGATCTCGCTGGTCGAGGGCGCGGCCCGCCAGAAGACGCCCAACGAGCTGGCGCTGAGCGTCCTGCTGGCCGGTCTCACGCTGATCTTCGTGCTGGCGGTCGTCACCATCCCGAGCTTCGCGGCCTATGCCGGCGGCGCGGTCCCGGTGGTCGTGCTGATTGCGCTGTTCGTCACCCTGATCCCGACGACCATCGGCGCGCTCCTGTCGGCCATCGGTATTGCCGGCATGAACCGTCTGGTGCGCTTCAACGTGCTGGCGACGTCCGGTCGTGCGGTCGAAGCGGCCGGCGACGTCGACACGCTGCTGCTCGACAAGACCGGCACCATCACGCTCGGCAACCGTCACGCGACGCAGTTCATCCCGGTGACGGGCGTTACCGAGGACGAGGTCGCGCGCATCGCTCAGCTCGCCAGTCTGGCCGACGAGACGCCCGAGGGCCGCTCGATCGTCGTCCTCGCCAAGGAGAAGCACGGCCTGCGCGGCGTCGACGTGGCCGACCTGCGCGCGCAGTTCGTGCCCTTCACCGCCCAGACGCGCATGAGCGGTGTCGATCACGAGGGTGCGGTCATCCGCAAGGGCGCGATCGATTCGGTGATCGAGCATGCACGTTCGCTTGGCGTCACGCCGCCGGTCGAGGAGATCAACCGCATCGCCACGACCATCGCCAAGGAGGGCGGCACGCCGCTCGGCGTTTCCCAAAACGGCAGGATCCTGGGCGTCGTCTATCTGAAGGACATCGTGAAGGGCGGCATTCGCGAGCGATTCGCCGAGCTGCGTGCCATGGGTATCCGCACCGTGATGATCACCGGCGACAATCCGCAGACGGCGGCGGCGATCGCGGCGGAGGCGGGCGTCGACGACTTCCTGGCGCAGGCGACACCGGAAGCCAAGCTGCGCCTGATCCGCGAGGAGCAGGCCAAGGGCAAGCTGGTGGCGATGTGCGGCGACGGCACCAACGACGCGCCGGCGCTGGCACAGGCCGATGTCGGCGTCGCCATGCAGACCGGCACCAATGCCGCGCGCGAGGCCGGCAACATGGTCGACCTCGACAGCGACCCGACCAAGCTCATCGAGATCGTGGCCATCGGCAAGCAGCTGCTGATGACGCGCGGTGCGCTCACGACGTTCTCGATCGCCAACGACGTGGCCAAGTACTTCGCCATCATCCCGGCCATGTTCATCGCCTTCTACCCACAGCTCGGCGTGCTGAACGTGATGGGCCTGGCGACGCCGCAGAGCGCCATCCTGTCGGCCATCATCTTCAACGCCGTGATCATCGTGGCGCTGATCCCGCTCGCCCTGCGCGGCGTGCAGTACCGGCCGAGCGGCGCCGCGGCCCTGCTGCGCCGCAACCTGCTGGTCTACGGAATCGGCGGCCTGATCGTGCCCTTCGTCGGCATCAAGCTGATCGACGTCGTGGTCTCGGCGGCCGGCCTCGCCTGAAGGAGTTTGTCGTCATGCTTCGCCATTTCCGCGCATCGCTCGTGATGCTGGTCCTGATGACCGTTCTGCTGGGACTTGCCTATCCGCTCGCCATGGTCGGCGTGGCCGGGGCGGCGTTCCCTGAGCAGGCAAAGGGCTCGCTGGTCGAGAAGGACGGCAAGGTCATCGGATCGAGCCTGATCGGCCAGTCTTTCGCCGGCGAGACCTATTTCCACGGCCGCCTGTCGGCCACGACCGACACCGACCCGGCGGATTCCACCAAGACCGTTGCCGCGCCCTACAATGCCGCCAACTCGATGGGCTCGAACCTCGGGCCGACCTCCAAGGCACTGATCGACCGGGTCAAGGAGGATGCCGACAGGCTCGGCAACGGCGTGCCGGTCGATCTCGTCACGACCTCGGGCAGCGGCCTCGATCCGCATATCTCGCCCCGGGCCGCTTCCTGGCAGATCGTGCGCGTGGCCAAGGCGCGAAACCTGCCGGAAGCCCAGGTGCAGGCGCTGGTGGCGCAGCATACCGAGGGCCGCATGTACGGGCTGCTGGGCGAGCCGCGGGTCAACGTGCTGCAGCTCAACCTCGCCCTCGACGCGCTGCCCAAGCAGTGACAATGATCCGGCTGAATGGCCAGCACCGCTGACGATCTCCGGCCCTCGCCCGACGCGCTCCTGAAGGCGGCGGAGAAGGAGTCGCGCGGCAAGCACAAGATCTTCCTGGGGGCCGCGCCGGGCGTCGGCAAGACCTGGGAGATGCTGTCGGCCGCCCATCGCCGCCTGCGCGAGGGCATCGACGTGGTGGTCGGCATCGTCGAGACGCACGGCCGCGCCGAGACCGAGGCACAGGTCAAGGGTCTGGAAGTCCTGCCGCGCCGCGCCGTCGAGTATCGCGGCCGCCGGTTCGAGGAGATGGACCTCGACGCCATCCTGAAGCGGCGGCCGGCGCTGGTGCTGGTCGACGAGCTTGCGCACACCAATGCCGAAGGCAGCCGCCATCCCAAGCGCTATCTCGATGTAGAGGAACTGCTGGCCGCCGGCATCGACGTCTACTCGACCCTGAACGTCCAGCACATCGAGAGCCTGAACGACGTGGTGGCGCGCATCACGCGCATCCGCGTGCGCGAGACCGTGCCCGACCGCGTGGTCGACGCAGCCGACGAGGTCGAGCTGATCGACCTCACGCCGGCCGACCTGATCGCCCGCCTGGCCGAAGGCAAGGTCTATGTCCGCGACCAGGCCCAGCGCGCGTTGCGCCACTATTTCTCGCCCGGCAACCTGACGGCGTTGCGCGAGCTGGCGCTCCGGCGCACCGCCGTGCGCGTCGACGAGCAGATGCGCAGCTACATGCGCGAACACGCCATTGCCGGACCGTGGGCCGCGGGAGAGCGTGTCGTCGTCTGCCTCGATCCCGGGCCGGGCGCGGCCAATGCCGTGCGTGCGGCGAAGCGCAGCGCCGACGCACTCGATGCCGAGTTGATCGCGCTCTATGTCGAGACCGACCGGCACGCCGCTTTGTCCGAGGCCGAGCATGCGCGCCTGGCCGAGGCGATGCGGCTGGCGGGTCAGCTCGGCGCCGAGGTCGTGACGGTGCCCGGGCATTCGGTCGTCGAGGAGATTTTGGCCTTCGCGCGCGAGCGCAATGCCACCAGGGTCGTGGTCGGCAAGTCGCGGCGCTCGCGCTGGTTCGAGCTGCGCCATGGGTCGGTGGTCGACGAGCTGGTGCGCTCGGGCGCCGGCCTCGCCGTCGAGGTGGCGCCGCTCGCGGACGACAAGCAGGCAAGCGCGCCGCGCGATTGGCTGCGGGATGTGCCGCTGACGCCGGGGCCGTACCTCGAAGGCGCGCTGGCGACCGTGATGGCGACGGCGGTGGGCGTGCTGATCGACCGCCTGATCGTGCTGCCCAACATCTCGCTGGTCTACGTGGTACCGGTGCTGTTCGCGGCGGCGCGTCACGGGCTGGTGCCGTCGCTCTGGGTTTCCGCACTGAGCGTCGCCTGCTTCAACTTCTTCTTCCTGCCGCCGCTCTACCAGTTCACGATCGCCGATCCCGCCAACGTGATGGCGCTGGTCCTGTTCGTCATCGTGGCGGTCATCGCGAGTGCGCTCGCGGCGCGCACCCGCACCCAGGCGGAGTCCGCCCGCCGGGAGGCGCGCACCACCTCCGGCCTCTATGCCTTCAGCCGCAAGATCGCGGGTGTCGTCGATCTCTACGATCTCCTGTGGATCGTGGTCTCCCATCTCGCGCGCCTGCTCAAGGCGGAGATCGTCGTGCTGATGCCCGAGGACGGCCAGCTCACGATCCGCGCGGCCTTTCCACCGGACGGGGCGCTGAGCGACGCGGACCTCGCCGCCGCGCGCTGGTCCTGGGACGCCGACCGTCCGGCCGGACGCGGCACCGACACGCTGCCGGGCGGGCGATGGCTGTTCCTGCCGATCCGTACCAGCCGCTCGGCCATCGCCGTGATCGGCGTGCTGCCGAACAAGGAAGGCCACGAACTGAATGCCGGCGAACGCCGGCTGCTCGAAGCCGTCGGCAACCAGGCCGCCGTCGCCATCGAACGCGTGACGCTGGCGGAGGATATCGACCAGGCGCGGCTGGGCGCGGAGCGCGAGCGGCTGCGCTCGGCGATGCTGACCTCGGTGTCGCACGACCTGCGCACGCCGCTCGCCTCGATCATCGGTTCGCTCTCCAGCCTGCGCAGCTTCGGCGACCGCTACGACGCGACGGCGCGCGAGGAACTGCTGGCCACGGCGCAGGGCGAGGCGGAGCGGCTCGACCGCTTCGTCGGCAACCTTTTGGACATGACACGGCTCGATGCCGGCGCGATCGTTCCCCGGCGTGAGGCCGTCGAGGTGGGCGATCTCGTCTCGACCGCGTTGCGCCGCGCGGCGCCGCTGGTGGCGGGTCACGAGGTCTCGGTCGCGATGATGCCGGGGCTGCCGGCGCTGTCGCTCGACTTCGTGCTGGCCGAACAGGTCCTGTTCAACCTTCTGGACAATGCGGCCAAGTATTCCGGCACCGGTGGCCATATCACCGTGGAGGCGCGACAGGCGGGTGAGCGGGTCGAGATCGCGGTTCGCGACGAAGGCCCGGGTCTTGCGGAGGCCGATCTCGACCGTATCTTCGAGAAGTTCTATCGCGCCGAGTCTGGCGACCGGCGGCGGGCCGGAACGGGGCTGGGCCTCGCCATCGCACGCGGCTTCGTGGAAGCCATGGGCGGCACGGTCACGGCGCGCAACAGGGACGATCGCAAGGGGGCGGAGTTCACGGTGAGTTTCCCGGCATCCTCGCCCGGCGTTCTCGAATGACGGCTGACGGCGCCACCATCCTGATCGTCGAGGACGAGCCGCCGATCCGACGGCTGCTGCGGACGACCCTGGCCGCGCACGACTATCGGGTCCTCGAGGCCACGACCGGCGCCGAAGCGCTGCAGGCGATGCGCCATCACCGGCCGGACCTCGTGCTGCTCGATCTCGGCCTGCCCGATCGCGACGGTCTCGACCTGATCGGCGACATCCGCAAGCTCGCGCCCGTGCCCATCGTGGTGCTCTCGGGCCGCGGTGAGGAGGCGGCCAAGGTCGCGGCGCTCGATTCGGGCGCCGACGACTATGTCACCAAGCCATTCGGTGCCGAGGAGCTGATGGCCCGGCTGCGCGCCGCCTTGCGTCATCGGCTGCAGGAGCAGGGCGCGGATCGCGGCTTCACGAGCCGCACCTTGAAGGTCGATCTGGTCCGCCGCCTGGTCGAGCGCGACGGCGAGGCGGTGAAACTCTCGCCCAAGGAGTACGACATCCTCGAGCAGCTCGCGATCCATGCGGGCAAGGTGCTGACGCATCGCCACCTGTTGCGCGAGGTCTGGCGCGACGAGGCGGTCGATCCGCAGTACTTGCGCGTCTACATCCGCCAGCTTCGCCAGAAGATCGAGACCGATCCGGCCTCGCCGCAGCATGTGCTCACCGAGCCGGGGGTTGGGTACCGGCTGGTCTGAGGACGAGCCGGCCGGCCACATGATCGAACGAGACGACGTCGAGGCCGGTGCACGCGGCGCGGTCACGGAGGGCCGAAAGCCCGTTGCGGCAGGTGCAGGCCGGACCTTCGACGATGACGCGGCCGCGGCGGCTCGCGCGACGGCGCGCTGCCAGCAGGGCCTCGCACAGCTCGTCTTCGTTGGCGACGTCGACGATCCACGCGAGATCGGCGGCCTCGCTATCCGGTGACACGGCGTCGGGACGCAGGCTGCGCACGCAGGCGCAGCCACGCCGCATCAGCGCGAGTAGGAGCGGCATGGTGTTGTGGCCGATGACGGCGACGCTGGCCGTGGAGGGCAGGTGCGCGACCGCCATGACCTGATCGACGAGGACTTCCGACGGATCGTCGGAAGCGGAAGACGGGATATCGAGCATGCGAAGACCTCCGGGACGCCCCCGATATGGCGGAGCGTCCCGTAGGAATTCGAGAGGGATGGAAGCGGCCGGGCATAGCCCCGCCATAAAGGCAGGGCCACCCATGCCGGGCGAGGAATTACTTCGCGACCTTGGCGCCGGTCGCGACGTTGATGACCGAGCCGTCCTCGAGGCTCAGGCGATAGATCTCGCGCAGCACGTTGCCGGCGAAGCCCAGTTCGACGATCGACACCGTCTTGAAGGCGGTCGGGATGCCGTCGGGCAGGATCTGGTTGAACTCGACGGCGGTCTGGTTGAAGGCCGCCTGGATCTCCGGCGTGAACTTCGCCATCGAGTAGACCAGCGTGTTGTGCGGATTGTGCGGCCGCAGTTCCTTGCCGTCCTTCACGGTATTGATGCCGCTGACCCCGACCGTCCGGACGAGTTCCTTGCCGGCGTCCGCCATCGCCGCATAGACGGGGCCGGTGACGCGCGGCAGCGGACCGTCGCGCAGGGGCGTGAGCGCCGGGGTGGCGAGAGTGTTGAACGCCATCATCGCCTCGAAGCCCGCGCCTTCCTTCACGATGCCGAGGTCGAGCCACCAGGGATGGCCGGCGCCCTTGGCCGCTTCGGTCGTGTAAAAGGTCTTCAGCGTGACGTTCAGGACCGGCGGCAGCTTGGGCATCGCCTTCAGCATCCTTTCCGGCGTCGTCGGATCGGCATTGTGTATGTGCAGCACGGTGACGTGCGGGATGTTGAAGCGCAGCGCCTCGTCGATGAGGTTGGCGTTCAGCAGCTTCTCGCGCAGCAAGCCGCCGATCGTGATGGCGAGGAGGTCGTTCACGTCCTTGGGCAGCGTGTAGACCAGGCCGAAGGTGCGCTTGTGTTCGCGGAAGGCGGGAGCGCCGATCGAGCTGTTGTCGATCGCGCCCTGTGCCAGGGCGGGTTGAACGGCCATCAGTGTGGAGCCGGCAAGGGCAATGGCAGTCAGCGCGTTGAAGATTTTTGATTTCATGAAGTCCCCCGTGGCAGGCAATGCATAGTAGATGCAATTAGCATGCCTGCTGACAAGGGGGTTTAGAACGCGCACTCCGCGCGCATGGCCGCCGAGATGGGATCGGCCGGCATGTTGAGCTTGCAGTGATAGTCGAAGGCCGCGCGGTAGGGGGCCGCGATCCGCCCCTTGGCCTGGATGGGCAGGACGAAGCGCGCGCCGCGCTTGTCGATCTGCTGGCGGCCGTAGCCGATGTTCGTGCCGTCGGGGAAGTAGGCGTCGAAGAAGGAGTGTCCGGCCATCGAGGTGAATTCGACAGTCAGCACGGCGCCGTCGATACAGTCGAAGCGCGGGCCGCTCTTCAGGACGCCGGTCTCGGTGTTCTTTCCGGAGGGGCCGGAAACCGTCCAGTTCGAGGTCGAGCCGATCCTCGAGGTTTCGGCTTTCAGGACGCCGCAGGCCAGGTTGGCGGGCGATGGAGGGCTTGCTGGCTTACCCGCCGTCTGTGCCAGTACCGGCGCGGCGAAAAGGGGCGCCGTCACCAGCATCCATAGGCTCGACTTCATTTGGGCAGACCGTCCAGCGCCTTCTTGGCCTCGGCATCATTCTGTGCCGCCGCCTGTTGTAGCCAAACCTTGGCCTTTGTCACATCGGCGCTGAGTCCGGCACCGCCCTTTGCGAGCAGCAGGCCGAGCTTGCGTTGCGCCTCGGCGAGGCCCGTCAGGGCGGCGCGCTCGTACCAGTCCGCAGCCTGCGCGCCATCGTGCGGGAAGCCTGCCTTGGCGGGCGTCGTCGGATCGTAGAAGGACGCGAGCTCGACCTGGGCGGCGGCGCTGCCCTGCTCGGCGGCATGACGATAGACCAGGAAGGCGGCCGCGATGTCCCCTGCCTTGGCGAATTCCTGGGCCTTGGCGAGCGTGGCCTCCGGCGTCGGCTTGGTCGCGAAATACTCGGCGACGGTCTCGCGTACCGACTTCTTCGGCGGTTCGGCCGGATGCGGCGCCACCGGCGGCGGTGCCGTGGCGACGACGGGTTCGGGCGGATGGAGGTGGTTGGTCCAGTAGTAATAACCGCCACCGACGGCAAGCAGCACGACGACGGCCGCGATCATCCAGCCGGTCGCCCCGGAGCGCTTGGGCATATCGGCCATGGGATCTCGCGCCGCGCGCAATTCGGGACGCGGCGGGGGTGAAGGCGGCGGTTCGGGCGCGATCTCCAGCGGCGGCGGCAGTTCGGGCTCGGGCGGCGGCGCCGGCTGCTGGCGGCGGCGCAAGCGCACCGTGTCGTCGGTGCGGCCCGAGGTGCCGGCCGCGCCCGAAGTCAGCATCGTGGGCCAGGCGACGACGGTCGTGCCGACGACGCCGATGTCGGGCTCGCGTACGCGCAGCCGGATGGTGGCGATGCCGGCCAGCCGGTCGCAGATCTCGGGGCCGAGATGGAATTCCAGCACCTCGCCGCGGCGCGTCACCTCGTCGGGCATCAGCCACGTTTCGGTGCGCCGCCATCCGTCGTCGGCCAGATGCGTCTCGGGCCCCTGCTGGCGCTGGATCGAAAGGGTGAGTCCGTCCGGCGCGGCGTCGAGCTCGCTCACGCACAGCAGCGCGTGGCCGGGTTCCGGCAGCGGGGCAATGGTCGCGCGGACGGGCATCGAATTCCTCAGGCAGCCACGGTGCGCAGGATGCCACCCAGCCGGTCATTTTGCTCGGGCGTGATCTCGCGACCGCCCTCATAGCCGACATTGTCCATGGCCAGCTGCAGGAAAGCGCGCATCCAGTCCTTGCAATAATCGGCATAGATCGGCGCCGGATTCTCGCTGAGCTGCGGAATGCCGTCGATCATGATCGTCGGCTGCTCGAACACGCGGCGCAGCGGGGCGTTGGGCGGCAGGCCGGGCCGCTGGTCGAGCGGCAGCTTGTCGAAGCCGAGCGCGCTCACATAGCCGTTGAGCGCGGAGGAGGCCGTGCGCACCTGGCGCTCGGCAATCTCCTCCCACTTGGCGTTGGCGGCGTTCTCCAGCTCGCGGACCTCGTGGGAGAGCTGGTCGATCAGCTTGAGGCGATGGGCGCCCACGATCAGCTCGTCGATCAGCCAACCGAGATGCTGGCGGTCGACCCCATAGTGCGACAGCGCCTTCTCGTCGGCGCCGACGCGGCGCATGTTTTCCAGCCAGTATTCCGCGGCCTCGCGGGCGAAGCGCTCGGCGCGGTCCTCGAGCACGCCGGCTGGCGGCGCGGCCCGGCCGGGTTCCTCGCCGAACACGTCGGCGAAGATCGCGCCGATATCGACGGTAGCGCCGGTCGACTGCGCGGCGGCGGCCGGCGGCTTCCCGTTCTTGCCCATTCCCTCGTCGGAGGGGCGCGCCGTGGCGATGCGGAAATAGATCTCGCGCAATGCGGAGTCGGCGACCTGCAGCGCGGCCACCAGCTCGCCAAAGAGCTGCTGCTGGATCACGTTGGCGAGGCCGCGCAGCACCGTGTGCACGAGGTCGCGCTTCTTGGCGCGCGCATCGCCGTCGGAAGCGCTGTGAAAACCGGCCAGCCGGTCGACAAGACGGCGCAGTTGCACGTCGAGCTGGCCGCGCACCTGCGCGCGCTTGATCGCGGGATCGCAAACCGGGATCAGGTTCTTTACCAGATGCGCCACGCCGCCGTCGTTGGCACGGAAGGCTTCGTCCCATGCGAGGGCGGGGTCGGCGAAATGCCGGCGCACATCCTCGTTTTCGACGAAGTGGCGGCGCAACTCGCCGGCGCGCTGGGCGAAGGTATCGGCGATGCCGACCTCGCGGCCGCCGTCATAGTCCATCAGTCGCTCGTCGATGACGGTCGGGTTGCGCAACCAGAAGCTGTTGTCGAACGGCTTGCCGTTCCAGTTCAGCGGCCACTCGCCGCGGAAATTGTTGACCAGCGAGTTGCCGAGACGCGCGCTCCAGCGCAGGCGGCGCGATTCCTCGGTCTCGCCCGCCTTCTGCTCGAACTCGCGGTCCATCTTGGTCAGCACGAGGAACAGCGCGTTCTTCTGCTTGGCGCGCTCTGCCGGCGTGGCGCCGATCGTCTGGTCGATCCACGCCGTCATCATGTCGGAAAGGTCGCGGACTTCCTGGTTGCCGTCGGGGATGCAGAGAAGGATGGCGCTGAGCTCGCGCTCGGCCGAGTAGCGCTGGAAGAGATAGGCGACCTTGCCGCGCAGAAGCAGCTCGCGCAGCGGGTTGGCGCCTTCGGCCACGCCCTTGGTCTTGGCGACGTCGTCGAGATTGGCGAGCTTCAGGCGCGAGCGGGCGCCGGGGAAGTCGAGCAGGTCGGTGTGATCGAAGAAGTCCCAGGGCTTCTCGTCGATCGCGACGTTCAGCTCGGCGGTGAGCGCACAGACCAGCGAGCGCGGCAGGCGGGCGTCGGGGGAGGAGCGGCCGTCGGCCTGCTTCGGCCGCACCAGCAGCGGGTCGTCGTTGTCGGCGCCGAGGCGGTCGAGTGTCAGCACGTCGACGATGCTCTTCTCGCGCGGGATCAGCGCGTCCATGCCCAGCAGCGCCTCGGGCGCGTGGCTGAGCTTCTGCAGCCCGTCGTAGAGCGTGAGATAGAGATCGGTGAAGGGCTGGAAGTCGTACCACAGCAGCGACCACAGCCGGGCGCGGTCATGGCCCGACAGGCGCGGCGCCAGCTCGATCGCCTCACGCCAGAAGTCGGTGCGCAGCTCTGCGGTGACGCCGGCAAAGAAGGTGTCGAAATACTCGATCAGGTCGAGCACGTCGTCGGAATCGAGGTCGCCGACCGGCGCGGGATGTGCCTTGGCGCGCAGCTCGGTCAGGCGTTTGCGGATCGCCGCACCATCGGGGCCGACGAACTCGGCCTTCTGATGGTCGAAGTCGAGCAGGAAGGAATTGCCCAGGATCTTCACGATGTCGGTCTGCGTCAGCAGCCGCACCCGCACCGGGAAATCCGGCGAGCCGTCGCTGAGGCCAAGGCCGAAGCGGGTGACGAGGCCGGTCGATTCACGATTGCCCGGCGGGTTGATCTCGCGCAGGAAGTCGTAGGTCTTGTCGGCGAAGCGCGCCTGCAGCGGCCGGCCGTCGCGGCTGGCCAGGATCGACACGAGATAGGACTTACCGGCCTGGCTGGGACCGAACACGCCCACGCACATGCGGCGCCGCGCGGCGCGCGCCAGCTTGCGGCTCTGGTTGCGAACCTTCTGCAGCTCGCTCACCAGCGACGGCGCCTGCTGTGCAACGGTCGGCGACTGCTCGGCGGCGTTCTTTAGCCACGTGACGCCCTCGCTCGCCGCGACGGCCAGCGCTTCGCAGTCCTGGGCCAGCTTGAGATCGACTGTGTCCATGATCTTTCCGAGGGTCCTTAACCTGTCTTGAGCATGCCCGTGTCGAGCCAGTAGCCCTCACGGCGCGGCAATGTCTGCAGGCGGAGAGTCAGGCGATCGAGCGCGACGGCGCGGCCGTCGCGATTGGTCACCTGACGCAGACGGAAACGTTCGACATCCCCCGAATCCTTGTCCTTGGGCTTCACCCGGGCGAGAGCGATCTTGAACGGTGTCTCGCGCGCATGGCGCTCGGCATATTCCGGCTTGGCGAATTCGAGCGCGTACAGCCGCGCCGCCGGCCAGCGCACCAGGTCGAGCTGGCGCGCGCCCAGCCACATGGGACCGCGGAACTCGAAGGCGATCTCGGGCAGTTCGAACTCGCGATTGTCGAGGTCGACGTCGCGATAGATGAGGTCTTCTTTCTGCAGGCGGCCGCCGCCGTCGAGCTTGCCGATGAACCGGGCGATGCTCTTGGAGCGCAGCAGGTCGGAGCGGAAGGAGAAGTCCGGCAACTGCGACTGCGCGAGCGCGGCGATCATCGCGCCGACCGCGACCGTGGTCTTGGGATCCTCGACCCTGAGGCGCGCGTCGCGGAACGGATACCAGGCGCCGACGCGATATTCGTGCAGCGAGATCACCCTTTCCGGCGGGAGAGGCAGAAGCTCCATCACCAGCGCGCGGATGCCCGGCAGGCGCGAGGGACGGCCCGACAGGAGCAGTACGTCGCAATCGTAGGCGTGGACGATCTCGGCGAGTGGCGCCAGCACACGGCCCATCTCGGCGCGCACCGTCTTGTCGAGGCCCGGCAGGTCGACCGGGAAGATCACGGTGCAGAGATCGAAGTTCTGGGCGCCGCGCTTGCGCGCCGCCTCGTTCACGAAGGTGACGACTTCCTCAGAAGGACGGGCGCCGCCGGGGAAGAAGGTCTCGTAGGGACGCGGCTCGGCCGCGACGACACCCGACGTCGGATCGTAGGTCTCGGCCGCGCGCAGAAATTCGAGCGCGATGGGCTGGGCGATCTGCAGCGCGAACTGCTGGCGCAGGTTGCGCTGGATCACGTCCTCGCCGCCGCGGTCGCCGCCGACCAGCTCAGCCATCAGGTCGGCCGGATTGGCGATGCCGGCGGTGCGGAGTGCCGCCTCGATCGGCGGCAGGACGTGGCCCTGAACGACGCGCAGCAGGATATCATCGCCCGCGACGCTGAAGCCTTCGCGGAACTTCTGCTCGGGGAACAGGGTCACCGACGTGCCCGCGCCCTCGAGGCGATAGGAGTTGATGATCAGGTCGGTCGTGCCGCCGCCGACATCGATGCTGGCGATGTTCAGCACGTCGTCGCCCGGCTTGCCGCGCGGCTTGCGCGTCAGCTGGAAGAAGCGGCGCGCATCGCCGCCGAAATTGCGCGCGACCTCGGTGTAGAGATAGACGAGCTGGGTGCAGCTCGCCTCGTCCCAGTCGGTGAGCACGCGCGGCGCCGGCGCTGCCGGATCGTCGAGCTTCCAGCCCAGCATCATCCAGACGAGGTCGCGCGCGGCTTCGGCGCGCTTGCGGAAGATCAGGCGCTCGGCCAGCGGCATGCCGGTCGGCAGGGTGAGCACGATGCGGCGCAGGCGACGCGGTGTCTCGGCATGGGCGCGCCGGCCGCGCTGCTGCGGCGAGTTCATCAGGGTCAGCGCCTGCAGCAGCACTTCGGTAAGGACGAAGGTCATCACCGAGGAGCGCGAATAGAGCGGCTCGAACACCGGCAGGTGGTCGGCCGAATCGGCGTCGGCATCGACCAGATGCAGCGGTTCGCCCTTCTGGTTCACGAGCTGCGCCATCGGCCCGGCCGCGGCCGGCATCGCCGTCTGGTCCTGCGCGTAGGCGACGTTGAAGCGCCATTCGCGGGTCTGCGCTTCCTCGTCCCACAGATAGCGCTTGGGGCTCGACATGCCGGTATTGCCCTCGGTGCCGCGACGGCGCGCGGCGAGGCGCGTGGCCTCGGGACCAACCCTCGTCATGGTCGGCCAGACGAAGGCGTCAGCACGGCCGCCGAGACGCGACAGGTGGTTCTTGCCGAACCAGGCCTGGGCGAACTCGACCCTCGATTCGAAGGGGCGCGTGTGTACGATCTCGGGATGCGAGAGGTCGCGCAGCGCGAGCTCATAGGAGTCGTTCAGGTTGACGCCCAGTTCGCCCGCCGCCTCGATCAGGAGGCCGCAGGTGCGTGAGTTGCCGACGTCGAGCACGAGGTCGACCTCGATGGCGCCGCGGCCGGGCCGCTCGGCGTCGCCGACCAGCTTGACCGGCGGGAAGTGCGCGGCGGCGGCCAGCAGGCCCAGGAAGGCGAGATAGCGCGCCGTGGCTTCCTGCGGCTTCTGCTTGATGTCGTTGTCGATCTCTTCCGCCGTGGCGCGCGGATGCAACTCATGGAACAGCTCGTTGAGCCACTGGTTCATCCAGCCTTGGCGCAGCAGCCAGTGGTTGGCGCGCTGCTGCGGCGCCAGCGCGAACAAGGCGCCGGAGGTCACGTCTTTCGGTGAGGGTGCCAGATAGGCGCGGCCCTCGGCCTCGGCGATCAGGCCCGTGTCGAAGGCCAGTACCGCGCGATAGCGGTTGCCCTGCTCGTCGCGATAGCCCGAGCCATAGCGCGCCTCGAGATCGACCACGCGCACGCGCGCCCAGTCGGCGGGGCCTTCGCGGAACTGGTTATTGGGCCGCACCTGCAGGAAAGGCACCGGCACCCACTTGTCGAGAAAGGGCGCGAGCGCGTCCTTGGCGGTGATGACGAGATTGGGATCGGCGGCGCGACGGCGGCCGTTCTCGACGACTTCGTACTGGCCGCGGCCCTCGTCGAAGTCGAGCTGCACCAGATCGTCCACCGCGCTGGAGGCGGCGGCGTCATGGAAGCCCCATTCGCGCACCTTGAGGCGCACGGGATCGAAGCCGAAGTCGAGGAACTGAATGCCGGAACGGGCGATCAGCGTCGTCGGGCTGGGATAGCTCGGCAGGCGGGCAAGGTCGCTCATGTCATTCCAGTACGGCTAGCATGCTGCATGTGTATGTAGGGTCTCAGCGCCCGATCTGCACCTTGTAGCTGCGCGGATCGCCGGGCTGACTGCCCTTGCATTGAGCCGCGCCGTCGGCGCCGATCTCGCAGTTCACGGTATTGCGGGCGTAGGTCTTGCCGTCGCTGCAGCGGGGATTGCTCTTTTCCTCGATGACCAGCTTGGTGCCGTCCCAGCGCGCTTCGGCCGGAGCCTCGCAGGTGGCGCCGTTCTTCTGGGTGAAGGACACCTTGCCCTTGCCCTTGTCGTCGAGCGTGTAGGAGGGGCGAATGTCCTTCTCGCCGGTCGCGGTGGCCAGGCCGGTGCGCGAGCGCCAGTCGCCCTTGAGGAAAGCGAGGTCCTGCTTCTGCTTGGACTCGGGCGGCACCACCATCGGCTTGGGCTCGTCCTTCTTCGCGTCGTTCTTCGCATCCTTCTGCGGATCGTTCTTCGACGCGCCGTTCTTGTCCTTGCTCTGCTCGTCGGGCCCCTTGCCGTTCGGACCCATGGCTTCCTGCTGCTTGTCGAGGTCTTTGGCGCCGTCCTTGGTGGGATCGCCACCCGCCACGCCGAGGTCGGGGCCAGCGCCGCGCTCGATCGGGGGGCCGCCCACGGATCCGACGATTGCGCCGCCCGGTCCCAGCACGCCGGCGGCGCAATCGCCCCCGCGACGTGAGAGTTCGTCGGTGAGGCGTGCCAGTTCGAGGCGCAGCGATTCGTTGTCCTGCACGAGCGTCGAGACGCGGGTCTGTTGCAGCTCCATCGGCTGGCGCACGGCGAAGCCCAGCGCACGTTCGCGCGCCTCGGCTTCGATGTAGGGTTCGAGACGCGGGAGGTAGGGCCGCACCAGCCAGGCGAGCAGTGCCAGGATCAGCATCAGCAGGACGCCGAGCAGCAACCACTGCCACCACACGGTGCGCGGCGCCGCGACGGCGGCAACGGCCGGTGCCGAGGCCATCACGGCTTCGGGCCGCGCGATCGGTGCGGCTGCGATGCGCGGCGCGACGGACGGCGGCGGGCTGTTGAGGAACACGCCGGGGAGCGCGGCGTCGGCGGTGAAGCCCCAGAAGGTCATCACCGGACGGCCGTCGACGACATAGAGCGTCTCCTCGCCGGGCGCGGTCAGTGCGTGGCGCAGCAGGCGCGCGAAGTTGCGCTCGGCGTTCGACCGGTCGACGGCTTCCATCTGGGTCGCGAGACCCGCGATCTCGCCGTGGAGGCGTTGCACCCTGTCGAGAATCTCGCGGCGCTCCGCCTCGCCGAGATCGGCAAGCCGCTTCACCTCGCCGTCGAAGGGCGCGTACCAGTTGATCGTGCGACCGCTCGGCTCGGCTTCGGGCAATGCCAGAAGGTCGGCATGCTCGCGCGACAGGCGCGCGGCGATCGCGGCGCGCAACTGCCCCGCGGCGCGCCAGACCGGATCGCCGGCCAGGCCGAGCGCGCGATAGCGCTGCAGCGGTTCACTGACGAGTAGCGGACCTGCGGCCATCTCAGCTCCTCACCGTCGGCTGCCGCGCGGGCAGGAAATGGCGTAGTTCCAGCGCGTGCCCCATTGTTCACCCGTTACGATCACATCGACCGAATAATCCCCGGCGACCGGATTCCAGTCGAAGCCGAAGCCGCCGCGACCGCTGCGCGGGCCGCCGGTGCCGGCGATGTTCTGGCCACGGTAGATGACCTTGATGTCGTCGGGCCGGGCGAAGAGCTGGTAGTTCAGCGCCACGAAGCCGGGCTTGTCGCCAAGATAATGCTTGTTGCGCGTCACGCCTTCACCACCGGAATCGCCCGACCAGTCGCAGGGAAGCTGGCCCGGCGGCGGACGGTTGGTCGGTGGCGCGGAGGCCTGCTGTTGCGGCGGCGGTTGCTTCGGCGGCGCGGGCGGCGGCGGTGGTTTGGGCGGCTCGACCTTGGCCACGGGCGGCGGCGCCGGCGGCGGCTTGGGCGGCTCGATCGGCTTGCACTGTTCGAGCTTGTCTTTCAGCTCGGCCTGCAGCGTGGCCAGTTCGGCCTTGAGCTTCTGTTCCTCGTCGCCGGCCGATTCGAGCGCGGCCTTGAGGAGAGGCGTCGGATCGGGTGGCGCCTCCGGCGCGGGCGGTGCCGGCGTCTCGAGCGTGGCGATGTTCACCGACGGGTCGACCGGCACGCAGGCGCGCAGCAGCCACGAGGTGAGCAGCAACAGAAGCAGGAGCAGCAGGCCGAACAGCAGGGCGCTGAACCACGGCGCCCAGCCGACGATGCGCGTGGCGGGCAGGGCGGCGGCCGGTGCGCTGGCGAACACGGCTTGCGGTGTCGCCGCCGGCGGAACCGTCGCAAGCTGGAAAGCCTGCAGGCTCGCGGCGGCGTCGGCTTCGTAACCCCAGGCCACGATCACCGGCTGTCCGTCGACGACGAACACGAAATCGTCCGAGGGACGCGACGTTGAGAGTTCGAGTGTGCGGCCGATCAGCCGCGCTTCCTCGCTGGTCTCCGACGCCTGGAGCTGCGCCCCGAGGGTCCGGATGGAGGCAAGCTGCTCTTCCGCCCGCCGAAGCACTTCCGTCCGCTCGGCGTCGCCCAGCTCGGAGAGGCGCTGGACCGTGCCGCTGAGGGCGGCATACCAGTCGATGCCATCGCCGGATTCGCGAAGCTGTGGCTCGGCCAGGAGATCGGCCGGGCCGTCACCCAGCCGGCGGCGAATGACGGACAGGAGCTGGCCCGCCACCGAATGCAGGGGCTCGCCTCGCACGCCCAACGGGCGCACGCCGAGCCGCGTGGTCATCAATAGAGTGGGGCGTTCGCCCATGGATGCCCGTCGTCAGAAATCTGAGTGCTGGCTGAAGCGTCATATCATCGTCCGAATCCGGCGGGTTTATGTCGGATTGAACACCGATTCGCGGTGAATCAGCCGGGACTGAGGAATGCAGTTCCACTGCCGTCCTCGATCCGCACGATCGGCGTGGCGAAAACCTGCGACAGCCGATCGGGGTCGAGCGTCTCCCGGGTCGGCCCCAGATTGGTCACACGACCGTCCTCGACGATACCGACCCGGTCGGCATAGCGCGCCGCCATGTTGAGGTCGTGCAGTACGGCGAGGACGCCGAGCCCGCGGTCGGCGCGTCGACGCGCGCTGGCCAGCGCCGCATGCTGATGAGAAAGGTCGAGGCCGGTGATCGGCTCGTCGAGCAGCAGGAAGGGCGTGGCCGCCGGATCCGCGTCGCATTGCGCCAGCACGCGCGCGAGCTGAATGCGTTGGCGTTCGCCACCGGACAGAACGGTATAGGGCCGGTCGGCGAACGCGAGCGCCTCGGTCTCGCTGAGAGCCTTTCCGGCCAAGGCGTGCATCTCGCGGTCCGACAGGCTGCCGCGAAATGCGAGCAGGCCAAGGGTCGCGATCTGGAGGCCGGTGAAGTCGAAGGCCACCGACGAATGCTGCGGCAGCACGGCACGCCGCCGCGCCAGCTCCAGCTTGCTCCATTGCCCGAAAGGCCGTCCGTCGAGCAGGATCTCGCCGGCCGAGATCGGGCGGTCGCCCGCGAGAGCGTTCAGCAGCGTGCTCTTGCCGGCGCCGTTGGGGCCGATGATCGCCACGAACTCGCCCGGCTCGATCTCGAGCGAGACGTCGTGCAGCAGCGTCCTGGTGCGCGCGCGCACCTCGATGCCGATCGCCTGGAGCATCTTCACAGGCCGCCCCGCGCGGCGCGACTGGCCAGCAGCCAGAGGAAGAACGGGCCGCCGACCAGCGCCGTCAGCACGCCGATCGGCAGCTCGGCCGGAGAAACCATGGTCCGCGCCAGCGCATCCGCGAGAACGAGGAACGCGCCGCCGAACAGGGCGGCGGCCGGCAGCAGGGTGCGATGCGAGGGGCCGAGCAGCAGGCGGACGATGTGCGGCGCGACCAGGCCGACGAAGCCCACGATGCCGGAGATCGCCACGCCCGCGCCGACCGCCAGCGACACCTGCGCCACGAGCCGCTTCTTCAGCCGTTCGACATCGACGCCGACATGGCCGGCTTCACGCTCGCCCAGCGCCAGCGCGTCGAGCAGGTGCGCGGTCGGCAGCAAAGTCGGGACGCTTATGAGAAGGATCAGCAGCGCAGGCGCGATCGCGACCCACGTGACCGAGCCGAAGCCGCCCATGGTCCAGAAGATCAGCGTGCGCAGTTGCTGGTCGTCGGCCACGAAGACCAGCATGCCGATGCCGGCCGAAGTGAGCGCGTTGATGGCGATGCCGGCCAGCAGCAGCGTGCCGACGAGGGTCACGCCTTCGCGCGCGGCGATGCGATAGACGACGACGGTGGCCGCAAGGCCGCCGAGGAAAGCCGCGGCCGGCAGCGACCAGGGGCGCAGATCCGGCGGCACGATGTGCATCACCCTCTCGCCCAGCACGATCACCGAGACGGCTGCGAGCGCGGCGCCGCTCGACACGCCGAGAAGGCCGGGATCGGCCAGCGGGTTGCGGAACAGGCTCTGCATCGCCGCCCCGCCGGCCGCCAGAGCGGCACCGACGGCGAAAGCCGCGAACACGCGCGGGGCGCGGATGGCATAGAGGACGGCGGCTGTGGTGTCGTCGAGCGGCGTGCCCGACAGGCCGATCGCCGACAGGAGCTGGCCGAAGCCCACGGGGAAGGCGCCGATGCACAGGCTCGCCAAAACGCTCGCCAGGGCGGCGAGCGCGAACAGCGGGACCGGACGACGCAACGCGAACGCCGTCACGGTGTGCGGACGAGATCGGGATGCAGCGCCATCGCGAGTTCGGTCGCGGCTTCGGGCGTGCGTGGGCCGAAGCCCAGAAGGAGCAGCGTGTCGAACTCGATGATCTTCCCGGCCTTGCCCGCGGGCGTGCGGTTGAGCGAGGGCTGGTCGAGGATGGCCTGCTTGCCGCCCATGGCCTGGACCGTCTGGCTCGTCACGAGGACGAAGTCGGCATTGGAGGCGATAACCGATTCCGGCGTCAGCGGCCGGTAGCCCGAATAGCCGTCGACGGCGTTGACGCCGCCGGCCAGCCTGATGATGCCGGCGGCCGCCGTGTCCTTGCCCGCGGCCTGCGGGGCGCCACCGCTCATCGAGAGCAGGAACAGGACGCGTGGATGGGTCCTGGCCGTGGCGAGCTTCCCGGCCAGCGACTTCATCGCCTCCCGTCCCCTGGCGATCATCGCGTCGGCTTCGGCGACCTTGCCGGTCACCTTGCCGATGGCGGCGATCTTGGTGATCACGCTGTCATAATCATACTTGTCCGGCAGGATCATGATCTCGATGCCGGTCGCCTTGAGCTGGTCGAGCGCGCCGGCCGGACCGGCCGCCGTGGTCGCGATGACCAGGGTTGGCTTCAGCGACAGCACGCCTTCGGCCGACAGCGCGCGCATATAGCCGACCTGCGGCAGCTTGCGGGCGGCCTCGGGATAGAGGCTGGTCGTATCGACGCCGACGATGAGGTTATCGGCGCCGAGCCCGTAGATGATCTCGGTGATCGAGCTGCCGACCGACACGATGCGCGGCGGCTTCTGCGCCTGGGCCGGCAGGGCGGCCGCCACTGCGGCGGCGGCGCCCAATCCAAGCGCGGTGCGGCGCTTCATCACGATGCCGCCTGCTTCTCGACATTCGCCACGATGGCGCGCCAGTCCTCGAGTTCGGGCTTGCCCGGCTTGCGGGCGCCGAACATCAGCAGGATGTTGCGGTTGTGCGCGTCGAAGGCCTCGAGCGAGGTCACGACGCCGTCTTCCGTGGGCTTGCGCACCGAGAAGACGCGGGCCACACCCGCGTCGCGCAGGTGCAGGTTGAAGTCCGGGTCGAGCACGTTGAACCAGCCGTGCACGTCGACCAGGCGCTTCACCGGGCCGGTATGGATCTGGATGCAGCCGTGGCTGCCGACGAAGACCATGATCGGCGTGCCGTCGGCCGCCGCGGCCTCGAAGGCGGCCCGCAGCGTCCGCACCGGCAGCTCGCGGGCGAGATCCTCGCCGACCAGGCGCAGCGCCTGGACGCGCCCGACCTTGAACTTGCCCAGCATGCCGAAGAATTCGTGCGTGTCCTTCATGGCGCGCCAGGCCGTGCGCAGGCCGTCGAGGTCGATCTCGCCATCGGGCCGATCCGTCGTATCCGATGCGCGTGCGACGATCTTCAGGTCGGGCAGCGTCGGTGCAGTGTAGCGCGCGACCAGCGCGTCGAAGGCCGGACGATCGGTCTCTTCGGTGGCGTAGATCTTGTGAACCGCCTCGCCGGCGCCGTCGAAGAACTGCAGGCTGAGCCGCTCGCCCTGCTTCAGCGGCTCGCGCACCGCGAAGCCGTGCTTCCATGAGCCGAGGAACAGGCGCAGGTCGATGTCGGCGCCCAGGACGATCCCGTGCGGTCCCTTCACATCGACTTCCTCGAAGCGGCCATGCCGCTCATGCACGCAATGCTCGTTGCGCGTCAGGCACATCACGCGACCGACGCCCGGCATGTCGTTCAGGATGCCGCGCCAGTCGGCCGTGAGCGGCGTGGCCGTCTTGCCGACACCCAGCGCCACCAGCTCGGCCTCGCTTACGCCCAGTGTCGCGGCCGCGTCGCGGATGCGCAGCGCGGGCTTCTCGCCGCGCAGGCGGCTCCAGCGGTCGGCGAGATCGGTGTTGGGATGCGAATGCATGGGCTGTCCTTTCAACGAAGATGGAAACGAACCGGAATCTCGACCCAGGCGGCGACCGGACGGCCGTCGCGCATGGCCGGGAGGAATTGCCAACCGCGTACCGCGGCCAGCGCCGAGCGGTCGAGCAGGGGGAAATTGCTGCTGCGCCAGACGACGATCTCGGCGGCCGCCCCATCCGGGTGAAGCCGCACGCGCACCAGGACTTCGCCCTGCTGGCCGAGTTCGATGGCGCGGGCCGGATAGACGGCGGGTGTCGGCGGCACGCGATAGCGCGGCTTGCCCTCGAACACGATGAGCGACGAGGAGGCGGAGGCCTGTTGCTGCGTGATGCTGGCGTTGCCGGCATCGGGCGCAGGCGCCTTCGTGACCGCGGCCTGTGCCGTTGGACGCGGCGCAGCCGCCGGCTTGGGTTGCGGCGGCTTCGGCTTGGCGGGCTCGACCGGCTTCATCTCCGCCGCCGTGGGCGGCGGAGGTTCGTCGGGCGGTGGCAACTCGACCTTGATCTCGGGCTCCACGGCCGCGACGTCCCGGGGAGGCGGCGGCTCGGGCTCCGGCTCGGGAGGCGGTGTCACCTCGGTCTGTTCGAGCGGAGGCGTCGGTGGCTCGGGTTGCTGCTGCGGTTCGGGAGTGGTTACTGGCTGGTCGGCTTCGGCCGCGGGACCGGCGGTGGGTGCCGCCAGGGAAAGCTCGACCATGAGCGCCGGCTCGTCGTTGGCGCTGCTGCCGGACATGCCGGCGAGAAGAAGAGGGACGATGGCCAGCCCGTGCAGGGCAAGCGACAACGCCACCGGCACGCGCGGACCGCGTGCCGGTGGCGCCGGCAGTCGCTCGGCAGAGAGGGCTGCCGGGACTACCACTTCGCCAGCAGGTTGACGCCGAAATACCGGCCGGGCTGGGCATAGAGATCGAGCTGCGGATTGCTCGGCGACAGACCGATCGTGTCCGGAGCGTTCCAGTATTTGGCGTTGGTGATGTTGAACGCGCCGGCATTGATCTTGAAGTGGTCGTTGAAGACGTAGCCGACCGTGGCGTCGAGATTGAAGTAGGCCGGCGCCTGGAAGTAGGTCGGGTTGCTCACCTGGGTATGGGCGGCAGCCGCCGTGCCGATGAGTTGCGCCGTGAGCCCCTTGTCGAAGCCGTAGCGAATGCGCGCCTGCGTGGTCCACGGCGATACCGAATCGACCGGGAGGCCCGTTCTCGTGTCGGTGCCCTGCGCGAAGGCGGTCCAGCCTGCGACCGCCCATTCCGGCGCGAAGCGGTATTCGCCGCGTGCCTCGATGCCCCAGATCGTCACGTTGGTGAGGTTGACGTACTGGTACTGCGTGACCGGGCCCACCATGCCGACGACGGTGGTTTCGAGGAAGTTGTTGTAGAGGTTGTAGAAGCCGGTCAGCTGCCAGCTTGAGCCGTTCTCGTACTTGCCGCGGAAGCCGACCTCGAAGGAGTTCGCCGTTTCGGGCTTGAGGTTGGCGTTGGGCAGGATCTGGTAGAACGACGCGGCGTTGGTGAAGCCGAAGTTGGCATTGTCGTACGGCGGCGCGCGGAAGCCCGTCGCGTACTGGAAGTAGCCGGAATAGGTGTCGTTGAAGTGATACAGCAGGCCGAGCTTGGGCGAGGCCGAGACGTAGGTGGTCGCCGAGGGCACGGCGTTGAGCGTGGCACCCGTGGAATTCCAGAAGTACTTATCGGGATTGGGCGTCATGCTGTAGTAGTCGAGGCGGACCGCCGGCGTGATCTTCAGGCGACCGCCGAGCGCGCTGATCTCGTCCTGGACGTAGATGCCCGCCTGCACCGTGTCGGTGTCGGGGAAGTTCTTGTTGGGATAGGTCTCGCCGCCGACGGAGTTCGTCGTGGCGCCGGTCGCCAGCGTGATCTGCGTGCGGTTGCGCGGCCGGGTCGTCGTCGTCCAGGAGAAGCTCAGACCGTACGTGAAGAAGTTGTCGAGACCGCCGATCTCGCGATCGGTGTGCATCTGCAGTTCGGCGCCGGCGACGTTCTGCGTGTAGTAGAACTGCGAGGTGCGGGCGTTGGTCGGCACGAGGCCCGCGGTTCCACTGCGCAGCGTATAGGTGTCGGCCTGCGTATAGACGGAATTGAAGTAGGCGAGGAAGCTCAGCCGGTCGACGAAGCCGATCGGCGCGTTGTGCTCCCACTGGGCGCTGATGCGGTAGGTGTTGGTGTAGTCCTGGCCCCATTCGTCGTAGATCCGCGCGAACAGGCTGGGGAAGATGCCGACGGCGGACAGGACATTGGTGCTCTGTCCGCTCTGATTGTAGGAGCCGGTGAGGCGGATCGTGTCGACCTCGGTCGGCTTGATCACCAGCTTTGCGAAGAAGTTGTTGTTGTACCAGGTCGTGGGGTTCGGGCTGACCGTCGTCTGCGCCGGCTGGAACTCCTGGCCGTCGCGCCGCGTGTAGATACCCATGAACTCGACGTTGCCCGAGCGGACCGCGCCGGTGAACGATTCGGAGAATTGCAGGTTGGCGCCGCTATAGGCGGCCTTGGCGCTGGCATACACGTCCTTGCCTTCGCGCATGTAGTCGCCGGGATCCTTGGTCGTGTAGGCCACGACGCCGCCGATCGCGTCCGACCCGTAGAGCGCGGAGGCGGGACCGCGGATGATCTCGACCCGCTTGATGTCCTCGAGGTCGGGCTGCTCGCGCGAATAGGTGCCGGCGCCCTGGTTGCTGTCGGGGAAATCGGGCGTGCGCATGCCGTCGACCATGAGCAGCACGCGGTTGCCGCCGATTCCGCGGATCACGAAATTCTGGAAGCCGGCGCGGCCGGGATTGTTGCCCACGGTGACGCCGGGCTCGTTGCGCACGAGGTCCCGGACATCCTGCATGTTCTCGCGATCGATGTTCTCGGTGGTGATCACGGACACGGTCGCGGGCACGTCGTCGAGCGGACGCCGGCTGCGCATCGCGGCGGTCGTCACGGCGTCGAGCTGGGTGGGAACACCCTGCGTCGCCGG
The DNA here is from genome assembly GCA_945952105.1 of uncultured Rhodospirillaceae bacterium. Lineage (GTDB taxonomy): Bacteria > Pseudomonadota > Alphaproteobacteria > Reyranellales > Reyranellaceae > Reyranella. The sequence goes on along the minus strand of CAMFGZ010000005.1, from coordinate 15,803 downwards.
CGCAGGCTGGGTCGGATCGGCGGCCGGCGGTGCGGCCGGCGTCTGTGCCCATGCGGGCGTGGTTGGAACTGCCCCGACGGCGGTCGTCGCCATCAGCGCATAGAGCAGAGCGCGCGTTTTCATTTGAGCCAGGTCCCCAAGAAAAAAAGGACGCCTGGCTCGCGAGGGTCCCGCTTGGGAACCGGCTGGCTGGGCAGTTTAGCCGAGGAGGGATGGCCCCTCGGGGTCTTCGATCATTTGGTCAGGATGAGCTTGTTCGAGGCGGTGAGGCGCAGACGATACAATTCGGCGCCGTGACGGATGATGACCTCGCGGCGTCCCTGCAGGATCGCGACACTCTCGACGGCCGGCAGGGTGAGTGCTGCTGGCCTGTCGCGCTGCAATTCGTCGATCCGTACCGGACCGCTCCTGTCGTCCATAACTCCTTCACGCCCCCTTTTGAGTTGCGAACGAGTCTCAATTGCATAAACTCTGTGTCCGGTCAAGTTCCTTCAAACTCAGGTGAGGCGATGGAAATCACGCAGCAACAAGGGCTTAGCGCTCGCCGAAGCTTCCCGTCCGGTTGTGGGCGGGCAGACTGCGCCTGTGCGATGCCGGTCAGCGAACGCTTCGTGCTCTGGGCGCTTCGCCAGTGGCAGCAGGACCGCGCGTTGCCCTGCGAAGGATCGATCCTCCATCGCGGCTTCAAGGTCGCGGGCCTGCTCGAGGCGCTGCCGGATTTCGCCATCGCCATGGATGCGTTCCTGTTCGGCGCGCGGCGCTCCATGGAGATCCACGTGCCGACCTGCTCCAGCGTGAGCCGCGACGAGGCCGTGCTGGTCGCCCTGTGCGGGCTCGCGCAGGCCGATCACGACCGGCCGCTGCTCGCGTCGCTCGACATCATGATGGCCCCGACCGCCTCGCGCGTGGCCGCCGTCCGTCTCAAGGCCTTCGCGGTCGCATTGGCGGGCGCGGGCCTCAGGCTCGCTCCGGCGGCCGGCGCCGCCGCCGGCCGTCTCAACTGAAGGCCGATCCGATGACCGCACCGATGCCCGACCGTCTCTCCGACCTGCAGCACGCCATGCGGGTGATCTCCGATGCCGTCGACGGCCTGCCCGATGAGTGTCGCGACCTGGCCGGCAACGCCCTGCTCAACATCGCCGCCGAGGCCGTGGCGCAGGATGTCGGTTGCACCGAGGCCGGCCGCATCTTCGCCCGTCTCGGCGATCTCCTGTCGCGCGGACTGCAGCCGCCGGCCCAGGACGCGATCTCGCTGTCCGCCTTCGACGCCTGAATCAGATTTCTATGCGGCTGCCCAGCTCGACCACACGATTGGCGGGCAGGCCGAAGAAGTCGCCCGCACTGGCGGCGAAGCGCGATAAAGTGAGAAAGAGCTTCTGCTGCCAGCGCGGCAGAAGCGGCTTGCTGGCGCTCACGAAGCTGTTGCGGCCGACGAAGTAGGATGTGCGCATCGGGTCGAAGGGAATGCCCTTGTCTTCCAGCAGGGCGAGGTCTCTCGGCACGTCGGGTTGTTCCATGAACCCGTAATGCAGCACGACACGATGCACGCCCTTGCCGAGATGGGTGACCTGGCTGCGGCCTTCCGGCGACACGAAGGGGATGTCCGGGACCTCAATGCTCAGCAGCACGACATGCTCGTGCAGGACCTCGTTGTGCTTGAGATTGTGCATCAGGCAGCGCGGCGCATTGCCGGAAAAGGCGGTCAGGTAGACCGCGGTGCCCTGCGGGCGGTGCACGCGGGCCGGGTTGATGCTTTCCAGCAACGCTTCGAGCGGCAGCGCTTCGTCCTGCTCGCGTTTGGCGACGGCGGCGCGGCCGGTCAGCCATGTCCACATGCAGAGGAAGATCACGGCGGCGATCGCCAGCGGCACCCAGCCGCCGTCGAGGAACTTCAGCATGTTGGAGGAGAGCAGCGCGAGGTCGAGCGACATGAAGGCGCCGAACACGAGGGTGGCGAGCGGCCAGCCCCAGTTCCACTTGCGGACCGCGATCACGAACACCAGCGTGCTGGTGATCAGCATCGTGCCGGTGACGGCGATGCCATAGGCCGAGGCGAGATTGGTCGACGACTTGAACGCCATGACCAGGATGACGACACCCAGCAGCTGCAGCCAGTTGACCACCGGCAGGTAGACCTGCCCGAACTCGCTGGCCGAGGTGTGCTGGATGTGGACCCTGGGGCTGAGGCCGAGCAGGGCCGCCTGCTTGGCCATCGAGAAGGCGCCGGAGATCGTCGCCTGCGAGGCAATGACGGTGGCGGCCGTCGCGAGGGCGACCAGCGGATAGAGCGCCCAGTCCGGGGCGAGATTGAAGAACGGGTTGGCCAGCGCGGTCGGGTCGCTCAGGATCAGCGCGCCCTGGCCGTAGTAGTTGAGCAGGAGCGCCGGTAGCACGAGACCGAGCCATGCCATCCGGATGGGGTTGGCGCCGAAATGGCCCATGTCGGCATACAGCGCCTCGGCGCCGGTGATGGCGAGCGTGATCGCGCCCAGTGCGACGAAGGCCACGATCTTCTCGCGCATCGCGAAGCCGATTGCATGGTGCGGCGACAGCGCCATCAACACTTCGGGCCGCTGCACGATCTGGTGCGCGCCCAGCACCGCCAGCACGATGAACCAGATCAGCGTGACCGGGCCGAACCACTTGCCGATGCCGCTGGTGCCGAAATGCTGCACCGAGAACAGCGCGAAGATGACGCCGACCGCGATCGGGATGACCATCGGCTCGAAGGCCGGCGTGGCGACCGTCAGGCCCTCGACGGCGCTCAGCACCGAGATCGCGGGTGTCAGCAGGCAGTCGCCGTAAAACAGCGCCGCGCCGGCAATGCCCAGCATGAGGTAGAAGCGGCGACGCCAAAGCGACTTTATGTTGTTCTGGCTGGACACCAGCGCCATCAGCGCCAGCACGCCGCCCTCGCCCTTGTTGTCGGCACGCATCACCACGACCACGTACTTCAGCGTCACGACGACGATCAGCGCCCAGGTGATGAGCGACAGCATGCCCAGCACGTTGTCATGGGTGGGCTGGATGCCGGTGTACTCGCTGAAGCACTCCTTGACCGTGTAGAGCGGGCTGGTGCCGATGTCGCCGAACACGACACCGAGGGCGGCCAGGGTCAGCGCCGCCCGGCGCCGCCGGCCGGCGGGTTCTGCTACAGTGCCGCTGGCGGCCATCGTCTCGTCTTGTCTCCCCTTCGGACGATTGATCCTACCCGCGATTTCCGGGACGCTGCAGTCCAGAAATTGTCACAAAGGAGGAAACGATGGCCGAAAGCGAAAACTACAAGAAGGGCAGCGCGATGCGCGCCAGCCTGATGGGTGAGAAGTTCGCCGCCGACATGAACAAGTCGGTCTACGACGACCCGATGATGAAGAAATTCGGCGATTACGCCCGCGAGGCGGTTTTCGGCATGCTGTGGTCGCGCCCCGGCCTCGACCTCAAGACCAAGACCCTGATCTGCGTCATCTCCGACACCGCCCAGGCGCGCTGGCCCGAGCTCGCGATCCACCTCCGCATGGCCCGTCGCCAGGGCTGGACGGAGGACGAATTGTCCGAGGCGCTGATGCACCTTTGCGGCTATATCGGCCTGCCGTCGGTGCGCGAGGCCCTGCTCACCGCCAAGGAAGTGTTCGAGGAAATGCGTAAGGAAGGTTAACGAGGAACCTCACCCAGAGGAGCGGCCGAAGGCCGCGTCTCGAAGGGTGGGCACCCGCACTGTGGCCGGTCCTTCGAGACGGCCGCGGTGCGGCCTCCTCAGGACGAGGGGTATGATGATGTTGATGACGGTGAGTGACCTGCCGCTGGAACGGATTGCCCGCGGCAAGGTGCGCGATGTCTATGCGGTGGATGCAGACCGGCTGTTGCTGGTCGCGACCGACCGGGTGAGCGCCTACGACGTGGTAATGGCCGAGCCCATCCCGCAGAAGGGCGCCGTGCTGACCCAGGTGAGCGCCTGGTGGTTCCGCCAACTGGGCGGCCTCGTCGATCATCACATGATCTCGGCCGACGCCGACGAGATCATCGCCGCGGTGCCCGCGCTGAAAGGCCACCGCGCCGAGATCGCCGGCCGCGCCATGCTCTGCCGGCGCGGCACGGTCTTCGCGATCGAATGCGTGGTGCGCGGCTACATCACCGGCTCGGCCTGGCGCGAATATGCCAAGGCCGGGACGCTGGCGGGCGAGACGCTGCCCAAGGGCCTGAAGGAAAGCGGCCGACTCGATCCGCCGATCTTCAGCCCGGCGACCAAGGCCGAGAGCGGCCACGACGAGAACATCACCGTCTCCCAGATGCAGAAGCAGCTCGGCGCCGAGGTCACCGCCGAGCTCGAGCGGCTGACACGGCTCGTCTACACGCGCGGCCGCGACGTCGCGCTGAAGCAGGGCATCATCATCGCCGACACCAAGTTCGAGTTCGGCCGCACCGCCGACGGCAAGATCCTGCTGATCGACGAGGTGATGACGCCCGATTCCTCGCGCTTCTGGCCGCTCGACGGCTATGCCGAGGGCCAGCCACAGCCCAGCTTCGACAAGCAGCCGCTGCGCGACTGGCTCGACGTCGAACGCCATGCCGGCCGCTGGAACGGCGAGGCGCCGCCGCCCAAGTTGCCGCCGGAAGTCGTCGACGCGACCAGCAAGCGCTATCTCGAAGCCTATCGCCGGCTGACCGGCGCGGACCTGTCGGTGGAGTGACGGCGGCCTGAGGCTTCAATTGCGCTTGGGCAGGGTGAAGCGCGCGTCGCGCAGCTTCTTCTCCAGAGGCGGAATGCCCGCGGCATAGTTGCCCTTGGCGCATTCGTTCATCGCCACGCTGGCATCGACGTCGGGGAAGAGCTGGCCGTTGCCTTGGCCGCTGAGATATCGGCGATAGATGCGGGACAGTTCGGCACAGTAGGAAGCGTCGTCGGCGAAGGCGGCCGACGGCGCCAGGAGCACCGCGAGAAGCGGCAGCAGCTTGCGGATCATGGGGCGCGGTCTACGCCGCGCCCCAACGGCCCGCAAGCCGTGCGATTTCAGCCCTACTGAGCGCTGCGCGCCACGCTGCCGTTGCGCAGCATCATGCGCTCGCGCACCCACAGGAAGAACGCGGCGAACGGCAGCCAGCCGATCCAGCGCAGGCCCTCGATCAGGTATTCGCCCTGGGTCGTCGCCATCAGGTAGTCGACCTGGACCTTCCAGACGCTCGACACGATCTCGAAGCCCAGCATCCAGACCAGGATGGCCGGCAGCAGCACCGTCAGCGGCTTCATCTGATCGCTCAGGCGCTCGGCGTACCAGGGCGCGAGCGCGATCGAGAAGGCGAGCACGGCCAGCACCAGCTTGGCGGCCTTGTGCTCCTCGAACCAAGCCACCAGCATCGGCTCGCGGGTGATCATGCCGTAGGCCGTCCAGCAGAGCACCGCGCCGCCGATCAGGATCACCGACGGATAGCGGTCGACCAGCTTGATCACGAGCTGGCTGCCCCAGACGATGATCGGCACGCTGATGGCGAGGCCGAGCAGGATCAGCAGGATCGAGCCGTGCGAGGCGCCGCCGATGGCCAGCACGTTGTCGATGCCCATCACCGCGTCGGCGATGATGATCGTGCGCACCGCCGCGGCGAAGCTCGCGGCCGGCGCCTTCACGAGGTGGCTTTCCTCGGCATTGTCCTGCGGCGTGACCAGCTTGCGCGCGATCCAGACGAGCGCGAGGCCGCCGGCCAGCATGAAGCCCGGTACCGCCAGGATGTAGACGACGAGGATGGCCATCAGGGCGCGGATGGCGATGGCGCCGAAGGTGCCCCAGAAGATGACCTTGTTCTGGCTTTCCTTCGGGAGGTTACGCGCGACCAGGCCGATGATGAGGGCATTGTCGCCCGCCAGCACGAGGTCGATCAGGATGATGGCAAGGAGCGCAGAAAAGAATGCGCCCGAAAACAGCTCGAGTTCCATGAAAGTCTCCAACAACAAGTGAATGAGTGCCGTCGCCGCGCGCTTCAGGGAGGAAGGGCGGTCGCCGGTAGTTCAGCCAGTCGTCAGAGCTTGATCGGCACTTTCTCTAGCGCGTCCCGATGAGCGGGATCGAGCGGCCGGAAGAAGGCCCCGCCCACGATCCGAAGCACCATGATGCCCGCGGCCATGACGGTGCCGGCGAACATCAGTTCGATCAGGTGCCAATGGCGCATCGCCATCACGGAGAGTTCGCCGCCGAAATCGAACAGGGCGAACTCGAGGCCCACTTCGCCCAGCCAGGTCGGATCGACCGCATCGCCGAACGAAGCCAGGATCATGCAGATCACGATCGACGCAACGAACAGCTCACCGCTCGGAGACACGGTCCGGACGGCGTTGGCGGCGCGATGCGATCGATGGATCAGGCGCATGGTCCGGTCAATTTCTGATCGGAAAGGCCGCAGATCAAGTGCAAAGCGACTGCGACGTCCGGAAATGTCGCATCCGGCTCAAATGTCGAGCTGTCGCAGTCGTAGTGCATTGCCGATGACGCTGACCGAGCTCAGGGCCATCGCCGCGGCGGCAAAGACCGGGCTGAGCGTAAGGCCAAGGAACGGATAGAGCACACCGGCCGCAATCGGCACCCCTGCGGCGTTGTAGACGAAGGCGAAGAACAGGTTCTGGCGAATATTGGCCATGGTCGCCCGGGACAGGTGCCGGGCGCGGGCGATGCCTAAAAGGTCGCCCTTCACCAGGGTGATTCCCGCACTTTCGATGGCGATGTCGGTGCCGGTCCCCATGGCGATGCCGACATCGGCCGCGGCTAGGGCCGGAGCGTCGTTGATGCCGTCACCGGCCATGGCCACGACGCGGCCCTCGTCCTTGAGCCGCTGGACGATCCGCGCCTTGTCCTCGGGCAGCACCTCGGCCTCGACCGCGTCGATGCCGAGGCGGCCGGCGACCGCGGCGGCGCTGCGCCGGTTGTCGCCGGTCAGCATGACGATGTGCAGTCCGGCCTCGCGCAGGCGCTTCAGCGCCTCCGGCGTCGTGTCCTTCACCGGATCGCTCACCGCCAGCAGGCCCGCGGCCGAACCGTCGACCGCCAGCAGCACGACCGTGGCGCCCTCCGCGCGCAAGGCGTCGGCCTTCGCGTCGGCTGCGCCTACGTCGATGCCGCCTTCGCGCAGGAAGGTCGCGTTGCCCAGCAGCAGGCGCCGTCCCTCGACCGTGCCCGACACGCCCTTGCCAGCGGGCGAGGCGAAGCCTTCGACGGTCGCGACCGTCACGCCGCGCGCCTGGGCGCCGGCCAGGATCGCCGTGGCGATGGGATGCTCGCTGCCGCGTTCCAGGCTGGCGGCCAGCCGCAGGATCTCGTTTTCCGGCAGGGCATCCAGCGTTTCGACAGCCGACAGGGTCGGCTTGCCGAGCGTCAGCGTGCCGGTCTTGTCGACGACCAGCGTGTCGACCTTCTCCAGTCGCTCCAGCGCCTCGGCGTTGCGGATCAGGATGCCGGCGGCGGCGCCGCGGCCGACACCGACCATGATCGACATCGGCGTGGCGAGGCCCAGCGCACACGGGCAGGCGATGATCAGCACCGAGACCGCCGCGACCAGCGCATGGGAGAAGGCGGGCGAGGGACCCCAGATCGACCAGGCGGCGAAGGCGATCACCGACACCGCGATCACCACCGGCACGAACCAGCCGGCGACGATGTCGGCCAGGCGCTGGATCGGCGCGCGGCTGCGCTGGGCCTCGGCGACCATCCGCACGATGCGCGACAGCATCGTGTCGCTGCCGACCAGCTCGGCTTTCATCACGAAGCTGCCGCTAACATTCACCGTGCCGCCGATCACCTTGGCGCCGGCGGCCTTGGAAACGGGCATCGGCTCGCCGGTGATACTCGATTCGTCGACCGAGCCCGTGCCGTCGACGAGGACGCCGTCGACCGGCACCTTCTCGCCCGGCCGCACACGCAACCGGTCGCCGACGGCGATCCGGTCGATCGCCACTTCCGCGTCATTGCCGCCGGCATCGATGCGCAACGCCGTGCGCGGCGCCAGTCCCAGCAGCGCCTTGATGGCGCCGCCGGTCGCATCTCGCGCGCGCAGTTCCAGGATCTGGCCGACCAGCACCAGCACGACGATGACGGCGGCCGGCTCGAAATAGACCGGCACCATGCCGTCGGCGCCGCGCAGTCCGGCCGGGAACAGGCCGGGTGCCACGGTGGCGATGACGCTGTAGATCCAGGCGACGCCGGTGCCGAGCGCGATCAGGGTGAACATGTTGAGATGGCCGGTGCGCACCGACTGCCAGCCGCGCACGAAGAACGGCCAGCCGGCCCACATCACCACCGGTGTCGCCAGCACCATCAGCAGCCAGGGCGTCAGTCCATGCGGCAGGAAGCGATGCAGGTCAAAGAGATGGCCGCCCATGTCGAGCGCCACCAGCGGGACGGCGAGCGCACCGCCGATCCAGAGGCGGCGCGTGAAGTCCAAAAGCTCTTCGTTCGGCCCGTCGTCGAGCGAGATCTCGGCGGGTTCGAGCGCCATGCCGCAGATCGGGCAGCTCCCCGGTCCGACCTGGCGAATCTCGGGATGCATCGGGCAGGTGAAGATTGCGCCGGGCGCGACCGGCGGGGCGGGCGGCGCCTCCTCGGGCTTCAGGTAGCGCGCCGGCTCGGCCGTGAACTTCTGCAGGCACTTTGGATTGCAGAAGCAATAGGTCTGCCCCTCGTGGACGGTGGTGTTCTTCGCGCCCTCGATCTTCACCTTCATCCCGCAGACGGGATCGATGGCGACCGCGGGCTCCGAGGGCACCGGCGCGTGGGAGGAGGCGTGGCAGCAAGCGTGGCTCATGCTTGCTATCTATACCCTACGGGGGTATGGTTCAACCATGGACGGCAAGCTCAAGAAATCGCAACTCGCGCGCCTCAGCCGGATTGAGGGCCAGGTGCGGGGCGTCGCGCGCATGATCGAGGAAGAGCGGTACTGCATCGACGTGCTGACGCAGATCCGCGCCGTGCGCGCCGCCCTCGACAAGGTCGAGCAGGAGACGCTGGGCGACCACCTGCAGCATTGCGTCGCGCATGCCTTCCATGCCGGCTCGGACAAGGACCGGCAGATCAAGATCGACGAGATCCTCGAAGTGCTGGACAGCCGCCGGCGCTGACATGCTCCGCCTTCGCCCGCTCCTCTGGCTGATCGCGCTGGTGGCCTTCGTGGCTCCGCCGCTGGCCGCATGGGCCGCGCCCGCGTCGCCGCGTGCGGGTCACGTCCAGGAGCTGGCGATCGAGCAAGGCGGGCAAGGCGCGGCGATGATGGACTGTGATGCGCACAAGCCACCGCCGCCCGAGGATTGTCCGTCGAAGGACACGGCCAAGCACGCCAGCGGCGACTGCTGCCCGTCGATGGGCGGCGGTATCGCCTTGCTGCCGGCCGATGCCATGGCGGCCGTCGACTCCCTGCCCACGCTGCGCAATGTCTTGCCTGCGCATGACCTGACCGGCCTCGCGCCCGTAAAAGATCCGCCGCCTCCCAGAGCCTGAACCGAAGCCATTTCGCTTCCTTTCAGTTTCGGGAGATTTTCATGTTTTTTCGACGTTCGTTCGTCGGCCTCGCTCTGCTGGCCCTCGGACTTGCGACGGCGCCGGCAATCGCCGGCACCTACGACCTCGTCGTCGATCGCACCGATGTGATGATCGACGGTCAGGTGCGCCGTGTCTTTTCCATCAACGGCGAGATCGCCGGTCCGACCCTGCGCTGGACCGAGGGCGAGGAGGTGACGGTGAACGTCACCAACCGTCTCAAAGAGGACACCTCGATCCATTGGCACGGCATCCTGCTCCCCTATCGGATGGACGGCGTGCCGATGGTGAGCTTCCACGGCATCAAGCCGGGCGAAACATTTACCTATCGCTTCAGGCTCAGGCAGGCCGGCACCTACTGGTATCACAGCCATTCCGGCGGGCAGGAGCAGGAAGGCATGTATGCGCCGATCGTGATCGCGCCGGCGAGGGGCGAGCGCGAAAAGGCCGCGCGCGACTACGTGGTGATGCTGTCCGATCATCATCCGATGTCGCCCGGCGCCATCCTGCGCAAGCTCAAGCAGGAGCCGGGCTACTTCAACGACCGCAAGCTCACCTTGCCCGGCCTGATGCGCGATCTGTCGGCGGCGAAGACGACGGAGGAGAAACAAGCCGTCATCTCGAGCCGCCTGATGTGGGGCGAGATGCGCATGGATCCGACCGATCTCGCCGACGTGACGGGCTACACGTTCCTGATGAACGGCCGCGGTCCCGCCGACAACTGGACCGGCCTGTTCCGGCCCGGCGAAAAGGTGCGGCTGCGCGTCATCAACGGCTCGGCGATGAGCCTGTTCGACATGCGCATCCCCGGCCTCAGGATGAAGGTCGTGCAGGCCGACGGGCAGGATGTGAAGCCCGTCGAGGTCGACGAGTTCCGCATCGGGGTCGGCGAGACCTACGACATCATCGTCGAACCGAGGGACGACCGCGCCTACACGATCGAGGCGGAGTCGGTCGACCGGCGCGGTTTCGCGCGCGGCACGCTGGCGCCGCGCGAAGGAATGACCGGACCCGCGCCGGTGCCGCGGCCACCCGCGCTGCTCACCGAAGCCGATATGGGACATGGCACGGCCAGCATGGCCGGCATGGATCATTCCAAAATGGATCACTCGAAGATGGGCCACGCCATGCCGGCATCGGCCGATCTGTCGGGGTTGGTCCTTGTGCCGCCGGTCGGTGCGCCGACGGGATCGAAGGTGCTCTCATATACCGACCTGCGCCGTGCCGATCGTTCGTACCGGCTGCGGCCACCCGATCGCACGATCGACATCCGGCTCACCGGCAACATGGAGAAGTTCTTCTGGTCGTTCGACGACAAGAAATATTCCGAGGACCCGGTGATGAACTTCACCCAGGGCGAGACTGTGCGCCTGGTCTTCAGGAACGAGACCATGATGAACCATCCGATCCATCTGCATGGGCTCTGGATGGACCTGGAGAACGGCGCGGGCGAGGAGCGGCCGCGCAAGCATGTGGTAATCGTGCCGCCGGGCCGCACGGTGAGCGTCACGGTGCGCATGACGGAGGCCGGCCGCTGGCCGTTCCACTGTCATTTCCTCTACCACATGATGACCGGCATGTTCCGCGAGTTCGTCGTGGCACCCTCGGCCGTGCCGATGGTCGACGATGTGGTGCCTGCGGACGAGCCCGCGGCGCGAACATCGCGGCCAAGACCTGCGTCGAAGCCGGCGACTCCCGCGCCCGCACCTCCGCCGACACAGGCGCCAGCTATGGGAGGTGGCCATGGCCAGCACCATCACTAGGCCTTTCATCCTTGCGGCACTCGTGCTCGCTGTGGCGATGCCCGCACAGGCGATGGACTACGATGCCCTCAACGGGAGGGTCGATGCTCGCGCCGAGAAGCGTATCTCCTCGATCGCGCCCGCGACCGAGTGGGCGGCCTCGGCCTGGTTCGGCGGGGATCGCGACAAGCTGCGGCTGGAGAATACCGGCATCGTCAGCGACGACGGCCGTATCGACAACGAAGGCGGCACCAAGGGCATCGACAGCCGCTTCTTCTACAGCCGGCTGATCTCCGACTTCTGGGACGCGAAGGCGGGCGTGCAGTTCACGGTGTTCGATGCCGGCGTGACCCGCACGGGCTTTCTCGCCGGGGTCGAAGGGCTGGCGCCCTACGGCCTCCATGTCGATGCCGTGCTGGGCGTCAGCCAGACCGGGGTGGTGAGCGCACGCCTCGAAGCATCCTACGATCTGCTCTTCTCGCAGAAGCTGATCGGCACGCCCTATCTCGAAGCGATGGTCGCGTCGAAGGACGATCCCGCCATCCAGCTGGGCAGCGGTCTCTCCCGCTTCGAGCTGGGCTTCAGGCTGCGCTACGAGATCGCCAAGGAGGTGGCGCCTTATGTCGGCATCTCCTTCGAGCAATACACCGGCAATACCGCGAGCCTGGTCGCGGCCGCCGGCGAGCCGACCTCCCTTGTGCGTGCACTGGTGGGACTGAAAGTCTGGTTCTAGGCGGCGGTGGCGACCCGTCGCACGATGAAAACCGGCGGCGTCGCGCTAGAGTGCGCGCCGTATTCAAAGGAAAGCGTCATGCCCAAGACCAAGATTGCCCTCGCCTGCCAGGGCGGCGGCAGCCAGACCGCCTTCACCGCCGGCGCGTTGAAGGCGCTTTGCCAGGCCCAGGGCCGGCTCCGCGACGAGTTCGAGTTCGTGGCCATCAGCGGCACCTCGGGGGGCGCCGTCTGCGCCACGCTGCTCTGGTATTCGTTCATGAAGGGCGAGCGGCCGGTCTGGAAGCGCATGATGGACTTCTGGGAGGAGAATACCGCCCAGGGTCCGGTCGAGCATGCGATCAACCGGTTCATCGTCGAATCGGTGCGCCTGGTGAATGCCGGCATGATGCCGACCCTGCAACTCAGCCCCTCGTCGCCGATCATGCAGTCGATGATGGAGTTCATGACGACCGGCCAGCGCATGGGCTTCTCCGATTTTCGCGGGCTGCTGGAAAAGCACGTCGACTTCGCCGAGATCGCCGCGTGGGGACCGCGGCCACAACGGCCGGTGCTGATGCTGGGCGCGGCCAACGTGAGCAGCGGCGCGCTCGCCAAGTTCGTATCCGCGCGCGAGCCCATCCGGGTCGAGCATGTGCTGGCGTCCTGCGCGGTGCCCAACATCTTTCCCGCGGTGCCGATCGGCGACGACGCCTACTGGGACGGGCTGTTCTCCGACAACCCACCGGTCGAGGAACTGTTGCGCCCGCGCTCGGTCGGGGAGGCGAACATTCCCGACGAGATCTGGCTGATCAAGATAAACCCCACCGCCAGCCAGCGGGTGCCGGTGAAGCCCGGCGAGATCGTCGACCGGCGCAACCAGCTCGAGGGCAACATCTCGCTGTTCCAGCAGCTCGGGCATCTCGAGTTCATGAACGACCTGATCATGGCCGATGCCTTCCGCCCGGAATTCCTGAGCCGCTTCGACATCAAGGCGCCAGTGCGCATTCCCAAGTCTTTCCACACCGACGTCGCCAAGCCCTACCATATTCCCTGCATCGAGATGCCGGTCGAGCTGCAGGAGCTGCTCGACTACGAGGGCAAGATCGATCGGGGCTCGGAAAATATCGGCCGACTGATGGCGGAGGGCGAGAAGGCGGCCGAAGTGTTCCTGCGGGAGCGCGCGGCGGCCGTCGCGGCCTCGTCGCTCAGTGAAGGCCAGACCGCCGGGCAGGCCGGACCGCAGGGCGACGGATCGGACGAACTGCCGCTGTCGCGCTGGAAAGATCCTTTATGACGGATCGATTGCTTCCCCATTCAAATGGGGAAGTGCCCCGTCACACGGGGCGATGGGGTCATGAGCCTTCTGTGATCGTTCTTCCTTCGGCGCTCCCGGACATTGCCAGAGGCAATGTCCTGACGCTTCGCGGGCTGAGCTTCGCTCAGCCCTTACTGCGGCTCGATCTTCGCGATCTTCACGTAGTCGGCCCACTTCGCCCGCTCGTCGCGGTCCTGCTGGGCGCATTGTTCCAGGGTCAGCGGCCTGGCGGTGAGGGCGAACTCCTCCGTCAGGCGCTTGTTGTTCTCGGGTGCAGTGATGGCCTCGTTGATCAACGTGTTCAGCCGCTGCTGGATCGGCAGCGGCGTCGCCTTGGGCACGGCGATCGCCAGGAAGCCGGACGTGGCGAAACCGGGAAAGGTTTCGGCGAGGACCGGTATGTCGGGGTAGAGTGGGGTGCGGCTGGGCAGCGAGATGGCGAGCGCGCGCGCCTTCCTGTCGACCACCTGGCCGCGCCCGGCGGTGAGGTCGACGAACATGAAATTGATGGCGCCGCCGTACAGGTCGTTCCAGGCATTGCCGATCGCCTTGTAGCCGACGCCCTGCCATTCGACGCCCGCCCTCTTGCCCAGCACCTCGGCCGGCACCTGCGAGCTTGCATTGAAGTAGCCGAAGTTGAGCTTGCCCGGACGCGCCTTGGCGTCGGCCAGCAGGTCGGCCAGGGTCTTGTAGGGGCTGTCGGCCGCCACGACGAGGAAAGTGCCCGAGGAGCCGATAATGCCGACGACCGAGAAATCCTTCTCCGGGTCGTAGCCCGGGTTCTTGTACATGTGGACGTTGGCGGCGTTGGTCGAGGTCGTGGCCAGCATCAGCGTGTAGCCGTCGGGCGGCGCGACCTTCACCGACATCGCACCCACGATTCCATTGGCGCCCGGCTTGTTCTCGACGACGAAAGGCTGGCCGGTCTTCTCCTCGATGTACTTGCCGACCAGGCGCGCGGTGATGTCGCCCGAACCGCCGGGCGCGAACGGCACGATGATTCGGATGGCCTTGTTGGGGAAGGTTTCGGTCTGCGCGGCGGCGGGCAGGGCGGCGAGAAGCGGAAGGGCGAAAAGGCTGCGGCGAGACAGCGACATGCGGAATGTGTCCATGGGTGTGAAGTCTAGCGCATCAGCGGCGCATGGACAGCGCGCCGCCTGCAGTCCTACCTTGCGCCCATGTCAAAATCAGGTCGGCCGCCCCTCGACGGCATTCGCATCATCGATTTCTCTCGCGTGATCGCGGGTCCCATGTGCACGCAGATGCTCGCCGACATGGGCGCCGAGGTGATCAAGATCGAAAATCCCGACGGCGGTGACGACACGCGCAAGGGCGCCGGTCCGCGTGCCGGCGGCGCCGCCGGCGAGAGCCACTTCTTCATGACCTACAACAGGGGCAAGAAGAGCGTCGCGCTCGACTTCACCAAGCCCGACGGCCAGGCGATCGTGCACAAGCTGCTCGCCAGCGCCGACGTCATGGTCGAGAACTTCCGCCCCGGCGTGCTGAAGAAGTATGGCTTCGATTATGCGAGCCTCGCCGCGAAGTATCCGAAGCTGATTTACCTCTCGATCTCGGCCTATGGCCAGACAGGCCCGCTGTCGGACCGGCCGGGCTACGATCCCGTGCTGCAGGCCGAATCCGGAATGATGAGCGTCAACGGCGAGGCCAACGGCGAGGGGCTGCGTCATGCCATCGCCATCGTCGACACGATGACGGCGATCCATTCGGTGGCCGCGATCAACGCCGCGCTCTATGCCCGCCGGGACACCGAAAAGGGCCAGCACATCGACCTGGCGCTCTACGACACCGCACTCGTGTCGCTGGGCAACATGGGTTCTTACTACCTGATCGGCGGCGACCAGCCGCGGCGCGCCGGCAACGGCCACTTCGCCTCGGCGCCCAACAGCTCGTTCGAGACGGCGAATGGCAAGATCTACATGGCGGTCGCCAACCAGAAGCTCTTCGGCGACACGTGCAAGGCGCTCGGCCATCCCGAATGGCTGACCGATCCGCGCTTCGACACGGTGGCGAACCGTGTCGCCAACAAGCCGGAGCTGACGCGCCTCATGGAAGAGGTGCTGACGACCGACACCAAGGAGAACTGGGCCCGGAAGCTGCGGCATCTGCCGGCCGGTCCGATCCGGACGATGAAGGAGGCGCTCGACGAGCCCGAGGTGAAGCGCCGCGGCATGCTGAAGACCTACAAGCACAGCAAGGTCGGCGACGTGCCGCTGATCGGCTCGAACTTCCACTTCTCCGACACGCCGGTCGACGACACGCGACCGCCGCCGGCGCTGGGCGAACACACCGACCGGGTGCTGATGGAACTCGCGGGCCTCGGCGCGGCGGAGATCGCCGCGCTGCGCGAGAAGAAGGTCATCGGCTGAAGTTCCAGGTCGCTTGAGCGAAGCGAAGGACCTCACGGAACGATCAGACGCCTCGTGGCTTGCGGGAGATCCTTCGCCTTCGGCTCAGCAACCATTAAAAGAGATCGTCATGCGGCGGCGTTGCGCGCGGAGATCC
>CAMFGZ010000004.1 GCA_945952105.1 uncultured Rhodospirillaceae bacterium | reverse complement strand
CAGTGAATCATCTTCCAACCAGCGTCGCGATGCCTTTTTCAACAGCCTGCTAGAGGGTTGCGCGGCCCCGGCGGCATGTATCGGGCACCCTCCCATCGCATCATTGCGGGCGTGGGCGTCCAGGACGGATTGAACTTCACGGCGACGATGGCGGTTTCCAGCTCGGGCGTGGGCGTCGCGCGCCGCCCGACGACCACCCGGCTGCGCAGGACCGGATCGCCGTTCTCGAACGCGATGAGCTCGAACGACGGGATATTGACCAGCACGAACCTGCCGCGGGACGGGACATCGACACCGACCGACCTCAACGCAGCGTTTCTCCCGTCTCGTTGCGATGGCGTCCCGCCGGGGGCCGATGGAGGTTGGCCGGCAACGCAGCCCGCAAGCAGGACCAGCGAAGCCGCGGCCAGACCT
This sequence comes from uncultured Rhodospirillaceae bacterium, assembly GCA_945952105.1. Classification (GTDB taxonomy): domain Bacteria; phylum Pseudomonadota; class Alphaproteobacteria; order Reyranellales; family Reyranellaceae; genus Reyranella. Next base: position 276,962 of record CAMFGZ010000004.1, on the reverse strand, counting down.
AATGTGAAAGAAAGGCGCATCGCTCCCCCGTCAGAAGCTCGGCCGTGACACCTCCGAGGTTCCATTTGCCTTCCCGGCTGTATCCATAGGCGCCGGCCACGATCAGGTCGGCATCACCGCCCCGCGCAATCTCCATGAGCTGCGACGCATTCGCCTTCGCCGTCGGGACGACCAGTGTTTCCGCCTCGATGTCATGACGTGCCAACCAGCTTGCAACGCGCTCGACGCTGCTTCCGGCAATGATCTGGTCACCTGCGGCATCCATCGTGACGACAGTCACTTTCATCGCTGACTTCAACAGAGGCAGGGCGTCGGCGATCGCCCGCCGGGCTTCCCGCGAATCCTTCCACGCCACCAGAATGCGATCGAAAGTCGCCGCGTCGCGGGACTGCGGCAGCAACAGGACCGGCCGACCCGCCTTCATGACCAGATCGCAGAGATCGGGCTGTCGGGTGGCATCGAACATATCGTCCTTCTTCGCCGTTCCAGCGACGATGAGATCCGCCGCGACCGCCTCGTTCGCGAGATAGTCCGCCAACGGGGCCAGGCAGCTGCGCCCGCTCCAGTCGACCGGTCGCGTCAGGCTCGCAGCGGCCGACCGGAATACCGCCTCCGCTTCGAGCAGCTGTCTCTCCCGTTGCCGGCGATCCTCTTCGAACAGGCCGGCGGGAACGGGATAATCGTGACAAAGGCAATGGATGGGCCGACACACGCCGCGACCGATGAGGACGGCATCGAACCGCCTCGCGAGTTCGACCGATGCAGCAATCAGCCGGCCGTTCGCACGGCCCGGTGGCAACGACACCAGTATGGTCCGGTAGGTCAAGGAATTGCCTCCATAGCTTCGGTTCCAGGCGTCCGGTCGGGAAGCAAAATATCAGCGGGGCGGTCGTTCGCGCCGGTCGTCCGACTGCAGGATCAGGGCGAAAACGAGCGCGGCCAGGAGATACGCGCCGCCGAGAATCAACGCGGCATAGGAACTGTCGAGCCACCTCGCGAGGAAGCCGAAAGCCGCGAAGCTGAAGAAACCGGTGCTGAGCGCGCAAAGGACCGCCACCACGCTCCAGCCGCCGACTCGCCGGGCCATCCTGCGGACGGTGTTGCCTGCCATGGTGGCGGCCAGCAAGCCGAGGATCCGCAACGCCACGCCCGCGAGCGACGTCGCACCGGACGATGCCGTCCCCCCGTCGCTCACCGACGCACCAAAAGAACGCCCAACAGCAGGCCGGCAGCCGCTGCACAAGCCAAGGCCGTCAAGGGCCGTTCGCGGATGGATTGCTCGATTTCCTTTCGCCCATCCATCGCAACGGTCTTGGCGCGATCGACGTCGAGTCTCTCGGCGAGCGCCCTCGCCTTGGCCAGCAACCCTCGGGCCGCCTCGTCGGCATTTTGCAGCGCCTCCTTGCTCTCGGCGCGCACCATGGCCTCCAAAGTTGCCGCCAGCTTCTCCAGTTCTTCGCGCAGCACGCCGGGCTCGACGCCGAGATAGCCGTAGGTATCCTTCGTCATGGCTGCCTCCCGCAGTGGAGGGCTCAACGTCGCATGCCGGCCAACGCGGCCCCTTGACGTACATCAACCCCGCAGCGGCAGCGCTATGAGCCCGGGGCGGAGACTTCCGGCGCGCGCGGATACGATGCCGCGAGCCGGTCGATCGCCAGCAGCAGGACGCCGACCCGGCTGGCGGACGAAGCCCATTCCGCGAGCCTGGGATAATTGTCGACCAGCCAGTTGAAGGCGATCTGAACAGCCGCGAACGCGGCGGCCGCTTGCGTCACTTCCCCGAGGGACAGCGACCGGTCGATATATTTGGGCACGCAGAGTATCAGTCCGATGATCGGTGCGAGCAGCGTGTTGCCATGCGAGACGAGTGTCGTCCGCACGTGCTGCCCGCACAGCAATGCCCAGGTGCGCAAGACCTCTTCCAGGGCGAAGCCCACGGGAGACGTCTGGGCGATCGCGCCCTGTCCGCGTTGATCGCCCTGCGCCGAGCGGAGACGGGCCACGGCGAACTTCAATTCTGATTCCGCCTGGTTCTTCCGCTCGATGACATGTGCCATCCGGCGTCCGACGAGGACCATCATGCCCGTCGTCAGGGCGGCATAGGCGACGCTGGCGAAGACCAGGTAGCCCGGCAGCTCGAAGCCCAGTTCGCGTGGGCCGACGGGAAGGCTGCCGCCGATCGTCCACAGGACGACCACGAAGGTCGACGCGGTCAGCACCGACGACAGGAGCCCGGTGACCAGATCGATCGGCGCATCAGTCGCAATGCGCGCGTCCTCGGCGATGCGATACTCCGGCAGCTGAGGTTCATCGGCGCCGGCATCGAGCCGCCGGCAATTGTCGTTGTCGAGCCACAGTTCGAGCAGCCGGTTGGTCAGCCATCCCCGCCAGCGCCGCTGGAAGGTCATGCGCGCCCACACGGCGAATGCCGCCAGTGCGATGCTGGCCGCCGCGAACTGCGGCAGCAGGCAGGTCTGGGTGCGGATCTCCGCACCGTTGCGCTGCTCCAGCGCATCGAAGAAGTCGCGATTCCAGATGTTCAGCCGGTACTGCACCAGCAACTGGGCGATCACGCAGACGACCAGCGCCGCGATGAGAAGCCAGGGTAGCCAGCTTCCCGTGCCGGTTCCGAAACCCGCCGACGTACGCCAGAAGCGCCGCAGCGATCCTCGCCCCACGGCGGAGGGCGCGTCCTCCCTCACGGTCCGCTTCTCAATGCCAAGGCCTTGAGGCCGAGGAAGGTCGGCTCCGGGCGTACGATGATGCGGGTCGCGATCCGGGCCGTGTAGGGCTCGAAGCGGCCCTTGCGAACGAATTTCGCCCGGAATGCCGAATGCTGAAGGACGGAGGCGAGGCGAGGTCCAATGCCGCCACCGAGCAGGACGCCGCCTTTCGCACCAAATAGAAGTGCGAGATCGCCCGCGAACGATCCGAGGAAGCCGCAGAACATGCCGACCGCCTTGGCGGACTGCGGATTGTCGCCCTGCAGGGCACCTCGCACGATCTCCTCCGGCGTGAGCGCTCCGGCGCTGCCCGCATGGCCGCCGAGCGCCTGGTAAACGTTCACCAGCCCGCTTCCCGAAAGCACACGCTCGGCGGAGACATGATCGAAGCGGTGGCGCAGGAATTCTATCACCGAGGCTTCGGCCGCATCCCCCGCTGCCAGGGTTGCGTGTCCGCCCTCGCTCGACAGGACATGCGGATCCTCGGCGCCGGGAACATAGCATGCGATGCCCAGTCCGGTGCCGGGCGCCAGCAGGACGACCGGACTCCGCGGATCGCAATAGCCGTCACCGATGGAAACGACGTCGTTCGCAGTCAGGTCCGGCACGCCCCAGGCGAGCGCGGCGAGGTCGTTGACGAGCGCGACGTCGGACAAAGACAGAAGGCGCTGGAGCTGCTCGCTCTCCAGCACCCAGGACGCATTGGTGAGCTTGCAACGCCCACTCGACACCGGGCCGGCCGCCGCGATGACGGCCTGCTCGACGAGCGTGCCCTCCGGCTGGCGGTTGAGAAAATGACGGAAGGCATCGACGGCGCTCGAATAGGCACCCGTCGGCACCGATTCGATGGCTCCCAGCCGGTCGCCATCGAGAAGCGCGAAGCGGGTGCGCGTGCCGCCGACGTCGGCCAGGAGTCGGCAGGTCACGCCGTCGCCTTTGCACGGTGCGCCGCGATTCGCGCCGCGTACCATCTCGCCGACGCCTTCGGCGTGCGCGCCTGGGTGGCGTAGTCGACGCGCACGATGCCGAAGCGGTTCGAATAACCCGCACCCCACTCGAAATTGTCGAGCAGCGACCACACGAAATAGCCTCTCACGTCCGCACCGAACGCGACGGCCTCCTCGAGGGCCTGGATATACGCCGAGAGATAGTCGATGCGCTCGCGGTCGTCGACGGCACCCGAGGCATCCGCCAGTTCGACGGCACCCGCGCCGTTCTCGGTGACGTAGATCGGCAGCCCGTAGCGGTCGCAAGCGTCGAGAAGAACATTCCTGAAGGCATCGGGATCGATCTGCCAGCCAATGGGCGAGCGCTTCGCGTCGGCCGGCGCGTCGCTCCACGCGAAGCCCAGCCTCGACGCTGAATCGGCCCGCGCATAGACCGGCGAATAATGGTTGATCCCCAGCCAGTCCACCGGGCGATGGATACGCTCCAGGTCGCCGTCGCGACAGGCCGCCGACATGCGGGACGCGATCGCGTCGGGATAGACTCCCAGCATCTGCGGATCCGCAAACGCGCGATTCCAGTAGCAATCGAGCATCCGCGCGGCCGCCCGGTCTTCAGGCGTCGACCCTACGGGACGGGCTGGCTGCATGTTGTGGATGGCGCCGAGCGACGCGCCGATCACGTAGTCGCGCAGCACGTCGATGGCCATGCCGTGCGCCAGGTTGACGTGGTGGATCGCGGCGTGATGGCTGGCCGCATCGTCGACCGCCGGCGGGTGCCAGCCGAAGGCATAGCCGAACAGCGTGAACACGCTCGGCTCGTTGAAAGTCGCGAATCGCTTGACGCGGTCGCCAAGGCGGCTTGCGACGAGGCGCGCATGATCGGCGAACCAGCCTGCACAATCCCGGTTGGCCCAGCCTCCCGCCTCTTGCAGGGCCTGCGGAAGGTCCCAGTGGTAGAGGCAGACCCACGGCTCGATGCCGGCGGACAGGAGGCTGTCGACCAGCCGGTCGTAGAACTCGATTCCAGCCTCGTTCGGCTTGCCCTTCCCGGCGGGAAGGATGCGCGGCCACGAGATCGAGAACCGGTAAGCGCCCACACCCAGTTCCCGCATCAGCGCGACATCGCCGCGATAGCGGTGATAGTGATCGCAGGCCACGTCACCCGTATCGCCGTTCGCGATTCGCCCCGGCTGCCGGCAGAACAGGTCCCAGATGCTTTGCCCGCGCCCCCCTTCCTGCGCAGCGCCTTCGATCTGGTAGGACGACGTCGATACACCCCAGACGAAATCGGGGCGCATCCTGTCCAGCGTCGCCGTCGGGTAAGGCGGACTGATTTTCGGATCGTTGACGAGGGTCATGCCGGCTTCACGGGGTGATCGCCACTTTCAGCACGCCGTCGCGCTGATGGGCGAAGAGATCGTAGGCCGCCTCGATGTCGGCCAGGCGGAACCGGTGAGTGACCAGAGCCTCCAGGTTTGCCCGACCGGAGGAGATCGCCGACATCAGCCGCCGCATGCGTTCCTTACCGCCCGGGCACAGGGACGTAACGATCTTGTTGTCGCCCAGGCCCGCGGTGAAGGCGTCGAGCGGAATGCGAAGATCGCCCGAATAGACGCCGAGACTCGACAGCGTGCCGCCGGGACGCAATACGCGCAGCGCATTCTCAAAGGTCTGTTGCGTACCCAGCGCCTCGATCGCGACATCGACGCCCCGGCCGTCGGTGAGTTCGCGGATCGCCTGCACGGGATCGGCCTTGCGGAAGTCGAGCACGTGATCGACGCCGAGCTTGCGCGCGACGTTCATCCGCGCCGGCACGGTGTCGACGCCGATCACGGTGGTGGCGCCCATCAGCCGCGCTCCGAGCGCCGCACAAAGTCCGATCGGACCCAGGGCGAACACCACCACCGTGTCGCCGATCCGCACCTGCCCGCTCTCCGCGCCGGCAAATCCGGTGGACATGATGTCCGGGCACATGAGCACCTGCTCGTCGCTGAGGTTGCCCGGCACCGGCGAGAGGTTGGCCATCGCGTCCGGAACCAGCACGAACTCCGCCTGGCAGCCGTCGATGGTGTTGCCGAAGCGCCAGCCGCCCGCCGGCTTGAATCCGTGCCGCGTGTCGGGCCCGTCCTGCGAATGCTGGCCGCAAAGGCATGCATAACTGTGTCCGCTGGGCGTGATGGCACCGGCAATCACGCGCTGACCTTCCTTGTATCCTTTGACCTGCGAGCCCAGCTTTTCGATGATCCCCACCGGCTCGTGCCCGACGATCAGACCCTTCCGGACCGGATACTCGCCGCGAAGGATGTGAACGTCCGTGCCGCAGATCGTCGTGGTCGAGATGCGCAACAGCGCATCGGACGGCCCGACGTCGGGCACGGGACACGACTCCAGGATGATGCGTCCCGGTTCGGCGAAAACGGCCGCCATCATCTTGGCCATGACCTACCTCCGCTTTTCCCGCCATGATGATAGGGTCGCGCGGATCGCGGCGGATTGATCTGCCTCAACCGGCCGATGATCAGGCAACCAGTTCGGCAGAACTCTGCACTTCCTCCGATGTGGCGGGTGCGGCGGCCAACAGCTCCATCTGCCGCCGGATCTCGCCTTGGTAGTCGGACGAGAGCTGCAACGCCCAATCCTGCTGGACTTTCTGGAGATCCGCCGGTGTTCGCGCACTCATGAGCTCCTGGCAGCACTGCAGGTTGCGATTGAGCCGCAGGAAGGCGAACCGCGCGACGCCGCGCTGCCACTCGACGAACGAATCGCCAGCGGCCGACAGGCCGGGTTCGGGAATGAAGGATGAGACCGGTGCGGACATCTTGACCTCCTCGGGTTCAGGCCATCGGCCTGCCGTCAGCGACGCAGGATGGCGGGCTTGACCTCGACGACCCGGAACGGCCTCGCGACGCCATCGTGTTCGGTGACGGTGACGTAGTCGCCGACCGTGAAATGATGCCGGTCGAGCTTGAAGATCGGCTCGTCGTCATCCGGGCCCGGCGCATAGGAGAAGGCCCAACCGCCCCGCGTATGGACCAGCGAACCATGCTCGTCTTCGGCACCGGCCCAGAACCGCCGGACCGTGCAGGCCGCCTTGGCGTCCGAGAATCCCGCCGAATCGAGATGGCCCCTGGCATCCAGAGGCGCCACCAGCTCGTAGCCGTGCGCCGCGCTGCCATTGGGAAACTCGGGCGTCCGGGCGAGCTCCAGTCGAATCTGCTTCAAATGCATCTGTCATCTCCCTTGTCTCGATGCGATCGTCGCGCATCGTCGGCGTCTTTCATCAGCCACCACCAGAGCAGGACGGCCAGAAGGCTGAACGGAAGACAGATGACGAAGACGCGGACGTCGCGTGTGAGACCCGTCAGGATCAACCCACCGAAACCCAGAACGCCAATCGCGAGGAATGCGCCCCAACGCAGCATGGGCAGCTCCGTGCCGGATACCTCTTGCCAATAGGACGAAAGGCGGGAGCGGCCCTTGATATGGCTCAAGGCTACGTTCTTTCCCGCCCCTACACTGGGAAGAACGCACCTACTGCGGTGGCGCCGACATCGCGCCGCCGGGGAGCAGGAAATGACGCATCAACCCGTGCGACCGGCTCTCACCCGTTTGGGACGGGTGCTGTGCGTCCGCCTCGCGCAAGCCGTCGTCGTGCTCTTCGCAATGGCATTGTCGATCGACGTCCGCGCCGAACCATCGGACATTTTCTCCGTATCCATGCTTTCACGATGCGCTGGAAAGGCCGGCAGCGTCGTACGGCAAGGCGATCCCGCCTTCATGACCCTTGCACTCGATGGGCGACCGTGGATGACCGTCGACAAGGCCGACGATGCGTCCGATCCGTCAAGCCCCCCCCCGACGACGATCTCCGGCAACGGCTGGGCGAGGAGACGCGACGGCACGTCATTCCTCTTCCGCTTCACCTGCGTTCTCGATGCGAAGGGCCAGGCGACGATGTTTCATGCGAGCGCGTTGCTGAGGGAGCTTGGCGACCGCCTGCCGCCGGCAATCGTGATCAACGGGTCCGCGACCTATCCTACAACGGAGCCGCCGCAGAGAGGCGCGGAACTGCAGATCCAGCTGCTCGACGTCGCGCACGATCCGCCCGAGGTGCTGACGGAACAGGTGATAAGAAGCGGCTGGCATCTGCCGATGGCCTTCTCGCTGCGGCTGCCGGCCGGCACATCTCTGGAGAAGCGCTCGCTCGCGCTGTCTGCCCGTGTCGTGCTCGCCCACCGAACCCTGTTCGAACTCGGCGCACCGCGTACGCTGTCGCAGGTCGAGTTGACGCGGTTCGTGGAGCTGATCCTGCTACCGATGGCCGCCAACCGACACTGACGGCAAGCCAGGATCAGGTGGGCGCGATGTCACCCGGCCCCGGTGTCTTGTCGGGCGGCGCGGTCGCCAGCACCATCCGCACCAGCGCCGACAGGCTGTCGGCCTGCATCTTGGTCATGACATTGGCGCGGTAGACCTCGACGGTCCGCGCGCTGATGCCGAGATCGTAGGCGATCACCTTGTTGGGTTTGCCGTCGACCAGCCCCTTCAACACTTCGCGCTCGCGCTCCGACAGGAGAGCAAGGCGAGCAGTGATGGCCGCCACTCGGGATTCGTGTTCGCTGTCCCGGGCGTGACGCGCGAGGGCGGAGCGGATCGCGGCGAGAAGGACCTCGTCGTCGAAAGGCTTCTCGATGAAGTCGACGGCGCCGGCCTTCATGGCCTGCACGGCCAGCGGCACGTCGCCGTGACCTGTCATGACGATCACCGGCAGCCGGGGGCGCAGTTCGGCGAGCCGCTTCTGGAGCTGCAGCCCATCCATTCCCGGCATCCGGATGTCGGTGACGACGCATCCGTCCTGGATGTCCTGCAGGAGCTGCAGGAACGTGGTTGCCGAATCGTGGACGCGCACGGCCAGTCCCGCCGTGCTGAGCAGGAAGGCCAGCGACTGGCGGACATCGACATCGTCGTCGATGACGTGGACCACCTGGCTAGGCATCTTCGGCCTCCCCGCGCCCGGCAACCGACGGCAGGGTGAAGCGAAAGGCCGTGCCGCCGCCTTCGCGTCCGGCGACGGATATCCGGCCGCCATGCGCCTCGACGATGGTGCGGCAGATCGAGAGCCCCAGTCCCATTCCCTTGCGCTTGGTCGTGACGAACGGCCGGAAGAGGTTGCTCGCCACCTCGGGCGCGAGGCCGACGCCCGAATCGGCCACCGAAACCTCCACGAAGCCGCCTTCCCTCTGCACGGTCGCGATCTCGAGGCGGCGCGGCGCAGGAGTCTCGAGCATCGCTTCGATGGCATTGCGGATCAGGTTGACCAGCACCTGCTGGACCTGGATCCGGTCGGCAAAGACCTGCGTGGCGCTCGGATCGAGACGGAAGACGGTCTCGATCCCGCCCTCGCGCGCACCGACCAGGGCGAGCATGCTGGCATCCTCGATCAGTTTTGGCAGGTTCTCGATCGTGCGCTCGCTGTCGCCGCGCGACACGAACTCGCGCAGGCGCCTTATGATCTGGCCCGCCCGCAGTGCCTGGTCGGCGGCCTTGCCGATCGCGTCCCTCAGCACCGCCACCTCGTCTCCTTCGAGCCGCTGCAGGATGCGCTGCGAGCCCTTCAGGTAATTGCTGATGGCCGTCAGCGGCTGATTGATCTCATGGGCGAGTGTCGACGCCATTTCGCCCAGCGCCGTGAAGCGCGACATGTGCGCCACTTCGGACTGCAGTTCCTTCAGGCGCGATTCGGTGATCTGCTGATCGGTGAGATCGCGGATGAAGCCCGTGAAATGATGGCGATCGCCGGTGCGCAGCTCGCCCACGGTCAGGTGCATGGGAAAGGTCGAGCCGTCCTTGCGCTGGCCGACCACGATGCGCCCGATGCCGATGATGCGCTTCTCGCCGGTGGCGAGATACCGCTTGATATAGGCGTCGTGGCGTTGCCGGTCGGGCGACGGCATGAAAATGCTGATGTTGCGGCCCGCGACCTCGGCATGATCGTAACCGAAGAGCCGTTCCGCCGTCGTGCTCAGCGACTCGATCTGCCCCTTCTCGTCGATGATGATCATGGCATCCGGCACGGTCTGCAGGACCGAGCGCAGCCGCGCCTCGGCCGCCTCCAGCGCCAGCGCCAGGGTCGGTTCGCTCATGGAAATGGGTTCTTCATCGATCAGCGGTGCGTCCCGCCGACGATAGCACGCCCGCGCGGCGGGATGAACTTCAGGGCCGGATGAAGGCGAGCGGCGCATCCTCGTCGAGATTGTCGATCGCGGCCGTGAGCTCCGAGGCGATATCCCCGGCCGAGCGCTTGAGCCGGAAGATCCGGATCGCCTCGGACAACAGCGAACGGGCCACGACGTCGCCGTCGATGCCCTTGGCCGCGGCCTCGGCAAGAGCGGCCTCGACATGCCGCTGAACGAGAAGATACGTGCTCATCGATAAACTCCGTCAGATGCCGCAGGAATGGCGTCCCTTGCCGTGGGCAAGGTATTGATCGAACGCGGCGCAGACGAACCGCACCAGCGGCCGCCCCTGATCGGTGACGTGCAGCCGCTCGCCGTCGCAGCGCACGAGACCGTCGTCGACCAGGGCCGGCAGTTCCGCAATGCCGGCGAGAAAGGGAGCGACCGCGACATCGTGACGGCGGCAGACCTCGCTCAGGTCCACCGCGAAATTGCACATCAGCCGGTCGATGATCTCGGCCCGCAGCCGGTCCGCGGCATGGGTGGCCACCCCCCGCTCGGTGGCGAAAAGACCTGCCGATATGGCCGACTGGTATCGCTTGGTGTCGGAGGCGTTCTGGGAGAATCCGCGCGGGAGGCTGGAGATGGCAGAGGCGCCGAGACCGATGACCGCGGGCAGCTCCTCGACGACATAGCCCTGGAAGCTGCGGCGCAGCCGGCCGCGGCTCGCCGCGGTTGCCAGCGGGTCAGACGGCAGGGCGAAATGATCGAGGCCGATGCGCTCGTAACCGGCGGCGACGAGCCGCTCGGCGACCAGATCGGCCATGGCGGCGCGCTCGGGCAGTCCGGGCAGCGTCGACACGTCGATGAGCTGTTGCCGGGCCTTCATCCACGGAACGTGTGCGTAGCCGAACACGGCAAAGCGGTCGGGTCGAATCGCGAGCGCGACATCGAGCGTGCGGGACAGCGAGTCCAGGGTTTGGCGCGGCAATCCATACACGAGGTCGATGTTCACGTGCCGCACGCCGGCCTCCCGGAACCGGCCGATGGCCGCCCCGGTGACCTCGACCGACTGAAGCCGGTTGATGGCCTTCTGCACGTCCATGTCGAAGTCCTGGACGCCGAGGCTCACCCGCGTGACACCGGCGCCTGCCATCGCCGCGACGAAAGCCTCGTCGCAGTAACGTGGATCGACCTCGACCGAGGTTTCCGCGCCGCTTGCCCGGTCGAAACGCGCCGCCAGATGCCGGGAGACCTCCGCCAGGCGCGCGGCGCCAAGCTGCGAGGGCGTGCCACCGCCCCACTGGATCGTCCCGACCAGCAAATGCGGAACCGCCTCGGCAACCAGATCGATCTCGCGCACCAGCGCCTGCGCATAGCCGTCGAGCGGCTGAGTCCGGCTCATCGCGGACGTATTGCAGGCGCAATACCAGCAGAGCTGTTTGCAGAAGGGCACATGGAGGTAGAGCGTGGTCCGCGCGTCGGGAAGGTCCGCGAGCCAGGCACGATGATCCACCGGTCCCACGGCCGCATGGAACTGAGCGGCGGTGGGATAGCTGGTGTAGCGCGGAACAGGCCGGTCGTAGGCCGCAAGGCTCCGCCGAGTGAGGTTGGTGCCGTCCATGATCGCACGCGTCAGTGGGAGATGAATACCGGAACAGTCATGCTCGCGAGCAGTGTGCGGCTGGCACCGCCCAGCACCATCTCGCGCACGCGGCTATGGCCGTAGATGCCCATCACGATCAGGTCGACGTCGAGATCGGCGGCGCGCGAGAGGATCACACCGCCGACATCGGTGTCGGCCGCGACGTCCCGCTGCACCGCCACCTTCACGCCATGACGCGCCAGCCAGTGCGCGACGTCGGCGCCGGGCTCGGCGCCGTGCCCGTTGGGCGAAGTGCGCGGATCGACGACGAGCACCGTCACCTTGCGAGCGGCGCGCAGCAAAGGCAGCGCATCGGCGGCGGCCCGTGCACTCTCGCGGGTGGCGTTCCAGCACAGCAGCACGTTCTGCCCTGGCGACTTCCTGACGCCGACATGCGGCACGACGAGACACGGCCGGCCGGTCGAGAGGACGACGGACTCCGGCAGGTCCGACGGGGTCGGCGTCTGCGCCTCGGGGTCGGTCTGGCCGACCACGAGCAGGTCGGCGTAGCGCGACTGGACGGCGAGCTCGCTGTCGATGAAGCCCTCCGTCACGCGCCATTCGGAGGAGAGATGCCGGCCCTTGAGGGCCTTGTCGAAGGCCTTGCGCGCGGCGTCTTCGTCGGCCTTCGCGCCGGCTTCGTAGCTGGCGAAGAGACTGTCCATGGGCATGCCCTCGAAGAAGACCGGGGCTTCCAGCGGCGGGCTTGCATGCAGGCCCACCAGATGCGCGGCGTGCCGTTCCGCGAGGTCCGCGGCCACGGCCAGTCGCTGGCCCACCTTCGGGCCGGCGTCGCAATGGACCAGGATCGTCTTGTAGGTCATCGGCAACTCCTTCGCAGGTACCGGAATCTGCGGCTCTATGCCCCCGCCCGCCTTGATGCAGGTCAAGTCGACATAGCCGTTGAACGTGTCCAATCCCGAGATGGAATTCGTCTCGCACCTGATCGCGCTGTGCAGCGGCGGCCTTCATCTTCCTGCGTTCGCCGCTTCGCTGCCGCTCGCGCTTTTCCTTGCGGGCCTGGCGGGTGGAGCGATGCATTGCGTGGGCATGTGCGGCCCCTTCGTGCTGGGCCAGGTGATGGCCACAGCCGACGCCGCGCCGATGTCCGGCTACGGCGAATGGCGCCGCCTCTCCGGCGCGGCGCTGGTGCCCTATCACCTGGGGCGCGCCACGACCTACTCGCTCCTGGGTGCTATCGCCGGCAGCGCGACCGCGCTGTTCGCCGCCACCACGGGCTTCGCCTGGGCCTCGTCGCTCCTGCTCGCGGTGGCGGCGCTGCTTCTGATCGCGCAGGCGGCTGGCCTGGCCGTCGGACGCACGACTCCCTGGAGTTCCACCCTGTCCCGGCTCGCCGCCCCCCTGTCTGGCTCGCGCCATCCCGCCGGGCGTTATGGATTGGGCGTCCTGCTGGGCTTCCTGCCCTGCGGCCTGCTCTATGCCGCGCTCGCAGCCGCGGCGGGCACCGGATCGGCGGCACAAGGCGCCCTGGCGATGGCGGGCTTTGCCCTGGGCACCGTCCCGGCCCTGGTCGCCGTCGGATGGGGCGGACTGCTGCTGCGCCGCCGCCTGCGTGAAACCGGGCGATGGATCGCGGCGCCCGTCCTGCTGGCCAACGCCGCGCTCATGCTTGTGCTGGCGAGCCAGCGGGTCTGACCTCGGCGTCCGGCGGCACGAAGACCACCACGTCGCGATACGCGTGCCAGGTGGCGTGGGCCACCACCGGTAGCACGACGACCAGCCCGAGGAGGCCCGGTACCATCGCCATCGCCACCAGCACGACGATCAGGCCCGCCCACAGCAGCATCGGGCGCGGATTGAGGCGTACCGCGGCGACCGAGGTGGCGATCGCCTCGAACACGTTCGAGTGGCGGCGATCGAGCAGGAAGGGAATGGAGAAGGCGCCGATGACGAAGGCGAGGGCCGCCAGCGCCGCACCGATCACTACCCCGGCTGCCAGGAACGGGAGGCTGCGGGCGGAATGCCAGAGGACGTCGGTGAAGCGGTCCCAGGACGGCACGCCCGAGCCCTGGAACAGGGCGAACAGGAGCTGCGCGGCGCGCATCCAGGCGAGGTGCAACAGCAGCAGCACGACACCCATGAGAGCGATCTGGTCGGGATTGCGCCGCCAGGCGCCAAGCGTCGCCCTTCCATCGACCGGCAGACCCACGCCCAGCCGCCGGCTCGTCTCGTAGAGGCCGACCGCCATGAAGGGCCCGACGAAGAAGAACCCGGCGCTGAGGGGAAGCACCAGCCAGGGCTGGTCGAACCACAGCAGCAGCGCGATGGAAGCCCATCCGGCCGCGACCGCCCCGGCTCCCCAGGCGAGGCCGCTCACCGGCGCGGCCCAGAGATCGTTCCAGCCCGCGGCCAGCCAGGCCCAGGGCCGGTCTATGGGCACGCGCCGGATCTGGGGCGAAGGCCCCTGAAACACTGCGACAGGCTCGCTCATCGTGAGTTTCTTCCGGACATGATGCGACACTTCATACCGGCTGGCGGCGCGAAGCCTTGACCCATATCAAGGGAGATCGCCGCCCGGCTCCCTAGTCTCCGCCCGTCAAAGCGGGAGAGATCATGTCGAGTCCAGCCGTCCTGTCAGCCGGTGCGCGAACAACGCCGCACTATGTCGAGGATCCGATCCGGGCCGCCGTCGTACTGTCGATGTTCTGGGGCATCGCCGCCTTCCTCGTCGGCGTCATCATCGCCGCACAGCTCGTCTGGCCGCAGCTCAGCTTCGACAGCCCCTATCTCACCTTCGGGCGCCTGCGCCCGCTGCACACCTCAGCGGCGATCTTCGCCTTCGGCGGCACGGCGCTGATCGGCACCGCTTTCCATGTCGTGCAACGCACCTGCCGCGCCCGCCTGTTCGGTGGCGAGCCCCTCGCCTGGTTCGTCCTGCTCGGCTACCAGTTCTTCATCGTCATGGCGGCGACCGGCTACCTGCTCGGCATCACGCAGAGCAAGGAGTACGCCGAGCCGGAATGGTTCGTCGACCTGTGGCTGACGATCGTCTGGGTCGCCTACCTCGTTGCCTATCTCGGCACCGTGCTGAAGCGCGAGGAACCGCACATCTACGTGGCCAACTGGTTCTACCTGGCCTTCATCGTCACCATCGCGATGCTGCACATCGTGAACAACCTCGCGCTGCCGGTGTCGATCACCGGGACCAAGAGCTACGGCGCCTGGTCGGGCGTGCAGGATGCGATGATCCAGTGGTGGTACGGCCACAACGCGGTCGGCTTCTTCCTCACCGCGGCCTTCCTCGGCATGATGTACTACTACATCCCCAAGGCGGCGAACCGGCCGGTCTACTCCTACCGCCTGTCCATCGTGCACTTCTGGTCCCTGGTGTTCATGTACATCTGGGCCGGCCCGCATCACCTGCACTACACGTCGCTGCCCGACTGGGCGCAGACGCTCGGCATGGTCTTCTCGGTCATGCTGTGGATGCCGAGCTGGGGCGGCATGATCAACGGCCTGATGACGCTGTCGGGCGCATGGGACAAGCTGCGCACCGATCCCGGCCTGCGCTTCTCCGTCACCGCCGTCGGCTTCTACGGCATGGCGACGTTCGAGGGCCCGGTCATGTCGATCAAGGCCGTCAACTCGCTCAGCCACTACACCGACTGGACGATCGGCCACGTCCACTCCGGCGCGCTGGGCTGGGTCGCCTTCATCGTGTTCGGCACGCTTTACTACATGGTGCCGAAGCTGTGGAACCGGCCTGCCATGTGGTCCACGCGCCTGATCGGCTGGCACTACTGGGTCTCCACCATCGGCATCGTGCTCTACATCACGGCGATGTGGGTGAGCGGCATCATGCAGGGCCTGATGTGGCGCGCCTACGACGAGCTCGGCTTCCTGCAGTACTCGTTCGTGGAGACGGTCGCGGCCATGCAGCCCTTCTATGCCATCCGGCTGCTGGGCGGCCTCTTCTTCCTCACCGGCGGGCTGCTGATGGCCTACAACATGTGGCGCACGATCCGTGGCGAGGCAACGCTCGCCGCCCGTCCCCGCCCTGCCCTCGCAGCCTAGGAGACGCGCGATGTTCATCCGTCACGAATGGATCGAGAAAAACGCCATTCTGATGCTCGTCCTGACGCTGATCACCGTATCGATCGGCGGCCTGGTCCAGATCATCCCCCTGTTCACGATCGAGACCACGATCGAGCGCGTCGACGGCGTGCGGCCCTACACGCCGCTCGAGCTGCTCGGCCGCAACATCTACATCCGCGAGGGCTGCTATGTCTGCCACAGCCAGCAGATCCGGCCCTTCAAGGACGAGGTCGAGCGCTACGGCCATTACAGCCTCGCCGCCGAGAGCATGTACGACAAGCCGTTCCAGTGGGGCTCCAAGCGCACCGGCCCGGACCTCGCGCGCGTCGGCGGCCGCTACTCCAACGACTGGCATGTGGCGCATCTCGCCTCACCGCGCGCGGTGGTGCCGGAGAGCATCATGCCGGCCTACGGGTTCCTGGCGGACAAGAAGCTCGAATACGACGACATCGCCCAGCACTTGAAGACGCTGCGCGCGGTCGGAACGCCCTACACCGACGAGATGATCGCCAACGCGAAGGCCGACCTCGAGGCGCAGGTCAATCCCGAGTTCGACCCGACGGCCCTCGAGAAGCGCTATCCGCGCGTCGTCGTGGGCAAGTTCAACGGCAGCACGACCGCCATCACCGAAATGGATGCGCTGGTGTCGTACCTGCAGATGCTCGGCACGCTGGTCCGCTTCGGCGACCTGCCGCCCGAGCGGCTGCGGCAGTAGGAGGCGGCCATGAACCTGCATTCGCTGGGCGAGTTCCTGGGCTCGCTGTGGACCGTGTGGGCGCTGGTCGTCTTTGCCGGCATCGCCTTCTGGGCCTGGCGGCCGCGTAACAAGAAGCGCTTCGAGAAGGACGCGCAGATTCCCCTGAACGACGACGACCGCTGAAGGACCCGTCATGCCGACCAAGATCGAGAAGGACAGACTGTCGGGCCGCGACACGACCGGCCACGAATGGGACGGTGTCAAGGAACTGAACACGCCGCTGCCGACATGGTGGGTCTACACGTTCTACGCCACCATCGTCTTCGCCGCCGTCTACTGCTTCCTCTACCCGTCCTGGCCCTGGCTGAACGGCCATACCCAGGGCTCGCTGGGCTATTCGAGCCGGGTCGAGCTGACCCAGGCGCTCGACGCCCAGGCCAGGTCGCGCGCGGTCTTCGCCGACCGCATCCGCGCGACGCCGCTCGCCCAGATCGCCAAGGAGCCGGAACTGCTGAACTTCGCGATGGCCGGCGGCCGCTCGGCGTTCCAGACCAACTGCATGCAGTGCCATGGGGCTGGCGGCGCGGGCAGCCCGGGCTTTCCCAACCTGGTCGACGACGACTGGATCTGGGGCGGCAGCCTCGACCAGATCTACACGACCATCCAGCACGGCATCCGCAACGCCGATGACAAGTCGCGCCAGTCGATGATGCCGCGCTTCGGCGCCGACGGCCTGCTGACCGGCGCGCAGGTGGCCGCCGTCACCGATTATGTGCTCAGCCTCTCGGGCAAGGCGAAGGCCACGCCGGAGGGCGCGAAGATCTTCCAGGAGCAGTGCGTCGCCTGTCATGGCGCCGAAGGCAAGGGCAACCAGGAGCTGGGCGCCCCCAACCTTGCCGACGGGCTGTGGCTCTACGGCGGCGACCGCGATTCGGTCTACCGCTCCATCTTCTACGCGCGCAACGGCAGCATGCCGGCCTGGAGCGGGCGCCTCGACGAGGCGACCCTGAAGATGCTCGCCATCTACGTCCACGCGCTGGGCGGCGGCCGCTAGGCGCGATGCGGGCAGGCGTACAATGGACAGTCGCGTCCACGACGACGAAGCGGTTTCCCTGCGCACGCAGAAGGAAGCGTTGCCGCTCTACGTCACGCGCATCAAGGTCTATCCGCGCGCCGTCACGGGGCAGTGGCGGCGCATCAAGTGGGCCGTCCTCGTCCTTCTGCTCGGCATCTACTACCTCGTGCCGTGGATCCGCTGGGACCGCGGCCCGGATGCGCCCAACCAGGCGATCCTGATCGACCTCGACGGGCGGCGCGGCTGGTTCTTCGACACGGTGATCTGGCCGCAGGAAGTCTACTTCGTCACCGGCCTGCTGATCCTCGCCGCCTTCGGCCTGTTCCTCGCCACGTCGCTGTTCGGGCGCGTGTGGTGCGGCTTCACCTGTCCGCAGACCGTGTGGACCGATCTCTTCATGTGGGTCGAGCGGCTGATCGAGGGCGACCGCAACGAGCGCATGCGCATGGATCGCCAGCCGATGTCAGTTGCAAAGGCAGCGCGCAAGACGTTGAAGCATGCGGCGTGGCTCGCCATCGCGGCGGCGACCGGCGGCGCCTGGGTCTTCTACTACGTCGATGCGCCGACCACGCTGCTGAAGATCTTCCGCGGCGAGGCGTCGGCGGAGGTCTATGCCTTCGCAGGCCTGTTCACCGCAACCACCTATGTGCTGGCCGGCTGGGCCCGCGAACAGGTCTGCACCTACATGTGTCCCTGGCCGCGCTTCCAGGCCGCGATGCTCGACGAGCAGAGCCTGATCGTCACCTATCAGAAGTGGCGCGGCGAGAAGCGCGGCAAGCACAAGGCGGGCGACAATTGGGACGGCCGCGGCGACTGCGTCGACTGCAACCTGTGCGTCGCGGTCTGCCCGACCGGCATCGACATCCGCGACGGCCAGCAGATCGAATGCATCGGCTGCTCGCTCTGCGTCGATGCCTGCACGCAGACCATGGACAAGGTCGGGCGGCCGCGCGGCCTGATCCGCTGGGACACGCTGGCCAACCAGCAGGTCAAGGAACGCACCAGGGGCGCACAGCGGGCGCGCTGGCGCCCCATTCGCCCGCGCACGATGCTCTATGCCGGCCTGCTGCTCGCCGTGACGGCGATCATGCTCACGGCCTTCGCCCTGCGCACCACCGCCGAGCTGACGGTCCAGCGCGACCGCAGCCCGAACTTCGTGCGCCTGTCGAACGGCGACATTCGCAACGCCTACACGGTGAAGATCCTGAACAAGCAGCGCCAGGAGCACCGCTACCGGCTTGCCGTCTCCGGCCTTCCACAGGCGACGCTGGGCGTCGTCGGCGCCGGCACGGAGGGAGGCGAAGCCGAACTCGCCGTGCATCCCGACACGGTCGGCACCTATCGCGTCTTCGTGACCGTGCCCGCGTCGGCCGCGCCGGCCGGGACCAGGCCCATCACCTTCGGCATCCGCGACGCCGGCAGCGAGAACCATGCCGTACACGATGCGGTGTTCGTCGGACCCGCCCGCTGAGGAGATACGCCATGACCGTCGCCGTCCCCGCCGTCACGCGCCGCGATCACCACATCCCCTGGCTGTTCGTCCTGGGCTTCGCGATCGTGATCGCCGTCAACGGCATCATGATCTGGTTCGCCGTCGGCTCCTTCTCCGGCCTCTACACCCCCCAGCCCCGCGATCGCGGCCTGCATTACAACGACGTCGTCGCCGCCCAGCAGGCGCGCGACACGCTGGGCTGGCGCATCGCTCCGCTGTGGCGGTCCGAGAGCGACCGGCTCGAACTCACCCTGACCGATCGCACCGGCGCCCCACTTGTGGGCGCCCGCGTCACGGTCGAGCTGGTGCGGCCCGCCGAGAAGCGGCCGCCGCTCGCCGTCGCCCTGGTCGCGGTCGAGGGCGGCCGTCACACGGGCCACGTCGACCTGCCCGCGCGCGGCAACTGGGACCTCGACATCGTGGTCGAGCGCGACGGCGAGCGCTTCGCCCAGACGCAGCGGATGTTCCTCAAGTGACCGACGCCGCCCTCTTCGCCGCACCGACCGCAAGCCGCACCGCGCACGCCTGTGCGCATTGCGGCGCGCCGGTGCGCGGACGGGGCGACGACGCGTTCTGCTGCAGCGGCTGCGCCAGCGCGCACGCCATCATCGGCGCGGCCGGCCTCGGCGGCTTCTATGCCCGCCTCGAGGAGCGACGCGCGCGGCGGCCCGAGCCGCTGGAAACCGACTTCGCGGCCCATGCGCGCGAAGGCGGCAAGGACCAGTGCACGCTCGAACTCCTCGTCGACGGGCTCGATTGCGCGGCCTGCGTTTGGCTGATCGAGAGCCTGCTGGCCCGCAATCCCGCCATCACGAAGGCGCGGGTGCATCTGTCGACACGGCGCCTGTCGCTCGCCTGGCGCGGCAGCCCGGCCGAGGCCAATGCCCATGCCGGCCTCGTCGCGGCGCTGGGCTTCCGACTCGCGCCCTACGACGCGCTCGCCGCCACGGCCGAGGACGACCGCGAGGCGCGCGATCTCCTGCGCGCGCTGGCGGTTGCGGGCTTCGCCGCCGCCAACGTCATGCTGCTCTCGGTCGCCGTCTGGTCGGGCCATGACGGTTCGATGGGCGAGGCGACGCGCACGCTATTCCACTGGCTCTCCGCCGCCATCGCCCTGCCGGCCGTCGCCTATGCCGGCCAGCCCTTCTTCCGCTCGGCCTTTGCCGCCCTGCGCGCCGGCCGCACCAACATGGACGTGCCGATCTCGATCGGCGTCACGCTGGCCTGCCTCGTCAGCCTGCACGAAGCGTGGGCGGGCGAGCCGCATGCCTACTTCGATTCGGCGATCACGCTCCTCTTCTTCCTGCTGATCGGCCGCTATCTCGATCGCCGGGCCCGCGGCCGGGCGCGGCATGCGGTGCGCGCGCTGATGGCGCTCACCACCCGCACCGCGACGGTCGTCCTGCCGGACGGCGGCACCGCCGCGCGGCGCGTCGATGCGCTGGCGCCCGGCGACTCGCTGCTGGTCGCGGCCGGCGAGCGGCTGGGCGCCGACGGGCTGGTGAGCGAAGGCACCTCCACGCTCGACGCCGCGCTGGTCACCGGCGAGAGCGTGCCGCAAGCCGTGGCGCCGGGCTCGCGGGTCTTCGCCGGCATGGTCAATCTCGGCGCCGCCCTGCGCGTGCGCGTCACCGCGTCGGGCGAGCAAACCCTGCTCGCGGAGATCGTGCGCCTCGTCGAGGCGGCCGAGCGTGGCCGCTCGCGCTTCGTCGCCCTCGCCGATCGCGTCGCCCGCGCCTATGCGCCGGTGGTGCACGCCACGGCGCTGCTCACCTTCCTCGGCTGGTTCCTGCTGGGCGGCCTCGCCTGGGACCGCGCGCTGCTGGTGGCGACTGCCGTGCTGATCATCACCTGCCCCTGCGCCCTCGCGCTTGCGGTGCCGGTCGTGCAGGTGGTCGCCAGCACGCGGCTGCTGCGCTCGGGCGTGCTGCTGCTCTCGCCGACCGCGCTGGAGCGGCTCGCGCAGATCGACCATGTCGTGCTCGACAAGACGGGGACCCTGACGCTCGGCCGGCCCGAACTCGTCGACGCTCCGGCCGACGCCGACGTTTGCCGGCGCGCGGCATCGCTGGCGGCGGCCTCGCGTCATCCGCTGGCCCTCGCGCTGGCACGTACCCTGCCTGAAGTGCCGCCGGCCGACGGCGTCGTCGAGCATGCCGGCCAGGGACTCGCCACCGCCGACAGCCGCCTGGGATCGGCCGCCTTCTGCGGTGTCGCCGCGCCTGTCGACGACGGACGGTCGGAATTGTGGTTCGTGCGCGACGGCGAACCGCCGCAGCGCTTCGCCTTCGCCGACCGGCTGCGGCCCGACGCCGCCGCCACCGTCGCGGCGCTGCAGGCGAAAGGCCTGCTGGTCGAACTGCTCTCCGGCGACCGGCCGACTGTCGTCGCCGAAGCAGCGCATGCTGCCGGCATCGCGACCTGGCGAGCCGAGGCCACGCCCACGGCCAAGGTCGCGCGCCTCGCCGCGCTCGCCGCCGAAGGGCGCAAGGTGATGATGATCGGCGACGGGCTGAACGACGCGCCGGCGCTCGCCGCCGCGCACGCGTCGCTGTCGCCCACCAGCGCCGCCGAGGCCACGCAGAACGCCGCCGACGCCGTCTTCCAGGGTGACGCGCTGGTGCCGACGATCGAGACGCTCGACGTCGCGCGCCGCGCCGACCGGTTGGTGCGCCAGAACCTGGCGCTGGCACTGCTCTACAATCTGAGCGCCGTGCCGCTCGCGATCCTGGGCGAGGTCACGCCGCTCGTCGCCGCGGTGGCGATGTCCTCGTCCTCGCTGCTGGTGATCGGCAACGCCCTGCGCCTCGGCGCGGGACGGCCGGCGAAGGGCCTGCGCTGATGGACAGCCTGCTGGTCCTCGTGCCGGTCGCCCTGCTGCTCGGTCTTCTCGCGCTCGCCGCCTTCTTGTGGGCGCTGCGCAACGGCCAGTACGACGACCCCGACGGGGCGGCCGGCCGCATCCTGTTCGACGACGACGACACTTAGAGGAGAAACGACATGTCTCACTGGATCATGGGAATCTTCGCCGGCCTGCTCGGCCTCGCGGGCCTGCTGATGGCGGGCGCCGCGCGCGACTTCGGCATCCTGGCCTTCGGCCTATCGCTCAGCCTGTTTGGCGTGCTCTTCTGCTGGTGGATGATCAAGACCGCCTACGACGAGGCCGAACGCGGTACGGATACGGGTCGGGAACGGCCGTAGGATCGGGCATCACCCAAAGTCTGATCGCCCTGTACGCGCGTCGACGAGTACAGGCTGTCAGTGTCTTGTCGATTGAAGAGAAATGGCGCGCCCGGAAGGAGTCGAACCTCCAGCCTTCTGATTCGTAGTCAGATGCTCTATCCAGTTGAGCTACGGGCGCACGGCCGAGCCCCGAGGGGTCCGGCGAAGAAGGGCGCAACCTAATGAAACTGGTCCGGCGTTGCAAGCCGGGGACGACGGGATTCGGGGCTGCGACGCGGCGCCCCATGTCGGAGGATTCGGAGGCCGGAATCGGGGCCCGGCGCGGACGCCAAATGGAAGCCAAGTCGTTCTGGCGCCTCCGGAATCCGCCCTTGCCGGTTTTGCTTGCTTTCAGATAGCATGACTGCCATCTGGATTTGGGGGCACGTGCTCCGGCTCGGCACGGCCTGCAGCCGGGCGCCGGATCGGAGCACCTGATATCGATGGTACCGGGGCAGGTTCGAGGCCGAAGATGGCGCTAAGTGTTCAACGATCCGCGCTTCTCCTGGCGATGATCGTTCTGGGCGGCTGCGACCAGGCCAACGTCTTCGCACCCGCCGCCAGTTCGCCTCCCCCGAATTCCAATCCCGCCATCACGCAGACCGGCACGATGACGGTCCGCAAGAGCATCGAGCAGCTGCGCAGCGACCAGACCGCGCTCGGCAACGGCATCGCCGCCCAGCAGGCGCAGTTCAACGCCACGCGCGGACAGCTCGCCGACGACGCCCGTACCTATTCGGGGCTGGTGAGCGGCATCAATTCGCGCCTGCAGGCCGGCACGACTCCGGGCAACCCCGACCTGGTGAACCAGTGGAACGCTGCGCAGGGCAAGCTCGACGCGGTGACGATCGGCGTGGGCACGCTGAACTCGCTGGCCAGCCAGGTGACGACCCAGGCATCGGTGGCGGGCTATCTGCTCGAGAACGTGCGCGCGACCTACCGGGTCGGCGGCGCGGTCGACGAGGATCACCGCAACCTGCGCGCCATCGAGGCCGAGACGAGGCGCTCGATGCAGCAGATCGACCGGCTGATCGCCGATCTCAACGCCGAGATCGCCCGCGAGAACGCCTTCCTCGGCCGCGAGCGTACCAGCCTGGCCGCCCTGTCCTACAACGTGAATGTCGGCCGCCTCGGCGCACCGCCCTCCGGACCGGGCGGCCCCGTCACGCCGGCACCGAACCGGCGCCCCGTCCCGCTCCAGTAGTCCCCCGCCGGCCGGTGGGCTGACCTGCCCGCGGAGCAGTCGCGCATCGGCGGCGCAGGGCGTAACATGGCGAGCATGGTCCTGCGCTTCTTCGCCCTTCTCGGCGTGATGCTCGCTCTGGCGCTACCGGCGCAGGTGTCGGCGTCGGACCAGACCGCCATCCGCGAGATCATCGAGCGCCAGGTCGAGGCCTTCCGCCGAGACGACGGCGAGGCCGCCTTCGGCTACGCCTCGCCCAGCATCCAGGGCATGTTCGGAACGGCCGAAATCTTCATGGACATGGTGCGCCAGGGCTATCGCCCGGTGTACCGGCCGCAGGTCTTCGAGTTCCGCGAGATCGTCACCCTGCACGGGATGGTGACGCAGAAGGTGCATGTGATCGGCCCCGACGGGCGGCCGGTCACGGCTTTCTATCCGATGGCGCAGCAGCCCGACGGCAGCTGGCGCATCGAAGGCTGCTACCTGCAGGCGCCTGAAGAACACCAGGCCTGATCGCGTCCACCCCGCTCATGTCCCGCGTTTCGCCCAAGGTGCTGGCGCTGCTCGGCGCGTTGACCCTCATGTGGGGGACCAACTGGCCGCTGTTCCGGATCGCGCTCGGCGAGCTGCCGGTCCTGACCTTCCGCACCCTCGTCCTGTCGTCGGGCATCCTGATGATGAGCGCGATCCTGCTGGTGCGCCGGGAGAGCCTCGCGGTGCCGAAGGGCAAGTGGCCGGCGCTCCTCCTCGCCTCGACCATGAACATCGGCATCTGGAACATCGCGACCTCGTTCGCGGTGCTCTACATCCCCTCCGGCCACGCCTCGGTGCTGGCCTATACGATGCCGCTCTGGGTGGCGGTGCTGGGCTTCGTGGTGTTCGGGCAGAAGCTCACGGGGCGCCTGCTCGCGGCGATCCTGATTGGCGCGGGCGCCGTCGCGGCGCTGATGATCCCGAACTTCCACAGCTATGCGACCGCGCCGGCCGGCCTCTTCTGGGGATTGCTGGCGGGCTTCTGCTGGGCCGTCGGCACCTTCGTCGTGAAGCGCACCAGCTGGGGCGGCATGGGCCTGTCGCTGACCTTCTGGCAGCTCCTGCTGATGCTGCCGCCGATCGCACTGGGCGCCCTCGTCTTCGACGGGCTGCCCACCCGCTGGCCCTCGACCACGGTGCTGGCCGCCACGGTCTATACCGGCGCCATCCCGATGGCGCTGGGCACCAGCGCCTGGTTCATGCTGGTGAAGCTGCTGCCGGCGCAGGTCGCCGCGCTCTCCTCCATCGCCATTCCCATCGTGGCGATCGTGAGCGGCATCCTGATCCTGCAGGAGCCGCTCTCCGCCCTGCAGGCGGTGGCCATCGGGTCCACCGTGGTCTCGCTCTGGCTCGCCCTGATGCCCGGTCGACAGCGGTAGTTGCCGAGCGCGACGACAATTCCCACATTGGGGTGGGTATTGGAGGCCCGGGCTTATGACGAGAGGCGATCGACGGGACTGGATGTGGGCGGAAGCGCTGCAGATGCTGGCGCAGGCCGAACGCATGCACCAGCAGGTCTTCCGGCCGCAGACAGCGGGCCGGCAGCGCGCGAACTGGGAGCCGCCGGTCGACGTGCTGGAGACGGAGCGCGAGGTGCTGATCCTCGCGGCGCTGCCCGGCGTCGACGTGCAGAAGGTCGAGGCCGTGATCGAGAACGGTACGCTGATCCTTTCCGGCGAGCGCACCGTTCCGGCCGAATTCAGGACCGCGAAGATCCATCGTCTCGAACTGCCGCAGGGCCGTTTCGAGCGCCGCATCGGCCTGCCGCCCGGCCACTATGGCGACGTGCGGCGCTTCGAAGTGAATGGCTGCCTGGCGGTGACACTCGCCAAGGCCGTCGCGCGGAGGCAGCCATGAGCCCGCAGGATGACGTGGTCCAGCCCATGACGGCGAAACCCGAAACCCCGACCGCGAGCGCCGGGCCGAAGCCGGACGCCAGGCCGTTGCCGGCCGACGCGATGATCGTCGTGCCGGTGCGCGACCTCGTGCTGTTCCCCGAGATGGTGTTCCCGGTCAGCGTCGGCCGTCCCTCCTCGGTTGCCGCCATCCAGCAGGCCGTGCGCGAGCAGCGCCAGATCCTGCTGGTGCTGCAGCGCGACCCGGCGAAGGATGAGCTGACCCCGACCGACCTGCACACCGTCGGCACGGTGGTGAACATCCTGCGCTACGTCACCACGCCCGACGGCAATCATCACATCGTCTGCCAGGGCGCGCAGCGCTTCCGCATCACCGACTTCGTCGAGGGATACCCGTTCCTGCTGGCGCGCGGTCTGCACCTCGTCGAGCCGACCACGACGGGCCCGGAAATCGAGGCGCGCTTCAACGTGCTGAAGCAACAGATCCGCGACACGCTCGACCTCTTGCCGCAGGTGCCGCAGGAGCTGCGCCAGACCGTCGAGAACACGGCGGCCGCCGGCTCGCTGGCCGACCTCGCCGCGTCCTATCTCGATTCCCAGCCGGCCGAGAAGCAGGAGGTGCTGGAGGCGCTCGACCTGGTGCCGCGTCTCGACAAGGTGAGCGGGCTCCTGGCCAAGCGGCTGGAAGTGCTGCGTATCACCAGCGAGATCGGCAGCAAGACCAAGAGCTCGCTCGACGCACGCCAGCGCGAGATGGTGCTGCGCGAGCAGATGGCCGCCATCCAGCGCGAGCTGGGCGAGGACGATTCCAACAAGCAGGCGATCGCCGATCTCGACAAGGCGATCAGCGAGGCGAAGATGCCGCCGGAGGCAGAGACCGCCGCGCGCAAGGAACTGCGCCGCCTGCAGCGCACACCCGAGGCGTCGGCCGAGCACGGCATGATCCGCACCTATCTCGACACGCTGGTCGAGCTGCCCTGGGCGCTGCCCGAGACGCAGCCGATCGACATCGCCGAGGCGCGCAAGGTGCTCGACGCCGATCACTTCGGCCTGGAGAAGATCAAGAAGCGCATCGTCGAGTATCTCGCCGTGCGCAAGCTGGCGCCCGAAGGCAAGGCACCGATCCTGTGCTTCGCAGGCCCACCGGGCGTCGGCAAGACTTCGCTCGGCCAGTCGATCGCCAAGGCGATGGGCCGCAAGTTCGCGAGGGTGAGCCTGGGCGGCGTGCATGACGAGGCCGAGATCCGTGGCCACCGGCGGACCTATATCGGCGCGCTGCCGGGCACCATCATCCAGGCGATCCGCAAGGCCGGCTCGCGCGACTGCGTGATGATGCTCGACGAGATCGACAAGATGGGCAGCGGCGTCCATGGCGATCCGTCGGCGGCGATGCTCGAAGTGCTCGACCCCGAGCAGAACGGCTCGTTCCGCGACAACTATCTCGACGTGCCGTTCGACTTGAGCCGCGTCGTCTTCATCGCCACCGCCAACATGCTGGACACGATCCCCGGCCCGCTGCGCGACCGCATGGAGATTATCCAGCTCACCGGCTACACGGCCGGCGAAAAGCTGCAGATCGCCCGGCGCTATCTCGTGCGCCGCCAGCTTGAGGCCAACGGCCTCACTGCCGACCAGGCCGGCATCGACGACGATGCGCTGCGCCTGATCATCGACGGCTACACGCGCGAGGCCGGCGTCCGCTGGCTCGAGCGCGAGGTCGGTCGCGCGCTGCGCCATGTCGCGGTGCAGGTGGCGGAAGGCTCGGCCACGAAGGTGCAGATCGGCAAGTCCGACATCGAGGGGCTTCTGGGACCGGTCCGCTTCGAGAACGACGTGGCGATGCGCACCAGCGTGCCCGGCGTGGCCACCGGCCTCGCCTGGACGCCGGTGGGCGGCGACATCCTGTTCATCGAGGCGACGCGCTCGCCCGGCAACGGACGGCTGATCCTCACCGGCCAGCTCGGCGACGTGATGAAGGAAAGCGCGCAGGCAGCGCTGAGCGTGATCAAGAACAAGGCCAAGTCGATCGGCATCGACCCGGCTCTGTTCGAGAAGCACGACATCCATGTCCACGTGCCGGCCGGCGCCACGCCCAAGGACGGGCCGAGCGCGGGCGTGGCGATGTTCATGGCGCTTGCCTCGCTGATGACCGGCCGCACCATCCGCAGCGATACCGCCATGACGGGGGAGATCAGCCTGCGCGGCCTGGTGCTGCCGGTCGGCGGCATCAAGGAGAAGGTCGTGGCCGCCGCGGCCGCGGGCATCACCCGCGTGATGCTGCCCGCCCGCAACAAGCGCGACTACGACGACATCCCCGAAGAGGTGCGCAACACACTCGAGTTCATCTGGCTCGAGAAGGTCGACGACGCCGTCGCACGGGCGCTGACGCCCGACGCGCCGGACCAAAGCAACGACGGCTGATTGTCGTCCCGAGCGTTAGCGAAGGACCTGGCCGGGCGACCAGAGTACTTCGTCGCGCGCGCCGGATCCTTCGCTGCGCTCAGCGTGACTATGAGAGGCGCAGCGACAACGGCGAGATCTCGTCGCCGGGGCGGTTGGCGTAGTCGAGCTTGACCGAGTCGCGCAGCATGCGGGCCTGCGCCTCGGCAAGGCGCTCGGCGGCAGCGGCCGGATCGAGATGTACCGGGTCGCCGTCCTTCAGCACCACCTCGCCGTCGACCAGCACCGTCCGCACCGCGCGATCGGCGGCGTGGAAGACGAAGGAGCGCAGCGGGTCGCGCGCCGGCTGCATCAGCGGGTGGTTGAGATCGACCAGCACGATGTCGGCTGACATGCCGGGCGCCAGCGCGCCGATATCGTCACGACCGAGCGCGGCAGCCCCGCCGAAGGTCGCGGCCTCGAAAGCGCCGGCCGTGTCGAGGCTGCGGATGTCCTCGCTCATCAGGCGCCCCGCGACGATCGCGAGCCGCATCTCCTCGATCAGATTGTGCGGAGCGCAGTCGGTACCCAGCCCCACGTTGACGCCGCGCGCGCGATAGCGACCGACATGGTCCATCGCCAGGCCATAGCGCGCGAAGGGCTGCGGGCAATGCGCCACCGACGCGCCGGCCTCGGCGATCAGGTCGAGGTCCTTGCGTGTGTGCCAACTAATCTGCGGATGGTCGTCGAGCAGGATGCAGTGCGCCATGATCGTGTCGCCCTTCATCAGCCTCTGCTGCGCCGCCCACTGGATGGGCGTCATGTTGTGGCGGCGGATCATCTCGCGCACCTCGACCACCGACTGGCCGACATGAGTCGAGAAGCGGCGGCCGCTGTCATCGGCGAGCTTGCGGCCGGCGGCGAACAGGTCCGGCGTGACCGTGTCGATCTGCGCCGGGAAGACCAACGCATCGAGGCGCCCTGAATTGTGCGCTTCGGCCTCGTCCATGACCCGCTTGGCCTTCTCGAACTGGGCAAGGCCGGCCGCCTCGTCCCATTTCCAGGTCACGGTCTGCGGCGCAGCCATCCCCCAGCGCGCCGAAGCGAAAGTCGGCCCCGCATAGAAGCGCATGCCGCTCTGGGCCATTGTCTCCAGCCAGCCGTCGAACGGCACGGTGACGTCGCAGGCCGTCGTGGTGCCGGCGCGCAGCATCTCCGAATAGGCCATCGTCGCCGCGCCCTGGCGGCCGTCATCGCCCAGGCGAAACGCCTGCAGCCGCTCCATCAGGCCCGTCATCTGCTGTTCGGGCACGCCATGATCCTCGCGCACGCCGCGATAGCCGGGCTCGGTCGAGGGATGGGAATGGATGTTGATCAGCCCCGGCAGCGCCAGAAGCCCGCGCCCGTCGATCACGGTCTCGCCCGGTCCCGTCGGTCGCGTCCCGGCCGGGGTGATCTCGACGATACGGCCGTCCTTGAGATGGAGATCGACCTCGCGACGGTAGACGTGGCGCTTCTCGGCACCGTCCCGGACAACGGCCCAGGAGACGTTTCGGATCGAATCGGGCCGCGTGGACATATTTCGCTCCTGCTGAGGCATGCCTGTTGCATAGGCACCGCAACGGGACGATAGAATCGGGAAAACGACAGAACAAGGAGGCAGGTGATGCGAGGAATCAAGTGGGCTGCGCTTGCCGCGGCAACGACGGCGCTGTTCTCGGCCGCGGCCGAGGCCCAGACGTTGAAGGTGGTGATGCATTCGGACGTCAAGATCGTCGACCCGATCTGGACCACCGCCTATATCGTCCGCAATCACGGCTACATGGTCTACGACACGCTGCTCGCCGTCGACGAGAAGCTCGCGGTCAAGCCGCAGATGCTCGAGGGCTGGAAGGTGAGCGACGACAAGCTCACCTACACTTTCACCCTGCGCGACGGGCTGAAGTTCCATGACGGCGCGCCGGTGACGGCCGAAGACTGCATCGCCTCGATCAAGCGCTGGGCCTCGCGCGACGCGATGGGCCAGAAGCTGATGAGCTTCACCAAGGCCCTGGCCGCGGTCGACGACAAGACCTTCACCCTCACGCTCAACGAGCCCTACGGCCTGGTCATCGAATCGCTGGGCAAGCCCAGCTCGAACGTGCCCTTCATCATGCCCAAGCGCGTCGCCGAAACGCCGGGCAACACGCAGATCAAGGAATTCGTCGGCTCCGGCCCGTTCGTGTTCCGCGCCGACCTGTGGCGGCCGGGCGAGAAGGCGGTCTACGACAAGTTCAAGGACTACAAGCCGCGCGCCGAGCCGCCCTCGGCACTGTCGGGCGGCAAGAACGTCTACGTCGACCGGGTCGAGTGGGTGAACATCCCGGATCCGCAGACCGCGGCCAACGCCCTGATGACCGGCGAGATCGACATCCTCGAACAGCCGCTGATCGAGATGCTGCCGCTGATCGAGAAGGACAAGAACATCGAGGTGAAAGACCTCAATCCGCTGGGCAGCCAGTACAGCCTGCGCTTCAACGTGCTGCACAAGCCGTTCGACAACGCGAAGATCCGCCAGGCCGCGCTCTATGCGCTGAACCAGAAGGACTTCCTGCTGGCCGCCATCAACGATCCGAAATACTTCAAGGAGTGCAAGGCGCTCTTCATCTGCGGAACACCCTACGCGACCGATGCGGGCTTCGAGGACAAGCTCGAGTCAAACTTCGCAAAGTCGAAGGAGATCCTGAAGCAGGAAGGCTATGACGGCACGCCGGTCGTCCTGCTGTTCGCCACCGACACCAACACCGGCCGGCTGACGCCGATCGCCAAGTCCCTGCTGGAGCGTGGCGGGTTCGTCGTCGACATGCAGGCGATGGATTGGCAGACCGTGCTGTCGCGCCGCTCGCGGAAGGAGCCGCTGAACGCCGGCGGCTGGAGCGGCTTCATGACGTCCTGGGTCTCGGCCGACCTGCTCGATCCCATCGTCTCGGCCTTCGTCGGCGCGGCCTGCGACAAGGCCGCCATCGGCTGGCCCTGCGATGCGAAGATCGAGGAGCTGCGCAACGCCTTCGCCAAGACGACCGATCCCGCCAAGCGCAAGGAGCTGGCGACCGCTGTCCAGGTGCGCGAATCTGAGTATCCGACCATGGCGCAGCTCGGCCAGTTCAACATCCCGATGGCGATCCGCAAGACCATCACCGGCAACCTCTCCTCGCCGGCGCCGGTCTTCTGGAACGTGAAGAAGGCGCAGTAGACCGATCACCTCATCCTGAGCAGCGGTCCGCAGGACCGCGTCTCGAAGGGTGGGCACATGCACCACGTTTGTTGCCCATCGTTGGAGACGCACGCCTACGGCGCGCTTCTCAGGATGAGGGTGTGCGAGAAAACTCGAAGCGAAAGACGCTAGCCGAGTTCCAGGCTGGTCACGCCGAACAGGCCGGCATAGTCGACGTCAGGGTCAGCGCCCGTATACATGCGGGCGGTCTCGAAGGAGGGCTTCAGGCCGACCTGCCGGGCGAGCGTCACCGCTGCCTTGTTGCGATCGGGCATGTCGATCGCGACGGCGGTCGCGCCGAGCTGAATGGCGAGCGCACCCACCAGCGAGGAGGCGATCTCCGGCGTCGCGCCATAGAGCGGGCCAACCCTCGACGCGGCGGCGCAGTTGCGCATCACGGCGAAGCCTGCGATCTCGCCGTCGCGCAGCGCCACCAGCGACGCGCGTTCGGGCAGCGAGATCCACGACGCAAGGAAGGAGTCTCGCGCCTCGGGAAAGAACCGGCGGTCGTAGGCCGCGAGCCGGTCGAAGCCGATGCTGCGGGTATCGACCAGGGTCACACCGGCGGGCGGCTTGGGCGATGGCGGCGCGCCTTCGTGTCGGATGTTGTTCCAGGCCAGCCGGAAGCCGGACTTCTTGTAATTGCCCTGCTGCGCCACGACACCGTCCAGGCCGACATTGCGTCCCTCGAGCCGCGCCATGCCGGCGCGCCAGACTTTTATGCCGTAGCCTTTCCCGCGCACCGGCGGCCGGGCGATGTAGAAGCCCAGGAAGCCGAAGCCCGTGCCGTACTTCACGACCGAAATGCAGGCCTGCGGCTCGCCGTCGAGCCGGCCGATCAGAAAGGCGCCGGGATCGGCGGCGAAGAAGGCGTGGGCATCGGTGTTGCCGGGATTCCAGCCCTCGTCGTTGGCCCAGGCGGCCATGCGCTGAACGTCGTCGGCGCTGCCGACCTTTATCTCGAAGCTCATGGGCGCGGAGCTTACTCCGCCGCCCGCGCCTTTTCCGCGAAAAAGCGGTTCTCCGGCCGCGGCAAGCCCAGATTCTCGCGCAGGGTCGTGCCCTCGTACTCGGTGCGGAAGAGGCCGCGCCGCTGCAGTTCCGGCACGACCTTGTCGACGAAGTCGTCGAGTCCGCCCGGCAGGTAGGGGAACATGACGTTGAAGCCGTCGCAGGCGCTCGTCACGAGCCACTCTTCCATCTGGTCGGCGATCATCGCGGGCGTGCCCAGCATGCCCAGCCCGCCATAGCCGCCGAGACGTCCGGCGATCTGGCGCACGGTCAGGTTCTCGCGCTTGCCGAGTTCAATGACCCGGTCGCGGCCGCTCTTGCTCGCCTCGGTCTCGGGAATGTCGTCGGGCAACGGCTTGTCGGGATCGAACTTGCGCGCATCGACGCCCAGCGCCATCGAGACGGCGGCGATCGAGCTGTCGTAGTTCACCAGACTGTCGAGACGGGCGCGCTTCTCCTTTGCCTCGTCGAGCGAATCGCCCACCACCACGAAGGCGCCGGGCAAAATCTTGATGTGATCGGGATTGCGGCCGATCTTCGCCGCGCGCCCCTTCACGTCGGCATAGAAGGCGCGTGCGCCGTCGATCGGACCACCGGCGGCGAACACCATCTCGGCGGTCTCGGCCGCGAGCTGGCGCCCGGCATCGGAAGCACCGGCCTGCACGATGACAGGCCAGCCCTGCACGGGACGGGCGATGTTCAGCGGCCCGCGTACCTTCAGGTATTTGCCCTTGTGATCGAGCACGTGCAGCCGCGACGGATCGAAGTAGATGCCGTTCTCGACGTCGCGCACGAAGGCGTCGTCGGCCCAGGAATCCCACAGGCCCGTCACCACGTCGAAGAACTCGCGGGCGCGGGCATAGCGCTCGGCATGGGGCATCTGGTCGTCCAGGCCGAAGTTCAGCGCGGCATCGGGATTGGACGTCGTCACCAGGTTCCAGCCGGCGCGGCCCTCGCTGATATGGTCGAGCGAGGCGAAGCGGCGCGCGATGGTATAGGCCGGCTCGAAGGTGCTCGACGCCGTGGCGATCAGGCCGAGATGCTTCGTGGCCATGGCCAGCGCCGGCAACAGGGTCAGCGGATCGAACGAGGTCACGGTGGCGCTGCGCTTCAGCGCCTCCATCGGCATGTTCAGCACGGCCAGGTGGTCGGCCATGAAGAAGGCATCGAACTTCCCGCGCTCCAGCGTTTGGGCGTACTTCACCAGCGCCTTGAGATTGAAGTTGGCGTCCGGCGTGCCGCCGGGATAGCGCCACGCAGCGGTGTGGATGCTGACAGGGCGCATGAAGGCGCCGAGGCGAAGCTTCTTCTGGGTCATGGGCAATATCTTGCCCCCGCCGGGCGGACCGGCAAGGCCCGCTCGGACGACAAGAACTAATTCAACGAATTATTTCCCCGCTCAGCCGATCGCGGGGTGCTTTTTGTCCGTCCCGGCGGCCCGTTCCCAGGCGCGCGCCACCTGGAAGACCGTCGCCTCGTCGAAGTAGCGGCCGACGAACTGCACCGAAACCGGCAGGCCGCCCTTCGACAGGCCAGCCATCATGGCGAGTGCGGGATGGCCGGTGACGTTGAAGGGCGTACGGGCCTGGCGCGGATAGGTGCGCTCGACCTCGGCCGTATCCTCGATGCGGCAGGCCGGGTCCATCGAGCTGGCGCAGAGCAGCACGTCGACGTCGCGCAGCGCCGCCTCGACCTCGGCGATCATCTGCAGGCGGCGGCGGCTCGCCAGCATGTAGTCGCCCGCGCTCATGAAGGCGCCGGCCATCAGGCGGCGGCGCGCGAGCTGGCCGTAGTCGCCGGGACGCTCACCAAGCCACGGGCCATGGATCGACCAGGCCTCGCTCTGCAGGATCACGCGGTTCACCGCGCCGAACTCGTTGAGGCTTGGCAGCTTGATGTCGCGCAGGTCCGCGCCTTCGAGCTGGAGGCTGCGCGCGACATGCTCCAGCGCCGCCGTGACTTCCGGATCGGCCGGCGTGTCGATTTCGTGGAAGTGCCGCACGAAGCCGATGCGAAGCCCGCGCAGGCTGCGATCGAGCGCGGCGCCATAATGGCCCTGCGCCCCGGCCGCGCTGCCGGGATCGAGCGGATCGTGGCCGGCGATGCTCTCCAGCATCAGCGCATTGTCGGTGACGGTGCGCGTCATCGGCCCGATATGGTCGAGCGTGAAGGAGAGCGGGAAGACGCCGCGGCGGGAGACCAGACCATAGGTCGGCTTCAGGCCGACGATGCCGCAGCAGCTCGCCGGATTGCGCACGCTGCCGCCGGTGTCGGTGCCCAGCGCCATCGGGAACAGGCCCGCGGCCACGCCCGAGCCCGAGCCCGACGAGGAGCCGCCGGGATGATGGTCGGGATTCCAGGGATTGCGCGCCGGCGGCCACGGCAGGTCGAAGCTCGGCCCACCGATGGCGAATTCGTGGGTCGACAGCTTGCCCAGCACGATGGCGCCGGCGCCGCGAAGCTTCTCGACACAGACCGCATCGGCGGTCGCCATATTGTCCTGCAGGACCTTCGAGTGACAGGTCGTCGGCAGACCCGCGACGTCGATGATGTCCTTGATGCCGACCGGCACGCCGTGCAGCGGCCCGCGCAGCCGGCCCGACTGGGCTTCGGTCTCGGCAGCCTTGGCCGCAGCCATCGCGGCTTCACCGTCGACGCGAATGAAGGCGTTGAGCGTGGGATCGAGCTTCTCGACGCGGTCGAGCAGCGCCTTCGTCAGGTCGACGGGCGAAAGCTCCTTAGTGGCAATCGCGCGGGCGGCGGAAGCCGCCGTCATCCAGTGCAGGTCGCTCATAGCGTGGTCCCCGCCTTCATCGGCGGCCAGGGCTCGGCCCGGGGATCGATCGGACGCTTGATCTTCCGCGCGACGTCGGCGGCCTGCGTCGCGGCCACGGTGACATCATCGGGAAATTCAGCAAGTGCCTTGGCGAGCCCGGCGGAACGCGCGAGCATCTCAATCGTTTCCTTGTTCACGCGATATCTCTCCTTCAGCCCGGAAGAGGTCAGCACGAGTCGTGCCAGCCGTCCATCCGCGCCGGGGCAAGAAGACTCGTGACGGGGGAACGGCTTGGCAGATCATACGACGGCAATCTTTGCAGCCGAGCTGATCCTGCTGCTGTTCTTCGGCCGCCTGATCGGCGAGCTGATGACCCGGATCGGCCAGCCCGCGATCTTCGGCCAGCTTCTGGCCGGTGTGCTGCTGGGCCCGTCGGTGTTCGGCCTTCTGTTGCCGGACCTGCGGGCGATCGTCTTTCCCAACACGCCGGCGCTAAAAAGCATGATCGATGCCGTGTCGCAGATCGGTATCCTGCTCCTGCTGCTGCTCACAGGCATGGAAACCAACCTCGCGCTGGTGAACCGCAAGCGGCGCGCGGTGGTCTCGACGTCGGTGCTGGGTATCGCCGTTCCCTTCGCCTGCGGCGTGGCACTCGCTTACCTGCTGCCGATGGAGCTGATCCCCTCGCCCGCCGCGCGGCTGGTGACGGCGCTGTTCCTCGGCACCGCGCTGTCGATCTCCTCGGTCAAGATCGTGGCCATGGTGCTGATGGAGGTCGGCGCCATCCGCCGCGACCTCGGCCAGTTGATCCTGGCGACCGCCATCCTCGACGACACGCTGGCCTGGGTGATCATCGCCGTCATCTCGGGCATCGCCGCCCACGGCACGGTAAGTCTCGCCGACGTGGGCTCGAGCCTGGCGCTGACGGCGATTTTCCTCGCCGCCAGCCTCACCGTCGGCCGGCGGCTGGTCTCGCGCATCATCCTGTGGTGCAACGACAATCTCACGATCGAGATGCCGGTGATCAGCGCCATCCTGGTGATCACGCTCACCATGGCGCTGATGACGGAGCTGATCGGCGTGCACACGGCGCTGGGGGCTTTCATCGCCGGTATGCTGATCGGCCAGTCGCCCATCCTGACCGAACATATCGAAAGAGAACTGCGCGGCTTCATCATCGCCTTCTTCAGCCCGGTGTTCTTCGCCGTGGCCGGCCTCGGCATGGACCTGCGCACGCTGTTCGATCCGACCCTGGCCCTGTTCACCCTGGCGATCATCGTGGTGGCCAGCGTCGGCAAGTTTCTGGGCGCGCTGGCCGGGGGCAAGCTGGGCGGGCTGACCGGACTGGAATCGCTCGCGCTGGCGACCGGCCTCAACGCCCGCGGCTCGACCGAGGTCATCATCGCCAGCATCGGCCTGTCGATGGGGGCGCTCAGCAACCAGCTCTACACGATGATCGTCGCCATGGCGGTGGTGACGACGATGATCATGCCGCCCACCCTGCGCTGGGCAATGGCACGCGTCCCCTTGCGCGAAGACGAATCCAGGCGCCTCGACAAGGAGGATGCCGAGCAGAACCAGATTGTCCCGAAGATGGAACGCGCGCTGGTGCTGGCGGACGACAGCGCCAACGGAAGCTGGACCACGGTCATCGCCGGCCTGTTCGCCGGCCGTCAGCGTGTGCTGACGACGCTTCTGCAACAGAATCCGACCGAATCCTCCGCGCGCGGCGCTACGGTCAGGGACAGGATCACCGAGGCGATGCGCAGTGCACTGGAACTGGGGCCGCCGCCATCGGTCAGGGAGACGGAAGCGGAGGCGGCCGGCCCGGTGCGCATTCCCGTCGAGGAATTGCTGCAGGTGCGGGAGCCGGCCGCCGAAGGTGGTATCGAGAAGGAGGCCGCGAAGGGCTACAGCATTGCCTTCGTCGGCCTCAAACGGCCGATCTCCACCGACGCACCGCGCTTTGAGGAGCGGTTGCAGCGGCTGGTCGCTTCCTTCGATGGCCCCCTTGCGATCCTGGTCAACGGAAACCGCGCCCCGGCCTCGACCGGGCCGCTCGACATCCTGGTCCCGACCGGAGGAAGCCCCGATGCCCGCCTCGCCACGGAGATCGCTCTGGCCGTTTCGGCCGCCAGTCACGGCAAGCTGACGGCGCTGCATGTCTTCGATCCCAGCGAGGATACGCTGCTGTTGCGAGGGCGCGCCCGCCGCCTCGGCATGTCGGTCCTGGTCGACGTGCACCGGCTGGGCAAGCGCGGCGGCGTACCCGTGCGGGGCCTCACGGCGACGAACACCCATCCGGAGCAGGAGATCCGTCGCGCGGCGGCTCGCGGACGCTACGATCTCGTCGTCCTGGGAACCTCGCTGCGCCAGGGCGACGCGAAATTCCTGGGTTCGCGCAGCCTGGGGCTGATCAAGTCGATCAGGAGCCCTGTTCTGCTGATCGCCCGTTGAGGGGAAGCCCGCGGGTCGGCACGCCGGCCGGCGTGCCGAGGCCCGGCGGATGCTTGTGCCACGCCCGGCCCTCGACGATCTGACGGACGCCATACTCGTACAGCGCGTTCATGTAGGACTGGTCGAACTCGCCCTTCTTGGGTGCCTCGAAATCCCGCCCGATATAGGCGAGGTTGTAGTCGACCTTGTCACGTTGCGAGACGAAGTAGGTGCGCAGCACGTCGTTGACGC
This sequence comes from uncultured Rhodospirillaceae bacterium, assembly GCA_945952105.1. Classification (GTDB taxonomy): domain Bacteria; phylum Pseudomonadota; class Alphaproteobacteria; order Reyranellales; family Reyranellaceae; genus Reyranella. The sequence continues at coordinate 239,750 of CAMFGZ010000004.1, read as the reverse complement.
CGCTGGCCGCAAGCATGGTGCTGATGGCGCGACCGGCAATCGTGATCGTCCGGCGCTCCGCCACCGCATAGTCCGGATCGAGACGCGCGTTGCGGATGATGTAGGCGTAGCGCTCGCGCTTCGAGGCCGACATGTCGATCGACGGCGGGTAGAGGAAGAGCTGGGCGATGGCGCCGCCATCGACGTGCAGCTCCTGGTACTTCTTGCCGTCGAGTTCGACGTCGATCAGCACCGGCTGGAAGGCGCCGGGAATGGCGGCCGAGGCCCGCAGGATCTTGCGGAAGAGCTCGAGCGAGCCCGGCTTGCCGCTCTCGGCAATGGCGCCGATGTTCCAGATCACCGGCCGCTGGGCATCGAGATCGGTCGTGCCGATCATCAGCAGCCGGCCCTTGCGGTACTCGGCGGCGATCGCGTCGAGCAGCTTCTGGTCGGCATACCGGGCGATCACCTCGGCAAGCGGTCCCGTATCGGCCATGGCATCGTCGAACAGGGCCGCCGTGAGGCCGCGCATGCGATACACCTTGTCCGGCGTCATGGTCGTGTAGACCTCGCGCAGTTGCGCATCGTAGTCGGACCCGAGGAAGGCGAACGGGGCGATCAGCGCGCCGGTGCTGACGCCGGTGACCATCTTGAACCGTGGCCGCGTGCCGACGGCCGTCCATCCGTTCATCAGGCCGGCGCCGAACGCACCGTTGTCGCCTCCACCGGAGATGGCGAGGAAGTAAGCGGGCGGCGCCTTGGCCTGCGGCTTCCCCTCGGCCCGCAGGGCGGCGGCCTCGCGCATGCCGGATTGCACCCCCTCCTCGACCATCAGTCTGGGATCGCCGTCGGCATAAAAACGCGCATTGGGAATGCCGAGCGGCATGGCACGCGCCGTGTCGACCCGGGGAACGGCGTCTCCGCGGTCTGGAATGGAGCAGCCCGTGCCCATCAGGCACACCAAGGCCACCGCAAGCAGCAAGCGATTCATCGACATATTCCTCCCCCGAGGTTTCCGATCAGTCGAGTTGCAGCACCATGGCCTTGAGATAGGCCGTCTCCGGCAGGCTCGGATGGACCGGGTGGTCCAGCGCCGCGCCGCTGCTCAGCAGGATGCGGCCCGAACGCTGCGCGTCGCGCAGGCCGCGTCGGACCTGCTCGGCGAACAGCGGCGGATCGACGAGATGTGAGCACGAGGCGACGAAGAAGAAGCCGCCACGCGTCACGAGGGGCGCCGCCAACCGCACCAGCTTGCGATATCCCTGGGCGCCGGTCTTGAGATCCTTGCGGCTCTTCACGAAGGCCGGCGGATCGCACATCACGACCTCATAGGAGCGCGGCTTCTCCTTCTCCAGCGTCTCGAAGACCTCGCCCTTCTGGAAAGACACGACCTTGTCCACTCCGTTGAGGGTTGCCGCCTGCCGGGCCGCGTTGAGCGCGGGTTGCGAGCGGTCGAGGCAGACGACGGATTTGGCACCGTGCTTCGCCGCCAGCACGCCGAAGCCGCCGCTGTAGCAATAGGCGTCGAGGACGCGCGCGTCCTTCGCGAGCCCCGCCATGAAGCGGCGGTTGTCGCGCTGGTCGTAGAACCAACCGGTTTTCTGGCCTTCGGAAAGATCGGCCACGAAGCGGGCGTCGTTCTCGATCAGCTCGATGCTGCCGGCCTCGCCCTTGGCCAACACGACCTCGCGCTTCAGGCCTTCGAGTTCGCGCACCGGCGAATCGTTCTTGAGGATGATCGTGGCTGGCGAGAATTCCGCCTCCAGCGCCTCGATCAGAACCGGCGTCAGCGCCTCCATGCCGGCGGTGTTCACCTGCACCACGAAGGCGTCGCCGAACCGGTCGACAATCACGCCCGGAATTCCGTCGGCTTCGGCGTGGATCAGCCGGTAATAGGGCACGCCGACCAGCCGGTCGCGCAGGGCCGCCGCGCGGGTCAGGATCCGCCCGAAGAACAGGGCATCGGCTTGCGCTTCAGGGTTCGTGCTGAGAAGGCGAGCGGCGATCAGCGAATGCGGGTTGAACGTGCATACACCGAGCGCCTCGCCGCCCGGCGCGCGCAGGGTCGCCAGGCTGCCAGCGGGAATCGCCTTGGCATCGGCATCCATCAGGATTTCGTTCGAGAAGGCCCAGGGATGGCCACCGCGGACGCGGCGATCCTCGCCGGCGCGCAGAATGACGGTGGGGAGTTTCTTTGCGGCCACTTTCTATTCTCCTCGGGCGACGCCATCGCGCCGCGGGTCGGCGCCGCCTTCCCACCCCTCGCCCGTGCGCCGGATGGCCGTCAGGCCGCCTTCATGCCGGCGGACTTGTACTTCATGGCCCAGCTTGCGCAAGGCGTCCGCCTGGTCCGCGATCGGCGTCCCCTCCTCCAGTTCCGTCGGGCCGTTGAGGTTGGCGACCCGCGGCAGGTCGACGGCGGCCTGGGCCGAAAGGTCCCAGTCGAGCAGGCCAATCAGCGTCTGCAGCGTATCGCCGATGATCCGGGCGCCGCCCGCCGAGCCCAGCGCCGCTACCAGCCTGCCGTCGCGGTCGAGGACGAAGGTCGGCGACATGGAGGAGCGCGGCCGCTTGCCGGGCTGTACGCGATTGGCCACCGGCTTACCGCCGAGCTCGGGTCGCGGCGAGAAGTCCGTCAGCTCGTTGTTCAGGATGAAGCCGCGCACCATCATCTGCGCGCCGAACGGCGCCTCGATGGTGGTGGTGAAGCTGACGGCGTTGCCCCAGCGATCGACGATGCTGATGTGGCTGGTGCCGCGTTCGACATAGCCCGGCGGTATTCCGGGGCCGACCTTGCCCATGCTGCGGTCGGGCGACATCAGCTTGCGGCGCTCCGCGAGATAGGCAGAGGAGAGCAAGCCGACCACGGGCACGTCCACGAAAGCCGGGTCGGCGACGTAGCGGTCGCGGTCGGCGAAGGCCAGCCGGCTCGCTTCGGCGATCAAATGAATGGCGCGCGTGTCGTTCGGTGCATCGCGCTGGATGTCGAAGGGCTGGATCAGGCCCAGGACCTGCAGGATCGCGATGCCGCCCGACGAGGGTGGCGGCATGCCGCACACGGTCCAAACCCGGTAGGTCCCGCAGAGGGCCTCGCGCTTGACTGGCTTGTAGTCGGCCAGATCGGCGGCGGAGAGCGTACCGGGCCGGCGATGGCCGCGCACGCGACCGACGATCTCCGCCGCGATCGGCCCCTGGTACAGGACCCGCGCGCCGCGCGTGGCGATCAACCCCATCGTGTCGGCAAGCGCCGGATTGACGATGCGATCGCCGCGCTCGCGCGGCAATCCGTCGGCGTGGAAGAAGGTCTCGCGGATCGCGGCCTCCTCGCGCAGTGCCGGCATCCGCTGCAGCCAGGTCGCGAGCCGGGACGACACGGGAAAGCCGCCGCGGGCGGCGACGATGGCCGGCTGGAACAGATCGCGCCAGGCGAGCTTGCCCTTTTCCTGGTGCGCGAGTTCCAGCATCGACATCAGGCCGGGCACGCCGACCGAAATGCCGGAGGCGACGGCTTCGCGATAGCCCAGCGGCTTGCCGTTGGCGGCGAGGAACATGCCGGGCGTCGCGCCGGCCGGCGCCGTCTCGCGACCGTCATAGACGGTGATGGCGTGCGTGGCCCCGTCGTAGTGCAGCAGGAAGCCGCCGCCACCGATGCCCGAGGCGTGCGGCTCGACGACTCCCAGCATCAACTGGACGGCGATCGCCGCATCGACGGCGGTACCGCCGCGGCGCAGCATCTCCAGTCCCGCTTCGACTGCCAGCGGATGCGCCGCCGCGACCATCGATTGCGGCGCCGCCTGCGCCGATGGCACCCGACAGGCCGCGGCCAGCAGCAGCGCGACACCGAGCAGGCGGCGCAGGATCATGCGCGGCGCGCCACGATAAACAGGCGGCGGAAGGGGAACAGCGTGATGCCGTCGGGTCGCGTCGGATAGGCCTTGGCCAGCAGCGCGGCATAGGTGTTGTAGAAGTCCGTGCGCTCCGGTTCCTGCAGCAGTTCGAGATAGGGCCGCAGGCCGGTCGACGAGGTGTACTGCGCCACCGGGTCCTTGCCGGTGAGCGGCTGCTGGTAGATCGATTCCCAGACCTCGAGATCCGAGCACAGCGGCTTCAGCACGTCGTAATAGCGCTCCGGCTCCTCGACCCTCACGATCGGGCGCACCTTCGTGAGCTTGTCGCGCCAGGGACCGGCAATGGCCGCCTCGTGCATCGACGCATGGGAGGGCGCCTCATGGTTGCGCGGCATCTGGATTGCGAGCTGACCGCCGGACGGCAGCAGCTTCAGGAGCCCAGGGAACATATCGATATGGCCGTCGAGCCACTGATAGGCGGCGTTGCTGTAGAGGATGCCCGGCGGCAGGCTGGGCTTGAAATGCGCGAGGTCGCCCTTGTCGAAAGTGACCCGCGCATCGACCGTCTGGCTGCGCGCCTTGGCCAGCATCTCCTCGGACGAGTCGATGCCGATGACCGGCGCTTCGGGGAAACGCTCGGCGAGGATGCGCGAGATGTTACCGGCACCGCAGCCCAGGTCGTAGATCGCATGGCCCGGCCGCGCGCCGTTCGCCGGATCGAGCCGGCCCATCAGGTCGAGCGCCGGCCGCGTGCGGTGATCGGCGAATTTCAGGTAGAGATTGGCATCCCACGTCGTGGACTTTCCGTCGCTCACGTCACTTCTCCTCGAACGCCGCGTCGACCGGTACACGATATGCCGTCGCGATCTTGTTGCCCTTCTGCGCGGCCAGCACGACCGCCATGAATTCCCCGAACATCTCCTCGGTCATGCCCTTCTGGCGCGCCATGGTGCCGTGCGAGGCGATGCAATAGTCGCACTGGTTGGCGACCGACACGGCGAGATAGATCAGCTCCTTGGTGAGGCCGTCGAGCGCGCCCGGCGCCATCACCGCCTTCATCTCCGCGGCGAACCGCTCCATCGTGTCGGGATGGCGGGCCAGCGCCTTCCATACGTTGTTGATGTTGGCCGGATCGCTGCCGCGCGCCTTGGCGATACCCTCGACCACGGCCTTGGCCCGCGGGTTCATGTCCTTGTACTCGGTCAGCTTGGCCACGGGTCGCTCCAACGAAAGAAACACGAATGAAAAGGGCCGGCAGATTATGCCGGCCCGCATCTTGGCGTTTTCGCGCCGCCTGGTCAGCCCCAAGCTCGCGCCAGCCCCATGTCAGTACATATGCTGGCCGCCGTTGATCGACAGGGTCGAGCCGGTGATGAAGCCGGCATCGTCGGCGATCAGGAACATCACGCCGCGGCCGATTTCCTCGGCCTTGCCGAGACGGCCGACCGGGATCTTCGCCACGATCTTCTCCAGCACGTTGGCCGGCACCGCCGCGACCATGTCGGTTTCGGTGTAGCCCGGCGCGATCGCATTCACGGTGATGCCCTTCGATGCGCCTTCCTGGGCCAGCGCCTTGGTGAAGCCGTGGATGCCCGACTTGGCGGCGGCATAGTTCACCTGGCCGTACTGGCCGCCCTGGCCGTTGATCGAGCCGATGTTGACGATGCGGCCGAAGCCGCGCGTGTTCATGCCGTCCCACACCGCCTTGCTCATGTTGAAGCAGGAGCCGAGGTTGGTGTCGATGACGGCATCCCACATGTCGCGGGTCAGGCGGCGCATCGTGGAGTCGCGCGTGATGCCGGCATTGTTCACCAGGACATCGACGGGACCCATGTCCTTTTCGATCTGGGCGACCACCGCCTGGCAGGCGGCGAAGTCGCCGACGTCGAACTTGTAGACGTTGATGCCGGTCTCGGCCTTGAACTTGTTGGCAGCCTCGTCGTTGCCCGCATAGGTGGCGGCGACCTTGTAACCCTTGTCCTTCAACATCCGGGAGATGGCGGCTCCGATGCCACGCGTTCCGCCCGTCACGACTGCTACCCGTCCGGTCATTCTTTCCTCCCTGATGAAAACGCCCCCCACACTCTAGCCGGTTATCCCCCGTCCCCGGCAAGCGTCAGATGCATGACGGCGCCACGACCGAATTGAGCGACGCCGCCGGATAGAGGTGGCCGGCCTCGCGCGCCTAGAACGCCGCCATGAAACCTTTCACCGCCCTGCTCGGCGCCGCCGCCGGGACTCACGCCGCCGACCAGATGGCGCTCGCGACCCTTCCCCTGACCGCGACCCTTGTCCTGGGCGCCGGACCGGACCTGCTCGGGCTGCTCGTGGCCGCGCAGAGTGCTTCATGGCTGCTGGTCTCGCTGCCCGCCGGTGCCTGGATCGATCGCCTGCCGCGCCGCCGCATGCTGATCGTGGCGCTGGCACTCGGCCTCACCGCCTCGATCGTCGCGGTGGCCGCGGCGGCAACCGGCCATGTCCTCCTGCTGGGCCTCGCCGCCATCGCCGGCGCGTCGGGCACTGTCGTCTATGTGCTGACGTCTGTGTCGCTGCTGCCGAGCCTCGTGGCGGCGGGCGACCTGCCGCGCTCCAACGCACGCCTCGAACTCGCACGCGCGATCGTGAGCCTCGCCGCACCGTTCTTGGCGGGCCTCCTCGCACAACATCTGTCACCGACCTGGGGTTACGCTTTGGCCGCCCTCGGCGCCTGCCTCGCGCTGGCCTGCGTGCTCGCCCTGCCGAAGGGCGCGGCCCCGGCCACCGGCAGCGAACGGCCCTCGCTCGCCGGCGCGATCCGCCTCGGCACGTCGTTCGTCTTGCGCAACGAATTGCTGCGCGGCATCAGCCTCTGCGCGATCTTCTGGAACTTCGCCTTCTTCGCCCTGCTCGCCATCTGGGCACCGCTTGCGCTGGGACCTCTCGACCTCGATCCGGCGCATATGGGCCTTGCGCAATCGACCTACGGCGCCGGCCTGATCCTGGGCGCCCTGGTGGCGCCGGCCACCGCGCGCCGCCTGCCGCCGCTCGTCACCCTCATCTTCGGGCCGGCCGTCTCGATCGCGGCGGCGCTGCTGTTTCTCGCGGCACCCTCGGGCAACGGCTTCGCCTTCGCGGCCGGCGGTTATTTTCTCGTGGGCTTCGGGCCGATGCTGTGGCTGATCTGCCAGACGACGGTGCGCCAGCTCGTGACGCCGTCACCGCTGATGGGACGGGTCAACGCCACCGTCCAGACCGCGATCTACGGAATCCGGCCGCTGGGCGCGCTCGCCGGCGGGCTGGTCGCCGCACAATCGGGACTGCACGCGGCGCTGCTGCTGATCGCCGGCTCCTTCGCCCTGTCGACCCTCGTCATCGTCCTGTCACCTCTGGCCCGCCTGCGCACCATGCCCACGCCAGCGACAGGCTGAGGCTTGACCCGCCCGCCGGTCCGTCGGAATTTGCCGGCGGAGGTCGTTGCATGAAGAAGTTTCTGGGCGCCGCGTTGCTGGCGCTTTCCCTGTCCGCTTGCCAGAACTCGCCTTCGCCCTGGTACCAGGCCTACGGCACGACGAGCTTCCCCGTCGCCAAGGACGGCATGGCCGCGCTCTATATCGTGCGCAACACCGCCGCGCCGGACGCCCCGAGCATTCCCATCTCCATGAGCCGCAACCCCGTCGGCGGACTGACGGGCTCCACCTGGATGCGCCTCGACCTGCCGCCCAATCCCTACGATCTGCGCGCTTTCGGCAGCAGCCAGAGCACCGAGCTGATCATCACGCTCGTGGCGGGAGAAACCCGCTTCCTGCTGGCGCAGCCCAAGGGCGCCGACGACGCCCAGCTCACCTGGCTCTCGCAGGAGGACGGGCGCGAATTGGTGCGCAAGGGCACGCAGGTCGGCAGCTACTACAATCCCTGAACAAGAAAACGCCCGAAGGATTTCTCCTCCGGGCGTTTTGATTTTCGAAGTGCCGGCGCAGGATCAGTCGCGCTGGACACACATCGCGATGCCCATGCCGCCGCCGATGCACAGCGTGGCGAGGCCCTTCTTGGCGTCGCGCTTCTGCATTTCGTAGAGCAGCGTCGTCAGCACGCGCGCGCCCGAGGCGCCGATCGGATGGCCGAGCGCGATCGCCCCGCCGTTGACGTTGAGCTTGCTCTCGTCGAGACCGAGCTGCTTGCCGACGGCCAGCGCCTGCGCGGCGAAGGCTTCGTTGGCTTCGACCAGGTCGAGATCCTTGACCGTCCAGCCCGCCTTCTTCAGCGCCGCCTGCGAGGCCGTGACCGGGCCGATGCCCATGATCGACGGATCGACGCCGGTGGTGGCCCACGACACGATCTTGGCGAGCGGCGTGACGCCGCGCTTCTTGGCCTCGTCGGCGCTCATCAGAACCAGCGCCGCGGCGCCGTCATTGATGCCCGAGGCATTGCCGGCGGTGACCGACCCGCCTTCCTTGGTGAAGGCCGGACGCAGCTTGGCGAGCGCCTCGGCCGTGGTTCCGTGACGCGGGAACTCGTCGGTGTCGACGACGACCTCGCCCTTGCGGGTCTTCACGGTGACTGGAACGATCTCGTCCTTGAAGCGGCCGGACTTCTGCGCCGCCTCGGCCTTGTTCTGCGACGAGGCCGCGAACGTGTCCTGTTCGGCGCGCGTGATCTGGAACTTCTGCGCGACGTTCTCGGCAGTGTTGCCCATGTGATAGCCGTGGAACGCATCCCACAGGCCGTCCTTCAGCATGGTGTCGACCATCTTGAGCTCGCCCATCTTGGTGCCGTCGCGCATGTGCGCGGCGTGCGGCGCCTGGCTCATGCTCTCCTGGCCGCCGACCACCATGATGCTGGCGTCGCCGTTGCGGATCGCCTGCCAGCCGAAGGCGACGGCGCGCAGGCCGGAGCCGCAGAGCTGATTGATGCCGAGCGCGGTCTTCTCGACCGGGATGCCCGAGTTGACGGCCGCCTGGCGCGCCGGGTTCTGACCCTGACCGCCGGTCAGGATCTGGCCCATGATGACTTCGTCGACTTCCTCGGGCTTCACCTTGGCGCGCTCGAGCGCCCCCTTGATGGCGACCTTGCCGAGATCGTGCGCCGGCACCGAGCCGAACGCGCCGTTGAACGAGCCGATTGGCGTGCGCGCAGCGCTCGCGATAACGATGTCTGTCATTGAATTCCTCCTTGGCAGGCCGCCCTCGCGGATATTTATAGGCCTGCCGCGCGGCGGGGCAAGGACCGCCGGGCTGCCGTTCCGACGGCTTTCATTCCGAACAGCGGCCGGACCCAGCGCCACGGGCGCACCAGCCCTGCGTAAATCAGCCAGGTTCCCGCGAAGGTCGCCATGACCGCCGCGGCGAAGCCGAGGAGCGGTGGCGCGCCTGCCTTCAGGAGCGCCCAGACCGCGATCACCGTCGCCGTCTGGTGGATCAGGTAGAAGGGATAGACCGCTTCGGTCGCCTCGGAGAGGAAGGCCGGCCGCTTCGTCAGATAGCGGTGGGCGAAGCCGACGATCGCGAACAGCCACGCCATCACGTTGATCGCCGACACGAGTGCAAAGACCGGCCGCGCCTCGGGCGGGATCGTCGGGCGGACCGTGCCGGCAAAATAGCCGAGGTAGAGCAGCGCGTAGGCCGCGATCCCGACGGTGAGCGAGACGAAACGCTGCCGCTGCAGGGCAACCAGAAGATCGGTCGAACCGAAGAGGAAGGCGCCGTAGAGCAGCAGCGCGCCGTAGAAGACGAGGCCGTTCCAGTCGCCGACCAACCCATTGATGTTCCACGAGATCGGCGCCAGCCACAGGAAGGAGACAGCGAGCGGCAGGACCATCAGCCACTGCAGGCCGTATCGCGCCGCAACCCGGCCGGCCTTCGCGACGGCGGTCTGCCCGGTTTCCGAGCGTGCCCACAGGAAGACCGGCAGCAGCACCAAGGTGAAGACCAGCACGTAGGCCAAGAACCAGAGATGGTGCCAGCTCACATTGCCCTTCGGGTACACGCCGTCGAAAGCGTGCGGCAGCCACTGCAGGAACGAGCCGGTGAACTGGCCGCTCGACAGCCGCTCCAGATAGACCTGCGGCGGCACGATCACGACCATGCCGAAGGCGAGCGGCAGCAGCAGCCGCTTCAGCCGGTCGCGCACGAAGGCACCCGGCGTGCGGTCGCCCAGCGCCAGCATGATGGCCGCGCCCGAGACCACGAAGATCAGCGGCATGCGCCAGCGGTTCAGGAACCGCATAGCCTCGCGCAGCCCTTCCAGACTGTCGGGGCTGGTGACGTGCCAGCTCCAGCCCGACCACGCCATGCCGGCGTGGTAGAAAATCAGCAGGCCGAAGGCGAGCACGCGAAGCCAGTCGAGATCGGCGCGGCGATCGGCAAAAACAGCGGGGGCCATGGGACGTCTCCGGAGCGGATGGGCCCCGGGACCTAGCTTGCAAGTCTTTGATTTCGTGTCGTTTTGGGATGACCGGCGCGGCGGATGGGACGACCGGCAGGCCTTGCGAGACGTCCGGTCAGAGCCGTCTCAGGCCCTGACGGGCGCCAGGGCCTCGAACCGCTGGCGGTAGCGGCGGCTCAGGTTCAGCTCGGCCCCGCCCTGCAGCCGGATGCGCCAGTCGCCGTTCACCCACGGCGTCACCTCGACCACGCGGGCGATGTTGACCAGATGGGACTTGTGCACGCGCACGAACCGTTTCGGATCGAGTTCGCCTTCCAGCCTGGTGAGCGAGGAGCGGATCTCGAAGGTCTCGTCGCCGACATGCAGCACGGCGTAGTTGCCCGAAGCCTCGATCCAGTCGATGTCCGCCACCTCGACCATGATCTCGCGGCCCTTGCGACGAACGGCGAAGCGCTCGGGCAGCGGCGCGGATGGCGGGTCGGGGACGGGCGCCGGCGTCTCGGCGACCGGAGCCGGCGCCGGACGCGCGAGATAATGGCGCAACGCCACGGTGCCGGCGCTCAGCAGACCATAGGCAATGATGTCCTTGGCGAACTCGTAAAACATCCGGTCGAGGGTGAGCGGAAAGCTGTGCGGCACCCCGACGATGCCACCGAACCAGAGCAGCCGGAGTGCGGCCATCCCGAGTGTGTGGGCGACACTGAACGGCACGACCGCCGCGACATGCATCGCGAGGTTGCTCGGATGGTTCGGAATGGGGAAACGCCGGTGCAGCCAGTAGATCGCCGGCAGCAGCGCCGCCACGACCAGATGACTGGAGACCTGTATCGCCAGGGCGTTGGCGAACGACAGGGTAATGCCGCGCGCCGCCTCGTTGGCGACCTCGACATAGGCATGGGCGAACACCGAGACGGTCAGCAACACGAACCAGACCGCCGGGACGCGCCAGTCGAAAGACCAAGCCGGGGACCTAGCCGGTGACGACACGGGACCGCCGGGTCGGAAGGTTTCCCAGCCACTCGATCAGTGGCGTCCAGCACAGTTCGCGGGCGCGGCCACTGACCACCATGCCGATATGGCCGAGCGGCAAGTCGATCCGCGTCACGTTCTTCAAGCCCTTCTTCGGATCGGCCAGTGCCGCGGCCGAGAGCGGCGGCACGATGCGGTCGCCCGAGGGGATCATGACCAGCGACGGCACCTTGATCTTCGACGGCACGATGCGGCGGCCACCGACGACCCATTGGTTGCTGCCGGGGATATTGTCGCCGTACCAGCCGACAAGGCATTCGCGTGCTGTCGGCCCTGCGAGCGGCGCTCCACCATTCAACCAGTCCTCGAGCAGCACGAATTCCTTGGCATGCTCACCATTCGGGTCGAGGCCGAGGAAGCGGCCGAACTTCTTCACCGATAGCCAAGGGTCAAGCGACCAGAACAGGGTCTGCAGGATATCGACAGGCAGCTCGCCGACGCGATCGGCGACTTCCGCGAGCAGCGGCCCGGTCGACAGAAGGAACGCCTGCCCGGTGCGGTCGGCATGGAAATCCCAGGGGGCCGCCATCAGCGCGAGACCCGCGACGCGGCGCGGCCGGCGCGCGGCCAGCGCGACGGTGAGCGTGCCGCCCATGCAGTAGCCCAGGACCGCCGGCGCCCGCCGCGCACGCCGGGCGACGAAGGCCAGCGCCCGTTCGAGACGTGCGACGTAGGCCGTGGTATCGAAGCAGCGCTCCTCGTCGTTGGGCGTGCCCCAGTCGACGAGATAGGGCCGCAACCCTTGCGCCGCCATGGCGCGCAGCAGGCTTTTCTCGGCCGTGAGGTCGAGCACTTCCCATCGGTTGATCAGCGACGGCACGACCAGCACCGCGCGCGCCCCGCGCCGGCGCGCGGTGCGGTTCGTCATGCCATAGTCGAGCAGGCGCGTATTGCCTTCGCGCCACGCGGCGGGCGGCTCCTCCAGGGTGCGATGGACGTCGTTGCGCTGGTAGGCGAGCACGCCGTCGGCCAGCCGCCCCATGCGCCGCAGGATCTCGCGTTTCAGCGCTTCCTCGAACTTGCCCTCGCCCGCCTGCGCCTCGAGGGCGCCGATCTCCGGCAGCAGCGCCGCCAGCGATTCAGGTGGGGCGGCTGCGGGACTCGAGCTCTGCGAGCCGGGCTTCAAGAGCTTCCACGCGTTTTCGGAGCTCGCCCACGTCATCAGCGCCGTTCCCAGATGGAGCGGCAGCGGGCGGGGGCCTAGTCGTGCCTGCATGAGAAGCTCCTTGGGTTGCCTGCATCGCCGAGGCGACTTGCGTGTTCGCAGCCGCGAACAGGCGGGCAATCTGTTCGGTCACGGCCTGGTCGGCGGCGAGACCGGAAAGCTGGGCCTGCCACAAATCGAGGTAGCGCCGGGCCAGCTTGTCGAATTCGGCGGCGGTTCCCTCAGTCTTGTCGTCGTTTCCAGAGGCCATGCATTCACTATAACCCATCGTGTCGCCGCGTCGCGTCCGTGCTGCTCTCGCAGGAGCAAAGCCCGCCTTGTCGCATTGCGGCATCGGCGCTAAGGTGAACGATCCCGGTAAACGAGCGTTCACTGCGCGCGGAAGCTAGAGGAGCGAAGCGTAATGGCCGACCAGGCAGTACCCGACGGCGGACCGAAAGCGGCGCCGGTGGTGATCAAGAAGTACGCGAACCGGCGGCTCTACAATACCGCGACATCGGCCTATGTGACCCTCGACCACCTCTCCCAGATGGTGAAGGACAAGACCGACTTCGTGGTCTACGACGCCAAGACCGGCGACGAGATCACCCGCTCGGTGCTGACGCAGATCATCTTCGAGGAAGAGAGCAAGGGCGGCCAGACGCTGCTGCCGATCCCGTTCCTGCGACAACTCATCTCCTTCTACGGCGACAGCCTGCAGGGTGTGGTGCCGCAGTATCTGGAAATGTCGATGACGCAGTTCGCGCGCAACCAGGACCAGATGCGCCGCTACATGCAGAATGCCTTCGGCTTCAACCCGTTCCAGCAGTTCGAATCGATGGGCAAGCAGAACATGGCGATGTTCGAGAACGCCATGCGCATGTTCAATCCGTTCGGCACCGCGCCCAGCAGCTCGCCTGCGGGCGCGCCCGCCGCGGCGGCGCCCCCGGCGCCCGCCAACGGTCACGAGCCGCCCGGGCCGGAAGCCGCGGCACCGTCCAACGATGCCGCGATCGACGAGCTGAAGCGCAAGCTCGACGAGTTACAGAGCCAGCTTTCGGAACTCGGCAAGAAGTCCTGATCGCTCCATGACGTCGTCGCCCTCGTCCGCCGTCCGTCGCGTGATGTCGCCCTGTATCGGCATCTGCAAGCTTGACCAGAAGAGCGGCCTCTGCCTCGGCTGCCGACGCACCATCGACGAGATCGGCCGCTGGGCCATGCTCGACGACCCGGCCCGTCAGGCCATCGTCGATCAGTTGCCGGTGCGCAAGTTCTAGCGACCGGACGCCTTGCGGGCCGGGACGGGATGCAAGATCACCCCGCCTGGATTTTCGCGTTCTCCGAGATTTCCGAAAGCTGAGGCTCGATCCTCCCCTCGCGACAGCGCCGTGCCATTTCCACGGCCAGCGTATCGTCGAAGGTGCTCGCAATGTCGTCGTAGGCGCGGGCCGCCGCCACGAGGTCCCCTCCGGCCATGAGAGCGTAAGCCTCGGCCGTGCGGCGGCAGAGGTCCTGCTCATGCAGCGACCCCGCGAGGTCGGCTTCTCCATCGCGGATCGCCAGAAGCTCGTACACGAGGATGTCGCCCCGCCGTCCCTTGACCGGAACCTGATCGATCGGCCGCAGCCACAGGCGCTCGCCGCATTCGCGGAACACGGAGTGGCTGACGCAGATCGAGGTGCCGAACTGCTTGTTGATGCCCTCCAGCCGCGCGGCGATGTTCACCCCGTCTCCCATGACGGTATAGCTCATGCGTTCCATCGATCCGACATTGCCGACCAGAACGGCGTCGCTGTGGATTCCGACCCGCATGCGCAGTTCGGGAAGGCCGGCTTCCTGCCAAAGCGTGTTCTGCGCTGCCAGCCGGCGCTTGCCGTGCACGGCGGCGACGCAGGCATGATAGGCGTGGTCATCGTCGGCCAGGGGCGCTCCCCAGAAGGCCATCACAGAATCGCCGATGAACTTGTCGACCGAGCCGGTCGTCTCGTTCACCGCGCGCGTCACCATCCCGAGATAGGTCGACACCTGATCGAGGAGAGCGCGGGCCGGAGTCTTCTCCGCCAGCGTCGAGAAGGCTTCCAGATCGGTGAACATGACGGTGAGGTGGGCGCTGCGTCCCCCCAGCTCGATCGGCCGGCCGGAAAGCAGCAGGCCCCGAACGACCTCACGCGGCACATAGGCGGTGAAGGCCCGCAGCGCGGTCTTCATCACCTGCGTTGCGCCGATGAGTTGCTTCACCTCCCTGATGTTCGAGGAGAGCCGGACTTCGGCATCGAGCGCGAATCTCTCGATGGCGTGGATCTCGCGCACCAGGCCCACCAGCGGACGGGAAATCAACCGCGCGAAGCCGCTGATCAGAAGCAGGAGGATCACGATCATCGCCGTACCCACGGCGGCCATGAGCTGATTGTTCCGGCGCAGCGGCCCGATGAAGTCGTCGGTCGGCGCAACGATCACGATTTCCCAGGACTTTCCGAACTCGGCGAGAATGGGAACGAAAAGCGCCACATATTCGGCGCCGTCCGAGAGCGTCCTGAACGTGAAGTGGTCGCTCTTCAGCTCGCTGCGCCGGGCAAAGGCGGCCCGAACCGCGGGATTGGAAATGTCGCTGACGCGCCGCGACACGATCTCGTCGCCCTTCCGGTCCGTCATCTCGGCAGGGTCGGGGTGGACGATGACCGTGCCATCGCGCGACACGACCAAAGTCGTGGCGTTCGCGCTCGCAGGATGGGCCTGCAGATATTGCGACACCCGGTCGAGGGTGAAGTTCGTCGCGACGGCCGCTACGAGCCGCCCGTCGCGCAGCACCGGCGCCGACACCGACACGCCGAGTTTGCCGACACTTCCGATGACATAGGGGTCGGCGACGGAGACGGTGGATTGTGTTCGGTCCGACTGGAGCCGCTCGGCTTGGCGCCAGAAGGACCGCTGTCGGGCATCGTAGGCCGTGGGTCCGGCGGAGCCGTCGCCGAGGCGTCGCGCCTCGGCATCGAGGAAGACATATCGATCGACAGGCGCATCGCCCGTGGACCGGTCGATCATCCGGGACGCGAAGCGTGTCTCCGGCGGCGGCGTGAGGCCGCTCACTTTGGCTCCCGGCGCAACCCGCTGCATCTGCCGGAAGGATCCATCGGCAAAGCCCACATAGTAACTCGTCAGACCGGGACTATTGCGCAGCTCCTGGATCATCGTCCGGTCCGACTCCGGGCCGCGAAGAAAGCCCGGCATCGCCGCCTCGACCTGTGCCGCGATCAGGACGGAGTCGGCAAACCGCCGGAGCGGCGCCGTTATCGTGCTCTTTGCGTCCTCGGCCGCATTCCTGACGTCGCGTTCGGCATACTGGCTGATGAGAGCCAGGGAAGAATCATAGGACCAGTAGATCAGCCCGGCGATCGAGGGCGTGACCAGGATGGCGAAGATGGCGCCGATGCTGAATTGCAGGCGCCAGCCCTTGGGCCGGAGATAGGCAAGCAGGTGCCCGGGATTCATGTCTCTGCCTCCGATGGCTCTGCCGTCCGTTCGGCGCAACGGCGCGCAATGAGTATGGGCGCCGCGCGCCGGTTCAACGCCCCTTGAAGGAAGGCTTGCGCTTCTCGCGGAAGGCCGAGGTGCCTTCCTTGTAGTCCTCGGTCAGGCCCGTCAGCACGTTCTGGTCGGCATCCATGTGCGCGGCGAGATCGTCGAGCGCATGGGCGAGGCGATTGACCGACGCCTTGCTCATGCGCACGGGAATGGGCGGCTGGCGTGCGATGCGCTCGGCGAACGCCATCGACGCCGCAAGCGCCTGTCCGTCGTCCACGACGTTCTCGACCAGACCCCAGTCCAGCGCCTCCGCCGCGCCGATCCGGTCGGAGGCCAGGATCACCGCCTGCTTGGTGCGTGCCGGGCCCATCAGCGCCAGCATGCGCGGGATCGAGCCCCAGCTCATGTTCATGCCGAGTTCGACCTCGGGGATGCGAAAATGGGCCGAACGGCCGCAGGTGCGGAAGTCGAGCGACACGACCAGCGCGGCGCCGCCGCCGATGCAATGGCCTTCGATGGCGGCGACGGTCACCTGGTCCATGTCCTGCCAGGCCTTGCACATTTTCGGGCCAAGCCGCTGGCGATGGATGCGCTCACCGAGCGGCAGGCCGTCGCGGGTGCGACCGTCGGCATCCTTGAGGTCGAAGCCGGCGGAGAAAGCCTTGGCCGACCCGGTCAGGATCACGACCGAGGTCTCGAGATCGTCCTCGAATTCGCGCGGCACGTCGCGCAGCTCGCGCATCGCCTGGTGGCTCAGCGCATTGATGTTGTCGCCGCGGTCGAAACGCACGACGGCGATGCGCCCCTGCGACCCCAGCCCCTTCTCGATCTTCACGAACTGACGGTCCATCGCGCGTCTTCTCCCCGACTCTTCGCGCAAGCCTAGCGGCTCGCCTTTACAAGGGCGAGCCGCTTCGATTGACTGGCCTGCATGTCTGAAGCCATCGAATCCGCCGTCTTCGAGCGCCGCGTCAACGCGTTGTTTGCCCCTTACACCAAGCCCGGTTCGCCGGGCGCCGTCGTCGGCGTCATGCGCGACGGCAAGGTCGAGTTCTGCAAGGGCTTCGGCCTCGCGAGCATCGAGCTCGGCGTGCCGATCCGCCCCGACACGCGCTTCCGCATCGCCTCGGTGAGCAAGCAATTCACGGTGACGGCCGCGCTGATGCTGGCGGCGGAGGGCAAGCTCAAACTCTCCGATCCGCCGCACAAATACCTGCCCGAGCTGGCGCCGCTGCCGGTCACGATCGACCAGATGATGCGCAATTCGAGCGGCCTGCCCGACTTCCTCGAGCTGCTGCGCTTGGGCGGCCACGGGCTCGACAGGCCGGCCCGGCCCAAGGACCTGTTCGACGCCTGCACGCGCAACCGCCATCTCAACTTCGCACCAGGCAGCCGCTTCCTCTACAGCAACACCAACTTCCTGTTGCTCGGCCTGATCGTCGAGAAGCTGGCGAAGAAGAAGCTGGGCGACGTTCTGGCCGAGCGCATCTTCAAGCCGCTGGGCATGGCGCACACCTCGCTCGTCGCGGAGATCGACGCGGTGATCCCGAACCTAGCCACCGGCTATCTCGGCGACCGCGAGCAGGGCTTCCGCCGCGCCGCTCACGGCTATCCGCAAGGCGGCGAAGGCGGCCTCACCTCGACGGTTGAGGATCTGCTGATCTGGAGCCGGCATTTCGACAAGCCAACCTTGGGCAAGACGATCCCCGCGCAACTTGCCGCCATCGCGCCGCTCACCGGCGGCAAAGCCAACAACTACCGGCGCGGCGTCGCCGTCGAGGAACTGCGCGGGCTGCAGACGATCGGCCATGGCGGCCTGTGGCCGGGCTTCCGCACCGAATTCCTGCGCGTGCCGAAGGCCGGCCTCACGGTCGTCGTCATCGCCAACCTCGGCAGCATCGATCCGTGGCGGCGCGCCCGCGCCATCGCGGCGCTGGCGCTGGAAGACGACAGGAAGATGAAGCCCGCGCTGGCGCCGATCACGCAGGCGGAGATCAAGCCGCTCGGCGGGTCCTGGTTCAACGCCGCGGAGCCGTCGCTGTTCGATCTGGAGTGGCGCAACGGCGAGGCGACGGTAACGCAGAACGGCATGCCTTTCGCGCTGGGCCGACGCGCCGGCGGCTGGCTGGCGGCCGAACGCGGCTCTTACGAATTCGCGCTGAAGCCGGGACCAAAGGGAACGCTGAAGGTCGATCTCGGCGCCGGCCGCGTGCTCACCTTCACGAAGATGTCCAAGCGCGCCGCGGTGCCGGCCGCGCTCGCCGGCACCTATGTGTCGTCCGATTGCGCCGCCGTCTGGCGCATCGCCCGCGACGGCGAGGACTGGAAGATGGACGTCGGCGGCCCGCTGATCTCGGGCGGCGCCAAGTGGGCCGTGCGCGGCATCGACGCCGACACGGTGGAAATCGAATCGCCGGGCGCCTGGATCAAGGCGACCCAGCTCGCCCATCTCGTCCGCGACCGCGCCGGCAGGATCGTCGCGCTCGAGGTCTCGACCGGCCGCATCAAGAAGATGCGGTTCGATCGCGAGGATTGAGCTTTCAGCCTCTTCCCCTTTGCGGACTCCGCAAAGGGGAAGTGCCTTCGTCCTACGAGGGCGATGGGGTCATGACCCCTCCGTCGCGCAAGGCGCGACACCTCCCCATTTGAATGGGGAGGCGATCGAGATCAACGGAACGGGATCGCGTACATCAGGCCGCCGTTGGTCCAGAGCGCGTTCTGGCCGCGGTCGAGCTTGAGGGCGGTCGCGGGGCCGACGTTGCGGTCGTAGCTCTCGCCGTAGTTACCGACCTGCTTGATGACGTTGTACATCCACTTCTCGTCGACGCCGACGGCCTTGCCGAAGCCCGGCGTGACGCCGAGGAAGCGCTTCACGGCGGGATCGTCGCTCTTCATCTTCTCGTCGACGTTCTTCGAGATGATGCCCATCTCCTCGGCCTCGATCATGCCCATCAGGGTCCACTTCACGAGATCGAACCACTGGTCGTCGCCGTGTCGCACAATCGGACCCAGCGGCTCCTTGGAGATGCGTTCGGGCAGGATGACATGCTCGCCCTTGCCCGAGAGCTGGCCGGCGCGCGCCGCGGCGAGGCCCGATGCGTCGGTCGTGTAGGCGTCGCAGCGGCCGGCGGCATAGGCCTGCAGCAGCTCGTCGAGCTTCTCGATCAGCACCGGCTTGAAGGTCATCTTGTTGGCGCGGAAATAGTCCGCGAGGTTGAGCTCGGTCGTGGTGCCCGGCTGCACGCAGACCGTGGCGCCGTTCAGCTCCTTGGCGCTCTTGATGTTGCTCTTGGCCGTCACCATGAAGCCCTGGCCGTCGTAGAAATTGACGCCGGCGATGTTGAAGCCGAGCGAGGTGTCGCGCAGCAGGGTCTGGGTCGCGTTGCGGGTGATGACGTCGACCTCGCCCGACTGCAGGGCGACGAAGCGCTGCTGGGCGGTAGTCGGGGTGAACTTGACCTTCTCGGCATCGCCGAACATCGCCGCGGCAATGGCCTTGCAGAGATCGACGTCGAGGCCGGTCCACTTGCCCTGGCTGTCGGCGAAGGAGAAGCCCGCCAGGCCCGTGTTGACCGCGCACTGGACGAAGCCCTTGGCCTTGACCGCGTCGAAGGTCTGGCCGGCCGACGCCGGACCGGCAGCGAGCGCCGTCAGGCTCGCAAGCGCTGCGGTTACGGTGATGGATTTGAGTGACATTGCTGAAGCCCCCTTTAGTCTCCCGGTGGCTTCAGCATAGCAAAAGACGAGCCGTTTAGATGGTACGCTCGACCATCAGCTTCTTGATCTCGGCGATCGCCTTGGCCGGATTCAGGTGCTTCGGGCAGGTCTTGGTGCAGTTCATGATCGTATGGCAGCGATAGAGCCGGAACGGATCCTCGAGATTGTCGAGGCGCTCGCCCTTGGCTTCGTCGCGGCTGTCGGCCAGCCAGCGATAGGCCTGCAGCAGGATGGCCGGGCCGAGATAGCGCTCGCCGTTCCACCAGTAGCTGGGGCACGAGGTCGAGCAGCAGAAGCACAGGATGCACTCCCACAGGCCGTCGAGCTTGGCGCGCTCTTCCGGCGACTGCAGGCGCTCGCGCGTCGGCGGCTGGGTGGACGACTTCAGCCACGGCTCGATCGAGGTGAGCTGCGCGTAGGGCACGTTGAGGTCCGGCACCAGGTCGCGCACCACCGGCATGTGCGGCAGCGGGTAGATCTTGATGTCGCCCTTCACCTCGTCGATGAACTTGGTGCAGGCCAGCGTGTTGGTGCCGTCGATGTTCATCGCGCAGGAGCCGCACACGCCCTCGCGGCAGGAGCGGCGGAAGGTCAGCGAGCTGTCGATCTCGTTCTTGATCTTGATCAGCGCGTCGAGAACCATCGGGCCGCAGGTGTCCATGTCGACTTCGTAGGTGTCGACCGACGGGTTCTTCCCGTCTTCCGGCGTCCAGCGGTAGACCTTGAACGTCTTGATGTTCTTGGCGCCCGCGGGCGCCTTGTATGTCTCGCCGACTCCGACCTTGGAATTGGCGGGAAGAGTGAACTCGGCCATGTCGTCCTCTCGAACTCAGTACACGCGGGTGGTTAGTACACGCGGGCTTTTGGCGGGAACGACTGGACGTCGTTGCTCATCGGCTGCAGGTTGACGGGGCGGTAGTCGATGCGGGTCTTGCCCGTCTTCTCGTCGACCCAGACCACCGTGTGCTTCAGCCAGTCCTTGTCGTTGCGATCCGGGAAGTCCTCCTGCGCGTGCGCGCCGCGGCTTTCCTTGCGGTTCGCGGCCGAGCGGATCGTGCCCTGGGCCTGGAGGATCAGGTTCTCGAACTCCAGCGTCTCCATGAGATCGGAGTTCCAGATCATCGAGCGGTCCTTGACCTTGATGTCGCCCTTGCCGGCGAACACCTTGTCCATGTTCTCGCAGCCCTCCTCGAGGGTCTTGGTCGTGCGGAACACCGCGCAGTCGTTCTGCATGGTCTTCTGCATCATGGCGCGCAGCTGCGCGGTCGGCGTGCCGCCGTTGGCGTGACGGGCCTTGTCGAGGCGGGCGATCGCCTCCTCGCCGGCATTCTTCATGTCCTTGTGCGGCTGGCCCGGCGTCATCTGCTCGGCGACGCGATTGGCGGCGGAGCGGCCGAACACGACCAGTTCGAGCAACGAGTTCGAGCCCAGGCGGTTGGCGCCATGCACGCCGATCGACGCGGCCTCGCCCAGCGCCATCAGGCCGGGAACGACGGTGTTGGGATTGCCGTCCTTCACCGTCATGACTTCGCAGTGATAGTTCGCCGGGATGCCGCCCATGTTGTAGTGGCAGGTCGGCAGAATGGGGATCGGCTGGCGGGTCACGTCGACGCCGGCGAAGATGCGCGCCGTCTCGGCGATGCCCGGCAGGCGCTCATGGATGATCTTCGGGTCGAGATGCTCGACGTGGAGCTCGATATAGTCCTTGTTCGGACCGCAGCCACGGCCTTCGCGGATCTCGACGGTCATCGAGCGGCTGACGACGTCGCGCGAGGCGAGGTCCTTGGCCGACGGGGCGTAGCGCTCCATGAAGCGCTCGCCGCTGGCGTTGGTGACGTAGCCGCCCTCGCCGCGCACGCCCTCGGTGATGAGGCAGCCCGCGCCGTAGACGCCGGTCGGATGGAACTGCACGAACTCGAGGTCCTGCAGCGGCAGGCCGGCGCGCAGCGCCATGGCGCCGCCGTCACCGGTGCAGGTGTGGGCCGAGGTCGCCGTCTGGTAGACGCGGCCGTAGCCGCCGGTCGCCAGCACCACCTTGTGGGCGCGGAAGCGATGGATCGTGCCGTCGTCGAGGTTCCAGGCCATGACACCGCGGCAGACGCCTTCGTCCATGATCAGGTCGAGGGCGAAATACTCGATGAAGAACTCGGCGTGGTTCCTGAGCGACTGCTGGTAGAGCGTGTGCAGGATGGCGTGGCCGGTACGGTCGGCCGCCGCGCAGGTGCGCTGGGCGATGCCCTTGCCGTATTCCGTCGTCATGCCGCCGAACGGGCGCTGGTAGATCTTGCCCTCGGGCGTGCGGCTGAACGGCACGCCGTAATGCTCGAGTTCGATGATCGCGCCGATGCCGTCGCGGCACATGTATTCGATCGCGTCCTGGTCGCCGAGCCAGTCGGAGCCCTTGACCGTGTCGTACATGTGCCAGCGCCAGTCGTCCGGGCCCATGTTGCCCAGCGCCGCAGAGATGCCGCCCTGCGCCGCCACGGTGTGGCTGCGGGTCGGGAACACCTTGGTGATGCAGGCGGTCTTGAAGCCCTTGTTGGCCATGCCGAAGGTCGCGCGAAGTCCGGCGCCGCCGGCGCCGACGATGACCACGTCGTATTCGTGGTCGATCACCTTGTACGCGGTGCTGCCGATGTTGATGACCCCAGCGACGGGCGGGGTGCTGTTGCTCGCCTCGGCCATGACTTAGCCTCCGAATCCGATACGCAGGATGGCCACAGTCGCAGCCAGCCCGAAGAACACCGCGATGAACTTGACCGCCACGATCATCGCCAGCTTGGCGCCGTCGTTGTGGACGTAATCCTCGATCACGACCTGGAGGCCGAGTTGCGCATGATGCAGGCCGATGACGATGGTGAGGGTCAGCAGCACCATCACGAACGGCGAGCCGATCCAGGCCCGGACCATCGCGTAGTCGGCGCCGCTCAGCATCACCAGCGAGACGGCGAACCAGGCGGCGAGCGGAACCAGCGCGACGGCGGTGAGGCGCTGCACCCAAAAGTGATGCACGCCGCTCTTGGCCGAGCCGAGACCGCGCGCGCGGCCGAGGTGACTTCTGAGATCGCTGTTCATGGGGGGCTCCTCAGATCAGCCGCAGGCCGACGATCCAGGCGGCCGCCGTCGCCACGGCGGTGACCGCCACGACGATCCAGCCGCTGCGATCGGCATCCTTCAGTTCGAAGCCATAGCCGAAATCCCAGAAGAGATGACGGATACCGTTGAACAGGTGGAAGAAAAGGCTGAACAACCAGCCGCCCAGCACGAGGCGACCGACGATCGAGCCGTTGAAGCTCTGGAACTTCGCGTAGGTATCGAAGCTGCCCGCCGCGAACACGACCCAGGTCGCGAGGTAGAGCGCACCCACCGACAGGGCGATGCCCGTCGCGCGATGCAGGATCGAAAGATTCGCCAGGAACGGCAGTCGATAGACTTGCAGATGGGGAGAAAGCGGCCGACTGGTCGGCCGATTGGCAGCGCTCATCGCGTGATGACCTCTATTGCCGATATCGGCTGGCGCTGTTTTTAGCGCGCAGCCGCATCAAGTCAACGAATGTCGGCGTTGCGCGTGCGGTAAGCCCCGGATTTGCAAGCGAAAATCCGCCTACCGAGCGGCATTTCTAGACGGCACGCCTCGGCATGAGCAGCCAGTAGTCGAGATCGAGCACCACCGCGGGGTGATACTTGCCGTCCGCACCCTTGCCCGGCCACTCCCTGCACGGGCAGTCCTTCGTCGCAATGCTTCTCATTCGCAATGCTCCGATGTCCTGGCGGCCCGGCAGCGGCGCGGTCTCCAGCACCTC
Source organism: uncultured Rhodospirillaceae bacterium (assembly GCA_945952105.1). Taxonomy (GTDB): domain Bacteria; phylum Pseudomonadota; class Alphaproteobacteria; order Reyranellales; family Reyranellaceae; genus Reyranella. The sequence goes on along the minus strand of CAMFGZ010000004.1, from coordinate 216,348 downwards.
GGACCAGGCGTAGATCGTGTCGCCGCCGAAGGTCGGGCCGACATGGCTGCCGGCGTTGAAGGCGGCGACCCGGAAGCCGTTCTCCAGCCCGTTGAACGACAGCGCCCGCATCAGCGAGATGACATGGCCGCCATAGGCCAGGCGCCGGCCGAAGCGCGTGCTCTTGCCGGCGAAGGCGTCGAAATGGACGCGCGCGGTGTTCTGGTAGAGCCGCGTCGAGAACATGTGGTCGGAGTCCTCGACCGTGATGCCGCTCACATGGTCGATCCGCTCGCCCGGCGCGTAATCCTCCCAGCGATGCGGGGAGCCGGCCGCGCCGTCGTCGTATCCGGCGACCGAAAGACCGGCCGGCACGACGAGATCCTCCGGCTTCACCGATGGCGCCGTCTTCGGCACGGCCGTGGGCTGCACCGCTGCGTCGGGATCGCGCTTGTGGACCATCACCCAGCGCACATAGTCGAGCACCATCTCGCCGCGTTGATTGACGCCGGTCGAGCGCACCCAGACGACGCCGCTCGTCTTGTTTGAATTCTCGCGCAGGCCCAGCACGGTCGAGCGCGCCGACAGCGTGTCGCCCGGATAGACCGGCACGCCCCAGCGGAACTCCGCGTAGCCGAGATTGGCGACGGCATTCAGCGAGATGTCGGGCACCGTCTTGCCGATGACGACATGGAAGACCAGCAGGTCGTCGAGCGGTGCGCGCGGCAGGCCGATCGCCTGAGCGAACACGTCCGACGAGTTGATGGCGAAGCGCGAGCCGTAGAGCGCGATGTTGAGCGCGGCATCGGCCTCGGTCAGCGTGCGCGGCGTGGCATGGCGGAATTCCTGCCCGACGCGGAAATCCTCGAAGAAGTTGCCGTTGCCGGTCTTGCTCATGTTCGTGGGGCTCATGTGGCGGCCTGCAGCTCCTTGATCGCGGAGGCCAGCGCCAGGGCGCGCTCAGCCTGCTCGACGTGAAGGTTCTCGATCATGCGTCCATCGACCGTGACGACCCCCTTGCCCTCGGCCTGGGCGGACTTGAAGGCGCTCACGATCTTGCCGGCCATTTCGAGTTCGGCGGTCGAGGGCGCGAACACCTCGTTGCAGGGCTCGACCTGGCTGGGATGGATCAGCGTCTTGCCGTCGAAACCCATCTCCAGACCCTGCTGGCAGACGGCGCGGAAGCCTTCCTCGTCCTTGATGTCGTTGTAGACGCCGTCGAGGATGGTGAGGCCGTGCGCGCGGGCGGCGAGCATGCCGAGGCCCAGCGCCGTCACCATCGGCAAGCGCATCGGCGTGTGGCGCGCGCGCATGTCCTTCACGAGATCGTTGGTGCCCATGATGAACAGAGTGAGCCGCGGGTGCGAACCCGCCACCTCCTCGGCGCGCAGGATACCCTTGGGCGTCTCCATCATGGCCCAGACCGCCATCGACGCGGGCGCGCCGGCGGCATCGAGCAGGCCGACCACGCTCGCCACCTCGGCCGCGCTCTCGACCTTCGGCACCACCACGGCATCGGCGCCCGACTTCGCGATGGCTGTGATATCGGCCTTGCCCCAAGGCGTTCCGAGGCCGTTGCAGCGGATCGCGATCTCGCGCTTGCCATAGGCCTTGCTCTGCGCCGCGGCGACGACGTTGGCGCGCGCGGCTTCCTTGGCGTCGGGCGCGACCGCGTCCTCTAGATCGAAGATCAGCGCGTCGGCCGGCAGGGTCCGCGCCTTTTCGAGCGCGCGCGTGTTGGCACCCGGCATGTAAAGAACGCTGCGCCGTGGACGAACGGACGTCGACATCTCAAGCCTCCCCGAGAAACGCGGCGGACTATAATGACGGTCTCCCTTGTGGCAAGGTGGCGCCGGCCATGCGCTTCCTGTCCCTCCAGAGCCATGTCGCCTACGGCTACGTCGGCAATCGTGCAGCGACCTTCCCCCTGCAACGATTGGGCCACGAGGTCTGGGCGGTGAACACGGTCGAATTCTCGAACCACACGGGCTACGGCGCCTGGCGCGGTCGCGCGGCGTCGGCCGAACAGGTGGGCGAGATCGTCCAGGGCATCGAGGCGCTCGGCCAGCTTTCGCGCTGCGATGGTTTGCTGACCGGCTATGTCGGCGACGCGGCGCTGGCCGACATCGTCCTGGATACCGCAGGCCGCGTGCGATCCGCCAACCCGCGCGCCGTCTGGTGCTGCGACCCGGTGCTAGGCGACATCGACACCGGCGTCTACGTGAAGACCGGTATCGAGGCCTTCTTTCGCGAGCGCGCCATCCCGGCGGCCGACCTCGTCACGCCCAATCACTTCGAACTGGAACTCCTGACCGGCCGCACCGTGTCGACCATGGACGAGGCGCTGGCCGCGGCCCGCCTGCTGCTCCGCGGACCGCGGCTTGCCCTCATCACCAGCCTGCGCCGCGCCGATGCGGCCGCCGATACGATCGAGATGGTCGCCGTGACCCAGGAGGCGGCCTGGCGCATCGCGACACCGATGATCGGCTTCCCCGTCGCACCGAACGGCACCGGCGACGCGGTGGCGGCCCTCTTCACCGCGCACTGGATCTCGGGCGACGCGATCCCCGAGGCGCTGGGCAAGGCCGCTTCGTCGATCTTCGCGGTGCTCGAAACCACTCAGGCGATGGGCGAGCGCGAGCTGCAACTCGTGGCGGCGCAGGACCGGCTGGTCGCGCCGCCGCGCCTGTTCGGCGCCGAGAAGTTATAGGCCCGCGATGAGCGCGCCCTCATGACCGTGCCCGGCTTCGTCTTCAATCCCATCGCGCTCGCCATCGAGGGCGCGGCAATCGGCTTCCTCATCGCGGTGCCGGTGGGACCGGCCGCCGCGCTCTGCATCCGCCGCTCGATCACCGTCGGCGCCATGGCGGGCTACATGACCGGCATCGGGGCGGCGCTGGGCGATGCGGTGTTCGGCGCGGTCGCCGCCTTCGGCCTTTCTTTCGTGCAGCGCTTCGTGATCGAGCGCGAGGCCTGGCTGCTGGGTATCGGCGGTCTCGTGCTGGTGATCATGGGCTGGACGACGATGCGCCATCGTCCGCGCAACGTCGGCGATCCCGTCGCCGACGACCAGGAGCATACGTTCTCGACGCACTTCCACTATGCCAGTTCGAGCTTCTTCATCACGGTGTTCAATCCGCTCACCGTGATGGCCTTCGGCGCGGCTTTCGCCGGCCGCAACCTGGCCGGGGTCGGCTCGAGCCTGCCCGATGCCACCCTGCTGGTCGCATCCGTGTTCTGCGGTGCGCTCGCCTGGTGGACGATCATCTGCACCGCGTCGGTGTCGCTGCGCGCCCGCTTCACCGGCGCCGGCCTGCTCTGGCTGAACCGCGGCTCGGGTGCCGTCATCCTGGGCTTCGGGCTGGCCGCCCTGATCTCGCTGCTGCCGCTGCCCTGGAAGAAGATCGGCGCTTTCTTCGGGCTCTGAGCGCTACGCGCTCAGACGATCTTGCAGACCTCGTCGAACGCGAAGCGCGGGCTGCGTGCGAAGACTTTCGAATGGTCGCCGTAACCGATGTTGCACAGGAAGTTGGTCTTGAACTTCCCGTCGGGGAAGAACGCCGCGTCGACCTTGGCGTTGTCGAAACCGCTCATGGCGCCGCAGTCGAGGCCGAGCGCCCGCGCCGCGATGATCAGGTAGGCGCCCTGCAGCGTGCCGTTGCGGAACGCCGTGGGTTCGGCCGAAGGCTTGCCCTTGAACCAGTGGATCGCCGTCTGGTCGTGCGGAAACATCCGCGGCAGGTGCTCGAAGAATTCCGGGTCGTAGGCGAGGATCGCCGTCACCGGCGCGGTCATCGTCTTCTCGGTATTGCCCGCGCTCAGCGCCGGCTTGAGCTTCTCCTTGCCCTCCTTGGTGCGCACGAAGACGATTCGCGCGGGCTGGCAGTTGGCCGAGGTCGGGCCCCACTTCATGAGGTCGTAGATTTCGTGGAGCTGCTGGTCGGTCACCGGCTTGTCCAGCCAGCCGTTGTGCGTGCGGGCCTCGCGGAAGATGGTGGCAAGCGCCTTGTCGTCGAGCATTGAAATCCCCTTGTGTTGATTGACCGTAGCGAAGCTTCGCCACACGGTCGAGACGCGCACATGTGATCGAGTTACCGCCCCGGAACCCGCCATTCCACTGCACGAACTGTGCTAGGGTCGGCCATCAACTCCGCACAGGTTTCAACCGATGCTGCCGGTCCTGCTCGATCCCGCAAAATTCAAGGACGCCTGGATAACCGCCAAGGGCGAGACGCGGGCCCATGTGGAGCTGAAAACCCTGGAGACGCTGTGGTTCAACACCGGCACGCTGTGCAACCTCACCTGCCGGAACTGCTACATAGAATCCTCGCCGCGCAACGACCGGCTCGCCTACCTGACGGCGGCCGAGGTGGCCGACTATCTCGACGAGATCGCGCGCGGCCGCCACGGCACGAAGCTGATCGGCTTCACGGGGGGCGAGCCCTTCATGAATCCGGACCTGCCGGCAATGCTCGACGACGTGCTGGCGCGCGGCCTTAGGGCCATTGTCCTGACCAATGCCATGAAGCCGATGCACAAGATGAAGGGGGCGCTGCTCGACCTTCTGGCGCGGCACGGAAGCGACAATCTCGCGATCCGCGTCTCGGTAGATCATTACGACAGAGGGCTGCACGAAGAAGAACGCGGCGCGAGGAGCTGGAAGCCGACCATCGACGGCCTGGTCTGGCTCGCGGAAGCGGGCTTCGACGTGCATGTCGCCGGTCGCCATTTCTCGAACGAGACCGACGACGAGGTCCGCGCCGGCTATGCGCGGCTGTTCGCGCGCCTGGGCGTTCCCATCGATGCGCGCGATCCGGCGACCCTGGTCCTGTTCCCGGAGATGGATCCGACCGTCGACGTGCCCGAGATCACGACGGCCTGCTGGGGCATCCTGAAGAAGTCGCCGGACAGCGTGATGTGTGCATCGGCGCGCATGGTGGTGAAGCGCAAGGGCGCGGAGCGTCCCGCGGTCGTGGCCTGCACGCTGCTGCCCTACGATCCGCAGTTCGAGTTGGGCGAGACCCTGGCGGAGAGCATCGGCGCCGTGCGCCTCAACCATCCGCATTGCGCCAAGTTCTGCGTGCTGGGCGGAGCCGCCTGCAGCGCGTGACGGCGACGCTCGACATCGTCATCCCGACGCTGAATGCCGGCCGCACCTTGGGCCGGACGCTGGCGGCGCTCCCGGATCCTCCCGGCATCCCGATCTCGACGACCATCTGCGACGGCGGTTCCGGCGACGACACGGTGGCGATCGCCGAGGCCGCCGGCGCACACGTCGTGACCGCGCCCCCGGGCCGGGGCGGACAGCTCGGCGCCGGCGCCGCGGCGGGCGATGCGCCGTGGCTGCTGTTCCTCCATGCCGACACACGACTCGGGCCGGGCGCCCGCGAGATCATCGCGCGCTTCGTTTCATCCGACACCAACGACCACAGGGCAGGCTACTTCCGGCTGCGTTTCGACACGGCAGATCCGCGCGCGCGCAGGGTCGAGCGGCTCGCCGCCTGGCGCTGCCGCACCTTCGGCCTGCCCTACGGCGACCAGGGCCTGCTGATCGCGCGCCCTCACTACGAACATCTCGGAGGCTTTCGCGCGTTGCCGCTGATGGAAGACGTCGACCTCGTGCGCCGCATCGGCCAGCGCAATCTGGTCGCACTCGACGCCGACGCGCTCACGTCCGCCGCGCGTTACCAACGCGACGGCTGGCTCGCCCGTCCACTGCGGAACCTGAGTTGCCTCACGCTCTACTTCGCCGGTGTCTCGCCCACCTTCCTGCGGCGGCTCTACGGATGACGCGCCATCTCGTCATCTTCGCGCGCGCGCCCCAGGCCGGCCGCGTGAAGCGACGCCTTGGCGCCGGGATCGGCGCGATGGCGGCCGCCCGCTTCTATCGCCGGATCCTCGGCGCGCAGATCGACCGCATGACGCGCGATCCACGCTGGAACCTCTGGCTTTTCATCACGCCCGACACCGAACGCACCCATCCGGCCTGGCATCTCGTTCCGCTGTCGCGACGCCGGCCGCAATGCCGGGGCGATCTCGGCCGCCGCATGAAGCGGCCCTTCGCAATTCTCCCGCCGGGCCCCGTCGTGCTGGTCGGCAGCGACATCCCCGCGATGCGCGCGCCGCACATCGCGCGGGCGTTCGATCTGCTGGGCCGGCACGATCTCGTCTTCGGACCCGCCGTCGACGGCGGCTTCTGGCTGGTCGGCGCGAAGCGCACGCGGCCCCTGCCCTACACGCTGTTCGACGGGGTGATCTGGTCGACACCGACGGTGCTGGCCGACACGCTGGCCGGCATCCCCCCGCACTTCACGACGGCGTTGGCGGATACGCTCGACGATGTCGACGACGCCGAAGCGCTGCGACGGCTCGCGCTCTAGGCGGCGGCCTTCTTCAAACCATCGAGGTCGCGCCGGACCTCAGCGAAGACGTCGTTCCAGTTTCCCGGAACGGCCTGCCGGAAGAGGCGGGCCGAAGGATACCAGGGCGCCCCGGCGCCGCCGAGTTGCCAGCGCCAGTCCGCGGCCGCGGGCAGGAGCACCCAGGTCTTCACGCCCATCGCCGCCGCAAGATGCGCCACCGGCGCATCGATCGAGATCAGCAGGTCGAGCTGCGAGAGCGCCGTGGCGGCCTCGGCGAAATCGAAGAGGCCGCGACCGACATCGTGCACCAGCCCGCCGGCGCCGAAGGTCTGGATGTCCTTCTGATGGACGCCGCCCTGAAGGCTGAAGATCAGCAGTTCCGGATCGCCCGAGAGAGCCAGGAACTGCTCGAACGGGACCGAGCGCTGACGGTCCTGCGCCTGGCCGGGCATGGCAGCCCAATAGATGCCGATGCGCAGTTTCGTCCCGTCGACATGGCCGAGCTTGACGCGGCTTTCCGCCGGCGCGCGAAGATACGGCGGCTCGGCCGCCAATGCCGCGAAGTCCGGCTTGCAGAGGTGCGGCAGCGACACCAGCGAGGCATGGACGTCGAAGACCGGCAGCTTCTCGCCCTCGGCCACGACCTCGTCGACAAACTCGGCGGCGCGCAGCAATTCCTTCAGCAGCGCCTGGCAGAGCACGATGACCGTCGCGCCGCGCCGCTTCAGTTCGCGGGCGAAGCGAACGAACAGCAGCGCGTCGCTCAGGCCCTGTTCGGGGTAGAGCAGGATGCGCTTGCCCTCCAGCGGCCCACCGTCCCACGCAGGCTGCGCGAACTCGGGCGTCGGCGTCTCGGGAAGGCGCTTGCGCGTCTCGTAGGCCGCGAACCCTTCCGCCAGGTCGCCACGCATCAGCAATGCGATGGCGAATTCGACCCGCATCCGGCGGCCGTCGGGATTGAGGGTCAACGCGCGACTGAAGCAGCCGATGGCCTCGTCGAGGCGGCCAAGGTCGCGCAGGCAGAGCGCCAGATTGAAGAAGCCCTCGGCATAGTCGCGGCTAAGCGCGATCGACCGGTAGTGGTGCTTCACCGCCTCGTCGAACCGGTGCGCGGCGCGCAGCGCGTTGCCGAGGTTGGAATGCAGCGCGGGGTTCTGCGGATCGGCCGCCAGCGACAGGCGATGATGCGACACCGAGGCTTCGAGCTTGCCGGCGAGGCGCAGCGCGACCCCGAGATTGTTGTGCAGCTCGGCGTGACCGGGCCGCACCGAGAGCAGGCGCAGATAGGAAGCGATCGCCTCGTCGAGCCGGCCGGCGCGATGGGCCTGCGACGCCAGGCGCAACTGCTGCACGAAGCTGTCGGCCGCACTGCCGAACAACGGTGTCGGCGCGCTGGAAGCCGCCGATTCCCGCTGCGTCGGGTGGAAGTTGGGCGTGTCGTTCACGGAACTCGATTGGAACAGTGCGGTCTTCGCAGTCTACCTCAGGCGGACCTCACAAGCACCCGTCCTCGAATGAAAATGGCGCGGACCTGCCGGCCCGCGCCCTTCGTTCCTGCCGCGCGCCGCGGAAAGCGACGTCGCGCTAGACGTAGCTCTTGACCAGTTCCTCGGCGATCTGGACCGCGTTCAGCGCCGCACCCTTGCGGAGATTGTCGCTGACGACCCACATCGACAGTCCGTTGTCGACCGTCGAGTCGGCACGGATGCGGCTCACGAACACGCCGTCCTGGCCGGTAATCTCCTTCGGCGTCACGTAGCCGCCGGGCTCACGCTGGTCGACCACCAGAATACCGGGCGCCGCTGCGAGGACACGCCGCGCCTCGTCCTCCTCGAGCGGCCGCTCGAGCTCGACGTTCACCGCCTCGGCATGGCCGATGAAGGTCGGCACGCGCACGCAGGTCGCGTGGACCTTGATCTTCGGGTCGAGGATCTTCTTGGTCTCGACCACCATCTTCCATTCTTCCTTGGTCGAGCCGTCATCCATGAAGACGTCGATCTGGGGAATGACGTTGAAAGCGATGTTCTTGGTGAACTTCACCGGGTCGAGCGTCTGGTTGACGAAGAAGCTCTTGGTCTGGTTGACCAGCTCGTCCATCGCTTCCTTGCCGGCGCCCGAGGTCGACTGATAGGTCGACACGACGACACGCTTGATGCCGGCCGCCTCGTGGATCGGCTTCAGCGCCACGACCATCTGGATGGTCGAGCAGTTGGGGTTGGCGATGATGCCGCGGCCCTTGTAGCCGGCGATCGCCTGCGGATTGACCTCGGGCACGACCAGCGGAACGTCCGGGTCCATGCGCCAGTAGGAGGTGTTGTCGATCACCACGGCGCCGGCCTTGGCCGCGCGCGGGCTGTGCTCAGCCGACACCTTGGCGCCGGGCGAGCTCAGCACGATGTCGATACCCTTGAAGTCGAACTTCGCGAGGTCCTGCACCTTCAGGATCGATTTGTCGCCGAACGAGGCCTGCGCGCCAACCGAGCGGGCGGAGGCCAGCGCGACGACGTCATCGACCGGGAAATTCCTCTCGGCCAGGATCTGCAACATTTCGCGACCGACGTTTCCGGTCGCGCCGACGACGGCGACTCTGTAGCCCATGACTATATGCGCCTAGCGTGCGCGCACCCCTGTTGAAGGACACGGGGAGATACGCGCACGGCCCCGCTTTGGCAAGAAAGAGCGCCCGGGCCGCAGCGGGCGCGGGAAGCCGATTTCACGCGGGATTTGTCGACGCGCCCCGCGTGCCGAAACCGGATGGGCGAGCAGTCTTGACGTCGGCCGGAGCCCCGCGCCCATATCGGCCGCGAAAGGGAAACTCCATGACCGAGACTGGCCTGCCGCTGGCGGGATTGCGCGTACTGGACATCAGCTCGTTCATCGCCGCACCGGCCGCCGCCGTCGTGCTGGGCGACTGGGGCGCCGACGTGATCAAGGTCGAGGGACCGGACGGCGATCCCAACCGCCGGATCATGCACGATTCGGCGAACTATCCGAAAAGCGAGGTCAACTACCCCTGGCAGATGGATTCGCGGAACAAGCGGTCCATCGTGCTCGATCTCAAGCAGGCGGACGCCCGCGCAGCGCTGGACCGGCTGATTGCGGTCTCCGACATCCTGATCTGCAACTTCCCGCCGCCGGTGCGCGACAAGCTGAGCCTCGCCTACGAGGACGTGAAGAAGGTCAATCCGAAGCTGATCTATGCGTCCCTAACCGGCTACGGCGAGAGCGGCCCCGACCGCGACCGGCCGGGCTTCGACGCCACCGCCTACTTCGCCCGCTCCGGCCTGCTCGATGCGCAGCGCTACGAGGGCGGCCCGCCGGGCGTGCCGGGGCCTGCGCAGGGCGACCGCGCCACGGCGATGTCGCTCGTGTCGGCGATCCTGATGGCGCTGATGCACCGCATGAAGACGGGCGAGGGCTCGTGGGTGGGCACGTCGCTGCTGGGCAACGGCCTGTGGTCGTGCGGCGTGATCGCGCAAGCAGCCCTCGTCGGCGCCTTCCTGCCGCACCGCCCGCCGCCCGACCGGCCCCGCTCGGCGCTGGGCAACATCTACCGCACCTCCGACGACCGCTGGCTGCAGCTCACCATTGTGCGCGCCGACAAATTGTGGGCGCCGCTATGCCGGGCGATGGGACTGGAATCGCTGATCGACGATCCGCGCTTCGCCACCGAGCCCGAGCGTCGCCTCAGAGCCGGCGAACTCGCCGGCATCCTGAGCGACACCTTTGCCAAGCAGCCCTACGAGCATTGGCGCGAGGCGCTGGCGGCGCACAGCGTCACCTTCGGCGTCATCAGCCGCCCGCAGGACGTGCCGGACGATGCGCAGGCCGTGGCCTGCGGGGCCGTCGTCGAGACGGCGATCCCCGACATGCCACGCACCCTCGCCGATCCGATTCGCCTCGGCTTCGCCAGCCCGCGCATCGCGCATGCGGCTCCGGCGCTGGGGGAACATGGCGAGGAAGTGCTGCGCGAGGCCGGCGTCAGTGCGGAGGAAGTCGCGGTTCTCAAGGCGAGCGGCGCGCTTCGATGACATCGGACGAACCGCTGCCGCTGGCCGGCCTCACCGTCCTCGACATCAGCTCCTTCATCGCCGCGCCCGCCGCCGCCGCCGCGCTCGGCGACTGGGGCGCCGACGTCATCAAGATCGAGCCGCCGGTCGACGGCGACCCGCACCGCAACAGCTTCCGCAACGCCAGCTACCCGCAGAGCGACCGGAACTTTCCGTGGCAGCTCGACGGCCGCCACAAGCGCTCGATCGCGCTCGACCTCAAGACCGATGGCGCGCGCACCATCCTCGAACGGCTGGTGAAGCGCGCCGACGTGATGATCGTGAACTTCCCGCCGCCGGCGCGCGAACGGCTGAGGCTGCGGTGGGAAGACATCGAGCCGCTCAATCCGCGCCTCGTCTACTGCTCGCTCACCGGCTACGGGGAGAGCGGGCCGGACCGCGACCGGCCGGGCTTCGACATCACCGCCTATTTCGGCCGCTCCGGCATCCTCGATGCGGCGCGCTACGATGGTGGGCCGCCGGGCGTCTCTCTGCCGGCACAGGGCGACCGCGCCACCGCGATGACGCTCGTTGCGGCGATCCTGATGGGCCTGCGGCGCCGGGATCTGACCGGCAAGGGGGGCTGGGTTGGCACCTCCCTCTATGCCAACGGCGTCTGGGCCAACGGCACGACGGCGGCCGGCGCGCTGGTCGGCGCCGAGCTTCCAGTCCGTCCACCGCCCGACAAGCCGCGCAATGCGCTGACCAATCTCTACCGCACCCGGGACGATCGCTGGCTGCAGCTGCTGATGGTGCGCGACGACCGGCTCTGGGCCACCTTCTGCGGAATCATCGGGCGGCCCGACCTGACGGCCGATCCCCGCTTCGGCGGGCGCGCGGAACGCCGCGCCCACGCCCAGGAGCTTCACGACATCCTGATGCCGGTGTTCGCCGGCCGGACCTATGCGGAGTGGGAGCGGCTGCTGTCGGGCACCGGCATTCCCTTCGGCGTGATCGGCCGCCTGGCCGACGTGATCGACGACGAGCAGGCCGAGCATGCCGGCATCTTCGCAGATACCGACAATCCGGCGATCCCGCGCACCGTGAACACGCCGATCCGGCTGGGCTTCGCCGCGCCGCGCAAAGCCGGGCCGCCGCCCGAAGTCGGCCAGCACAACGACGAGGTGCTGCGCGAGACCGGCTTCAGCGACAGCGAGATCGAGGCCCTCAAAAAGGGCGGCGCTTTGGGGTAGGCTCCGCGGATGGCCTCCCGCTTCCGCACCTACGCCGAGTTCTGGCCCTTCTACCTGCGCGAGCACGCGAAGCCCTCGACGCGGGCCGTGCACTATGTCGGGACCATCGCCTCGGCCCTCTTCCTCGTCTGGGCGCTCGCCACCCAGAACTGGTGGTGGCTGCTCGCCGTTCCCGTATTCGGCTACGGCCCGGCCTGGTTCGGCCACTTCTTCATCGAGAAGAACAAGCCCGCCACCTTCGAGGCGCCCTTCTGGTCGCTGATCAGCGACTACAGGATGTGTGGCCTCTTCCTCACCGGCCGGCTCGGCGAGGAACTGATGAAGCACCAGATCCGCTCCTGACACCGCGCAGGCGATGCGCCGTGAGGCCGGCAATCGCGGCACCGGCCAGCAGCAACAGGTCCATGCCCGCGACCGGCCAAAGGTGACGATGGGCGAGGCTGCGCGCGAAGTGATCACCCGTCGTCAGCCAGTTGAGCAGCACCGCCGAGCCGGCGAGCACGGCAATTGCCGCACACTGCTCGATCCACGCCCGCGCCGGACGCAGCCACGCATGCGCAAAGGTCGCGAGCCACACGAGATAGAAGGTCCAGATCTCCAGCGCCGCGCGATCGTAGCCCGCGAAGGTGGCGCCGAGCGGCAGCAAGCGGTTCACGACGAAGAACGACAGGGTGGCGATGATGATGCCGGTCACAGAGCCGGCGGCGAGGCCCTCCGCGAGGTGCACCCCTCTGAGGCCAAGTTGCGCATGCTTCTTTCGCCGCGCCTCGAGCCAGAAGAGATAACCCGTCGCGATCATCGCACATCCGACGAGACCCAGGACGAAATAGATCCAGCGCAACGACCAGTGCTTGAATCTCACGAGATGGAAACCGGCGATGAAACGCTCGGCACTCTGTACCTCGCGCAACCCGGTTCGCTGGTGAAAGAGAGCGCCGGTGCCGGCATCGAAATAGGCGACGTCCGTCCAGGACGTGACTCGACTGTCGTTCGTCCGAATGAACTGAACGATCGCTCCCGCGTCGCCCGGATGGCGAACCGAAAGCGCACGGGGACGCTCGCCATTCCAAAGCCGCTGAGCATGCGCCGCCATCCCGTCGAGCGAAGCAGTCTGCGAGGCCGGCCTGTTCTCCCTCGGTCGCGAGAAGCTTCCAAAGGCCTCGTCCACGAAGGCATTGGAGTTCGGGTAGTTCATCTGCAGGCCGGCAGGAAAATAGGTCCCCCAGAAGATGATCAAGCCGGACAAGGTGATCGCGAAGTGAAACGGCAGACCCAGCACTCCCGTCACATTATGGAAATCGAGGATCAGTCGACGAGGCTTCCGGTCCGGGCGGAACGTGAAGAAGTCCGTGAAGATCTTGCGATGGATGACGACTCCCGAAACGCAGAGCACCAGCATCGCCATGCCGGCCACGCCGACCAGCCAGATGCCTAGGCGGGTGGCCTGGATGTGCAACGTCGTATGAAACGGATACAGGAACCCGCTGCCGGCGAGTGTGCCGGACTCCGGCAGGGTCTCTCCCGTAACGGCGTTGAGGTGCCGCATGACGGATCCCGACCGGAGACGCCATTGCACCCTGAGCACCGGCTCGCGCTCGTTGGGCAGGACGACCGTCCAGTTCGGCGCTTTCGCAGCGATGGCTTCATCCCTGAACCGCACCAGCCCATCGAACGACACGCTCTCGTTCGGGACTGGAACCCGCGTCATCGGAGCCATCCAGCGATCTATCTCGCGATCGAACACCGCAAGCGATCCCATCCAGAAGATGGCGAAGAGAAGACTGCCGAGCACGACACCCGCCCATGTATGCAGCCAGCCCATCGATGCCCGGAACGTGCCCTCCATGCGAGAGCCCCTCGCCCTCTAGAAATCCGCCGTAAGCGAGAGCCGGAAGGTCCGGGGCGCACCCAGGAAGAGCGTCGTTGCGCTGCTTCCTCCTTCCCAGTAGTTCGCGCCGAGCACGTTGTTGACGTCGAAGCGGGCCACGAGCAGCTTGCCCTTCGCGCCGGGATTCTCGAAGGCGTAGCGTGCACCGACATCGAAGCGCGTCCATTCCGGCAGGACACGCCGCGGCCACGTCGTGTCGATATATTGCTGGCCGGTGTAGATGACGCGCCCTGTAGCCGTGAGGCCTGGAGCGAACGGCAGATCCCATTCGCCGGCGAGGTTGAACTGCGCACCCGGCGCGAACGGCGCTATCCAGCCGTTGGTGAGATTGCCCTGTGTCTTGGTCAGCGCCGCATTCAGGAACATGGCGCCCCCAAGCACCCGCACCCCTTCGGTCACCTCGCCGAAAAAGTTGAACTCCAACCCTTGGTTGACCTGCTCTCCGCCCAGGAACTGCGTGTTGTTCGCGACGTTCGTCAGGATACTGGGCTGCGAAATCTGGAAAACGCTCATCGTGGTCGTGAGGCGCCCCCAATCGACCTTCACCCCCGCTTCGTATTGGGTCGATTTGTAAGGAGGAAATATCTCCCCGGCATTGGTGAAGGCATTGCCGACGATGGTCCCCTGCTGCAAGCCCTGGATCCAGTTGCCGTAGACCGAGACGTTCTCGAGGGGCTTGAACACGAGCGCGACGGAGGGGCTGAGCGCGCTCTGGTCATAGGCAGAGGTCTGCAGCCCCGATACCGGATCGAAGTTCGCGGACTGCACCTGCTGGAGCCGGGCTCCGACCGTCAGCTGGACACGTCCGTCGGCCCCCGACAACGTGTCGGCCAAGGCTAGACTGGACATCCCGGACCAGGACGTCTTGGTCGCTGTTGCTATCGCGAGGTTCTGACGCGCGGTCACCGCGGGATTGTAGATGTTGGTGGCAAAGCCGACGCCCGATACCTGCCCGTTCCCGAAATCGCTGCCGTAGCTGTTCGCGACGAACGAGAGCTGGTGGCCGATAGGCCCGGTCTCGACGCGCGCGCGGATACCGGCCTCGGCCGTCCTGAACGTCTGGTAGCGGTTTAGAGTAAAAGGCGCCGCCGCCGTGGCGTTGCCGTTCAGGTTGTTGACCGTCACGTTGGTCGCGTAGAGCCCCGTGAACCGGAAATCGTGGGCACCCATCGCAACGTAGGCGGTCACCCGCTCGGTGAGGTCGAGCTCGCCCCGGAATACACCGAAGAGATCCTTGCGTCCCTGGTCGAACCAGGGCTGCCCCTGGTTGATCCTGGCATTGGGGGCATTGGGAAGCGGCACCCCGTTCGCGAGGCCGATATAGGAAAGCAGGCCGCCGATATATTGCTGCTGGAACCCCAGATCGAAAGACATACGGTAGCGATCGCCGCGGAAGTCGAGCCCGAGGATGGCCAGCCCGCGCTCGTCGGTGTTGCGGTCATAGGCGGTGGCGCCGTTGCGATAGACTCCATTGAATCGCACACCGAACTGCTTCTCGTCGCCAAAACGGCGGGCGAGGTCGGCATGGCCACCGAACTGCGCGGAAGACAGATAATTCGCGGTAATCTGCGTGAGATCCTCGTCGGGCGCGCGTTTCGGAACGACGTTCACGACGCCGCCGATGTTTCCCTGAGGAACCATGCCGTTCAGCATCGCGCTCGGCCCCTTGAGGACCTCGATGCGTTCGGCGAGCTCGGGCATGATGGAAGCGCCGGGCAGAAGGCCGAACAAGCCGCCATAGGCAGTCGTGCCGATTCCACCGGTGCTGAATCCGCGGATATTCATGAGATCGACGCCGGCCGATCCGCTGGGCGTCCCGATCCTGATCGACGGATCGTCATTCAAGACCTCGCGAAGGGTAACCGCCTGCTGATTCTGCGCCTTCTTCGCCGTGTAGCTCGTCTGGTTGAACGGCGTGTTCATGACATCGCGATTACCAAGCAGACCGAGTTGGCCGCCCGTCGCCACCTGTCCGCCGGCATAGGCTGGCGGGATGTTGTCGATCATCGCCTGAGAGGGAACGGTGAAGACGCCCTGTACCTGCACCGGATCGAGTTGCAGCACGCCCGGGATGGCACCCTGTGCCGGCCGCTGTACGGCGATGACCTTTGGCCCGACGCTGTAGGTCAGTCCCGTTCCCGCAAGCAGGCGTTGCAGTGCCTCCTCGATCGAGAGCGTTCCCTGCACGCCCGGCGAGCTGATGCCGCGCAGGACATTGTTGTCGGCGCCGATCTGCCGCCCGGCCTGCTGGCCGAACTGCACGAGCGCGCTCTGCAGCGGCTGCGCCGGGATGCTGAAGCTGCGGCGTTCCGCGGCCTGCGCATGCTGGCCGTCCACGCCCGCGCCTTGCGCCCAGGACGGCACTGCCTGAACGCCACCTGCCGCCGCCACGATGCCGGCTGCCAACGCCAGCCGCCTGCCGCTCTTGAACGCCATCGATCGCTCCCCACTCAAGCGGAGCGCAAGCCATCGCGGCGGCCAGGCTTGTCGTTCCGTCGCTGCTGAGACTGGATCGACGAGGGAATTTTCGGACGGCGGCGGAAAAAAGTTCAGCGCGGCGAAACGACGATCAGCCAGGGCGTGACGTGGCGGATCCGCGCGTCGAGCACGGCCGCCATGGCGTCGAGGCCTTTCTCGGGGTCGCGCAGATCGAAGACGCCGGTCAGCGGCCGGCGCGAGAGCGGTTTGTCGGCGATCACGATTCGCGCCGGCAGGTAGCGTTCGACCTCCGCTGCCGCCGCGGCGAAGGACCGATCCTCGAGGATCAGGGATCCCTGTCGCCACGCGGCCACGCCATCGGCCGCCACCGGGCGGCGGACGACGACGCCTGCCGCGGAGACGCGCAATGCCTCGCCCGCCGTCAACGACTCGGCGCTGCCGCCGCCGTCGACCCGGACCTTGCCTTCGTTGACCGCGACCTCGACCGCGTCGGGATCGAGCCTCACGTCGAAGGCGGTGCCGACGACGGTCGTGCGGACATCGCGTGCGGCGACGCTGAAGGGGCGCGCGGCGTCGGGCTTGACCTCGAAGAAGGCTCCGCCCGTCAGCAAAGTCACCGTGCGGGTTGCCGGCGCATACGACACCGCGACGGCGCTGCCGGGCGCCAGCGCCACGCGCGAGCCGTCCTCCAGCACGAGGTCGCGCAGCTCGGCGCTGCCCGTCGTGTAGTCCGCCTGCAGGCGGACCAGGAGGGAGGGCGCGGCGAGGAACAGCGCGATGCAGGCCAGCGCGGCCGTGCCGGCCGCCCACCAGACCGGAATCCGGCGCCGGCGCGGGTACCCGAGCGCTGCGCGCTGTGGGTCGGGAGGGGTCGCGCGCAGGCGGTCCCTGTCGGGTACCACGCCGTCGACCGCCCAGTCGCGCGCGTCGAAGGGCAGGAGCGATTCGGCGAGCGACGATGTGCGCACCGTCCTCGCCCAGGCGTCGCCATGGGCAGGACTCGCAGCCAGCCATCCTTCGAAGCGACGACGAAGTGCTGCATCCTGCGGGTCGTCCTGCAGGAGGACGAACCACTCCAGGGCCTGCTCGGAGGCGTCGCCGGGGCCGTCGTGCACGCTTGCCGTCATCAATCCTTCCATCCCGTCCGGGCCGTCGCTCGTCCGACCGTCGGGTCGGGCACAGGATAGACGGTCCTCGTCGTCCTTTTTATGGGGCCGTATCGTCTCCGGCCGGCCATTCCAGTCGGTTCCGGCAATGCCGGAGCCCGTCGACGACCAGCTTGTGCGCCGTCGGCACGGAGATCTTCAGGTGCAGCGCGATCTCGCGCAGCTTGAATCCGCCCAGCCGGTGCATCTGGAAGGCGATCCGCGTGCGCGGCGGCAGTTCCGCCATCGCCTGCTGCAGCCGGCGCAGCTCGTCGCGGTAGAGCGTGATGCCCTCGGGCGTCGGCCCGGAGAAGCTCACCTGGTCGGCTTCGGTGACCTCGGCCGCCTTGATGATGCGGCCCTCGCGCGCGACGGCGCCGCGGCCGTCGACCGCCAGATTGTGGACGATGCGATAGAGATAGGCCTTGGGCTCGGCGATGGTCCGCTGCTCGAGCATCGCGGCATGCAGCCGTATCCACGCCTCCTGGACAACATCCTCCGCCTTGCTGCGGGAGCCGACCAGGCGCGTCGCGTAATCCACCAGGGCGCGCCGGTGCTGCATGAACAGAAGGGCAGTGTCGGACGGCATGCTGTCCCTATAGCCCACCATGAGAATGGCTCGCAATTGCAGACTAGTGGGAGCGAAACGGACGCGTCGGCGCTCGTTCCGCTGCGCCCCTTGCGTCCCCCGGGGGCCAACGCCACATTGCGGGCGCACCTCCCCCCTTCCGTTCGAGGACCTATGGAAACGATGCTGCAGGGCGCCGCGCCGCAGGCTGCCCCCGCCGACCTGATCAAGGACAGCGACCAGACAAAGTTCGCCAAGGACGTGCTCGAAGCCTCGCGGACCGTACCGGTCATCGTCGATTTCTGGGCGCCGTGGTGCGGCCCGTGCAAGACGCTCCAGCCGATGATCGAGAAGGTCGTCAAGGAGGCCAAGGGCGCGGTCAAGCTGGTCAAGATCGACATCGACAAGAACCAGATGCTGGCCCAGCAGCTGCGCATCCAGTCGATTCCGGCGGTCTATGCCTTCTTCGGCGGCCGTCCGGTCGACGGCTTCATGGGCGCCGTGCCCGAGAGCCAGCTCAAGGAATTCGTCGGTCGCCTCGTCCAGGCCTCCGGTGGCGCCGGCGATCCGGCCGCCCTGGAACTCGCCGAGTTGCTCGAGCAGGCCAAGGCCGCGGTCGCCCAGAACGACATGGACACCGCCGCCCAGATCTACAGCGAGATCCTGGGCGTCGAGCCGACCAACGTCGTGGCGCTGGCCGGCCTCGCCCGTTACCAGGTCTCGCTCGGCGACGTCGAGCAGGCCAAGGAACTGCTCGAGCAGATTCCCGCCAAGGAGCGTAGCGGCGCCGACGTCGTGGCCGCGCAGGCCGCGATCGACCTCGCCGAGAAGGCCAAGGATGCGGGCCCCATTGGCGACCTCAAGGCCAAGGCCGAAGCTGACCCGAAGGATTTCCAGGCACGGCTCGATCTCGCCATGGCCTATTGGGCCGGCAATCAGAAGCAGGAAGCCGTCGACGAGCTGCTCGCGATGATCAAGGCCGACCGCAACTGGAACGAGGCCGCCGCCCGCCAGCAGCTGCTGAAGTTCTTCGAGGCGCTGGGTTTCACCGATCCCATCTCGGTCGACGGCCGCAAGCGGCTGTCGACGATCCTGTTCTCGTGAGCGCCCCGTCGTGAGCGAGCGCGCGCCCTCGTCCACGAGCCCGGGGCGCAATCCGTTCGAGCCGAGCTTCGAGCAGCTTCCCGAGACGCTGCCGATCTTCCCGCTGTCGGGCGTGCTGCTGCTGCCTGGCGGCAAGCTGCCGCTCAACATCTTCGAGCCGCGCTACCTCGCGATGATCTCCGATGCGCTGGCCGGTACCCGCATGATCGGCATGGTCCAACCGGTGCAACCCGGCGGCTTCGCCGGCGACGGGCTGCCGTCGGAAGACGGCAAGCCCAAGGTCCACCGGGTCGGCTGCGCCGGGCGTATCACCAACTTCAACGAGACCGAGGACGGGCGGCTGATGCTGGTGCTGAGCGGCGTCTGCCGCTTCGACATCGTGCGCGAACTCGACCTCGCCCAGGGCGGCTACCGCCGCGTCTCCTCGGTCTTCTCGCCGTACCGCGCCGATCTCGACCATGCCGAGGACGTCGTCGAACTCGACCGCGAGCGGCTGATGGCCGCGCTGGCCGCCTTCTTCCGCGGCCGCCAGCTCTCGACCGACTGGGATGCGGTGAACAAGGCGGCCGACGCCAACCTCGTCACCTCGCTGTCGATGGTGCTGCCGTTCGGTCCGGCAGAGAAGCAGGCCCTGCTCGAAGCCGCGGACAGCACCGCGCGCGCAAAGCTGCTGATCGCCTTCCTCGAGATGAGCGCCTTCGGAGATCCGTCCGACAGGCCGTCCGGCCGCACCAACTAGGCGGCGCCCGCCGCTAGGCGCGGCGTGCTATACTTCAGCCAACGAAGACCAGCGAAAGCACCGCACCATGAGCCCATCGGATGAATCCGCAGCCCCGCGCCGCGCCGGCGTGGACCCCAAGCTGCTCGAGATCCTCGTCTGCCCGGCGACGCACGGCACGCTGGAATACGACGCGGCGGCCGGCGAGCTGATCAGCCGCAAGGCGGGCCTCGCCTATCCGATCCGCGACGGCATCCCCATCATGCTGGTGAGCGAGGCGCGCCAACTCCGCGACGTGCCATGACCGCCGAGTTTCCCAAGGCCGTGCCCGCCGAGGGCAACTACGAATCGACCACCGCGCCGTGGCCGACCGAGCTGCGCGTCTTCAAGGAGAAAGGCCGGCTGGAGATCGATTTCTCCGACGGCCATGCCGGCGCGCTTTCCGCCGAATATCTGCGTGTCGAGAGCCCGTCTGCCGAGGTGCAGGGGCACGGACCCAACCAGAAGAAGATCGTCGCCGGCCGGCGCCACGTGAAGATCGTGTCGGTCGAGCCGGTGGGTCACTACGCGATCCGCATCGTGTTCGACGATCGCCATGACAGCGGCATCTACAGTTGGGCCTATCTGCGCGAGCTCAGCGAGACGCACGCCGAGCGCTGGGCGGCCTACGAGGCGGCGCTGGCGAAGCGCGGCCTGAATCGCGACACCTGAGGCCCACCATGAAGATCCTCATTGCCGGCGCCGGAATCGGCGGATTGACCGCCGCGATGTGCCTGCACCGTGCGGGCCACGAGGTTCATGTCTACGAGGCCGTGTCGGAGATGCGGCCGCTGGGCGTCGGCATCAACATCCAGGCCGGTGCGGTGCGCATCCTCTGCGGACTGGGGCTCGAGCCGGCGCTCGCGGCCACTGCCATCGAGACGCGCGAACTGCGCTACGCCAACCGCCACGGCCAGACGATCTGGGCCGATCCGCGCGGCCGCCATGCCGGCCTGCCCTGGCCGCAATTCTCGATCCATCGCGGCGAGCTGCAGATGATCCTGTTCCGCGCGGCGCAAGAGATGCTGGGCGCGGGCCGCATCCGCTTCGGCCGGCGCATCTCCCGCTTCGCGCAGCACCACGACAAGGTCGCCGCCCATTTCGTCGATCGCGACGGCATGCCAGTCGAGAACGCCGAGGCCGACCTCCTGATCGGCGCCGACGGCATCCACTCAGCCGTGCGCGCGCACTATTATCCCGACGAGGGTCCGCCCAAGTGGCAGGGCATCCTGATGTGGCGCGGTGTCACCGTCGGCAAGCCTTTCCTCGGCGGCAACACGATGGTGCAGGCCGGCCATCACAACCAGAAATTCGTCTGCTATCCGATCAGCCGCGCCCATGCCGAGCGCGGCGAGGCGCTGATCAACTGGATCTGCGACCTGCACATGGGCGATGGCGCACTGCCCTCGCGCGAGGACTGGAACAAGCCGGGCCGGCTGGAGGACTTCCTGCCGCGCTTCGCCGACTGGAACTTCGGCTGGCTCGACGTGCCGGAAGTCATCCGCACCGCGCACACGATCCTCGAATTCCCCATGGTCGACCGCGATCCGCTGCCGCGCTGGAGCCATGGCCGCGTCACGCTGCTGGGCGATGCCGCGCATCCGATGTATCCTATCGGCTCGAACGGCGCCTCGCAGGCGATCCTCGACGGCGAGGCGATCACGCAGGAGCTGAGCCTGGGCGACGACCCCGAGAAGGCGCTGCGACGCTATGAGGAGCGGCGCCTGCCGCCGACCGCGCGCATCGTCGAGAGCAATCGCCGCAAGGGCATCGACGTGATGCTCGACATCGTCGAGCAGCGCGCGCCGCAGGGGTTCACCGATCTCGAAAGCGTGTTGCCGGCGGACGAACTCGAGAAGATCGTCGGCGACTACAAGAAGCTCGTGACGCAGGATCGCGAGACGCTTCTGAAACTGGCCGCCGCCTCGACGTGAAGCGCCCAAAAGAAAACCGGCCCCTCTCGGGACCGGCCGTGGCAGCGGTTTAAACCGACCATCACATCGCCGGCCGCTACCGAGGAAGAATATGCCTGAGGGCGATGACAGAATTATGGCTGTGAAACAGGGTATTTCGCTCTTTCGGCAGGGGCCGCGCGCGTGAGTCTCGCGCGTTCCATCGCCACCGTCGGCGGCTTCACGCTGCTGAGCCGTGTCGTCGGCTTCGTGCGCGACATCGTGTTGTCGGCGGTCCTCGGTTCCGGTGCGGTCGCGGACGCTTTCTTCGTCGCCTTCAAGCTGCCGAACTTCTTCCGCCGCCTGTTCGCCGAAGGTGCCTTCTCCGCCGCCTTCGTGCCGCTGTTCGCGCGCGAATTGACGGGCAGTGGCCGGGCCGAGGCGATGGCCTTCGCTCGGCAGGCGCAGGCGGCGCTGCTGCTGGTACTGATCCCCTTCACCGTGATCCTGATGTTCGCGATGCCGCTGGTGATGGCGGTGCTCGCGCCGGGCATGGTCGACGACCTTCCGACCTTCGCCATGGCCGTCGACTTCGGCCGCATCGCCTTCCCCTATCTCCTGTTCATCTCGCTCGCCTCGCTCTATGGCGGCGTGCTGAACGGCATCGACCGCTTCGCCCATGTCGCGGCAACGCCGGTGCTGCTGAACCTCGCGCTGATCGCCGCCGTGCTGGGGCTGACGCCCCTGCTGCCCAACTCGGGCTACGCGGCCTCGATCGGCGTGGCCATCGCCGGTGTCCTGCAATGGGTCTGGCTGCTGATCGCCTGCGCGCGCGACGAGGTCGGCATGGCGCTGACGCGGCCGCGCTGGACGCCGCGCGTGGCGCGGCTGGTGAAGCTCGCGACGCCGGTGGCGATCGGCGGCGGCGTGCAGCAGATCAGCGTCGTGCTCGACGTCGTCTGGGCGTCGCTGCTCCCCGTCGGTACGATCTCGGCGCTGTACTACGCCGACCGCATTGCGCAGTTGCCGCTCGGCGTGGTCGGCATCGCCATCGGCACGGCGCTGCTGCCGTTGCTGGCCCGCGAGCTGCGTGCGGGCAACACGCAGTCGGCCATGACCAACCAGAACCGCGCCATCGAGTTCGGCCTGCTGTTCAGCCTGCCGGCCGCGGTGGCCCTGTGGTTCCTGGCCGATCCGATCATCCGCGTGCTGTTCGAGCGCGGCCGCTTCACCTCCGAGGACACTTGGCGCACGGCCGGTGCGCTGGCGGCCTTCGCCGTCGGCCTGCCGGCCTTCGTGCTGGTGAAGGCGCTGGCGCCGGGCTTCTTCGCCCGCGAGGACACGCGCACGCCGCTCTACATCGCGCTGGCGGCGATCACCGCCAACATCCTGTTCAACGTCTATTTCCTGTTCGCCACCACGCTCGCCCAGGTCGGCATCGCGCTCGCCTCCTCGCTGTCGGGCTGGCTGAACGCGGGCCTGCTGGCGGCCGTTCTCTGGCGCCGCAACCATCTGCTTCCGGACCGGCGCCTGATCTCGCGCGCGATCCGCGTCGCCGGCGCGACGGCCGGCATGGGCGTGGTCCTGTGGCTCGGCCTCGTCTGGCTGGCCCGGCCGCTGTCGCGCCCGGACATCGAGGGCGGCATCGCCCTCGCCGGCATCTGCGCGATCGGGGCGATCGCATATGCCGCGCTCGGCGCCGCGCTCGGCGTGGTGAGGGTCTCGGAGCTGCGCTACGTGATGCGGCGCCAGCCGGGCGTCAGGTCAGCCGACCCAGGCGAACAACCGTGACCCCGGGCCGCAGCGGCCGGCTCGACGAGGGCATGACCAGCACGCAATCGTCGTAGGGCGTCGTCACCGGCTCGTCGTCGTCGTGACCCAGCACGGTGCCCGCCTTGGCGATCACGTCCTGGCCCTCGAAGCGCTGCGCCGGCGTGAAGTTGCCGCGCTTGGTAGCTACGGCATGCGTCACCTCGACGACACGCTGCTTCGCGGGCGTCGGCTGACGCCAGCCGGCCGGCAGGTCGCTCTCTTCGAGGACACCGGTCTCGACCAGGAAGCGCGCCGTCACGTCCTTGGCGACCACGACCGAGGAGGCGCGCCAGTGCTGGCCGGTCTCGATCAGCAGCGCGTTCTTCGGGCTCTTGGGATCGCCGAACCCACCGTAGTCGCGCATGCGCATGCCGGCGGCGTGGCCTGCGTCGCGCACGATGTCGACCGGCGTGCCGATCTTCTTCGCGAATTCGACACCCTTGTCGAGCGGGCCCGACAGCATCAGCGGCACGCAATCGTCGTGCATGGAATGGAGGTCGAGCAGCATGTCGGCGCGCTCGACGAACGGCTTCAGCACCTGCGCCCGCCTGGTTTCGACGGTGGTGGCCGGCTCGTCGATGCGGCCCCAGACGCGATTGAAGTCCTCGTCGACCAGGCGCGACTTGAAGGGCGTCCGGCGGTCGAACGAGTGATAGGCCTCGATGTTGTTGAAGGACAGGATCAGCGTGCCCTGGCGCGGCTTCACCCCGGCCGTCAGCAGCGCGTCGACCACGATGGCGCCGGACACTTCGTTGCCGTGGGTCAGCGAGGCCACCATCACCGTCGGCCCCGGCTTGCCGCTCTCCAGGACATGGATGTAGGGCGCGGCCCCCTTCTCCCACTTGCGCAGGTCGGGGAAGGCGAACTCGATCGGCGGATTATCGGACATGAATTTGGGACCGTTGTAATGCTCAAGGGGATACTGAAGAGTAAGCTCAACTTGTCCAAGGTCAAAACCCACCAAACCGTTGAAAGTTCGATGTTCTTCAGCCGGCCCGATCTAAAGCCTCTCAACATCGACCTCATTTCAATCAAGGGTGGTGGCAGTTGCCCTTCTCAATTCTGGGGACAGACAGCCGATGGACGGTCCATCTACATTCGATACAGAGGTGGACATTTCAGCGTGGAGTGTGGGGGCGTCGAGCTGATCGACGCTTCCATCGGCCCAGGATTTCACGGCGACCTGTTGATGGAGCAGGCGTGCGATTTGGCTGGCCTCACCGTTCGTGGGAAACGTCCGGCCCTATCGGAAGAAGCGCGCCTCGAAGCAGCAGAAGATGCACTTATTCTCGACTGGTCCGGCAGAACGACCTACTGGGAGAGAAATTTTTACTTCGCGCCAGCGCATGCGTTGCACTTCGTCGATAGACTCCAGCTTCACTATCCTCACGGTGTTCTGCTGGAGACACACATCAAAAGTCTGCCCTTGAAGGGCACAAAACCCCATCGTCTTTCCCGCGCTTGCAGTACGCACAAGCGGTTGGCGGAATGTCCAAACGAAGGCATGGTTATCTTCGGTGCCGACGCGGACGATGAGAAAATCTTCACCTTAGTCGAGAGCAGCGACGTCAAGCTGAGCGCCTTGGCGGCCGCATTTGGGCATTCGGTTTATTTCGCATATCGTCCTTGGAATCCCGTGATGAAGAGCGCCCAGTTCTCCTGGGAGCAGGCCGGCTGCGACGAAAACGGCCGTTGGCCTTTGTGGGGATCGGTGCGTACCCAGTTCGCGAGCAAGGATCCTGCCGGTAGGGCGTTCGTCGACGCCGTTGTGTCCGCCGCCGAGGAATACCTCGCCGAGCCCAAATAAGCGGGGAGCCGATGACACGCACGCGCTACAGGTGGTTCATCGTCTTCCTGCTGTTCGCGATCACGGTCGTGAACTACATCGACCGGGCGGCCCTCTCCTACGCCATTCCCCTGATCCAGCGGGACCTCGGCCTGTCGCCGGCCGAGACCGGCGGCATCCTGGGCGCCTTTGGCCTGGGCTACGCCATCACCACCCTGATTGGTGGCTTCGCCGTCGACCGCTACGGCGCCCGGCTGATCCTCACCATTGCAGCGGTATTGTGGAGCCTTTCGATCGGGGCCACCGCGCTCGCGACCAGCGTTGCCATCCTCTATGCAGCCCGTGTGCTGTTGGGCGTTTCGGAAGGCCCCAACTTCCCCGCTCTCACCGGCGCGGTCAGCCACTGGCTGTCGCCGCACGAGCGGGCGACGGCGCTGGCCAACGCCCTGTTGGCGGTGCCGCTGGCGCTGGCCATCGGCGGGCCCCTGGTGACGCAGCTTCTCGGCTGGCTCGACTGGCGACTGACCTTCGCGGCGCTGTTCGTGCTGTCGGCCGCCTGGATCCCGCTCTGGTACCTCTGCTTCCGGGACGATCCGTCGCAATCGCGCCACGTTAACGCGGCCGAGCTCGCCCACATCCGCAAGGTCGATCCCGGCGTCACCGCCGCGCCGCATGCGGTGCTGAAATCCTGGCCGGAACCCGCCACACTGAAGGCGCTGCTGACCAACCGGACGCTGCTCGCCAACACCTGGGCGTTCTTCGTCTTCGGCTACTTCCTGTTCTTCTTCATGACCTGGCTACCGAGCTACCTGGAGCGCAAGTACGGGCTGAACCTCGGCGCCATCGGCCTGTTCTCGGTGCTGCCCTGGCTGTCCGCCGCCGTCCTGCTGTGGGCGATGGGCCGCTGGTCCGACCATCTCCTGAAGACCACCGGCAGCATGCGCATCTCGCGCTCCTGGCTGATCGCCGGCAGCCAGTTCGTGGCCGCCCTCGCCGTCATCCCGGTGGCGCTCACCGATAATCTCACCGTGGCGATCGCCGGCATCACCGTCGCGGTGGCGGCCTCGATGGGTTCCAACGCCGCCTACTATGCGGTGAACGTCGACATCGTCCCCGAGCGCGCCGCAACGGCGCTCGGCATCATGGACTTCGCCTTCGCCATCGCCGGCTTCCTGGCGCCGGCCATCACCGGCTGGGTGCTCAACCTGCGCGGCTCCTTCGCCGACGGCTTCCTGCTGATGACCGTACTCGCCCTCTCCTCGGTGCTGGTGGTCCTACTGTTCCACCATCCCGACAGGGATCGCGAAAGCCGAGCGAAGCTCGGCTGCTGAGCGGCGAGACATCGCGAAGCGATGTCTGGGAGCGCCGAAGAAAGAGCGGCTCCGTCATCACCCCTTCGCCGGCCAAGCGGCTTGGTTACAAGCCGCGAGACCCCGGCAACTCCCCATTTGAATGGTCTCTAACCGTCGAGATACCAGTTCGCGAGATCCGAGGTGTTGTTGTCCCAGCCGCTGATTTCGGCGACCAGCCTGTTGTTCATGGCGACGGCGCTGGGCCGCATCACCAGCGGAATGGTGACCTGGTTGTTGACAACCAGCTCGTTGCATTTGATCAGCAGGGCCGCGCGTTTCACGGGATCGAGTTCGACCTGCGCCGCCTTGTGCGCGTCGTCGTATTCCTGGTTCTGCCAGCGCGTGACGTTGCGGCCCTGCCACTTGTTCTCCTTGGTCGCCACTTCCCACGAGCAGAACTGGCGCAGGAAAGTCTCGGGATCAGGCGCTTCCATGCCGTTGCTGTACTCCTGCAGGTCGGCATAGAACTTGGTGTAGGTGTCGGGGTTGGCGACATCCGACGAAAAGAACACCGACGCCGTCACCGACTTCAGGTCCATCTCGATGCCCGCCTTCTGCGCGGCCTGCTTGATGATCTGCTGCGTCTTCTGCCGCGGCTGGTTGATCGAGGTCTGGTAGACGAACTTCAGCCTCTTCCCGTCCTTGGCGCGAATGCCATCCGCTCCGCGCACCCATCCCGCCTTGTCGAGAAGCGCGTTGGCCTTGTCGACGTTGAACTCGAACGTCGTGGTCTTCGAGCGGAAACGCTCGGGATTGTTGATGTAGTTGGCCGTGGCGATGCCGATGCGGCCGTAGATATGATCCTGGATCGACTTCTTGTCGACCAGCAGCGCGACCGCCTGGCGCACGGCGGGATCCGACAGGATGGGGTGCTTCGTCTTCAGGCTGGAGCGCTCGCCGTCGACCTCCGTCCACGGGTCGGTGTTGTTGAGCTGCAGGTGTTCGATGCCGCCGCCCGGCGTGATGGCGACCCTTCCCTTGCCGCCCTTCTCCATGCGCACAAGAATCTCGTCCTCGACCTGAACGTTCCAGGCGAAGTGGAACTCGCCGGTCTGCAGGACCGCGCGCGCCGCCGACACGGCATCGCCGCCGCCCTTCATCTCGATCGCGTCGAAATGCGGCCGGTTGGGCACGTGATAGTCGAGATTGATCTCGCCGGTGACGAGGTCCCCCGGCTTGAAGTCCTTGAACTTGTAGGGGCCGGTACCCACCGGTTTCAGGTTGGTCGGCGCCTCGCGCGACTTGGCGCCCACGTAGTCACCGAACAGATGCTTGGGGATGATGCAGCCCATCCAGCCGACGAAGGTGTCCGCCCAGAAAGGCGTGGGCTGCTTGAATTTCACGACCACGGTGAAGTCGTCGATCTTCTCGACCACGACGTCCTTGTAAGAGCCGCTGGTCACCGTCGCCGTCGCGGGATCGCTGGCATAGGCCCAGGTGAAGACGACATCGTCGGCAGTGAAGGGCTTCCCGTCATGCCACCTCACGCCCTGCTTCATCTTCCAGATCACCGACCTGCCGTCGGCGGCAAGCGTGCCGTCCTCGCGGCTGGGGATGGACGCCGCGAGCTTGGGCCGCAGGTTGCCGTCGCGATCCCACGCCGCCAGCGGCTCATAGAAGAGACGGCTGCCGTCCCGATCCTTGGTGCCGACGGCAAAGTGCGGATTGAGCAGGGTCGGCCCCTGCCACCACAGCACCTTCAGCAGGCCGCCGCCGCCGCGCCGGGTCGGCTTGTAGACCGGTGCCGACTGCGCCATCGCGACGCCGGAGAAGGCGAGGAGCTGGGCCGCCATCGGTGCGGTGAGACCCACCGCCGCCAGCCGTTGCACGAAGCCGCGACGCGACAAGCCGCCCGCCTTCACCCGGCCGATCAACCCTCGCAACTCCCGCTCGTCCATCGAATGCCCCCATCCAGAGTGTCGAAGCCGGTCCCCTGACGCTCCCGCTATGCTGCAAGATGCGTGCAATCCGATGGGAACAGCCGCGATGGACGGCGTCAACCGCCCTGCCTTGATTAACGAGGCGACCTGCGCGATACCCGCGCGCCCCTGACCTTCCACCGGCGGGGTGCGCGGAGGTCCAAACCCCGCGCCATCGACCTGACCCGGAGTCCACATCCATGACCGACACGACGACCGCCACCTCACCGGCGACCAACCCGCACCTCGCCGCGTACGAAGCGCGCGGTCTCAAGGGCCGCATCCTTTCCGGCGTGCAGCCGACCGGCAATCTCCATCTCGGCAACTATCTCGGCGCGATCCGCAACTTCGCGCGCCTGCAGAACGATTACGAGTGCCTCTACTGCGTGGTCGACCAGCACGCGATCACCGTGTGGCAGGAGCCCGCGCAGCTCGCCGCGCAGACGCGCGAGATCGCCTCGGCTTTCCTCGCGGCCGGCGTGGACGGCAACAAGCAGACCATCTTCAACCAGTCGATGGTGCCCGAACACGCGCAGCTCGCCTGGATCTTCAATTGCGTGGCCCGCATGGGCTGGATGAGCCGCATGACGCAGTTCAAGGAGAAGGCCGGCAAGGACCGCGAGAATGTCTCGCTCGGACTGTTCGCCTATCCCGCGCTGATGGCCGCCGACATCCTGATCTACAAGGCAACGCACGTGCCGGTCGGCGAGGACCAGAAACAGCATCTCGAGCTGACGCGCGACATCGCCATCAAGTTCAACAACGATTTCAGCCAGCCGGATTTCTTCCCGATCACCGAGCCGCTGATCTTCGGCGCGGCGACGCGCGTCATGAGCCTGCGCGACGGCACCAAGAAGATGAGCAAGTCCGATCCGTCGGACTACTCGCGCATCAACCTTACCGACGATGCCGACGCGATCGCCCAGAAGATCCGCCGCGCCAAGACCGATCCACTGCCGATGCCCGACACGCTGGAGGATGCCGAGAAGCGCCCCGACGCCGACAACCTGCTGGGCATCTACGCCGCCCTCGCCGACCAGGAGAAGGACGCCGTCGTCGCGCAGTTCGCCGGCAAGCAGTTCTCCGAGTTCAAGACGGCGCTCACCGAACTGGCGGTCGCAAAGCTCGGGCCGATCGGTGCGGAGATGCAGCGGCTGATGAAGGACCCCGGCCATGTCGACGGCGTGCTGCGCAACGGCGCCCAGCGCGCCCGCGCCATCGCCGCGCCGATCCTCGACGAGGTTTACAGGACTGTGGGCTTCCTGAAGCCTTAAAGCTTGGGGGCGCGCCACTCCAGTGGGGCGTCTTCTGTTTATGCCGACGAAGATCGCGCGACTGGAGTCGCGCGCCCCAGAACTACCCCTCCATGCGCGTGAGGGCCCACTTCACTGTGGTGCCCTCAGCCGGAACCTGGCCCACCAAGACGATCTGCTCCGTGCGGCGCACGCGGCCTTCCTCGCCGAGATAGATGCTCTCGGCGAGGCCGATGCCGGCGCCGGTCGCGCGCAGGCGCCAGCCGCGTCCGCTCGGCAGCCGCATCAGCACCGCCTGACCGCTCTGCGCCAGCGTCGCCTTGACCGTCGGGTGCAAGTGGAAGCGCACGATGTAGCGCTGGTCCGGCACGGTCACGGGGCGTCCCTCGTAGCCCAGGAACGAATCCTCGCCGCGCAGGTCGCCGCCGTCGGGTGACAGCCACAGGCGGCGACGATGGATGATGCCGTAGAGCGAGCGATAGCCGTCGTGGCACATGTCGAGCCACTGCGCCCCGCCATCGTCGGCGCGGTCGATCAGCACGTTGCCTGCGCGATACTCGAGCGCGCCGTGGTTGGTGATCTCGGTCGAATTCACGTCATCGACCACCGCCGTCGAATGGGCAGCCGTGTAGCGCATGAAATGCTGCCAGTCGCGCGGCGCGCCCGGATAGGTGCCGCAGTTCACGATCAGCCGCTCGTGCGCAGCACTCATCTCGAAGCTCAGCGTGCCCGCGTGCGCGATGCCGTCCATGCCGCGGCCCGGCGGACTGCCGGCATCGGCGATCACCAGCGACGTGCCGGCGGACAGGCGCTGGAAGCCGCTCGCCAGCGCCATGGTCGGCGCCACTTCGCCCGAGCCCGAACGCGCCAGCACGAGGTCGATCAGACGGCGGTCGCCTTCCCACGTGCCGTTGAACAGCGAGAGGCCGCCGTCGCCGTGGCGGAAGAAGCGCAGCATCGGCGCCATGCGGTCGATCGCGGCGACCAGTTCGGCCGGCGCCCGGCGTTCGGCCGAGGCAAGGGCCGCGCGCACGTCGATCAGGTGACGCAGCACGGCGAGCTGCAGGTGCGGCGCGCGTTCCGACACGATGCCGTCGTGCAGCACGTAGCGCTTCACGAACTTGGACAGCCGGCCCAGCGTCTGATCGAGGCTCTTCTCGAAATGCTTGCCGTCGCGGATGAAGGCGAGGTCGGCGAAGATCAGCGCCTTGTACACGGCGACGGCCTCGTGGCCGACCATGCCGCGGCGCGCGACCCGGCGCAGATGAATGCGCTGGCGGCCGAGCGAGAAGACGAAGCGGGCGGCAAAGCCCGGGTCCGCCGCCGAGGCCAGCCATTCGTAGTGTCGGATCCAGGCGACCATGCGGGCGGCGAGCACGTCGCGCTTCCACGTCACCGGCGACCAGCGCCATTCGCGATTGGTCCAGTCGTCGACCAGCTTCGCTGCGAGCAGGGCGCCGTGCGCATCGCCATTGTCGCGCAGGTCGCGCAGCCAGGCGAAGCCGTTCAGCGCATCGAGCCACAGCGGCGCGGCGCCGGGACGCTGCCACGGCGGGTCGTCCGACTCGGGCAGGACCGTGCCGACGGTACCGGCGGCGGCGAATTCGCCAGCCTGCAGCAGGCGCTGGCCCAGAACCGGATCGCCCGGCCAGGAATCTGCGGCGACCGCGAAGAAGCTGCGCGGCGTGCCGTAACCCAGGGTTAGCGAATAGAGCGAGGAGCCGAGGAACCAGCGACCGAACGCCTGGCGTTCGCGCCGGGCGGCCGCCGAGGGACGTGTCGGGACCGAACGGATCGGCCGTGCCCCGGAAACCAAAGGTTCACCGGGCCGTCTTGTGTCAGAGGCGACCAGCGTCATCGTTTCTGTTCTTTGGCCCGGGAGGCTCGAGCGGCCGGGCGGTGGAGGGGTTTGGGGATATTTTACCCCAGCCGGAGCCCCGTGGCGATGGGCTGGAAAGGGGGCTTGAACCCCGGCTCCAGCACCCCAGATTCATTCCAAGGGAAGGCCCGTAAGGGGTTCCCGGCCACTCGCTCCACGGAGGGGGGTTCAGATGAGTCGAGTATCGATGTTCAATTCGCCCTTGTTACTGGGCTTCGACCAGCTCGAGCGAACGCTCGACCGGCTGGCCAAGAACGCCGAGGGCTACCCTCCGTACAATATCGAGCGGATCGGCGAGAACGGCCTGCGCATCACCTTGGCCGTGGCCGGCTTCACCAACGACGGCCTGATCATCGAGCTGGTGGAGAACCAGCTCACGGTCCGCGGCAAGCAGGCCGACGACAGCGACCGGATCTATCTCCACCGCGGCATCGCCGCCCGTCAGTTCCAGAGGGCGTTCATGCTCGCCGACGGGATCGAGGTGATCGGCGCCCGGCTCGACAATGGTCTGTTGTCGATCGACTTGATGCGGCCGGTCGTGGAGCCCCGCATCCGAACCATCCGCATCGATGCCGGCCGCCCCGCCGGGGCGGATCAGACGATCGATATCACCGCGCGTCGCAGCCGTTGAGGCGGAGCGCGCCGATGCTGCCAAGGAGGTAGCCATGGAAAGCAATGTCCTGAACTTCACTCCGCTCGCCGACGAGGCGTTTCTCAGCCTCGGTGCGGAGCAGATCGCCTACGTGAAGGCGATCAACCTGCCCGACGGCGCCCATGCGGTCGGCATCTTCTCGGCGGACGGCAAGCCGATGGCCTCGGTGCCGTCGATCGAGATCGCGCAGGCGCTGATCCGCCAGCACGAGCTCGAGCCCGCGCTGGTGCACTGAGGAAACTTTGCGTTAGCTGAAGGGGCGGTTCAGGCCGCGCTTTGGGTCTGGACCGTTTCGACGAGCAGCGCATACAGCGCCTCGGCATTCTCGGTCGCCCGCAGCTTCTCGACGAGGCTGCGGTCGCGCAGCAGGCGCGACACCCGCGCCAGCGCCTTCAGGTGATCGGCGCCCGCGCCTTCCGGCGTGACCAGCAGGAAAACGATGTCCACGGGGCGCTCGTCGATCGCATCGAAGTCGACCGGATGCGCCATGCGGGCGAACAGGCCGAGCGGCCGGGTCATGGTCGTGAGACGTCCGTGGGGAATGGCGATGCCGCCACCGATGCCGGTCGAGCCCAGGCGCTCGCGCTCGAGCAGACGATCGAACAGCCTGCGCTCGTCGACCTGGAAGAGACCGGCCGCGCGGCTGGCGATCTCCGCCAGAAGCGCCTTCTTTCCGGTCGCCTTGGCGCTGGCCAGAACGGCATCCGGGCCGGTCAGCAAATCGGCGATTTCCACAATGTCACCAATGGGTTAGCGAGCGCGAACCTTAATCCGCCCTGCGAGGAGTGCGCCCCTATAGGCGCCTCCCCGGACCGGGTCAAGCCATCGCTCGGCAGCACGGGCGAGGCCCCGCGCATCGCGTGTCAGTCGGCCGGACCGGTCATCGCCTCGGCGGCGACGGCGGCGGACGACAGACCCGGCATCGGGCGGCTCATGCCCAGGCGCCCCAGGCGGCGGCGCTCGGCCGACGAGGGGATGCGCATGGCTTCGCGATACTTCGCGACCGTGCGGCGCGCGATCTCCACGCCCTCGCCCTTCAGCAGATCGACGATGCGGTCGTCGCTGAGCGGCTGGTGGGCGTTCTCGCCGCCGACCAGGTGACGGATGCGCGAGCGCACCGACTCCGACGAGACGACGACGCCCGGCGTGCGTGCCGGCAGGGCCGAGGTGAAGAAGTACTTCAGCTCGAAGATGCCGCGCGGCGTGTTGATGTACTTGTTCGAGGTGACGCGGCTCACCGTGCTCTCGTGCAGCTCGGTGGCGATGGCGATGTCGCGCAGCACCAGCGGCTTCAGCGCGCTGACGCCGTGGCGGAAGAAGCCGTCCTGCTGGCGCACGATCTCGCGCGCGACCTTGAGGATGGTGGTGGCGCGCTGCTCCAGCGTCTTCACCAGCCAGTTGGCCGACTGGAAACGCTCGGCGACGAAGTCGCGATCGGGCTTGGCGCGCGCGCCCTTCATCAGCGTGGCGTGATAGTTGCGGTCGACCAGCACCTTGGGCAGCGCGTCGGTGTTGAGCTCGATGTGCCAGCCATCCTCGCCGGTCTCGGGATCCTTGGCCGGCGTGAGATAAAGGTCGGGAGCGACCGGCTGGATCGGCTCGAACTCGAAGGCCTGGCCAGGACGCGGATCGAGCGTGCGCAGCTCGGACAGCATGTCGCGAAGGTCTTCGTCGTCGACGCCGCAGCGGCGGCGCAGCTGGCCGAGTTCGCCGGCGGCAACGAGGTCGAGATTGTCGAGCAGCGCCTTCATTGCCGGATCGAGGCGGTTGCGCTCCGCAAGCTGTGCGCCGAGGCATTCGGCGACGGTGCGCGAGAAGAGGCCGGCCGGCTCCATCTGGCGCAGGCGCGCCCAGATCTTCTCGACGAGCGCGATGTCGGTCGCCACGGCTTCAGCGACGGAAGCCGCTTCGAGACGGCAATAGCCGGCCTCGTCGAGGCCCTCGGCGATCTTCATCGCGATGCGGCGTTCGGCCGGATCCTTGAACATCAGCTCGAGCTGTTCCAGCACATGGACGGCCAGCGATTGCGGGCGCTCAGCCACGAAGTCGAGCGCGTCGGGCGTGTCCTCGCGCTGGCCGGTGCGGCTGGCGGCGGCGTCGCCGCCCCGGTCTGCATGCTCGCGGGTCCAGCGATCGTCGGCGTCGGCCAGCGCCGGCGCGGCGGCCTGCAGGGCTTCGGCGGTATCGCGCGGTGTGTCGATCGGCGGCGCCTCGTAGTCGGCGGCGGCGCCTTCTTCGGAAGCTCCCTCGGAAAGCAGAGGGTTCTTTTCCATTTCCTGCTGGATGAAAGCCGCCAGCTCGAGGTGCGAGAACTGCAGCAGCTTGATCGCCTGCTGCAGCTGGGGCGTCATCGCCAGGGTCTGGCGCGACGCAAGAATGAGACTCGGACCGATACGCATGTCACCCCACCCCCGAAGGTCGTTGGACCTCCCCGATGGGCTGTCTTAAGCAAGAACCGTGCCAATGTCAGCACGGCTCCCGTTTTCAGTGAGCGAAGATATCCGTCTCAGGCCAGCCGGCCACGTCCAGACGCGCGCGCGTGGGCAGGAACTGGAAGGCGGCATCGGCCAGTTCGCGGCGACCTTCCCGCTCCAGAAGTGCGTCCAATTTGGCTTTGAGCGCGTGCAAATGCAGCACGTCGGAAGCGGCGTAGGCAAGCTGCTCGTCCGTCAGGCTGTCGGCACCCCAATCGGAGGTCTGCTGCTGCTTGGAAAGATCGACGCCCAGCAGTTCCCGGCACAGGTCCTTGAGGCCGAACCGGTCGGTGAAGGTGCGCACCAGCTTGGCCGCGATCTTGGTGCAGTAGACTGGCTCGCAACGCACGCCGAGCGAATGCTCGAGCACGGCGATGTCGAAACGGCCGAAATGGAAGAGCTTCAGCACCTTCGGATCGGCGATCAGGGCGGCCAGCCGCGGCGCCTTGGCGGTACCCTTGGGTGCCCCGCGCGGGATCTGCACCAGGTGGGCATTTCCGTCGCCGGCCGAAAGCTGGACCAGGCAGAGCCGGTCGCGATGGGGGTTGAGCCCCATGGTCTCGGTATCGATGGCCACGACGGGCCCAAACGAAAGGTCCGCGGGAAGATCGCCGCGGTGAAGGCTGATCGCCATTTATGGGGTGCTCCGACTGACCTGCATGGTGCCCAGGAGAAGACTCGAACTTCCACGCCTCGCGGCGCTAGTACCTGAAACTAGTGCGTCTACCAATTCCGCCACCTGGGCACGGCATGCGGTCTAGTGCGGGCGCTGAGTTAGGGCCGGGCCGATCAGATGTCAACCGCGCTGGACGTTCCGCGACACCGCCGGCGCGCTTCGCCCCTTGCACCGTCATGGGTTTGGGCTATAGGCAGCATCCATGAGCATCAAGCAGGTCACGGTTTTTGGCGGCAGCGGCTTCGTCGGCCGGGCCATCGTGCGGGCGCTGGCGCAGGAGGGCTACCAGGTGCGCATCGCCTGCCGGCGCATCGAACTGGCCGAGCGGACCAAGACGGCCGGCGATGTCGGCCAGATCACGGTCATGCGGACCAACCTGCGCAATACCGCCTCGGTGGCAGCGGCGATCGCCGGCAGCCAGGCCGTGGTGAACGCCTCGGGCATCGCCTTCCAGCGCGGCCGGCAGAGCTACCAGACCGTCCATGTCGACGGCTCCCGGCTCATCGCCGAGGCCGCGAAGGCCGCTGGCGTTCAGCGCCTGATCCACATGTCCGGCATCGGCGCCGACCATCGCAATTCGACGAACAAGTACATCCGCTCCAAGGTCGATGCCGAGGACGCCATCGTCTCGGGCTTCGCCGATGCCACGATCCTGCGGCCGAGCGTGGTCTTCGGCCCCGAGGACGCGATGTTCAACCGCATGGCCCAGATCGCGGCCAAGGCCCCCTTCGTTCCCGTGGTCGGCGACGGATCGGCCAAGGTCCAGCCGGTCTATGTCGGCGACGTCGGCAGCGCCGTCGTCGCCGTGCTGGCACGGCCCGACACCGCGAAGACCGTGTTCGAACTGGGCGGCCCGCGCGTCTACACCTATCGCGAGATAGCGGCCCTGGTGCTGCGCGAGATCGATCGCGACAAGCGGATCGTCGGCGTGCCAGCCGGACTGATGAGGATTGCAGGCTTCTTCTCCGAGTTCCTGCCCGTTCCGCCGTTGACGCACGATCAGGTTGATCTGCTGATCACCGACAACGTCGCCCGCCCCGGCGCGCCCGGCCTGGCCGCCCTCGGCATCGAGCCGACCGCCGCCGAGGCCATCCTGCCGGTGTACCTCGACCGTTATCGCGTCGGCGGCCGCTACAACCTGCACGCCCCCGCTTAAAGCCCTTTTGGGCAGACCCCTCCCGGCCTGACCGCGCCCAATAAAGGCGTCACAGAAGGCGTCTAGGCTTGTCCAACGACAATAGTCCAATATCGGTATCAAATGTGATTTCGATGAATCTATTTGCGATCTATAGCGCTCGGAGAAGCTGTGAGGGATTGATAATAGGTCAGCACTGTTGACTATCGTTTCCGTACGTGGTTTAACGTCACCAACAACGCAGCAAAGGCGCGATCGGCGCGCTTCTTGCGTAATAAAATTTCACACATTATCCGAGGAGGCCGGGGATGGCCGAGAGGATGCTGAAGTTCGTCGGAACGCCGCAAGCCATGCCCGACAAGCGGCCGGCCTCGGAGCGCCGTCGCGACTTCGACGAAATCTACCAGAGCTATGCCCAACAGAAGGCCGCAGAACAGGCGTCCCGCTGCTCGCAATGCGGCGTGCCCTTCTGTCAGATCCATTGTCCGCTGCACAACAACATCCCCGACTGGCTGAAGCTGACGGCCGAAGGCCGGCTCGACGAGGCCTATGAGCTGTCCTCCGCGACCAACAACTTCCCCGAGATCTGCGGCCGCATCTGTCCGCAGGACCGGCTGTGCGAAGGCAACTGCGTCATCGAGAAGGGCTTCGAATCGGTCACGATCGGCTCGGTCGAGAAGTACATCACCGACACGGCGTGGGAACGCGGCTGGGTGAAGCCGATCCAGCCGCGGCGCGAGCGGCCCGAGAGCATCGGCATCGTCGGCGCCGGTCCCGCGGGCCTCGCGGCGGCCGAGCAGCTGCGCCGCAAGGGCTACCAGGTCGCGATCTATGATCGCTACGACCGGGTCGGCGGCCTGCTGATCTACGGCATTCCGAACTTCAAGCTCGAGAAGGAGATCGTGCAGCGCCGCGAGAAGCTGCTGCGCGACTCCAAGGTCACGTTCCACCTGAACTGCGATGTCGGCCGCGACGTCACGCTGGAGGAACTGCGCGCACGCCATGGCGCCGTGCTGATCGCCACCGGCGTCTACAAGGCGCGCGACATCGCGGCCCCCGGCGTCGGGCTGAAGGGCATCGCGCCGGCGCTCGACTACCTCACCGCATCCAACCGGCAGGGCCTGGGCGATACGGTCGCCGAATTCGAATCGGGCACGTTGAACGCCGCGGGCAAGAACGTGGTCGTGATCGGCGGCGGCGACACGGCGATGGATTGCGTGCGCACCGCCGTGCGCCAGGGCGCGGCGTCCGTGAAATGCCTCTATCGCCGCGACCGCGCCAACATGCCGGGCTCGCAGCGCGAGGTGAAGCACGCCGAGGAAGAAGGCGTCGAGTTCGTGTGGCTGGCCGCCCCTCAGGCTTTTCTCGGCAACGACAGGGTGAGCCATGTCCGCACCGTGCGCATCCATCTCGGCATGCCGGATGCGTCGGGCCGCCAGACACCGCAGGAGATCCCCAACAGCCACGTCAACATCGAGGCCGACCTCGTACTGATGGCGCTGGGCTTCGATCCCGAGGACCTGCCGGCCGCGATGAGCGCGCCCGATCTCGGCGTCACTGGCTGGAATACGCTCAAGATCGACTGGAAGAGCATGATGACCAGCCTCGACGGCGTGTTCGCCGCCGGCGACATCGTGCGCGGTGCGTCGCTGGTGGTGTGGGCGGTGCGCGACGGCCGCGACGCCGCCGAGCGCATCCATACGTACCTGACGACCAAGGCGCTGGCCGCCCAGCGCATCGCGGCCGAGTGAGACGACGATGCTGAAGGTCTATGACTTCACCGGTTCGGGAAACGGCTACAAGGTCTGGCTGCTCATGTCGCAGCTCGGCATGCCGTTCGAGCGCATCGAGCGCGACATCCTGAAGGGCGAGACGCGCACGCCGGCGTTCCTCGCGAAGAACCCGAACGGCCGCATCCCGACGCTCGAACTCGAGGACGGCACGTTCCTCTTCGAATCGGGCGCGATCCTCTGGTATCTCGCCGAGGGCACGGCGTTCATGCCTTCAGATCGGTTGTCGCGCGCTCAAACGCTGCAGTGGATGTTCTTCGAGCAGTACAGCCACGAGCCCTATGTCGCGGTGGCGCGCTTCTGGAAGCACTTCCTCGACAAGCTGACGCCGCAGCAGGAAACCAACCTGCCCGACATCATGAAGAAGGGGTACGCCGCCCTCGACGTAATGGAGAAGCATCTCGCGACGCGGCCGTTCTTCGTCGACGACCGCTACGGCCTCGCCGACATCGCGCTCTATGCCTACACGCACGTCGCCGACGAGGGCGGCTTCGACCTGTCGCGCCATCCGAACATCACTGCATGGCTGGAGCGTGTGAAGGCGCAGCCCGGCCATGTCGCGATCGATCACACGTTTTG
The DNA here is from genome assembly GCA_945952105.1 of uncultured Rhodospirillaceae bacterium. Classification (GTDB taxonomy): domain Bacteria; phylum Pseudomonadota; class Alphaproteobacteria; order Reyranellales; family Reyranellaceae; genus Reyranella. The sequence goes on along the minus strand of CAMFGZ010000004.1, from coordinate 177,665 downwards.
ACCAAGGGAGAAGAAGAAAATGCCGATGATCAACGTCCAGATGTTCGAGGGCCGCACCATCGAACAGCGCCGTGCGCTGGCGAAAGAGCTGACCGACGGCGCCTGCCGCGCGCTGGGCTGCACGCCCGACGCGGTTCAGATCATCCTGACCGACATCAAGAAAGAGAACTGGGCCGAGTCCGGCAAGCTGTTCTCCGACACATGACTTTCTGACTGGAAGACCCGTCGCGTCGACATCCTTCTCCCTGCCCGAAAGGCGGGAGAGGGAGAGCCCCGATAAGGATTAGCGCCATGTCCATCCTTCCCTTCGATGCCGAGCAATTCGTCCGCGACTACAAGAGCGGAACCGACAAGCTCACCGCCGCCTATGGCTACAACCCCGCCGAGGGACTCGATTCCTGCGGCGTGGGTCTCGTGGTCGCGCTGGACGGCAAGCGACGCCGCGACGTGGTCGCGGCGGGCATCGATGCGCTGAAGGCGGTGTGGCATCGCGGTGCCGTCGATGCCGACGGCAAGACCGGCGACGGGGCGGGCCTCCACGTCGAGATCCCGCAGGACTTCTTCAAGGAATATGTCCGCGATTCGAGCGGCGAGGTCCCGCAGGTCGGGCGAATCGCGGTCGGCATGGTCTTCCTGCCGCGCACCGATCTCGGCGCGCAGGAACGCTGCCGCACCATCGTCGAGACCGAGATCCTGCGCTTCGGCCACACGATCCTGGGCTGGCGGCAGGTGCCGGTCGACATCTCGGTCATCGGCGCCAAGGCCAACGAGACGCGGCCCGAGATCGAGCAGATCCTGATCGGCCGCGGCGACGCGAAGCTCGACAACCGCGAATTCGAGAAGCAGCTCTACATCCTGCGCCGGCGCATGGAGAAGGCCGCGCTCGCCGAGAACATCGCCGAGTTCTACGTCTGCTCTCTCTCCTGCCGCTCGGTCGTCTACAAGGGCATGTTCCTCGCCGAGCATCTGTCGGCCTTCTATCCCGACCTGCTCGACGAGCGCTTCACCTCGCGCTTCGCGATTTTCCATCAGCGCTATTCGACCAACACCTTCCCGCAATGGAAGCTGGCGCAGCCCTTCCGCGTGCTCGCCCACAACGGCGAGATCAACACCATCCTGGGCAACGTCAACTGGATGAAGAGCCACGAGGCGCGGCTGGAGCACGAGAATTTCGGCCGCTTCATCGAGGATCTGAAGCCGATCGTGCAGCCCGGCGCCTCCGATTCGTCGGCCCTCGACAACGTGTTCGAGCTGCTGGTGCGCGGCCATCGCAATTTGCCGATGGTCAAGACGATGATGATTCCCGAGGCGTCGGCCACGAACCCCAACGTGCCGCCCGATCATCGCGCCATGTACAACTACGTGAATGGCGTGATGGAGCCGTGGGACGGGCCGGCCGCCATCGCCGCCGTCGCCGGCAAGTGGGCGCTGGTCGGCCTCGACCGCAACGGCCTGCGGCCGATGCGCTACGTCATGACGTCCGAGAACCTGCTGATCGCCGGTTCCGAGGCCGGCATGGTGCCGCAGGACGAAGCCAAGATCGTCGAGAAGGGCCGCCTCGGCCCCGGCGAGATGCTGGCCGTCGATATGGACCAGCCCCGGGTCTACAAGGACCGCGAGCTGAAGGACATGCTGGCCGCGACGCACGACTATGCGAGCTGGACGGAGCGCACGGTCGAACTCGATTCGCTGATCCGCCAGGACACGCCGGCCACGGAGCATTTCCCGGCCGACGAGTTGCGCCGCCGCCAGTTCGCGGCCGGCTGGTCGATCGAGGATCTCGAGGCGATCCTCCATCCCATGGTCGAGGACGGCAAGGAGGCCGTCGGCTCGATGGGTGACGACGCGCCGCTCGCGGTGCTGAGCGACACCTATCGCGGCATGCACCATTACTTCCGGCAGAACTTCAGCCAGGTCACGAACCCGCCGATCGACAGCTTGCGCGAGCGCAACGTGATGACGATCCGCACCCGGCTGGGCAACCTCGGCAACATCCTCGACGAGACGCCCGACCAGAGCGAGATGCTGTCACTGCAGTCGCCGATCGTGCTCAACGCCGAGTTCGAGGCGATGCGCAAGTACATGGGCGACACCGTCGCCCGCATCGACTGCACCTTCGATCCCAAGGGCGGACTCGATGCGATGCGCCAGTCGTTCGAGCGCATCTGCAAGGAGGCCGAGGATTCGGTCCGCAGCGGCTGCCTGCACATCGTGCTGACCGACGCCAACATCGATGCCGATCGTGCCGCCCTGCCGATGATCCTGGCGGCCGGCGCGGTGCATTCCTACCTGGTGCGCCAGTCGCTGCGCACCTTCACGTCGCTCAACGTGCGCTCGGGCGAATGCCTCGACGTGCACTATGTCGCCGTCATCATCGGTGTGGGTGCCACGACGGTGAACCCCTACCTCGCCGAGGAAACGATCGCGGCCCGCCACGCGCGCGGACTGTTCGGAAAGCAGTCGCTCGGCACCTGCCTCGCCAACTTCAAGAAGGCGCTGGACGAGGGCCTCCTCAAGGTCATGTCCAAGATGGGCATCTCGGTCCTGTCGTCCTACCGCGGCGGCTGCAACTTCGAGGCGGTCGGCCTGTCGCGCTCGCTGGTCGCGGAGTTCTTCCCCGGCATGCCCTCGCGCATCTCCGGCATCGGCCTGCGCGGCGTGCAGGCCAAGATCGCCGAGCAGCATGCGCGCGCCTTCGACGAGGACGTGATTGCCCTGCCGATCGGCGGCTTCTACAAGGCCCGCCGCGGCGGCGACCGCCATAACTTCGAGGGCGCGCTGATCCACATGCTGCAGGACGCGGTGAACACCGAGTCCTACGCGAAGTACCGCAAGTACAGCGAGGCGGTCCGTCGCCAGCCGCCGATCAACCTGCGCGACCTTCTGGACTTCAAGACCGACCGCGCACCGATTGCGCTGGACGACGTCGAGTCGATCACCGAGCTGCGCAAGCGGCTGGTGGCGCCCGGCATCTCGCTGGGCGCGCTCGGTCCCGAGGCGCACGAAACGCTGTCGATCGCCATGAACCGGATCGGCGCCAAGTCCGACTCCGGCGAGGGCGGCGAGGATGCCGCGCGCTACAAGCCGCGGCCGAACGGCGACAACGCCTCCTCGGCCATCAAGCAGGTCGCGTCGGGCCGCTTCGGTGTCACCGCCGAGTATCTGAACAACTGCCGCGAGCTGGAGATCAAGGTGGCCCAGGGCGCCAAGCCCGGCGAGGGCGGGCAGCTGCCCGGCCTCAAGGTCACGGAGATGATCGCCAAGCTGCGTCACTCGACGCCGGGTGTCACGCTGATCAGCCCGCCTCCGCATCACGACATCTATTCGATCGAGGATCTGGCGCAGCTCATCTACGACCTGAAGCAGATCAACCCCGAGGCGCGCGTGACCGTGAAGCTGGTCGCGCGTTCCGGCATCGGCACGATCGCGGCCGGCGTGGCCAAGGCCAAGGCCGACGTGATCCTGGTGTCGGGCCATAACGGCGGCACCGGCGCCTCGCCGCAGACCAGCATCAAGTATGCCGGCATCCCCTGGGAGATGGGCCTGTCGGAGACGCACCAGGTGCTGACGCTGAACCGGCTGCGCGACAAGGTGCTGCTGCGCACCGACGGCGGCATCAAGACCGGCCGCGACGTGGTGATCGCCGCCATGCTGGGGGCCGAAGAGTACGGCCTCGGCACGGCTTCGCTGATCGCCATGGGCTGCATCATGGTGCGTCAGTGTCACTCCAACACCTGTCCGGTGGGCGTCTGCACGCAGGATCCCAAGCTGCGCGAGAAGTTCGAGGGATCGCCGGAGAAGGTCGTCAACCTGTTCAGCTTCGTGGCCGAGGAGGTGCGCGAGATCCTGGCGCAGCTCGGCTACAGGTCGCTGCTCGAGATCGTCGGCCGCTCCGACCTGCTGAAGCAGGTGAGCCGCGGCGCGGGCTATCTCGACGATCTCGACCTCAACCCGCTGCTGACGCGCGCCGATGGCGGCCACGAGACGGTGCATTGCACGGTCGAGGGCCGCAACGAGGTTCCCGACACGCTCGACGCCCAGATGCTGCGCGACGCGCAACCGCTCTTCACGCACCGCGAGAAGATGCAGCTCCAGTACAGCGTGCGGAACACCCATCGCGCCGTGGGCACGCGCCTCTCGGCGATGATCACGCGCAAGTACGGCATGGCGGGGCTTCAGCCCGACACCGTGACCGTGCGCCTGCGCGGTACCGCCGGCCAGTCGCTCGGCGCCTTCGCGGTGCAGGGCATGAAGCTCGAAGTGTTCGGCGACGCCAACGACTATGTCGGCAAGGGGCTGAGCGGCGGCACCATCGTGGTGAAGCCGACCATCTCCAGCCCGCTGGTGCCGGAAGCCAACGCCATCATCGGCAACACGGTCCTGTACGGCGCGACGGCCGGCAAGCTGTTCGCCTCGGGCCGGGCCGGCGAGCGCTTCGCCGTGCGCAACTCGGGCGCCGATGCGGTGGTCGAGGGGCTGGGCTCGAACGGCTGCGAGTACATGACCGGTGGCACCGCGGTGATCCTGGGTCCGATCGGCGTCAACTTCGGCGCCGGCATGACCGGCGGCATGGCGTTCCTCTACGACCCGGAGGATGCGTTCAAGCTGAAGGTCAATCCCGAGACGGTGACGTGGCAGCGTATCGACCATCCGCACTGGGAGGCCGTGCTGAAGGCGCAGGTGGCCGAGCACGTCGCGGAAACCAAGTCGCCGCTGGGCGCCCGCCTGCTCAACGACTGGAACCGCCAGGTCGAGCATTTCTGGCAGGTCGTGCCCAAGGAAATGCTGACGCGCCTGCCGCATCCGCTCACCGTGGCGCAGGAGAAGCGCGCGTAAGCGAGGTCGAGTACTTTACTCAATCTCCCGTCGTCTCGACCGAAGCCGAGCGTAGCGAGGCGAAGTGGAGAGACCTTCTCTCCACGATTAGCCGGCTCTTGGTGGAACGAAGGTCTCTCCACTTCGCGCTGCGCGCTCCGGTCGAGACGACGGGCAAAAGAGACGAGGAGGAATCTTCCATGAGCGACGCGCGGCCATCGCGCGTGGCGTGGCTGCAGCTCGGCCTCGTGGTCTTGCTGTTCGGTCTCGCCTGGCCGGTCATCCGGATCGGACTGGGCGCCAGCACGCCGATCTGGATGGCGGCGGCGCGCGCCACCCTGTCGGCGACGACGGCCTTCATTCTCGTCGGCGCGTTGAAGCGGCTGGCCTGGCCCGGCCGCGCCGACTGGCCGATCATCCTCTCGGTCGGCGCGCTGCAGCTAACCTGCTTCTTCGCCTTCGCCAATCTCGGCGTGCAGATCGTGCCGCCGGGACGTTCCTCCGTGCTGGCCTACACGACCATGCTCTGGATGGTGCCGCTCTCCTGGATGGTCGGCGAGAAGGTCGGCCGCCGCGGCTTCCTTGGCGCAGCACTCGGCGTGGCCGGCATCGTCGTGCTGATCGAGCCGTTGCGCTTCGACTGGCACGACCGCACCGTGATGCTGGGCCATGCCTGGCTATTGGCCGCGGGCTTTACCTGGGCGCTGGCCATCCTGCATGCGCGCCGGCACGCCTGGCGCATGTCGCCGCTCGACGTGCTGCCGTGGCAGATGGGCGTGGCCTCGCTGCTGCTCTGGCTGCTCGCGTTCACGCTCGAACCGGCGGGCCATCTCGACTTCGGCAGGCCCGCGCTCTCGATCTCGCTGCTCTATCTCGGCGTACTGGCCGGCCCGACCGCGACCTGGGCCGCCGTCTCGGTCGCACGCGCCCTGCCGCCAGTCACCGGCTCGCTCGGCATGCTGGGCGTGCCGCTGCTTGGCATCGCAAGCTCGGTCGTTCTGGTGGGCGAACCGATCACCTGGCCGCTCGCCTTCGGCACCGCGCTGGTGATCGCGGGAATTGCCATCGTGATCCTGGACAGGAAGAATTGAACGCATGTCCCTGATCGAAATCGAACGGCGCGAAGCCGTTGCCATCGTTCGCTTCAACAACCCGCCCAAGGGCTACATGAACGCCGCGATGGTGGGCGAACTCGACGCCGCGGTCGACGGGCTGCTGGGCGACGATGCCGTGCGCGTGCTGGTCTTCACCGGTGCGCTGAAGGGTGTGTTCATCGAGCATTACGATGTCTCGGAACTGCTCGGCCTCTCGGAGAAGCTACGCGCCAAGGGCGCGAGCTTCTCGCTCGACCGGCTGTCACCCGAGAGCGCGTTTCACAAGATTCTGAACCGCCTCGAAGCGGCGCCCAAGCCGGTGATCGCCGCGATCAACGGCACCGCCATGGGCGGCGGCTTCGAATTCTGCATGGCCTGCGACTTCCGCCTGGCCGAGCGCGGGCCCTACTGGCTGGGCCAGCCCGAGATCAACATCGGCATCCTCGCGGGCGCCGGGGGGACGCAGCGTCTCGTGCGGCTCGTGGGCGAGGCCCGCGCCCTCGAACTGTCGCTGATGGGCCGGACCGTGTCGCCCGACGAGGCGGCCGCCCTTGGCATGGTTCATGCGGCGGTCGACGGGCCGGTTCTCGACCCTGCGATGACGATGGCGAGGCGCCTGGCGGCGCAGCCGCCGCGGGCCGTGGCGCACATCAAGCGGCTGATCCGGTCGGCCACCGAAACGCCCTTGTCACAGGGGCTCGCCGTTGAGCGGACCCTGTTCATGGACCTCGCGGTGAGCGACGGTGGGCACCGGCTGATGGGCGAATTCGTCGCCGGAAAGCGCACGATTCGCGACTGATTGACAGGCAAGCGCCGGCCCTTCCATATGCCGACACCCCCGAGCGATTACGGGCAGGCGAGGACGGAACACAGCGATGGCGAACAAGGTCTACAAGGATGCGAAGTCGGCCCTCGAAGGCCTGCTGCGCGACGATCTGATGCTGATGTGCGGCGGCTTCGGCCTGGTCGGCATCCCCGACAAGCTGATCCGCGCGGTGCGCGATTCCGGCGTGAAGGGCCTCACCTGCGTGTCGAACAATGCCGGCATCGATGGCGCGGGCCTCGGCCTGCTGCTCGAGACCGGGCAGGTGAAGAAGATGATCAGCTCCTATGTCGGAGAGAACAAGACCTTCGCCAAGCTCTATCTCGAGGGCAAGCTGGAGCTTGAGTTCAACCCGCAGGGCACCCTGGCCGAGCGCTGCCGCGCCGGCGGCGCGGGCATCCCGGCCTTCTACACCAAGACGGGCGTCGGCACGCTGGTGGCCGAGGGCAAGGAGACCAAGGTCTTCGACGGCGAGGAATATGTGATGGAGCGCGGCCTGTTCGGCGACATCGCGCTGGTGAAGGCCTGGAAGGGCGATACGTCGGGAAACCTGATCTACCGGAAGGCCGCGCGTAACTTCAATCCGATGATGGCGACGGCGGCGAAGATGTGCGTCGCCGAGGTCGAGGAACTCGTGCCGGTCGGCGAACTCGATCCGGACCAGATCCATACACCGGCGGTCTTCGTGAAGCGCATCTTCTGCGGTGCGCCCTACGACAAGCAGATCGAACAGCGCACAATCCGCAAGGCTTGAGGAGAGAACGATGGCCTGGACCCGCGATCAGATGGCGGCACGCGCCGCCAAGGAACTGGAAGACGGCTTCTACGTGAACCTCGGCATCGGTATTCCGACGCTGGTGTCGAACTACGTACCCGAGGACGTCGACATCACGCTGCAGAGCGAGAACGGCATGTTGGGCGTCGGCCCCTTCCCCTACGACAACGAAGTCGATGCCGACATCATCAACGCCGGCAAGCAGACCGTGACCGAGGTGAAGGGCACGTCCTACTTCAGCTCGGCCGACAGCTTCGCGATGATTCGCGGCGGCCATATCGATCTATCCATCCTCGGCGCCATGGAAGTGGCGGAGAACGGCGATCTCGCCAACTGGATGATCCCGGGCAAGATGGTAAAGGGCATGGGCGGCGCGATGGACCTGGTCGCCGGCGTGAAGCGCGTGATCGTCACCATGGAGCATGTCTCCAAGGACGGCGCCTCGAAGCTGCTCAGCGAATGCACCCTGCCGCTGACCGGCCGGCGCGTGGTCGACATGGTCATCTCCGAACTGGGCGTCTTCACCGTCGACAAGAAGGGCAACGGCGGTGTGACCCTGATCCAGCTCGCCGATGGCGTCACCGTCGACGAGGTGAAGGCCAAGACGAAGGCGAAGCTCACGATCGCGGCGGGGCTGAAGGTCGCTTAGCTCATTGGAGCGCGCCACTCCAGTGGCGCTCAAAATCATGAGGCGCCACTGGAGTGGCGCGCTCCGATAGCGCCGTTCCTATCGGCCTCCTACCACTTCGACAGATACTGCCGGAGCGGCTCGGCGCCCGGGTTGGTGTAGCGGCGGTCGAGGATGACGCCCTTCGCGTTGGCGCCGCCGCCGTAATAGAGCGCGTTCCAGTCGTTGTCGGCGTCGATGTAGGACCCCTCGATCGAGGCGCCGGCGAACAGGCCCTGCGAGTTGGCGAAGGCCACGATGTCGGCACCGCCGGCCGCCGTCGAGGCGCCTTCGAGGCCGATGCCGACCGCGACCATGGTCACGCCCGCCTCCGCGCCGAACTTGAACTTGTGGTCGATGATCGCCTGCAGGCCCTTCTCGGTCCGGATGATGAACACGATCTCGGACACCTTGCCGCCGACCTGGAGGCCGACGCTGCCGGAGCCCATGCCGTAGAAGGCCGGGTAGCTCCAGTTGTTGGGCGAGTTGCGGCCCAGCAACACGCCGCGGCCGCCGGCGGCGCCGAAGATGAAGCCGCCCTGCACCAGCTCGGGGATGATCAGGACGCCGCGCGCCGTGCCCATCTGCTTGGCGGCGTCGGGAAAGTCGGGCCCGCCCAGGATCTTGCGGGCGGTGGCGAGGCACGAATCGACCAGCGACTGGCGCTTGGCATCGGCGCGCGCCGGCATCGAGGTGAGGATCGGCGCGGCAAAGGCGGCCACAGTCCCCGAAAGGACGGTTCGGCGATCGAGCTTCATTTTATGCTCCGTTGGCTGGCGACCGACGCCGAGGGAGCGCCTGGATGGTCACAAGAGCTGAATCATACCATGTTTCGGGCCGCGATTCCGGACCCAATTGAGGCGGTCAGCGACCGGGCGCGGGTCGGTCCTTCATCATCAGGGGCAGTCCGGCGGCCATGAAGATCACCCGGTCGGCGCGCTCGGCAATGCGCATGTTCATGCGGCCCATCGCGTCCCGGAAGGACCGGCCGAGCGGCGTCTCGGGCACCAGTCCGAGGCCCAGCTCGTTGCTGACGAAGACGACCGGCTGGCCGTGATCATCCAGTGACCGCACCAGCTCGTCGGTCGCCTCGTCGACATCCTCGCCGGCATGCATGAGGTTCGAGAGCCAGAGCGTCAGGCAGTCGACCAGCACCGGCTGGCCGTGCGACCCGGCCCGCTCCAGCGCCTCGGCAAGCTTCAGCGGCTCCTCGATGGTGGTCCAGCCGACGCCGCGCCGGGCGCGATGCGCCATGATGCGGGTCGCCATCTCCATGTCCCCGGCCTCGGCGGTGGCGATATAGACCGCCGGCCGTGGTGACGCGCCGTGCAGGGTGCCGGCGACCATGCGCTCGGCATGAGTGCTTTTTCCTGAGCGCGCGCCGCCCAGGACGAGGCTCACCGGCGGCAGCGGGAACGTCGAGATGTGCTCCATCAGGCCGGCCGCGCCCTCACCAGCCAGCAGGCGCCAGGCAGGTAAATGCCGTCCGGCTTCACATGCGGCTGCAGGCTTTCGGCGATCGCCGCCTTGGCCTGGGCGGCTTGCCCGGGCGTCGCGTCGGCGAAGGCCCGCGCCAGTGGTCCGAAACGGCCGGCGGCCTCGACGATGTCGCCGACCGATGCGCCCATGAACACCGGCCGGTCGAGCGACTCGAGCGAGAGCGAGCCGAAACCCGCCTGCGTGAGGATGCGCTCCACCCGCGCCCGCTCACCGAAGGAGAACTGCCCGGGATCTTCCGGGCCGGGCCGCGGCAACGGCGGCAGGAAGGGTGCAGCGGCGCGTACCGGCGCGAGGCTCCAGGGGTTCTCCGCCGCCGTCCGCCAGCAGAGGAACACCAGCCGTCCCGACGGCTTCAGGGCCTGCCGCAGGTTGCGGAAGGCCGCCACCGGGTCGGCGAAGAACATGACGCCGAAGCGCGAGAAGACGAGGTCGGCGAACGCAGGTCCGAAAGGATACGTCGCGGCATCGGCGACGCGGAAGTCGGCACGGGCGATCCCTTTGGCTCTCGCGGCCTCGATCAGCATGTCGGAGATGTCGACGCCGAGAACCGAGTCCGCCTTTTCAGCAAGCACCGCCGTCGTGCCGCCGAGGCCGCATCCGACGTCGATGACGGTCTCGCCCGGGCGGACGTCGGCCGCGGCGAGCGCCGATGCGCTGAACTCCGCGACGCTGCGCTCGATCCGCTCGATCGAGCCCATCCAGCTCCTGCCGCCGGCGCCCTTCCAGTGGGCGGCCTGGTCGGCCGCCAGTTCCGCGAGGCTCTTGCCCGGCACCGTCACGCAGGTCCGCCCTGGGCGAAGGCGAGCGCGCGCGGCATGTAGTTCACGAAGGCCACGCGCCAGGCGTGCGCCGGATTGGCCTGCTCGAAATGCTCGATCATGGTGATCGAGACATTGTCGATCTCGAAGCGGACCGCCGCCTCGGGATGCAGGTCGAAGGCGTGCGCCAGCGCCGCGCGGATCGTGCCGCCATGCGCCGTCGCCACGATGTCGCGGCCCTTGTGCTCGGCGGTCAGCCGGTCGATCGAACGCACCGTGCGATCGCGCAGGTCGACGAAGCTCTCGCCGCCCTCGGGCCGGAACTCCGGCGGTCCCAACCAGAAGAGATGGTTGTCGGCATGGTTCTCGGCGATCTCGACATAGGTGAGACCCTGCCAGTTGCCGAAATGCTGCTCGGCGAGATCGGGATCGATGTGCAGCTTGTCCATGTCCGCGCCGGCCTTCGCGAGATGCTCGGCGGTCTTGCGCGCGCGCAGAAGGTTGGAGGCGTACCAGACCGCGCCCTTGGGAAGCAGCTTCGCCTGGTGACGGAACAGTTCCTCGTTGCTCACGTCGCAGTCCATGTCGGACTGGCCGTAGCAGCGGCGCTCCGGATTGGGGACCACGGCATGCCGCACCCACCACCACCGCGTGACCGCTCCGGTGATCTTCGCGCCCGTCGCCATGCTCTTCCTCCGATACTTACAAAGCGGCCGTCTTCTTAGCGGCCGATGAACAGCGCCGCCACCACGAGGAAGACGATCTCGGCCTTCTGCTGGACGGCTCCGAGCGTATCGCCGGTGTAGCCGCCGAGCCGCTTGGCGATCCAGTGCGTGGCGAACCAGGCCGAGGCCATGGCGGCGAGCGGCGCCAGGATCGCCACGAACAGGCCCTTGCCGAGCAGGAGCAGGAAGGCGAGGCCTGCGCCGATGGCGATGGTGAGCCAGACGTCGTTGTCGGTCGGCTTGCCGGCCATGGAGCCCAGCCCGTTATCGTGGACCGGCGAGAAAGCGAGCAGTGGATAGGCCAGCACGGCGCGCGACAGCGCATGCGCCGAGATCAGCACGACGAGGCCGGTCGCACTGCCGAACTGCGCGAGGCAGGCGACCTTGATCAGCACGCCGAGCGCCAGCGCCAGCACACCGAAAGTGCCGTTGCGGCTGTCGCGCATGATCTCCAGCCGGCGCGCCGGCTCCAGCGCGTGCGGCCCCAGCCCGTCGGCGGTGTCGGCCAGCCCGTCTTCATGCAGGGCGCGCGTCAGAATGACCGCGGCGCCGACCGCCAGCACCGCCGCCAGCCAGCCGGGACCGGCAATGCCGCGCACGATGGCGAAGACGAGGCCCGAGGCCAGGCCGATCGCGGCGCCCACGAAGGGCAGCACCGGCAGGACGTCGGCCAGCTGCCAGCGCGGCAGGCCGACATCGAGCTTCAGCCCCGTAAAGAACGTCATCTGTTCCTTGAAGGCCTGCAGCCATTCGTCGAACGAGGTGGGGCGGTTGGCGCCGCCGCCTCCGAAGGATGGGGAGGAGGGCTCGTTGGGACTGGTCATGGTCTCCTGAATATAGGATGGTCCGGCCCCTTCCAGAATGCCCCCGGACGAACAATGTCGGCTGCCTCCTTCGACGAAATGCGCCGGATCCTGCGCGACCTGCCGGGACCCGATCTCACCGCCCAGACCGAGGTGGTGCGCCGCCAGGCCGAACTGACCAAGCCGCCGGGCTCGCTCGGCCGGCTGGAGGAGATCGCCGAATGGCTGGCCTGCTGGCAGGGCCGCGCCCAGCCGCGGGTCGAGCGTCCGCGCGTCGTGGTGTTCGTCGGCACCCATGGCGTGGCCGCGCGTGGCGTCTCGGCCTATCCGCCGGAAGTCACGCAGCAGATGGTGAAGAACTTCACCAACGGAGGTGCGGCGATCAACCAGCTCGCCGCCGCCATCGACGCCGACCTGCGCATCTACGAACTCGACCTCGACCACCCCACCGCCGACTTCACGCAAGGCCCGGCGATGGACGAGACGCGCGCGGCCAACGCGATGGCCTACGGCATGATGGCCGCCGAGCCCGGCCTCGACGTGCTGTGCCTGGGCGAGATGGGCATCTCCAACACCACCGCCGCCGCCACGCTCTGCGCGGCGCTGTTCGGCGGCACCGGCGCCGACTGGGCCGGTCCCGGCACCGGCGTCACCGGCAAGGCGCTGGCGCACAAGATCGCGGTGATCGACGAGGCGCTGGCCCGCCACAAGGACGCCGTCGCGCGTCGCGATCCGCTGGAACTGCTGGCGGCCGTGGGCGGCGAGGAATTCGCGGCCCTGACCGGCGCCATCGTGGCCGCCCGCATGGGCCGCATCCCGGTGCTGCTCGACGGCTATGCCTGCACCGCCGCTGCCGCGATGCTCTACGCGGTGGACCGCCGCGCACTCGACCATTGCCTGGTGGCGCACCGCTCGGCCGAGCCCGGCCACACGCGTCTCCTCACCGAGATCGGCCTGCGCCCGCTGCTCGACCTGGAGATGCGCCTGGGCGAAGCCTCTGCCGCGGCGCTCGCCGTGCCGCTGCTCAAGGCCGCCGCCGCCTGCCACAACGGCATGGCGACCTTCGCCGAAGCCGGCGTATCCTCGAGGAATGCGTAGACGCACCCTGCTCGGAGCGCTCCCGCTCCTCGCGCTGGCCCCTGAAGCCGCCCTCGCCCATCCGCCGCGCCAACCCGACCCGGCGGAAGCGAAGAAATTCATCGAGGAAGTCACTGACTTCCGCAGCAAACTCGCGAAGGCCGTGCACGCCAAGGACTTCGCCGCGCTCCGCCCGCTCTACGCCGACAGCTTCACCCACACGCACGGCTCGGGGAAGATCGACAACAAGGACGCCCGCCTGGTCGCCGCCATGGCCGGCGAACCCTTGATCGAGGCCGCGCCCGCGACCGACCTCAGCTTCCGCGTCTTCACCGGCCCGACCGTGATCGTCACCGGCAAGAGCCCGATCCTGAACGTCAAGGAACAGAAGACTTACGACTTCAGGTGGGTGTGCGTTTACGTGACGGCGCAGGATGGCTGGCAGTTGGCGGTGAGCCAGGCGACGCGGTTGTCAGGATAAGACTTGCAAATGCTGCCTTCGAATCACTCACACACCATCTACTTTGATGAGTCCGGATACACTGGCTACGATCTTCTAAACCCTGTTCAACCTTTCTTTTGCGTGGGCAGCAACAATGTAGGCAACGATCTCGCCGGTGAAATTTTGAGATCTAGCTTTCCGAACTATCGCAGTAACGAATTCAAGTTTAGCCAGCTTTGGTCCAGCAAGCGCCAACGACGCAACTTTGTGTTTTTCGCGCGCGCCATTGCCACTCATCAGCGAAGCTTGTTCGCATATACGTGTGATAAGAAGTTCGTTCTCCTAAGCAAGATTGTAGACACTTTAGTCGAGCCGATTCTGCACGAAGCAGGATACGATTTTTACGCCTCGGACTTTAATCGCGGCTACGTAAACATGCTCCATTGGCTTAAAGGAGTTTGCTAGCGAGGCCTTCTACAATGAAGTACTTGGAGCATATGCAAAGTTCTCGCGCGACCCAACAGTAGAGACGCTATCGAGCTTAGCGTGGAAGTATTCCTTGATGTCAGAGAGTTGTCCTGAGCAGGTCAAACCCTTCATGGATATGCTGTCAATGGGAGCCACCATGTACTTGGAGCACAGCAGTCTCAATCGTCAAAAAAGCAGCAATGATATTCAGTTCACATGTGTACTAGCATCGGTCCACTACTGGCGCGCGCATCTGGACACCGAATTCGAAGTGGTTCACGACAAGTCATCAAATTTCTTTCGAAAGATTGAATGGTGGAACCAGATCACCTCTCCTGATGTAGCCGCCGCAACTGTGCCCATCGCCAATCAACAAACCATGAATTTCCCACTTCGAGTCATGTCGACCAGAGCTGTGGATTCAGTTGACTCGTCTGCCCTGCAATTAAGCGATGTCTTGGCGGGTCTCACTGCTCGCTTGCTGCACGCAGAGCACCCGACTTGGGATCCTGCGTTTCGCGTCGAATTAGTCAACGCGGGATTTGGCGAACTCACGGTCGACGGAATGCGCCCCGACGAAACGTTCATCGAGGGACCAATTCAAGCTCTCGCCGGACCTGATATGGTTGATCAGTTTCTCTCGGCAATTAGCAAGAAGTGATGGGTACCAACGACGCTGCGAAATCCGCCGCTGCACATCTGTTGACACCACCCCACCCGCTTCCATCGACGCAACGAAGAATGTCGGGCGGAAACGATGGATCTACTCAAGACCCTGTCTGCGGCGGGTGAGTTCGCGACGCCGATCGTCGATGCGCATCATCATCTGTGGGACCTGAAGGCGGGGCGCTATCCGACCAAGCAGGACCAGTACGACAAGAACTTCTTCCTCGGCGACTATCGCGCGATCTGCCGCGATTACATGCCGTCGGACTATGTCGAGGCGCTGAAGGGTTTTGACGTCGTCGGCAGCGTGCACATCCAGGCGGCGCGCGCGATGGACGAGCAGGTGGCCGAGACGGAATGGCTCGGGACGGTGAAGCGGCGGTTCGGCTCGCCGCAAAAGCCCGCCGCGGCTCTCACCGGGCGGGCTTTCCGTTTTCAGGTCACGCCGTTCAAGCGTGGAGGTCGAAGCGATCGAGGTTCATGACCTTGGTCCAGGCGGCGACGAAGTCGTTCACGAACTTCTCTTTCGCGTCGGACTGGGCATAGACCTCGGCAAGCGCGCGGAGCTGGCTGTGCGAGCCGAAGATCAGGTCGACGCGGGTGGCGGTCCACTTCACGGCACCCGACTTGCGGTCGCGGCCTTCGTAGATGCCCTCCTCGGCGGCCGGCTTCCACTCGGTCGCCATGTCGAGCAGGTTGACGAAGAAATCGTTGCCGAGTGTCTCCGTCTTCGCCGTGAAGACGCCATGCTTGGACTTCGCCGTATTGGCACCCAGCACGCGCAGGCCGCCGACCAGCGCCGTCATCTCCGGCGCCGTCAGGGTGAGGCGCTGGGCGTGATCGACCAGTCGCGCTTCGACCGACTGCTGCGTCCTGGTGCCGACGAAATTGCGGAAACCGTCGGCGGTCGGCTCCAGCGGCTCGAACGAATGGACGTCGGTCTGGTCCTGCGTCGCATCCATGCGGCCCGGCGTGAAGGGCACCTTCACGTCCTGGCCGCCGGCCTTGGCCGCCTTCTCGATCGCGGCGGCACCGCCCAGCACGATCAGGTCGGCGAGCGACACCTTCTTGCCCGAGGCGTTGAACTCCTTCTGCACCGCTTCGAGCTTATGCAGCACCGCGGCCAGCTCGGCCGGCTGGTTGACGGCCCAATCTTTCTGCGGCGCGAGGCGGAGGCGCGCGCCGTTGGCGCCGCCACGCTTGTCGGCGCCGCGGAAGGTCGCGGCCGAAGCCCACGCCGTGGTGACGAGCTGCGACACGGTGAGGCCCGAGGCCAGGATCTTCGCCTTGAGGCTCTCGATCTCGGTCTCGCCGATCGGCGGCTGGTCGGCCGCGGGGATCGGGTCCTGCCAGATCAGGTGTTCCTTCGGCACGAGCGGGCCGAGATAGCGGGCGATCGGGCCCATATCGCGATGCGTGAGCTTGAACCAGGCGCGCGCGAAGGCATCGGCGAACTGGTCGGGATGCTCGAGGAAGCGGCGCGAGATCTTCTCGTAGGCTGGATCGAAGCGCAGCGAGAGATCGGTGGTGAGCATCGTGGCCACGTGACGCTTCGAGGGATCGAACGCATCCGGCACCACCGCCTGGCCGCCCTTGGCGGTCCACTGGTGCGCGCCGGCCGGGCTCTTGGTCAGCTCCCATTCGTTGCCGAACAGGCTTTCGAAGAAGTTGTTGCTCCACTTCGTGGGCGTCGTGGTCCAGGTGACTTCGAGGCCGGAGGAGATGGCGTCGTGGCCCTTGCCCGACGCATAGCCGCTCTTCCAGCCGAAGCCCTGCTGCTCGATCGGCGCAGCTTCCGGCTCCGGCCCGACCAGGGCGGCATCGCCCGCGCCATGCGTCTTGCCGAAGGTGTGGCCGCCGGCGATCAGCGCCACCGTCTCCTCGTCGTCCATCGCCATGCGCGCGAAGGTCTCGCGGATGTCGCGCGCCGCCTTCAGCGGATCGGGGTTGCCGTTGGGCCCTTCGGGATTGACGTAGATCAGGCCCATCTGCACGGCGCCCAGCGAGCCCTGGAGCTGGCGGTCGCCGCTGTAGCGCTCGTCGGCCAGCCACTTGCCCTCGGGTCCCCAATAGATGTCCTGCTCGGGCTCCCAGGTGTCGGCGCGGCCGCCCCCGAAGCCGAAGGTCTTGAAGCCCATCGATTCCAGCGCGACGTTGCCGGTCAGGATCAGCAGGTCGGCCCAGGAGATGCTGTTGCCGTACTTCTGCTTGATCGGCCAGAGCAGGCGGCGGGCCTTGTCGAGATTGACGTTGTCGGGCCACGAATTGAGCGGCGCGAAACGCTGCTGGCCGCCGCCGGCGCCGCCTCTTCCGTCACCGACGCGATAGGTGCCGGCGCTGTGCCAGGCCATGCGGATGAAGAACGGGCCGTAATGGCCGAAGTCGGCCGGCCACCAGTCCTGCGAGTCGGTCATCAGCGCGCGCAGGTCCTTGATCACCGCGTCGAGATCGAGGCTCTTGAACGCCTTGGCGTAGTCGAAGCTCTCGCCCATCGGATTGGACAGGGCGGAATGCTGGTGCAGCACCGACAGGTCGAGCTGGTTGGGCCACCAGTCCCTGTTGGAAGGTCCCTTTGCTCCGCCACTGAACGGGCACTTGCTCTCGGTCGTCATCGTCCATCCCTCGTGTTTCGTCTTGCCGTTCGCACTTTAGAATGATTCCAGACAAGACGTCACGTTCATTTTCGAACGGAGCGAAAGACAGCGCCAGTGAACCTTTGGCACGGTTCTGGCCTTTGACGGTTCCACAACGACCTCGCAAGAACGACAGGAACCGCCGTCATGATCCTCCAGAAGAAGGCGCTGCTGGGCGCCGTGGCCGCGCTGGCGGCTTTTTCGGCCGCCCCGGCGCTGGCCCAGGGCACGCTGCGCATCGGCATGACGGCCTCGGACATCCCGCTCACCACCGGTCAGACCGACCAGGGCGGCGAGGGCATGCGGTTCATGGGCTATACGGTCTACGACGCGCTCATCAACTGGGACCTGTCCTCCGCCGACAAGGCCTCGGTGCTGGTGCCGGGCCTCGCCACCGCATGGAAGGTCGACGAGGCCGATCCGACCCGCTGGGTCTTCACCCTGCGCGACGGCGTGAAGTTCCACGACGGCAGCGACTTCAAGGCCGACGCGGTGGTGTGGAACCTCGACAAGCTGCTGAACGACAAGTCTCCGCAGTTCGACCCGAAGCAGGCCGCGCAGGGCCGCTCGCGCATTCCCGCCGTCGCCTCCTACAAGGTGATCGACGACAAGACGGTCGAGATCAGGACCAGAACTCCCGACGCTTTCCTGCCCTACCAGATCTCCTGGATCATGATGTCGAGCCCGGCGCAGTGGGAGAAGGTCGGCAAGGACTGGAACAAGTTCGCGCAGACCCCGTCGGGCACCGGCCCGTGGAAAGTGACGGCCTTCCAGCCGCAGACCCGCGCCGAGCTGTCGCCGAACAAGGACTATTGGGACAAGGCGCGCGTGCCGAAGCTCGACAAGCTGGTGCTGTTGCCGATCCCGGAAGCCGCGACGCGCACGGCGGCGCTGCGGGCGGGCCAGGTCGACTGGATCGAGGCGCCGGCGCCCGACGCCATCCCGAGTCTCGAGAAGGCCAACTTCAAGATCGTGAGCAACGCCTATCCGCACAACTGGACCTGGCACCTCTCCTTCGCCGACGGCTCGCCGTGGAAGGACGTGCGCGTGCGCAAGGCCGCCAACCTCGCGGTCGATCGCGACGGGCTGAAGGTGCTGCTGAAGGGCCAGATGATCCCGGCCAAGGGCTTCCTCACGCCGGGCAGCCAGTGGTTCGGCACGCCCAGCTTCGACGTGAAGTTCGACCCGGAAGCGGCGAAGAAGCTGCTGGCCGAGGCGGGCTTCAGCAAGGCCAAGCCGGTGACGGCCAAGGTTCTGATCTCGAGCTCGGGCTCGGGCCAGATGCAGCCCCTGGCGATGAACGAATACATCCAGCAGAACCTCGCCGACGTCGGCATCAAGATCGAGTTCGAGGTCGCCGAGTGGAACACGCTGATCAACCTGTGGCGGGCCGGCGCCAAGTCCGATCTCGCCAAGGGCGCGAGCGCGCTCAACTTCAGCTACTTCATCCAGGACCCGTTCACCGCCTTCATCCGCCATCTCGATTCGAAGCTGGTGGCGCCCAACGGTACCAACTGGGGCTTCTATCAGGACCCCGGCATGGACGCGCTGCTGGAGAAAGCGCGCACGACCTTCGACCAGAAGGCACAGGACGAGGCGCTGAAGAAGGTCCACGAGAAGATCGTCGACGACGCGCTCTTCCTGTTCGTGACCCACGACGTCGCCCCGCGCGCCATGTCGCCCAAGGTGACGGGCTTCGTACAGGCCCAGAACTGGTTCCAGGACTTCTCGCCGATCACGATGAAGTAGGTCTCATGTTCCTCTCCCCCGATCGGGGGAGAGAAGCATGAGAAGCTAAGCCCTCACCCGGTCCCACCAGTCGCGCGTGCGATACCAGGCGCCGACGAAGGGCAGCACCCATTCGGGGTTGCCATTGTAGAAAGGCACGGTCGGGAAATCCTGGCCGTCGAAGGCGTTGACCGGCGCGTTCGAGCCGCCGGCGATCTTCCGGGCGGTCTGGTAGCCGAGATAGGACATCATCGCGACGCCCGAGCCGTTGCAGGCCATCAGGTAATGCATGCCCTGCTCCATGCCCATGTGCGGCAGGAAGTCGAAGGCGAAGGCGACGTTGCCGGTCCAGGCATGGGTGATCTTCACGCCCTTGAGCTGCGGCCAGCGCTCCAGCATGTAGCCGTGCAGCACCGGCGCGCTGACCTCGGGCGTCACTTGCGTGAAGCGGGCGCGGCCGCCGAAGATCACGCGCTTGTTGTCCGGTGACTGGCGGTAGTAGCAGAGCACCCGCTTGGTATCCGACACGACGCGGTTCTTCGGAATCAGGCTCTGCACCAGGTCCTCGGGCAGTTCCTCGGTCGCGATGATGTGGCTGGCGACCGGCACCAGCTTGCGCCGCAGGGTCGGCGTCAGCTCGGTCGTGTAGCCATTGGTGGCGATCACGACCTCGCGCGCCTCGATCGGGCCCTTGCTGGTCAGCACGCGGAATCCACCGCCCGACTTGCGCTCGATCTTTTCGGCGTCGCAGTTGGCGCAGAGCTTCGCACCGGAGCGATGAGCCGCCTTCAGCAGGCCGCCATAGTAGAGCGCGGGATGGAGCTGGCCGGTGCGCTCCACGACCATGCCGCCATAGTAATAGTCCGAGGCGATCTCCTCACGCTGGCGCTCGCGCGGGATCATGTAGGTACCAAGCGCCGCCTTCTCGTTGTAGGTCGCGACCTTGGCCTGCTGCTCGGCGAAGTGGCGCGGCGTGTAGGCGCCGCTGAAACGGCCGTTCATCCGCCAGAAGCATTCGATCCCCTCGCGCTGGATCACCGTCTCGACCTGGCTGAGCGAATCGGCGGCGTCGCTCAGCATGCGCGCCATCACCTTCTTCCAGGCCTCCGGATCGCCGCCGACGCCCTTGCCGGAGAAGCCTTTGCCCATGG
Organism: uncultured Rhodospirillaceae bacterium; assembly: GCA_945952105.1. GTDB lineage: Bacteria > Pseudomonadota > Alphaproteobacteria > Reyranellales > Reyranellaceae > Reyranella. Next base: position 157,540 of record CAMFGZ010000004.1, on the reverse strand, counting down.
TCGTGCCGCCGCTGACGCCACCGCCATTGCGCGTCGAGGCGCCGACGCCGAAATCGCCGCGCTCCAGCACGGTGACGTCGACGCCCGAGCGCCCCAGTTCCAGCGCCGTCGACAGGCCGCCATAGCCCGCGCCCACCACCAGGACGTCGGTCTTGAGCGGCGGGTCCTGGCTCAGCTCGTTGGAGGGATGCCACCATTCCCACCACCAGGGCGTCGCCTTGAAATCCTTGTGGAAGACGCTGTCGGCCATAACACTCTCCTAACGCGCACTATCCTTGAGGCCCCGGCCGAAGCGGCCGATCAGGACCAGCACGATCGACACCAGCAGGATCTGCATCACCGAGACGGCGGCGATGGTCGGGTCGATCTCCATCAGGATGTTGTCGAACATCTTCTTCGGCAGGGTCATGTTGGCGCCGGCGAGGAACAGCGCCACGACCACCTCATCGAACGAGGAGATGAAGGCGAGCAACCCGGCCGAGACGAGGCTGGGCCGCAGCAACGGTAGCGTGACCCGCATGAGCGTGCGCCGGCGGTTGGCGCCCAGCCCCTCGGCCGCCTGTTCCAGCGAACGGTCGAAGTCGCGCAGGCCGGCCACGATCACCAGCACCACGAAGGGCAGCGCCAGCACCGTGTGCGCGATCGTGAGCCCGTACCAGGTACCGATCAGCTTCAGCTTGGCGAACAGCCCGTAGACCGCCACCGACAGGATGATGGTCGGCACGATGACTGGAGCCAGCGCCAGCCGGTCGATCAGGACACGGCCAAAGAACCTGCCGCGTACCAGCGCGAAAGCCAGCGGCACGCCCAGCATCAGCGCGAAGATCGCGGTCGCGCCGCCGATGTAGAGCGAGCGCCAGGTGGCGTCGATCCATTGCGGATCGTCGAGATAGCGTTCGTACCACTGCCACGAGAGGCCGGGCGGCGGGAACTGCATGTAGGGCGCCGACGACAGCGAGATCGGGAAGACGACCAGCAGCGGCAGCATCAGGAAGAAGTAGATGAGGCCGCAGGATATGACGAGGAGACGGCGACTCATCGCGCGGCCTCCGTCTCGGTACGCGTGAAGCGCTGCGCCAGTGCATAGACGGCGAAGGTGAAGACCAGCAGCACCGCCGACAGCGCGGCGGCGAACGGCCAGTTCAATGCCTCGCGCACCTGCTGCTCGATCAGCACCGCGATCATCATGACCCGCCCGCCGCCCAGCAGTGCCGGGGTGATGAAGAAGCCCAGCGACAGCACGAACACCAGCACGGAGCCCGCGAAGATGCCGTTCAGGGTGAGCGGCAGATAGATGCGCCGGAAGATCGCGAAGCTCGACGCGCCGAGGCCCGCCGCGGCAGCCGGAATGGCCGGATCGACCTTGCGGACGGCGCCGTAGATCGGCAGCACCATGTAGGGCAGCAGCACATGCACCATGCCGATCAGCACGCCGGTGAAATTGTGCAGCAGCGGAATCGGATCGGTGATGACCCCGCCCTCGATCAGCATGCGATTGAACACGCCGTTGCGGCCGAGCAGCACCATCCAGGCGTAGGTGCGCACCAGCACCGAGGTCCAGAGCGGCAGCAGGACGAAGATGAAACCCACCGTCGCCCAGAAGGGCGTCGTCGTGGCCATCAGGAAGCCCAGTGGATAGCCCAGCAGGAGGCAGAAGAAGGTGACGAGAAGCGCGATCTCGAACGTGTTCCAAAAGACGCGGAGATAGAGCTGCTCGCCCAGCGCCTTGGCGTACCAGTCGAACGTCCCGCCCTCGAGGCTGAAGCCCAGCATGCGCACGACCGGGAACAGGAAGAACACGAAGAGCAGGATCAGCGCTGGCAGCGCGGGGAGGAAGCCGCGGGATCTCACAACATCGCCCCCATCCTGAAGAGGCGCGCAGCGCCGTCTCGAAGGATGGGAACGAGCACCACGTCCGTGGCCCATCCTTCGAGACGCATCGCTGCGCGATGCTCCTCAGGATGAGGTCGGAGGGATTTGCGCTCAGAACACATGGATCGACTCGGGCTCGATGCCGACCGTCACGCGCGTGCCTGCCGCCGGCAGCGTGCCGCGGGCGGGTTGACGCACCAGGAGTTCGAGTCCGCCGTCGCAGGCGAGCCTCAGCTTGAAGGACGTGCCGAGATAGACCGATTCGATCACCTCGCCGCCGAAGACGTTGGCGCCCGACGGCGCGAAGCGCTCGGGCCGCATCAGCACGCCGACCTTCGCCCCCACCGCCTTGTCGCCGCGCACCTGCAGCGTGCGGCCACCGTCCAGCATCACGATGCCGGGCGCGCTCATCGTGCCGTGCAGGATGTTGCTCTCGCCCACGAAGTCGGCAACGAAGTCGTTGGCCGGGCGCTCGTAGATCTCCGTCGTCGTGGCGATCTGCTGGATCGTGCCCTTGTTCATCACCGCGATCCGGTCGGAGAGGACCAGCGCCTCCTCCTGGTCGTGGGTGATGAAGATCGTCGTGAGACCGAGGCGGCGCTGCAGGCGGCGCACCTCGAGCTGCATCGTCTCGCGCAGCTTGCGATCGAGCGCGCCGAATGGCTCGTCGAGCAAGAGGAGCCGTGGGTTGAAGACGATGGCACGCGCCAGCGCCACGCGCTGCTGCTGGCCGCCCGAAAGCTGGCGTGGCAGCCGCGCCTCGTAGCCCTTCAGCTCGACCATCGCCAAGGCTTCGGCGACGCGCGTCGCGATCTCGGATTTCGCAACGTTGCGCATCTCCAGCGGAAAAGCGACGTTGGCCGCGACGCTGAGATGGGGAAACAGCGCATAGTTCTGGAACACCATGCCGATGTCGCGTTTGGCCGGCGGCAGCGAGGTGATCTCGACGCCCCCGACCTTCACGGTGCCACCGGCCGGCGTTTCGAAGCCCGCCACGACCTTGAGCAAGGTCGTTTTCCCCGAGCCGCTCGGACCCAGGATAGTCAGCAGCTCACCCTGCGCCACCTGCAGGGAGACATGGTCGAGCGCGACCACGTCTCCGTACCGCTTGCCGACGCCTTCGATGAGAAGGTCGGCCGAACCCCCGCCTGCACTCAAAGGAGATCAGCCCTTCTTCAGCATCCAGGCGTTCCACAGTTCGGCGGCCTTGGCGCCGTTCTCGGCATACCATTCGTCGCTGACCCAGAACTGCTGGTCGAGATAGGCGGTCGGCAGGAACGGCTTCACCTTGGGATCGACGAAGTTCAGCGATTCGAGGTTGAGGCCCGGATAGCCGAGCTCCGACGCATAGACCGCCTGCTGCTGCGGGATGGCGAGTTCGGCCAGCATCTTGTTGGCCCAGTAGGGGCTCTTGGCGCCGCGCGGAATGGCAAAGCTGCCCTGCTTCAGCGCGCCCTCGTTCCACTCGATGCCGACCGGCGCACCCTTCTTGATGATGTCGTAGAAGCGTCCGTTCCAGCCGGTCGCCAGCACGACTTCCTTGTCGAGCAGGAGCTGGGCGGGCTGCTGGCCGGTCGACCACCAGACGGTGATATGCGGCTTGATCTGGTCGAGCTTCTTGAAGGCGCGGTCGAAGTCGATCGGATAGATCTTGTCCTTCGGCACGCCGTCGGCGATCAGCGCGAATTCGAGATTGTCGGTCGGATGGTTGCGCATCGAGCGCGCGCCCGGGAACTTCTTCACGTCCCACCAGTCTGCCCAGCTCTTGGGATGGCTGCCGTTCTTGAAGACGTCGTTCCGGTAACCGATGATGGTCGTGTAGACCGACGAGGCGAAGACGTAGGGATTCTGCGCCGTCGCCGGATACTTGGAGCGGTCGACGACCTTCGGATCGATCTTCTCCAGCAGGTTGGCCTTGCTGGCGCGGATCGCGTCCTGGCCGCCGATCTCGGTGAGATCCCACTCCACATTGCCCGAGTCGACCATCGCGCGCAGCTTGCCGAAGTCGACCGGGCTCGTCTCGACGACCTTGATCCCGTACTTCTTCTCGAAGCCGTTGAAGAAAGCCTTGCGCATGGCCGAGCCCATCGAGCCACCGGAATGGTTGACCACGAGTTGCGCGGGCTTGGCCGGCTCGGCCTGCGCGAAGGCAGGGCCGGCGGCGCCGACTGCCGCGGCGCCTCCCAGCAGCGAGAGAGCATGACGGCGGTGCAGGCGCTTGATGTCCATGTCGTTTCCCCTGGAAGTCCCCATGCGACTGTAGAAGTGCGTTTCCCCGGGAGCAACAACCAAGCCCATAACCTTCTGGAATGACCAGAAGGAACGAATGAATTTCTCCCCCGATGCAAGAGGCGTCTAACGTTGTCGCAACGACACAACGACGGGGGCCCGCGATGATGAACCGGTTGAAGGCACTGATGTGCGGCGCGGCCATTGCCTGCGCGGGCGTGGCGGGCGGCCCGAATGGCGCGGCGGCGCAGGAACTCACCATGGCCGTCTGGGGCGGCGGCGGCGCCAACACCTGGCGCGAGGCCTTCATCAAGCAGTTCGCTCCCGGCAACGGCTCCACCATCAAGATGGTCGAGGTGCCGAACCCGGCGGGCGCGCTGCGCTCCCCGGCGGCGGCCGGCCAGTACAGCCTGGCGCTGGTCACCTACTTCGAGGCGATCGCGCTCTCCAATGCGGGCCTGATCGAGAGCTTCGACGACAAGCAGCTTCCGGGCATCGGCGACGTCGATCCGAAGTTCCTGACCAAGGACAAGGCCGGGCGACACGTCGGCCTGCCGGTCTACTTCACCTACTACGGCATTGCCTTCAACACCGACCTGGCCAAGGCGGAGGACTTCGCCTCGTGGCAGGGGCTCGCCGATCCGAAATGGAAAGGCAAGCTGTCGCTCACCCGGCCGGTCTATCTCGCGCCCTACGACGCGGTGATCATGGCCAAGGCAATGGGCGGCAGCGAGAAGGACATCGATCCCGGCTTCAAGCTGCTCGAGAGGATCGTCCCCAACGTGCTGGCGACCTACACTTCGCTCGCCCACATGAACACGCTGCTGACGCGCGGCGAGGTCGCCGCCGTGCCGTTCTACGCTTCGCGCGTCTGGGCGCTGCGCCGCCAGGGCGCTAACAACATCGGCATCGTGATCCCCAAGGAAGGGGCCCTGATGCTGCCCTACGTGGTCGTCGTGCCGAAGGGCGCCAGGAACCAGGACAAGTCGCTGGTCTGGATGAACTACATCGCGGGCGCCGAACCGCAGCTGCGTGCCGCGCTGCTCGACGGATGGCTGCCGATGAACTCGAAGGTCAAGCTGCCCGAGGACCTGCAGAAGACGCTCGGCCAGCCCTACGAGCAGATCGTGAAGTCGCTCTATTCGCCCGACTGGCGGATCGTCGTCGAGCACAACGAGGCCCGCGTCGACCGTGCCGAAAAGCTGATGTCCGGCGTCAAGCAGTGAGCCGAGGCACGATCGACGTCTCGGGCGTCGGCAAGGAGTTCGGCACCGCGACGGTTCTCGACCGGGTCGACCTCGCGATCCAAGGCGGCAGCTTCGTCACCCTGCTCGGCCCTTCGGGCTGTGGAAAGACGACGTTGCTGCGCCTGATCGCGGGCTTCCTCGAACCGAGCCGCGGGACGATCGCGATCGACGGCGCACCCATGCAGGGCGTGCCGCCGCGGCAGCGTCCGCTCGGCATGGTGTTCCAGAACCTGGCGCTGTTCCCGCATCTCGACGTCTTCGAGAACGTGGCCTACGGCATGCGCATCCGGAGCATGGCGGCGGCCGAGATCAGCGGCCGCGTCTCGAAGTTCCTCGGTCTGGTCGGCCTCGCGGGCTTCGAGCGGCGGCGCATCGGCCAACTCTCCGGCGGCCAGAAGCAGCGCGTGGCGCTGGCCCGTTCGCTGGCGCTCGAACCCGCCATCCTGCTGCTCGACGAGCCGTTGAGCGCGCTCGACTTGCAACTCCGCCGCCAGCTCCAGGTCGAGCTGAAGTCGATCCAGCGCCAGCTCGCCACGACTTTCGTGTTCGTCACGCACGACCAGGAAGAAGCGACGATGCTGTCCGACACGATCGTCGTGATGAACGGCGGCCACGTGCAGCAGGTCGGCACGCCCGGCGAAATCTACCGCCGGCCCGCCTCGCCGTTCGTCGCGCGCTTCGTGGGCGACATCAACATGCTGGACGGCCGCATCGAGGCGGTGGACGCCTCGTCGGTCGCCGTTTCCGTCGCCGGACGGCGCATCATCGTTCCGCGGACGTCCGTCGTCGGCACCGCATCGGCCGGCAGCGCCTGCCAGCTCGCCTGCCGGCCCGAATCGCTGCGCCTCGGAGAGGCGCCGGCAAACGCCCTGGCGATCGATGCGCGTGTCTCGGCGCTGCATCGTCTCGGCCCCACCGTGAAGGCCGTGCTCGACACGCCGCTGGGGCCTCTCACCGCGCTGATGATGGCCGACCAGCCGCACGTGGCGGAACTCGCCGAAGGAAAGACCGAAGGTCTCTCCGTTCCACCGGACGCATTCACCCTCTTCGCCTCAACCTGAAAGACCCATGATGCCCGCTCAGGATTTCGCCGGCCGCACCGTCGCGGACCATGTCAAAGCCTTCACGTCCGGCAAGGTTGCCGCGCGCGATATCGTCGAGGGCCTGCTGGAGCGCACGAAGAAGGCCGAACCCTTCAATCCCATCGCCACGCTCGACGCCGACGGCGCCCGCGCCGCAGCCGATGCGCTCGACGCGCGGCGCAAGCGCGGCACCGGCTTCGGCGCGCTGGCCGGCGTGCCGGTCTCGGCCAAGGACCTGATCCTGACCAAGGGCCTGCGCACCGCCTTCGCCTCGATCACCATGAAGGACAACGTGCCGTCGATGGACGCCGAGGCGATCGCCCAGTGGCGCGCCGCCGACGCCGTCCTGTTCGCCAAGACGACGACGCCGGAGTTCGGTCACAAGGTGCTGACCGACAGCCCGCTGCACGGTATCACGCGCAACCCGTGGAACCGCGAGCATACGAGCGGCGGGTCGAGCGGCGGCGCGGCGGTGTCGGTGGCGCTGGGCCTCGGCCCGATCGCCATGTCGACCGATGGCGCGGGCTCGGGCCGCATCCCCGCCGCCTGCTGCGGCGTCTACGGGCTGAAGGCGACCTTGGGCCGCGTGCCGCACGAAGTGCCGCCGGACCAGTTCGGCCAGCTCACCTATCTCGGCGTCATGGCTCGCCATCCTGCCGATCTCGGTGCCGGCCTGGCCTCCATGTCGCGCAGCCATCCCAACGATCCGTGGACACTCGCCATCGGCCGTGAGCCCTTCGCCTGGCCCGACGGATCGGGGGAGCACCCGATAGCCGGCAAGCGCATCACCGTGATCCGCCGCATGACCGGCGGCTATCTCGATCCCGAAACCGAGGCCCGTCTCGACGCGGCCCTTGCTTTTCTCGACAAGCAGGGCGCGACGATCAAGGAGATGGACGGCCGCAAGGTCGACTGGAAGCTCGACGTGGCCCGCATCATCCTGCGCGCCAACCAGATCGAACGCTTCGCCGACATCCTGAAGAACCATCGCGACGATCTCGATCCGTCGTTTGCAAAGACCCTGGACGAGGGCAATGCCGTGGACGCGGTGCAGCTACGCCGCGCGATCGTCGACCGCACGACGGCGTTCAAGTCGGTGCAGGGCCTCTTCGCCGATTGCGACCTGTTGCTGACACCGACCGTCGCCACCCCGGCGCCGCTCGCGACCCAGAACCAGTTCGAGCCGCTGGTGGTCGACGGCAAGCCACTCGGCGACCTGCGCGCCGCCTGGTACACCTACACGATCCCCTTCAACATGACCGGCCATCCGGCGATCTCGATCCCGTTCGGCCGCTCGAAGGCGGGCCTGCCCATCGGCATCCAGTTCGTGGCGCCGTGGTATGCCGAGTCTCATCTCATCAGGCTCGCAGAGGCCTTCGACGCGGAGACCGGCGCGTCGGCCGAGTTCCCGCCGGGCTTTGCGCCGGGCGCCTGAGATGCGCGGCGCCACCGCGACACCGAAAAGCCTGGGCTGGCTGCTGCTGCCGGCCCTGCTGGTGCTCGCCCTGTTCCTGGGCTCGGTGGCGCTGCTCTTCTTCCATGCCTTCTGGGGCAAGGACGGCTTCTCGCTGGTCTACTTCCGGCAGATCCTCGATCGTGCGGATTACCACGAGGTCTTCCTGCGCACCGTGTCGATCGCGGCCATCGTGTCGGTCGCCGCCGCCGTGCTCGCCTATCCCATCGCGTGGCTGCTATGGCGCCTGCCGCGCTGGCGCAACCTGCTGCTGGTGGTGGTGCTGGTGCCGTGGCTGGTCAGCCTGGTCGTGCGCACCTACGGCTGGCTGGTGATCCTCGGGCCCAAGGGCTTCCTCAACGAAACGCTGAAATGGGCCGGCGTGATCCAGTCGCCGCTGCCCCTGATCTTCAACGATCTCGGCGTGGTGATCGGCCTCACCCACGTCCTGATGCCCTTCGCCGTCATCTCCACCCTGTCGGTGCTGCTGCAAATCGACAACCGTCTGGAGGAAGCCAGCGAGTCGCTGGGCGCCGGCGGCTTCGAGACGTGGCGCCGGGTGGTGCTGCCGCTGTCGCTGCCGGGCGTCTTCACCGGCCTCAGCATCACGTTCCTCACCTCGATGGGCGCCATCGTGACGCCGATCCTGCTGGGCGGGATCCGCCAGAAGATGGCCGGCACGCAGATCTATCAGGAGGTCGTCTACAACTTCAACATGAGCAAGGCCTCGGCCTGGGCGATCTGCCTGCTGCTGCTGAGCGCCGCCGGCCTGGCCCTCCTGCGCGCCGCCGAAGCGGCTCTCGTGCCGAAGGCCGACCGATGAACGCACCTCTCGTCAAGCTCGGCCGCGCCGGCTCCTTTGCGCTGCTGCTGTTCCTGCCGCTGCCGATCGTTGTGATCGGCGCGACCTCGTTCGCCGCCGCGGGCTACCTGAAATTCCCGCCGGGCGAGCTCAGCCTGCGCTGGTACGCCGAAGCCGCGACCGATCCACGCTGGATCGAAGCCTTCGTCACCAGCCTCGGCATCGCCGCGGTGGTCTCGGTACTGGTCACCGCGATCGCCTTTGCCGGGGCCTATGCCTGCCACCGGCTGCGGCCGCGCTGGCTACCGGCCTTCGAGCTGGCGGTGATGTCGCCGCTCTTCTTCCCGCACGCGGCACTGGGTGTGGCGCTGGTGAACGTGCTGGCGATGGCAGGCTATCTCGGCACGGCGACCGGCATCGTGATCGCCCATGTCGTCTGCACGCTCCCCTTCGCGTGGCGGCCGATCGTCGTGGCCCTGCAGCGGATCGACGGCGAGATCGTCGAGGCGGCGTCGCTGCTGGGAGCCGACGAGCGGCGCATCGCGCTCGGCATCGCTTTGCCGCTGGCGCGCTCCGGCCTCGTCACCGCGCTGCTCTTCTCCTTCATCATCTCCTTCGACGAGGTGACGGTGACCATGTTCCTCACCGGCCCGCAGGTCACGACGCTGCCGGTGCAGATCTACGCCTTCATCCAGGAGAACGCCTCGCCGGTGCTGGCGGCGATCTCGACCGCGACGGTCGTGGTGACCCTTCTTGTGGTGATGCTGCTGGAACGGCTGATCGGCCTCGAATTCTTCGTGGCCCATGACCCGGCTTAGCCGCCCATCATCCGCCTCCTCACTCACATGGGGAGGTGTCGGCGTCTCGCGGCTCGTAACCAAGCCGCTTCGCCGACGGAGGGGTGAGACCGGTCGTTCGTCCTTCGGCGCTCTCGGACATTGCAAGCAATGTCCTGTTGCTGAATGGGCCGAGCTTCGCTCGGCCCTACCACCCCTTCGCCTTGAGGTGCACCTTCACGGCATCGAGGAAGGCGTCGGCCAGTCGCGACGGCTTGCGGTAGCGCGGCCGCATCGCGCGGAACAGGTAGCGGATGCGCGGCTCGAACGGCACGACGGCGATGCCGTCGCTCAGGAAATCGCGCGCCGTGAAGGGCTCGACGATCGACACGCCGAGCCCGCGCGCCGCCAGCGCACAGGCATCGGCCGAGGAGTAGACGTCGATCTGCAGCTTCCGCTCGATCCGCTCCTGCTCGAAGGCCGCATCGATCAGGTGACGCATGCGCCCGTCGAGCGGGAACGACAGGAAGCGCTCGCCGCGAAGGTCGGCCGGCCGGATCACCTTGCGGCGCGCCAGGCGATGGTCGCGCGGCAGCACACAGACGGCGGTGGCCCGGCTCAACTCCTCGGTGACCATCGAGGGATGCTCGAAGGGCATCATCGAGAAGCCGAGATCGATCTGCTGGTCGACCATCTTCTGGTTGATGTAGGTCGAGCTGCGGACATGGAAGACGATATGCGCCTTGGCATGCCGCTTCATGAACGTCGCCATGACGTCGGGCAGCACGGAGCGGCCGAGCGCCGGCGTCGAATAGATCAGGAGGTCGCCGACTTGGCGTTCGCGGATCTCGCGCGCAACCTCGGTGACCCGTTCGAGGCTGTGATAGAGCCGCGTCACCTCCTGTTCGAGCAGACGCGCCTCGCTGGTAGGCGCCAGTCGCCGCTTGATGCGGGTGAACAGCGGATAGCCGATCTCGTGCTCGAGTCCCGCCAGGATCTTGCTCACCGCGGGCTGCGAGACACCCAGCCGCTCGGCGGCGGCTGTCACCGTGCCGTGCGCCATGATGGCACGAAAGGCTTCGAGCTGGCGGGACGTGATCATCATAACCTCGAGGACTTAACCACGCGGGACAATGACTTTGACTGTCTTGTCTCTCAAGCCGTAACTCTGTCCTGTCAACGTTTTGCGTGTGAGCCCGTTCATGCCTGCGGTTAACCCTTCAATCTTCTCCAGCGACTTCAAGGACCAGCCCTACTGGTGGGAGGCGTTCCGGCCGCAGTCCATCACCGCGCCGGCCCTGCCCCCCAGGACCGATGTCGTGGTGGTCGGCGGCGGCTATGCCGGACTCGCGACGGCCCGCGCGCTGGCCGATGGCGGCGTGCAGAGCGTGGTGCTGGAAGCCGACGAGTTCGGCGCGGGCGCCTCGACGCGCAGCGGCGGCGCGCTGAGCGCCGGCCTGTCGATCGGCAAGAGCTTCACCGGCCGCACGCTCGACTATTCGCCGGGGCTGGTGCGCGACGTGGTCGGCTGGGCGATCGACGCCTATCGCGCGCTGATCGCCCTGGTCGAGCAGGAGAGGATCGACTGCTATCTCGAACAGCGCGGCCGTTTCCTCGGTGCCTGCGCCGCCTCGCACTACGAGGGCCTGCGCACGCGCTTCGCCAAGCTGCGCGACGGCGGGGCCACCGACTGCCGCCTGATCACGCGCGAGGAGCAGCGCGAGGAGATCGGCAGCGACTTCTATCACGGCGGCATGGTCTTCGAGACGGCGGGCAAGCTGCATCCAGCCCTGTTCTATGGCGGCCTGCTGGCGGCGGTACGACGCCGCAACTCCATCACGCTGGCCGGTCATTGCCGTGCCACCGGCCTCGCGCGCGACGGTGAGGGGTGGCGGGTCAGCACCAGCCAGGGCGAAGTACGGGCGCGCCATGTCGTGGTTGCCACCAACGGCTACACGTCGAGCGTGACGCCGCGCCTGCAGAAGCGCCTCGTGCCGATCGCCAGCCACATCATCGCGACCGAGGAACTTCCGCCGGAGCTGATCCGCGAGCTCTGCCCCAAGGGCCGCACCTTCTCCGAGACGCGGCGCGTGCTGCACTACTACCGGATCTCGCCCGATGGAAAGCGCGTGATCTTCGGCGGCCGCGCCCGCTTCACCGAGATTCCCGGCGAGCTGCGCGCCCAGCTCCTGCACCAGGCGCTGGTCGAACGCTTCCCGCAACTCAGGGACACCAAGGTCACCCACACCTGGCAGGGCAACGTCGCCTTCACCTACGACGCCCTGCCCCATGCCGGCGAACTGGACGGGCTGCACTTCGTGGTCGGCTGCAACGGCTCGGGCGTGTCGATGATGCCGTTCCTCGGCAATGCAATGGGCCAATCGATCGCCGGTCGCCTGCATGGCAAGGTGCCCTTCGCCGAAACGGAGTTGCCGCCGATCCCGCTCTATTCGGGCAAGCCCTGGTTCCTGCCGGTGATCGGGGGTGCCTTCCGTACCCTGGACTACATCGACGAGAAGGTCAGATGAGCGCCGCTTTCTTCTCCGCCACCTACGGCGAGGCCCGGCAACGCTTTCTCGACGCCGCGCGCCGCGCGGGCGCCACCGTCCAGCACCACGTTCATCCGCTGAAGGGCGCGGCGGGAGAAGAAATCGGCACCGACACCGCCCTGCTCGGCCCGGCCGACGCTGCCAAGCTGTTCATCGTCAGCTCCGGCACGCACGGACCCGAGGGTTTCTCCGGTTCGGCCTGCCAGCTCGCCCTGCTGAACGACGAACTGGCGAAACGCGCCGCGGATCGCGGCATCGCGCTGCTGTTGATCCACGCGGTCAATCCCTTCGGCTTCTCGCACCTGAAGCGGACCAACGAGGACAACATAGACCTCAACCGCAACTTCAACGACTTCGCCACACCCTATCCCGACAATCCGGTCTACGAGCAGATCCACGGTCTGCTGGTCCCCGCCCAATGGCCGCCTTCCGCCGACAACGAGGAACAGCTGAACGCGGCGATGGTGCGGCTCGCCGGCCAGCGCAATCCCGGCGTCTCGAGCGGACAGAACAAGCATTCCGACGGGCTCTTCTACTGCGGCACCGCGCCGGCCTGGAGCAACCGAACGATCCGCTCGATCCTGCGCGCGCAGGGTACGAACCGGCGTCACATCGCCTGGATCGACGTCCATACCGGCCTCGGCCCCTACGGCCATGGCGAAAAGATCTTCGGCCGCCATTCCGAAGAGACGACGCGGCGCGCCAAAGCCTGGTGGGGCGCCGACCTGATCGTCAGCACGGTGACGGAATCCGTCTCGCCGCGCACCGTCGGCCACATCACCGGCTGCGCGCCCGAGGAATGTCCCGATGCAGCGATCACGCCGACGACGCTGGAGTACGGCACCGTGCCCAACCCCGTCGTGCGGCGCGCGCTGCGCGGCGAGGCCTGGCTCGCGGGCCATCCCGATGCGCCCGAGGCCCTGGTTCGCGAAGTCCGGAAGTCCGTGCGCGATGCCTTCTTCGTCGACGCCGACGACTGGAAAGGCATGATCCTCGGCCAGTTCCGCAGCTACGCCCTTCAGACCATCAATGGCCTCACGACCGAAGAATAAGCAAAGGAAACGCCCATGAAGCTCCGCAGACTCCTGGCGGCTGCAGCACTCGCCGCGGCTCCGCTCGTCATGGCTCTCCCGGCCGCGGCGCAATCGACGCTCAAGATCGTCATGCACTCGGATCTGAAGATCCTCGATCCGATCTGGGCGTCGGCGCAGATCAGCCGCACCCATGGCTATCTCGTCTACGATACGCTGTTCGGCCTCGACGGCGATCTCAAGCCGCAGCCGCAGATGGTGAGCGCCTGGACGGTCGATCCGGCAAACCTGATCTACACCTTCATCCTGCGCGACGGGCTGAAGTGGCATGACGGTGCGCCGGTCACGGCCGAGGACTGCGTGGCCTCGCTCAAGCGCTGGGGCGGCCGCGATCCGGTCGGCCTCAAGCTGATGGCGAACGTGAAGGAGCTGAGCGCACCTGACGCGAAGACGATCCGGCTGGAACTCGCCCGGCCCTATGGCCTCGTGATCGATTCGCTCGCCAAGCCGGCCGGCGTCGTGCCGTTCATGATGCCCAAGAGGGTGGCCGACGCGCCGGCCACGCAACAGATCAAGGACCCGACCGGCTCCGGCCCCTTCATCTTCAAGGCCGACGAATGGCGGCCCGGCGATCGCGTCGTCTACGTTAAGAACCCCAACTACGTGCCGCGCGCCGAACCGCCCGCGAACTTCGCCGGCGGCAAGGTCGCCAAGGTGGACCGCGTCGAATGGGTCTCCATCGCCGATCCGCAGACCGCGGTGAACGCACTGGAGAACAACGAGGTCGATGCGCTGGAATCGGTGGCGCACGACCTGCTGCCGCTGGTCGAGAAACGCAAGGGCATCGAGGTGCAGCGCGGCGCCTATGCAAGCCAGTATGCGCTGCGGCCCAACTGGCTCCATCCGCCGTTCAACGACCCGCGGATGCGGCTCGCCCTGGGCTACGCCATCGACCAGAAGGGCTTCCTCGACGCCGCCGTCGGCGATCCCAAATTCTGGCGCCTCTGCAAGACCTACTATGGCTGCGGCACGCCGCTCGCGTCCGACAAGGGCACGGCCGGCCTGCTCGAGGGCAATGTCGAGAAGGCCAAGGCGCTGATCAAGGAGGCCGGCTACGACGGCAGGCCGATCGTGCTGCTGCAGGTCACCGACCTCGCCTCGCTGACCAACCTCGGCCCCGTCGCCAAGGCCCAGCTCGAACGGGTCGGCTTCAAGGTCGACATGCGGCCCGCAGATTGGCAGACGCACCTCGCGCGAGTCATGCGAAAGGAGCCGCCGGAGGATCGCGGCTGGAACATCACCCTGTCGAGCACCGGCGTCATCGACGTCGTGAACCCGATCACTTCGCTGTTCCTGAACTCCGCCTGCGACAAGGCCTCGGCCGGATGGTCGTGCGACGAGCGGATCGAGGCAATGCGCGAGGCCTATGCGCTGGAGCCCGATGCGGCCAAGCGCAAGGCCATCGCCGAGGAGATCCAGGAGCGCGCCCTGCAGCTCGGCACGCACTATCCGCTCGGCGAATGGTACAGCGCCTCGGCCGTCAGCGCCCGCACGAAGGGCTGGATCCGCCCACCCTCGACGACCGCCTTCTGGAACGTCGAGGTGGTGAAGAAGTAGATCCTGTAACGACCTCACCCTGAGAGCTTGTGAACGTATTGAGCAAGCTCTCAGGATGAGGTTGTGCGGCGGGACGCCCGCTACTTCTTCTGGGCGCCCGGCAGGAAGTCGTCGAGCGGCACCCCGAAGCTGTTCAGTGCCCACGAGACGAGATTGTACTGGCCGACCGTGAAGACGGCGTCCATGAGCTGCTCGGTCGAATAGGTCTTCGACAACGTCGCCCAGGTCGCGTCCGAGGCGACCGAGTTCTCGAAGAGATCGTCGGCGAGCTGCATCAGCGCCGCCTCGTGCTCGTTCCAGCCCTTGGCCTTTGGGCCTTCCTTCAGGTTCGCGATGTCGGCGTCGGTGATGCCGCCCTTCTTGGCGATCAGCTCGTGCTGGGCGAATTCGTACTCGGCCTGGTTCAGCCAGCCGATGCGCAGGATCAGCAGCTCGCGATCGCGAAACGGCAGCGTCTGCTTGGAGAGGATGTGGCCCGCGAACGGCGTCCAGCGCTTCGTGAGCGCCGGATGGTTGGCCATCACCTTGAAGATGTTGAACACCTGGCCGTTCATCGCGTTCTTTTCGACGGCCTCGCGATCCTCGGGCTTCATCGTCGACAGATCACGCAACGGGATACGCTGCTTGCGCTTGATCACGGCTTTCCTCCTTGTCGGTTCCTGATTGGACTAACGTCCCCCCAGGCGACCGACAAGGCGAAAGACATCACTTCGTGAGCTGGTTTTCGCGCGGCGGCTGGAGCCTGGCCGCGGCAAGGCGCGCCTGACCCGGTGTGTTGAACTGGTGGCCTTCAAGTTCGAAGAACGGACGCGTGAAGGCATGGAAGCGGAACGCATTGCCTTCCTTGAGGACGACGCCGGCGGGCTTTCCCCAGATTTCGACGACGAAGGGCTCGGGCATGGCACGGTCTCCTCCAGGCTGAACGAACTGCGATCCCCTTTCCAAGGGGCCGGGCTGAGATGGTGTCGGCATGGAAGGATGGCAATGACCGGAGAAGCGGAACCGAGAACGGTCACAGCAGACGCTTCGCGTACGGCATCAATATGGCGGCATCATTTTCCCTGCTGGTGTCGAGATCATCGTTGCTGAAGAATGTAACTCGCATGTCACGCCCTCTCACCCGCTCGCGGCTGATCGGTCTCGCCGGCGCCGGCCTGCTGGCTGCAGCAGGCAGCGTCGCCCAGACAGGAGTCCGCATGCACCAACGCAAGATCCCTGCTTCAGAGGAGATGCTGCCCGTCGTCGGCGTCGGGACCTGGCGCACCTTCGATGTCGGCGGCAAGCCCAAAGACCGCGCACCGCTTGCGGAGGTGCTGCGTCGCCTCTTCGAGGCGGGCGGCTCGGTGATCGACACGTCTCCGATGTACGGCTCGGCAGAGGCCGTGGTCGGCGATCTTCTGGCCTCCAGCCATACGCGCGACAAGGCCTTCGTCGCGACCAAGGTCTGGACCACCGGCCGGGACAACGGCATCGCGCAGATGCGCGCGTCGATGCGGCTCTTGAAGACCGACCGCATCGACCTGATGCAGATCCACAATCTCGTCGATTGGCGGGCCCACCTGCCGACCCTGCGCACGTGGAAGGCCGAGGGCCGTATCCGCTACCTCGGCATCACCCATTACACGCAGAGCGCCCACGACGAGCTGGAAAGCGTGATGCGTGCGGAGAAGTGGGACTTCGTCCAGATCAACTACGCCCTCGACGATCGCGCGGTCGAGCGCAGGCTTCTGCCGCTCGCTGCCGAGCGCGGCATCGCGGTGATCGTGAACCAGCCGTTCGGCGGCGGCGGGCTCCTGCGCAAGCTTTCCGGCCGAAAGCTGCCCGATTGGGCGGGCGAGATCGGCGCCACCAGCTGGGCCCAGATCCTGCTGAAGTTCGTGCTGGCCCATCCCGCCGTGACCTGCGTGATCCCCGGCACCGGCAGGCCCGAGCACATGACGGACAACGTGCAGGCCGGCGTCGGCATCTATCCGGATGCGGCGTTGCTCAAGAGGATGATCAGCGAGATTTCAGTTTAGCCCCCGTCATCTCGACTTGAGCATACGCGTGCCGGTCGAGACGACGGTGTCAGAGCGGCAGTTCCGTCTCGATCCACGCCGTCGCCGAAGCGTGCTTCGGCTGCCAGCCCAGTTCGCTGCGCGTGCGCTTGCCACGCACCCGACTGTTGGAGCCGAACGTGTAGGCGGCGCTGTTCTCGCCAAGCTCCTTTGCCGCTTCCTCGAACGGCCAGACCTGCGGCTCGCCCAGCTTCAGGCGGCGCGCGATCGCGGCGCAGACGTCGCGATAGGAGGCCTCGCCATTCTCCGCGAAATAGAAGGCGCCGGCCGGTGCTTTGGCGAGCGCCAGGCGATAGATGTCGGCCACGTCCTCGACATGGACGTTGGACCAGATGTTCAGTCCCTTGCCGACATGGCGCACCACGCCGGAAGCCTTCGCCCGTTTCGCGAGACCCGGAATCTGCGCACTGTCGCGCGCAAGACCGAGGCCGTTGCCGTAGATCATGGTCGGGCAGACGACGATAGAGCGCACGCCGCGCTGGCGCGCGTCGCGGATCATACGGTCGATCTCCACCCGCGCCTTCTTGCCCGGCACGGGTTCGAACGGCGTGTCTTCGTCGTAGATTTTCCCGGAGGCCACATCGCCGTGGGCATCGTCGGCCACGATGCTGGAACCGCTGGTATGGATGAAGGGCTTGTTCGAGCCAGCCAGCCCGTCGAGGAACGCTACCACGGCGCCGCGATGGTCGCTGTTGGCGGTGTTGATCACCGCATCGGCGCGCCTGGCTTCGGCGGTGAGCAGCGCGGCATCGTCGAGACTGCCGGCCACCGGCTCGACACCGAACGCCGCGAGCTTCCCGCCCTTCTCCGCGTCGCGCACGAGGCTGCGCAGGCTGTGGCCGTCGTCGAGCAGGCGGCGCGCGATGGTGCCGCCGATAAAGCCGGTCGCGCCGGTCATGAAGATGTTCATTGGTCTTGTCTCCTTAAAGGGCCAGCGTCATCTGCGGCGGCACTTTGCGTTCCTCGCGCTGGTGCAGATTGTGGAGCGAGACGCCCAGCAGGCGCACCTTCTTTTCGAGCGGGAAGATCGAGCGCACCAGCTCGCGCGCCGTGCGCTCCAGCGTCTCGCGGCTGTCGACGCTTTCCTCGAGCGTACGGCTGCGCGTCACGATCCGGAAGTCGGCATACTTGATCTTCACCGTCACGGTACGCCCCAGGATGCCGGTGCGCTCGCAATAGGCCCAGACGTCTTCGAGCACGGACGCCACGCCCTCCTCCACCGCCGCCGGCCGGTCGAGATCCTCCATGAAGGTGGTCTCCGAGCCGACCGACTTGCGCGGCCGGTTGGGCACGACCCGACGTTCGTCGCGGCCGCGCGCAATGGCGTGATAGTAGGTGCCGGAGCGGCCGAAATACTGTTCGAGGAACTCCAGCGTCTGCGCCTTGAGGTCCGCGCCGGTATGGATGCCGAGCCGGTTCATCTTTTCCGCCGTCTTCGGTCCGACGCCGTGGAAGCGGCCCACGGGCAAACCCTCGACGAAGGCGGGACCCTTCTCCGGCGGGATCACCGTCTGGCCGTTCGGCTTGCGATGGTCCGACGCGAGCTTGGCCAGGAACTTGTTGTAGGAGATGCCGGCCGAGGCGGTGAGGCCCGTTCGATCGAGAATGCGGGCGCGGATCTCGCGCGCGATCTCGGAGGCGAGTGGCATGCCCTTGAGGTTCGTCGTGACATCGAGGTACGCCTCGTCGAGCGACAGCGGCTCCACCAGCGGGGTGTAGTCGAGGAAGATCTCGCGAATCTGGCGCGACACCTCCTTGTAGACGTCGAAGCGCGGCTTGACGAACAGCAGCTCCGGGCACAGGCGCTTGGCCGTGACCGAGGGCATGGCCGAGCGCACGCCGAATTTCCGCGCCTCGTAGCTCGCCGCCATTACGACGCCGCGCTGACGCCCGCCGACCGCCACGGGCTGGCCGCGCAGCGCCGGGTCGTCGCGTTGCTCCACGGACGCGTAGAAAGCGTCCATGTCGACATGGATGATCTTGCGGATCTCGGTTTCCGCCATGGCACGAGTATAGGCTCCTAGAAGGCTGACTGCCGAGATTTGCGAATGACAATCGATTGCAACATGGTAGATTTGGCCATGCCCGACATGACCCATGCGCGCGAGCCTCGCCTGCTCGCCCTCGACGAATTGCTGTCCCGCCGCTCGGTGGGTGCTCTGCAGGGTCCGGCGCCCGAGGGGGCCGACCTTGACCTGATCCTCGACGCCGGCCTGCGGGCGCCCGATCACGGACGCCTGAAGCCCTGGCGATTCGTGGTCATTCGCGGCGATGCGATGCTGGCCTATGGGGAGAAGCTGGCCGAAGCCGCCGCCGTACGCGACCCGGCGAACGCCGCCTCGCTCGCCGAGCGCTATCGCGCGTGGGTGCGGCGCACCCCGATGCTGATTGCGGTCGGCGCGGTCGTGAAGCCCGGCAACATTCCCGAGATCGAGCAGCTTCTCGCCGCTGGTGCGGCGGCGATGAACATGCTGAATGCGATGCACATGCTGGGCTATGGCGGCATGTGGGTGACGGGCCCGAACGCCTACGATCCGAACATCAACAAGTTGCTGGGCTTCGAAGCGCCCTCGCGCCTCGTCGGCTTCCTCACCGCCGGCACCCCTGCCCCCTCCACCGCCCCCGTCCCGGCGCGACCCGACCGGGCCGCGTACGTCACAGAGTGGAAGGCCGAGCAAAGCTCGGCTTCCTGAGCGTCAGGACATCGCTTGCGATGTCCGGGAGCGCCGAAGGAAGAGCGGTCACACGAAGCTCATGACCCCTCCGCCGTCGTAAGACGCCGACACCTCCCCATTTGAATGGGGAGGCGAATGAGCGCTAAGCCGCGCTCTTCTCCTTGCCCGCCGCAACCAGCGCCTGCGACAGGTCGGCGATGATGTCGTCGATATGCTCTATGCCGATCGACAGGCGCACATAGCCGTCCGACACGCCGGTCGCGAGCTGCTCCTCGGCGGTGAGCTGCGAGTGCGTGGTCGACGCAGGATGGATCGCCAGACTGCGCGAATCACCGATGTTCGCAACGTGATAGAGCAGCTTCAGCGAATCGATGAAGCGCCTACCGGCCTCGCGGCCCGCCGCCAACTCGAAGCCGACAAGTCCGCCATAGCCACCCTTGAGATAGGCGTCGGCGCGGCGGCGGGTCTCGCCCTTCTGCTGCGAGGGATGGATGACCTTCGCCACTTCCGGCCGCTTGGCCAGGAAGTCGGCTACGGCCTGCGCATTCTTCACGTGGCGCTCCATGCGCAGCGCGACTGTCTCGATGCCCTGCAGGATCAGGAAAGCGTTGAACGGCGACAGTGCCGAGCCGAGATCGCGCAGCAGGGTCGTGCGCGCCTTGATGATGTAGGCCACCGGGCCGATCGGCTTCACTGCCTCGACCCAGATCGCACCGTGATAGCTGGCGTCGGGCGTGTTCAGCGCCGGCTGGCGCTCGGGCACCGCGGCCCAGTCGAAATTGCCGCCATCGACGATCAGGCCGGCGATCGACGTGCCGTGGCCGCCGAGATACTTGGTGCCGGAATAGACGACGACCGCCGCGCCATGATCGAGCGGCCGCGTCAGAATCGGTGCTGCCGTGTTGTCGACGATCAGCGGAATGCCGAGCGGCCGGCCGATCTCGGCGACCTCCCTGATCGGGAACACCGCAAGCTTCGGGTTGGGCAGCGTCTCGGCATAGTACGCGCGCGTGCGATCGTCGGTGGCGCGCGCGAAAGCCTGCGGATCGGACGGATCGACGAAGCGCACCTCGATGCCCTGGTCCTTCAGCGTATGGGCGAACAGGTTCCAGGTTCCACCGTAGAGATCTGTCGAACTCACGACATTGTCGCCGGCCTTGGCGAGGTTCTGAATCGCGAAGGCGGAAGCCGCCTGCCCCGAGCTTACAGCGAGCGCCGCCGCACCACCTTCGAGCGCTGCGATGCGCTGCTCCAGCACGTCCACGGTGGGGTTGCCGATGCGCGTGTAGATGTTGCCGAGCTCCTTGAGCGCGAACAGGTTCGACGCGTGCTCGGTGTCGCGGAACTGATACGAGGTCGTCTGGTGGATCGGCACCGCGACCGAGCCGGTCGTGGGATCGGCGCGCCAGCCGGCGTGCAGGGACAGGGTCTCGGGATGGCGTGACTGGGTCATGACTGGCCTCGCGGTTGCAACGAGCGGCCAACCTCATGGCTGTGCGCATCGCAGTCAAAGGGAATGGATGCCCACGCCCGACCGTTGGACGACAGGTCCGGCCTCACCGCCGCAACGGGAGGCGAAAATCCTTCTCCCGATGCCATGTCGAGTCCCGGAAAGTTAAACTGACGCCTGCCTATCGCCCCGGCGGCGGAAACGCCGGCGGCGCGGGATCGGCCTGCTTGAGGCCGCCGATCGGCACGGGAGGCGGCAGATCCTCCTGGCGCCAGCCACCCCCCAGCGCCTTCACGAGGTTGGCGCTGGCGATGAGCCGGTTGAGACGGATGGTGAGCAAGGCCTGTTCAGCCGAGAGCGCCGACGCCTGAGTCTGCACGACGGTCGTGTAGGGCACGGTGCCGACGCGATACTGGTTGAGCGAGAGCCGTTCGGCCTCGCGGGCGGCGGCCACGGCGGCGCGCTGCACCCGCTCCTGCGCCACCAGGATACGCTGCTGCGCGAGCGCGTCCTCGACCTGCTGGAAGGCCGTCAGGATGGTCTGCCGATAGGTGGCGACGGTGGCGTCGTAGCTGGCGCGTGCCCCCTGCACCTGTGCCGCCATCGCGCCGCCATCGACCAGAGTCCCGGCGATCTGCGGCCCGACCGACCAAGCCGCCTTGCCGAGCTGCAGCAGCGACCCCAGGCCGCCGCTCAGGAAGCCGATGGTCGCGCCCAGTGAGATCTGCGGATAGAACGCGCCCTTGGCCACGCCGATCTGGGCATTGGCCGCCGCCATCTGGCGCTCGGCCGCGGCGATGTCGGGCCGCCGCTCCAGCAGGGTCGAGGGCACACCGGAATCGATCGTGGGAATCGTGAGGCGTGTCGGCGCCGGCTCGATGTTCACCTCGGAGGGCGCCTTGCCGACGAGAAGCGCGATCGCGTGCTCCAGAAGGGCGCGGTTGATGCTCTCGTTCACCAGCTGGGCGCGCGTCTGCTCGTACTGCGTCTGGGCCTGCACGAGATCAACCCTCGAGACGATGCCGGCATCGACCTGGTTCTGCGCAATCTGCATCGAGCGCTGGTAGGCCGCGACGGTCGCCTCGTAGAGACGCTTGCGGTCGTCGGAAATGCGCAGCGACGCATAGTTCGTTACGAGATCGGTCTGGGCCGAGAGCCGCGCATTGGCGAGTTCCGCATCGCTGGCCTGCGCCGACGCCGAATCGCTTTCGACCTGGCGGCGCAGCGTGCCCCACAGGTCGATTTCCCAATTGAGGGTGAAGCCGGTCGAATACTGGCCGATGGTCGAATCGTAACGCGTCACCGTCGACGTTCCGCCGGCCGCCGTGGTGCTGCGCAGACCGCCGGTGCCGGTCTGCTGGGCCGAGCCGGTGCCGGAAATGCTCGGATAGAGCGCCGACTGGTCCTGCCGGATGATGGCGCGCGCCCGACGGTAGTTCGCCTCGAAGATCTTGAGGTTCTGGTTGGAGACGTCGATCTGCGCGGCGAGGCTGTCGAGCGTAGGATCGCCGTAGATGCGCCACCACGTCCCGCGATCCGCCGCGTCCTGCGGCTGCGCCGGACGGAAGATCGACGCGACGCCTGGGGGAAGATCCGCCTCCTTGTACTGGGGCGCCACCGGGCTGGCGGGGGGCGGGCGCTCGTAGTCGGGACCGACGAGGCAACCGGATACCAGCAGCAGGGGCAGAAGCGACGCCGCGTTCCGCCTCATGCCGGCACCCCGGCGCCGCCGGCTTCCGCGCTGCCCATGGCGCGCGCGACACGGCTCGGCCGGTCGCGGTCGCGACGGCGGAAACGGTCGAGATAAAGGTAGATCACGGGTGTGGTGTACAGGGTCAGGATCTGACTCACGATGAGGCCGCCGATAATCGAGATGCCGAGGGGACGACGCAACTCGGCGCCGTCGCCGAAACCCATCGCCAACGGCAGGGCGCCGAGGATGGCAGCCATGGTCGTCATGAGGATGGGACGGAACCGCAGGAGCGCCGCTTCATGGATCGCCCTGGCGGGTTCGAGCCCCTCGGCACGCTCGCGCTCCAGGGCCACGTCGATCATCATGATGGCGTTCTTCTTCACGATACCGATCAGCAGCAACACGCCGATCATGGCGATGATGCTGAACTCCACGCCCGAATATTGCAGCGCGAGCAATGCACCGATGCCGGCCGACGGCAGCGTGGAGAGGATCGTGATCGGATGGATGTAACTCTCGTAGAGGATGCCGAGGACGATGTAGACGGCGGCGAGGGCCGCCAGCACCAGCAGGAGCTGGTTGCCGAGCGATTGCTGGAAGGCGCGCGCCGTGCCCTGGAAGGAACCGTGCAGGGTCGTCGGCACGCCGATCTCGCGCATCGTGTCGTTCACGTACTGCACCGCGTCGCTCAGCGTCTTGCCGGGTGCGAGATTGAAGGAGACGGTGCTGGCCACGAACATGCTCTGATGATTCACGGCGAGCGGCGTGGTCCCGTACTCCCAGCGCGTCACGGCCGAAAGCGGCACCAGCTTCTCCGGCGTCGTGCTGACCGCCGCCCCCGTCGATGCCGAGCCCCGTCCGCTGACGGCGATCTGGTTCGTTCGCAGGTTGCGCACCGCCTGGGCGGGATCGATCGTCAGGGCGCCCGCGCCGGCGGCGCCCGTGGAGGTCGAGGTCGTCGTCGTGCCGATTGATGCGATGCTGCCGGTCGACTGGGTGCCGCTCAGGGCACCGCCCGAGGTGCTGACGTAGATTTCCTTCAGCGACTCCGGATTCTCCCACCATTGCGGCGCCACCTCCATGACGACATGGTACTGGTTCAGCGCATTGTAGATGGTCGAGACCTGGCGCTGGCCGAAGGCGTCGTAGAGCGTCGCCGAGATGTTGCGCGTGGAAACGCCGAGCCGGCTCGCCGCGTCGCGGTCGATGGTGAGATTGAGCTGCAGACCACGTTGCTGCTGGTCCGAGTCCACGTCCGTGATCACCGACGTGTCCGACTGCAGGGCCTGGGTGAGCTTCGGGCCCCAGGTGTAGAGATCGGGCAGCGAATCGGCCTGCAGGGTGAACTGGTATTGCGCGTTGCCCTGGCGGCCGCCGACGCGGATGTCCTGAACGGCCTGCAGGAAAAGCATGGCGCCTGGCACCTGATTGAGCTTGGGGCGCAGCCGCTGGATCACCTGGTCGGCGGTGACGTCACGCTCGCTCAGCGGCTTGAGCGTGGCGAAGATGAATCCCGAATTGGTCTGTCCGCCACCGGTGAAGCCCGCCACGCTCTCGATGGCAGGATCGGAGCGCACGATCTCGACGAATTGCCGGAACTTCCGCCGCATCGCCTGGAAGGAGATGCTCTGGTCGGCGCGGATGCCGCCCATCAGCCGGCCCGTGTCCTGCTGTGGGAAGAAGCCCTTGGGGATCGTCACGTACAGATGGATGTTGAGCAGCACCGTGGCCAGGAAGACCAGCATGGTGAGCAGCGGATGGCGCAGCACGAGCGCGAGGCTCCGGCCGTAAGCCCACTGCAGGCCGCCCAGCCCCCGCTCGCTGAGGCGCGCGAAGACGTTGGGCCTGCGATGCTCGCTCGGCGCCCGCAACACATAGGCGCACATCATGGGCGTGGTGGTCAGCGACACGACCATCGAGATCAGGATCGCCACCGACAGCGTCACGGCGAACTCGCGGAACAGGCGGCCGACGATGCCGCCCATCAGCAGGATCGGGATGAACACGGCGATCAGCGAGATGCTCATCGACACCACGGTGAAGCCGACCTCGCGCGCCCCCTTGAGCGCCGCGTCGATCCGTGACAAGCCGGCCTCGAGATGGCGCGTCACGTTCTCCAGCACGATGATCGCATCGTCGACCACGAAGCCGGCCGCGATGGTGAGCGCCATCAGCGACAGGTTGTTCAGGCTGTAGCCCAGCAGGTACATGCCGCCGAAGGTGGCGACCAGCGACACCGGCACGGTCACGGCGGCGATGAAGCCGGCACGGGCCGAGCGCAGGAAGGCGAAAGTGACCAGCACGACCAGCACAACGCCGATCACCAGCGCCTGCTCGACTTCCTTCAGCGCCGCGCGGATCGTCGTCGTGCGATCGCTCACCACCTGCAGCTCGACGTCGTTCGGCATCGAGGCCTGCAGCTCGGGCAGCAGCGCCTTGATCTCGTCGACCGTCTCGATGATGTTGGCGTTGGGCTGCTTGTAGATAATCACCAGCACCGAACGCTTGCCGTTGGCCTGGCCCTCGTTGCGGATGTTCTCGGTGGAATCGATCACCTCGGCGACGTCCGACAGCCGGACCGGGGCGCCGTTGCGCCAGGCGATGATCAGCGAGCGGTATTCGTCGGCGACGGTCGCCTGGTCGTTGGAGTAGATCTGATAGCGCTGGTTGCCGACCTCGATCGCGCCCTTGGGTGAATTGGCGTTGGCCGCGGCCAGCGCCGCGCGAACGCTCTCCAGACCGATCCCGTACTTGTTGAGCGCCGTCGGATTGAGCTCGACCCGCACCGCGGGCAGCGAGCTGCCGCCGAGCTGCACCTGGCCGACGCCGCTCACCTGGCTGAGCTTCTGCTGCAGGATGTTGGAGCCGGCGTCGAAGAGACGCCCCTGGCCGATCGTGTTCGAGGTGAGCGCGATCACCATCACCGGCGCATCGGCCGGGTTGAGCTTGCGGTACTGCGGATTGCTGCGCAGGTCGGCAGGCATGTCGGCGCGGGCCGCGCTGATCGCCGCCTGCACGTCGCGCGCCGCGCCGTCGATGTCGCGCGACAGGTCGAACTGGAGCGTGATGCGCGAATTGCCGACCGTGCTCGACGAGGTGATCTCCGAGACCCCCGCGATCGCGCCCAGCCGCCGCTCGAGCGGCGTGGTGACGCTGGTCGCCACCGTCTCGGGCGAGGCGCCTGGCAGGGTCGCCGTCACCTGGATGGTCGGGAAGTCGACCTTCGGCAGCGGCGAAACCGGCAGGCCGAAGAAGGCCACCAGGCCGGCGAGCGCCAGCCCGATGGTGAGCAGCGTCGTGGCGACGGGGCGCGCGATGAAGGGCGCCGATAGGTTCACGAAGTCCCCTCACCCGCCTTGGCTCGCGCCGGATGCAGGGGCGTATCGAGCGGCACGCCGCGCAGGCGGCGGCCGAGGCGGTCGAACGCGAGATAGATCACCGGCGTGGTGAAGAGCGTCAGCAACTGGCTGACGATCAGGCCGCCGACGATGGTGAGGCCGAGCGGCTGGCGCAGCTCGGAGCCGGTGCCAGAGCCCAGCATCAGCGGCAGGGCGCCGACCAGCGCCGCCACCGTCGTCATCAGGATGGGGCGGAAGCGCAGCAGGCAGGCCTGGTGGATGGCCTCGCGCGGCGCTTTGCCCTCGTTGCGCTCGGCGTCGAGCGCGAAGTCGATCATCATGATCGCGTTCTTCTTCACGATGCCGATCAGCAGGACGATACCGATGATGGCGACGATGCTGAGATCGGTGCCGGCCAGCATGAGCGCGAGCAGCGCGCCGATGCCCGCCGACGGCAGGGTGGAGAGGATCGTGATCGGGTGGATGTAGCTCTCGTAGAGCACGCCCAGCACGATATAGACGGTGACGATGGCCGCCAGGATCAGCAGGAGCTGGCTGTCGAGCGACTTCTGGAACGCGAGCGCCGCCCCCTGGAAATGCGTCGTGATCGAGCGCGGCATGCCGATCTCGCGCTGGGCGGCGACGATCGCGTCGACGGCCTGTCCGAGCGCGTAGCCCTGCGAGAGATTGAAGGAGATCGTCGTCGCCGGGAACTGGCCGAAGCGGTCGAGGCGCAGCGGCGCGGTGCGCTCCTCGAAGGTGGCGATGGCCGACAGGGGCACCTGCTTGCTCCCGGTCGAGCTCGGCAGGTACAGGTCGTTGAGCGCCGAAAGCGAGCGCGCCATCTGCGGCTCGACCTCGTAGATCACCCGGTACTGGTTGGACTGCGTGTAGACGGTCGACACGATGCGCTGCCCGAACACGTCGTAGAGCACGTTGTCGACAGTGGCCGCAGTGATGCCGAAACGGGCCGCGGCATCCCGGTCGATCTTGATGAACATCGACAGGCCCTTGTTCTGCAGGTCGCTCGTCACGTCGACGAGTTCGGGCAGCTTCTCGAGCTTGTCCATCAGGCGCGGCACCCACGTATCGAATTCCGACGCGTTGGCCGATTCCAGCACGAACTGGTACTGCGTGCGGCTCACGGTCGAATCGATCGTCAGGTCCTGCGACGGCTGCATGTAGAGCGAGATGCCCGGGACCGAAGACGTCTCCCGCTGCAGACGCCGGATCACCTGGGCGGCCGACAGCGAACGCTCGCTGCGCGGCTTCAGGTTGATCAGCATGCGCCCGGAATTCAGCGTCGGGTTGGTGCCGTCGACGCCCACGAACGAGGTGAGGCTCTCGACGGCGGGATCCTTGAGGATCGCCTCGGCGAGCGCGCGCTGGCGCTGGCTCATCGATTCGAAGGAGACGCTCTGCGGCCCCTCGGTCACGGCCTGGATCAGGCCGGTGTCCTGCACCGGGAAGAAGCCCTTGGGAATGACGACATAGAGCAGGACCGTGAGCACGACCGTTCCGACCGCCACCAGCAGCGTGAGCGCCTGGTGCCGGAACACCACGATCAGGCAGCGATCGTAGAAGCGGATCACGCGGGAGAACCAGCCGGTCCCGATCTCCTCGGCGTGGGCAACGGTCGGACTGCCCTCGGATGCCGTCGCCGTGGCCGCGTGCGGCCGCTGGCGCAGGAACTGGGCGCATAGCATGGGCACGAGGGTGAGCGACACAACGGCGGAGATCAGGATGGTGACCGACAGGGTCACGGCGAATTCGCTGAACAGGCGGCCGACCACGTCGCTCATGAACAGCAACGGGATTAGCACGGCGATCAGCGAGACGGTGAGCGACACGACCGTGAAGGCGATCTGCTTCGAACCCTTGAGGGCTGCTTCCTTCGGATCGTCGCCGCGCTCGATGTAGCGGGCGATGTTCTCGATCATGACGATGGCGTCGTCGACCACGAAGCCGGTGGCGATGGTGAGCGCCATGATCGACAGGTTGTTGAGGCTGAAGTCCGCGAGATACATCACTGCCAGCGTGCCGACGAGCGACAGCGGCACCGAGAGGCTCGGGATCAGCGTGGCGCGTGCATCGCCCAGGAAGGCGAAGATCACCGCCACGACCAGGATGACGGCGAAGCCCAGCTCGATCTGCACGTCTCGGACGGAGGCGCGAATGGTCAGCGTGCGGTCGGTGAGCACCGCGACGTCGAGCGAGTTGGGCAGCGTCTCGCGCAACGTCGGCAGCAGGGTCTTGATGCGGTCGACCACCTCGATGACGTTGGCGCCGGGCTGGCGCTGCACGTTCACGATCACCGCCTGGGTATTGTCCATCCAGGCCGCAATCCGGTTGTTCTCCTGCCCTTCCTCGACCGAGGCGACGTCGCGGATGCGCACCGGCGCGCCGTTGCGATAGGCGACGATGATGTCGCGGAACGTATCGGGGTCCGTGATCTGGTCGTTGGCGTTGATGGTCAACGCGCGCGCCGGCCCGTCGAAGTTGCCTTTCGGGGTGTTGACGTTGGCGTTGGAGATCGTCGTGCGCAGGTCGTCGATGTTGAGGCCGTAGGCGGCAAGTGCCGTCGGGTTGGCGCGGATGCGCACGCCGGGCTTCTGGCCGCCTTCGAGGTTGACCAGGCCGACACCCGGAAGCTGCGAGATTTTCTGTGCGAGGCGGGTATCCACGAGATCGTGGACCCTGGTGAGGGGCTCGCTGCGGGAGGTGACGGCGAGCGTCAGGACCGGGGCATCGGCCGGATTGAACTTGGCGTAGGTGGGCGGCGACGGCAGGTCGCCCGGCAGGAGATTGCCGGCGGCGTTGATAGCCGCCTGGACCTGCTGCTCGGCGATGTCGAGCCCGAGCTTGAGGTCGAACTGAAGAGTGATCGACGACGCGCCGGCCGAGCTGGTCGAGGTCATCTGGTTGAGGCCCGGCATCTGGCCGAACTGGCGCTCCAGCGGCGCCGTGACCGACGTCGTCATCACCTCCGGGCTGGCGCCCGGATAGAGGGTCAGCACGCGGATGGTCGGATAGTCGACCTGCGGCAGCGCCGACAAGGGCAGGAATCGATACGCGATGATGCCGACCAGCATGATCGCAACCATGAAGAGCGAGGTTGCGACCGGCCGTTCGATGAAGATCCGCGACGGGTTCATGTCGCGGCCGGGCTACTGGTTGGTCTGTGTCGCCGGCCGGCCGGCGCCACCACCGGAGGACGGCCCGGAACCGCCATTGGCCTGCCGCCGACGCTGCCCCTCGGGGGGCGTGCCCTGCGTCTGGCCGTCCGAACCAACGTTGGGCGGCGGGGCGTTGGCAACCGGTGGACCGGCCTGGGTGCGCGGCGTGGCGGTCGGACGGCGGATCTTGGCGCCGTCACGCAGGCGGTCGACGCCGTCGATCACCACCTGGTCGCCGACCTTCAGGCCCTTGAGGATCGCCACCTTCTCGCCGTCGGTCTCGCCCAGTTCGACGACGCGGATTTCCACCGAATCGTCGGCCTTGGCGAGGTAGACGAAGGTGCCGGGCTGTCCGCGCTGGATGGCGGCGACCGGGACGACGACCGCATCCTTCACCGTGTCGGCGAGCAGGCGCACGTTCACGAACTGGTTGGGAAACAGCGCCTCGTCCGAATTGTCGAAGATGGCGCGCAGTTTCACCGTGCCGGTGGTGAGGTCGATCACGTTGTCCGTCGTGTCGAGGCGACCGACGCCCAGCTCGTTCTTCTGCGACCGGTCGAGCGCCCGCACCTCCATGGTCTCCCCGGTCTTGAGGCGTCTGCGCACCAGCGGCAGGGAGTCCTCGGGAATCGTGAACAGCACGGAAATCGGCTGCACCTGGATGATAACGCAGATGCCGCTGGAGTCTCCCATAGTGACATAGTTACCTTTATCAACCGCACGCAGGCCTATCTTGCCTGTCAGCGGCGCGACGATCCGCGTGTAGGTGACGTTGAGCTTGGCCGCGTCGACCAGCGCCTGGTCGATGACGAGGGCCGCCTCGTACTGGCGAACCAGCGCGACCTGCGTGTCGTATTGCTGGCGGGCGATCGAATCCTGCTGGACGAGCTTGCGATAGCGTTCGAGGTCGGTCTGGGCATTCTTGAGCAGGGCCTCGTCGCGCTGCTGCTGGCCGAGCGCCTGCTGCAGGGCGACGTCGTAGGGACGGGAATCGACCAGGGCCAGCAGGTCGCCCTGCTTCACCATCTGGCCTTCCTTGAAATAGACGTCGACCAGCTGGCCGGTGATCTGGGTCTTCACGTTGACGGTCTGGAGCGGCGTGACCGTGCCGAGCGCCCGCAGGACGATGGGGATGTCCCCTTTGGCCGCGGTGGCAAGGCCGACCGGCACGGCGGCACCGGCGGCAAAGCGCCCCGCAGACCGCGGCGGCGGCGCCGTGCTCGACTGCGTGATGTACCAGCCCGCGCCAGCGACGATCGCCAGCCCGAGACCGATCCCAAGGAGGGTTCGCAGCCGCTTCATTTTCTCGATTCACCCCAGAACTACAGCTCGTAACACATACGCGCTGAACCGGCGGAGTCTCCCCCACGGAAATGGCAGGCGCAAGGCGCGCCCCGCCGAACCGGGGTTCAACGTCCGAGGGGCGCAAAAGACCCCTCGGATCATCGAGAAATCCAGTCAGTCCGCCGGTTCGGCCTCGACATAGAGGCTGCCGCCGCCGGCTTTGAACCTGGCGCTCATCTCTTCCATGCCTTTCTTCGCATAGTCCCTGATGTCCTGGGTGATGCGCATGGAGCAGAACTTCGGCCCGCACATCGAGCAGAAGTGCGCGGTCTTGTGCGCCTCCTTGGGCATCGTCTCGTCGTGGAACTTCTCGGCCGTGGCGGGATCGAGCGAAAGGTTGAACTGGTCGCGCCAACGGAAGTCGAAGCGCGCCCGCGACAGCGCATCGTCACGCAGTCGGGCGGCCGGATGGCCCTTGGCGAGATCGGCCGCATGAGCCGCTATCTTGTAGGTGATGACACCCACCTTCACATCATCTCGATCCGGCAGGCCGAGATGCTCCTTCGGCGTGACGTAACAAAGCATCGCCGTGCCGAACCAGCCGATCATGGCGGCGCCGATGCCGGAGGTGATGTGGTCGTAGCCCGGTGCGATGTCCGTCACGAGCGGCCCCAGCGTATAGAACGGCGCCTCGCCGCACTCGCGCAGCTGCTTGTCCATGTTGGCCTTGATCTTGTGCATCGGCACATGGCCCGGCCCCTCGATCATGACCTGGCAGCCTTTGTCCCAGGCGACCTTGGTGAGTTCGCCCAGCGTCTCAAGCTCGGCGAACTGCGCGGCGTCGTTGGCGTCGGCGTTGCATCCCGGACGCAAACCGTCGCCCAGCGAGAAGGAAACGTCGTACTTCCGCATGATGTCGCAGATGTCGCCGAAATGCTCGTAGAGGAAGCTCTCGCGATGCTCGGTGAGGCACCACTGCGCCATCATCGACCCGCCGCGGCTGACGATGCCGGTGACACGGCTGGCCGTCAGCGGCACGTGCGCGAGGCGCACGCCGGCATGGATGGTGAAATAGTCGACGCCCTGCTCGGCCTGCTCGATCAGCGTGTCGCGGAAGACTTCCCATGAGAGCTTCGTCGGATCGCCGCCAACCTTCTCCAGCGCCTGGTAGATCGGCACCGTGCCGATCGGCACCGGCGCGTTGCGCACGATCCATTCGCGCGTGTCGTGGATGTTGCGCCCCGTCGACAGGTCCATGACGGTGTCGGCGCCCCAGCGGATCGACCACACCATCTTCTCCACCTCTTCCTCCATTGAGGAGGAAACGGCCGAATTGCCGATATTGGCGTTGATCTTCACCAGGAAGTTCCGGCCGATGATCATCGGCTCCAATTCGGTGTGATTGATATTCGCAGGGATGATGGCGCGGCCCGCCGCCACTTCCTGGCGCACGAACTCCGGCGTGATGAACGCCGGCAACGCCGCCCCGAAGCTCTCGCCGTCGGCCAGGCGCGCCTCGGCCTCGTCGAGCACCGTCTTGCGGCCGAGATTCTCGCGCGCCGCCACATAGATCATCTCCTTGGTGATGACGCCGGCGCGGGCCCATTCGAACTGGGTGATCGGCTTGCCGTCGAGGCCGCGCAGCGGCTTCTGCGCTTGCGGGAACGGCCGCAGCACCGATTGCTTCACGTTGCCGTTGTCGATCGGCTGGATCGCGCGGCCGGCATATTCCTCGACGCCGCCGCGTTCGAGCACCCAGGCGCGGCGCGTCTGGGCCAGGCCCTTGCGCACGTCGATCGCGACGTCGGTGTCGGTGTAGGGACCGGTCGTGTCGTAGACGCGCACCGGCGGTTCGTTGGGTGAGGAGAGTTCGATCTCGCGCAGGGGAACACGCAGGTCGGGCGCGGCGTCAGGCGTTGCGTAGACCTTGCGTGAGGCAGGCAGCGGCCCCGTCGTTACGGTTGGGGCAGTAGCGGTGACGATGGTGTCCATGATGGATCTCCCGTGCTGGTTGGCGGACGGAGATCCGGTGTTTTGTCGTGCAAAGGATGTATCCATTCCCTTCGCCGGCATGACCCGGATCAGGTTCAAAGGGTCACCGCGCTGACACCATTTCTGGCATCCGTCGGTATCTCAGCCCCTTGTCGGGACCCCCCTTGGACACGACGACCCTAGGCCGGTCGCGAGCCGGCGACAAGCGCCGAGGCGTTCCCGAGCTTTCCTCCAACCTGCGCAAAATCTTAACCCGCGCCTTCTAGTATGCTCGTCGTGAGAGGCGGGGGTTGATCGATGTCGCGCCGAACGAGGTTCGCCGGAAGGGTTGGCGGGCTGGTCCTGGCCCTGCTGCCTGCCACGGTGTCGGCGCAGGCTCGTTTGCAGGAAGCGCCGTCCGCCGGCGGGCTCAAGGCCGAATTGCAGCGCTTCCTTTACGATGAAGCGACAGTCGTCGTGCATAGTCGCAGCTACCTGTTCGACCGGCACGACGCGACGCCGCCCGATCGCGCCGCCGCCGTGACTGGCGGTTGGATGGGCCTGCAGACCGGCTGGCTGTACGACACGCTGCAGCTCGGCGCGGTGGGCTACACGACGCAGCCGCTCTGGGCGCCGCAGGGTAACACGACCACGTCCAACGGCACGTCGCTGCTCAAGCCGGGCGGCTACGGCTTCTTCACCCTGGGCCAGGCCTATGCCTCGGCGCGCTGGCAGAAGCAGACCGTCACCGTCTTCCGGCAATATATCGACGAGCTGGAGGTCAATCCGCGCGACGATCGTGAAGTGCCGCAGACCTTCGAGGCCTATGCGCTGCGCGGCGCGCTGGGGCCCGTGAATTACTTCGCGGGCTATGTCGCGGCGATGAAGCCGCGCGACTATTCCGCCTTCATCAACATGGGCGAGGCGGGCGGTGCGCCGAACGCGGACAAGGGCATGGGCCTGTTCAGCGTGAAGTACGGCAGCATGGACAAGGTGCAGGCCCGCGCCTCGACCTACTATGTCCCCGACATACTGTGGTCGAGCTATGCCGATCTCGGCGGCACGATCCGGGTGAACGATGACCTGCGCGTCCAGCTCGCGGGACAGTTCGCCGTGCAGGGCAGCAACGGCCTCAACCTCCTCACGGGCCAGCCTTTCAGCACCCTCTGGGGCGGCTTCCGCGCCGACGCCTTCTGGGGGCCGCTGGCCTTCCGCCTCTCCTACACCCAGATCGGCTCGGCCGCGAACTGGCGCACGCCCTACGGCATCTTCATCGGCTACAACAAGATGCAGTCGCTGGACTTCAATCGCGCCGGGGAGATGGCCGTGACCGCGGGCGCCAGCTACGACTTCAAGGGGGCCGGCCTGCCCGGCTTCATCTTCATCGCGACGGCGACCTATGGCGGCAACGCGGTCAATTCCGCGACCGGCGCCGGCCTCCCGACCAACTGGGAATACGATCTCGAGCTGGCCGTCCGTGGCGATGCGATGACAAACGCGCCCGACTGGCTGAAGCCCCTCAACCTGCGCAACAGGGTCGCCTTCGTCGACCAGTTCCAGGGGCGGACGGCCAACTCCTATACGGAGTACCGCGTGCAGTTGAACTACGAGCTGACCTGGAAGGGTCCGCGGCTGCAGCAGTAACGCCGTTCCTGCCGAGGGTCGACTCCGCGCCGTGTCCGTGACGGTCGCGCGAGAGACTATCTGGCTCTGGCCGGTGCCCCGTTCGCCAATTCGCGCACCCGGCCTTCGAACACGGCGAAACGCTGTGCGAGGCTTTTCAACTCGGCGGCTTTCTCGGCGTCGGAAAGGAAGGAGTAGCGAATGCTGTTGGCGACCGTCGCCTTCAGCGCATCGTAGTCGGGTTTGTAGCGGCTGACATAGAGCATGTACTCGCCGGACAGGTTGTTGCGGGAAACACCGGCGTCGTCGGTGGAGATCACGAAAGGCACGCCGGCCTGGCGGTAGACCGTTACCGGATGCGCCTCGTTCTTCACCCCCAGGATGAACGAATTGCTGGTGAGGTTGATTTCGACCGCCACCCCGCGCTCGCGCATCGTGCGCAGCAGGCCGAGGGCATCGCGCTCGAAGACGATGTCGACGCCATGCCCGATGCGATCGGCTCGGGCGATTTCCACGGCCTCTCGAATATGGCTTTGCAGCCCTTCCGGCGGCACCACGCCGAGAGTCAGCTCTCCGGCATGCAAGGCAAGCCGCACGCCGGGATGCTTCTGCTTCAGGAAGGCGAACATGCGCATGTGCAGGCTGTAGTCGCGCATCGACACGATGCCATCCTCGGGGCCGACGATGTTCACCGCCACCACGCGCCGGCGGGCGTTGACCGCTGCGAACGCCGAATACAGGCCGGCAAATACCTTGGCCGGCGGCACATTGCGAACCACGTAGGCCTGGTAGCGCATCTTGAAATCGCCGTCGTCGACACCGGCCGAGGCGGCATCGACACTGTCGAGATAAGCCGCGACGCCCCTGGCGGTGGCCTCGTCCTTGGCCAGGAATTCATAATAAGGAGACAGCGCGGCTTCTATCCGGGCCGGGCTCGCATCGGGCGGTAACTCATCGATTGCCTTCGCGAGCGCCGGATTGTCGGGCGCGGGCGCGCGACGCAGCATGGTCTCGATGTACTGCACGTTTTCCGCGATCGCCCTGGCCTTCAGCTTGCGGAGCCCCTGATTGTAGTCGTCGTCGGAGATCAGGCCGAAGTAACCGAACGTGTCGAAGAAGTGCTCATCCGGCGCGACTTCCTGCTGGAAGTGGTCCTTGAAGTCCTTGTCGGACCAGCGCGACAGCAGCTGGCGATAAAAGGCGTCGTTGGAAGCGGCACGGATCTGATCGACATCGAGACACAAGGCACGTGCGGCGGGACCCAGTCTCTCCGGCTTCGTCTCCACGCGGAACTTGCCGGCCTTGAGGCCGATGTCGTCGGCGCCGTAGATGCAATAAGCCTTCTGCTTGATCAGGTCGAGAAGGGTCTCGACGTAGATCGCGCCGGCATAGTGATGATGCAGGTCGCCGCCCTTGGGCATCATCGTCATGAGCAGGGTCAGCGCCGCGAGGTTGGGACTCGGACCCGCTATCAGGCTTTCATAGTACAGCCGGGTCGCCTGGTAGTCGGTCTTCGCAGGCATACCCTGCGCCCGCACCGGCATGCTGAAGACAAGCGCCATCATGACCGCGCCAAGCAGTACGGTTGCGTTTGCCTTTTTCATGTTTCCGCCCCGTCTTGCGCCCGCACGAGGCAGTCAAGCTACTCCGCCGCGATCGACTTCTCGACGAACATCTTGCGGTCGAACTCCTCCGCGACCTTGCCGTCGTTGGCGAGGACTTCGGCGACGTCGATCCTGGCGTAGTCCATCACGCCCATCTCGGCGAACGCCTTCTGCACCCTGGGGCCCCACAGGCCGATATCCTTGACCGTGGGCACCACGCGGCTGAACAGCCGGCCGCGAAAGGAATTCATCTGCTTGGAATTATAGTGAATGTCGTCGAGCACCTTGGCCGGCAGGCCGAGCCGCTCCCAGACCTCGGACTGGTTGAAGCGGTCACGCATGAAATAGAGCGCCTCGACCACGAACTCCTCGCGCTCGTCGCGCTCGGCATCGGAGAGGTGGGGATAGTATTCGCGCAACGCGAGGCGGCCGAACGAAACGTGGCGCGCCTCGTCCTGCATGACATAGGCATTCACGGCGCCCGCCAGCGTATTGCCGGCCTTGTCACGGATCGACTGGAAGGCGGCGAGCGCCAGGCCCTCGATCAGCACCTGCATGCCGAGATAGGTCATGTCCCAGCGTCGGTCGGTCAGCGTCTGCTCGAGCAGCTTCTGAAGCGCCTTGTTGATCGGATAGGCGACCTTGAACTTCTCGTGCAGCAGCCGCTTGTAGGCCTCGACGTGGCGCGCCTCGTCCATGACCTGGGTGGCGGCATAGAACTTGGCGTTCATGTCGGGGACCGTGCCGACGATCTTGGCACTTGCGATCAGCGCGCCCTGCTCGCCATGCATGAACTGCGAGATCGAGTTGGCCTGGAGGTGGAGCCGGAGCCAGCTCCGCTCCTTCTCGTTCATCCTGTTCCAGTGATCCGTGCCGTGGATCGAGATCGCCTCGTCCTTCAGCTCCATCGGATTGTCGGGGTTGAGCTCCAGCGACCAGTCGAGGCGCGTGCTGGCGTCCCACTGCTGCTGCTTGCCTTTCTCGTAAAGTTCGAGAAGCGTCGAGGAGCCGTCGTCATATTCCCAGTTGAACTGGAGATCGGTCGCGCCGTCGAACGTCCACTGCGTCACGTCGACGGGCAGGGCGTAGATCCGCTGCGTGGTCATGGCGTCAACCCTCCGGGCAGGCATTCAGTGTTGCTTGCCCAAAAAGATGACGCTCCGTTCACGAATTGGCAAGCCCTTACGGCTGAAGGCGGTATCCCCCGCGGTCGGTCACCAGGATCGCGGCGCTGGCGGGATCCTTCTCGATCTTCTGGCGCAGGCGATAGATGTGGGTTTCCAGCGTGTGGGTGGTCACGCCGGCGTTGTAGCCCCAGACCTCGTTCAGCAGGACGTCGCGCGCGACCGGCCGGTCGCCGGCACGGAACAGGTATTTCAGGATCGAGGCTTCCTTGTCGGTCAGCCGGACCTTCTTCTTCCCGCCCTTCTCCATGAGCATCTTTGCGGCGGGGTGGAATTCGTAGGGGCCGATGGTCATCACGGCATCCTCGCTGCGCTCGTGCTGGCGCAGATGCGCGCGCAGGCGGGCGAGCAGGACGTTGATGCGGAAGGGCTTCGTGACATAGTCGTTGGCGCCCGATTCGAGGCCGAGAATCGTGTCGGCGTCGCTGTCGGCCGCGGTCAGCATGATGACCGGCGAACGCACGCCCTGGCGGCGCATCAGCTTGCACAGTTCGCGCCCGTCCATGTCGGGCAGGCCGATGTCGAGCAGGATGGCGTCGTAGTGGGCGAGCTTCGCCTTCTCCAGCCCTTCCGCGGCCGTGCCGACCTGGATGGTGGTGAATCCGTCGTAGAGATCGAGTTGCTCCGAGAGGACGGCACGCAACGCCTGATCGTCGTCGACCAACAGGATTTTCTTGCCACGATTGTTCACGGACATGCGTTGGTTACCTGTCAGCCATCTCGAAAATCAGTCTATCCGGTACGATCTGGGCACAAAAGCGGTTCACTTCGGCGAAATCCCGTGGCGTGATACCAAAGATCATGAGTTCCAGCCCCACCCACTCTCGCACCGCCTCTGCAGTTGCCGCCGTCGAGCGCGCCATGGCCGAGCTGCGTCGCGGCGGCATCGTCGTGCTGCGCGACCAGGACGGGTCGGGCGGCCTGGTGATTGCCGCCGAATCCTGCGCGCCGCGCGCCCTGCAGCGCCTGCAGGGCCTTGCCCAGAATGCGCCCGTGCTCGTCACCACGCGGCGGCGCGCCGAGGCGATCGGCATGGAAATCCCGCCGCACATCGCAGGCGGCATGGGCGAAACCAACAAGCCCATCACCCTCGATCTGCCCGAGGGCGTCCCGGTCGACGTCATCCTGCGGCCGCACGAGAGCGACAAGGCCGGCCGCCACGTGGCGTTGCGCCACCTGTCGCGCCCCGTCGCCAGCCATGCCCCCGGCCTCGCCCAGGCCGCGATCGAACTCGCCAAACTTGCCCGCCTTCTGCCGGCCGTGGTGCTCGGACCGCTGACCCGCGATCCCGGCAACAAGCGGCGCGACTGGGCGCGCGAACAGGATCTCGTCTACGTCGATGCGGCGGACGTCACCGGCTACGAGGAAACCGCGTCGCGCACCCTGCAGCAGGTGGCGCAGGCGCACGTGCCGCTGGAAGGCGCGGAAAACGCCCGCATCCTCGCCTGGCGCCCCAGCGACGGCGGCAAGGAGCATCTCGCCATCGTCGTCGGCGAGATCGATCCGACGGAGCCGGTCCTGATCCGCCTGCACTCGGAATGCTTCACCGGCGACCTGCTCGGCTCGCTGCGCTGCGACTGCGGCGTGCAGTTGCGCAGCGCCATCGCCGAGATTGCCAAGCACGGGTCGGGCGTGCTGCTCTATCTCGCGCAGGAAGGCCGTGGCATCGGCCTCGTGAACAAGCTGCGCGCCTACCAGCTCCAGGACGACGGCTTCGACACGATCGACGCCAACGAACAGCTCGGCTTCGACGCCGACGAGCGCATCTACGCGCCAGCCGCGACCATGCTGTCGCGCATGGGCATTCAGCGCGTGCGGCTGATGACCAACAATCCGGAGAAGATCGCGCAACTCGAACGCTACGGCATCGAGGTTGCGACGCGAGTCCAGCATTCCTTCCCGTCCAACGGGCACAACGAGAATTACCTGCGTACCAAGGCGGAACGAGCAGGACACCTGCTCTAACAACGACGACTGGAGGAAACGAATGACCAAGATGAGCCGCCGCGTATTCGCGGCTGGAAGTGCTGCGCTCGCGTTCTCGCCCTACATCGCGAATGCCCAGAAGAAGTACGATCCGGGTGTGACCGACAAGGAAATCAAGCTCGGCCACACCAACCCGTATAGCGGGCCGCTCTCGGCCTACGGCACGATCGGCAAGGCTATCGAGGCCTACTGGAAGATGGTGAACGACAATGGCGGCATCAACGGCCGCAAGATCAACTTCATTACCTACGACGACGGCTTCTCGCCGCCCAAGACCGTCGAGATGGTCCGCAAGCTGGTCGAGGACGACAAGGTCTTCGCGATCTTCCAGCTGCTCGGCACGCCGACCAACACGGTCGTGCAGAAGTACCTGAACCAGAAGAAGGTGCCGCAGCTCTTCGTGGCGACCGGCGCATCAAAGTGGGGCATGCCCAAGGAGTTCCCATGGACCATGGGCTGGCAGCCCGACTACCACACCGAGGCCGCGATCTATGCCAAGCACGTGCTCGCCAAGTACAAGGACAATCTCAAGGACCTGCGAATCGGCATGCTCTACCAGAACGACGATTCGGGTAAGGACTATACCGGCGGCTTCCTCGCCGGCCTCGGCAAGGAGAACGAGAAGTACGTCACCGCCAAGGTGAGCTACGAGGTCACCGATCCCACGGTCGACAGCCAGATCATCCAGATCAAGAACACCGGCGCCAACGTCTTCTTCAACGACGCCGCGCCCAAGGCGGCTGCCCAGGCCATCCGCAAAGTGGCCGATCTCGGCTGGAAGCCCGACCACTACCTCGCCAACGTCTCGGCCTCCGTTGCCGCGGTGCTGAAGCCCGCCGGGTTCGAGAACAGCAAGGGCATTATCACGGCTGCCTACCTCAAGGACGCCACGGACAAGCAGTGGGTCAACGACGCGGACTACAAGGAATGGGACGCGTGGATGAAGAAGTACCTGCCCGACGCCAACCCGGCCGATTCGGGCAACACCTACGCCTACGCCGTCTCCGCCACGATGCGGCACTGCCTCGAAGCCTGCGGCGACAACCTGACGCGCGAGAACCTGATGAAGCAGGCCGCCAGCATGAAGAAGCTGGTCGTGCCGATGCTGCTGCCCGGCATCACGATCAACACCAGCCCGACGGACTTCTATCCCATCCAGTCGATCCGCCTCTCGGCCTTCGACGGCGAGACCTGGAAGCTGTTCGGCGACGTGCTGAGTAACGAAAGCACCTGAAAACCTAAACCTGCCTTCGAAAGACGGGATGGCACGAGGGATGCTTTCGTACGGTCCGTGACCCACCGGAGCCGTCCCGCCCGATGCCTTTCAATACGACCCGCCGCCGCGCGATTCTGACCGCGGCGGGCGCCACGGCCCTCGCCGCCACGACCTACGGCTCGGCCCATACCGCCCCTCGGACCTCGCCGGGACCGCGCCGGCCGGCAGGGACGTTTCCCGACGGCTTCCGCTGGGGCACGGCCACGTCCGCCTATCAGGTCGAGGGGGCGGCGCAGGAAGCCGGCCGGGGGCCGTCCATCTGGGATACCTTCACGCAACAGCCCGGCCGCATCCGCGACGGGTCGAACGGCCAGGTCAGCGTCGATCACTTCAATCGGTACAAGGAAGACGTGGCCCTGATGAAAGCCATGGGCGCGCGCGCCTATCGCTTCTCGATCGCCTGGCCACGCATCTTCCCCGAAGGCCGCGGCATGGCCAATCCCAAGGGCCTCGACTTCTACGACCGGCTGGTCGATGCGCTGCTCGCCGCGGGCATCGAACCCTACGCCACGCTCTATCACTGGGACCTGCCGCAGGCGCTGCAGGATCGCGGCGGCTGGGAATCGCGGGATACCGCCCAGGCGTTCGGCGACTACGCCGCCCATGTCGCGAGCCGGCTCACCGATCGCGTGCGCCACGTCTTCACCGTCAACGAGATTCAGACCTTCGTCGAGCAGGGTCACGAATCCGGCAGCTTCGCGCCTGGTCTCAGGCTCCCACCCGGCCGGCTGAACCAGGTTCGTCATCACGCCGTGCTGGGCCATGGCCTGGCGGTGCAGGCGGTGCGCGCCAACGGTCGACGCGGTACCCGAGTCGGGCCCGCGGAGAACATCGCCACCGCCCTGCCCGCCGTGGAGACGATCGAGAACGTCAAGGCCGCCGAGCTGGCGACCCGCGAACTCAACGCGCCCTACCTCACCGTGATGATGGAGGGCCGCTACACCGACGCCTATCTCGCGAAGGCCGGCCGCGACGCGCCGCATTTCACGCAGCAGGATCTGAAGATCATCTCGGGCAAGGTCGACTTCGTCGGCCTGAACGTCTATGCGCCGAGCCAGTACATCCTGGCGAGCGAGGCCGCGCCGGGCTTCACCGCCGTGCCCTTTCCCTCGTCGCACCCGCACATGGCATCGACGTGGCTGCTCATGGGGCCGGAGGCACTGTACTGGGCGCCGCGCCATGCCGCGAAACTCTGGCAGGTGAAGGACATCTTCATCACCGAGAATGGCGCATCGGCAGCCGACGAGCCGGAGCCCGACGGCACGGTCTATGACGTCGATCGCGTGATGTACCTGCGGAACTGCCTCATGCACCTGCAGCGCGCGACGGCCGAGGGCGTGCCCGTGCGCGGCTACTTCCTGTGGAGCCTGCTCGATAATTTCGAATGGGCCGACGGCTACGCGACGCGCTTCGGTCTCGTCCACGTCGACTACGAAACGCAGAAGCGCACACCGAAACTCAGCGCCGCCTTCTATCGCGAGGTCATCGCCCGCAACGCGCCCGCCTGAGCGTTGCGGCAAACCGCGGGCCACAAGACGAGGCTGGTCGTTCCGGCGCCGAAATAGGAATTCCATTCCCTCTTGCCTGCGAAACTTGGAAGCAGTTTTCGCTCATGAATGCATCGTGACCGAATATAAGAATTCCTGACGTGCCCGCTGTGCCAAGATGGGCGACGCTGTGAACGGCGAGAGGGAAACGAGATGAAGCTGCCTGTGGCGACCCTGGATCATGTGGTCATCAACGCGCGCGACGACATGGATCATGCCGCCGATCTCTATACGC
The DNA here is from genome assembly GCA_945952105.1 of uncultured Rhodospirillaceae bacterium. GTDB lineage: Bacteria > Pseudomonadota > Alphaproteobacteria > Reyranellales > Reyranellaceae > Reyranella. The sequence continues at coordinate 115,783 of CAMFGZ010000004.1, read as the reverse complement.
GGCTGGGCTTTTCGCTCACCGAACGCGGCTACCATTCGCTGGGCTCGATGAACCACCTCGCGATGTTCGGCACCGACTATCTCGAGCTGATCGCCATCCCGAAGGACGCCAAGTCGGGCCGCCTCGACCTCCTCGAATTTCCGTTCGGCCTGAATGGTCTCGTGTTCGGCGCCGAGGACTCTGCGGTCACCTACGACTGGCTGAGCAAGGCTGGCGTGCCGGTCGATGCACCGGTCGAGTTCACGCGCCCCGTCAAGGTCGGCGGCGAGATGCGGGACGCGCGCTTCCGCACGGTTCGCATGAAGGCCGGCGTCGTGCCGTACGGGCGGGTCTACTACTGTCACCATTTCACCCGCGACGTCGTATGGCGCGACGAGTGGCGCCATCATGCGAACGGCACGGTCGCCATCGTGCGCTTCCTGATCGTCGAGCCGGATCCGGCGGCCGCCGCCAAGCTCTATGCCGACATGTTCGGCGCCGAAGCGGTGCGCGACATCAAGGGCGGCAAGTCCGTCGTGGTCGGCAATTCGAGGGTCGACATCGTGACCGAGGCCGAACTCAAGGCGCAGTTCGGCGACGCGGCGCCCGAACCCGAGGGCCGCAAGGCCTACATGGCGGGACTTACCTTCCGCACGCTGTCTGCCGCAAAGGCGGCACGTGCCTTGCAAGCCGGCAAGATCGCCGGCGTGGTCGAGAGCGCGGGTCGCGTGGTCGTACCGGCGAAGCAGGCGTTGAACGCGGTGTTGGAGTTCATCGAATAGACTGAAGAGCGACGTCAGGGCTGCTGGGGAGCGGCCGAGAAGGGATTCGATGGAATATTACGACTGCTTCGCGGCGAGCTATGCCAATGCGCGCGCGAAATTTCTCAAGGCAGCCACGGCGGCGCGGGGCGAGGTACGTTCCTTCCTGCACCCCGCGAAGAAGGCGCCCGACGGCGGGCCGCTGGCGATCGACGTCGCCTGCTTCGGCGACCGCAAGGCGCCGAAGCAGGCGCTGTTCGTGAGCGGCACGCACGGCCAGGAAGGCTTCTCCGGGTCGGCCGTGCAGATCGGCTGGCTCGCGTCCGGCGGCGCCGCGCGCCTGCCCGCCGATGTCGGCGTGGTGCTGGTGCACGGCCTCAATCCCTACGGCTTCGCGCACTTCACGCGGACGACCGAGAACAACGTCGATCTCAACCGCAACTTCATCGACCGCGGGGCCGGGCCCGCGCCCGCCAATCCCCATTACGAGACGCTGCACGCGGACCTGCTGATCCACGAATGGACCGACGCAGAGAACGATCGCATCGCGGGTGTCCTCGACCGCTTCGCCGGGGCGAACGGCCGCGACGTGCTGTTCGATACGCTGGCGCGTGGCCAGTACGAGCACCAGGACGGGCTGATGTTCGGCGGCAAGGACCGAGAATGGTCCAACCGGACGCTGGAAACCATCGTCCAGGAGACGCTGGCCGGCGCCGAGCGCGTCGCCTTCATCGACTGGCACACCGGCATCGGCGAGTACGGCAAGCCGTTCTTCCTCTGCTTCAACGATCCGGCCGGACCGCTGTTCGCGCGTGCCTGCGACTGGTGGGGCAAGGACAATGTCGACGGCGTGCGGCCGCACGGCATGGCACGCCCCAACTACACCGGCCTCGTCTTCCAGGGCGTGCAGCGCTTCCTCGGCAACCGCGACATGTGCGGCGCCGTGATCGAGTTCGGCACGCGCGGCGTCAACATGCGCCGCGTGCTGAGGCTCGATCAGTGGCTGCGCCGCCATCATCACGGCCTGGACCCGGATGTCCTGGCAACGCTGCAGGCCGACATGATGGACGCCTTCTGCCCCTTCGACGGGCAGTGGCGCAAGGACACGCTCGACTACGGGCTGAAGCTCACCGACCAGGCACTCGCGGGACTCGCATCATGGTGACCATCAAGTACGACAACCAGGGCGACGCGATCTCGCGCGACGTGCCGGCCGACAGCCTGGCGCTGATCGATGCCGGCGGGAACGGCGCGGAGCGCAGCTACAGCTATGCCGACATCATCCGCCTGAGCGGCGCAGTGGCGCGCGGGCTGCTGAAGCGCGGCCTGCAGCGCGGCGACCGGGTCGCGATCCTGTCGGCCAATCGCGCCGAGTTTCTGCTGACCTTCCTCGGCACCATGCAGGCGGGGCTCGTCTCCGTGCCGGTGAACTACAAGCTGCCGGCCGAGACGGTCGCCTACATCGTGGGCGATTGCGACGCCAAGCTGGTGATCGGCGACGATGCACGGCTGCCGCTGGCGCCGGACACCGTGCCCAAGATCTCCTTCGACAGGGACTTCGAGAGCCTGCTCGACGAGGGGCCGTTCACGCCGCTGCCGATGAAGCCCGAGGAACCGGCGATGTTCCTCTACACGTCGGGCTCGACGGGCCGGCCGAAGGGTGTGGTGCTATCGCATTATTCGCACCTCTGGGCGATCAGCCAGCGCCTGCGCCGCCCGGTGCCGCTCGGCCAGCGCGCCATCGTGGCGGCGCCGCTCTATCACATGAATGGTCTCGCCATGTGCCAGACCACCTTCTCGCACGGCGACACTGTCGTCCTGCTGCCGCAGTTCACGACGCGCGGCTACATCGAAGCGGCCGCCAAGCATCGCGTGGCATTCCTGACGTCGGTCCCGACGATGATCGCGATGATGCTGCGCGAGGGCGAGCTGCTGGCGCAGAACGATCTCTCCGCCGTCGAGGCCGTGCGCATGGGCTCCGCGCCCATCACCCAGTCGCTGATCGACCAGGTTCGGCAGGTGTTCCCGAAGGCGATGATAAGCAACGGCTACGGCACGACCGAGGCCGGCCCCGTCGTGTTCGGCCCGCATCCGCAAGGGCTGAAGCAGCCGGAACTGTCGACCGGCTATCCGCATCCCGAGGTGCAGCTGCGCCTCGTGCGCGACGGTCGGGAAGTGCAGGACGAGGGTGCGCTCGAGATGAAGTGCGGCGCGCTGATGACGCATTATCACAAGTTGCCCGCCAAGACGGCCGAGGTGATGACGCCGGACGGCTACTACCGGACGAGCGACGTCTTCCGTCGCGACGAGAACGGCTTCTTCTATTTCGTCGGCAGGGTCGACGACATGTTCGTCTGCGGCGGCGAGAACATCTATCCCGGCGAGGTCGAGAAGATGCTGGAGCGCCATCCCGGCATCCACCAGGCCGCCGTGATCCCCGTGCCCGACGAGCTGAAGGGTCACAAGCCGATCGCCTTCGTCGTCAAGGCGGCGGACGCCCAGCTCGACGAGCAGGCAGTGAAGACCTATGCACTCGCCAATGCGCCGGCCTACCAGCATCCGCGCCGTGTCCTGTTCGTCGATGAGATGCCGCTGGCCGGCACCAACAAGATCGACAAGCGCGTCCTCGCCAAGCAGATCCCAACCGGAGAAGTCTGACCAATGAAAGCAGCAGTCGTCCGTGAACATGGCGGACCGGACCGCCTCGTCTTCGAGACCAACTTTCCCGACCCGACGCCGGGCGAAGGCGACGTCATCGTCGCGGTGAAGGCCTCGTCGCTGAATTATCACGACGTCTTCACGCGCCGCGGCATGCCCGGCATCAAGGTGCCGATGCCCGCCATCATGGGCCTCGACGTCGCCGGCGAGATCGCAGAGGTCGGTCCCGGCGTCACCGGCTGGAAGAAGGGCGACCGCGTCCTGGTCGATCCGATCAACCGGGTCGAAGGCGGCCTGATGGGCGAGACCGTGCATGGCGGCCTCGCCGAACTGTGCAAGGCGCGCGCCCACCAGCTCATCAGGATTCCAGACGGCGTGAGCTACGCCGATGCCGCCGCGCTCCCTGTCGCCTACGGCACCGCGCTGCGCATGATGGTCACCAACGGCCATATCGCGAAGGGCGAGAAGGTCCTGATCCTCGGCGCCTCGGGCGGCGTCGGCGTCTGCTGCCTGCAGCTCGCCAAGCTTGCCGGCTGCGAGGTCATCGCCTGCGCCGGCACCGACGCCAAGGCCAAGCGCCTCCAGGAGCTCGGTGCCGACAGGACGATCAACTACGTCGAGAAGGATTTCATGAAGGAAATCTTCGCGATGTACGGCAAGCCGACACGGCGCGGCGGCGGCACGGACAACGGCGTCGACGTGGTCGTGAACTACACCGGTGGCGACACCTGGGTGAACTCACTGAAGACGCTGAAGGTCGGCGGACGCCTGCTGACCTGCGGCGCCACGGCCGGCTACGCGCCGACCGAGGACATCCGCTTCATCTGGACCTTCGAGCTCAAGGTCCTGGGATCCAACGGCTGGATGCGTCCCGACATCGAGAAGCTCCTCGAGCTGGTGCAGAGCGGCAAGCTCAAGGTGCTGGTCGACAAGGTGTTCCCGCTCGCCGAGGCGCGTGAGGCGCTGCGCGTGATCGAGGACCGCGAAGTGTTCGGCAAGATCGTGGTGGCCCCATGAGCGACAAGCTCCAACCCCTCACCGCCGAGGAGATGCAGGCGCAACTCGACCGCTCGCCCTTCATCGCCTTCCTTGGCCTGAAAGTGACGGCGACCGATCCCGCAAAGGAGGAGGTCACCATGACCTGCTCCATGCGGCCGGAGTTCGAGCGCGGCGCCGGCACCGGACAATGGCACGGCGGCCCGATTGCGGCGATCATCGACACGGTCGGCGACTATGCGCTGGTCATGGCGCTGCGCCGTGGCTTGCCGACCATCAACTTCCGTGTCGACTACCTGCGGCCCGCCATCAAGACCGCCCTCACGACGACGGCGCGCGTGCGCCGCGCGGGCAAGAGCGTCGGCGTCGTCGATGTCGATGTGTTCAACGACCAGGGCGCGCTCGTCGCCGTCGGCCGCGCGACCTATTCGACGCTGCCGGCATAGGCCACACGGTATGAAGTTTGCTTAATCGCCATCGGGGATTGGGGTAACGGAGGGGTTCATGACGAACAAGGTTTCACGCCGCGTCTTCGGGGCGGGCGTCGTTGCGGTGAGTCTGATCGGCGCATCGTCTTCACGGTCGTTTGCACAAGGCACGCCCAGGAAGGGCGGCACCCTGGTCGCGACCTGGGGCGGCGGCGAGCCGCAGGCCTGCTACGTGCCGGCCGGTGGCGGCTCCAGCCCGACCTTCTCCTCCTCCAAGCTGTTCGAGCGGCTGGCCAAGCGCAACATGGACGGCAGCTTCGAAGGCGTGCTGGCCGAATCGTGGAAGCCCTCGGCCGACTTCAAGTCCTACACGGTGAAGATCCGCAAGGGCGTGAAGTTCCACGACGGCAAGGACATGACGGTCGACGACGTCATCTACTCCGTCAGCGAGATCTGGAAGAAGTACGCGGTGACGTCGGCCCTCACCGACTTCGTGGGCATCGAGTCCCCCGAAGCCGACACCGTCGTCTTCAAGTACAACAATCCGACGCCGGAATTCTTCTTCGCGTCCACCCTGTGCTCGCCGGTCGCCTACATCGTGCCGAAGCACATCTATGCCGGCAGCGATCCCGTCACCAATGCGGCCAACAATGCGCCGATCGCGACGGGCCCCTGGAAGTTCAAGGAATGGGTGCGCGGCAGCCACTTCGAATATGTGAAGAACGAGAACTACTGGAAGAAGGATGAGCCCTATCTCGACCGCCTGATCATCCGCTACGTGCGCGATCCGGCCGGCCGCGCCGCGGCGATGGAAGCGGGCGACATCCATATCGGCGTGTTCAACCCCGTGGCGCCGCCCGACATCAAGCGCCTGACCGGTACCGGCAAGTTCGTCGCGACCCCCAAGGGATACGAGGAAGCGGTCTGGTCGACGACGCTCGAATGCAACATGCGCAATCCGGTGTTCGCCAAGCGTGAAGTACGCCAGGCCATCTTCAACGCCGTCAATCGCGACTTCATCGCCAAGACCGTCTACTACGGCTATGCGCGACCGGGCACGAGCCCGATCTACTCCCCCAACAAGGAGTTCTTCACCGCCGACACGTTCAAGACGCCGTTCGACCCCAAGAAGGCGGCAGCGCTGCTCGACGCGGCGGGCTTCCCCAAAAAGGCCGACGGCAAGCGCTTCACGCTGAACCTGCTTTCGGCGGGCTGGTTCCAGGAAAACGGCAAAGTTGGCGCGTACGTGAAGCAGGCGCTCGAGGATGTCGGCATCGGCATCAACCTCACGGTCCCCGACCGCCCGACTTCGATCAAGCGCATCTACACCGACTATGATTTCGACCTGGCGATCTCCAACCAGGCCAATCCGTCGGAGCCCGTGCCCTCGACGACGCAATACTACACGACCGACGGCATCCTGAAGGGCGTGCCCTTCCGCAATGCTTCGGGCTATTCCAATCCCGACGTCGACAAGCTGGTCGACAGGATCAAGGTCGAAACGGATCCGGCGAAGCGCAAGGCGCTGGTCGTGGAGTTCCAGAAGATCACCACCCAGGAAGCCCCCCTGCTGCCGCTGGTCGAGCTGGAATCGATCACACTGGCCAGCACCAAGGTCCAGAACCACTCGAACGACCCGAACTTCCTCGCCGCAAGCTGGGGAGACCTATGGCTGGCGAGCTAGTCTCGCCAACGCCCACGCTGCGCGGCTCCGCCCGCCGGGCGGCAGCGCTCAGACTGCTGCGGCGACGGCTGATCCAGGCCGTCCCGCTGATGCTGGGCGTGGTGGTCATCAACTTCTGCCTGATCCAGATGGCGCCGGGCAGCTTCCTGGAGCTGATGACGGCGGAGAATCAGGTGAGCGACCCGGCGACGGTCGCGCTGCTGCGCAAGACCTACGGGCTGGAAGATCCCGTCTGGATGCAGCTGCTGAAATACATCTGGGCGCTGCTGCACTTCGACTTCGGCTTCTCCTATCGCCAGAACATGCCGGTCATCCAGGCAATCTGGATCCATCTGCCGGCCACCGTGCTGCTGATGGTGTCGAGCATCACGCTCGCCGTCTCGGTGGGCGTCGCGGCCGGTGTCGTGGCCTCGATGAAGGTCCGCACCTTCTGGGACAGCCTGGTCTCGGTCGGCGCCATGTTCTTCTATGCCGCGCCCAGTTTCTGGCTGGGCATCATGCTGATCGTGCTCTTCTCGGTGAAGCTGGGATGGCTGCCGGTCGGCGGCATGATGAAGATCGGCGGCACCGGCGGCATGCTGGAGATCGTGCATCACCTGATCCTGCCGACGCTGGCGCTCGGCCTCTTCTACGCCGCGATCTATACCCGCGTCATGCGCTCCTCGATGCTTGAGGTAGCGCAAGCCGACTTCGTGCGCACCGCTCGCGCCAAGGGGCTCAGCCGCAACAAGGTCACGATCAGCCACGTGCTGCGCAACGCACTGCTGCCGGTGGTCACGATCCTCGGCGTGCAGATGGGTACCGTGCTCGCGGGCAGCGTCGTGATCGAGAGCGTGTTCAGTTGGCCGGGCATCGGCTCGCTGCTGTTCGACAGCGTGAGCTCGCGCAACTACCCGGTCGTACTGGGAATCATGGTGCTGGGCTCGCTGGTGGTGATCGCCGCCAACATCGCGGTCGACCTTATCTACATGTGGCTCGATCCACGGATCGAGATCCGTTGATGCAGCGCTTCGAATTCCTCGGCAGGTTCGCCCGCAACCGCGGCGCGCTGGTCGGCGCCTGCCTGATCCTGCTCGTCGCCCTGATGGCGGTCTTCGCGTCGGTCTTCTTTCCGACCGATCCGCTGCGCATCGTCGGCCTGCCCGAACTGTGGCCGGGCGAGGACCCCGAATTCCCGCTGGGCACCGATTCGCTGGGCCGCGACATCCTGTCGATGATCGTGCACGGCGCGCGGGCCACGCTGCTGATCGGCCTGTTCGCCTCGGCGGTCGCGACGATCATCGGCGTGGGCGTGGGCGCCGCCGCGGGCTATTTCGGCGGCTGGGTCGACGAGATCGGCATGCGCGTGGCCGAACTGTTCCAGACCATCCCCAACCTGATCTTCGTGCTCACCATCGTGGTCATCCTGGGCTCGACCCTGACCAACATCGTGATCGCCATCGGCATCGTGAGCTGGACGCCGATCGCCCGCATGACGCGCGCCGAGTTCCTCTCGCTGCGCGACCGCGAGTTCGTGCAGGCCTGCCGGTCGATGGGCATGAGCGACTTCCGCATCATCGTCTCCGAGATCCTGCCCAACGCCCTGCCACCGGTGATCGTCCTGTCGTCGCTGGTGGTCGCCGGCGCCATCCTTTTCGAATCGGCCGTGTCGTTCCTGGGCCTGGGCGATCCCAACGTCGCGAGCTGGGGCCGGTTGGTCGGCGACGGCCGCCAGCTCATCCGCAGCTCCTGGTACATCTGCGCCATTCCCGGCATCGCCATCATGATCACCGTGCTCTGCCTCAACCTGGTGGGCGACGGGCTGAACGACGCGCTCAACCCGAAACTGAGGGATCGGTGATGAGCGGCTCGACGAGCCCGTTCCCCCTCGAGATCCGCGACCTCCGCACCACGCTGTTCACGCGCCGCGGCGAGATGAAGGCCGTCGATGGCCTCAGCCTCACGGTCGGTGCCGGCGAGACCGTCGCCATCGTGGGCGAATCGGGCTGCGGCAAGTCGCTGTCGGCCCTGTCGGTCATGCGCCTGCTGCCCGACCCGCCGGCCCGTATCGTCGGCGGCGAGGTGAAGCTGAACGGACGGGACATCGTGCCCCTGCCCGAGGAAGCCATGCTCGGCATCCGCGGCAAGGAGATCGGCATGATCTTCCAGGACCCGATCAGTTCGTTGAACCCGGTCGCGACGGTCGAGAAGCAGATCGTCGAAGTGCTGATGACCCACACGGAGCTCGGCCGCGGCCAGGCGCGGGTGCGGGCGCACGAGCTGCTGGAACTGGTCGGCATGCCCGACGCGGCGCGCCGCCTCGATGCCTTTCCGCACCAGCTCTCCGGCGGCATGTGCCAGCGCGTCGTCATCGCCATGGCGATCGCCTGCAGCCCTTCGGTGCTGATCGCCGACGAGCCGACCACGGCGCTCGACGTCACGGTGCAGGCGCAGGTGCTGGCGCTCTTGAAGAAGCTGCAGGCCGATGCCGGCATGGCGATGATCTTCATCACCCACGATCTCGGCGTCGTCGCCGAGACGGCCGACCGCGTCGTGGTCATGTATGCCGGCCGCAAGGTCGAGGAAGCCACGGTCGACGATCTGTTCGAGAACCCGATGCACCCCTACACGGTAGGTCTGATCGGCGCGACGCCGACACCCGGCGCCGAGCGCGCCGAGCGGCTGGCCGACATTCCCGGCATGGTGCCGCCGCTGAATGCGTTGCCGGAAGGCTGCGCCTTCGCCCCGCGCTGCAAGCGGGTGATGGACCGCTGCCTCACCGAGAAGCCCGCGCTCACCGTTCCCGGGCCGGGCCGCCTCGTCGCCTGCTTCGCGGCCGAGGGAGGCTGACCGTGTCGCTGCTCTCGCTGAAGGACGTGCGCGTCCAGTTCAACACCGCGGGCGGCGTCGTGCGCGCGGTGAACGGTGTCAGCCTCGACCTCGCGGTCGGCGAGACGCTGGGTCTCGTGGGGGAGTCGGGCTGCGGCAAGTCCACCTTGGGCAAGGCGATCATGAAGCTGGTGCCGGTCGCCGGCGGCGAGATCGTGGTCGAGGGTGTCGACATCGCGCCGCTCAATCGCGAACAGCTCACCGACATGCGCCGTAAGGTGCAGATGATCTTCCAGGATCCCTATGGGTCGTTGAACCCGCGCTCGACCGTGGGCCGCTCGGTCGCCCAGCCGATGGTGCTGGCCGGCTGGAAAGCGGACGCCACGGCCGAGAGGGTGGAAACCCTGCTGCGCTGGGTCGGCCTGCCAAGCGACGCCAAGCAGCGCTACCCGCACGAATTCTCCGGCGGCCAGCGCCAGCGCATCGGCATCGCCCGCGCTTTGGCCTTGAGTCCGAAGCTGATCATCTGCGACGAGCCGGTGTCGGCGCTCGACGTCTCGGTCCGCGCCCAAGTCATCAACCTGCTCGAGGACCTGAAGAGCCAGTTCGGCGTCTCCTATCTCTTCATCAGCCACGATCTCAGCGTGGTCGAGCACATCGCCGACCGGGTGGCGGTGATGTATCTCGGCATGCTGTTCGAGGTCGGCGGCCGCGACCAGATCTGGAAGACCCCGCAGCATCCCTACACCAAGGCCCTTCTGGCGGCCGCGCCGATCGCCAACCCCAGGCTGGCCCGCGCCCGCCAGCGCACCGTCCTGCAGGGTGAGTTGCCCAGCCCGCTCAACCCACCCGCCGGCTGCCCTTTCAATTCGCGTTGCCCCATGGCCCAGGACCGCTGCCGGGTCGAGAAGCCGGCGCTGCGGCCGGTCGGCAACGGCGCGCAGGCAGCGTGCCATTTCGTCTGATTTGGCTATGATCGGGCCATGAGACTGCCCGCCTCCCTCGCCCTCCTGCCCGCCACCTTGCTTGCCGCCGGCACCTTTGCCGGCGCCACCTCCGCCCAGACCATGGAGTTCGCCTGCCCCGCGCCGGGCACGACCTTCACCTACGACAGCGGCGTCAAGGTCGTGGCGCGCGGGCGCAGCGGCATGGACTGCAACATGGAGCGGGTCGGGGGCGGGCCTTTCAAGCTGCGCGCGCTGCTGTTCGACAACCCGTCGGCCGACGGCAACGACGCGACCGCCTTCATCGCGGCGCTTCGGCCTGAGCGCCTGTGGCCGCTCGAAGCCGGCAAGAAGATCGAGGCGAGCTACAAGGTCGGCGGCGGCACCTGGACCTACAGCCTCGCCGTGGTGCGCTACGAGCGGCGCACCGGCCCGGGCGAGAAGATGATCGACACGTTCCTGATCGAAATGAACGAGACCGGCGACAAGGGCCAACGCTCGATCTCGCGCTGGTGGATCGCGCCCTCCGACAAGTTCGCCATCCGCTACGATTTCAGCGACGGCGCCGGCAAGGCCAACCGCGCGGTCGTGACCGAGGTCACGCGGTAGCCAAGTTTGACTTGTAACCTCCGGCGCGCCTAGTCGCGCGACACAAGGAGGAACAGCCCATGAAGTCGATCGCCCTCGCCGTGCTGCTCGCCACCGCCGTTGCGGGCGGCGCCTCCGCGCAAACCGCGTCTTTTCAGTGCCCGGCCAGCGGCACCGAGTTCACCTACAAGGGCGGCGCCTTCGAGAAGGTCAATGCCGCCGCTGGTCAAGACGGAACCACGTGTCTCTACAACAGCCTCTCGAACGGCAAGGCCGAGGCGCTGCGCGTTCATGGCGGCCTCGTCGGCTCGGTCGACGCGCAAGGTGAGTCCTTCGCCAAGGGCCTCGACCTGAAAGCGTTGTGGCCGCTCAAGGTCGGCAACAAGATCACGAACACCGTCACCGTCATCGGCCGCGACGGCAAGAGCTACACCTCGACCGTCACGATGACCGTCGCCGCCTACGAGAAGATCACGGTGCCGGCCGGCACCTTCGACGCCTTCCGTGTCGAGGAAACCAAGGCCGATTCGAACAGCCGCAACATCCACTGGTGGTCCCCGGCCATCTCGGCCTCGATCAAGGAAAGCTTCCCCGATTGGCGTGATCCCGCCAAGACGATCGTCCTTGATCTCGTTTCGGTTAAGCCCGCCGGGAAGTAAGCTCAGGCGTCGGCACTGCAGGCGGCCTACTTCTTCCAGTAGGTCTGGGCCTGCACGTTCGAGCCGGGGCCAACATAGGCCCGGATGAACAGGTCGCCTTCGGGCTTGCATTGGGCATTGTTGACGCCACTGATTTTCTCGGTGCACAGAAGACAGTCAGGGCAGTCTGCAACCGGTCGCGGTGAGCACTCGTACCCAGCGTAGGTGAGTTGCTGCCGCCCATTCGCCTCGATGATCCCACGAAGGTAAGAAGCCATTCTTGTGTTGTCGATCCAGGTATTGGCCGGCTGCGTGTAATGAAAAGGGCCAGTTACCATGGTGTTAGTAGAAAATCGCTCGATGTTACCGCAAAAAAACGTACAGCCACCGGTGGCGAGCAATAGAGCGAAGACTGACGCGAGACGATATTGAGAGAATCTCGGCATGCCACACCTCGATGTGGAAGCGCAGCATGCCGGGAAGTAGTTTTATCTCCACTAATCTATGGTTGCAAACTGGCTAAAGCGTCACGGAGCGTCTCTTACCGGGAAGGGCGGTGGCGCCACGTAACGCTTGTACTTCGGATCGAGCAGGTCGCGATTCCACCCCGAGAAGCGGCGGCTCTCGTTTTGCTCCTGCAGAACGCGATCGGCGTCAGCCGCCAGCCCCATGGCCTTGGCGACGGTGTAGGCGACCGAATTACTGTTCTGGATCTGGCCGCCGTCGGTGCCAAGCTCATACGATGGGTCATGGGCCTTGTAGTCGAAATTCCCCTTTGTGATGGCTGAAGCCGCCGCGGCACCTTTCGCCCAGATTTTCTCGATTTCTTCCTTGCTGCCGGCCTTCACCACTCCGATAGATTCCGTATCTCTGAGCGTATCCGGACCTGATTCCGTGCCCCGCAGGTGAGCTCCGTCGGTTGCCAGCGTCTGCCGTCGTCCGTGTGCCTTGAATGACCAAAGCCATGGAGTTCCCTGACTATCTCGCCCTTATGGACAAGTGCCAGAAAGGCATGCCCACGATGGGCAATCGGTCGTTGCCTTAGTTCGATCTTCCAGTCTCCTCCTTGATTTGGATACAGGATCTCTGCGGCTCTGCGGTCGGTCATCGTTCGTTCCTTCGGAATGGTTGCGAGGCATGCCAAGCGACGGCTTCGGTCTGCGCGCGTCGAACCAGCCGCAACAAGCGGAGGCATTCGCGGCAGGCCGTTCGTGACCTGGCGTCAATCAGAGTGTTGCTGGCACTGCCTTCACGACACGCTTCGAGCGCAACAGCAAGGCCGCATCATTGATGCGCGCGAGCTGAACTTTCAGACGCTCTAAAACCGATCTCGACAGACAGAAAAGGCCGACGCATTGCGTCTATACCTTCGGGTAGTATAGCAGAACTCTGCTCTACCTCAAACTTGTCCTACGCCACCGAACCAGGATCGGTGTTGGCGCCGCAGATCAGCGTGGCGACTCGCTCGCCCGGCGCGGGGCGATAGGCGCCCGCGCGCAAGGCGGCCAGGCCCGTGGCGCCGGCGGGCTCGGCGACGATGCGCAGTTCGTCCCACAGTGCGCGTTGCGCGTCGCGCACGGCGTCGTCGGTGACGAGCACGGAGTCGCGGACCAGCGTCCGCGCGACCTCGAAGTTGGGGGTGCCGATGCGGCTGGCCCCCAGCGCGTCGGCGGCGATGCCGGAGATGGCGACGTCGACCGGCTTCCCGGCCTTCAGCGCCTCGTGCAGCGTCGGCGTGCCCTCGGTCTCGACAGCGACGATCTTCTTCGCCGAGCCAACCGCGGCAGCGCAGCCGGCGATCAGGCCGCCGCCGCCCACCGCGATCAGCAGCGTGTCGAATTCCGCCTGTTCGGCGAATTCCAGCGCGACGCTGCCGGCGCCGGCGAACACGACCTCGTCCTCATAGGCCGGGACCATGAGCGCACCGGTTTCGGCGGCGCGGGCTTCGGAAGCGGCGCGCGCCTCGGCATAGACCGCGCCCACCTGGTTCACGACCGCGCCGTAGCTGCGCAGCCGCGCGACCTTGGCGGGTGATGCGATGGTGGGCACGAAGATCTCGGCACGATGACCCAACGCCCGCGCGGCATAGGCCGCGGCGGCACCATGGTTGCCGCCCGACGCCGCGATGATGCCGGCGGCCGGCACCTTCGAGGCCAGCAGCTTGTGGAACGCACCGCGCCCCTTGAACGTCCCGCTGACCTGCAGCGATTCGAGCTTCAAGGCCAGCGGCGCGGTCACGCCGAGCGCGCCGGTGCCGAGTTCGATCACGGGCGTGCGGCGCACATGCGGACGGATCAGGCTCCAGGCGGCCTCGACTTCGGTTCGGGAGATCATGGGTACCGTGTCATCCCACGACCAACGGTCGAGGGGTCTTTCATGAGAGAGGAAGGAAAGGTCCCTCGCTTACGCTCGGGATGACAATCTGCAGGCCGGGACGTGGCGCAGGTAGTGATCGAAGTCAGGAGTACGGGCGCGCGGGTCCTTCGCTTCCTCGTCGTAGCGGCGCAGGCGCACGGCTTCGGCTTGATAGGGATTGGCGCGAAAGGCTTCGACCTCGTCGGGCGACATCAGGCCACCCTGCAGCTCCAGGCTGCGCACCGAGTCGGGCGCCAGCTTGCCGAAATAATCCGACTCGACGGTGCAGAGGTAGCGCTTGGCGGTGACGTGCAAGCGAACCGGCTCACTCACGGCCGGGCCGAAGCGCTCGGCCAGCCACTGCGCGCCCAGCTCCTCGTGCACGTCGTCGACGCCGCGCGAGGCGGGATCTTCGCCGAGTTGGTGGATCATGTGGCCGACATCGTGCAACAGCGAGGCCAGCACGGTGGCCGGCGGCGCGCCGTCGGCCTCGGCCAGCGCCGCCGCCTGCAGCGCATGCTGGAGCTGGTTGATCTCGGACAGGCCATAACGCCGTGTAGCGCGGCCGACGAAGATATCCAGAAGTTCCTGGCGGAGCGGATCGTTCATGCGCTCTTTCTACCATGAACCGGGGCGTAGCCGGGAATCAGGGAGAGCGCCTGTTGCAGGGGATCGGCCTGCCACGCGCGCGTAACAAAATCGCCATGCATGTCGAGGCCGCCCGTCGGCCCCACGAAGGCGGCGGTGCCGGGCGTCAGGGCCTTCGGGACCGTGCGGCCGAACGAAATGCGCCGCTTGGCGAGCAGGCCCTGCAGCGCCGCGTTCTCGTCCCTGGTCGAGTCGGTGAAGGCGCTCAACAGGAAGGCCTGCTGGCGACGGGCCGCGAACCAGGAAGCAAACTTGTCCTCGTCGCCGTAGAGTGCGTCCAGGAGGATGAGCCCCTTCACACGATGGTTGGCGCCACCGCGCTGCAGCGCATAGGCCGCCGACAGGTAGCCGCCGCTATAGGCCGCGATCACCACCGGGGCGAGGTTGAAGCCGCGGCCGGCGCTGCGGCTTCCGTAGAGGCGCATCAGCCGCTCGGCCGTCTCGTCGAGATACTTCGCGAAGTGACCGCCGCGCCAGAAATTGCCAGCGCTGGAATCGAGCGCGTCGAGCGCGAGCTGCGGCGCCACCAGCGCGATGTTCTGGCCGGACTCGGCAATCTGCCGCGGCACGGCCTGGCGCACCATCACGTCGCGCTCGAGCGTGGCGCCCTGGCCATGGAGAAAGAGCACGATCAGGACCGGCCTGGTCGGGTCGAAGCCCTGCGGCAGGTAGAGCAGCGAACGGCGATCGCTGTAGGCCACCTCCTCCCAATAGACGTCCCCGCGGCCGGTCGTGTGGCCGCGCCGCTTGCCGTCGCGCGCGTCGAGGAACGGCTTGGTCGTGTCGGGGATGAAGCCGCGATAGGGGAAGGGCGAACTGTCGAAGGCGACGAGCTGCGTCTTCGCCTCTTTCAGCGCGGCCGACGGCGGTGGCGGCGCGGCGGGCTTGGCCGCGTGCACCTGCTCCGGCTTGGCCGCAGGCTTCGTCGCCTGCCGCTTGCTCGGGGTCCTGGGCTTCTTCGGCTGGGCGTGCGCAACGGTCGGCATCAGGAGAGCCCCCAGCAGCAGCGCCCGCCGCTTCACGCGGCGGCGGGCCGCCCTGCCCCCGTTGACTGGGGCGGCAGCGGCATGAGGACGGAGAAGAACGTCGGCAGCGCGATCAGGTAGGCGAAGGCGCCGACCAGCACCACGGCCGGCAGGCCGAAGCTGGTCGCCACGATCGGCACCAGCGCCGCGCCGATGACCGAGAAGCAACCGTTGATGCCCCAGGCCCACAGGAACATGTGGTCCTTGCCCAGGCGGCCGAGCGTCGTCATCGCCGTCGGCATGGGGAAGCCCATGAGGAAAGCCGGCGGGAAGATGATGACCAGGCAGAGCAGGATGCGCAGCGCGTAGGGCAGGGTGCCGATCCAGTCGAGCGCGTAGTCGATCGTGAAGGCATAGGTCACCAGGATCGCGAAGATCGCCAGGAAGACCTTGGGCATGAAGGTGCGCGACCGGTCGAGGAAGCGCTCCGAGAAGAAGCTGCCCATGCCGGAGAAGACCAGCATGCCGGTGATCAGCACCGACGCCGACACCGTGGCGTTGGAGAGCGCCAGGATGAAGTGGGAGATCATGCCCACCTCGACGATGATGTAACCCAGCCCCAGGCAGAGGAAGTAGATCATCGTGCCGGCCTTGCCGGGATAGCGGCTGAAGATCGTGCGCCAGCCGAAGATCACCGGGAACAGCACCAGCGTCAGCGCGAAGACGGTCGCGATGCCGAGCGTCGCCCACAGGAGCAGGTAGCCCCACTCGTCCTGCACCAGCTCGAGCCGGTCGGTGAACTTCAGCAGGTCGGGCACTTTGATGTAGGCGGCGAAGTACGGCTGGTGATTGGTCAGGATGCGGGTGTCGAAGACATATTCGTCCGCGACCTTCTGCCAGCCGCCTTCCAGCAGGTAGTGCCAGGCGAGGCGGCCGAGCACGGTGGCCGGCACCTTGGGCGTCGGCGGCACGGCGTCTTCGGCCTTCACTTCGGTCGGCGCGGCGCCGGGCGCGGCAGCGTCCGTCATGCCGGGCGGCGGCTTGTCGTTGGGCTCGGTCTCCGCCGGTGCGGTCGGGTCGGCGGCGTGGCCAGTGAAGAAGAACTGGTCGTGATAATCCTGCAGGATCTGCTTCAGGTCGGACGTGTCGACCTTGAGGCCCGGATAGTAGATCTCGTCGAAGGACATCGCCTTGGTGTGGGCGTTGAGTTCCTCGATCTCCTTCGGCGTGAAGCCGTCGCGCTTGTAGAGCACGGTGGCGGTCGAGAGGTAGGACGAGACGACGTAGAACTTCTGGGCGATGTCCTTGCCGCCATCCACGTCGCGCGCGGCGGCCACCATCGTGGCGTAGAGCTTCAGCACCGATTTCGGCGGCTCTTCCTTGTTCCACAGCGTCACCGACAGGACGCCCGCCGGCGCCAGGGCGCGCATGTAGGCGCTCATCGCCTCGCGGCTGTAGGAGTATTTCTCGACGATCGAGAAGCCGCCGGGACTCGACAGGCCGGCCGAATCGGCCAGCGACAGGTCGATCACGTCGTAGCGGTTCTTCGTATGGGCGACGTAGAGGCGACCATCGTAGTCGATGACGTTGACCTTGGGGTTGTTGAGGATGTCGCCGGTGAAGTCGCGCAGGTGCTTGTCCTCGCGGAAAGCCGTCAGCAGCGCGGGATTGCCCTCGGCCACCGTGACCTGGCTGGAGCCCGACTTCAACGCCACCGCCGTCGAGATGCCGCCGCCGAACTGGACCACGAAGGTCTTCGGATCCTTCTTGAGCAGGTACGGGTAGTACATCGGCAGGTACTTGAAGTACGCCGTCTCGTCGGCCGGCAGGTCCTTGATGATGCCGGCGGGGCCTTCGGAATCGATGTAGAGGCCGAGATAGGCGTTCGACGGCATCTTCTTCAGATTGAAGGCCGCGTTGTCGGACTGGCCCGGCGCGAAATGCAGGTAGGAGCTGGAATAGACCTCGATATAGCCGAACGGCGAGGCGCGCTCGTAGACGCGCTTGTTGTCGGGGAACTTGCGGGCGTAGGAAACGCCCTTGTAGTCGGAGACGGCGAGCTTTGGCACGCCCAGCACCTGCGGCGCGAAGTGATGCACGCCGGCCGACAGGATCGCGACGACGATGATGGCCGCCACGCCCTTGCGGTCGCCCAGCGCCACGAACCACAGCACGCCGCCGGCCAGCCACAGGACCAGCGGCGCCATGATCAGGTCGTCGGGCCGCCACAGGTACATCGCCAGCAGCACGGTGAGGCCGCACAGGCCCGAGCCGACGAGATCGGCGAAGTAGACGCGGCTGAAGGTCTTCTGCGCCTTCAGGAAGATCACGCCGAGATAAAGCGCGCCCGCCAGGAACGGCAGGAAGTAGAGGACGAAGTTGGCGAACAGGCGCCACTTCTGCATCGGGTCGGAGATCAGGAAGATCGCGTTGAACGGCACCTGCTGGGCGGCGAGGTTGCACACCACCATCAGGGGCCCGAAGGCCAGCAGCGCGCCCTTGACCGAGCCCACCCAGTGCCGCTCGAACCAGCTCTTGCCCACGCACATCACGGCGCTGGTGAGCCCGAAGCCGAACATGGCGAGGCTCACCACCAGCGAGCCGAAATGCGCCCAGCTGCCGACCGAGAACACGCGCATGATGCCGATCTGCAGCGCGATGATGCTGCCGGCAACCAGGCCTACGGACAGATAGAAGGACAGCGGCGGGCGATGATCGAGATCGACCGTGATGGACAAGGGGGATCTCCGTTGTTTTTGTTGGATCGCTTTTTGCGATCTCTAGAGGGGTCGCACTCTCCGCGTCCCGAAATCGATGTCATCCCGAGCGAAGCGAAGGACCCTTGGTCAAGCGCCGCGAAAGGTTCCTCGCGATGCTCGGGATGACATTATCTGTTGAAGTCGCCTCGTGCGACCTCAGCGGTTGTGCGTGCCGACGATCTTGTCGCCTTCGAGCTTGGTGAAGGGCACGAACGGCACGATCTTGCCGCCGTAGATGTCCTCGCGGCTGGTCGTGATGGAGCCGTCGGCGCCCTGGGTCTTGGTGACCTTGAGCACGCGCTGCGCGCCCGGCGGTCCGACCGGGATCACCATCAGGCCACCGGCCTTGAGCTGCTGCAGCAGCGGCGGCGGAACGTGGTCGATGCCACAGGTCACGATGATCTTGTCGAACGGGGCGGCCTCTTCCCAGCCGTAGAAGCCGTCGGCGTTCTTGGTCTTGATGTGCTTGAACTCGGTGTAGCCCTTGTCGATCAGCTTGTCGTACAGGCCGCGCGTGCGCTGGGCGAGCGGCGCGATGATCTCGATCGTGTAGGCGTTCTCGGTGAGGTTGGCGATGTAGGCCGACTGCACGCCCGAACCGGTGCCGATCTCGAGCACCTTCTCGCCGCGCTTCACGTCGATGACGTTGGTCATGCGACCCTGGACGTGCGGGCCGGACATGGTCACGCCGTAGCCGATGTCGAGGAAGGCATGCTCGTAGGCGCGCTTGGCGATCGCCGGGCTGATGGCGGAGAACTCTTCGCGCGGGGTGAGGAGGAAGGCGCGCATGGTCGCCTGGCCCCAGATGTCCTTGTTCTTGATCAGCGCCTGGAAGCGATCCCAGCGCTGGCCGAGGAAGACGGGATCCTCACCGCGGGCCTTGCCCCAGGCGATGAAGTTCTCGCGCGAATCCATCGGCGGGTTGAGATCCCAGCTGTAGGGCTTGATCGTGGCAGCGATGGCCGGGGCGGCCAGGGCACCGGCGGCGAGCGCAACCGAGCCGGAGACGAAGGTACGTCTCTTCAAGATATTCCTCCTTGGCGCGGACACATTGAGAGAGGGAGAAACCACCGGAAAATCCCGGCGATTCGGGGCGGCCGCGCGCGAAATAGATACGGGAATTGTGGCGGATTTGCCAGCGCGGCCGTGCTAGTTCGTCGGTAACAAAGACGAAAAGAGGGAGGAAGCAAGAATGACCCGCAATCTGTCCCGCCGGGCTGCCCTGAGCGCCGCCGCGGCGCTGCCCGCCGCCGCCCTGCTGCCCCGGGGACTGCAGGCCCAGGCCCCCTGGAAGCCGACCCAGAACGTCCGCGTCGTCGTGCCGGCAGCGCCGGGCGGCACCACCGACATCGTGGCGCGCCTCCTGGCCGCCTATCTCACCGAGGCTTGGGGCCAGTCCTGCGTCGTCGACAACAAGTCGGGCGCCGGCGGCGTCATCGGCTCGACCGAAGTCGCCAAGGCCGCGCCGGACGGAAACACCATACTCATGGGCAATATCGGCCCCCAGTCGATCGCCTACTCGCTCTACCGCAACATGCCCTACTCGCCGGCGAGCCTGATCCCGGTATCGAACGCCATCACCGCGCCAAACGTGCTGGTGGTCCATCCCTCGGTTCCGGCCAAGACCGTGCCGGAATTCGTCGCCTGGCTGAAGGCCCAGAACGGCAAGGCCTCCTATGCCTCGTCGGGGACCGGTCAGTCGCCCCATCTCTGCGGCGCATGGTTCTTGCAGCTGACGGGCACAAAGGCGGAGCATATCCCGTACAGGGGCGCCGCCCCCGCCCTGACCGACCTGGTGGCGGGCGTCACACAGTTCTTCTTCGACAATCTGACGACCGCCATCGAATTCGTGCGCGCAGGCAAGCTCCGGGCGCTCGGCCTCACCTCGGCGCAGCGCAATCCACTCACCCCCGACCTGGTCCCGATCTGCGAGACCATGCCTGAACTCAAGCCGTTCGACGTCTCGACCTGGTTCGGTGTGTTCCTGCCGGCCAACACGCCCAGGCCGATCGTCGATTCGCTCAATCTCCAGATGAAGGCGTGGCTCGCCGACCCGAAGACCCTGGAGCGTTTCAAGACCATGGCGGGCTTCCCCGCCTACGGCACGCCCGCGCAGTTCAACGACTTCGTGAACGCGCAGATCGCCCAATGGAAGGGGGTCATCGACAAGGAAGGCCTGAAGCTCGACGTCAACTAGGCCGGCTGCCAGCACTTCCGTCTTGTAAGACAGGCACCTCGGAATAATATCAGCACTCTGATATTGTTCCGGGAGTCGCATATGTCACAACCCCGTCTCTCCTACGACGCCTTCGCCCGGATTGCGCCCGTCGCACAGCAGTCGCTGATCGCGATGGGCAGGCAGGCCGACGAATCCGGCATCGACAAGCAGATCGTCGAACTGGTGAAGTTGCGCGTCTCGCAGATCAACAACTGTGCCTTCTGCCTGCAGATCCATCTCAACGTCTCGCGAAAGATCGGGCTGCCGCAGGAGAAGCTCGACCTGGTCGCGACCTGGGAGGAAGCCGGCATCTTCTCGGAGAAAGAGTGCGCGGCCCTTGCCTGGGCGGAAACGCTGACACGGCTCGCGGGACGCAAGGTTTCGGACGCGGACCACGAAGCGGTTCGCCGGCATTTCAGCGAAGAGGAAGTCACGTTCCTCTCGGTCTCGATCGCCACCATCAACGCCTGGAACCGTCTCGGCGCGGCTTTCCGCTTCGCGCCGCCGATCCAGAAGAGATCCGCCGCCGCGTGACCTCGCGTTCGAGGCGCTGCGGAAACGTCAGGCGCGACGCAGGCGGAGGATGAAGACCGAGCCGCCCTGTGGCCGGTCCTCGACGGTGATCGAGCCGTCGTGCGCCGCGGCCACGCGGGTGACGATGGCGAGTCCCAGGCCGCGGCTCTCGGGCCGCGAACGGTCGCGCCGCCAGAAGCGCTTGAAGATCGTCTCGCGTTCGCCAAGCGGCACACCCGGCCCCTCGTCGAGCACGCGCACGGTGCCGTCGGCGTCAACGTCGACCTCGACCGTGCCGCCGGCCGGGGTATGGCGAATGGCGTTCTCGATGAGGTTCCGCACCGCCCGGAACAGCGCCTCGGCATGTCCGCGGACCCACACCGGCGTTTCCATGCCGGTGAGCGCGATGGTCTTGGAACTGTTCACGGCCAGCGGCGCCATGAAGGCCACGGCGTCGGCACAGACGGCCTGCAGATCGGCCTTGGAGTCGCCGCCCACGACGAAGGCCTCGAGTTCGGCGATGTCGAGGACCTGGTTCACCGTCCGCGTCATGTTCACGATGTCCGCCTGCAGCGACTGCCGCAGCGACATGTCCTCCATGGAATCGACGCGCGCGCGCATGATGGCCAGAGGCGTCCGCAATTCGTGCGCCATGTCGGCGGTGAATTCCCGCTGCGCCCGGTATCCCGCCTCGAGCCGGTCCAGCGCCTCGTTCACCGCATGAACGAGCGGAACGATCTCGGCCGGCATCGAATGCTCCGACAGCCTGACGTCGGTGCTGGTCGGCCCGATCGACGCGGCCGTATCGGAGGCTTGCCGGACGGGATCGAGCGCGCGGCGGAAGATGACGATGTCGATCAGCAGCAGCAGCAGCAGGATCGGGAAGGTGATCCAGGCGACGCGCGGGAGGAAGGAGGCGACGATGTCGTCGATGATGACGTCGCGATGCGCGAGGTCCTGTCCAACCTGGATCCAGTAGAGCTGGTCGCCGATGGCGCGCGGCACGTTGACCCCGATCAGCATCGTGCCGTTTCGGCGCCGACGGCTGAACGAATCGTTCGTCAGCGGCTCGCCGACCACCGAAAGCGGCAGATCGTCGGACCGCGAGGTGAACAGCACCTTGCCCTTCGAGTCCAGGATGGCATAGGCGTAGAGCGCATATCCGCCGGAATAGATCGGCTCGGCTTCCGGCGGGATTTCGAGCGTGACGTCGCCGTCGGCCGTCGGCCGCAGGAAGCTCGCGATCGTCAGGGCCTGGGCACGCAGCGCGTCGCGATGGAGGCTGTTGGCGGCCTCGTTGAGCAGCCAGTAGAGCGCCAGCGGCATCAGGATCGACGTCACGCCGATCGCCACGACATGCAGCGCGACGACACGGGAGATGATCGACCGGAAGCGCCTCAAGCGGCCGCCTTTTCCTCGGCCAGCAGATAGCCGACGCCGCGCACGGTATGGATCTTCACCGTGGCGCCGCAGTCCTGCAGCATCTTGCGCAGGCGGTGGACATAGACCTCGACGGCATTGGAACCGACGTCGCCCGACAGGCCGAACAGCTGATCCTCGAACAGGCGCTTCGGAACGACGTTGCCGCCGCGCCGCAGCAGGATCTCCAGGATCGCCGTCTCGCGGGCGGGAAAGACCCGCACGACGCCATCGACGAAGACCTGGCGTCCTTCCGTTTCCAGAGAGACGTTGCCGAAGGTGAGCTGGCGGCCGAGGAGATTGCCCGGCCGGCGCAGCAATGCCTGCAGACGGGCGACCAGCTCTTCCATCGCGAACGGCTTCACCAGATAGTCGTCGGCACCGGCGCGGAGGCCGTTCACCCGATCGCTGACGCCGTCACGCGCCGTCAGGACGAGCACCGGCGTCGAATCGCCGCGCCCGCGGATGCCACGCAGCAGCGACAGGCCGTCCTGATCGGGCAAGCCGAGATCGAGCACGATGGCCGAGTACCGCATGGCGGCCAGGGAATGGGCCGCATCGCCGGCATTTCCCACCGAATCGGCCGCAAAACCGCTGCGCGCCAGACCTTTTACCAGCAAGGCGACGAGTTCGGCATTGTCCTCGACGAGAAGGACTCTCATGGACGCCTGCCCCTCCCCGGGCACGATCGAAGGACGCGATCCTAGCACGGACGGTGCCGGCGAACCGGATTCCGCCGGACACGTCAGGTGCACGTAATGTGAAGCGCCTACTTTCCGCGCCATGACCAGCGCCCCCGAATCGCCTCCCAAGTCCCGTCTGCGCCGCCATCGCCTGTGGTTTGCGGGTGCAGGTATCGCCGCCCTGGCGCTCGCCGGGGTCTGGACGATCGATACGGGCCCCACGAACGCTCTCGTCCGGCCCGTGGCCGCCGTGGAAGCCGACGGCGCGTTCCATCCGAGCGAGACCCAGTGGTCGGGCCTGCGATTTGCGCCGGTCGAGGCGGCGTCCTTCCGCGACGAGCGCGCCACCGACGGCAAGATCGGCAACAACGAAGACACCACGACGCCGGTCTTTTCCCCTTACTCCGGACGCGTCACCCGCCTGATCGCCAGGCCGGGCGAGTATGTCGCCCGGGGCGCGCCCCTGTTCGCCATCGAGGCGAGCGAGTTCGTGCAGGGTCAGAACGACCTGGTGAGCGCCGTCGCCGCGGTTGAGAAGGCACGGTCGAAGCTGGCACTCGCCCAGAATTTCGAGAAGCGGCAGAAGGAACTGCTGGCGATCCGCGGCGGTGCGCTGAAGGATCTCGAACAGGCGCAGTCCGATCTGGTCGCCGCGCAGGGCGACCTGCGCTCCTCCGAAATCGCGCTGGCGGCGGTCCGCAACCGGCTGCGCATCCTCGGCCGCACCGACGCCGAGATCGATGCGCTGGAAAAGGTCGACCATATCGGTGCGGAAACGATCGTCTCGGCCCCGATCGCGGGAACGGTGATCCAGCGCAAGGTCGGCCTCGGCCAGTACATCAACGCCGGCGCCACCGATCCGGTCTTCAGCATCGGCGACCTTTCCAAGGTCTGGCTGATCGCCAATGTCCGCGAGTCCGACGCCCCCAAGATGAAGGTCGGCGCGCCGGTCGAGGTTTCGGTGCTCGCCTATCCCGGCCGCACCTTCAACGCCAAGCTGGCCTATGTCGCGCCGGCGCTCGATCCGAATACCCGCCGCCTGCCGGTGCGCGCCGAGATCGACAATGCCGACCGCGAGCTGCTGCCCGAGATGTTCGCCAGCTTCCGCATCGTGACGGGCGAGCCCACGACCAACCCCGCCGTTCCGCAGGAAGCCGTCGTCTACGAGGGCGCCAACGCCCGCGTCTGGGTCGCCCACCCGCAGGACAAGTCGGTCGTTTCCCGCCCGATCGAAGTCGGCCAGACCACCAACGGCATGGTCGAGGTCAAGAAAGGCCTCGCCGTGGGCGAGAACGTGGTGACCAGCGGCACCCTCTTCATCGATCGCGCCGCCAAGCGCGACTGACGGCCCGGCCGCGCCTCCCCGGCGCGGTCTTCCAACATATCGGCTGACCATGAAATCTGTTGTCGCCGCCGCCCTCAAGCAGCGAATCCTCGTTGTCATCCTGAGCGTGGTGCTGTCCATCGCCGGACTGTTCGCCTACGCGCGGCTGAACATCGAGGCCTATCCCGACCCGGTCCCGCCGCTGGTCGACATCATCACGCAGAATCCCGGCCAGTCGTCGGAGGAGATCGAGCGCTACATCACGATCCCGATCGAGGTGCAGATGGCGGGCTTGCCCTACATCCAGGCCATCCGGTCCGTGTCCCTGTTCGGCCTGAGCGACGTAAAGATCCAGTTCACCTACGACGTGACGTACCAGCAGGCGTCACAGATGGTGATCAACCGTCTGTCGCAGCTCGGGCCGCTGCCCAACGGCGCGCAGCCGACCCTGTCGCCCACCAGCCCGATCGGTGAAGTCTTCCGCTACCGCATCGTCGGCCCGCCGGGCTATTCGGTGGCCGACCTAAAGACACTGCAGGACTGGGTTCTGGAGCGGCGCCTGAAGGCTATCCCCGGCGTCGTCGACGTCACCGGCTGGGGCGGCAAGACCAAGACCTACGACATCACCGTCAATCTCGACAAACTGCTGGCCTACGGGCTCACCCTCAAGCAGGTGATCGACGGCCTGAACAACGCCAACGTCAATGTCGGCGCCAATACCGTCAATATCGGCTCGCAGTCGGCGATCGTGCGCAGCGTCGGCCAGATCCGCTCGATGGACGATATCCGCAACACGATGCTGAGCGTCCGCGACGGCGCTCCGGTGCTGGTGTCCGACGTGGCCGACGTGACTGTGGGCAACCAGCCACGCCTCGGAATCGCCGGCCAGAACGACGACGACGACATCGTGCAGGGCATCGTGCTGATGCGGCGCGGCGCGGAGACCATGCCGACCCTGACCGGCGTGCTGGCCGAGGTGGACAAGATCAACAGCAACAACATCCTGCCTCCCGGCGTACGCATCGAGCGCATCTACGACCGCAGCTCGCTGGTCAACATCACCACCCATACCGTGCTGCACAACATGGTGGTTGGCGTCTGCCTGATCTTCCTGATCCAATGGCTGTTCCTCGGCGACCTGCGCAGCGCGCTGATCGTCTCCGCCACCATCCCCTTCGCGCTCCTGTTCGCCGTAGTCGTCCTGGTGGTCAGCGGCGAGTCGGCGAACCTGCTCTCCATGGGTGCCATCGACTTCGGCATCATCGTCGACGCCACCGTCATCATGGTCGAGAACATCTTCCGTCATCTATCCGAGGGAGACCACAAGAGCGGCCCGCAGACGCGTGCGCCCGACGGCCTCACCGGCAAGCTCGCGACCATCTTCAACGCCTCGACCGAGGTCACCACGGCGATCTTCTTCTCCGCGACCATCATCATCGCGGGCTTCCTGCCGCTGTTCACCTTGTCGGGCGTCGAAGGCCATATCTTCGGCCCGATGGCGCGGACATATGCCTATGCGCTTCTGGGCGGACTGATCGCCACCTTCACCGTGTCGCCCGCCCTGTCCGCACTGCTGCTGCCCGACAAGGTCGCGCATGCCGAGACGCGCGCGGTGCGCATCATCCGCGCCGCCTACGAGAAGCTCCGCGACCTGGCGCTGGGCAGCCGCCGCGCCACGATTGCCGCCGGCATCGGAGCGCTGGCGCTGGCCGGCGTCGCCGGCAGCTCGATCGGGCTCGAGTTCCTGCCCAAGCTCGAGGAAGGCAACATGTGGATCCGCGCCGTCATGCCGGCATCGATCTCGCTCGAGGCGGGCAACGACTACGCGAACCGCATGCGCAAGCTCATCAAGAGCTTCCCCGAAGCCGAAACCGTGATTTCCCAGCACGGCCGGCCGGACGACGGCACCGATTCGACGGGCTTCTTCAACGCCGAGTTCTTCGTGCCGCTGAAGCCCATGGACCAATGGCGCAAGGGGCTCGACAAGGAAGGGCTGATCGCCGAGATCGGCAGCGCGCTGGAAAAGGGATTCCCCGGCGTCGAGTTCACCTTCTCGCAGTATATCCAGGACAACGTCCAGGAAGCCGCATCGGGCGTGAAGGGCGAGAACTCGGTCAAGATCTCCGGCAACGATCTCGAAACGCTGGCCAAGCTCGGCAACGAGATCAAGGCGGTCCTCGCCACCGTGCCGGGCATCACCGACCTCGCGGTTTCCGCGTCGCTCGGCCAGCCCACGATCCGCATCGACATCGACCGCGCCAAGGCCGCGCGCTACGGGCTGGCGCCGGGCGACATCAATGCGACGGTACAGGCGGCGATCGGCGGCCAGGCCGCGGGCGACGTCTACGAGAGCGGCAGCGACCGGCATTTCCCGATGGTCGTCCGTCTCGCCTCGCGCTACCGGCAGAGCCTCGATGCGATCAACCGCATCCAGATCGGCGTCCAGGGCGCCAACGGCATCACCCAGGTCCCCTTGAGCGAAGTCGCCAAGGTCGAGCTGGTGTCCGGTGCCTACTACATCTACCGCGAGCAGCAGGAACGCTACGTCCCGGTGAAGTTCAGCGTCCGCGGCCGCGACCTCGGCAGCGCCATCATCGAAGCGCAGGAGCGCGTCGCGGAAAAAGTGAAGATCCCCGGCGGCTACCGTATCGAGTGGGTCGGCGAGTTCGGCAACCTCAAGAACGCGCTGCAGCGGCTCGCGGTCGCCGTGCCGATCGCGATCGGCCTGATCGGGCTGCTGCTCTACATGAGCTTCGGTTCGTTCCGCGACACGCTGCTGGCCGCCAGCGCCATCCCGATGGCCCTGGTCGGCGGCATCCTGGGCCTCTGGGTCACGGACATGTCGTTCAGCATCTCGGCCGCCATCGGCTTCGTGGCGCTGTTCGGCATCGCCGCGATGAACGGCATCATGGTGCTGAGCTGCTACAACAGGCTGATCGACGACGGGCGCGACCGGGAAGTGGCGCTGTACGAAACCTGCTCGGTTCAGATGCGGCCGGTGCTGATGACCTGCGTCGCTGCCGCCGTCGGCCTCCTGCCGGCCGCCTTCTCCACGGCGATCGGCAGCCAGGTCCAGCGGCCGCTGGCGATCGTCGTCGTGGGCGGTACCCTGCTGGCGCCGGTGCTGTTCCTCACGGTGCTGCCGTCGCTGATCGGCTTGTTCTCGCGCCGTCACGCTCCCGTGCCGGCATCCCATCCTCGCGATACGGCCGCGGAGGCATCATGATGCGACGCCCCTTCCTCGCCGCGCTGCCGCTCATCGCGGCAAGCGCCCTGGCCGGATGTACGGTCGGCCCCGACTTCGCGTCCCCGGACGGCCCGAAGACGGCGACCTACGTTCCCGACCAGAAGAGCGACCTGGTCGCTGCCGGCATTCCGGGTGGCGAGGCACAGCGCATCGTCCAGAGCATGGACATTCCGGGCCAGTGGTGGGGCGTATTCCAGTCGCCGCAGCTCAACAGCCTGATCGAGCAGTCGCTGCGCGCAAATCCCGACATCAAGGCCGCCATCGCCGGCCTGCGCGTGGCGCAACAGAATGCACGGGCGCAGCGCGCGACCCTGTTCCCGACGGTGCAAGGCACCTTCAATGCCACGCAGAACCAGACGCCCGCCAGCCTGCAGTCCGCAACGGCCGACCAGCAGCCGATCTATGGCCTGTTCGTCGCAGGTCTCCAGATCACCTATGCTCTCGACCTCTGGGGCGGCAATCGCCGGCAGATCGAATCGCTGGATGCGCTGGCTGAGGCTCAGTGCTTTCAGCTCGAGGGAGCCTATCTTTCGCTCGCCTCCAACGTCGTCGCCGCCGCCATCGTCGAGGCCTCGCTGCGCGGCCAGGTCGAGGCGACCAAGCGGATCATCGCCGCCCAGCGCGAGACGCTCGGCATCCTGACCCGCCAGTCGGGCCTCGGCGCCATTCCCGGCGCCGACGTCGCCACCCAGCAGGCCTCCCTCGCGCAAGCCGAATCCACGCTGCCGCCGCTCCAGAAGGCGCTGGCGCAACAGCGCAACCTGCTGGCCACCCTCACCGGACGACTGCCCAGCGAAGCCGGCCCCGAACGATTCGAGCTGGGCGACCTCAAGCTGCCGCACGAACTGCCGCTCACCCTTCCCTCGCAGCTCGTCGAGCAGCGCCCCGACATCCGCGCCGCCGAGGCCAATCTCCATGCCGCCAGCGCACAGGTCGGCGTCGCGATCGCCAACCAGCTTCCGCAGGTGACGCTGGGCTTCGGCCTGAACAGCAGCTCCCTTTCGCTGGGCACGTTGTTCATGCCGGGGCTGGCCGGCGCCACCACGGGCGCCAGCGCGATCCAGACGCTGATCGACGGCGGCGCGCTTGCCGCCAAGAAGCGGTCCGCGGTCGCCGCCCTCGAGCAGGCCGACGCCCAGTATCAATCGATCGTGCTGGCCGCGTACCGCAACGTGGCCGACACGCTGAACGCCCTCGAGTACGACGCGCTCGCGCTCAAGTCGGCCGTCGAGGCGGAACGGGCCGCCGCCACCGCCCTCAGCATCGCTCGCAAGCGCCTGGAGCTCGGCGACACGACCTATGTCATCGTCCTCATCGCCGAACTCACCTACCAGCAGACACTCCTGACCCGCGTCCAGGCGCAGGCCGCGCGTCTCACCAACACCGCGGCGCTCTTCCAGGCGCTTGGGGGCGGCTGGTGGAACCGCGATGGCACCGGTCCCGGCAATGGCCGGTCGCGTTGCAAGCCGCCA
Source organism: uncultured Rhodospirillaceae bacterium (assembly GCA_945952105.1). GTDB lineage: Bacteria > Pseudomonadota > Alphaproteobacteria > Reyranellales > Reyranellaceae > Reyranella. The sequence goes on along the minus strand of CAMFGZ010000004.1, from coordinate 86,696 downwards.
GCCTCTCCATGGTCCATCTCCTCGAACACCCAGCGTTGAGACAGCGGACCTGAGGCCATGGCGAGCACCGCGAAGCGCCGCGAGCCAACCATGTCGGCCAAGGTGGCCGTGCTGCTCGGGGCCTTCTTCGTTTCGGCGGCGGTGGGCTATGCCGACATCGTCACCGGCGACCTGCGGCTCACGGCCCTTTATCTCGTCATCATATTCGGCGCCTCGTGGCTTGCCGGTCACTGGATCGGGATCGTCGCGGCGCTGATCGCCTTCGGCTGGATGATCGGCGCCAATCCGCCGCCTTCCTTCATCAGCCCCCGTTTCACCTATTACGCCATCGAGGGCATCGGCACCGCCGGGGTGTTCCTGGCCTGCTCCCTGCTGGCGGACCGGCTGCGCCACAGTCTCGATCGCGAGCGGCTGCAGAACCTCAACCTGTCGCGGTACTTGCCTTCGGAGATCGTCGAGCGCCTGGCGCGCGAGGGACTGCGGGCAACACGCGGGCGGCGCATGAACGCCGCCATCCTGTTCATGGACATGCGCGACTTCACCGCGGCGGTGCAGACGATGGAACCCGGCGCGCTCTTCGGCTTCCTGCAGGAATATCGCATGCTGATCTCGCGCACGGTCGAAGCCGAGGGAGGCCTCATCGACAAGTTCATCGGCGACGGCGTGCTTGCCGTCTTCGGCGCGGTGCAGCCCTCCCCGAACGACGCCATGGCCGCAATCCGTTGCGGCCTCAAACTCCTCGCGGCAATCGAGGCATGGAACGTGGAGCGCGCCCGGCACGGCGAGCCCCCGGTGCGAGTCGGCGTGGGCGTGCACTATGGGGAGATCGTCAGCGGTGCCATCGGCGACGAGCAACGCCTCGAATATTCCGTCGTCGGGCATGCCGTGAACGTCTGCTCCCGCATCGAGCGGCTGACCAAGAAGTACGGCTCGCCGCTGCTGGTGTCGGAGGAAGCGCTGACCGAAGCGGCCCGCAGCGGCCTGTCGCTCGACGGCTGGCACCGCTTCGTCGACGAAGACGTGCATGGCATTTCCGGAGAGCTGCGACTGGCCAAACCCGACCAGCAGATTGCAGAGTCAATGCATTCGCAACGCTAGTGCACGTGCGCGACTTGTGTATTAGCTGACGGCGAAGGCATCGCCGCCCAACGGCCTGCCGTGAGGGCCGTGGATGAATGCGATCGTCGGCGCTGCACTACGGCAGCGCGTCCTGGTTTTGATACTCGCCGTCCTGATGATCGGCGGCGGCTTGTTCGCCTACAAGCGCCTCAACATCGAAGCCTATCCGGACCCGGTGCCGCCACTGGTCGACATCGTCATCCAGAATCCCGGCCAGTCGTCGGAAGAGATCGAGCGCTACATCACCATCCCGATGGAAGTGCAGATGGCGGGACTTCCCTACGTGAAGTCGATCCGGTCCATCTCCCTGACCGGCCTGAGCGACGTGAAGGTGCAGTTCACCTACGACCTGACCTACCGCGAAGCGGCCCAGCTCGTGACCAACCGCCTGGCCCAGCTCGGCCCGCTGCCCAACGGCGCCCAGCCCATCATCTCGCCAACCAGCCCGATCGGTGAAATCTTCCGCTATCGCGTGGTCGGCCCGAAGGGCTTCAGCGTCATGGATCTGAAGACCATTCAGGACTGGATCCTGCTGCGCCGCCTGAAGGCAGTGCCCGGCGTGATCGACGTCACGACCTGGGGCGGCAAGAGCAAGACCTTCGATGTCACCGTCGACCTGGACCGGCTGCAGGCCCACGGGCTCACCCTGAAGCAGGTGATCGACGGGTTGAACGGCGCCAACATCAATGTCGGCGCCAACACCGTCAATCTCGGGCCGCAATCGGCGGTCGTGCGCGCCGTCGGCCAGATCCGGTCGATGGACGACATCCGTCACACCATGCTCCTGGTGCGCGACGGCTCGCCCATCCTGGTGGGCGACATCGCCGACGTCGCCGTCGGCAACGAGCCACGGCTGGGCGTAGCCGGGCACGACGACGATGACGACGTCGTCGAGGGCATCGTGCTGATGCGGCGCGGTGCCGAGACGATGCCCACGCTCCGCGCCGTCGAAAAGGAGGTCGAGCGCATCAACGCCTCCAGCCTGCTGCCCCCCGGCGTACGCATAGAGCGCATCTACGATCGAAGCGTGCTGGTCGAGGTGACGACCCACACCGTGCTGCACAACATGGTGATGGGCGTCTGCCTGATCTTCCTGATCCAGTGGCTGTTCCTCGGCGACCTGCGCAGCGCGCTGATCGTGTCCGCCACCATCCCCTTCGCGCTCCTGTTCGCCGTCGTCATCATCGTGATGAACGGCGACTCGGCGAACCTGCTCTCCATGGGCGCGATCGACTTCGGCATCATCGTCGACGCCACCGTCATCATGGTGGAGAACATCTTCCGCCATCTTGCCGAGGCCGGTCACGGCGGCACCTCGCGTTCCCTGCGGCAGGAGCCCGAGGGCCTCACCGGCAAGCTGTTCACGATCTACGAGGCCTCGGGCGAGGTGACGAAGGCGATCTTCTTCTCGGCCACCATCATCATCGCCGGCTTCCTGCCGCTGTTCACCTTGTCGGGCGTGGAAGGCCGCATCTTCGGGCCGATGGCGCAGACCTATGCCTACGCGCTGGCCGGCGGCCTCATCGCCACCTTCACCGTGTCGCCGGCACTTTCCGCAATCCTGCTGCCGGAGAAGGTCTCGGAGACCGAGACCTTCCTGGTCCGCGGCCTGCGCCGTCTCTACCGTCAGGCCTATTCGCTGGCGCTGGGCTGGCGCCACGCCATGCTGGCCATCGGCGTCGGCGTCATGCTGGCGGCCGGCCTAGCCGCCAGCACCGTCGGCCTCGAATTCCTGCCCAAGCTGGAGGAAGGCAACATCTGGATGCGCGCGGCGCTGCCGCCCTCGGTCTCGCTCGACGAGGGCCACAGCTACGTGAACCGCATGCGCAAACTCGTGAAGAGCTTCCCCGAGGTCGAGACGGTGATCTCCCAGCACGGGCGCCCTGACGACGGCACCGACCCCGACGGCTTCTCCAACGCGGAGTTCTTCGTACCGCTGAAGCCCCTCGGCAAATGGCGCAAGGGGCTGGAGAAGCCCGACCTCATCAACGAGATGGCCGATGCCCTGCGCAAGGCCTTCCCCGGCGTCACCTTCGCCTTCTCGCAATACATCCAGGACAATGTGCAGGAAGCGGCCTCCGGCATCGACGCGGAGAACGCGATCAAGATCTCCGGCCCCGACCTCACCACGCTCCGGAAGATCGCGGTCGACATCCGCCGCGTGCTGGAAACGGTGCCCGGCATCGACGACATCCAGGTGCCGCCGCTGCTGGGTCAGCCGACCATCCGCATCGACATCGACCGCGCCAAGGCCGCGCGCTACGGCCTGTCGCCCGGCGACATCAACGCCACCATCCAGGCTGCGGTCGGCGGCCAGGCCGCGGGCGATCTCTACGAGGAAGGCAGCGACCGTCACTTCCCGCTGCTGGTCCGCCTCGCGCCGCGCTATCGCCAGGACATGGACGCGATCCGCCGCATCTCGATCGGCTCGGTCGGTCCCAACGGCAGCATCGTACAGGTCCCCCTGGGCGAAGTGGCGACGGTGAAGCTCGCGACGGGCGCCTTCTACATCTATCGCGAGCAGCAGGAGCGCTACATCCCCGTGAAGTTCAGCGTGCGCGGCCGCGATCTCGGCGGCGCCGTGCTGGAGGCGCAGCAGAAGGTGGCCGAGCAGGTGCCGCTGCCCGGCGGCTACCGGCTCGACTGGGCCGGCGATTTCGTCAACTTCGAGAGCGCCATCGCCCGGCTCGCCATCGCGGTGCCGATCGCCATCGGGCTCATCCTGCTGCTGCTCTATGTGAGCTTCGGGTCCGTGACCGACACGCTGCTGGCAGGGTCCGCCATGCCGCTGGCTCTGTCGGGCGGCATCCTGGCCCTGTGGGCGGCCGACATGTCGTTCAGCATTTCGGCCGCCATCGGCTTCGTGGCCCTGTTCGGCATCGCGGCGATGAACGGCATCATGGTGGTGAGCTGCTTCAACCGCCTGGTCGCGGCTGGCGTGGAGCGCGAACGAGCACTGCGCGAGACCTGCGAACAGCAGATGCGGCCTGTGCTGATGACCTGCGTCGCCGCCGCCGTCGGCCTGCTGCCCGCCGCCTTCTCGACCGCGATCGGCAGCCAGGTCCAGCGGCCGCTGGCCATCGTCGTCGTGGGCGGCACCCTGCTGGCGCCCTTCCTCTTCCTGACGGTTCTGCCGGCCGCCATCGCCGTCTTCTCGCGCCGCCGGATCGCGGTGCCGGTACCGCCACCCTCCATCGTCTTGACCGAAGCCTGAGCGCCGCTGAAAAGGGGCGATGCCCTCTTCCGACGAAATGATCGATCTCGGCGACCGGCGCCTGCGCGTGCGGCGACTGCAGCCCGCGCAAGATGACGGTTTCGACCGCACCGTGCTCGTCTTCCTGCACGAGGGGCTGGGCTGCATCGAGATGTGGCGGGACTTCCCGCAAAAGCTCTGCGACGCGACGCGTTGCACGGGCATCGTCTACGACCGTACCGGCTACGGCAAATCGAGCCCCTGGCCCTCCGATCCGGGCGTTCGTTACATGGAGATCGAGGCCGACGACGTCCTGCCGCGTCTGCTGGCGGCGCTCGGCGTGGAGGATTGCGTGCTGATCGGCCACAGCGACGGCGGCACGATCGCCCTCGACTACGCCGCCACCGATCCCGAGCCGCTGCGCGCCGTCGTGACCCTGGCCGCGCATGCGATCAACGAACCGATCTGCGTCGAGGCGATCGCCAAGGCCCGCACTGCCTTCGCCGAAACCGATTTGCGCGCGAAGCTCGCCCGGTATCACGACGATGTCGATGGTGCCTTCCACCTCTGGGCCGACGCCTGGGTCGCGCCGGGCTTCGAGCCGATGAAGGCCAACGCAAGGCTGCCCGGCGTGCTGGTGCCGGTGCAGGCGATCCAGGGCGAGGACGACGAGTACGGCACCGAGCTTCAGCTCGGCATCATCGCCGGCAAGGTCGGCGGCTATTGCGAGACGCGGCTGGTGCCCGACTGCGGCCATAGCCCGCACCTGCAGCAGCCCGCCTACGTCCTGTCGGAGATCACCCGGTTCGTCTCGCCACTGGCATTGGCCGGCTGACCGGCATCAAAGCCGCTTCAGTTCGCTCGACGCCGCCCAGTTGAATTCGGAAACGGTGGGGCAGCGTGCCTGGGCGAGCTGGAACTGCTCGCGCGCCCGCTGCTTGTCGCCGCGCCGCACGGCATCCATGCCGATGAAGAAGGCGGTCGGGCACTTGCCGTTGGTGCGCTTGGCCGCCTCGTCGGACTCGGCCGCGACTTCCAGTTCGCCGGCCGTCCCCTTGCCGATCAGGAAGCGGACGATCGGGCCCGGCCATTCGTTGAGGCTTTCCGCGCCGGCTTCCCGTGCGAGCGGGGTACGGGCATCGCGCCGGGCGGCGGCCTGCGCCGCATAGCGCCACAGCAGAGGCCCCTGCTTGCTCTTGAAGTTGGGCCGGCCCTGCAGGGTCGCGTCGAAATCCTCGGTCGCCTGCGGGAAGTTGCCGAGATTGAAATTCGCGATCCCGCGATAGAACAGGGCCGACCGCCGCTCGTTCGGGGTCTGGGCGCCGGCCAGTGCCGTATCCAGCAGGCCGAGGGCGCGCGAGAAGTCGGCGATCTGCATGTAGACCTGCGCCTGGGCGATCATCAGCGAAGGATCGCCGGGCTTGCGCTGCAGGGCGCTGTCGAGGGTACGCAGGGCCGCCGCCCGGTCGCCGCTTCCGGCCAGGGTGGGCATCGTGGAGGACAACACGACCTGCCAATCGCCGGGCATGACCTTGCCCATCTCGGCAATGTCCTTCTGGCTGTCGGCCTCGCGTCCCAGGCGGCTGAGCTGGAAGGCCCGGATGCTGAGATAGATCGAGCGGTCGAACGCGGAGAGTTGGGAGGCCGAGAGGATCTTGTTGAGGGAGTCGAGCGAATTGCCGCCCGGCACTCGCGCGCCGCCGGGCGTGGCGGGTGCCAGCGTCCCGCCCGAGGAGAAATCGCGCGCCGAGGGATCCCACGATTCAGTCGCATTGCGCTGTGCGGAGGCCTCTCCCGCGAGGGCGAGGAGGGCTGCAAAAACCCCGAATGTCTGGGCTATACGACGTCGCATGCGGGCAATCTGGCACAACGGCCGCAAAGCCGCATCCCCGATTGCCTGTGAGGGTCCCTGCCCCTATTTTGCCCCACATCCGGATCGAACCGACCCTTCAGGAGTAAAGATATGGCCGCCGCCCATCCCAACAGCTTCAAAGCCCGCAAGACGCTGAAGGTCGGGAGCCGCAGCTACACCTACTTCAGCCTGAAGGCTGTCGAGAAGGAGGTCGGCGACCTGTCCCGCCTGCCCTTCTCGCTTCGCGTCCTGATGGAAAACCTGCTGCGGCACGAGGACGGCACGACGGTCAAGAAGACCGACATCGCCGCCTTCGCAGAGTGGATCAAGAACGGCGGCCGCTCCGCCAAGGAGATCAACTTCCGCCCCGCGCGCGTGCTGATGCAGGACTTCACCGGCGTCCCCGCCGTGGTCGATCTCGCCGCGATGCGCGACGCCATGGGCAAGCTGGGCGGCGACCCCAAGAAGATCAACCCGCTGGTCCCGGTCGACCTCGTGATCGACCACTCGGTCATCGTCGACAATTTCGGCAATTCGAGCGCCTTCGGCGCCAACGTGAAGCTCGAGTACGAGCGCAACCTCGAGCGCTACCAGTTCCTGCGCTGGGGCTCGATGGCGTTCGACAATTTCCGCGTCGTGCCGCCGGGCACCGGCATCTGCCACCAGGTCAACCTCGAGTACCTGGCGCAGGTCGTCTGGACCAAGAAGGAAGGCAAGGAGACGATCGCCTATCCGGACACGCTGGTCGGCACCGATTCGCACACCACGATGGTGAACGGCCTGGCCGTGCTGGGCTGGGGCGTCGGCGGCATCGAGGCTGAGGCGGCCATGCTCGGCCAGCCGCAGCCGATGGTCATTCCCGACGTGGTGGGCTTCAAGCTCACCGGCAAGCTCAAGGAAGGCGCCACCGCGACCGACCTGGTGCTCACCGTCACCCAGATGCTGCGCAAGAAGGGCGTGGTGAACAAGTTCGTCGAGTTCTACGGCGAGGGTCTCGAGGACCTGCCGCTCGCCAACCGCGCGACCATCGCCAACATGGCGCCGGAATACGGCGCGACCTGCGGCTTCTTCCCGGTCGACGAGATCACGCTCGGCTTCCTCAAGACCACCAACCGCGGCCAGGCGGCCAAACTCACCGAGGCCTATGCCAAGAAGCAGGGTCTGTGGCGCTCGAAGAAGTCGCCGGAGCCGGTCTTCACCGACACGCTGTCGCTCGACCTCGGCGACGTCGTGCCGAGCCTCGCCGGCCCGAAGCGCCCGCAGGACCGCGTGCCGCTTGCCGAAGCCGCCCACCAGTTCGTCGCGAACATGGAGAAGGAATTCGACCGCAAGGACGACGGCAAGCGCATCAAGTGCGACGGCACCGACTATGACCTCGGCCATGGCGACGTGGTGATCGCGGCCATCACCTCCTGCACGAACACCTCGAACCCCTACGTCATGCTGGGCGCCGGCCTGATCGCGCGCAACGCTGTGAAGCTCGGCCTCAAGGTCAAGCCGTGGGTGAAGACCTCGCTGGCGCCGGGCTCGCAGGTCGTGACCGAATACTTCGAGGCCTCGGGCCTGCAGAAGGACCTGAACAAGATCGGCTTCAACCTGGTCGGCTACGGCTGCACGAGCTGCATCGGCAACTCCGGCCCGCTGCCCGATCCCGTCACCAAGGCGATCGGTGACGGCGACCTCGTGGTGAGCTCGGTCCTCTCGGGCAATCGCAACTTCGAGGGCCGCGTCAATCCGCTGACCCGCGCCAACTACCTCGCCTCGCCCATGCTGGTCGTGGTCTACGCGCTGGCCGGTTCGATGAAGATCGACATCACCAAGGATCCGATCGGCACCGGCAAGGGCGGCAAGCCGGTCTACCTGAAGGACATCTGGCCCTCGAACACGGAGGTCGCGAAGACCGTCGACAAGTTCGTCACGGCCAAAGCCTTCAAGAAGCGCTACGCCAACGTCTTCGAGGGCGACCGGTTCTGGCGCGGCATCAAGACCAAGCCCAGCCTGACCTACTCGTGGGACGACAAGTCGACCTACGTGCGCAACCCGCCCTACTTCGAGGGCATGGGCAAGACGCCGTCGGCGCTCAGCAACATCAAGGGCGCCCGCCCGCTCGGCCAGTTCGGCGACTCGATCACCACCGACCACATCTCGCCCGCCGGCTCGATCCGCAAGGACAGCCCCGCCGGCAAGTACCTGATGGAGGAAGGCGTCGAGGCCAAGGACTTCAACCAGTACGGCACGCGCCGCGGCAACCACGAGGTGATGATGCGCGGCACCTTCGCCAACATCCGCCTCAAGAACGAGATGGTCCCGGGCATCGAGGGTGGCTACACGCACCACTACACGACCGACCAGCCCGAGCCGATCTACGACGTGGCGATGCGCTACAAGAAGGAGCACACGCCGCAGGTGCTGATCGCCGGCAAGGAATACGGCACCGGCTCGTCGCGCGACTGGGCGGCCAAGGGCGTGAACCTGCTGGGCGTCAAGGCGGTGGTCTGCGAGACCTTCGAGCGCATCCATCGCTCGAACCTGGTCGGCATGGGCGTGCTGCCCCTGCAGTTCAAGGACGGCATGACGCGCAAGACGCTGAACCTCACCGGCCGCGAGACCTTCGACGTGAGCGGCATCGACGGCGAGCTGAAGCCCGGCATGGACGTGCCGCTGACCATCCATCGTCCCGATGGCGCGTCGGAGACGGTCATGCTGACCTGCCGCATCGATACGGCGGAAGAGGTCGGCTACTTCAAGAACGGCGGCGTGCTGCACTACGTGCTGCGCAACCTGGCCCACGCGGCCTGACGCCGGCGGATACGGGAACCATGGCGACGGGGCTTCCGGGCCATGCCGTCGCCATGGCCCGCAACAACATCTGGGCGAACCACCGGCTGCTCAACGCCTGCAGGGCGTTGACGCCGGAAGAGTTCGCCGCCCCGCGCACCAGCTTCTTTCCCTCGCTGCGCGCCACGCTCAATCACATCCTCTGGGTCGATCGCTATTACATCGACGCGCTCGAGCGCGATCCGACGGTGTTGATGCGCTATCACGATCCGATCCCGGATTTCCCCGACGCCGCTTCGCTTTACGACCAGCAGATTGCCAGCGACCGACGGCTGCTCGCCTTCTGCGAACGCCAGACCGAGGAGAGCCTCGCGGAGGGCCTGTCGCTGCCGCGCCCCAACCGCACGCCGCCGCCTTCCAGCGTGATCTCGATCCTCGAGCATCTCTTCCAGCACCAGACGCATCATCGCGGCCAGGCGCATGCCATGCTGGCCGGCACGTCGGTGAAGCCGCCGCAGCTCGACGAGTTCTTTCTGGCAGGCGAGCAGCATCTCAGACGCGACGAGCTGCTGGCGCTGGGGCTCGAACCCTCCTGATGCGTCCGCGCTCTTCCTTTGCCGGCGCGGCCATCGAGGTGAGCGACCTCGCGCGCTCCGTCGCCTTCCATCGCCTGTGGCTGCCGATGTTGGGCTTCCATCGCGTCTGGACCAGCCCCGACCGGGTGATGTGGTCGCGCGGCTACGATCATTTCGTGATGCGCCAGGCCAAGGACGGAATCTCCTACGGGCCGGGCGCACTGTGGCTCGCCGTCTCGGCCGAGAGCCGGGGCCAGGTCGACCAGGTCTTCGCCGAGCTGCGCGATGCCGGCGCCGAGATCATCCAGCCGCCGCAGGAACTCGACTATCTCGCACCGGGCTACTACTCGGTGGGCTTCCGCGATCCTGACGGCGTGCCCATCGAGGTCATGCACCGCTGGGAAGATCTACCCGAAGTTCCGGATGCCGAGCATGTGCGCGTGCCCGGCCACGGCGTCAGCCTCGGCGGATACTTCTTCAAGCCTGTTGCCGGCCAGCCGCCCTATCCGGCGCTGATCCTGCTGCACGGCTTCGCGGGCCACGCCCACAACATGGTCGGGCTGGCGCGCGCCGCCTCGGCCAACGGCTATGCCGCGCTTTCGCTGTCGTTGCGCGGCTGGCTGGGCTCGGAGGGCGAGAACGACCAGGGGCTGCGCCAGCCGCTCGACGTGCTGGCGGCCATCGACTGGCTGGCCAAGCGGCCCTTGGTCGATCGCGACCGCATCGCGCTGGTCGGCGCCTCGATGGGCGGACAGGTCGCATTGCTGGCCGCCGCGCACAAGCCGCCGGTCCGCGCCGTCGCCGCCTTCTTCGCGCCCACCGATCTCGCGCGCTGGCGCGAGGCCAATCCCTACATGCGCGACTACCTCGACGATCTGTGCGGTCCCGAGGGCCTGCCGGTGCGCTCGCCGATCCTGAGGGTGGCGCAGATCGATGCACCGGTCCTCCTTCTGCATGGTGATCGCGACGAGAACGTGCCGGTCGAGCAGTCGCTTGCCATGGCCGAGGCACTGCGCAATCACGGCAAGGACGCCGAGGCCGTCGTGGTCCCCGGCGCCACGCACTATTTCACCGAGCAGCAGAACGCCGCGGCACGGCGCACGCTGTTCGACTTCCTGCGCCGCCATCTCACCCGGAGCTAATCGTCCATGCGCGTGTCCGAAGCCATCAACTCCCGCCGCTCCATGCGCGTCTTCAAGGCCGAGCCGGTTTCCAAGGCGGACATCGAATGGATCATCGAGAACGCCAACCGCTCGGCCTCGAACGGCAACCTGCAGCCGTGGAAGCTCTACGTGACCATGGGCGCGGCGCGGAAGCGGCTTTCCGCGGCGATCCTGTCGGCGATGGACAGCGGCGACAACGGTCCGGGCGCGGAATACAACGTCTATCCGCAGGAATTCACGCCGGTCTACGACGCGCGCCGCAAGCTGGTGGGCAAACAGCTCTACACGCTGCTGGGCGTGCCGCGCGGCGACGCGGCCGGCATGCTGAAGCAGTTCCGCAAGAACTACGAGTTCTTCGACGCGCCGGTCGGCATGATCCTCTGCGTCGAGAAGCGCATGGGCAACGGCCAGTGGATCGACTGCGGCATCTTCCTCGACCAGCTCATGCTGCTGGCCCGCGAGAAGGGCCTGCACACCTGTCCGCAGGCCGCGTTCAGCCGCTATCAGTATGTGGTGCGGCGCGAACTGAATATCCCCGACGACCAGACCGTGATCTGCGGCCTCGCGCTGGGCTACGCCGACCCCGACGTGGTGCCCAACAGCCTGATCACCGATCGCGCGCCGATCGGCGACTTCACCGCCTGGTTCTCCGAATGACGGCCTAAAGTCGAATTGCCGAGCCTGCCGGGCGCACGCTAAAACGCAGGCAATTCAGGGCGTAAAGCCCCAAGCCGGAGGAAGCCATGGCCGATGAGGTGATTCCCGTCAGCGCGGAGTGGGCCAAGCGCGCCTATGTCGACGACGCCAGGTACCAGGCGATGTACGACGCCTCGGTCAAGGACCCCGCCGGCTTCTGGAACGAGCATGGCAAGCGGATCGACTGGATCAAGCCCTACAGCCCCGCCGCCGTGCGCGACGTGGACTATAACGGCGACGTCCGCATCCGCTGGTTCCACGACGGCGTGCTGAACGTCTCGGCCAACTGCGTGGACCGTCACCTCGCCAAGCGTGCCGACCAGACCGCGATCATCTGGGAAGGCGACGATCCCTCGAAGTCGAAGAAGATCACCTATCGCGAGCTGCACGGCGAAGTCTGCCGCATGGCCAACGCGCTGAAGGAACTGGGCGTCAGGAAGGGCGACCGCGTCACCATCTACCTGCCGATGATCCCCGAGGCGGCCTACGCGATGCTGGCCTGCACGCGCATCGGCGCCATCCATTCCGTCGTGTTCGGCGGCTTCTCGCCCGACAGCCTCGCCAACCGTCTGGTCGATTGCGACAGCAATGTCGTGATCACGGCCGACGAGGGCCTGCGCGCCGGCAAGCACGTGCCGCTCAAGGCCAACTGCGACGAGGCGCTCAAGAAGGCGCCCGGCGTAAAGAAGGTGTTGGTCGTGAAGCATACCGGCGGCAAGGTCGGCTGGGATGCCGGCCGCGACGTATGGTGGCACGAGATCGCCGCCAAGGTGCCGGCCGAGTGCGCGCCGGAACCGATGGGCGCCGAGGACCCGCTGTTCATCCTCTATACGTCGGGCTCGACGGGCAAGCCGAAGGGCGTGCTGCACACGACCGGCGGCTACATCGTCTTCGCGTCGATGACCCACCAGTACGTGTTCGACTATCACGACGGCGACGTCTACTGGTGCACCGCCGACGTGGGCTGGGTGACGGGCCACAGCTACATCCTCTACGGACCGCTGGCCAACGGCGCCACGACGCTGATGTTCGAGGGCGTGCCCAACTATCCCGATTCCAGCCGTTTCTGGCAGGTGATCGACAAGCACCAGGTCAACATCTTCTACACCGCTCCCACCGCGATCCGCGCGCTGATGCGCGAGGGCGAGGCGCCGGTGAAGAAGACGTCACGCGCGAGCCTGCGCCTGCTCGGTTCGGTCGGCGAGCCGATCAATCCGGAGGCCTGGCTCTGGTATCATCGCGTGGTGGGCGACGGCCGCTGCCCGATCGTCGACACCTGGTGGCAGACCGAGACCGGCGGCATTCTGATCACGCCGCTGCCCGGCGCGACGCCGCTGAAGCCCGGCTCGGCGACGCGGCCCTTCTTCGGCGTACAGCCGGTGATGGTCGATGCCGAGGGCAACGAGCTGCAAGGCGCCTGCACCGGCAATCTCTGCCTGGTCAATTCCTGGCCCGGCCAGATGCGCACGGTCTATGGCGACCACCAGCGCTTCATCGACACCTACTTCAGGACCTATCCCGGCAAGTACTTCACCGGCGACGGCGCGCGCCGCGACGAGGACGGTTACTACTGGATCACCGGTCGTGTCGACGACGTGATCAACGTCTCGGGCCATCGCATCGGCACAGCCGAGGTCGAAAGCGCGCTGGTCGGCAACACCAAGGTGGCCGAGGCCGCCGTCGTGGGCTTCCCGCACGACATCAAGGGCCAGGGCATCTATGCCTATGTCACCCTGAAGGCCGGCGAGCAGTCCTCCGAGGAGCTGCGCAAGGAGCTGGTCGCCTGGGTGCGCAAGGAGATCGGCCCGATCGCCACGCCCGACGTCATCCAGTGGGCGCCCGGCCTGCCCAAGACCCGTTCCGGCAAGATCATGCGGCGCATCCTGCGCAAGATAGCCGAGAACGATTTCAGCAACCTGGGCGACACGTCCACGCTCGCCGACCCGACGGTCGTCGACGATCTCGTGAAGCACCGCGGCAAATAAGGAAACCGATGGCCAACCCGACGATCACCCAGCTCGCCGCGGACCTGGCCGCCGGCCGCACCACCTCACGCAAGCTCACCGAAGAGGCGCTGGCACGGATCGAGGATCCGAAGGGCGAAGGCAGCCGCGCCTTCGTGAAAGTCTGGAAGGACCAGGCGCTGGCCGCCGCCGACGCGAGCGACGGCTTGCGCAAGGCGGGGCTCGTGCCCTCGCCGCTCGCCGGCCTCCCGATGTCGATCAAGAACCTCTGCGACGTCGCGGGCGAGACGACCCTTTCGGGTTCCAGGGCACTCGACGACGCAAAGCCCGCGACCGAAGACGCACCCGTAGTGGCGCGCCTGCGCGCCGCCGGTGCGGTGATCGTCGGCAGCACCAACATGAGCGAGTTCGCCTTCTCGGGCGTCGGCTTCAACCCGCATTACGGCACGCCGGGCAATCCGGCCGACCGCACGCGCGTGCCGGGCGGTTCGTCCGCCGGCGCCGCCGTCTCGGTGGCCGACCGCATGGCCGTTGCAGCGCTGGGTACCGACACCGGCGGCTCCGTGCGCATCCCCGCCGCGGTCTGCGGCCTGGTCGGCTTCAAGCCGACGGCGCGACGCGTGCCCATCGACGGCGTCATCCCGCTCTCGACCTCGCTCGATTCGATCGGCCCGCTCGCCAACTCGGTCGAGGATTGCGCCCTCGTGGATGCCGTCTTCGCCGGTGAACTCGGAAACGGGCCGATCTCGGTGCCCGAGGCGGCGCCGCTGGCCGGCCTTCGCTTTGCGATCCCCAAGCACTTCGTGATGGACGAACTCGACCCGACCGTCGCCAAGGCGTTCGAGCGCGCTTGCAAGGCGCTTGCGGCCAAGGGCGTGAAGATCGAAGAGATCGACCTTGCCGAACTGAAAGAGCTGCCGGCGATCAACGCCAAGGGCGGCTTCGCGGCATCGGAAGCATATGCCTGGCACAAGGACCTGATCGCGCGACGCGGCAAGGACTACGACCCGTTCGTCCATCCGCGCATCATGCGCGGCAAGGACATGACCGCCGCCGACTATATCGAGCTGCTCGCGAAGCGCGCCGACCTTTGCCGCCGCGTCTCGGCGATCACCTCGAACTACGACGCGACGATCATGCCGACCTGCGCCATCGTGGCCCCGACGATCGACGAAGTCTCGACACCCGAGGGATTCACGAAGAAGAACCTCCTGCTGCTGCGCAACACCACGGTGGGCAACTTCCTGGACCGCTGCGGCATCAGCCTGCCCTGTCATGCGCCGGGCGAACTGCCCGTCGGCTTCATGCTGATGGGCGAGCCGATGGCCGACAAGCGCGTGCTGGCAATGGCTCGTTCAGTGGCGCCGGTCGTCGCGGGTCATTGAAAGTAAAACCCGTCGTCTCGACCGGAGCGCGCAGCGCGGAGTGGAGAGACCTTCTCTTCACGATTAGCCGGCAAATCGTTGAGAGAAGGTCTCTCCACTCCGCCGAGCTACGCTCGGCTCCGGTCGAGACGACGGCTTTCTTCTGGAGTTCTTCCGAAGATGTCGACTTACACAGTGTAGTCGACAGTCAGCAAAAGCATCACATACACGGCAATCAAGATCAGTCCGGCAACGCCGCCCAACAAGAGCCACCCCTTGCGGCGTTTCCTGTCGAAGATCGCCACGATGGGCGCGCCGATGAAAGCCAGCAGCGGAAGGCCAATGGCACCGGCAATCATGTCAGGTGCTACTGAAACCGCGGATCGTCCGGGCGGCGCATCTTCCAAACGTTTTCGACCGTCGTGTATTCGCTGTAGCCCAGCCGCGCGACCGGCTTCATCGACATGATGTCGACGCGGCCGTCCTTCAGGATGGTGTCGTCGATGTGGATGCCGACCACCTGGCCCAGCACGATCGAGCCGCGCTTGGCTTCGTGGCCGGGTTCTTCCGGCAGCTCGATCGTCTTCCAGTACCTGCACTCGAGCGCGACCGGCGATTCCTTGACGCGCGGCGGCTTCACGAAGCGGCAGGGTTCGGGCGTCAGGCCGGCGAGCTTCATCTCGTCGATGCCATAGGCCACCATCGCGGTGGTGATGTTCATCTTCTCGCTCATCTCCGCGGTCACCATGTTGACCACGAACTCCCCGGTCTCCTCGGCGTTCATGCGGCTGTGCTTGGTCGGTGTGTCGCCGTAGGTGCCGGTGATGGCGAAATAGACCATCGGCGGGAACTCGCCGACGCCGTTGTAGAAGCTGTAGGGCGCGAGGTTGACCCGGCCCTGCCCGTCGACTGTAGAAATCCAGCCGATCGGTCGCGGCACGATCAGCGCCTTCAGCGGATCCTGCGGCAATCCATGGTCGCGCTTCGAGGCATCGTAGAACATCTGTCTTCCCTCACCCGAATTTCACCGGTGGTGTCTGCACTGTCGGCGCGGCCGCATCAAGCAGTGCCAGCCGGTCGCCCGACCGCGGCGGATAGATGCGTTCGCGGTTTATGAGTTCCTTGGTGCGCTTGGCATCGGCGCCGCGCGACACCAGCTTGCGGTCCCAGCCCTCGGTGTAGAGCGCGCCCCAAGGGCCGAGATCGAGGATTGTCGTGTACCAGCCGATGGCGAGCCGCAGCATCGGCTCGCCCTGCAGATCGCAGACGGCATTGTGCCCGGCGAAGCGGCCCATCGGCCGACCGTGCTGGCACGACATCACGCAGGCATGCGCGCCGTCGATCAGGAACGATGCGACATCGCCCGCCGCGAACTCGGCTGCGAGGCCTCTGACTTTCAGGGTTGGATCGACCGGCAGGCGGCCGGAACAATCGCGCTCCACAGGAAAGGCCGTCGTCAGCGGATTCGCGCGCATGCCGGCGCACCAGACGACCGTTGCCGCCTCGATGCGCTCGCCGCCCTCGAGCGTCGCGCCCGCAGGATCGACGGCGACGATCGACACGCCGCCGCGCCTTTCGACGCCCAGCGACTGCAACGCTTCCTCGATGACCGGCACCGCTTCCGCGACCATGTCCGAGCCGATGCGCGGCGCATGGTCCAGGAGGATCACGCAGGGCTTCGTCACTCCCGCCGCGCGCAGCTTTCCCGGCATTTCGGCCGCCGCCTCGATGCCCGTCAGTCCGCCGCCGACCACCAGCACGGTCGAGGCCCCGGAGTCGAGGCGCGCGATGTGCTCATTGAGTCGTCTCGCGGCGGCATACGTGTCGACGTCGAAGCCATGCTCGGCGAGACCGGGGATCGGTGGCCGCGCGAGCCGGCTGCCCAGCGCGAAGACGAGCCGGTCGTAGCCGATTCTTTGCGTCGCGCCCTCGGCTTCGTAGGTCACGGCGCGGTTCCCGACCTCGATGCCCGTCGCCTTGCCCTCGAGCCGACGCACACCCACCGGCGCCAGCACGCTATCGAGCGACACGCGCGTGTCGGAGAGGTCGGCCTCGTAGTTGCGGACGCGGATCGAATGCCAGGGCGTGTCGTTCAGCAGCACGATCTCGGGATCGGCGCCGTACGTCTCGCGCGCCCGTGCCGCCGCGAGCGCACTCCACAGGCCGGCGAAGCCGCCGCCCATTACCAGGATCCGTCCGGTCATCACATGACGTTGTGCGACGAGCGGTCCGGCTTGTCGAGGCGGCCTGCCCGGCGCATGTTCCGCGGCATGTCACGCACCATGAAGGCGCTGCTCGGCGTCTGGATTGCGGCCCTCGTCGTGGCCGCCGGCTGGATCGCCTGGGACGCCACCAAGGGCGGCAAGCCGTCGATCGGCGGCCCCTTCCAGCTCGTCGACCAGGATGGCCGTTCCTTCTCCAGCGACCAGCTCAAGGGCAAGCCGACCCTGATCTATTTCGGCTTCACCTACTGCCCCGACGTCTGCCCGACCTCGCTGCTGCTGATGGAGACGGCGATCGACAAGCTGGGACCCGATGCCGCCAAGAAGGTCAATCTGGTGTTCATCACCATCGATCCCGAGCGCGACACGCCGGCGCTGCTGAAGGGCTACGTGCCGAACTTCGGGCCGGGCATCATCGGCCTCACGGGTACGCCGCAGCAGATCGCCGACGTCGCCAAGGCCTATCGCGTCTACTATCAGAAGGTCCCGGGCAAGGAGGGCTCGCCCTACCTCATGGATCACTCTTCCATCGTCTATCTTCTCGACCGCAACGGCCGCTTCGTCACCCACTTCACCCACGATGCCAAGGCCGAGGCCATCGCGGCGGCCGTGGGGCGGTTACTCTAAGTCATTGATTCGTCACGATTGCTGCATCGCACTATGAGCGTGACACCGGCGCGTCGGCGCGTACAATCCGCGGCCCATGCTTTATCAAGCCTACGAATTCCAGCGCCAGCTCGCGGTCCCCATCCGGATGTGGGCCAGCGCCCTCGAACAGGTCTATTCCAGCCCCTACAATCCGTGGGCCGACACCTGGTTCGGCAAGTCCGTCGCCGCCAGCGCGGAGATCATGACCCGGCTCACCCAGAACTACGGCAAGCCGGCGTTCGGGTTGAAGACCACGCAGGTCGGTGACGAGACCGTCGCGGTCAACGAAGAGATCCTGCTGCGCAAGCCGTTCTGCCAGCTCCTGCATTTCCATCGCGATACGACACGGCGCGACCCGAAGGTACTGGTCGTGGCGCCGATGAGCGGACACTACGCCACCCTGCTGCGCGGCACGGTCGAGGCGCTGCTGCCCGACCACGACGTGCACATCACCGACTGGATCGATGCGCGCGAAGTGCCGCTCGCCCAAGGCAATTTCGATCTCGACGACTATATCGACTACGTCGCCGAGTTCTGCCGCTACCTCGGCCCGAACGTCCATGTCATCGCCGTCTGCCAGCCCTCCGTGCCGGTGATGGGCGCCGCCGCGCTGATGGCCGAGGCCAAGGAGCCGCGCCAGCCCAAGTCGATCACTCTGATGGGCGGCCCGATCGACACGAGGGTCAGCCCGACGGTCCCCAACGACCTCGCCATGCGCAACTCGATGATGTGGTTCCGCCAGAACGTCATCTCGACGGTGCCGCTCAATTATCCGGGCGCGCTGCGACGGGTCTATCCCGGCTTCCTGCAGCTCACCTCGTTCATCAGCATGAATCTCGACCGCCATGTGAATGCCCACATGCGCCAGTTCGAGCATCTCGTGAAGGGCGACGACGATCCGGCCGGAGCGCATCGCGCCTTCTACGACGAGTATCTGGCTGTGATGGATCTCAGCGCCGAGTTCTATCTCCAGACCATCGAGGTCGTGTTCAAGGAGCACCTGCTGCCGCGCGGTGCGTGGGTGAGCCGTGGCCGCAAGATCGACCCGTCCTTCATCGAAACGGCGCTGATGACGGTCGAGGGCGAGCTCGACGACATTTCCGGCGTCGGCCAGACCAAGGCCGCGCATGCGCTCACGCCCAACATTCCCGGCGCGCGCCATGTGCATTGGGAACAGCCTCGGGTCGGCCACTACGGCATCTTCAACGGCCGCAAGTGGCGCGAGCAGATCATGCCGCGCGTCCGCGCCTTCATCCGCGAGAACGACGCGCTCTGACCTGATCTCTTCCTCTCTTTCAGAGGCAAGGCTGTTGCGTAGGAGGCAAGGGGTCGTCCGCCCGGTCGCTTGAGCGAGGGACTTGTCGCCTTCTCAGAACGCATGTCCCGGTCTCCTGACAGGCAACCGGTTCCACGCGAGCGGCGTTGCCTCCCCCATGGGTATCGAGGAACAGTGGAATAACGCCGCCAATGTGCTGGTGGCCCTGATCACGACCTATGGCCTTCGGGTCGTAGGAGCGATCATCATCCTGTGCGCCGGATGGATGGCGTCGCGACTGCTCTACACCGCCGTGGTGAGGCTCTGTCAGCAGACACCGCGCATCGACCGCACCGTGGCGCTCTTCCTCGGCAACGGGGCGCGCTACACCGTTCTGGTCTTCACCTTCGTCGCCGTGCTCACCACGTTCGGCATCGCCACCACGAGCTTCGTAGCGGTACTCGGCGCCCTGGGTATCGCAATCGGCCTGGCCCTGCAGGGCACGCTCAGCAATCTCGCCGCCGGCATCATGCTGGTGGTGTTCCGCCCGTTCCATATCGGCGACCGCATCGAGACCGGCGGCGTTGCGGGCACGACATGCGAGATCAACCTTTTCTTCACCGAGATCGACGGCGACGACAATACCCGCATCATCATTCCCAACGGCAAGCTGTGGGGTGAGATCGTGAAGGTTCCGACCCGCAACGACACGGCGCGGATCGACCTGCGCGTGCCGCGGCCGGCCAGCGAGGATGTCGGCGCCTCGATCTCGCGGCTGAAGAACCTGATCGAGCGCGACGGGCGGTCCCTGAAAGTCTCGGCGATCGGTATCGATGCGCTGGAAGCGGACAAGTACACACTGGCTGCACAGGTTTGGGCGAAACGCAGTGACGTGACCGCTTTGAAGTACGACCTCAACCGCAGCATCAAGGAAGAGTTCGAGCGCAAGGCCCCGTCCGCAGTGGAGCGCCGGGCGGGATAGGGCTAACCTCGCCCTCCATGACCGACCTGCCCGTCAGCATTTCCGACTGGAAGCCCGCACCCTTCGACTTCGGGGACGAGACCGTCTTTGCGATCGGAGATGTGCATGGGTGCGCCGCCGAACTGCGCGCACTGCTGGCCTCGATAAGAATCCTTGCAGGGGATGCGCCGGGCAAGCGTCGCCTGATCTATCTCGGCGACATGATCAACCGCGGACCCGACAGTGTCGGTGTGCTCGAGCAGTGGGCCGGCAGCGAGGAGGCGCACGGCGTCGACCATGTCGACCGGCTGATGGGCAATCACGAGATCATGATGATGTTGACCGTCGTGGGCGGGCCGCACGCCCACAAGGCGGAGACGATGTGGCTCAGCAAGCGCATGGGCGGGCACATCCTTCTCGACGAGATGGCCGCCCGTGCCGGCCGACCGGCGGCACACGCGGATCAGGCCCTGCTCCACGACGCGCTCGGCGAGGCGGTCGTGCACCGGCTCCAGGGCATGCGATCCCACGTCCGGCTGGGCAACACGGTATTCGTCCATGGCGGGCTCGATCCGCACGCTGGCGAGGACGAGTTTCTCGCGCGTCCGTGGCTGATCTTCACCGAAGCGCGCTGGGCCTGGATCAACCATGGCTTCCTCGACTGGAAGCGGGGATTCGGCGGCACGCTCGTCGTCCATGGCCATACGCCGCCCGATAAGCACCGGGCGATCAGTGGCATGGAGGACACGCACCTGTTCGAGGGCGATCGCCTGTGCCTCGACGGAGGCAGCGCCCGTACCGGCATCGTTGCCGGAGCGGAAATCAGACACGGTCGCTACCGCATCCTGAAGGCTGGCGTCCCCTTCGAAAATCCGGTCTCGTCCGACGCCGAATAGGCGATCGTTTTTTGGTTCGGGCTGTCGGCAATCGGCCCGCTCGTCCGTCCTGGGTAACAGAGGGACCGCAGATCCATGCTTTACGCCATTCTTTGCTACAATTCAGAGGAAGCCGTCGGCTCGTGGTCGAAGGACTATCACGATCAGACGATGGCCAGGCTCCATGCCGTGAACGACAAACTGGCCCAACAGGGCAGGCTGGGCCCGGTGGCGCGCCTGCTGCCGACCACGGCTGCCACGACCTTGCGCAAAGGGCGCGAGGAAATGGTGATCGACGGGCCTTTCGCCGAGACCAAAGAGCAACTCCTCGGCTTCTACGTCATCGACTGCGCCTCGCTGGAGGCCGCCATCGACACGGCAAAGGAACTTGCCAAGGCCAATCCCGGCACCGGCAGCTATGAGATCCGCCCCGTGGCCGAATTCCATCCCAGCCAGCTGCCCGACGAGCAACGTCCCGCGAAGAAGCCCGCGGCATGAACGATCTCGGCTGGATCGATCCGGTTCTCGGCGCGGCACGCCCCCAGGTGATGGGCGCGCTGCTGCGCTACTTCCGGACTCTCGATACGGCCGAGGAAGCCTTCCAGGAAGCCTGCCTGCGCGCGGTGAAGAACTGGCCCCGGAACGGCCCGCCCCGCGATCCGGCGGCCTGGCTGATCCTGGTCGGCCGCAACGCCGCGATGGACCAGGTGCGCCGGCAGACGAGGATGACGGAGCTGCCCGACGAGGCGGTGCTCTCGGATCTGGATGATGCCGAGGCGTCGCTCGCCGACCGGCTCGACGGCGAACACTACAAGGACGACATCCTGCGGCTGCTGTTCGTCTGCTGTCATCCGGAACTGCCGGCGACACAGCAGATCGCGCTGGCGCTGCGCATCGTCTGCGGCCTGTCCGTGAAGCAGATCGCCCAGGCCTTCCTGGTCGGCGAAGCCGCGATGGAGCAGCGCATCACACGGGCCAAGGCACGCATCGGCTCCGCCGGCATCGCCTTCGAGACGCCGGGCGCGCCCGAGCGGGCGGAACGTCTCGCGGCCGTCGCCGCAATGATCTACCTGCTGTTCAACGAGGGCTATTCGTCGAGCAGCAGTCGCGAAGCCGAGGCGCGCAAGCCGCTGGCCGAGGAAGCGATCTGGCTGGTCCGCCTGCTGTTGCGCCTGTTCCCCGCCGAGCCCGAGATCATGGGCCTCACCGCGCTGATGCTTCTGCAGCGATCGCGGGCAAAAGCCCGCTTCGACAAGGACGGCAATCTCATCCTCCTGGAGGATCAGGACCGCAGCCTGTGGAGTCAGCCGCGCATTGCCGAGGGACTGGCGCTGATCGACAAGGCCATGCGGCATCGCCAGCCCGGCCCCTATCAGATCCAGGCCGCCATCGCCGCCCTGCATGCGAGGGCCAGGCGTGCGGAGGACACGGACTGGGCGCAGATCGACCTGCTCTATGCGAGTCTCGAGCGCCTGCAGCCCTCGCCGGTCGTGACGCTCAACCGCGCCGTGGCGGTCTCCAAGGTCAGGGGACCGCAAGCCGCGCTGGACATGATCGAGCCGCTCGGCGAACGCCTTCGCGGCTATTTCTACTTCCATGGCGTGAAGGGCGCGCTGCTCGAGAAGCTCCAAAGGCCGGAGGAGGCCCGCAAGGCTTTCGGCCAGGCGATCGCCCTCGCCAACACGCCGGCCGAGGCCGCGCATATCCGCCAGCATCTCGACCGGCTGTCCGCCGGCTGAAGAAAAATCCGACGGCGATGTCGGGAGCCCGCTCGCCTGTTCGTCCTCGGGATACGAACTCAGCCAAGGAGACTGTCATGGCCGCATCCCAGCAACCGCCCGTCCTCGGCGGCCCCTGCCCGTACCTCTCGCTCAGCAATGCCGGCAAGGCCGCGGATTTCTACGTAACTGCTTTCGGCGCCACGGAAGTCGCGCGCATGCCGCCCGACGACAAGGGGCGCTACCTGCACATCCACCTGGTCATCAATGGCGGATCTCTGATGCTCGCCGACGCCTTTCCCGAGCATGGCGCACCGCTGGAAAAGCCCGCCGGCTTCATGCTCCATCTCCAGGTCGAGGATGTCGACGCGGCGTTCGACAAGGCCGTGAAGGCCGGTGCCACGGTTGCCATGCCGGTACAGGACATGTTCTGGGGCGACCGCTACGGCCAGCTCCGCGATCCGTTCGGCGTCATGTGGACCATGGGCACCCCGATCAAGGCCGCCTGACCATGGTCTCGCGCCAGGCACTCTGGGCGGGCCGCGTCATGAGCGGCCTTGCCATCCTGTTCCTGCTCTTCGACGGCGCCATCAAGCTGCCGCCGTTGGAGATCGTGTTGACGACATCGAAGGAAATGGGCCTGCCTGCGACCGAGTCCTTTGCCCGCTTCCTGGGCGTCGTCACTCTCGCCTGCACGGCGCTCTATGCCTGGCCGCGCACCGCACTTCTGGGCGCCGTACTGCTGACGGGCCTGTTCGGCGGCGCGATCGCGACGCACCTGAAACTCGACAGTCCGCTGTTCAGCCACACGCTGTTCGGATTCTATCTAGGGCTCCTGGTATGGGGAGGCTTGTGGCTGCGCGACGAACGCGTTCGGCGGGTGATGCCGTTCCTCTCTTAGCAAAAAATCAGCCGAGCAGGCCCTGGATCTGCTCGGCGAGCTGCGCCTGCTGATAGGGCTTGTTGAGGCGGGGCAGTTCGAAACCGCTCTTCGTCGGCAGGTCCGCATAACCGGTTGCCAGCAGGATTGGCAGGCCCGGCCGCAGGGCGCGCGCTTCCTCGGCGAGCTGCAGGCCGGTCATGCCGGGCATGGCATAGTCGGTGATCATCATGTCGATGGGCCTGCCCGTGCGCAGCACGTCGAGCGCTTCCGGCCCCGAAGTCGCCGCGACGACAGTATGCCCCAGATCCTCCAGCAACGACGTCGTGCTGAGGCTGATGAGGGAGTCGTCGTCGACGAACAGCAACGTCGCCCGACGCTTGATTCCAGGTGCATCCACCGAGGCTTCGGGCGCGACGACCTCCGCGGCTCCCGCGGCGACCGGCAACCATAGTTCCGCCCGCGTGCCGCGACCGGGCGTACTGAAGAGGCGCAAGGCGCCCTTGAGCTGCTGGGCGAGGCCGTGGATCATCGACAGGCCGAGCCCGGTTCCCTTGCCGACTTCCTTGGTCGAGAAGAACGGCTCGATCGCCTTGCGAAGCGTTTCGTCGTCCATACCCGAGCCGGTGTCCGATACGGTGAGCCTCACGTAGCGGCCGGCGGCGAGATCTCCCACCGTTCCCGTGACGGCGACATCGAGCGCCAGGGTGAGAGTGCCGCCTTCCGGCATGGCATCGCGGCTGTTGACCGCGAGGTTGAGCAAGGCAAGTTCGACCTGGTTTGCATCGACATGGGCCGGCGGAATGCCGGGCGGAAAGTCCTGCACGATCGCAATCGAGGGCCCGATCGATCGGCGCAGCAGGTCGTCCATGCCGCGCACCAGCTCGGCCAGATCGACCGGCCGCGCATCGAGCGCCTGGTGGCGGGCGAAGGCCAGCAGGCGCTGCGTCAGCGCGGCGCCGCGTTGTGCGCCCTGCATGGCGCCGTCGATGAGCCTGTCGCTGGACGGGTTGGGCGGCACGCGCTTACGCAACAGTTCAAGGTTGCCGATCACCGCCGTCAGAAGATTGTTGAAATCGTGCGCGACGCCGCCGGTGAGCTGGCCGATCGATTCGAGCTTCTGCATCTGGCGAAGCTGCGCCTCGGTGCGCTCACGCTCGGCGATCTGCGACACCAACTCGTCATGTGCGCCGCGAAGCTGCGCCGTCCGCTCCTCGACGCGCTTTTCCAGTTGCTCATTCAGGTCCTGAAGCGTCGCTTCGGCCGTCTTGCGCACGGTGATGTCAGAGGCGAGACCGACGAAGCGCCGCGGGGCGCGCTGGGCGTCCCGAACCAGTCGTGCACGCACATCCAGCCAGACGATCCTGCCGTCGGGTCGCCTGAAGCGAACGTCGACGGCAAAGTCCTGACCGGAGGCCAGGCTGTGGCCGAGCGCTTTCAGTACGCCGACATGATCATCGACGGCCAATCCACGCATCATCTCGTCGAGTCCCACATCCTCCCCGGCGGCAAATCCCAGGATCGCCTTGCCCTCGGGGGCAATGGTGAGTTGCGAGGTCGTGAAATCGAACTCCCAGGCGCCCAACCGGCCGGCATGCAGGGCCGTGCGCAGGCGCTGGTCGCTTTCGCTGAGATTGGCCAGGAGGCGGCGCGTGTCGTGCTGCCGTCGCCGTCCCTTTACCGCCGCACGAGCGACGCTCAGAAGTGTCGTGGGGTGAAAGGGCCGCTCGATGAACGAGACGTTGCCCAGCGTCTCCAGCCAGCGCGACGCAATCGGGTTACGCTCGGGGCCCCCGCCATGGTCGGTCACCAGAAGGAACGGCAGATCGGACCAGGGTGGCTGGTCGGCCAACCAACCGGACAGCGGCTTGAGGTCCGCGCCTCGAATCGCTTCTTCCGTCATCAGAAGGAAAGCGACGTTCTCGTCGAGAACATCGACGACGGCCGTAAGATCCGCACACGCGAGGCTGGCAACGCCAGTCTGCTCGATCAGCGAGCATGCCACGGCAGCGTCGCGACCCCGCGGAGCAAGGACGAGCGCTTTGAGAGGTCGTTCCGGCCGCTCGCTTTTCATCATCGGGTTTCATCATCCGGGCATCGGGCGACCGGGCGAACGATCGTCAGGGAGCGAGGGCGTGCCGCGAAGAACGCCCCTGAAGTCGGTCAAGGGTTCGCCTATATGGAGTCCGCCGTCGATCCAGAATTCCCGGATCGTCTCCTCGTGCCTGCCGCCGCGCTTCTTGATGACGGACAGCGCCCGCCGGACCGCGCCGTCGGCCTCGAAATAGCGAAGGAGGATTACCGCGTCCGCAATATATGTAAGGTCGAGTGGGGATCTCATGTCGCCGAGAATGCCCTGCTGCGCCACCGTGACGAATGTCGAGACGCCGGTTCGATTCAGATACTGGATGAGCTCGTGCATGTGAAGAATGAGCGAATTTTCTTCAGGCATCGCGGCCTGATAGCCGTTCAGGCTGTCTATGAGGATCGTCTTCACCGCCGGATCGTTGGCGGACATTCGAACATCATGGGCGAACTCCCCCGGCGAAACTTCCGCTGCGTCGAGCTGCGTTACAATCAGTCGGCCCGTCGCCTGCATGGCGGCGAAGTCGAAGCCGAGCGGCCTTGCCCGTTCGAACAGCAGACCTATCTCCTCGTCGAAGATGAACATCGCCGCCTTATCGCCCTTGCGAACGGCCTCGGCCACGAACTGCCAGGCCAGCGTCGTCTTTCCGGACCCGGCCGGGCCAACAAGCAGCGTGCTCGACCCCTGCTCTATACCCCCGCCCAGCAGACCATCGAACGCCGGAATACCGGTCCCGATCCGGGCACGCTGGAAGTCGCTCTTGTATTCCGCTGCGACGAGACGGGGAAACACACGGGCGCCATCGGCCCTGATGACGAAGTCGTGGTAGCCGCCGCGGAATCCCTGGGCACGATACTTCACCACGCGCAGGCGACGCCGTTCGGCGCCATAGTTCGGCGTCAGCTCTTCCAGCCGGATGACGCCATGCGCGACGCTGTGCACCGTCTTGTCGAGCACGTCCGTCGTAAGGTCGTCGAGCATGAGCACCGTTGCGCCATGCCGCGCAAAGTAATGTTTGAGCGCCAAAATCTGCCGGCGATAGCGCAGTGAGCTTTGGGCCAGCAAGCGGATCTCCGAAAGTGAATCGAGCACGACCCGCTGGGCCTTGCTGCGTTCGACGGCCTGGAAGATCAGCCTTACCGTCTCACCAAGTTCGAGATCGGAAGAGTAGAGCAAGCTCTGCTGCTGGTCGGCATCGAGCAGGCTTTCCGGCGGCACGACTTCAAATATCTCCGTCTTGTCTCCCAGAGACCAGCCGTGAGCCTCGGCCGTATGCCTCAACTCCTTCTCGGTCTCGGACAGCGTGACATAAAGTCCCCGCTGCCCCTCGCGAGCGCCTTCGAGCAGAAACCGCAGCGCAATCGTCGTCTTGCCGGTGCCAGGGCTGCCCTCGAGCAGGAAGACGCGTCCCTTGGAGAGCCCGCCCAGGAGAATGTCGTCCAGACCGGGGACGCCGGTTCGATCCTTCGATTTTCCCGCCTCGGCGCTCATGATCCCTCTCCGATCCGTGCCTGCCCGCAGATGGACATACGGTCTCGCCCGTTCGTGGGCGAAGGCGCCTTCAAAACGAAAGGAGAAGGGGTGAAGTTCCCTGCAACGCCCGACGTCAGGGCTGGCGAGGCTGGATGATGGCGAGGAAGTCCGTTCCGTAACGCTCCAGCTTCGTGTCGCCGATGCCGTGAATTTCCCGCATCGCGGCGGGCGTCGTCGGCCTGTGAGTGGCGAGCTCCACCAGGGTCCTGTCGGAGAAGACCACATAGGCCGGCACGTTCTGTTCCCGCGCGAGGCGCGTGCGCAGCGCCCGCAGCGACTCCAGCATCGCGGCATCGGCGTCGCTGACGATCGCCGCCGTCGCCTCGCGGCGGTCGCGACGCGAGCCCTTGCCGGCCGGCGTCGCCACGATCTTGCGCAGCTCGACCTTCTGCGTGCCCTTCAGCACGCGCCAGCCCTCCTCGGTGACCCACCAGCGGCCGTGCTCCATCAGGTCCTGGGCGATCAGGCCGACCGCCGAGAGCTGCCGGAAGACGGAGCGCCAGTCGGCCGGCTTGCGGTCCTTGCCCACGCCGAAGGTCGGCAGCCTGTCGTGGTTGAATTTCGAGACGTTGTCGGTGAGGTCGCCGGTGAGGATGGCGATCAGGTGCTCCATGCCGAAGCGCTCTCCGGTGCGGACGATCGCCGACATCGCCTTTTGGGCATCTATGGTCGCATCGAACAGCTCGACGCCTTCCTGGCAGAGATCGCAGTTGCCGCAGGGCTCCGATGGCTCGCCAAAATAGGCGAGCAGGGTCTGCCGTCGGCAGCGCGGCGCTTCGGCGAGCGACAGGAGCGCCCCCAGCCGCTGGCGCTCGATGCGCTTGCGCTCATCCGAGGAATCGCCCTGCTCGATCTGCAGGCGGCGAAGCTGCATGTCGCCCAACCCGTAGAGTGTCAGCGTGTCCGCCGGCAGCCCATCGCGGCCCGCACGGCCGATCTCCTGGTAATAGGCCTCGACGTTCGAGGGCAGGTCGGCGTGGCAGACGAAGCGCACGTCGGGCTTGTCGATGCCCATGCCGAAGGCGACGGTCGCAGTCATGACGATGCCATCCTCCTGCTGGAAGGCATCCTGATTGGCGTCGCGCACCGATTTCTCGAGGCCGGCATGGTAGGGCCGCGCGTTGATGCCCGCTTCCTTGAGCGCCTCGGCCATCTCCTCGACCTTGCGGCGCGAGGCGCAGTAGACGATCCCGCTCTCCCCCCGGTGCGATTGCACGAAGGACAGGACTTGCCTCGTCGAGCGCTCCTTGGGCTTGAAGGCGAGTCTGAGATTGGGGCGGTCGAAGCTGCGCACGAAGACGCGCGGCGGCGCGGCGAACAGCTTCTCGACGATGTCGCCCCGGGTCGGCGTGTCGGCGGTCGCGGTGAAAGCCAGGGTCTGGAGACGGCCGCCGATCTGCCTCGCCAGGTTGCCGAGCGTCAGGTACTCGGGACGGAAATCATGCCCCCATTGCGATACGCAGTGCGCCTCGTCGATCGCCATCATCGAGACCCCGGCCTCCGCCAGCATCTCGACCGTATCCGGCCGCGCCAGGCGCTCCGGCGCCACATAGAGCAGCCGCAACTCGCCCCGGCGCAGCAGCCCCAGAACGCGGTTGTTCTCCGCCGGCTCGTTGCTGGAGTTCAGACTGCCCGCCGCGACACCGGCGGCCGTCAGCGCCTGCACCTGATCGCGCATCAGCGCGATCAGCGGCGAAACGACCAGGGTCAGGCCGGGGCGAACGAGGGCGGGGAGCTGGAAGCACAGCGACTTGCCGCTGCCGGTCGGCATCACGGCCATCACGTTCTCGCCGTCCAGCACGGCGCGGACGATCTCCTCCTGCCCGGGCCGGAAGGCGTTGAATCCAAACACGGAATGCAGCAGGGCGCGGGCGCTCGAGAGGGCGTCTTCCATTCGGCCGCAACCTACTCTCGCTGCCGGGCCTGCGACCATGTGGAACGCCGTCGCTGGGGACGGCCGGCTTCGCGCAACCGTACGGAAAATGATGCTCCGACGACGGAACCCGCACTCTTCGTGCTCGTTCTTCGACCAACGATAAAGGGGAATTGGATGCTGGGATTGAGCCTCGCCCTGCTGCTGGCGACCGGGGCCGTACTGGCCTATCCCTGCTGGCGGCACAGTGCCGGCTGGGGCTACGGGCCGACGACGCTGGCGGGCGGGCTGCTGATCCTGCTGGCAACGGTGACCGTTGCCGACCATTCCTTCCCCAGTTCCTCACCGCAGACGGCCCCGACGCGGATCGTCGCCCAGCGCGTCTAATCCAAGGGACTATTGAAACGCATTTTGCTATCGCTTTCCCGGATATCTTCACGGGAGACCGATCATGCTTCGCCTTGCCCCTCTGGTTGCCGCCGCCCTGCTCGCCGCTTCGGCTTTCCCCGCGATGGCACTCGACTGCCCGAAGCCCCAGCCGACGGCAAAGCCCGGGATCCTGAAGGAGACGCCGGCGCAGATGGCGGCGGTCGGCAAGCAGCTCACGGGCGGCGACACGTTCAACGCCATCGCGTCGGCTACCGCAGACCTCCGCATCCGCTATCCCGGCGTCGAAAGCGCCGAGCTGGTGAACTATCTGGTCACCGCCTACTGCCCGGCGGTGGCGGCGAATACCAAGCTGAGCGAAGCGCAGAAGAAGTCGGCCGTCGACGGTTTCGCCGCCCAGGTGATGCGCCAGGTCTATTAAGGCTCCTCCCCTTTTGCAGGCTCTGCAAAGGGAAAGTGCCCTCATCTTACGAGGGCGATGGGGTCATGACCCCTCCGGCCCCGCGGGCGACCTCCCCATTTGAATGGGAGGAATGCGAGGCTCTAGTGCCGCGCCGCCTGGCCGCCGTCGAGGGTCATGACCACGCCGCTGATGTAGCTGGCGCGCTCGGAGGCCAGGAAGACGGCGAGGTCGGCCACCTCGTCGGGTTCGGCGGCGCGGCCGAACGGCATGTGCTTCGTGAGTTCTGGCCAGCGCTCGGGATCGCCGAACTTCTGCTCGGCCACGTTGCGCAGCCGCGTCAGCATGCGGTCGGTGCGGGTGGCCGGCGGATTGATTCCCACCACGCGCACGCCGTGATCGACGCTCTTCGAGCCTACCGCGCGGGTGAAGGCCATGATGCCGGCATTGCCCATCGTGCCCGCAACATAGTCGTAATTGAAGCTCTCGCCGGCGAGGCCGATCACGTTCACGACCACGCCCGCCTTGCGGGCGTACATCTTCTCCAGCATGGCGCGCGTGGCGTTGATGTAGCCGAACACCTTGAGGTCCCAGGCCTCACGCCACTTGGGCTCGGTCATGCCGAAGATGTCTCCCTGCGGGATGGCGCCGGCATTGTTGACCAGGATGTCGGCATGGCCGACCGCCTCGACGATGCTGCGTGCCGTGTCGCCGTTGGAGAAGTCGGCTGGATGGATCTCGACCGGCACGTTGTGGCGTGCCCGGATCTTTTCCCGCGCGGATTCGAGCGACTCCTTCGAGCGCGAAGCGATATGGACGGTGCAGCCCTCGGCCGCGAATCCCATGGCGCAGGCGAAGCCGATGCCGCGGCTGCCGCCGGTGACGAGCACGGTCTTGCCCGAAAGCTTCAGGTCCATTCGTCGTCCCTCTAGAGTCTATAGACGCTGTCGATCGCGGCGCGGCCATCCTCGGTCTTCACCCGGCCGTCTTTCACCATCTGGACCAGATGGGCCAGCATCGAGCGGCCGGCCGCCGGATGCAGGTGGACCGGCGTGTCGGCATAGTTCTTCGCGACCATCTGCGGGATGGTCTGCGGCCCATCCTTGAGCCGCGCGATGATCTGCGCCTCGCGCCCCAGGCGATGTTCGATGTAGGCCTGGACGAACGGATTGGGATCGCGGATCTCCGCGCCATGCGTCGGGATATAGAGGCTCTCGTCGCGCGGCAGCAGCTTGCGCAAAGAGGCGAAGTAGTCGGCCATGTTGCCGTCGGGTGGTGAGATCACCGCCGTCGACCAGCCCATGACATGGTCGCCCGAGAGCAGCGCCTTGTCTTCCTTCACCGCGAAGCAGAGATGGTTGGAGATGTGCCCCGGCGTATAGACCGCCTCGACGTTCCAGCCGTCGCCCTCGATCACGTCGCCGTCGTTCAGCTTCACGTCGGGCGCGAAGGAGAAGTCGCCCTCCTGCTCCGTCGTGACGCCTTCGGGCGTCGGATGCGGGCCGTAGCTGTAGACCTTGGCACCGGTCGCCCGGGCGAGCGCCGGCGTCGCCGGCACATGATCGATATGAGTGTGCGTCACCAGGATGTGCGTCACCGTCTCGCCGCGCAGAGCACGCAGCACGGCGTCGATATGTTCCTGCTGATCCGGACCGGGATCGACCACCGCCACGTTGCCATGGCCGATGATGTAGGTGCCGGTGCCCTTGAAGGTGAAGGGGTTCGGATTGTTGGCCACGACCCGCCGGATCAGCGGCGTCACCTCCATGGCGGTGCCGTAGTCGAACTTGAAATCCCTGATGAAAGGAATGCCGGGCATCACGATGCTCTTACGGTGAGGGCGGGGTCAACTTGTAGAGCGAGTTCCGGATGTCGGCGCTGACATAGACGATGCCGGTGCGACCGACCGCGACGCCCGTGGGGACCAGCGCCGGCGGACCACCGGGGAACGGCGCCAGGCCGATGTCGAGGTTCGAAGCGATCACGGTCTTCGCGCCGGTCGCCGGATCGATGGCGACGACGCGCTTCTGTCCGACTTCGGCCACATAGAGACGTCCATCCGGACCGAGATCGATGCCCTCGGGGCCGGCGAGATTGTCGGCGACCACCTTGCGCGCACCCGTGGCGACATCGATCTGGCTGACCGCGCCGGCCGAGATCTCGGTGATGTAGACCAGCGAACCCGGCCCATGCGCCATCGCGACCGGACCGCGCAGCTCCTTCACGACGATGCTGCGCTCCTTGCCGTCGGGGCTCACCTTGACGAGGTTGCCGCTCGCCAGCTCCGCCACGTACATCGTGCCGTCGGCGAACTCCACCGCATCGACGGGCGCCGCGAACTCGCCCAGCGTCGCCGTCAGCTTGCCGGTTTTGCGGTCGACTTTCTCCACGGTGTTCGAGAACCAGCTCGTGAGCAGCACGTTCTTCGGTCCGATCGAGAGGCCGATCGGATAGGCATGCGTCTCGCCATGCACGCGCAGCACGTCCGTTACCGCGCCATTGGCACCATCGACCGTGCGATAGCTGAACACGTCGGCGACATGCACCGTGTCCTTGCCGCCATCGGTCGAGACGGCGAGGTCGCTCGGGACCGCGAGCTTGCCCTCGACGATGGTACGCCAGGCGCCAGTCTGCTTGTCGACCAGGTAGATGCCGTTGTCCGTCATCGAGGAGACGAACAGGCGCCCGCGCGAATCGAAGGCGAGATTGTCGAGCCCGGGCTTCATCGAGGCGACCAGCTTCTTGGCCTTGCTGGTGAGGCTCACGCTCCAGATGCCGCCGGTGCCGGTATCGACGACATAGACGTTGTCACGGTTCTGCGGATCTATGTTGGCGGCGGCCGGCGTCTTGAAGCCCGAGGCGATCACGTCCGTCGCGCCGGTCTCCAGGTTCACCTTGACGATGTCGCCCTTGAACCAGAGCGGGCCGTAGAGAAAGCCGTCGTCCTTGTGGACCTCAAAGCCGTTGAGGCCGCCGAGCTTCTCGGCGATGCGGCGCAGCTCACCGCGCGCGAACGGCTTGAAGTCCGGCTTGTCGACGTTCTTGATGTCGATCTCGTAGAGCGCATCGCCGAGGAAGACCTCGGAGACGAACAGCCTTCCATCCTTGCCGAATGCGAGCGAATTGGGCCCGCTCATGCCGTGCGCGACCTCGATGGTCTTGCCGTTCGGTTTGCGGATGTAGACCTTGCCGATCAGGAACGCCGTCCATGCCATGGTGCCGTCGTCGGCGAAGGCGATGTCGTCGGCCATGCCGGTCGGCGGATCGATGACCCGGTCGACCTCACCCGAATCCACCTGCACGCGGTAGAGGGTCTGGCCGATCACCGAGCCGGCGAAGAGCTGGTCGTCCTTGTTGAAGGCGAGACCGTGCACGCCATGGAACCACGATCCCTGCACCAGGAACTGCTGGCTGTATTCCTTGGGCGGCGGCGCTTCCGCCTGCTGCGCCCATGCGCCGCCGGATACGCCGAACGCAAGCACCGCCGTAGCGACAATGCGGCCCAACCCCATCCCGATTTCCTCCGACCGTCTCTCTCGCGGCGCGGACTTTAGACCGGGGGACGGGTTTTGTAACGCCGAACCCTTCGGCTACGATCGTTCCGACAAGGAAACGCGCATTCTGCAGGAGGAAAATCATGGCGGGTCCACTCTCGGGACTGACGATCGTCGAGTTGGCCGGCATCGGCCCTGCACCGATGTGCTCGATGATGCTGGGCGACATGGGCGCCGACGTCATTCGCGTCGATCGTACGAAAGCGCACGTCATGGACCGCCTCTCCGACCCGAAGTTCGCGGTGCACAATCGCAGCCGCCGCTCGGTGTCGGTCGACTTGCAGAAGAAGGAAGGCGTCGAGGTGGTCCTGCGCCTGATCGAGAAGGCTGACGGCATGACCGAGCCGTTCCGGCCCGGCGTCGCGGAGCGCCTCGGCCTGGGACCCGACGTCTGCCTCGCGCGCAATCCGAAGCTCGTCTACGGCCGCATGACCGGCTGGGGCCAGGACGGGCCGCTTGCCAAGGCGGCCGGTCACGACATCAATTACATCGCGCTGACCGGCGCGCTACACGCGATCGGCGGCAAGGACAAGCCCGTGCCGCCGCTCAATCTGGTGGGCGATTTCGGCGGCGGCGGCATGCTGCTGGCCTTCGGCATGGTCTGCGGCCTGCTCGAGGCCCAGCGCTCCGGCAAGGGCCAGGTGGTCGACGCCGCGATGGTCGACGGCGCCGCCCTGCTGCTCGGCGGCATCTACGGCATGGCCGGCGCGGGTCTCTGGAGCGACGACCGCGAGAGCAACATGCTCGATGGCGGTGCGCACTTCTACGGCACCTACGAGACCAAGGACGGCAAGCACGTCTGCATCGGCTCGATCGAGCCGCAATTCTACGAGCTGTTGCTCGACAAGACCGGCCTGAAGGGCGAAACGCTGCCGGCGCAGATGGATCGCAAGGCCTGGGCGCAGCTCAAGAGCCGCCTGAGCGCCATCTTCAAGACGAGGACGCGCGACGAATGGTGCGCGATCATGGAAGGCACGGACATCTGCTTCGCACCGGTTCTCTCCATGAAGGAAGCGCCGCAGCACGCCCACGCCAGGGCGCGCAACGCCTATGTCGATGTGGCCGGCTTCGCGCAGCCGGCCGCCGCGCCGCGCTTCTCGCGCACCAAGGAAGCCGTGAAGGGTCCTGCCGCCAGGCGCGGCCAGCACACCGACGAGATCCTGGGCGAGCGCGGCTTCTCGGCCAAGGAGATCGGTGAACTCAAGGCTGCCGGCGTCGTCGGCGCGCAGGCCTGACGGCACCCATGGTCCGCGCCTTTGAACTGGCGGTGCAGCAGCTTGGCGATCCCAGGCTGCGCAGCATCGTCTGGCAATCGCTGGCGCTGTCGCTGGTCCTGCAGATCGGACTGGGCGTGCTGGCCTGGTGGGCGCTGCAGTCGCTCGCCACGTTCCAGTGGACCTGGGTGAACGAAACCATCCGCTGGCTGGGTGGCGGCGCCGTCACGGTGCTGGCGCTGATGCTGTTCCCGGCGAGCTTCGGCATCGTGATCTCGATCTTCATGGAGCGTATCGCCGACATCGTCGAGGCCAAGCACTATCCCCAGCTCGGGCCGGCACGCGGCATCCCGCTCTGGACCGGCCTGTGGTCGGGAATCGTGTTCCTCGGCGCGCTGGTGGCCATCAACCTGGTGATGCTGCCCTTCTACCTGGTGGCCCTGTTCATCGCCGGGCTGGGCGCGGTCCTGTTCTACGGCGTCAACGGCTGGCTGGCCGGCCGCGAATATTACGAGCAGGTCGCCCTGCGCCGGCGCGACCCAGCCGAGGTCAAGGCCTGGCGCAAGGCCAACGTCGGCACGCTGTGGCTGACCGGCATCGTGATCGTCTTCCTGGGCACCATCCCGATCCTCAACCTGATCGTGCCGGTGCTCGGAGTCGCGATGATGGTTCATATCGCGCAGGGCCTGAAGCCGCCCCTTAACCGGCCGGCCTCGTCGCGCTAAACTCGCTTCATGAAAGCTGGATACGCAGTGCTTGCCCTCGCCCTCCTGCTGGGAGGCTGCCAGACGGGCGGTACTCAGGAATATTCGCTCGGGTCGGGGGAGACGGGCGTGTTCAGCTCGCGCAATGCAGGCACGCCGATCCCCGCGGATCGCATCAAGGGCCTCGACGAAGCCCAGCTCGTCGCCCTGTTCGGCGCCCCCCAGCTCGACCGCAAGGACGGGACGGCCCGGGTGCTGCGCTACAAATCCGACGCCTGCACGCTCTTCGTGTCGATGTACCAGCGCGACGGCCAGCCCTTCAAAGCCGAGTTCGCCGACGCCTACGACACCCAGTTGAGGCCGCTGCCGCCCGACCAGTGCGCTGGTTCCGTTGCCGCCCAGAAAAAGCGCGTCGCCTGATACGGTTCCGTCCCAGGACAAATTCTCAGGCCCTGCGACCGCAACTTTTGCCGTTCGATTCTGTTGTTACGGGGCGCCGTCATTCACGACGGACGCCCGAAATCACAGGAGGGCCGCATGGACAGCGCTCGCACGGAACTTAAGGACAATGTCGAGAAACTGCGCAGCGCCAAGAAGGCCGCCAATGCCTCCGAAGCGTCGGAGCGCGAAGCTGCGGACCTGAAAATCATGGAGCAGGAGGTGCAGGCCCAGCGGCTTCAACTGAAGCGCGAGGCCGGCAAGTCCGGTGAGCACGCACCGACCACGGCCAAGCCCGGCGAGCCGGCCGAGAAGGTCCTCGATCGCAAGCTCGACGAGGCCCTGAAGGAAAGCTTCCCGAGCAGCGATCCCGTGTCGTTCGTCCAGGCGGCCCCCGTGCGCGCCGAGGACGAGAAACTCACGAGCGTCAAGGGCGGAACCAACAAGGGTTAGACCTCGCCGTTGCCCGCACGCGCAACGCGCTTTCGAAAGGCTCGTTGATCAGTCTCTTTGCTTCAAGAGGAATGATCAATGAGCCTTCTTGATATTCTGAGCCCCCGCAGTGGCGGTCCTGTCTCGCCGCTCACGACCGCAATTCTGGGATTGCTTGCGTGGAACGGCGTCAAGCCGGGCGGAGCCAGCCGACGGGCCGGTGAAGAAGTGCCCGGTAACCTCGAAGGCATGCTGCACAACAGTCCGCTCGGAAGCCTGTTCGGCGGCGCCACGGCGAAGCCGACCGATGGCACGACACGCGGCTTCATCGGCGCGTTGCTGACGGGTGGCATGATGGACCTCGTGCGGCAGTTCCAGGCGGCGGGCAAAGGGCCCACCGTCGAATCGTGGATCGGCCCCGGCGAAAACAAGCCGGTGACGGCGAACGATCTATCGAAGATTCTCAGCGACGACCAGATTGCGTTCCTGACCGAACGAACCGGCCTCGGCCGGGACGAATTGCTGAAGGGCCTCAGCGAAAAACTCCCGCAAGCCGTCAACGACCTCACGCCGGAGGGGCGGATACCCACGGGCGAGGAATTCAGCCGGCCCTGACGCGATTCTCACGACCGCGTGAGATGTGCAATCCGGATCGCAGTCCGTCTGCGTCTAAGACTCGTGCAGCCGCACGACAATTGGAAACAGGAGGGGCTTCGATGGCATTCACGACCCGTATCGCGCGTCTTGGTGGCGCTTCTTTGCTGGCGCTTTCGATCGGCATGGCGGCCGTTGCCGCGCAGGCCGGCACGCTCGTCGGGCTAACCAACGACAACAAGCTGGTGAAGATCGATACCGGCACCATGATGGCTTCGGCACCGATGGCGATCACCGGCACCGGAAAGGTCATCGGTATCGACGTGCGTCCGGCCGACGGCAAGCTCTGGGGCCTCACCGACACCGGGCAACTCGTCACCATCGACCCGGCTACCGGCGCGGCAACCGCCGGCAGCATGCTCTCGGAGAAAGTGACCCTCGGCGCGCGGCCGGTCGTCGACTTCAATCCGGCGGCGGACCGCCTGCGCGTGATCGCCGCCGACGGCGTGAGCCTTCGCATCAACGTCGATACCGGCGCGACGACGGTCGACAAGCCCCTGAACTACGATGCGGCCGACCCGAATACTGGCAAGAAGCCGATGGTGGCGGCGGGTGCCTACACCAACTCGATGAAGGGCGCGAAGGCCACCGAACTGTTCCATGTCGACGGCGCTACGGGCGGCCTGGTCCTTCAGAACCCGCCGAACGACGGCGTGCTGAAGACTCGCGGCGCCACGGGCGTGACCGGTGCAACCGACGTGGTCATGGACATCGCCACCGAAGGCGAGAAGAACACCGCCTGGCTGATCGGTAACGGCACGCTCTACACGATCGATCTTGCGACCGGTAAGGCCACGCAGGTAGGCGCCGTGAAGGGCATGAACGGCAAGCTGGTCGATATCGCCGTCACGAACTGACGCGATCTCTTTCAGGTCGCGCCATCGCCTGACAGCCGT
This sequence comes from uncultured Rhodospirillaceae bacterium, assembly GCA_945952105.1. Taxonomy (GTDB): domain Bacteria; phylum Pseudomonadota; class Alphaproteobacteria; order Reyranellales; family Reyranellaceae; genus Reyranella. The sequence goes on along the minus strand of CAMFGZ010000004.1, from coordinate 49,262 downwards.
CGCCAGAGAGCGGCGACGGCTGCAACGGCCTTGCCCTGCGCGACCATGTCGAGATGGCCGAACCCCGGGACGACCTCGACCGACACGCGCGGATTGAGGTCCCTCAACAAGGGTTCGTAGTTTTCAGCCAGAAACAGTTCGTCGTTCGCACCGACCGCGACGATCGTCGGCCGGTCGATCCTCGCCAGCTCTTCGCGCCAGTGACGCGTGAGCTGCAGACCCGCCGCCAGCCGGAAGGAATAGACCGGCGTGCGATGTTCGCTGGGGCCGGCGTTGGTGGCGAAGCGCACGACCGGCAATCCCTGAAACCACGGTACGCCGAAGCCGTCGAGGATCGACAGCGCGACCACTCGCGGCACGGCCACGCTCACCCATCCGCCCGACGCCGGGCGTGTGGTGGGCGAGTCCTGCGCGATGTAGGGCGAGATCGCGAGATAGGCGTCGAATAAGTGGCGGTTGGGGCCACTGGCCGTGCGCAGTACGAAGCCGCCGCCGGACGAGAAGCCGATCAGCGTGCGCTGGATTCCGGGCGCCGTGAGGCCGGTCGCCTCGAGGAAATCCATGAGATCGTCGTCGAGTTGGTCGCGGTATGACGTATCGCCGTTGACCGTGCCACTGCCGCCGTGACCGCGCAGGCTGATCGCATAGACGGTGGCGCCCGCTTCCTGCAGCGCCTGCGCCGACTTGTGCATCGAGATACTGGCGCCCGACGAGCCGTGGACGAGCACCACCGCGCGATCGGGGCGGCCGGGATAGAGACGATAAGTCAGCGGCGCCCCGTCGCGTGCGGCGACGCGCTGGACCGCGGGGACCTCCGCGGGATTCCACTTGTCGCTGCCCGGCAGCGAGTCGCCCGCCAGCAGGCGCGGCAACTCGCCGGGGGAGCTGAAGGCAATGACGCCGGCGAAGCTCGCGACCACGACCAGCACGAGAGCGGCGGGTGCCCAGACGAGCCGCGACAGCCATCGGCGCGGCCGGCCTGCGCCCACACCGCCCAGCCAGCCGAGACCGATACCCGCGACGAGGCCGCCGACACCGCCAGCGAGGGCGATCCAGGCCGCTTCGGACTTGAGCGAAGGCGCCATCCCGAAAGTGACGCCAAGTGTGTAACGCACCGCGAAGATCGACAGGCCGAAGACGAGCATGAACCAGCCGCCGGCCAGCTCGAGGCGTCCGTCGTCGAGCCGCCGCACGATGCGACGCCGGCCCAGCCACAGGCCGAACGGCAGACCGACGGCCAGGGCGGCCAGCCACGCCACCAGGGCCAGTGCGGGCCGGACCGTCTGGCCGATGCCGGCCAGGGAGAAAGCCAGCCCCAGCACCGGCAGGATGGCCAGCCGCCAGAGCGGCAGGATCCGCGTCCGCAATCCCAGGATGCCCAGCCAGATGACGAGGGCCATCAGCGGCCATACCCAGAGGGGCGTGTGCGCGACGATCTGGAAGATGGTTTCGAAAAGCGACGGCATGATGGGCTCCGGAGGGGGGCGTCTGCTTCACCTTCCGCGCAGAGAGGGGGCGCGAGCCATCTTCGCTGCGTGGAAAGACTGGCCTTTTTCGCGATCTGACGTCATTCATCCGTTCACGATGCGCGAATCGCCCTATGTCCGGTCGTTGCCGTTCCAGTTGCCGGCGGTTGTCGGCCTCGCGATCGTCCTGGGTGTCATCGGACCATTCGGTACCTACGAGCACATGGATCTCGCCCGGCGCATTGCCTATTTCGGCATCATCGGCGGGTTGAGCTGGCTCCAGATCGTGGTCCTGGCCGCCTGGTTCGGTCGCATCGAGCCGATCGACCGCTGGCCTGTCGCCGGGCGCATGGCGCTGGTCGGCATGCTGGCGTCAATCCCGAGTACCTTTGAGGTCATCGCCGTCCAGTCCTGGCTCGGCCACCCGATCCCCTTGTGGGCCGCGCCGTATCTCTTCCCCGAGAACGCCCTGCTGACCACATCGATCGCCGTGGTGTTCGGCCTGCTCGTCGAGCAGCACCTGCGCGCCAGGGCCGACGCGGAGCTGGCGCGCGTGGCCGCCCTACCGCAGCCGCCGTCGGGCGGCCCGGAGCCCGTGTCGGTCCCATCGTCTTCGCCGGACTTCCTGCGCCGAGTCCCGCCGGCGCTGGGCCGCGATCTGGTGGCGCTCGAAATGGAGGATCACTATCTCCGCATTCATACCGCGCTCGGCAGCGACCTCGTGCTGATGCGCCTGCGCGACGCACTGGCCGAGCTGGGCCCCGAGCGCGGCCGGCAGGTCCATCGTTCCTGGTGGGTGGCGACGGGCGCGGTTGCCTCGGTCGACCGGAGCGCCGGCCGCCTCGTCCTCGTGTTGCGCAACGGACTGAAGGTCCCGGTCAGCAAGACCTATCGGGACAGCGTCAAGGAAGCGGGCTGGCTCACGTTGTCATGCTGAGCGAAGCGAAGGATCTCACATCGGCCGCGGAGTCCTTTGGTCGATCCGTCAGGTCCTTCGCTTCAGGACGACAGTTACTTCCCGCCGCGATCCTCGCGCCACAAGTCGAGCTTTTCCTGGATGGGGCGATCGGAGAAAGAGAACAGCACCGCGTCGCTGACGGCGCGATGCTCGACCCTGGCCCAGCTCGGCACGACGAAATGGTCGCGCTTCTTCCAGCGTATCGGCGTGTCGCCGATCCGGCTTTCGCCCTCGCCTTCGACCACCGAGAAGACCGTGCCGTCGGTGCAACGATAGGGCGCGGTCCCAAAGCCCTTGGGCAGGAGCTGCATGAAGGTGCCCATGGTGGCGATCGGTGCGCCGCCACTCGCCGGATTGACGTAACGCAGCTTGTAGCCGTGGCAGGGATCGGGCGCGCCGGCCCTTGCGAGCCCGTGCAGGGCCTCGCGCGTGCGCGCATAGGGATAGTTGAAGATCGGTGAGGTCTGCTTCGCCGGCTTCCAGTCGACAGGCAAGAGTCCGCTGGCATACTTCGCGTCCGACGTGCCTTCCGGCGTGGTGACGACCTGCTCGTCGGTCTCGCCGTTCTCGGCGAAGCCCGCGTTGAACATCGCAACCAGAGGAATGTCGAGCCCGTCCAGCCACACCATCGGCTTCGACGAATCGTTGCCGTGATCGTGCCAGGTCCAGGTCGGCGTGATGACGAAGTCACCCTCGTGCATGATCGTGCGCTCGCCGTCGACCGCGGTGTAGGCGCCCTCACCCTCGACGATGAAGCGCAGCGCCGATTGCGTGTGACGATGGCTGGGCGCGACCTCGCCCGGCAGGATGAGCTGCAGGCCGGCATAGAGCGTCGGCGTGATGCAGGCGCTGCCGGTCATCGAGGGGTTTTCGAGGATCAGCACGCGCCGCACGGCTTCCTTCGCCGTGATGAGCGAGCCCGATTCCATCAGGAACGGCCGCACCCTGTCGTAGTCCCAATGTGCGGCCTGATACTTCGGCGCGGGACTCGGCGGCACGAGCTGGTGCAGCGATTCCCAGAGCGGCGCCATCGAGAGCCCGCCGATGCGCTCGTAGAAGTCGCGCCGCGCGTTGTTGCCAGTCGTCGGCGCTGACATGCGCGCGTTACTCGGCGGCGCGCAGCATCGGGGCGGAGCGCGCCACCATGCGCGCGCGGCAGGCGGCCGCGAAGGCGTCGAACAGCTTCATCGAGATCGGGTTTTCCAGCGCCTTGTATTCGGGGTGCCACTGCAGCGCGAGCACGAAGCCCGGCGCATCGGGCACGCTCAGCGCCTCTACCTGTCCGTCGTCGCAGCAGGTCGCTTCCAGCCGTGCGCGCGGCGCCAGCACGTCGACGCCCTGCCCATGCAGCGAATTCACGCGCACGCGCTTCTCGCCCAGCAGGCGCTGCAACACGCCGCCTTCGGCCACGTCGATGTCGTGCGCCGGCGCATAGTTCACGTCCATGTCGGGCGACTTGGGCGAGCGATGATCGCGCCGTCCCTCGACTTCGTGGACATGCTGGTGAAGCGAGCCGCCCAGCGCGACATTCACTTCCTGCAGGCCGCGGCAGATCGCGAACAGCGGGACGCCGCGGTCGATCGCGTGCCGGATCAGCGGCAGGGTCGTGGAATCGCGCGCCCGGTCGTGGAGCGTGCCCTCGCGGCTCTCCTTGCCATAGTGATGCGGCTCGACATTGGACGGGCTGCCGGTCAGCAGCACACCGTCGAGACTGTCGAGCAGGCGATCCATTGCCTCCAGGAAACCCGGCTCGTCGTCGCCGAACTCCGGTCCGATCGCGGGGATCAGTACCGGCAGGCCGCCGACGGCGCGAAGTGCCGCCTGGACGTACTTTTCGCCCACCGTGTGATGCCAGCCGCCGCGGCCGTTCTCCTTGAGACAGGCCGAAACACCGATCAGGGGGCGTGAAGAGGAGCGATTCATAATCTGCCGGAGCGTGCAAATAACGGGAGCTTCATTTTCGCCGCCGTGCCACGCCTTGGCAATTGCCCGGCGCCTGAACCTGCCCGCGGCTTGTGCAGTGCAGCCCTGCATGGTACCGCCGCGCCGCGGCAATGCTTGCCTCGACCATTCGTCAGAACATTGGAAAGAGCGCCATGACGACCACCCCTCCGCCGTCCGCCCCGCCCTCCGGCCAGACCGCCCAGGCGGGTCCCGCCGCGCCGCTGACCATGCATGGCCAGTACATCAAGGATTTCAGCTTCGAGAACCCGCGCGCGCCGCAGAGCCTGATCGAACAGACGCAGCCGCAGCTCACGCTGAACGTGCAGGTCTCGAACCGCCAGTTCGATGCCAAGACCTTCGAAGTGTCGATCGCCATCGAGGCCTCCGCGCACACGCCGGAGAAAGAGCCGCTGTTCATGCTCGAGCTGATCTACGCCGGTACCGTGACCCTGGGCGAGTTGCCGCCGGAAGCCACCGGCCCGATGCTCTTCATCGAGACGCCGCGCCTGCTCTTCCCGTTCGCCCGTGCCATCGTCGCGAACGCCACGCGCGAGGCCGGCTTCCCGCCGCTCAACATCGCGCCGGTCGACTTCGTGGCACTGTATCGCCAGCAGCTCGAAGCCAATGGCGGCCAGGCGCCGGGCGTCGTCCCGTCCGGCCCGGTCGGCCACGCCTAGGCAGACCTTCCGACTCGGGGCCGTTACTCTCCCCCATCAGGCGGGGGAGGCTTCGGCCTCGATCTTCAGCCAGATCGGATCGCTGATCTTCTTCAGGAATTCCGCGTGTGCGGCGAGTTCCGACGGGCTGGCCGCGTGCGGACGTGGCGGACGCGGCGTCAGGGCCTGGACCACCATGCCCTGGACGCCAGCCGCGGCCATCTCCGGCGCGAGGCCGAGATCGCGCTGCCGGCCACCGCTCAGTTCCAGATAGACTTCCGCCAGCAGCTCCGAGTCGAGCAACGCGCCGTGCTTGGTGCGCTTGGTATTGTCGATGCCGAACCGGTCGCACAGCGAGTCGAGGCTGGCGCGCTGGCCGGGAAACTTGCGGCGCGCCATCGAGACGGTGTCGACATAGGCGTTGGTGAGCTTGGGCTTGCCGACACGCGCCAGCTCGGCGTTCAGGAAGCCCAGGTCGAACTGCGCGTTGTGAATGACGAGCTGCGCATCGCCCAGGAATTCGAGCAGTTCCTCGGCCTTGTCGGCGAACAATGGCTTGTCGGCCAGGAACTCGTCGGAAAGGCCGTGCACTTCCTGCGCTCCGGCCGGCATCGGCATCTCGGGATTGAGATAGAGCTGCAGCGAGCGGCCGGTGGCCACCAGGTTGACCAGCTCGATGCAGCCGATCTCGACCACGCGGTTGCCGGCGAGAGGATCGAGGCCTGTGGTCTCGGTATCGAGGACGACTTCACGCATCCCGATCTTCTAGCCTACTTGCCTGTTCACTTGCGACGGGCGCGCGCCAGCCGGGCTGTGAACTTTTCCCGCCACGGATTGGGGGGCCAGAACTGTCCGCGCAGGCCGCGCAACTCGGCCACGGCTTCGCTAAGCGCCGCGCGGGTCGGCGCGAGGCCCATGCCGGTCGGGATCACGATGCTGGCCTTGCGGCGCTTGAGCGCGTCCGGCACCTGCTGGCGCAGGATGCCTTCGAACTTCTCCACGGTCATGCCCGGCCGCGCCAGGACGCGGCGGCGCTGAAGGAAGGCCGGCGCGCTCACCACCAGAGTGGCATCGACGCGTCGTTCGCCAAGGCCCTCGAACAGCAACGGAATGTCGAGCACGACCAGCTTCGCGCCGGCCAGTGCGGCCCGGCGCAGGAAGGCACGCTGCATCTTATGGACCAGCGGATGCACGATGGCTTCGAGTCGGCGCAAAGCTTCCTTGTTGCCGAAGACGCGCGCGCCCAGCGCCTGGCGGTCGAGCACGCCCGCCTTCACGACACCGGGAAACGCCGCCTCGATGCCGGGCAGCGCCGCGCCGCCCGGTGCCTGCAGCGCATGGACGGCGGCATCGGCGTCGTACACGGGCACGCCCATCTCCCGCAGCATCTTCGCTGCGGTCGATTTGCCCATGCCGATCGAACCGGTCAATCCGACGATGACCATCCAGGGCCTTCCCCCCCTTCACCTCATCCCGAGGAGGCCGAAAGGGCCGTCTCGAAGGATAGGCAACAGACGCGGTGCTCGTGCCCACCCTTCGAGACGCGCTCCTCGCGGAGCGCTCCTCAGGGTGAGGCCATTTTTGAAGAGCCGATGCGGCTCCTTCCCGGTCGAAGAGACGTCAGGGAACCAGGACGGTCTGGCCCGTGGTCTTGCGGCTTTCCAGGTCGATATGCGCCTGGGCGGCTTCGGCCAGCGGATAGTGCTGGTCGATCGAGATCTTCACCTTGCCGCTCTTGACCATCTTGAACAGCGAGCGGGCGCTGGCTTCGAGATCGGCGCGCGTCGCGGTGTAGGCGCCGAGGCTGGGGCGCGTGACGTACAGCGAGCCCTTGGCGTTCAGGATGCCGATGCCGATCGGCGGCACGGCGCCCGAGGCGTTGCCGAACGAGACCATCAGGCCGCGCGGCTGCAGGCAGTCGAGCGAGGCCGCCCAGGTGTCCTTGCCGACACCGTCGAACACGACGGGCACGCCCTTGTTCTTGGTGATCTTCTTCACCTCGGTGACGATGTCCTGCTTGGTGTAGTCGATCACCCACTTGTAGCCGTTCTTCTTGGCGAGAGCGGCCTTCTCCGGCGACGAGGTCGTGCCGATCACCTTGTAGCCGCGCGCCTTGGCCCATTGGCCGAACAGCAGGCCGACGCCGCCGGCGGCGGCATGGAACAGGATCGTGTCGCCCTTCTTCAGCCACGCCTTGGCGGTGCGATCCACCAGGTATTCGGTCGTCATGCCCTTCAGCATGATCGCCGCGGCCTGCTCGTCGCTCACGCCTTTCGGCACGTGCACGAGCTGGTCGACGCCCATCACGCGCTCCTGGCAGTAGGCGCCCAGCACGCCGCAATAAGCGACGCGGTCGCCCTTGCGGAAACCTTTCACGCGCGGGCCGACCTCGACGATCACGCCCGCCGCCTCGCGGCCGACCGCGTTGGGCATCGGCGTCTGATAGAGGCCGGACCGCGTGTAGACGTCGATGAAGTTGAGGCCGATCGCGGTGTGACGCAGCTTGACCTGGCCGGGACCGGGCTTGCCGACCTCGACGTCCTCGAACTGCATCTTCTCCGGACCGCCGTTCTCGTGAATCAGGATGGACTTGGACATCTGAAATTCTCCCCTTGCAGCGGCGACCGGGGAACGTCGCCTGCTTGCGGGCGTCGAGTATAGTGACCGGCCTTTCAGGCGCCAGCCCGGCGCAGCCTTCACGAGGAGAGTTTATGCCCAGGAAGCTCCCGATCGGACGGCGCCACCTTCTCACCGCGACCGGCGCCGCCGTTTTGGCAGCTCCCGCCATCGCCCCTTCCGTCTCATTTGCCCAACAGGTTCTGCGCAGCACCAAGGCTTCCTACAGCCTGAAGATGCTCACCCTCGACCTCGAACAGCCCTGGGGCATGGCCTTCCTGCCCGACGGCCGGATGCTGGTCACAGAGCGGCCGGGGCGCCTGCGCATCTTTGCCAACGGCCGGCTCGAGCGGGCGCCGGTCGGCGGCATTCCCAAGGTCTATGCGCGCGGCCAGGGCGGCCTGCTCGACGTCTGCCTGCATCCGGACTTCGCCCGCAATTCCCTGCTCTATCTCACCTATTCGGGCGAGGGGGACGGCGGCGCGGCGACGGTGCTGGCGCGGGCCGAGTTCCGCAACAATGCGCTGGTCGGTCTGCAGCGCATCTTCGAGGCCCTGCCGCGCACGTCAGGCGGCCTGCATTTCGGCTCGCGAATCGCCTTCGACAAGACCGGCCTGCTCTACGTCACCTGCGGCGAGCGCTACCAGATGCAGCGCGCCCAGAATCTCGGCGATCTCGGCGGCAAGGTCGTGCGACTGCGCGACGACGGCTCGGTGCCGCCCGACAATCCGTTCGTCGGCCGCGAAGGCGCACGGCCGGAAATCTTCACCTGGGGTCATCGCAATCCGCAGGGCATGGCCATGCATCCGGGCACCGGCCGCATGTGGCTGGTCGAGCACGGGCCGCGCGGTGGCGACGAGCTCAACCTGCTGAAGGCCGGCGCCAATTACGGCTGGCCGCGGGCGACCCACGGCATCGACTACAGCGGCGCGGTCATCAGCCCCAACAAGAGCCTGCCCGGCATGGAAGACCCGGTGCGCGTCTGGGTGCCGTCGATCTCGCCGAGCGGCCTTGCCTTCTATACCGGCGACCGCTTCCCCGGCTGGAAGGGCTCAGTCTTCACCGGCGGCCTCTCCGACAACGCGCTGCACCGCATCGAGCTCGACGGCGACCGCACCGTCGGTGAGGAGCGGTTGCTCGTCGACGTGCTTCCCTATATCCGCGACGTTCGTCAGGGGCCCGACGGCCTCCTCTATGTCGTCACACATACAGACAGTGGCGGCCTCTATCGCCTGGAGCCTGCGTAACGCCATGCTGATCCTCGCCTCCGCCAGCCACTCGCGCCGGCAGATGCTGCAGAATGCCGGCCTCGACTTCACGGTCGAGACTTCCGGCGTCGACGAGGACGAGGTGAAGCTGAGCCTCGCATCCGAAAAGGCGACGCCGCAGGACATCGCCGAAACCCTGGCCGAGCTGAAGGCGCAGCGCGTCTCCAAGCGGCATCCCGAGGCGATGGTGATTGGCGCGGATTCCACGCTCGCCTGCAGCGGCCGCCTGTTCGACAAGCCGCCGACCGTGGCGGCGGCCCGCGCACAACTCCAGGCGCTGGCCGGCCAGACGCACGAGCTTCATTCCTCCGTCGTCGTCGCCAAGGGTGGAGTGCGCCTGTGGCATTGCAACGAACACGCACGGCTGACGATGAGGCCGCTCGACAATGTCTTCCTCGACGCCTACCTCTCCCGAGCCGGCGACGCCGTGACCACATCGGTCGGCGCCTACCAGCTCGAGGGCGTGGGCGCGCATCTCTTCACGAAAGTCGAGGGCGACTACTTCACCATCCTCGGCCTGCCGCTGCTGCCATTGCTGTCGTTCCTCGCCGGACATGGCATCGGCCTGGAGAACGCCGCATGAGTGCCTCGCCAACGCCCTACGACACCCTGCTCGCCGAGGCCGCCGGCCGACCCTTCGCCGCCATCGTCGGCTGGCCGGTCGAGCATTCGCGCTCGCCGGCCCTGCACGGCTACTGGCTGAAGAAGCATCACGTCGACGGTCACTACGGCCGGCTGCCCGTCGAACCGAACCGCGCCGCGCTCGGGAAGCTGGTCGACTTCCTGCGCACGACCCCCAACGCTCGGGGCTGCAATCTCACACTGCCGCACAAGATCGAGATCATGCCCTTCCTCGATCGCATCGATCCGGTGGCGCGGCGCATCGGCGCGGTGAACACGGTGGTGAAGCAGGCCGACGGCACGCTGGAAGGCCGCAACACCGACGGGTTCGGCTTCCTCGAAGCCCTGAAATACAACGCCCCGCACTGGATGGCGGATACCGGCCCGGTCGTCGTGCTGGGCGCCGGCGGTGCGGCGCGTGCCGTCGTCGCGAGCCTGATCGACGCGGGCGTTCCGGAACTGCGCCTCACGAACCGAACGCGCCAGACCGCGGTCGACCTCGGCGTCGCTTTCACGCCGCCGGGCGGCCAGCGCATCGTGATCGGCTCCTGGGACGAGCGGGCGGAATTGCTGAAGGGCGCGACCCTGCTGGTCAACACGACGTCGCTCGGCATGAAGGGACAGCCCGGTCTCGACATCGACCTCGCAAGACTGCCGCACGAGGCGGTCGTCTACGACATCGTCTATGTGCCGTTGGAAACCTACCTGCTGGCGTCAGCGCGCTCGCGCGGCAATCGCTGCGTCGATGGGCTCGGAATGCTGCTGCACCAGGGCCGGCCGGGCTTCGAGGCCTGGTTCGGCCCGAAGGTCGACGTGACGGTAGAGCAGCGCCACGCCGTCGCCGCCGATCTCGGGGCATGAGCATGGAGAGCGATCCACCGGACGGCTTCAAGCCGCTGTTCCGCACCAGCCCGTTCCTCGACCATAACGGGCCGTTCTTCTATCGCGAGAATGGCGACGGCACCTTCGTGGTCGGGCTGCGCATCCAGCCCAGGCACGCCAATGCGCGCGGCGTCGCCCATGGCGGCATCCTGATGACCCTGTGCGACATCTCGCTGGGCTATCGCACGACGCGCAGCCAGACGCCCTCGCCGCTGATCGTCACCGCCAGCGTGAAGACCGACTTTGCGGGCTCGGCGAAGATCGGCGACTGGGTCGAGGCCCATGTCGACGTGCACAAGGTCGGTGGGCGTCTCGCCTTTGCCAACTGCTACCTGAAGGTCGGCGAGGAGCGCATCGTGCACGCGAGCGCGGTGTTCGCACGGACGGGCGATCGATCTTGAGACTGGTCTTCACGGCGTTCCTGCCGTTCGCACTGGGCTACTTCCTGAGTTTCCTGTTCCGCTCGTTGAACGCCGTGGTGGCACCGGCGCTGCGCGGCGAACTCGGCCTCGACGATGCCGCGATCGGCGTCGTGACGTCGATGTATCTGGCTGCCTTCGTGGTGGCCCAGCTGCCGGCGGGTGTGGCGCTCGACCGGTTCGGGCCGCGACGCGTCGCCCCGGTCATGCTGTTCGTCACCGCGCTCGGTGCCGTCGTCTTCGCGCTGGGCCAGGATGTCGTCGTCTTGAGCATCGGCCGCGCGCTGATCGGGCTCGGCCTGTCTGTGGCGCTGATGTGCGGCTTCAAGGCCAATGTCCTCTATTGGCCGATCGGCCGGCTGCCGCTGGTCAACGCGGTGATGATGACCTTCGGCGGGCTGGGTGCCGCCATGGCGACACGGCCGGTGCAGTGGCTGCTGGCCGACTTCGACTGGCGTCAGGTCTTCCTCGGCCTCGGCGCCATCACCGTCGCAGTCGCGCTGTACCAGCTCTTCGCCGCGCCGACATACGAGCGCGGCGGCAAGGGCCGGCTGGCCGACGAGCTGCGCGGCCTGATGGGCGTGCTGCGGACTCCCCTCTTCTGGCGGGCGGGCCTCGCGCCCACCTTCTCGCTGGGCGTCTGGGTCTGTTACGCGAGTTTCTGGGCGGCGGGCTGGCTGCGCGATGTGGCGCATCTCGACGAACCCTCGGTGGGCGTCGCGCTGTTCGCCCTCTCGATCGCCATCGTGCCGGGTTACTTCTTCAGCGGCATGATCATCGACCTGCTGCACAAGCGCGGCGTGCGCGGTGGCCGGGTGCTGCTGGTCTACGGTTTGCTGTTCCTCGCGATCCACGTGCCCATCGCTCTGAACGTCACGGCGGCGCCGAAGCTCCTGTGGTTCGCCTATGTGATGTTCGGCGGCATGTCGGTGGTCTGCTACGCGCTGGTGACGCGCGCCTTCGCCCCCGAACTGGCGGGCCGGGTCAACACGACGCTCAATCTCATCTGCATGCTGATCGCCTTCGTGGTGCAGGCGGCGATCGGGCCGGCGCTGGCCGGGATGGGCACGGTGCACGGGCTGTCGCGCGCCGAGGCGCATCAGGTCGCGACGCTTGCGTTGCTGGCGATGCAGGCGGCGGCCTGGGCTTGGTTTGCGATGAGTCGGGACGCGCGGGATTTGCCTTGAATAAGAAGAGCGCCGCTTTCGCGGCGCTCCCTTGAGTTCTCATCTGTTCTGAACCGTGTGGGTCGGCGCTGTTTACAGCGCCTGCTCGCGCTTGGTTACAAGCGCTGCCGCCCACCAGGGCGCGCTCAAGTGCGCGCCCTTTGCGCCCTACTGATTCATCGACCCGAAGAAATCCTGGTTGGTCTTCGAGGTGCGCAGCTTGTCGAGCAGGAACTCGATCGCGTCCACGGCGCCCATCGGCATGAGGATGCGGCGCAGGACCCACATCTTCGACAGCGTCGCGCGGTCGACCAGCAGCTCTTCCTTGCGGGTGCCCGACTTGGTGATGTCGATCGCCGGGAAGGTGCGCTTGTCGGAGACCTTGCGGTCGAGGATGATCTCCGAGTTACCGGTGCCCTTGAACTCTTCGAAGATGACCTCGTCCATGCGGCTGCCGGTATCGATCAGCGCGGTCGCGATGATGGTGAGCGAGCCGCCTTCCTCGACGTTACGCGCCGCACCAAAGAACCGCTTCGGACGCTGCAAGGCGTTGGCGTCGACACCGCCGGTCAGCACCTTGCCGGAGCTGGGCACGACGGTGTTGTAGGCGCGACCCAACCTCGTGATGGAATCCAGCAGGATCACCACGTCCTTCTTGTGCTCGACCAGGCGCTTGGCCTTCTCGATCACCATCTCGGCGACGGCGACGTGGCGGCTGGCCGGCTCGTCGAAGGTCGAACTCACGACCTCTCCCTTCACCGTGCGCTGCATGTCGGTCACTTCCTCGGGCCGCTCATCGACGAGCAGCACCATGAGGTAGACCTCGGGATTGTTGGCGGTGATGGCGTGCGCGATGTTCTGCAGCAGCACCGTCTTGCCGGTACGCGGCGGCGACACGATCAGGGCGCGCTGGCCCTTGCCGATCGGCGCGATCAGGTCGATCACGCGGGTCGAGATGTCGAGCTGCTGCTGCGGCGTGGTGCCGGCCTTCTTGGTCAGCGTGCCGGTGCGGCGCGTGCCGACACGGCCCGACGAGGTCGCCTTCGAACCGCCGACAGCTTCCTCGGTGATGGCCGGCGCCATGGCGGCCGCCCCGCCGTCGAGCTCAAGCTTCAGCTTCTCGTCGGGATAGAGCGGCGTCAGCGAATCGAAGTTGATGCGATGGCGCAGCGCGTCGGGATCGTCGAAGTTGATCTTGTTGATCTGCACCATGGCGAAGTAGCGCTCGCCGTCCTTTGGCGCGCGGATCTCGCCTTCGACGGTATCGCCGGTGCGCAGGCCGAACTTACGGACCTGCTGGGGGCTGACATAGATATCGTCGGCGCCCGGCAGGTAGTTGGCCTCCATCGAGCGCAGGTAGCCGAAGCCGTCGGGGATCACCTCGATGGTGCCGACGCCGAAGATCGCCTGATCGGCGGCGGCGAGCTTCTGGAGGATGGCGAACATCAGCTCCTGGCGGCGCATCATCGCCGCACCTTCCACGCCCTGCTCTTCGGCAAAGGCCAGGAGTTCGGGGGGCTTCTTTTTCTTGAGGTCCTGGAGGTTCATCGGGTCTTCGATCTGATGGGGAAATGACGCACGCGCTTGCACCGACCGGGCGGCCGAGCTTGGAAAAACAGCGCTGTGTCGTACTGGGAGGGATCCTATCGAGTTGCCGCCGGGGAGACGACGCCAAGGACCCTGGGTAGCCTGTATATACGGGCCGATTTTGGCGCTGTAAAGGCAGCCCTGTCGCGGCAGGCTGCCACGGGGCGATGGGGTCATGACCGTCGACGAACTGACCCCTCCGCCGTCGTAAGACGAAGGCACCTTCCCATCTGAATGGGAAGGCGGGTAGTTGCGATCACTTCTCCTCGGCCAGCATCTCGGCGTAGCGGAAGATCTCGGTATGGTCGGCGCCCTTGCCGAGCTTGCCGTCGGCATCGGTCCAGTAGGCGACGGCCTGCTCAAGGCCGGGCACGTGCAGCTTGAGATGGGCAGCGACGTCGCCCGCGGTGCGCAAGTCCTTGGCCATGAGCGCGGTGGTGAAGCCCGCCGCGAAGGTCTTCGACACCACGAACTGGCGGCCCTTCACCTCGGTGGCGTTGCTCTTGCCGGTCGAGCTGTTGAACACGTCGACCATGGTGCCGGGATCGAGTCCGAAGGATTCGCCGACGACCAGCGCCTCGCACATGGCAACGAGACCGGCGGCCGAGAGGTAGTTGTTGAGCGCCTTGAGCGCATGACCGGCGCCGGCGGGACCGCAGAGCGTGATGGTCTTGCCCATGGCGCCGAACACCGGGCGCGCGCGTTCGAGATCGGCGGCGGCCCCACCCACCATGATGCTGAGCGAACCGTCGATCGCGCGCTTCACGCCGCCGGACACCGGCGCGTCGAGCAGCGCCACGCCGCGCGCCGCAAGATCGCGCGCGAGCTTTTGCGTGTCGACCGGATTTGAGGAGCTCATGTCCATGACGACCGCGCCCGGCTCCAGCCCCTCGATGGCCGGATCGCGGCCTTCCAGCACCGCCTGCCGCACGATCTTGCCGTCGGGCAGCATGGTGATCAGCGCCGCGGCGCCCTGGGCCGCGGCCTTCGCCGACGCGGTCGCCAGAGCCGAGGGATGGGCGCCGACGAAGTCGGAGACCGCCTTCTGCGAGACGTCGAACACGCGCAGGCTGAATCCCGCCTCGATCAGGCGTTTCGCCATCGGGCGGCCCATCATGCCGAGGCCGATGAAGGCGATGGTGGCGGGAGGCGCGAGCGTCGTCGTCATGGTTCAACCCTTGCAGTGAGATCGTATTCATAGAACGGCAGGAAGCGGCCGGGAATCGCATCCGACGGCTCGTTTCGCAGGAAGCGCGCGCCCATCCGTTCGTAAAAGGGCGCGGCGTTCACGTCGGCCAGGATGGTCATGCGCCGGTAGCCCAAGTCCCGCGCCAGAGCTACGGCGGCCTCGAACAGCTTCCGTCCGGTTCCACCACCGATGGAGGCAGGATCGACGAACATCAGCGCCAGTTCGGCATCGTCACCGTCGCGATCGATGCTCACCGTGCCCATCGTCCGGCCCGCTTCATCGATCGCCACCAGCACGCGGCCCTCGGCGATGCTCTCTTCTCACACGATGAGCGAGGGCACACAGAGCCGCATGAACGCCGCGTCGTAGCCCCAGTGGGCCTTCGAGCGCAGGCAGAGCGCGGTGAGGCTTACCGCCTCACCGCTCCGTGCCGGCCGGACTCCGGCCATGGCTCAGATGCCGCGATCCTTGAACACGCCACTCGCGGTCTTGAAGGCATCGAGGCTCGCGGGGATGCCGCAATAGATCGCGACCTGGAGGAAGATCTCCTTGATCTCGTCCTTGGTCAGCCCGTTGTTCAGCGCGCCGTTGATGTGCAGCTTGAGTTCGGGACCGCGATTGAGCGCCGCCAGCATGGCGAGGTTGAGCATCGAGCGGTTCTTCTTCGACAGGCCCGGCCGCGTCCAAGCATAGCCCCAGCAGTATTCGGTGGTGATGTCCTGGAAGGCCATCATGAATTCGTCGTTGGCGGCGCCGGCCAGCGAGTTGTCGACATAGGCCGCGCCGAGCACGGCTTTGCGCATCTTCATGCCCTCGTCGTAGAGCTTCTTGTTGCGCGGCAGCGGCTTGGCTTTCCTAGCCTTCGCGACGGCGGTCTTCTTGGCCATGTCTTGCTCCTCCGGATAAAACCGGGGAGCTGTATATCAGATCGCCGCGTGGCCTGCGTGCTGCGCCGTTGCCGAAACGTCGAGCCCCTTTGAGCGGGCCTGCTGGCAGAGATCCTCGATGGTGACCCTGTCGAGCTGCGCCATCATCTCCTCGCGCAGCTTCTCCCACAGCGGCCAGACGACCTCGTGGGCGAGCGGCGAGCCGATCGAGGGATCGCTGGGCTCGGTCTCGACTTCGAGATTGCGTACCACCCTCACGACTTCCCCAAGCGTGATGGACGATCTGTCCCGGCCCAGCCGATAGCCGCCGCGCGGACCGCGCTTGCCGGCCAGGATGCCGGCACGCACCAGGTGCTGCAGGACCTGCTCCAGGTAACGCTTGGGAATGCGCTGGCGCTCGGTGATGTCACCGCTGCGCACCGGGTGCTCGCCGACGTGGAAGGCCACGTCGAAGACCGCCTCGATCGCGAACATCGTCTTCTTGCTGAGGCGAGGCATCCCGTTCTCGTCCCTCTCAGGCTCTTTTGCTGGAGCCGGCCACTACCCCTGTCGACCCGAAGCCGCCCGCGCCGCGGGCCGTCTCGTCGAGGGCCGGGACCTCTCGCCAGACGGCACGGGCATGGCGTGCAACGACCATCTGTGCAATTCGCATGCCGCGTTCGATTCGGAAGGGCTCCTTGCCCAGGTTGATCAGGATCACCCCGACTTCGCCGCGATAGTCGGCGTCGATGGTGCCCGGCGCGTTGGCGACCGTGACGCCGTGCTTGGCGGCCAGCCCCGAGCGCGGCCGGACCTGGGCCTCGAAACCGGCCGGCAGGGCGATCGAAATGCCCGTCGGCACGATCTTTCGTTCCAGGGGCCCCAGCTCGATGTCCTGGTCGATGGCCGCCAACAGGTCGGCGCCGGCGGCCGAGGCGGTCGCATAATCGGGAAGCTGCAGGTCGCGTCCATGCGGCAGCCGCACCACCTCGATCTCGATGCTCTCGACGCCCTTCATCGTTCCCCCGTTGAATTACTCCGCGGCCTGCTTCCTGACTGCCTCGGCCAGGTGCAGCGCGATCCGGCCGGCGAGCCGCATCGCGACATCGCCCTTGTCCAATGGCGGCCAGTCCTCGGCGCCGGCCGCGGTGATCAGGTGCACGGTGTTGCGCTCGCCGCCGAAAGTGCCGGTGGCCGGCGACACGTCGTTGGCGACGATCCAGTCGCAGCCCTTGCGGCCGCGCTTTTCGATGGCATTGGCCACCACGTTCTCGGTCTCGGCGGCAAAACCCACGACCAGCGTCGGCCGCTTCGGGCCGGCCTTGGACAGCGTCGCCAGGATGTCGGGATTGGGCGCGAGTTCCAGCGCCGGCGGCGGGGCGCCCGCCTTCTTCTTGATCTTGCCGGCGGCCGGCTTGGCGGCCTTCCAGTCGGCCACGGCCGCGGCACAGACGGCGATGTCGAGCGCGCCGGCTCCAAGACAGGCAGCCAGCATCTGGTCGGCCGATTCGATCTTCACGACCTTCACGCCGGCCGGATCGGCCACGCCGACCGGCCCGCTCACCAAGGTCACGTCGGCGCCGAGCTGCGCCAGCGCCGCGGCGATGGCATGGCCCTGCTTGCCCGAGGAATGGTTGGAGATGAAGCGCACGGGATCGAGCGCCTCGCGCGTGGGACCCGACGTCACCAGTGCGCGCCGCCCGGCCAGCGGCCGGTCGCGCACGAGCATCGCCTCGATGGCCGCCACGATCTCGGCCGGCTCCGACATGCGGCCAGGACCGTGCTCGTTGCAGGCCATGGCCCCGTCGTTCGGACCGACGAAGGTGACGCCGCGTTGCTTCAACGTCTCGACGTTGGCCACGGTGGCGGCATGCGTCCACATGCGCACGTTCATGGCGGGCGCCGCCAGCACGGGCTTGTCGGTGGCGAGCAGCACGGTCGAAGCGAGATCGTCGGCCAGGCCGCCGGCCATGCGGGCCAGCATGTTGGCGGTGGCCGGTGCCACGACCAGCAGGTCGGCGTCGCGCGAAAGCTGGATGTGACCCATCTCGCTCTCGTCGGTCAGCGAGAACATGTCGCCGTAGACGCGGTCCTCGGACAGAGCCTGCAAGGTGAGCGGCGTCACGAACTTCGCGCCCGCTTCGGTGAGAACGCAACGCACAGAGGCGCCGCGCCCGCGCAGGAGCCGGATCAGTTCCGCCGACTTGAAGGCCGCGATTCCGCCCGCGACGATCAGCAGGATGCGCTTGCCGTGCAACATGGCCGTCAGCCTATCACAAGAGGCGGGTGGCGACAGTATAGAGGCCGGTCGCCAGCAGCGCCCAGAACACGGCCAGGCGGAACTGCTCGACCGAGAGGCGGGACCGGATGCGCTGGCCGAGCCACATGCCGCCGATGGCCGGCAGGACCGCGACGCCCGAAACCAGGGCGCGCGGTCCGTCGAGCACGCCGAAGAACAGCAGCGACGCGGTCAGGGTGAGCGACGTGGCGCACAGGACCACGCCCAGCGTCTGAACCAGCTCGACCGGCTTGATGTCCAGCCCCTGAAGGTAGGGCATCAGTGGAACGATCGGCACGCCGACCACGCCCGCCACGAAGCCCGACACCACGCCGATGACGGGCGCCAGCGGCTTCTCGAGGTCTGCATGGATGGTGAGCCGGATGCGGAACAGACCGAGCGAACTGTAGATGATCAGCACCGTGCCGAGCACGAGGAAGGCCCAGTTGGGGCCTTTCTGGCCGATCAGCCAGACCGTAAGGTAGAGCACGACCGCGAGCGGCAGCATCAGCGGCCACTGGCGCCGCACGATGTGCCAGAAATGGCCACCAACCGCCGCCTGCCAGACATTGGTGACGATGGTCGGCAGGGCGATCAGGGCGATGGCTTCCGACAGCGGCAGGAAAAGCGACATCAGCGCAATGGAAATGGCCGGCAGGCCGAGCCCCACCAGCCCCTTGACGGTGCCCGCCAGCAGGAAGATCGCGAGGCCGATGACGATCTGCTCGGTGGTCACGGGTCAGTGCCACCACGCGGCGATGGCGGCGATCAGGGCGAGGATGGCGACGACCTCGGCGAAGCGCGGCCGGAACCGGCCCTCGTGCGGCGGCCGTTCGGCATCCCGCTCTGCCTTGCGCCGTTCGTGCTCGGCCACCAGGTGCAGGCTGTCGATCAGGCGCGGCAGGCGGCGCAGGCCCTGCGCCAGGTCGTCGACGGCGCGGCCGACCGTGGCGCGCGGACCGAAATGCGTGACCATCCAGTCCTCGATCAGCGGCCGTGCCAGCTCCCAGATGTTGACGTTGGGATTGAGCTTGGTGCCCATGCCCTCGGCCATCAGCATGGTCTTCTGCAGCAGCAGGAGTTGCGGTTGCGCCGACATCTCGAACTGCTCGGTGACCCGCAGCATCTGCGCCAGCAGGCGGGCGATCGAGATCTGGTGGCTGGGCTTGCCGAAGATCGGCTCGCCGATCGAGCGGCAGGCCTGGGCGAAGATTTCGAGCGACTGGTCGGGCGGCACGTAGCCGGCGCGGAACTGGACCTCGGCGACGGCGTGGTAGTCGCGCCGCAGGAAGGCGACCAGCAGCTCCGCGAGATAGCCGCGCGTATCCTCGTCGACCCGGCCCATGATGCCGAAATCGACCGGCACGATCATGCCCTGGCGATCGACGAAGGCGTTGCCGCCATGCATGTCGGCGTGGAAGAAGCCGTCGCGGAACACCTGATAGAAGAAGGCCTCGGCGCACTTGCGCATGATCTCGTGCGGATCGTGCCCGGCGGCGATGATGGCATCGCGATCGCCGATCGGGATGCCGTCGACCCGCTCCTGCGTCATCACGCGCTCGCCGGTGCGATCCCAGTCGATCTTGGGCGCGCGATAGTTGGGATCGTCGGCGAAGTTCTCACCGAGTTCTTCGGCGGCCGCGGCCTCCATGCGCAGGTCCATCTCGACCCGCACCACGTCGGCGAAGGCGCGCACCGATTCGACCGGCTTCAGGCGGCGGAAGCGCGGCTGGGTGCGCTCGACCAGCTCGGCCACCCAGTAGAAGAGATCGAGATCCTGCTCGAAGGCCTTGGCGATGCCGGGCCGCAGCACCTTCACCGCGACGTCGCGACCGTCCGTCGTGACCGCGAAATGGACCTGTGCGATCGACGCCGCCGCCACCGGCACGTCGTCGAAGGCCGAGAAGACGGCGCCCAGGGGCTGACCCAGCTCGGTTTCGATGATGCGACGCGCCTCGGCACCGGGGAAGGCCGGGATATGGTCCTGCAGGCGCGCGAGATCGGCTGCCACCTCCTCGCTGAACAGATCGGCGCGCGTCGACAGCGCCTGGCCGAGCTTGATGAAGGACGGGCCCATGTCCTGTAGCGCCGCCGCCAGCCGCTCACCGGGGCGGCGTGGATCGCGGCGCGGCGCGAAGAGGCGCGCCCAGGCGATCAGCGCCGGCGCGATGCCCAGCGTCTCGAGCGGGAACAGCGCATCGTGGCGCGCGAAGCTCACCGCCATGCGCAACAGGCGCCAACCGTTTCGAAGCGCGCGGAACATCTAGATGCGCCAGCCCTGGTGCAGCGCCACGACGCCCAGCGACATGTCGCGCCACGACACGTTTTCGAAGCCCGCCGCCCGCATGCGCGCCGCCAGCTCGCGCTGCGGCGGGAAGCGGCGGATGCTCTCGTGGAGATAGCGGTAGGAATCGGCGTCCTTCGCGATGATCCTGCCGAAGAACGGCAGCGCGCGCTCGGAATAGGCGTCGTACACGCGGCCGACCGGCGCCGAGGTGACCTTGCTGAACTCGAGACAGTAGAAGCGCCCGCCGGGCTTCAGCACGCGATGGGCGTCGCGCAACGCCTGGTCGATGTCGGTGACGTTCCGCAGGCCGAAGGCGATCGTGTAGGCATCGAACGAGCGGTCGGGGAACGGCAGGTGCTCGGCGTCGCCGGTCGCCCAGGTGAGCCCGTGCAGCAGCCCGCGGTCGACGGCGCGGTCGCGGCCGACTTCCAGCATGGCCGGATTGATGTCGCAGATCGTGACGTCCGGCCGCTCGCCCTGGCGGCGCAGCAGGCGGAAGGCGATGTCGCCGGTGCCGCCGGCCACATCGAGCAGCTTCTCGCCCGGCCGCGGGTTCACCACGTCGACCATGGTGTTCTTCCAGAGCCGGTGCACGCCGCCCGACATCAGGTCGTTCATCAGGTCGTAGCGCGGGGCCACGCTGGCAAAGACCTCGCGCACCATCCCGGCCTTTTCGGCGGCCGGCACGTCGCGGAATCCAAAAGACGCACGACCGTCAGGGGCCTGTCCCTCGGGACGGGCTGCGCTAGGATCGTCTGGGAAGGCTGGGTCCATGGGGCCGCAACCTAGAGGAATCGCCATGCTGCTGAAAGACCGGGTCATCCTGATCACGAACGTCGAGAAATTCGCAGGCCACGGCACCACAAGGGTCGCGCTGTCGCAGGGCGCCACCGTGCTGGCGCACGACCCGTCGTTCGATACGCCGAGCGCGCGCCACAAATATGAAGCGCAGTTCCCCGGCGCCCATGCCCTCTCCGCCGTCGAGCCGGCGGCGATGGTCGAGCTGGCACTCAAGCGGCACGGCCATATCGATGCGCTGGTGAACAACGATGCCTATCCGGCCCTGCGAGCGCCGCTCGGCGAGACCCGCATCGAGGATTTCCGAGATGCGCTCGAGGTCATGGCCGTGGCGCCGTTCCGGCTGACGCAGCTCGTCGCACCCTCGATGCGCAAGCGCAAGTCGGGGCGCATCGTATTCGTCTCCTCGGCCGCGCCCCTGCGCGGCATCGCCAACTATGCGCCCTACGTCTCGGCGCGCGCGGCGGGGAACGGTCTCGTCTCCTCGCTCGCCAAGGAGCTCGGCCGCGACGGCATCACCGTGAACGCCGTCGGCTCGAACTATGTCGAGAACCCCGACTACTTCCCGCCGGCGCTGCTCGCCAATCGCGAGGCGATGGCCAAGATGACGGCGCAGATCCCGCTCGGCCGTCTCGGCAAGTCCGACGAGCTGGGTGCGACGGTGTGCTTCCTCTGTTCCGATGGCGCGGGCTTCATAACCGGGCACGTCTTGCCGCACGCTGGCGGCTGGGCGTGACATCGGCCCCGACGGTCAAGCCGCCGTCGGGTGCGATGACGATCAATCTCCTGGTCTGTTCGACGAGGCCATCATGACCTGCGTCGCACGGAACGCGTGCCGGCCGAGGAATTCGTCCGCGACGTCGGGTTGGCTGATGAACGTCTCCGCACCGCTCAGTGACGAGGAACGGTCGCAGGAGGGTGCGGATGGCCCTCCATCTCGACGAGCTCGCCGAAGGTGGCGAAGCGCGCCACGCGCGTGGGATCGAGCCTGGCTTCATCACGCGCAATCGACGTCGCAAGCCTGGTTGCTTGCACCGACGGGAGGCCGAGCCGCTGCAGTGTCGCCGCCGCCTTGAGAGCATCGCCGCCGCAGGCGACGATCGTCCAGTGTCCGTTCCTGGCGCGCAGGAGGGCGCGGCCGGCCATGTCGTCCTGGATCCAGCCGACGACGGCAGCATCTCCTTCGACCACGATCGGATCGAGGGAAAGCGCCGAGCCCGGCTTCTCGAAGGTGGAAGAAAGAAGCTGGCGGATCGCCACGGCCGGATCCGTGGGCGCTTGCGCGAGCACCATCCCCGACGGCAGGATTGCCGTCAGGGACACCAGCAATGCGAGGATCGCGCGCATCAGAACTTCGCCTTGAGGCCGGCGAAGACCGTGAACGGCGTTCCTTGCAGCGGCGGGTTGAGGCCGGAATTGTCGGCGATGTAGTACTGGTTGAATAGGTTCTGCACGTTCACGAAGGCTTCGGCCTTGCCCTGGAAGTTGTAGCCGGCGGAAATGTCCGTCACCGTGAAGCTGTTGAGCGGCAGGGTGTTGTCGTTGTCGCCCCACGACTGACCGATCCAGCGGAACCGCGCCATGGCGCGCCAGCCGCGCGGATCGGCATAGGACAGCGTCGCCGCGGCCTGCTGCGTCGGGATGCCGGCCTGCTGGCGGCCGATGCTCAGCGGATCGTACTGGTTCTCGACGATCTTGGAGCTGACGGTCGTGTAGTTCACGTCGGCTTTCCAGCCCGGCGCGATCTGCCAGCCGAGCTGTGCCTCGATGCCCTGCACGACGGCCTTGCTGGCGTTGATCTGCTGTGTGCCGAAGAAGAAGCCCGGCGGCAGCTGGCCGAAGGCCAGATTGCGGGTGGTGATGAGGTTGCTGACCTGCTGGTAGTAGCCGGTGAACTGGCCGGTCACGGGACCCCAATTGACGTCGAAGCCGGCCTCGAAGCCCCACAGCTTCTCGGGCGTGAGCTGTGCGTTGGGCAGGAAGATGCCGAACGGCACGCTGAAGGACCGGTAGAGATTGTCGAGTGTCGGCGCGCGAAAAGCCGTGTAGCCAGCGCCCCGCACGCTGACGTTCGGAGTGACGTTCCACTGCATCGAGAGACGCGGATCGAAGCTGGTCGCCGCGGTGTTGGACACCATTCCCGCACCTCCGGGTGCGCCGTCGAAGCCGTCGTAATTCAGGAAGGTTTGCAGGCGGCCGCTTGCAAGGACCTGGAAGTCTTTCACCGGAGAGACGTCGACCTGGGCAAAGGCACCGATGAACTGCTGCTTGCCGCCCCCGGAATATTGCTGCGTGACCGCGCCCGCCTGGTTGAAGATCAGCGCGGAGTCCGTGCCCGAGATCCACTGGAAGTCGGCGCCGACGCTGATCAGCCGAACGACGTCGTTGACCCTGGTCGAGAGTTGGACCGAACCTCCCGTGCTGAAGACAGGCGTGGCGTGCTGGTTCTGCAGATACGCCGCTTGGCCGGTCTGGAAGCCGAATGGCGTCGCGGCATTGTTGGTCACGAACCGGCTCTGCTCGTGAAAAGCGGCCACCGTCAGGTCGTAGTCGCCGAACTTCTTCGTCATGGTGCCGGCGAGGTCGTAAATCTGCTGGTTGTTGGTCTGGACCGGGATCATCAGCACCTGGTTGTTGCTGTGCACGTTGACGCGCAGGTTCGCCGTCAGGGTCGGGTCGGGGTTGATGTAGACTGAAGCCTGGCCGTTCAGGGCGTTGAACGAGGTCGGCACGTAGATCGGGCCGTAGGCGGGCTGGATCTGGTTGAAGCCGGACGTGCCCCAGGCGTCGAAATTGGCGCGCATCGACACGCTGTCGGACAGGGCAAAGTCGGCAAAGCCGTCACCCCGATAGGTACCGTAGCTGCCGCCGCCGCCCGAGGCACCGCCCGAAACCTTGACCGACTTGCTCGGCGTACGCGTCACGATGTTGATCACGCCACCCATCGCGTAGTTGCCCCACAGCGAGGCGCCGGCGCCACGAACGACCTCGACGCGCTCGATATTGTCCATCGGAACTCGGTTCCACTGAACGTAGCCAAAGAACGGATCATTGATCGGAATGCCATCCAGCATCACGAGGGCGCGCACGATGTGATGGCCGCCGCCCAGGCCGCGCATCGAGATGAAGTTGGCGGTCGGGTGATTCTGGTAGCTCGCGGTCAGCGGCAGATTGATCCCGGGAATGGTGCGCAGGACGTCATCGAGCGACTGGGCCGGAACCTGCTCGATGTCCTTCTTGTCGACGACGCTGACGCTCATCGGCTGGTCGGTCAGCGTGCGCTCGCTGCGCGTGGCGCTGACGACGATCGGCGCGAGCCTCAATTCGGTGCCGGCGCCCGTTGCCGGAGGCGTGACCGGAGCCGCGGGGGCGGCGGGCGACTGTGCCGTGCCGGGATCGGTCTGGGCGTGGGTGATCGCCGGGACGAAAGCGAAGCCGGCAAGGGCGACCGCGGTCGCCTTCAGAATCTTGGACATGAGGATTTCCTTCGAATGAAACGACGATGCGCAGGCGAGACGCCACCCGCGGGGCAGGATCGTTCAGACGGAGGACGGAGGTGCGCGCGGCTGGAGGGGATCACCGCGGATGCCGGGCGGTGGGGAGGAGCGCGTCGAGACACGCCCGCGCGGTTCAGCCAGAACCTCTTCAGTGCGCATGGCGATCCCGGCGGGATCGACCTGCACCCACGCGTTCGCCAGGCCCAACGAACACTTGTGGGTCTTGCCGGTGGACGGCGCAGGGTTTTCTGTGCCGTCGTCGGCCCGGTCGATGGCCTGGCAGAGTACGGGCCAAAGGGCACGCGCGGCGGATCCGTCGGAAGCGCTCTCGCCGCTCCAGGCGGCACGCATCGAGATGGCGTGCGCGAGTGGCAGCAACGCGTTGAGCGTGATGGCGAACAGCGCGACGACGAAGGCGATCGACCGGCCATTCGACGAGGTATGGTCCGGCCTGGCTTCACAGGTGCGGGAAGCTGTCATCCGCAGTGAGGGGTGGCAATCGCGCGCATCGAGGGTGGCGCACTAGACCATGGCATTGCGACGGCGCTCCAGCGCGGCCGCCTTTGAACGGACGCCAAAGATGTTTGAGCGCGCGCCGCGCGTCGCTAGATTGGGTTGGATGAATGTACCTGCGCTCTCCGGCGAGTCCGGCCGCTCCAAGATCCGGCACGAAGACCTCGTCTCGTTTTCGCGACTGGTCGGCACCGGCTATCGCCCGATGGGCACGGCGCTCGACGGCGCCGCCACGGTGGCCGAGGGCAAGTTCCATTTGCGTGAGGTAAGGCCCGGTTTGCTCGTCCATGCCTCGGACGCGCGGTACCAACGGACCGTGACGACGCGCATGGAGAAGCAGCAGAGTCTCAACTTCTCCGTGGTTCTCGGCGGCGGATGGCGGGCGACCCTGGGCGGCACCGCGCTCGCGAGCGGCGGCCATGGCAGCGAGGGCCCGAGCGCCACGGCCTTCGTCCTATCGGAAGCCGATCTCTGGCAGAAGCACGCCGAGAAGGGCGGTCATGCGCGCATGGTCAACGTGATGGCCTCGCCGGATTGGCTGGAGACAAGCATTCTCGACGGCAGCGACGCCGACCCCCTGTCGATTGCGTCACTCGCCCGCCGGCACAGATGGCATGCTCATTGGCGGCCCTCCGCCCGGCTGCTGGGGCTAGCCGACCGCGTGCTCGGCCTGCCGATTTATGGAGGTGCGCTGCAGAAGCTCTATCTCGAAAGCCGCGCCATCGACATCGTGGTGGAATCGCTGTCGCTTCTCCTCGACGAAGGCTCGCTCGCCTCAAAGGGCGGTCGTCCGACCGAGCACCGGCGGATGTGGGCGGTGCGCGAACGGCTCGACGCCGCCACACAGGAAGTCCCGTCGCTCGCCGCACTCGCGCGCGATGCCGGCGTAAGCACGCGCACACTGCAGCGCCAGTTCACGGCCGTGCACGGCGTCGCGATCTTCGACTATCTGCGTTTGCGGCGGCTCGACCGGGCGCGGCGCCTGCTGGAGCGCGAAGGCATCAGCATCGCACAGGCGGCACACCTCTCCGGCTATTCAAGCGCCGCCAACTTCGCGACGGCCTTCCGCCGCCGCTTCGGGCTCTCGCCCCGCCAGGCGCGCGACCGCGCCTGACGGCAGACAGATCACGGTTGCCCGAAGCGTGCAAAAGACGCCCGCCCGATCTCCGCTGCGCGAACGATGAAGCCCGAGAACATACCGTCGATCAGGGTTCTGACCTCCGCGGGTGCCTTCGACGGAGATCCGGCCGAGTAGGGAGGCTTGGGATCGTACTCCGCGATCAGTTGCACTCCCTCCGCGTACACTCGGTCTCGCAGGCGGCCGACCAGGGCGAGTCCGAAGTCGATACCGGCGGTGACGCCGCCGCCCGTTATCCTGTTGCGGTCGTCGACGACCCTTCCTTCGACGGGTGTGGCGCCGAAGATCGGTAGCAGCTCCACCGTAGTCCAATGCGATGTCGCCTTGTATCCCGCGAGCAATCCCGCCGCTCCGAGGAGAAGCGAGCCGGTACAGACCGAGGTCACGTACTTCGCCCGGCTGCCGCGGTCTTTCAGGAAGCGCATCGTCGCTTCGTCCTCCATCGCCGCGAGGGTGCCCTGCGACCCGCCGGGCACGCAGATGATGTCAAGGTCTCGCGGACACTCCTCGAAGGTCACCGACGGCACGAAGACGAGGCCGGTGTCGCTGCGCACCGGATCCTTCGTCTTCGCGACGAGATGGACCTTGGCGCCCATCAGGCTGGTCATCATGTAGTGGGGACCGACCATGTCGAGCGCGGTGAACTCCGGATAGATCAGGAACGCGATCTGCTCCGCTCCCATCCAGTGCGCGGGCATGGAGGACATGTCGTGGTCGGGATCGGCCTTCGATGCGGTTCCCGCCGACGCCTGGCCGCCGGCAGGCTGCGCCACCCCTTCGCGGGGCAGGTGCGCAACCGTCGCGGCGAGGGCGGTGCAGGCGGCGAACTGACGACGCGTGAGAGACATTGAAGGGCTCCTTCAGAACTTGAACGCGAACTGGCCGTAGACCGACAGCGGCGCGCCCGGAGCGACCTGACCGCCCAGCCAGCTGTAGGGAAGCAGATACTGGTTGTTCGTCAGGTTCTTGGCCGACAGGACGGCCCGGATCTTGTCGGTCTCGTACCCGATCTTCGCGTCGACCGTGTAGTAGCCGGCGGTCTGCCAGAGGTTGAACGCATCAACATACTGGTTGGAGGCGGCATAGACACCGGCGCCGAGGCTCAGTCCCGGGGCCACGCTCTCGTCGAACTGGTAGTTCAGCCAGAAACGCCCCGAATGTTCGGGCACGAAGGGCAGCCGGTTCCCCGCGGGGATCCCGGGGCCGGCGGCGTCGGCGAAGAAGGCCCTCGTGTAGCCGTAGCTCGCGAGGACGCTCCAGTTGCGATTGGGCTGGTAGAGAAAGTCCGCTTCGAAGCCGCGCGATGTTTGCTGCGTCAGGGTGGCTGAGAGAGCCGTGAGACGGACAGGAACGTTCGTCCGCTCGATCTGGAAGATCGCGACGGTGCCTGTGAGGGCGTCGTTGATGTTCAGCTTCACGCCGGCCTCGTACTGCGTGGAGAACTCGGGCTCGGGTTGCGCAAAGGTCTGCGAGAACGGCACCCACTTCATGCCTTGGGAGTAGCTGCCGTACACCGACAGTCCCTTGGTCAGGTCCACCACGACACCGGCGCGGGGCAGGAGGCGCGTTGCCGAGGTCTCGCGAGTTACCATCGCCCCGGTGGCGAACTCGTTGTAGGTGATGTCGATCGAGGCCAGACGGGCACCTACCAGGAAGTGGTACCGTTCGTTGAGCGTAGACTGCAGCTGCCCATAGAAGCCCTTCGTGATGTAGGTGTTGTTGAAGTTGAAGAACGAGACGCCTTCTCCTACTCCCGGGATCGGAAAGGTGTAGGGAGTGGTGAAAGACGGATTCTGCAGGTTGGCGACGGACGGGTTGCAGCCGAACCCGATGAGGAAGCAGATGTTGCCGTTGGTGTCGACGTTCATGAAGCCCCAGTCGCGGACCCGGCTGAAGTCGCCGCCGATCAGCAGGGTGTTCTTGGTGTTCTCGGTCGAGAACTTGGCTTGCACTGTCGGATTGATGCTGATTTCCTGCTGCTGGTCGTAGACCTCGATGTTGTTGACGTCGAATGTCGAGGGCGGAATGAAGGGCGTACCCCCCGTTCCGGAGGCGTCGAGAAAGGCGGCCTGGGAGTTCTGTTGCATCTCCGACTTGCTCCACCTAGCCTTCACGTTCACCGACCAGACATTGTCGATCCGGTGGTCGAGCGTCCCGGTGACCCCGTACATCTTCGAATAGCTCGGCATGATGTTGGGGTTGCCGAAGTAGAGGTTGCGATTGACGCTGTAGGTGCCAACGACGGTGCCGTCGACGGGCAGGCCGGGATAGGCCTGCTGGTAGGCCTCCGACGCGAAGCCCTGGACGGTCAGCGTCGTATCCGTCTTGTTCGTCAGGGTGAACGTCGGGTTGATGTTGAAGCGACGGGAGTTGAGGACGTCGATGAAGCTGCTGCTCCCGGTATATTCCGCCGTGAGGCGAAAGAGCGCCGTCTTTTCCGCGTTGAGCGGCTGATTCATGTCGATGTAGGGATTGGCGTACCAGTAGCTGCCGAACGTGGTGCCGACCTGATACTTCGCCGTCTCCGTCGGCATCTTGGAGACGACGTTGAGCACGCCGCCGACCGGCGCGCCAGCACCGCCGCCATAGACCACGGCGCTGGGACCCTTCAGGACCTCGACGCGCTCGACGTTGACCAGCCCGTCGCGGTCGCCCGCGACGAACAGATTGCCGGCGAAGCCGTCGGTCCAGAGCTCTGCCCCAAAGCCGCGGATCCTCACCGGCACCTGTTCGACGTTGCCGATCATCCGCGTGTCGATGGGCTGCACGTTGCTGGCATTCCTGACCGCGTCGCTGAGCGTGATCGAGAGCTGGCTGTCAATGAGGGAGCGCGTGATGACATTGATGTTCTGGGGCAGCTGCTCGATTGGAGTCGCGGTCCTGGTGGAGGACTTGGCCGTGAGTGCACGAAATCCCTGCACCGGGCCGGCGGTCGTTTGCTCGACCGGCACGCCAGTGCCCTGAACGAGAACCGGCGGGAACACGACGGGTGCCGTTGAGGGCTGGTCGGGGGTCTGGGCGAGCGCGGGCACCGCGATCAGGGCCAGGCCGGGCACCGGAAGCAGCCTTGCGAGCGCGGAGTGCCGCTTGAAATCGCGGAGCCATGCACCTCCGATGGCCGAAGCCTCGCCAGAGGTGCGCCCCATGGTTCCTGCTGTGATATCTGCCTTCCTGGTCATGATGTCTTCTCCCCTTCTGTTTGCTTACGGTTGAACGAAACGTGTGTCGGCCGGCCACGGATCGGCAAAGCGCGGATCCTCGACGAAGCCGCGATCTGTCAGCGTGCGCAGGAAAGCGATGAGGTCCTGGGTCTCCTGAACCGACAGCGCGAAGCCCGGCAGGAACTCGCTGGTGAGCGCGCTGCGCTGCCGGCCGCCCGCGGCGTAGTGGGCGATCGCCTCCTCGAGCGTGGCGACGCTGCCGTCGTGCATGTAGGGCGCGGTCAACTCGACGTTGCGCAGGCTGGGCGTGCGGAAGCGGCCCATGTCCTCGGGCCGGCCGGTGTGTTCGACGAGGCCCTTGTTGTTCGGCGGATAGGCGCCCTTGCCGTCGCGATCGTAGAGGCCCGTGTTGTGGAAGGCATATTCGGCGAACGGCTTGCGGCTGTGGACGAGGCTGTCGGTGAGATGGACGCCACCATGGCAATGGAAGCACTCCAGCCGCTCGCTGAAGAACAGCGCCTCGCCGCGTTTGGCGGCCGGCGAGATCGCGTCGGCCTGACCGCCGTAGCGATAGCGGTCATAGGGCGAATCGGCGGAGACGAGCGTGCGCTGGAAGGCGGCCAGCGCCTTGGTGATGCTGCCGAGGTCGATCTTGCCGGCGGTATCGGGGAAGGCGGCGCGAAACCGGGGCGGGTAGGCCGGATCGGCTGCGAGGCGGGCGAACAACTCGTCTTCGCGACCCACCATTCCCATCTCGACGGGCGACTCGCCGAAAATCGGAATCAGGGCCTGATGTTCGAGACGCGTCAGCAGCGGATTCGCCCAGGTCAGCACGGGCAGATAGGCGACGTTGGCGAGCGACATCGAATTGCGCGCATGCGCCCCGCCCGCGACTCCCGTCGGCGTCGTGCGGCCGTCCGAGAAGGCGCGGGCCTGCTCGTGACAGGTCGCGCAGGACATCGATCCATCGACCGACAGGCGCTTGTCGTAAAAGAGGTGCCGGCCGAGATCGACCTTGGCTTCCGACATCGGATTGTCGGCCGGCACGGCGGGCGGCGGCAGCCAGGCCGGCAGCCGCCAGGTCCAGGTGGCGTCCGGAGCGGCCAGTGCCGCCGTCGCCGCGCCGAAAGCGGCCACGAGGATCAGTGCAGCCGCCCGCCGCATGACTACCGCTTCACGCGGAAGAACTTCTGCTGCGCCGGCTGGCCCGCGAAGACCAGGCCGAAATTGCGCAGCAGAGGATTACAGTCTCCGTCGGTCGGCGTCGACATGCAGCCGGCCGGGGTCTCGGCCTGGTTGGTGTCGACGTCGACTCCTTCCAGAACCGATTTCAGGTCGGCGAGCACCACGTCCTTGTCGGGATCGAACGAACCGAACTCGATCGTCGGCCGGTTCGGGTTGCCGCAGCTGCCCGGTACCTTGTTCGGGCCATCGGCGGCGCACATCGTGCTGCCGAGATGGATGGCGAAGCCCAGGCGATTGCTGCCGGCCCGGTCGCCGAATCTCGGAACGTCGCCGGGCTTGATGTCCTGACGACGGCCGTTGGTCGAGAGGTCGACGCGCAGGAACTTGTAGCCAGCCTGCCAGTTCCAGAAGAGCGAGGTCAGGTTGAGCGGCGACGGCGCGATCGTCGCGTCCGCATGGTTCAGATCGAATGGCACGCCGAGGGTGAAGCGTAGCCCGCGATAGGTGCCCGCCGGCACGGTGCCGACGACGACGTCACGCGTCTCCTACGTGCCCGTGAGGCAGGGGCCTGTGCGGTTCTCGAAGTCGAGGAGCGCGACATCCCGATGCTGCCAGCGTTCGTCCTGCTCGAGCTTCAGCGGCACGGCCCTGCCGGCCGCGTCGATCAGTTCCACACCCGAGACGTAGAAGCGGAAGTCCGACGGCGTGACCTTCGAGGCGGTCGCGCCGATTCCATCGTAGCTGTTGCCGCAGGCGAACGGCTGATCGCCGACGACGGCGGCAAAGCGGATCGACACGCTGCGATCCTGCTGCGCCGCCGCCGCCTGTACGAGAAGCGCCGTTGCGACGAATGTCGCGAGCGCGATGCCCTTACCGGTCATACGTGCCCTCCCGTTCCTGAAGTGTCGGCATTCTGCGTCTCGCTGAGGTCGACCAGCAGGACGAGGATCATCAGGCCGAAGCCCAGGATCGTGATCGGTGTCGCAAACTCGACATTGGCGAGATTGGCGGCGATCACGCCGAGCGCCGCGAGGTTGGCGAAGCCCAGCGGCGTGAAGAGACGGGCACCGATCGCGGTGGCGAGCCGCCCGAACGCATCGCTGGCGACCATGCCGACGAAGCGGGCGAGCAGGATCGGAAGGCGCAGCATCAGCACCAGCGGGGAAAGCACCGCGCCGAGCGCGCCGAAGAAGCGGCTCGCGACCGCCAGCACGGACGCGGCGACCTGATTCCAGACGAAGCGCAGGATGCCGTTGGGCTGCGCCAGCCATTGCATCAGCGCTCGCGCGGCGAGCGGCAGCACAGCCAATACGACGCCCACGACAACACCGATCTTGAGCCCGCGCGTGTCGTCGGCTAGGCCGCCGATGGCGGCGCAGAGCGCGACGTTCGCGGCGGCGGCGATGCCGAAGGCACCGCCGGCCCTGTCGAATATTCTTCTCATGGCGTTTCCCCTCAATGCTTGGAGGAAGCCGCGCCCGCGGCCTCGATCTTGAGCTCGACATCAATGCTGCCGGCCTTCTCGAAGACGAGGGTGACGGGAACCTTGCCGCCCATCGCGAGCGGAGCCTTCAGTTCCATGAACATGATGTGATAGCCGCCGGGCTTCAGAGCGACGGTCGCGCCGGGAGGGATCTCGATCCCCTTCTCGACTTCGCGCATCCGCATGACGTTGCCGTCCATCTTCATCTCGTGGACTTCGACCTTGAGCGAGACCGGGCTGCGGGCGGCGATCAGCCGATCCGGCGTGGTGCCCTTGTTCGTGATGGTGAGAAAGCCACCGCCTGCCTTGGCGGTCGGCGCGGTGGCTCGCGTCCACGGGTGCTCGATTTCCAGCGCGCCGATCTTGTAGTCGTGCGCGGCGGCGGGGAGAACGAACAGAAGCGCCGGCAGGGCGGCGAGGAGGAGTCTGCGGTGAGTCATGTCTTTGTCCTTTCCTTGTGGAAGCGAGGTTGGTCTTTGCTCATGGGCCGAACTTTTCATGGCGAACTGCCAAGGTAGGCTCCCAGTCGGGGGAGGCGGGGCAGGAGCCAGCGATCGAGGATCAGGACGACGATCATTGAGGCCCCAAGCAGTGGAAGGAGGATTCCAAGGGCAACCAGTGCCGTAACCAGGAACGGCACGGACGTAAGCCGGCGGGACGTCGTCGGAGCACCAAGCCGCCCCGGCGGACGCCGGTGCCACCACATCAGGAAGCCACTGACACTCACCAGGGCGAGGCTCATGGCGGTGAACAAGCCTAACGCCTGGTTGATCCAGCCGAACATCTGTCCCTCATGGATCGCCACTCCGTAGCCGACGAGGCGATCGACCAGCGGCCACTGCGCGAAAGTCGTGCGCTTGACGATGGTGCCGGCGGTGCCGTCGAGCACGACACTCTCCCGAAGAGGGCGGTTCTGAGCCTCGGAGCGGGCCGTCCAGGACGGCGACGCCGCAGACGGGGGCGATATCAGAGCGGGATATGCAAGGCCGAGCGGGATGACGACCGGAACGAGCCTGTCGAGTTCAAGATAAAGGGCATGTGACATCTCCGTGCCACCCTCCCGGCCGTGATGAACGGGCCGGTGCTGCTCGTGTTGCTGCTGGCGATCGGCAGCTTCGGATGCGCTGCCGGTCGTCCAGTCCTGGCGCACTGGTGCTTCGGCGCCGATTTGCCGGACCGCTTTCAACATGCCTCCCCAAGAAGCCGCCCAGGGCAACCCCGAAACGAGGAGGAACAATGCAAACAGCGACACCCAGAAACCGATGGCCGCATGGAGGTCGCGCCACAACGCGCGACCGCGCAGGGATAGCCGAGGGTAGACGACGCCGGCGATACTGCGGCCATCCCTTGGCCACCAGAGATACAATCCCGTGAGCAACATCACGATCGCCCACGAGGCAGCAAGCTCGACGAGCATCGAGCCGGGCCTTCCCAGCAACAGCTCGCCGTGAAGATAGAAGAGAAGCCTCGTGAAGCGCCGGCTCTCCGGAACGATCTTCAGCACCTCCAGCGTCTGTGGATGAACATAGATCCGGTAGAGCTCGCTGCCGCGCCCCACCAAGACGCGCGCCGCCGCGTCTGGGCCGGTCGGCACTTCGTAGGCGTTGAGGACACCGCCCTCGATCTGCCCGAGCGCGGCTTCGACCTGTGAAGAGGGAGGGGCCGTTTGGCCGCTTACTGCCAAGTGGTCGTAGGGGCGATCGATCCACGCGTCGATCTGCGGCTTGAAGAGATAGAGGGCACCTGTGAAGGACAGCCACAAAACGAAGGGTATGCAGAAGAGGCCGGCGTAGAAATGTATGCGCCATATCAGGGTGTAGGCGCGGGCATTGCGTGCGGGTGCCGGTGCGTGAGGTTTCCAGATGTATGTCATCGCGTCGGCTCGCTGACGAAGGCGATCTTGGAGAGGCCGCCCTTGGAGGCATCGGCCAGGGTCTCCATGACGTAGCGATAGGGCACGGTGGCGTCGGCGCGCAGATAGACCTCGGGCTGCGGCCGCTTGCGGCCCGCCTCGGCGAACTTCTCCATCGCCTCCTCGCGCGTCAGCCGCTCGCCGCCCCAATGCAGCGCGCCCTGCGCGTCGATCGCGAACTCGATCTTCTCCGGCTTCTGCAGGTCGGCGTTGGCCGTCGCCTTGGGCAGGTCGAGCTTCACCACGTTGGTCAGCAGCGGCGCCGTCACGATGAAGATGACCAGCAACACCAGCACCACGTCGATCAGCGGCACCATGTTGATCTCGGCCATCGGCGTGGACGAGGTCTTGCGTTCGAAACTCCCGAAAGCCATGTCCCGCTCCCTCAGTTCACGGCCGTGAGCGGCACGCCCGGCTTGCGGCCGGCCTGCAGGGCGCGGCCCATCGACAGGAAGGTGAGCAGCTCGAACGCGAAGGCGTCGAGCTTGGCCGTCAGCACGCGGTTGGAGCGGGTCAGCCAGTTGTAGCCCATGACCGCCGGCAGGGCGACGGCGAGGCCGATGCCGGTCATGATCAGCGCCTCGCCGACCGGACCGGCCACCTTGTCGAGCATGCCCGAGCCCGACATGCCGATGGCGATCAGGGCGTGATAGATGCCCCACACCGTGCCGAACAGGCCCACGAACGGAGCGGTGGCCCCGATCGTCGCCAGCATGGTGAGGCCGTTCTCCAGCGAGGTCGTCTCCTCGTCGAGCACCTTCTTGATGGTGCGCGTCAGGAACTCCGTCTCGCTGCCGGCCTCCTCGAGCTTGGCCGCGCCGAACTTGGCATGGTGCGCCTGGGCATGCAGCGAATGCGCCGTCAGATGACCGAACGGCTCGCGCACACCATGGATGCTGAGTTCGTTCTGCACCTGCTCGAGCGAGGTGGCGCTCCAGAAGAAGTTCAGGAACCTGCGGCTGCGCTCCTGGCGGATGAGCTGCCCGATCCCTTTGTAGATGATCAGGTACCAGGAGATCGCCGACATCAACGCCAGCACGCCCAGCAGGACCTTCGCGACGATGTCCGCCTGCGCGAGGAAATGGCCGAAGCCCAAACTCGATGCGTCGCCCATGCGTTACGCTCCTATTGCAAAGTGAACTTGATCGGGACGTGGACCCAAACGGGCTGCGCCCGGCCACCCTCGGCGTAGGCCCGGAACTGCGCAGCGCGGACCGCGCTCACCGCCGCCTCGTCGAGCGCGGCGTGGCCTGACGAGGCCTGCAGCGACACCTGCGAGGGGCGACCCGCGATGTCGACGAATGCACGAACCATCACCGTCCCCTGTTCGCCCGCGCGGCGGGAGCGCGACGGGTAGACGGGGTTGGGCGCGACCAGCCAACCCAACTGCGAAGCTTGCACCGTGCGTGGGGCAGTGGCCGCCGCGGCCGGCTGCGACTGGCTGTCGACCGGTGTGGCCGGGGCGGCCTGGCGTGGAACGGCCTTCTGCACTGGACGCGGCTCGGGTGGTTTCGGCTTCACCTTCGGCGGCGCAATCACCGCTTCGGGCATTTCCGGTGGCGGAGGAATGTCGAGCTTGGCCACCGGAAATTCCGGGGGCGGCAGGTCGGGCGGTGGTGGCTCGACGATCGTCGCCAGTTCCGGCGGCGGAGGCGCGAGGTCGACCGGCGGTGGCGGCTCGGCAGTCTCGATCTCAGGCTGCGCCGACCCGTCCGGCGCCACCATCCGGATTTCCATCGGCGCCACGTCGCCCACGACCAGGCGCGCGGGCTCGACGCGAGCGAGCGCCCAGGCGCCACCCGCGTGCAGCAGGATCACGACCACCAGGATCGTGCGCTTCACCGCCGGCGACAGCGGTTCGGGCAGATCACTCAGCGGCCGCGTCGTCATGACGGCAACTCAGCAACCGTGAGCCGGCTGTCTCTACGGAGGCCTTCGCCGCGACCGCCCTCGGGACGATGCGCGTGCCAGGGCACGTGTCGGGGCAGGCCGCCCCGGGCAACCGCGAGCGCGCCTTGAACCAGCCTATCGGGGCGACGCAGGTCGCCCGGGCTATGAACGGCATTGATGCTTCCTCGAATGGCTGACGCAACGCATCACGCGCGCCAGGAGCGCGCATGTTGCTCAAAAGAGGTCAGTCTTTACGGAAGCGGAGGTGCGCGAGGCTGTTGCGGCCCGTCGCGGATCGCGCCGGTCGTGGGATGATGATGATGCGCCGCGACGCGGTCGAACGAGGAGATGCGGTCGACGAAGACGGATGCGACCGACGGCCCGAGCAGAACCGGCGCATGTGCCAGGCCGAAGCAGCAATCGTGGACCTTGGCCGAAGACTGTTTCGAGCTATCGGCCTCGCCGTCCGTGCCGGTCTGGCAAATCGCGCCCCACAGGCTGGCTGCCGCTTCCGGTCCGCCCGTCCGCAGCATCACCGCGTGGGCCAACGGTTGCAGGATCGCCAACGTCACGCCAAACAGCGCCGCCATCAGCGCAAAAGCGCGAAGCTGTGACGGGGACCGCTGCGCAGACATCAGTGCAATTATGGCAGTGACGCCGCAATTCACAAAGAATGATTTTCACCCACGATGCCGCATGCACGATCGACTTCGACAGGCCGGGAAACCCGACGGTCAGGCCCCGCACAATCGCCCGCCTCGTACTGAGACTCGTTTCGCAGGATCGCGTCTCGAAGCACGGGCAGCCGTCGCATTGACCACCACGTCACGCAGCTTCAGTAACGCACGTTCGATATCCGCTTCGGGCGTTCCCGCATAGCCCAGGATCAACCCATGCCGTCGCGCGCGGCCGGCGTAGCAGACCGAGAGCGGCTGCACGATCAGGCCTTCGGCCGCCGCGGCCGCCGTCACGGCGACGTCGTCGAAGCGCGGCGCGAGCCGGGGCACGGGGCTCGCGATTACATGCATGCCGCCGGGGTCCGGTGCCACGGTGAGCAGCCCGTCGAGTTGGCGCGCCGCGCTGCCGAGCAGCGCCTGCCGCCGGCCGGCATAGAGCTGGCGCGTGCGGCGCAGATGGGTGGCGAAGTGGCCCTCGGCGATGAAGCGGGCAAGCGCGCCCTGCCCTAGCAGCGGCGCGCGCACCGAAACGCGGTCCATGATCCGTTCCGTGGCCTCGACCAGCGAGGCCGGCAGGACGAGGAAGCTGAGACGCAACGCCGGGAAGAGTAGCTTGGAGAAGCTGCTGAAGTAGGCGACGCGGCCCGCGCGGTCGAGCGAGCGCAACGGCGGCAGCGGCCGCCCGCTGTAGCGATACTCCCCGTCGAAATCGTCCTCCGCGATCCAGGCTTTACGGCGCTCCGCCCAGCTCAGGAGTTCCAGGCGCCGCTGCAGGCCGAGCACGGTCCCGAGCGGAAAGTGATGGGCCGGCGCCACGACCGCGAGGCGCGCTTCGGGAGCGAGCGTCTGCGCGGTTTCCGGCGAGAAGCCCGATGCATCGATGGGGACGGGCATGGCGCGGATGCCCGACGTCGCCAGCGCCTCGCGCACGCCGACGAAGCCCGGCTCCTCGATCCACGCCGTGTCGCCGGCATCGAGCACGACCTCAGCGAAAAGCGAGAGGCCGTGACGGATGCCCGTCGTGACGACGACGGATCGGGGATCGCAGGTGAAGCCGCGCGCCACGCCGAGATAGGTCGCGATCGCCTCGCGCAGGCCGGCATGACCGAACGGATGGACGGCGCTCGCGGCCTCGACGCCGGGCCGCCGCCACTCGCGCTCCAGCAGCTTGGCCCACAATGCAAAGGGAAAGGCCTCGCGATCGGGCTGGCCGGTGGGAAAGGCCAGGGGCGGACCGGCGGGCGCAGGCGATGGAGTCTCCGCCAGCAGCGCACGGGTCCGGCGCGCGACGGCGGGCCGGGCGACGGTCTTTCCCTGCGGCAGCGTGCCGGTGCGCGGCACGGTCAGCATCTCGTCGGGCAGGTCGGCCGCCACCGACATGGCCGAGCCCGCCTGGCTGACGAGGTAGCCTTCGGCGACGAGCTGGTCGAAGGCCAGCACGACGGTGCCGCGCGCGCAGTCGAGATCCTGCGCCGTCAGGCGCGAGGACGGCAGCCGCGTGCCAGGCTTCAACCGCCCGTCGAGGATGGCGCGCCGCATCTGCCCGCCGATCTGCCGGTGCAACGGCTCCGGCGAGGACGGGTCGAGCGCGAGGCCGAGCGGCGGGGCGCGCCGGGAACGGGAGGTCGTGCGGGCGTTCAACTGGACCAGTCTCTTTCCGCCAAACTGGCTCTTTCGCCTGATCCGTATTCCAACGATGGTCTTGCCGCAAGCAACCCCTTTCTCGGTGCGCCCAAAGGTTTAGTCATGAGCCCTCCCGATACCGTCACTCCGCCCGACAGCTATCCCGTCACCAACGTCAACAAGGTGAAACGCGTCCACGACCGTGGCCGCTACGACAAGGAAACCATCCACGCGATCCTGGATGCCGCCCTGGTCTGCCACATCGCCTATGTGATCGACGGCCGTCCCTACTGCACGCCGACCGGCTTCTGGCGCGAGAGCAGCCACCTCTACTGGCACGGTTCGTCGGCGAGCCGCATGATCCGCAACCAGAAGGAAGGCGTCGACGTCTGCCTCACGGTCACGCATCTCGATTCGCTGGTGATGGCGCGCTCGGGTTTCCACCATTCGGTGAACTACCGCGCCGTCATGGCCTTCGGTAAGGCGCATGTGATCGACGATCCGGAAGAGAAGCTGAAGCTGATGGACCGCTTCATCGACCGCATCTATCCCGGCCGCTCCAAGCTCATTCGCCAGCCGAACAAGCAGGAGTTCAAGGCGACGACCATGATCGGCATGGAGATCGAGATGGCGTCGGGCAAGATCCGCAACACCCACGTCGCCGACGAGGAGGAAGACTACGAGGGCGTTCCCGCCTGGTCGGCGATGTATCCGATCACGCAGGTGCTCGGTGAGCCGTCCGACTGCCCCCGCCAGCTCCCGGGCCTCACTCGGCCGGACGAAATGTCGGACTTCGTTCCCGGCTCGCGCTTCGACGAGGTGATGAGCAAGACCTACCGGCGGACCTTCGGGGAGTAGTGACCTCCTCGCGAGGTTCACCTCGCAGCCGCAAGCCGAGGGCTACTCGATCAACTCGTCGGCCAGCATCGTCGTCGGCACGCCGATGCCGAGCCGTCTGGCCGTCCGGGCGTTGACGACCAGGATGAACTTGCTGGCCTGCTCGATCGGGAGATCTCCCGGCTTCTCCCCGCCCAGGATTTTCGCGGCATAGATTCCGGCGCGGCGAAAATCGTCGAGCAGGTCGGCCGAATAGGACATCAGGAGTCCCGCCCGCGCCCAGTCGGGATAGGTGCCGACCGTGGGCTTCCCCGACGCCATGAGCGGCGGCAACGCCCGCGCCATGTTGTTGTAGAGCAGCGGCTCGCCCGAGACATAAAGGGCGCCCGCGCCCTCCCTGTCACTCGCCGCGACGGCGCTTTCGATGTCGTCGAGCCCCTTGGAGGGGATGATGCACGATGTCGAAGCCGAAGTGACCGGCCACGCTCTTGAGGGCAGCGAGCTCGGCCACGGCCAATATCGACGTCGCCGTGCCGATGAAGCCCAGTCGCTTCAGGTCTGGTACCAGCTCCTTGAACAGTCCCATGCGCTTCTGCGTGAGCGTTTCCTCGCCGCCCGCAGCATTCATCACGTTCCCGGTCGTGTTCCCGCCCGGACGCACGTAGCTCTGCGCAAACCCCGCTTTGATCGGATCGGCGGCATAGGAGGTGAAGACCAGCGGCAGGTCGGGCGTGACCTTGTGAACGGCGAGGGCTGCCGATCGGCATCGCAGCGTTGGGAGCCGCTCTTGGTGCCGAGCGCGGAGCAGAAGCCTATTCAGCACTCTTCACGTGGGCGGCAGTGGCTGCAGCGCTCGGCGCTACGGCGGCCCTCCTGCTTTTACCGAAGTCGAAAAAGCCGGTATGATCCAGTCATACTGGAGAACTACATGACCAAGGTATCGAAGCGCACCTTCAGCCTTCCAGCCGAACAGTCGGCCTATATCGACGCGAAGGTCGAATCCGGCGCCTATGCTTCCAGCTCCGAAGTCATAAGAGCCGGTCTCCGCGCGCTGCAAGAGCGCGATGCCGCCGTCGAGCGATGGCTCCGCGACGAGGTCGCACCCGTCTATGACGCAATGAAAGCGAATCCCGAGCGCAAGCTTTCGGCGAAGGCCGTTTTCGCCGAGGCACGCGCTCGCTACGCACCAAAGAAAAAGGCGCGTCGTTGAGCGTCGCGTTGTTACGCTCTCCCCAGAGGCACGCGCCGATCTCATTCAACTCGGCGACTGGATTGCGGAGCGCGCCGGGATCGATGTGGCGCTAGCCTACATCGAGCGGCTTGAAGCTTATTGCACGGGATTCGAAGCAAGTGGCGAGCGCGGCCAAGGACGCGACGACATACGTCCCGGCTTGCGCGTCGCAGGCTTCGAACGACGAGTCGCCATTGCCTTTACCGTCTCAGCGACGGAGATAATGATCCTTCGTCTCTTCTACGGAGGCCGGAACTGGGCCAGCCTTTTATAGCGCCCAGTGAGGCGTCAGGTGAACGCCTCGTCCCAGGTGCCGCGCGTCGACGCCTTGGAGTATTCGGTCGAGCGGTTCTCGAAGAAGTTGGTGTGCTCGATGGCGTTCAGCATCTGGTCCATCCACGGCAGCGGGTTCTTGGCGTCCGCGCGATAGATGGGCTGCAGGCTGAGCTGGGTCAGGCGGCGGTCGGCGATGTAGCGGATGTAGCGCTTCACGTCGACGGCGGTCATGCCCTCGATACCGCCCATCTCGAAGGCGAGGTCGATGAAAGCGTCCTCGTGATCGACGATGGTCGAGCAGGCGACGTAGATCTCGCGCTGCAGCTCCTCGGTCCAGACTTCCGGGTTCTCCTGGATGAAGGTGCGGAACAGCTTGATGATCGAGTTGCAGTGCAGCGTCTCGTCGCGCACCGACCAGGTCACGATCTGGCCCATGCCCTTCATCTTGTTGAAGCGCGGGAAGTTCATCAGCATCGCGAAGCTGGCGAACAGCTGCAGGCCCTCGGTGAAGGCGCCGAACACGGCCAGCGTCTTGGCGATGTCGG
Organism: uncultured Rhodospirillaceae bacterium; assembly: GCA_945952105.1. Classification (GTDB taxonomy): domain Bacteria; phylum Pseudomonadota; class Alphaproteobacteria; order Reyranellales; family Reyranellaceae; genus Reyranella. The sequence continues at coordinate 8,293 of CAMFGZ010000004.1, read as the reverse complement.
CCTTCGAGTCGACGTTGAAGCCCTGCATGTAGTCGTACTTGTCCTTCATCTCCTTGACGGTGAGGAAGACGGAGTACTCGGTCTCGGGCATGCCGATCGTGTCGAGCAGGTGGCTGTAGGCGGCAACGTGCACCGTCTCCATCGCCGAGAAGGCGGCCAGCATCATCTGTACTTCGGTCGGTTTGAACACGCGGCTGTAGTGCCGCATGTAGCAGTTGTTCACTTCGACGTCGGCCTGGGTGAAGAAGCGGAAGATCTGCGTCAGCAGATGACGCTCGCTGTCGGAGAGCTTGTTGCGCCAGTCCTTCACGTCGTCGGCCAGCGGCACTTCCTCGGGCAGCCAGTGGATGCGCTGCTGCGTCAGCCAGGCGTCGTAGGCCCAGGGATAGTGGAACGGCTTGTAGATCGGCTTGGCGTCGAGGAGTGACATGGCGCGGCGTCCAATTCGGTCGGGCGTATGAAAATGGGATCGCTTGAAATCAAAATCCCCAGCCACGGCCCCGAAGCATGGGGACGCGGCTGGGGAGGACGCTCGTTACTGGCAGCTAAGGCATTCTTCGTAGTCATTGCTCTGTGCCGGCGGCGTTCCGGGGAACAGAGGAGAGGGAGCATCGGTCTTGGGCGCCGTAAGGGCATGGTCGCCGAGCGGCGCGGCGAGGGCTTCGCCCGCGACGCTCTCGGCGCGCTGGATGGACAGCGAGCGGCAGTAGTAGAGGCTCTTCACGCCGCGCTTCCAGGCCATCATGTGGATCTGGTGCAGGTCGCGCTTGTGCACGTCGGCCGGCAGGAAGATGTTCAGCGACTGGCTCTGGCAGATGTAGGGCGTGCGGTCGGCCGCATGCTCGACCAGCCAGCGCTGGTCGATCTCGAACGCGGTCTTGAACACCGCCTTCTCGTGGTCGTCGAGGCAGTCGAGATTCCGCACCGAGCCCTGGTCGGTCATGATCGCCGTCCAGGTGTCCTCGTCGTTCTTGCCCTTCTGGGCCAGCACCTTCTCGAGGTACGGGTTGCGCACCACGAAGGAGCCCGAGAGGGTCTTGTGGTTGTAGACGTTGGCCGCCGACGGCTCGATGCCGGGCGAGGCGCCGCCGCAGATGATCGAGATCGACGCGGTCGGCGCGATCGCGAGCTTGTTGGAGAAGCGGTCCTGGAAGCCGAAGTCGGCGGCGTCCGGGCACGCACCGCGCTCCTTGCCGAGGGTCAACGACGCCTCGTCGCACTGGGCGCGGACATGCTTGAACATCTTCTTGTTCCACACCTTGGCCATCACCGATTCCAGCGGGATGCCGTTGGCCTGGAGGAAGGAGTGGAAGCCCATGACACCGAGGCCGACCGACCGCTCGCGCATGGCGGCATAGGTCGCGCGCGCGAAGTCGGAGCCGGCGGTGTCGATGAAACCCTGCAGCACGTTGTCGAGGAAGCGCATCACGTCCTCGATGAAGTGCGGATGCTCGTGCCACTCGAGATAGGTCTCGAGGTTGAGCGACGACAGGCAGCAGACGGCGGTGCGCTGCTTGCCGTGATGGTCGACGCCGGTCGGCAGCGTGATCTCGCTGCACAGGTTCGAGGTCTTGACCTCGAGGCCCGCGAGCTTGTGATGCTCGGGCCGCGCGTTGTTCACGTGGTCGACGAACACCAGGTACGGCTCGCCGGTCTCGACGCGGGCCGTCAGGATGCGGATCCACAGGTGACGGGCCGAGACGGTGCGCTGCACGGCGCCGTCCTTCGGGCTGACCAGCGCCCACTCCTCGTCGTTCTCCACCGCGCGCATGAAGGCGTCGGAGATCAGCAGGCCGTGGTGCAGGTTCAGCGCCTTGCGGTTCGGGTCGCCGCCGGTCGGGCGGCGGATCTCGATGAACTCCTCGATCTCGGGATGGTTCACCGGCAGGTACACCGCGGCCGAGCCGCGGCGCAGCGAGCCCTGGCTGATCGCGAGCGTGAGCGAGTCCATCACGCGGATGAACGGCACCACGCCCGAGGTCTTGCCGTTCATGCCGACCTTTTCGCCAATCGAACGGAGATTGCCCCAGTAGGAGCCGATTCCGCCGCCGCGCGACGCCAGCCACACATTCTCGTTCCACAGCCCGACGATGCCCTCGAGGCTGTCATTCGCCTCGTTGAGGAAGCACGAGATCGGCAGGCCGCGGCTGGTCCCCCCATTGCTGAGAACGGGTGTGGCCGGCATGAACCAGAGATTGCTGATGTAGTCGTACAGGCGCTGGGCATGGGCGTCGTCGTCGGCATAGGCCGAGGCGACCCGCGCGAACATGTCCTGGTAGCCTTCGCCCGGCAGGAGGTACCGGTCGGTCAAGGTGGCCTTGCCAAAGGCCGTCAGGCGAGCGTCCCGGGAAGAATCGGTAACAACGCGCGCACCGCTGCGAACTTGAACAACATCAAACACTTGCGGTCCCCTTTTTCTTTTTGTCCACAGTTGTGGATAGAACAATCTGTGGAAGACACCTAGATATTGGGAGGAGTTCGTCGCTCCCCACTATCCATAGATAGTACGCACGGGGCCGACCCTGTCATTGCGAAATTTATTCCCCGTTTGTGAATCTCAAGAATGGTTGGTTAAACCATTGAAAGAACGCGCAAAAAATCGGTTTGAAATTCTATTTCCTTCGGTGTTTTCGGCCCTTCGCACATGCAGCATAGCATGAGAACAAAACGCGCTTTCCCGCGGATTCCGTGGACCCCGGACAGAAACCGCAGCGAATCGGCTCGCCCGCGCACGACCACCTCGCCAAAGCCGCGATTCGGTGGGCATTCTCGGCTTCGCCAAGACTCCGTCGTCAGAATGTCACCGTAAGGCGTAACATCCGCCGCAGATTCGCGAGGAATGCTCAAAATATGGCCAATTCTCCGACGCCGCGTGTCTACGGGCTGGACGCCATCTGCGCCGCCGCCCTCCAGGCCGGAGGTGAGGAAGCCGCACAATTCGCACGCCGCCTGTTCGGCCGGGTGTCCGACAAGGATCTGGCGGCCGCGCCGGTGGAGCAGCGGGCCGCCGCCGCGATCTCGCTCCTGGCTTTCGCGCGCCGCCGGCTGCCCGGCGTGGCCAAGGTCAGGATCTTCAATCCGGCGCTCGAGGACCACGGCTTCGAGAGCCGTCACACGGTCGTGCAGATCGTGAACGACGACATGCCGTTCCTGGTCGATTCGATCGCCAACGAATTCAATCGCCGCGAGATTGCCGTTCACCTGCTCGCCCATCCGGTGATGGCGGCGCGCCGCGATCTCGACGGCGACCTGGTGGGCATCGCCCTCGAAGCCGGCGAGCGCGCACGGCCGGAATCGATGATGCACATCGAGATCGATCGCCAAGGCGATCCGGTGCTGCTCGACGAGATCGCCGCCGCGCTCACCCGCGTGCTGGCGGAGGTCCGGCTGGCGGTCTCCGACTGGGCCGCGATGCGCCGCGCCTGTCTCGACGCCATCCTCGATCTCTCGCCAGGGCGCGCGCCGAACTTCCCGGAGTACGAGGATTTCCTGCGCTGGCTCGAGGCCAACCACTTCACCTTCCTCGGCCATCGCCGCTACCGCTACGTCGAGGATGCGAGCCAGCCCGCCGGCCTGCGCTACGAGATCGTGCCCGGCTCGGCGCTGGGCATCCTGCGGCGCGACGAGGTGCGGCTGTTCGAGCCGGGCGTCGGCGCGGGCGAGGCGATGGCCCGCTTCGCGCGCGGGCCGCACAACATCCTGGTCGTGAAGACCGATCGGCAATCTTTGGTCCATCGCAGCGGCGCGATGGACTGCGTGATCGTGAAGACCTGCGACGCCGACGGACGCGTCACCGGCGAACACAGGCTGGTCGGCCTCTTCACCTCCGCGGCCTATCACGCGCCGGTTCACGACGTGCCGCTGCTGCGCGGCCGGATCGAGAGCCTGTTGCGCCGGTCGGGCTTCGATCGCCACGGACACGACGGAAAGGCGCTGCTGGCGATCCTCGATTCCTATCCGCGGGACGAATTGTTCCAGGTCGACGAGGATACGCTCTACGACCATGTGCTGGGCATCCTGCAGCTCCAGGAAAGGCGGCGCGTGGCGATGTTCTCGCGCCTCGACACGGTCGGCCGCTTCGCCACCGCGCTTGTCTTCGTGCCGCGCGAGCGTTTCGACGAGGTCCTCTCCGCGCGCTTCTCTTCCATCCTCGAACAGGCATGGAACGGCCGCGTCACGTCGGTCGCCACCTCGGTCGGCAGCAATTCCGCGCTGGTCCAGTCGCTCTACACGCTGAAGCTCAACGCGCCGGAGCAGGCGGGGCCCGACCTCGCCGAACTCGAACGTCGATTGATGGATGCGGCGACGTCGTGGAACGACCGGCTGCGGGTCGCCCTCCAGGCGAGGCTCGGCGAAGCCGAGGGACGTGCCGCCGCGCGACGCTGGCGCGACTGGTTTCCAGCCGTATATCGCGAGACCTTCGACGCGGCGCAGGCGCTCGTCGATATCGCGCAGCTGCAGCGTTTCATGGAGGGTGCGGACTTCGGCGTGCAGGTCGGGCGGCGCGCCGGCATGCCCGCACACCGCTTCGCGCTTCGCCTGTTCCACCCGCGCAAGCCGATCGCCCTCTCCGATATCCTGCCGCTCGCCGAGAATCTCGGCCTGCGCGTCATCAGCGAAGCACCCTTCCTGCTGCGCAGGGAAGGCGGCGACGAGCAGACGCATGGTGTGGCGATGCAGGTGCTGCGCGTCGAAACCTCGGACCGGTCGCCGGTCGATCTCGATGCCGCGGGACCGCGCTTCATCGAGGTCATCGAAAAGCTGCGCGCAGGCGCCCTCGAAAACGACGGGCTGAACAAGCTGGTGCTCGGCGCCGGGCTCGCGTGGCGCGAGGTCGCCATCGTGCGGGCCTATGCGAAGTACCTGCGGCAGGCCGGCATCCCGTTCAGCCAGGATTACATGGAACGCGCGCTGGCGGCCTATCCGAAGGTGGCGCGCCTGCTGGTCGACCTCTTCGGGGCGCGGTTCGATCCGGCACTGGGCGCCGCCGCCTCCGAGGAACGCGGCAACCGGATCGCCGCGATCGAGGCGGAGTTCGCCGCCTCCCTCGAGGCCGTCGGCACGCTCGACGAGGACCGTATCCTGCGGCGCTTCCACAATGCCGTGCTCTGCACCCTGCGCACCAACTACTGGCAGGCGGGCGGCACGAAGGACTGGATCTCCTTCAAGATCGACAGCCGCGCGATCGACGAGCTGCCCGCGCCGCGGCCGCTGGTCGAGATCTTCGTCTACAGCCCGCGCATGGAAGGCATCCATCTGCGCGGCGGCCGGGTCGCGCGCGGCGGCATCCGCTGGTCCGACCGGCGCGAGGATTTCCGCACCGAGATCCTCGGCCTGATGAAGACGCAGATGGTGAAGAACGCCGTCATCGTGCCGGTCGGTTCGAAGGGCGGCTTCTATGTGAAACAGCCGCCCCTCGGTGGCACGCGCGAACAGGTCCAGGCCGAGGGCATCGCCTGCTACCAGACCCTGATCCGCGGGCTGCTCGACATCACCGACAACTATTCGGGAGGCGGCATCGTGCCACCGGCCGACGTGGTGCGCCACGACGCCGACGATCCCTATCTGGTGGTTGCCGCCGACAAGGGCACCGCCACCTTCTCCGACATCGCCAATGCGCTGGCCCGCGACTACGGCTTCTGGCTCGACGATGCCTTCGCCTCGGGCGGCTCGGCGGGCTACGACCACAAGAAGATGGGCATCACTGCTCGCGGCGCGTGGGAATCGGTGAAGCGCCACTTCCGCGAACTGGGCCAGGACATCCAGGAGACGCCGTTCACCGCGGCCGGCGTCGGCGACATGTCGGGCGACGTGTTCGGCAACGGCATGCTGCTGTCGCCTCACATCAGGCTGGTGGCGGCCTTCGACCATCGCCACATCTTCCTCGACCCCTCGCCCGATCCCGCGAGCAGCCTGGCGGAGCGGCAAAGGCTGTTCGCCCTGCCGCGCTCCTCGTGGATGGATTACGACAGGAGCCTGCTGTCGGCGGGCGGCGCGATACTCGACCGCAGCGCGAAGTCCGTGACGCTGTCACCCGAGGCGCGCGCGGTGCTGGGAATCGAGACGGCGGCGCTGGCGCCGCTCGACCTGCTGCGCGCCATCCTCGCCGCACCGGTCGACCTGCTCTATTTCGGCGGCATCGGCACCTACGTGAAGGCGTCGGGCGAGACCAATGCCGATGCCGGGGACCGCGCCAACGATCCGGTGCGTATCGACGCGAGCCAGGTGCGCGCCCGCGTCGTCGGCGAGGGTGCCAACCTCGGCTTCACCCAGCGCGGCCGCGTCGAGACGGCGCTCGCGGGGCGCAAGATCAATACCGACGCGCTCGACAATTCGGCGGGCGTCGACACGTCCGACCACGAGGTCAACATCAAGATCGCGACCGGCGGCGCCATTGCGTCCGGCGCGCTCACGGCCGAGGCGCGCGATCCGCTGCTCTTCTCCATGACGGACGAGGTCGCGACCCTGGTGCTGCGCCACAACTACCAGCAGAGCCAGGCGATCAGCGTCGTCGAGGGCCAGGCGGCCGAGGAGCACGACCGGCTGGAACGATTCATGCGCGCGCTGGAGCGCAAGGGCCGGCTCGACCGCGCCGTCGAGTTCCTGCCCGACACGGCCGCCATGCGCCTGCGCGCCCAGAATCGCCATCCGCTGACGCGGCCCGAACTCTGCGTGCTGCTGGCCTACGCCAAGATCGACCTCAACGAGGAGATCCTGGCCTCCGACCTGCCCGACGATCCGCGCCTCGAGGACGAGCTGCTGCGTTACTTTCCGACGGCGCTGCAGGAGAAGTTTCCGGCAGCGATCCAGGGCCATCGCCTGCGCCGCGAGATCACCGCGCTGCAGGTCGTGAACTCGCTGGTGAACCGCTGCGGCCCGACCTTCGTGCACACCGTCGCGCAGCGGACCGGCGCCACGGCCGCCACCATCGCCCAGGCCTTCACCGTGGTGCGCGACGCCTGGAAACTGCGCGACCTGTGGGCCGACATCGAAGCGCTCGACCCGGCGCTGAGGGCCGAGGCGCAGCTTCGCATGTTGATCGCCTCGCAGCGGTTCGTCGTGCGCGCGGTTCAGTGGACGCTACGGCGCCTGCCGCAGCCGCTCGACACGACCGCGGCGACCTCGCAACTCGGCCGTGCCGTGGCCGAGCTGGGCGACCTGCGCGCGGAGCTGGTGGGCGAGGCCGAAGGCGCGGCGCTGGGCGAACGCTCCGCCGCGCTCGAGGCGATGGGGGCGCCGGCCGATCTTGCCCGCCGCGCCGCCGCACTCGAAACGCTCGCAGCCGCGGGCGATCTTGCCCTCTCGGCGGAAGCCAATGGATGCTCGATCGGCAATGCGGCCCGGCTCTATTTCAAGCTGGGCGAGCGCCTGTCGCTGGCGCTGCTGGCCAATGCCGCACAGAAGCTGCCGCGCGACGGCCTCTGGCCCTCGCAGGCCGCGCTCGCGATGCAGGACGAGCTGGCGGCGCTCCATGCCGACCTGCTGCGCTCGGCCCTGCGTGCCGGTGGCGGCAACGATTGCGATCCCGATGCCGCGCTCGCCGCCTGGAGCGAACCGCGCAAGCTCGCGCTGGAGCGGGTCGATCGATTGCTAAAGGAAGATCTCGCGGCAACGGGCACCATCGACCTCGCGATGCTGTCGGTCGCCACCGCGGAATTGCGGACGCTCGTGTAAAGGCTTTCCGAAAGAACGGAATTACACCCCCCCCAAACCTCGTGCTGAGCAGCGCTCCCCCTCCACTACCTCGGGGTAAAACTCCGGAGCGCGTCTCGAAGCATGGGCACGAGCACCATGTCTGTTGCCCATCCTTCGAGACGCCCCTTCGGGGCTTCCTCAGGCTGAGGTGGCGCAGTTGCGGGCTACACGAGACGCAAAGACCTTAACGCGTCGGACGGCCGGGAGCGCGTAGAGCGCTTCGACGAGCTTGCGCAGATTTGCGCTCACCGCCCGTTCGTTGGCGACGACCAGTCGCGCATTGTTGTCGAGCGCGTCGTCGAAGGTCGCGGTGGCGGGCGGCGCGAGCGTGGTTTCGTAGACCACTGTGCCGGTGACGGCGTCCGTCAGCCGGTAGGCGACGACCGCCTCGACAGTCATGCCATATCCCGCGAAGGGCTTCTCGAGCTTCAGCAGCGTGGCGTCGAGCCGGAAGCGTCCGCCCTCGGCGCGACCGAGACCCGCCTCCATGAGCGTGCGCGCGAGCGCGGCCTGGAACTGGGCGTTGTCGATTGCGGCCGTCCACTGAGAGCTTGTGAGTTTATGGGTCGGAGATCGTTAGAGGTTGGTTAAGGCCGGT